>CAWEQQ010000001.1:0-13819 GCA_963811155.1 uncultured Solirubrobacterales bacterium
AAGGCGCTGAGTCGTACGCACTCGGCGAGGAGGCGCTCGCGCTCCTGTCGCGTCTCTCTCGTCCAGGGCAGCAGGCGTGTGGGGCGCTGTCGGCGGTCGTGCCAGAACCGGCCGGAACTGCGGCCCGGTTCGGCGGCGGCTGCGAGCCAGACGATCGTGTCGGCGGCCTGCGCGGGCGTTCTGAGCAGCGGTCGTGTCGCTGTGTAGAAGCGAGGCAGCGAGGATCGCACGCCGGGGGTGTCTGCCCAGCCTGGGTGCATCGCGTGGACAACGACCCCGGTGCCCGCCAGCCGCTGCGCGCAGATCTCGGTGAGGATCACCTGCGCGCGCTTGGTGCGCGCGTAGACCGTTGGCCCGTCGAACTGGCCGTGCTCGCTTTGCAGGTCATCGACCCTGACCTTCTGGGTGTACATGCCGCCGGAGGACACGTTGATGATCCGCGCCGGGGCGCTTTGCTTGAGCAGTGCGATCAGCAGGTTCGTCAGCAGGAACGGTCCGACGACGTTGGTCGCGACCGTGAGCTCGATCCCGTCGGCGGACAGCGCGCGTTCCTTTGTCATCACGCCGGCGTTGTTGACCAGCACATCCAGGCGCGATGCCTGATCTCCAAAGCGTCCGGCGAACTGGCGGACCGACTGGAGGTTGCTGAGGTCGCAGAACGCCACGTGCACGTCGTCGCTACCGGACCGCTCGGCGATCCTCGCGCGCGCCTGCTCGCCGCGCTCCCGGCTTCGGACGACCAGCCAGACCGTGGCGCCGAGACGCGCGAAGCCCTTGGCGGCGGCGAGCCCAAGCCCGGAGCTCGCGCCGGTGATGAGCACAACCTTGCCGTTCATCGGCCGCAGCTCCGACGCGCTCCAGCCGTGACTGCGGATCCGGTAGCCGACGCTCGTGTAACCGACAAGGACCGTGCGGTCAAGCAGATCGTCGAGCAGCGAGCCAGTCATGCGCTCAGCGAGAGGTCGCGCTGCTGGCTGTGGCCAGAGCGGTTGCGGTGCGTGCGTGAGGCGATCCGGGACCGGGGCTTGGTCAGCAGCAGCTGGACGTCGCAGATCCGCCGCTCCGCGAAGCCGGCTTCGCAGTAGGCGAGGTACAGCGTCCAGAGCCGGCGGAAGCGTTTGTCGTAGCCGAGCGCCGCGAGCGCGTCGGCGTGCGCGGTGAACGCCTTGCGCCAGCGCCGGAGCGTCTCGACGTAGTGCGGCGTGAGATCCTCCAGCGCCAGCGCCTGCATGTCGGTCCTGCGGGCGAGGCTGCGCGTGATCACCTCGAGCGAGGGCAGGCAGCCGCCGGGGAAGATGTAGGTGTTGATGAACGACCTGGATGCCTTTTCGACCTCGTAGACGCGGTCGTCGATCGTGATCGCTTGCAGCAGCATCGAGCCGTCGGGGGCCAGCAGTTCTGAGCATTTGGCGAAGAAGGTGCCGAGGTGCCGCCAGCCGACCGCCTCGATCATCTCGATCGAGACGAGCTTGTCGTAGCGGCCGCGCAGGTCGCGGTAGTCCTCCATCAGGACCGTAACCCGGTCGTTCAGTCCCGCGCGGTGGACCTGCTCGACCGCGTAATCGTGCTGCTCGCGCGAGATCGTGGTCGTGGTCACGTGGCAGCCGCGGGTCGTGGCGGCATGAACCGCGAACGCGCCCCAGCCCGTTCCGATCTCGAGCACGCGATCCTCGGGACCGAGGTCAAGCTGCTCGCAGATGCGCTCGAGCTTCGCGAGCTGGGCCTGCTCGAGCGTCATCGCATCGTGCTCGAATACTGCGCACGAGTAGCTCATCGTCGGATCGAGCATCCGCGAGAACAGCTCGTTGCCGAGGTCGTAGTGGGCGGCGATGTCGCGCCGGCGCCGGCGCCTGGTGCTGCGGCGAACAAGCGCCCCAGCGCGCTGCAGCGGCCAGCACAGCGGTGCGAGCCACGAGCGCAGCCGGTCAAGCCCGCCGGCGTTGCGCGCCGCGATCCTGATCAAAGCGCACCAGATCGGGCGAGTCCCACAGACCTTGGGCAAACGCCTCGGCCATCCCGCGGCTGCCACCAAGCAGCTTCCGCCACGCCCGCGGAGAGTCGATCCGGACGGTCGCGGCGGGCGCCCCGCAGCCGTAGACACGCCGCTCCTCGCCCTCGAAGACGATCAGGCTGCCGGCCTTGATCCGCGCCAGCAGCAGCGACACGAGCCAGCGGCACAGCCAGGCGCTCATGCCCGTCCCGTCTGCGGGTGGCGGTGGACGGGCACGCCCGCGAGCTTCAGCCCCAGCGCATGGACGTAGATCAGTCCCAGGACCCGGACTGTCGCGAGTGGATAGCGGCCGGTGGTCCGTGCCATCGATGCCCGTGTCAGCTCCCGGCGGCGCAGCGCGAGCGTCGCGTCAAACACGGTGACGCCCGCGCGGTTGGAGGCAATGTGAACCGACAGCGCCTGCGCGGGCATCGCCGCCCGAGCGTGATAACGGTGATCCATGCCCATGAACGGCGACACATGCAGCGCTTTGTCGAACTGACCATCGACCACGGCAGAGCTTCCCTGCCCGCCTGCCAGCACGTACGTGTGCCGCTCCCCCCACGGCGTGTTCGTCACCTCCGCGACGAGCGCCTGCACGCGCTCTCCGCCCGCCTCGATGCAGTAGTAGAAGCTGACGGGGTTAAAGCAGTGCCCGAACGACCGCAGGTGAGCCAGCAGCCGGACCGGACCCTCCGGCCGCGATCCGGTCCGGTCGTCCACCAAGTCGCGCACCGCGCGCTCGAGCGGCACGCCGGGATCGCCCAGGTAGTCCCGGCGAGCAAGGCGGACCACTCCCGGCCGCCGCGCGACGAGCCGGCCGTCGAGCAGCCCCGGGAGCTCGTCGAGATCGAGGTACGCGAGCGCCAGCCGATGGCTGAACTCGCGCCGGGGGTCAAAGCGCCGGTGGCGGATCGTGCCCTCATAGATGCAGCTCGCGCTCACAGCCGCGCTCCGAAGCGCTCGCCGACGCGCAAGGCGCTGACGACGCCGTCCTCGTGGAACCCCGATCCCCAGTAGGCGCCGCACAAGTGCGTCCGGTTGCGCCCGTCGATCTCATCCACCCGCGCCTGCGCCTTGACGCCCGCGGCCGTAAACACGGGGTGCGCGTAAGGGATCGCGCGGATCACGTGCGCCGGGTCGATCTGCTCGGTGAGGTTGAGCGTCACGCAGAACTCCCGCTCCGCGCGCAGCGACTGCAGGCGGTTCATGTGGTAGGTCACGGTGCTCGCGGCCTTCGGCTCGGCCAGCAAGTGGTAGTTCCAGCTCGCCCACGCGCGCCGGCGGCGCGGCAGCAGCCGCACGTCGGTGTGAAGCACCGCCTCATTGGGCTGATAGGGAATCGCGCCGAGGATCTCGCACTCGCGATCGCTGGCATCGACAAGCAGCGCCACCGCCTGATCCGAATGGGTCGCCAGCACCACCTCGTCAAACCGCTCTGCCTCGACCGCCGCGCGGGCAGACGAGCACGTGATCGGCGTGGCGCGTGACGGCATCGACCGGCGTGCGCAGCCGCAGCCGCTCGCCGAACGGTCGCGTCAACGCCTCCACGTACCGCGCAGATCCCCGCCGGACCACCCGCCAGCGGGGCCGACCGCGAAACGAGAGCATCCCGTGATTGTCGAAGAACTCCACCAAGAAGCGGGCGGGAAACGACCACATCTGGCGGGGGTCAGCCGACCACACCGCCGACGCCTGCGGGACGATCAGCCGCTCGATGAACGCTCGAGAGAAACGATGACACTCCAGCCAGTCCCCGAGTGAGAGATCGTCTGCACGATCGGCAAGCAACTCCCGGCCCGCGCGGTTAAACCGCGCAAGATCGGTGATCATGCGATGAAAGCGAGGGGTCAGAAGGTGCGCGCGCGTTGGCGAACAAGCCATTCGGAGAAGCGCTGCTGTACTCGAAGGCCCCAATCCCGTCGCTGACGCCGAAACTCATCGACGATCGCTGGCTAGCGACGGACAGGCGCTCGAGCAGCCGCTCGAAATTGGGGTAATTGCGGTCGTTGAAGACGATGAACCCGGTATCCACGTGATGCGTCTCGTTGGCAGTGTCGACGCGGATCGTGTTCGTGTGCCCGCCCGCATAAGCATTCGCCTCGCACACGGTGACCTCATGCGCCTGGTGCAGCAGATGCGCCACCACCAACCCCGATATCCCGGCGCCCACCACCGCAACTCTCATCTCAACGACCAACCCGATCGAACCACACCCACGACCGAGATACGCCGGCACCCCGACGCAACCGAACAGGCTTCTCGGTCGTCGGGGTTCAAGCGCCAAACCGCGCCTGTCACGGCCCGCGAGACCGACCTGGCGAGGGCGACCGCCGCGATCCCTTGGCGGCGCGTCGTCATAGCCGTGTCCGAGCAGCCCAGTTCGCGTCGTGGCGCGTCGGGGGTCCTGCACGTGTAGGTGAGCGTCGTCATGGTGTCTTTCGCCGGTTGGGGCCCGCCGGTCCGGGCGCCGGCGGTGGCGGCGCCCGGACCGTGAGCGTGTGGTTGCTAGCGCGGGATCAACACCCGGTCGATGACGTGGATCACGCCGTTGGAGGCGGCGACGTCGGTCTTGATGATCTGTGCGCCGCCGATCGTGACGTTGCCGTGGCTGACTGCGATCGTGAGCGACTGGCCGTTCAGCGTCCTCACCGAGCGCAGCTTCACGAGCTTGGCGGCTGTCACCTTGCCCTTCAGGACGTGGTAGAGCAGCACCGCTCGCAGCTTTGTCCGATCGTGCTCGAGCGCCACGAGTGTCGCTTTCGGAACCTTCGCGAACGCCGCGTCGGTCGGCGCGAACAGCGTGAACGGTCCCTTGCCCTCGAGCGCCCCGACCAGCCCGGCCTGCTTGACCAGCGCGAGCAGCGTCTTGAACTGCCCGGCCGCGGCGGCGGTCTGCACGATGTTGGCGTTGCTCGTCGCCCGCGCGGAGGCCAGCGGGACCAGCGCCGGGAGCGCAACCGCCGCGACCGTCGCGAGCGCCAGCAACCGTCGGATCTGTCTCATCCCAGTCTCGCAGAGCACGAATGACACGAACGCGCCGAGCAGGATCAGCGCCCACGCCCCCATCTTCCGGTCGGGCCGTGACGAGCGTTTGAACCTTCTCCATGAATCCCAGCCTTCGACAGATACTCTACAAATATTGGACGACAGTACACCCGGGAAGTGGAATTTGTCAAGGGCTTGTCGAAGGTATGTATAGTCAGTCCATGTCGACTGGTCCCGGACCGCTCCGGATCGGCGAATTCGCCCGCCGCGTCGGCGTGACCCCCGAGCTGCTGCGCGCCTGGGAGCGCCGCTACGGACTCCTGCAGCCGGTCCGCTCGCCCGGCGGGTTCCGGCTCTACACCGACCAGGACGCCGAACGCGTCGCCCGCATGCGCCGCGCGCTCGACGAAGGCCTATCCGCCGCCGAGGCCGCACGCGCGGCGCTCGAACGCGGCCAACTCGCCGAGGGCCTGCTCCAAGACGCCGCCGCGCGCCTGCTCGCCGCGATCGAACGCTACGACGAGGCCGCCGTGCACGCGGTGCTCGACGAGAGCCTCGGAGCGTTCGGGTTGCAAGCCGTCGTTGGCGACGTGATCCTCCCAACCCTCACCCAAGTCGGGCTGGGCTGGGAGCAGGGAACACTCCAGATCAGCCAAGAGCACTTCGCCAGCAACCTGATCCGCGGCCGGCTGCTCTCACTCACGCGGCTCTGGAGCCGCGGCGGCGGCCCGCTCGCGCTGCTCGCCTGCCCGCCAGGAGAAGCACACGACATCAGCCTGCTCGCCTTCGGCCTGCTCCTACGCTCCCACGGCTGGCGAATCCTGTTCCTCGGCGCCGACACCCCGATCTCGACCCTGACCCGAACCGCCACCACAAACCGACCCGCGCTCACGGTCCTGACCAGCTTCAACCCAGCACTGCTCCAAGCTGAGAAGACCGCACTGCGCCGCCTAGCGAAAAACGCCCCACTCGCCCTCAGCGGCCCCGGCGCAACAGACACGCTCTGCACCCAGCTCGGCGTACGACGCCTCGACGGCGACCTCGTCCAAGCCGCCACCGAGATCGCACCCACCACAAACGACTGAACTCACTCTGCGACGCGCACCCCAACCATCTCTAGAACCGCCCCCCGCTCGTCACCATCCATCGTGTCGCTCAACACCCGCAGGACCGCCTACCGGACCGACTGACAGAGACCCTCGGCCGGACCCGCCGCCGCGATGCTCACCTCCTACGGTGACTACCGAAGTAGACACAGCCGGAGAAGCTGATACTTGGCTCGCGCCCAGCTGCCGAGTCGGTCCCTCGGCGAGCCAGAGCGGAGTTTGCGACGGCGATCTGAGGCTCGCGAGAGACCAGCTCTGCAACGTAACGAGAGCGGCGCGAGTACTCTTGGCAGGTCGCCCGATTTTGGGCTGGCGGGCGACGATGCTCAGGCTGCGGAAGCATTCGTCGATCCGTTCGCGCGCGATTACGCGGTCAGGGGAGGGACTTCAAGCTGCATCTGATCTGAAGCTGGATTGTCGCTGGGCGCCGACGTCGGTGAACTTGGCGTTGGCGGCGATCGATCGTTTCTTCCGGCTTCGTCGGGCTGGGCGCAGCCGACGTGTCGCGTGAGCGGTTGCCGCAGGCGGCGCCGCGGGCGCTTGACCGCGAGCAGCTGCTCGCGTTCGTAAGCACCGCGGAGCGCGAAGCCCCGCGCGACCGGGCGATCGGCCCGCTGCTCGCCGACCGGGCCTGCGGCTGGCGGAGCTCGGGGCGCTGGACTTGGAGGACGCACGGATCTCGGGACGCAAGGCGATCGTGATCGTCCGTTCCGGGAAGTGATGTTACAGGGAGGTGCCGTTGAACGCACCCGCGTGCAAGGCACTGGACGATTGGCTCAGTGAGCAGCCCTCACCGGCGTCTCGCGCGGTGGCGAGCCGCTGTTGATCTCGCCCTCGGTGGGCGGCTGTCGTCCCGGGCGGTGGATCACCTGCTGCGTCGGCTGGCGCGCTCCGCGGACGTCGAGCTGTCCGCGCACGTGTTGCGTCACACATGGGTGACGAGGCTAGTGCGCGCCGGCAACGATGTCGTGCTGGTCGCGGATCTGGCCGGTCATCGCAAGCTCGACACGACACGACGCTACAGCCTGCCGTCGGCGGGCGATCGCCAGCGGGCCGTCGACGGGCTGGAGATCGAACCGCTGACGCCAGCCGAGATCATCGAGCTTGAGAGCGCGGCCGCCCGGCGTGAGCGCCGCGGGCCGCCGGCCGACTTCGGACGCTTCCCTCAGCGATGTCGGCCGACAAGCTGGCCGAGTTCGTCTTCTTCGACCAGCGTGATCGCGAGCTGATCGTCGGCCACCGCAGCGAGCGCAACCGGCTCGGATTCGCGATGCAGCTGGCACCGTCCGCTACGTGGGCCGATTCCTGGAGGAGACCTCTGCGCGGTCCCCGAGCTGGTCGTCAGATGGGTCGCGCGCCAGGTGGCGCTCGACGCTTCGGCGGACTTGAGACGTACGCGGGTGGTGAGCGCGGTTGGATCACCAAACGGAGATTCGCCGCGAGTACGGCTACCGCGACTTCGGCGAGCCCGACGTAGAGAGCTCGAGCTGGGGCGGTGGCTCGACGCGCGGGCGTGGATCAGCGCCGAGAGCCACGGGAGCGAGCCCTAGGCTAGGAGCGTGTCTCAGTAACGGCGATCGGAGCGAAATGAGGCGTCTTTGGGGGTACAAAAATGTCTCGGAGGGGCCTCGGAGGGCCGCAGAACGACTCTCACGGCCTCGTTAATCTAATGAGACGGAGTATTACTGACCCAGGCTCCTAGGACCGCGGCGATCGCCACGATGACGACCGCGATGAGGATGTCCATCAAGATTTGTCCTGGTCTCCACCGCGGACGGTTGTTGCACGCACGGCCGCGATATGAAAGGAGCTCGGTAACGAAAAGGAGCTCGGTAACGCAAACCCAGCGCTGACGTCCGTAGCTACGTTGCGTTCCCTCTCGCGGCGCCGTCTGTTGCGATCGAAGATCGGCCGACGGCGTTGGTTACCGACGCCGCTGCCACGGGTAGGCGCCGAGTACAGGCGCGGTCAGTGGGTAGCTGATCCATTGCCCGTTCAACCTGGGACAAGTTTCGCAACCGCGCCGAGCGTGGCACGGGCAGAGGATGACAAGCATTCGAGGAGAGAGACATGTCGGAGCTTCATCGCATCGTTGCTGTCCGCGGTGAGCCGCTGAGCGCTGGCCGCGTTGGCGTGCGAGTGCGTGTCGGACTGTCGGGCTGTCCCAGCGTCCGGTGGTCGCATGCACTGCGTGCGCGGCTGGCCGGCGATCTTGTCGGTCAACGGGGGCCGTGGGGTACCTGAAACTGAACGAGCTCGTGCAGGGCGACGAGCTCGTCCTCGAGGGTGTTGAGCCGAGCGCGGTGCAGGCGCTTGCCAGCACGCTGCGCCTGGCGGTCGACGCGACCAACCGGACGCACACCGATGAGCCAGCCGGGCCCACCAATGTCGCCCAGGAGAAGGCGGACGCGATCGCCCGAGACATTGGCTCGGGTGCGACTCCGCCCTGACGACCACGGTGCCCGACGGCCGTGCCGCAGGTGAGTTCGGGGCCGCCCCGGCCAGCCGGCCGCTGCCGGCGAGCGAGAGTTTCAGCGCTGGGACAGGAGGACCATCGACCGCGCCGCGACGGGGAGGTTGGCGCGGCGCCGGCGGAGCCGCGCTTCACTGTCGGGGTCGGTGGCGAGCTCGAGCTTCCACTTGCGACCGAGCATCCGTGGGAGCGCGAACGTGATCGGGTCGTGGTAGGCGTTGAACAGCAGCAGGAACGAGGCGCCCTCGATCGGCTGGCCGTCGCGGTCATGATGCGGGATCTCGCGCCCGTTTAGGAACACCGCCAGTGCGCGCGTGTCGTCCCGGCGCCAGTCGTGGTCGGTCATCTGCTTTCCGTCAGGTCTGATCCAGGCAACGTCGGGCAGACCGGAGCGCGTCGCCGTGTCGCCGGCAAGGAAGTCGCGGCGGCGAAAAACGGGCTCGGTCTGGCGCAGGTGTATCAGCCGGCGGACGAAGTCCACCAGGTCGCTGTCGGCGTTGTCCCAGTCATACCAGGACAGCTCGTTGTCCTGGCACCAGGCGTTGTTGTTGCCAGCCTGCGTGCGGCCGAGCTCGTCCCCGCCGAGCAGCATCGGCACGCCGTGTGAGAGCAACAGGGTCGCGAGCAGATTGCGCTGCTGGCGCGCCCGCAACGCAAGCACCTGCGGGTCATCGGTCGGTCCCTCCGCGCCGCAATTCCAGGAACGGTTGTCGTTTGCGCCGTCGCGGTTGTCCTCGAGATTGGCGTCGTTGTGCTTATCGTTGTAGGACACCAGGTCGGCGAGCGTGAAACCGTCGTGGGCCGTGATGAAGTTGATCGAAGCGACCGGCCTGCGACCGTCGCTCTGGTACAGGTCGGCCGATCCGGCGAGCCGCTGAGCGAGCTCGGACACCGCAGCTTCGCCACGCCAGAAGTCACGGATCCCGTCGCGGTACTGGGCGTTCCACTCGGTCCAAAGGACCGGGAAGTTGCCGACTTGATAGCCGCCGGGCCCGACGTCCCACGGCTCGGCGATCAGCTTCACCTGCGACAGAAACGGGTCTTGGTGGATCACGTCGAAGAATGACGACAGCCGATCGACGTCGTAGAGCTCGCGGGCGAGCGCTGCCGCGAGATCGAAGCGAAACCCGTCGACATGGCACTCCAGGACGAAGTAGCGCAGCGAGTCCATGATCAGCCGCAGCACCGCAGGATTGACCGTGTTCAACGTGTTGCCCGTGCCCGTGAAATCCATGTAGTAGCGCGGGGCGTCGGGCATCAGCCGGTAGTAACCCATGTTGTCGATCCCCTTGAAGGACAACATCGGCCCGAGGTGATTCCCCTCGGCCGTATGGTTGAACACGACATCCAGGATCACCTCGATCCCGGCGCTGTGAAGCGCCTTGACCATCGCCTTGAACTCGCGCACCTGCTCGCCGCGGGTGCCCGCCGAGCTATACGCCCCGTGCGGGGCAAGGTAACCGATCGAACTGTAACCCCAGTAATTGGACAAGCCCTTGTCGATCAGGAAGCTCTCATCCGCTACCTGATGCACGGGCAGCAGCTCGACGGCGGTGATCCCGAGGCTCTGCAGATACGCGATCGCCGGTTCGGATGCCAGCCCGGCGTAAGTGCCCCTGATGCGCTCGGGGATGTCGGGGTGGCGCATCGTAAAACCCTTCACATGCGTCTCGTAGATGATCGTGCTGCTCCAGCTACGGCCCAGCGGCCGGTCATCACTCCAGTCAAAACGGGGGTCGACGACGACGCCTCGCGGGATCGCAGCCGCGTCGTCGGTGTCGTCGAGCTCGAGATCAGCGTCCACACTGTCGCCGGGCTGATAGGGGAGGGTGTTGGCCGCATGCCAGTCGATCGCGCCGTCGATCGCCTTCGCGTAAGGATCGATCAGCAGCTTCGCAGGGTTGAACCGCAGCCCCGCCTCAGGTGCGTAGGGGCCGTGGACCCGGTAGCCGTAGCGCTGCCCGGGACCGACCCCACGCAAGTAGATATGCCACTGAACCGCGGTCCGGTCTTGGACGTCCAGCCTCCGCTCCCCGCCGTCCTCGTCAAACAGACACAGCTCGACACGCTCGGCCCGCTCAGACCAAAGCGAGAAGTTCGTGCCCACGCCATCCCACGTCGCGCCCTGCGGGAACGGCCGCCCCGGGGTGATGTCATTCACGGCACGCGTCTGTCGCGGCTGCCGCGTGCGATCCGCAGGCCGGCGCCGACGATCGTCCGGCGCTCGAAGCACGCGCTGCTCGAGCGCATGCGCGTCGTCGACATGATCGATCATCGGCTCCGCCAAACCGGTCACGGCCGCTCCTCTTTCGTGGTTGCCGGATTGAGGACTACCCCGCCGATCGCGTTTTCACCATGGTTGACTGATCGCCGGGTCACGCGACGGCCGGACGCGACGTCCGCTACCGTGAACGGCGCTCAAGCGCGTGCGTAGACCGATGCGCGGCAGAAGGACAAAAGCTCGCCGCAGCTGTGGGCCGAGCGCTCATCGTCGCCGCCGATAGCCCTGTGGGTGATGTGTTAAGCGGAAAAGCTACGTAGCTGGAGGTCCGCTCCGCCAACGGCGCCCGCTCAAGATGCTTCAGGTAACACCCGACAGCGGCCGTGATCGCGTCATCGCCACCGGCGCGCCTGTTAGTGGAAGCCGTTTTGGCTCGTTGTGAGACCGCCACGGTGAGATTAGTAGGCGATCCGGCGGCCGAACCGTCCTCTAAGGGCACTAGAAGAAGAAGAGCGCTTGCGCGCTCAACCGACCACCTCGGCCGGTCGAAGCAACAGCTACTTTCCACTACGGCGAACCTGTCGATCCTGCTCCGTTACTAAAGAGAACCCCTTGTCGGCGAGCTCGACGCGGCGTTCAGGCGCACCACCCGGCCAGGTCTTGGGCGGTCGCGAGAACAATCGCGTCCGGGAGACGCAGCGACGGTTGAGCGGCTCTGAGAATCGTGGCGCGCTCGGCGGTCGGCGCGTTCAGCGCGACGGTGACGCCCATGGCGCCGATTGCCTCGCGGGCGTCTGCAATACGGTCGGCGCGGGCGAACGCCATCAGGGCATCGCCCTTCACCACCGGCTGCATATCCACATCGAGGCCCCGCGACCAGCATCGCCACGACCCTGGAGACAATCGCCGACGCCCGCCAGGCAATCGCTCGCATCGACGAAAAGCTCAAACAACTCGACGGCGACACAGCACGGCAGGCAGCGAGCAAGCGATCCGCAACGCCCGCAACAAAGCGCGGCTGGCGGCCAGCGCCGCGAGCACGACATGGCCGACTTGCCCGTACTGCTTGGCCAACGCGACGATTGAGCGGCCCAGCCGCGCCCACCAACAGCCGCGCGCCTTCCAAACCGACACCCTGCTCGCGCAACTGCTGTCCGTGCCCCGTCCGGGTGACATCGTCTGTGTCGCGTGGTCGATGACTGGCAGCCGCGGTTGGCGGCATCGTGCTCGGCCGCTGACGATGCCGGTTTGTGTCACCGGAGTCGCCGCCGGGCGACCCCGGTGTCTTCGATTGTCCTCAGGCGCGGTTTGCGCGGCCCGCGACGAGCTCGGCGGCCTGTGTGGAGGCTTGACCGTCTGTACGGCCGTTGCTGTGCCCTAGGCCGGCGGCGACCCGGGCGCCGAGTTGCGGGTCGACGTTCGTCCAGTAGGCGATCACCCGTAGCTGCGTCTGTTCGCCGACATCGTCGCTTGCGTGACCGACGATGTTCGTCACGAGGTGCTCGCGGTCGGTGTCGCTCATGACTTCGCGATACAGCGTGCCGGGCTGGCCGAAGTCGTCATCTTCGGCGTGCTTCTCGTATGCGTAGCGTCCGAGCTCACCGGCGTCCACCGACCAGCCGAGATCGGCGCCGCGCTGTGTGTCGGCCTGGGGACCGCCGTAGCTGTTGGGGGCATAGACGGGCTGCGCCCCGGCGTGGCGGTAGGTCATCGCTGCGTCCTTGTTGTAGGAGTGCACTTCGACCTGGGGGGCGTTGATCGGGAGCTGCTCGTAGTTGGGACCAACCCGGTGCAGGTGGGTGTCGTGGTAGGAGAAGATCCTGCCCATCAACATCTTGTCCGGGCTCAGGTCGGTGCCGGGTACGAGGTTTGACGGATTGAAGCTCGCCTGCTCGACCTCCGCGAAGAAGTTCTCGGGGTTGCGGTCGAGGACCAGGCGCGCGACGACGATCGGCGGGTAGTCGCCGTGCGGCCAGACCTTCGTCAAATCGAACGGGTTGAAGCGGTAGTCAGCCGCATCGGCGAACGGCATGATCTGCATCTCCAGGCGCCACTCCGGAAAGTCTCGGCGATCGATCGCGGCACGGAGGTCGGGCCGGTGAAAGTCCGGGTCCTCGGCGGTCATCGCTTTGGCCTCGTCGTCGGTGAAGTTCTCGGCGCCCTGGACCGTCTTGAAGTGGTACTTCACCAAAAACCGCTCGCCGGCCTGGTTGATCCACGAGTACGTATGGCTGCTATAGCCGTTCATGTTGCGGTACGTCCGCGGTATGCCGCGATCGGACATCAGGATCGTTACCTGGTGCGCACTCTCGGGCGAGAGCGTCCAGAAGTCCCACTGCATGTCGTTGCAGCGCATGCCGGTGTCGGGCAGGCGCTTCTGAGAATGGATGAAGTCCTGAAACTTCGTCGGGTCGCGGACGAAGAACACAGGCGTGTTGTTGCCAACCAGGTCGAAGTTGCCCTCGTCCGTGTAGAACTTCAATGCGAAGCCGCGCGGATCACGCACGGTGTCCGGAAAGCCCTGCTCGCCGGCGACCGTCGAGAAGCGCGCGAACATAGGTGTGCGCTTGCCGACCTGCGCGAACAGGCTCGCCTTGGTGTACTGGGTGATGTCCTCTGTAACCTCCAAGAAACCATGCGCACCGCTGCCCTTGGCATGCACCACGCGCTCCGGCACACGCTCGCGGTTGAAGTGCTGCATCTTCTGAACGACGTAATGGTCGTGCAACGCGATCGGTCCGGCGGGGCCGACCGTCAACGAATACTCATCACTAGGCGCCGGGATCCCAGAGTCGGTAGTCGTCGCCGGCGGTTTGACATCGGTCATGAATTACTCCCTCTCTCTCGGGGTTGGATTTGCCGCTCGCACGCATCAGGTGTCAGGGCGGCAGTCAGGGCAGATCCCCCGAATAGATGATTTCGGCCTCCTCGATCTCGTAACCAGAGGCGCAGGACGGCGCCAAACACGGCGCGTGCCCGACCGCGCAGCCGACATCCACTGGTGCCGCAAGCGCGGAAGATGAGGTGATGGTGGTTGTCGC
>CAWEQQ010000002.1:0-225986 GCA_963811155.1 uncultured Solirubrobacterales bacterium
GCAGCGGCGGATGCTTGGCATAGCCCCATTGCCAGTTGCGGCCCCAGTACAGCATTTCGACCAGGTCGAGCGGCCGGTTCGGCTGCGTCAACGACGGCACGACGGTCCACACCAGCACGTGCAGCACCACGAACGTCCAAAAGATGCGCTGCGTCGGGTCGGCCGGGTGAGCCGCCGGTGCTGGCAAGCGACTGCTGCGAACGGCCGCGAGCCTTTCGCTGCTCGCGCGGTGCTAAGAGCGTCGTGCTATCGGCCGCCATAGGGCTGCTCCCCCACCATCTGGCGCACAAATCCGCTGCCACGGTTTAAGTGGACGAAATCGCGGCAGCCGCCGAGTAACGGAAACCCGGGGCCGCGCAGGCCGATTTGACTCACACGCACGCCCGCATGAATTGCCTATCGGGCGAACGGCGAAAGGCGGTCCAATAATTCCGCCTGGGAAAGAGAGAGCAGGGGACGAGCGGTATTCATCCCGCCGGGTGCCACTGCTGCCCTCAGCAGTGCCTCTTCCAAACTGCAAATCAACCTATCAATCCCAATTGCCGCCCACAGCCCTTGCTGCCTCGCGGTGCTCGTCGCGAACGAAGTTCAGCCACGAACAAGGCTGCGGCACGTTGCTCCATCTGGCAGCCCAGCCGGCGCGCGGAAGAAGCACTGCTGTGGACAGCAGTGGCACCTGAAATCCAATCGCCACGGTCAAGGCGTCTCAATAGAACGCGATCGCCGGCCGGGCCCGCCGTGGCAACCGCGGATCTTGACGGCGGCGAACATGAAGTAGGCCTCCTCCGGCAGCTTGCCGACGCCGGTCAGGAACTCGACGCCGACCATGCCCTTGCTGCCCAGCGCCCAGTAGGTCATCAGAGCCCGCTTGGGCTCGACGCCGCCCAGCGTCGGGCCGTCGGTCGCCACGCAGCGGATGCCCTTGCCGGCCAGGTAGACGATCGCCTCGGGGCCCGGCGCCGGCCAGCCTTCGCTCTTGCCGTTGAGCGGATCGGCCATGCAGGCCAGCCCTCGCGGCAGCGGCTTGAAGTACGTGTCGCTGTGGCCGCTGTGAAAGATCACGATCGTCGCCCGGCTTCAGCGCGCCGTGCTGCTGCTTCGTACTTCTTGAATGTCGGCGACCGTGATCTCCGGCGAGCGCGGCCAGTTCTTCTGCTCGGTCGTGCCGACGCAGATGCTTCACGTCGATGACGCGGGCCCGGCCGCAGGTCTGCGCGAGCGGCACCTTGTTCGGTGGTCACGTCGCTGGTGCCGCGCGGGCCGTACTTCTGTTCGTACTCGGCCAGCCAGTCTCGCACTTCGGCGGCGTAGTTCGCGTTGTCGAAGCCCTTCGGCGGGCAGGGCGTACGCCGGCGGCACCAGGTGCGTGCCGGCGTGGCAGTCGAGCATGTGCGTCTCGTGATAGACGCCCAGGTTCGGCGCGAAGAACAGCGGCACTTTCAGATACGGCTGGCGGTGATTGCCCACGCCCGCGCCCGGCCACGAGACGGGCAGGTCGGTCGACAGCGACACCGACAGGTCGACCGCCTGTTTCTTGCGGGCCGAGTCGATCAGCCGCTCGGCCAGCGGATCGCCGACGACGGCGAACGCCCGCGCCTTCGGCGTACGGACCGTCGGCGTGCTTGGGGCCGAGCATGCAGTAGAACGCGCCGGTCGTCGGCAGCTGGCCGAAGCCGGTGGCCGACTCGGTCCAGATCATGCCGTATTTCAGGCCGGCGAGGTGCGTCGGCTCGGCCAGGTCGGGCAGCGGGCCCATGCTGGCGCTGTCGGTGCCCAGGGTCATCACCTTGCGGCTGGCCAGGTATTCCATGCAGTCGGGATCGGGATCGGGCCAGGCCGGCGTGCGTGCCCTCGACCGGATCGGCCAGAGAAGCGGCGGCCCTGCGGGAAGCGGCTTGATAGTACTTGTCGCTGTAGCCGCTGTGGAACAGCACCACGTCGCCGGACCCGAGCGGCCGATGCTTCTTCTCCCAGGCGATGATGCGCTCTTTCTTGACCAGCGCGCTGCGGCCGTTGGGCGGCCGACTCGAGCAGGTCGCGGCAATCGATGACGCACGCCTCGCCGCCGAACTGCCAGGCGGCGACCTTGTCGGTGAACACCCGGCCGAACGGCCCGGCGTTGGGCAGTTCGTGTCGGGAAGCGGAATCGAATGCGGCGGCACGTCGAGCTGCGTGCCGGTGTTGCCGTCGATCACCAGGATGTCGCTGTTGTAGGCGCTCAGCGGACCGATGCGCAGATAGTCGTTCATGTGAAACGGCGGAAAGCCGGCCGCCGGCCAAGTGCCGGGCAGCTCGGGCGAGACCAGCAGCGACAGGTCGACGAACTTCGCTGTGTCGGCCGATTTGGCATCGTCGGCGCCGGCCGCTTGGACACCGCCCACCAGCATCGCGCCCGCAATCAGTGCGAGAAGAAACCACCCCGCACCCGCGTGTGTTCGTGTCCGCCCGTCCGCCATCATGCCCGCCATTGCACCCGGCCCTCCGCGTTTGACTAAGATTGCCATCATCGTAGATTCGCCCGACCGACCAATCAATCGTTGCGGGAAACCGTCACCACGATAATCGCTTTTGTCCCCGGCCGAGCCTAAAATGGCGTTCAATCTGTCGGCCACGGGCCACGTGCGTTGCCCACCGGCAATCCAAATCCAACTCGCATTTCTCCTGGACCCTTGAGGTGTTCCCATGCAAGCTTTTGGGCGGACGATTCTCACCTGCTGCCTGCTTCTGCTCCTCACGGTGCCGCTGGCTGCCCAGCAGCGCAACGCCAAATTCACTCCGCCCGAGGACATCGCCTTCCGCACCGCCACGATCATGAGCGAAGGCACGCGCATGGCGGCCGAGGTCTTTCGCCCCCAAGTCGCCGGCCGGCGAAAAGCTGCCCACGATCATCATGTCGCACGGCTGGGGTGGCGTGGCGGCCAATCTGCGCCCCGACGCGGTCGTCTTCGCCCGCGCCGGCTACCTGGTGGTCACCTTCGACTATCGCGGCTGGGGCGCCAGCGACTCGCGCGTGGTCCTGACCAAGCCGCAGCCGCGGCGCATCCAGCGATCTGCGGTTCACCGCCGAAGTGCAGGAAATCCGCGAAGTCGTCGACCCCATCGATCAGACGACCGATCTGGCCAACGCCGTGAGCTGGGTCTATGGCGAGCCGCAGTGCGATCGCGACCGGATCGGCCTGTGGGGGAGCAGCTACTCGGGCGGGCACGTCGTCTATGTCGCCGCCCGCGATCCGCGCGTGAAGGCCACGATCAGCCAGGTGCCGGCCTTCGACTCGCGCTGGGTCATCGGCACGCCTGAGGAGCGCGAGAAGACCTTCTCGGAAGCCGCGGCCCGCACCCACGGCGAGCTTGGCTATCCGCCGCCGGGCGCCAAGGTGATCGGCAATCTTCGCGGCGCTCCGATTCGCGAAAAGCTGATGCAGTACGCCCCGGTCGAAGACGCCGGCCGGCGCCCCGCAACTGCGCCATGCTGTTCGTCCTGGCCGAGAACGAAGAGCTCTTCGACAACAAGGACCACGGTCTCAAGGCCTTCGACCGCGCCGCCGGCGCCCAAAAAGCTAGTCATCGTCCCCGAGCATCAAGCACTACGGCATCTACCTCGAAGCCCGCAAGCAAGCCCAAAAGCTGGCCGTCGCCTGGTACGACGAGCATCTGAAGGGCAAGAAGTGATGCCCCTCGTCAAGCGTTGAATCGTTTGGCGACGGTGGCGATGACCCCGATCCCTCGTCGGCGCTTCGAGCGCCGAAGTCCAGAATTGGCCCGACAGATTCGCCATTCCGAGACGTTCCCTTCAGGCCAAGGCCTGAGCGATCGCGACGGATCACTGGCGTTTAACGAAGCCCTGCGCGTACACTGTCGGGCATGAGTCAACAAGTCATCGCCTCAAGTCCGTCGCATCCGGTCGTGCTCATCCTGGGGGGCGGCATCAACGGCTGTGCGCTGGCGCGGGAACTGACGCTCAATGGCGTGGGCGTGTGGCTGGTCGACCTGGCGGACCTGGCCGTCCGGCGCGACCAGCGGCTCATCGCGGCTGATTCACGGCGGGCTCCGCTATCTGGAATATGGCGAATTCGACCTGGTGAAGGAATCGCTCGCCGAGCGGACGCGGCTGCTGCGGATGGCTCCGCAATTCGTGCGGCCGCTGAAGCTGTGGATTCCGGCCAGCAATCGGCTGGGCGGAGCGATCGCGGCCGTCGGGCGGTTCTTCAATTGGAAGCATTGGCCGGATCGTCCGCCGGCCGAAGGGCGCGGCGATTGGCTGATTCGCGCCGGCCTTACTCTGTACGACGTCTACGTGCGCGATCCTTTGCTGCCGAAGCATGGCACCGCCCGGGTGCCGGCCGCCGGCGCGCCGCCGGTCAACGACGAGCGTTATGGCTGGCTCAACTACTACTACGATGCTCAGGCCGAGTTTCCCGAGCGGCTGGTCATGGCCCTGCTTCACGACGCGCAACGGTTTGCCGAAGCACGTGGCCTGACATTCGAGTGTTCAACTATCACGTCGCCAGCTTGCAGGGCAGGGTGGTCGAAATCTCTAGCGTGCCGGAAGTGTTCGGCGGGGCCGAAAAACAAACGGTCGAGCCAGCAATGATCGTCAACGCAACCGGCGCCTGGGTCGACGAAACGCTCGCGCGGCTGCACGTGCCCGCGCGGCGGATGATGGGCGGCACCAAGGGGAGCCATCTGTTCACCTTCAATCCGCGACTCAAGCAGTTGTTGGCCGGCGACGGCATCTATGCCGAGGCGCGCGACGGACGGCCGATCTTCATCACGCCGCTGGCCGAATGCGTGCTGATCGGCACGACCGACGAACGCTTCGAAGGTCCGCCGGAGAAGGCCTTGGCGACCGACGCGGAGCGCGACTATCTGCTCGAGCCGGTCAACACGATCTTGCCCGACGCGGCGCTAACGGCCGCCGACGTCGACTTTCATTACAGCGCCGTGCGGCCGTTGCCTTACGTCGATGCGTCGACGCCCGCGGCGATCACGCGCCGCCACGCGATCGTGCAACGAGCCCGACGCGCCATTGCCGATGATTTCGTTGGTAGGCGGCAAGCTGACCACGATGCGTTCGCTGGCCGAAAGTGCGGCCGCGGACGTGCTCGGGAAACTGAACATGCCGGCGACCGCAACTCGCGCGAAACGCCGATCCATGCGGTCGGAGCATTTTCCGCGGGAACCGCATGAGCGGCGAGTCCCAGTGGATGCGAATCGCCCAGAGCACGAACTTCCCCTTCGAAAGCGTGCAGGGCTGTTGCTGGCAACTGTGCGGCGGAACCGCTGGGGCCGCTGTGACCGCGATCGCCGCGGCGGGCGAACCGCTCGCTGGTCGAAGACACGCCATTGCCGGCGGCATTCGCCGAATGGTCGATACACCACGAGCATGCGCGCACGCTGGCCGATTTGGTTGAACGCCGCTTGATGCTTCTCTACCATCAGCGGCTGACGACGCGCGTGTCTGCGCCGCCTGGCCGAATTGCTGGCAGCCGCGGGCCGCATTCCCGGCGACGGACGCGAGCGGGCAGTGTGCGATGAGATCGATCGATTGAGGACTCATTACGGCAAGCGGGTCGAGTAATCCAATCATGGCGGAACAATACATCCTGGCTCTCGATCAGGGCACCACGTCGAGCCGGGCGATCGTCTTCGGCCACGACGGCCGCGTCGTGGCCGTCGGCCCAGCAGGAGTTCGAGCAGATTCTGCCGGCGCCCGGGCACTGGTCGAGCACGATCCCGAGGCGATCTGGTCGTCGCAGCTCGACGTGGCCCGGCGAGGCGCTGGCCAGCGCCAGGCTGTCGGCCGGCCGACATCGCCGCCATCGGCGTGACCAACCAGCGCGAGACGACCATCCTCTGGGACCGCGCCACCGGCCGGCCGGTGGCCAACGCCATCGTCTGGCAAAGCCGCGTCAGCGCGCCGATCTGCGATCGGCTCAAGGCCGACGGGCTGCGAGCCGACTCTTTCGCGACAAGACCGGCCTGGTGCTCGACGCCTATTTCTCCGGCACGAAGATCAAGCACCTGCTCGACACGATCGACGGGCCTGCGCGGCCGGGCCGCAGCGCGGCGAAATCCTCTTCGGCACCGTCGATACGTTGGCTCATCTGGCGGCTGACCGGCGGCCGCGGCCACGTGACCGACTACAGCAACGCCAGCCGCACGCTGATCTTCAACATCCACACGCTCGATTGGGACGACGAGCTGCTCGGCGATCCTCGACATTCCGCGGGCGATGCTGCCCGAGGTGCGCCCGTCGAGCGAGGTCTATCGGCGAGACGGCCGCCGAGTGGTTCGGCGGGCCGATCCCGATCGCCGGCGACGCCGGCGACCAGCAGGCGGCCACGTTCGGCCAGGCCTGCTTCGCGCCCGGCAGCGCGAAGAACACCTACGGCACCGGCTGCTTCATGCTGATGAACACCGGCGCACAAGCCGGTCGCCTCGCAGAACAACCTGCTGACGACGATCGGCTGGGGACTCGGCGGGCAAGTCACCTACTGCCTGGAAGGCTCGGTGTTCATCGCCGGGGCGGTGGTGCAGTGGCTGCGCGACGGGCTGGGCATGATCAAGACGTCGGCCGACGTCGAAGCGCTGGCCGCCAGCGTGCCCGACTCGGGCGGCGTCTACTTCGTGCCGGCCTTCGTCGGCCTGGGCGCACCGCATTGGGATCCCTACGCCCGCGGCACGATCCTCGGCCTCACGCGCGGCACCACGGCCGGCCCACCTCGCCCGGGCGGCGCTCGAATCGATGGCCTATCAACGCGCGACGTGCTCGAGGCGATGCAGAAGCGACGCCGGCATCCAGCTGACCGAACTTGAAGGTCGACGGCGGGGCAGTCGGTCAACAATCGCCTGATGCAGTTTCAGGCCGACCTGCTGGGCGTGACGGTGCGCCGGCCCGTGGTCGCCGAGACGACGGCCTTGGGCGCGGCCTATCTGGCCGGGCTGGCCGTCGGCTATTGGCACGACCCGGCCGACGTCGCCCGCAATTGGGCGCTCGACCGCGAGTTCACATCCGCGGATGGACGCCGACGACGCCAGCGGCGCTATGCGCAGTGGCAGAAGGCCGTCGAGCGAGCCGTTGGCACTGGGAGAACCCTGAAGGGCATAGCGGCGACGCGGAGCTTACCGCATGGCCTGGATGGCTTCGGCGGCGTAGCGCTTCGGGTTCTGGTTGAAGCGTTTGCAGCGAAGCTTCGTCGGCGAACAGGTAGATGCGGCCGTCGGCGCCAAACACGCCAAACTCGCGGCGGCCGGCGACGGCCATCTGGTTGTCCAAGGCCAGCACCGGATCGTTGCCCGAGAGCACCGGGCTGTAGCGGTCGGGGTTCGCCAGGAACTTTTCCTTCTCCGCCGGTCCGAGGAACAAGTAGGTTCGGCCGCGGTGCACGACGCCCCAGGTCTTGTCGCCCAGAGCCCATTGCTTGCCCTCGACGAGCGTCACGGGGCAGTAACCTTCCAAGCCAATCGTGGGGCATCCGGGAGGCAACTGCGGCAAGGGCGGTTGCGGCGGAGCCGCGGGCCGCGCGGCTTGACTGGCGGGCGGCGGATTCATGCCGGCCTGCGCCTGCGGTGCATAAGGCGATTGCTGTTGCGCGGCCGGCGCGTTGGGTGCCGCGCCGTTGCCGTACGCCGGCGAATTGCCATACGGAGTGCTCGCGGCGGTCGCCACGTTGCCGTAGGCCGCGGCGGCACCCTGCGGTGTGACATTCTGCGTGGGCGGGGTTTGCGCCGCTGCGGCTTGTGCGGCGGCGTTTTGGCGGAAGTAATCGGCGTAACGATCGTCGCTAGGCGCCGATTGCGGCGCCGCAGCCGTGCTGACCGCGGCCGTATCGGCCGGCGCCGTATTAACCGGCGCCGTATTGACCGTTGCCGGACTGGCTGTAGGCGCGGCACCGACGGGCATATTGGCGTTCGTGGCAACCGCCGTTACCGGTGGCGAAGCGGCTGCGGCGTTGACGCCGACGGCAGTCGCGGCGCCGCTGGTGGCGTCGGTCGCCCGCGCGGTAGCCACGGCCGGCCCCGCGCCGCGGCTTAACTCGCGATAGCCCTCGGCGGCGCGATTCATCTGCGCGATGTATTGAGCGGCCGACGGCGGGCTTTGAATTTGCGACACGAGCCGGCCGTTGGGAGCAATGATCGCGTCGGTTGGCAGCGACGAGACGCCGTATAACCGCGCCGTGGCCGGCATCTCGTCGACGTTCACTTTCACCATCACGAAGTTCGCTTCCAAGGCCTTGCCCGTCTCGGGCTTGGAGAAGGCTTCTTGGTCGAGCTGCAGACAGGCCTTGCACCAGGGCGCCCAAAAGTGAACGAGCACGAGGCGGTTCGATTGCGCGGCAATCTGCCGAGCCGTTTCCAGGTTTGGCTGCCAGGGCATCGTGCTTTCGGCACAAGCGGTAGCGGCCATCGTGGCAAGTCGCGAATACGACGATCGACAGCCGGCGAACAGCAGGCATGGAACATACTCCCGCAAGAAATGGAGCCACTCTTCAAGCAGGTATCGACCGTGCGAAAGCTTCCAGTTTCGGAAAACTTGACGGTTGAGCCAGGAATGGCGAAATCACCGCTTAAGCTGTCGCGGTATGGTGGCATCCGGCCGCGGGAGAGAAAGATTTTCGCGATGGGCAAACGGGCTAAAGTTTTCCGCCGCCCGCAGCCGATTAGGGGATCAAATCGAGCAAAAAGGTCGACGAGAAATCCAGCCGGCTGCCGGCGGATATTGGCATAAACTCGCTTGACATCCCGGCAAACATAGTTAAGATTGCCCGTAGTACTTAGATCTGCCAAGCAGGCAGGCGCCTCGGCCCAGACAGGTTTTTCTTTTGGGCCCCCTCGGATTCGAGAGTTGCGAACCGGGGAACGCGTAGACGCTTCTTGAGCTGAACTCCTGCTTCGTAAGCGCGCCGAATGAGGCCGTCCGCTGGGCGGCTGCACTGGTAACAACGCTTCGGTGCCTTAGCGGGACGGACGATTTCACCACGGCGGCCAGTAGGTTCGCGTTGCGAGCCGGTTTCCGACCGCTGGGTGAGGCCAAAAGCGTTGCTCGGGCGCGCTGTTTGCAACCGGCCTGCTGTTAGTTTCCACGATTTTCGTCGGCGACGATGGTTCCTACGATTTTCGCCGTCGGACGAGAATTGATTTCTAGTAAGGGCATTCGGCATCGACGCTGAAACGCCACTCGAACTGTTTCGTCTCGTACGCCTGCGCCGGCTTGCGGTGCGTGCCGCGAGCGCCGGCAGCTCCTCTTCCAGGTGAAACATGGGTAAGCGAAAAAAGGGCCGTGCTCGTGGGCAAGGTGGCATGGGAGGCCCCGGCGGCGGCGGTGGTGGCGGAGGGGGCGGCGGACCTCACAACAACGGCCGCACCCGCGGTCGCGACATGCAACGCCGCTACCGCGATCCTAATGATCGCCCGCCCTATCCGGATAACGAACCGGCCGCCGATAACGGCGAACCGGGCGTCGTCGAGCCGGGCACTGGGCGTGCTGGAACTGCACCCCAACGGCTACGGCTTTCTCCGCGACCCCAAGAACAACTATCTCCGCGAGCGCACCGATCCCTTCGTGCCCGGCACGATGATCGACAAGTTCGGCCTCCGCGAGGGGGTGCTGATCAACGGCATGGTGCAACAAGCCGCAAGCAGCAGGGCCCGCGGCTGAAGGAAATCATCGACGTCGACGGCATGAAGCCCGAGGACTACGTCAACGTCAAGAGCTTCGACGCGCTGACGCCGATCAACCCCGAAAGCTGGCTGCGGCTCGAAACCGGGCCCACGCCGCTCAGCGACCGCGCGTCATGGATCTGCTCACGCCGCTGGGCAAGGGGCAGCGGGCGCTGATCGTCGCTCCGCCGCGCACCGGCAAGACGATCCTGTTGCAGCAAATCAGCCAGGCGATCTCGACCAATTATCCCGAGGTCAAGCTGATCATGCTGCTGGTCGACGAGCGGCCCGAAGAAGTCACCGACATGCGCCGCAGCGTCAGCGGCGAAGTGATCGCCAGCAGCCTGGACCGCGACGTGGAAAGCCACGTGCGGCTGTCGCAGTTGGTCGTCGAACGCTGCAAGCGGCTGGCCGAGATGGGCAAGGACGTGTTCCTGCTGATGGACTCGATCACCCGCATGGCCCGGGCCTTCAACAAGTGGGTCGGCAACACCGGCCGCACCATGTCCGGCGGCGTCGACATCAAGGCGCTCGACATCCCCAAGAAGCTGTTCGCCACGGCCCGCGTCTTCGAGGAAGGGGGCTCGCTGACGATCGTCGCCACGGCCCTGGTCGACACCGGCAGCCGGATGGACGAGCTGATCTTCCAGGAGTTCAAGGGGACCGGCAACATGGAGCTGGTGCTCGATCGCAAGCTGGCCGATCGCCGCGTCTGGCCGGCCATCGACATCTCGCAGTCGGGCACGCGCCGCGAGGAAAAGCTGCTCGATCCCGAAACGCTGCACGCCGTGACCATGCTGCGGCGCACGCTGTCCACGATGCACCACGTCGACGCCATGGAGCAGCTCACCAAGCAAGCTGGGCAAGTTCAAGTCGAACCGCGAGTTCATCAAGCTGATCAGCGGCGTACAGGTGGATTGACCGCCGGCTGATTGGCAAGATTCTTCGGCCCCGCGGCCAACTCCTTGCGTTGCGCTGCCAACTCCGGCGTCGCTGCCGATCGCGACGTACGGCCCACGACGACCGTGCGATGGTGGACGCTGCGCTGCGCCGGGTCGCAAGGAATTTCGGCGACCACGTCCCAGGCGAACGGCAACTTGCCAGGCGTTGTCAGCGGCGTGCGGTCGTCGCTGGCAGCCCGCAACGCGTCGGTATCTCCGGGGCGCTGATCGAAACAGAAGTAGGTCACGTCGTCGGGCAACTCATCAACCGCCAGCGGCCAGGGCACCTGCCGAATGGGTTTATCGTAGGCAAATGCAAAGCGGTGATAGATGCGTCCCAGGCTCACCAATTCGCCGTCGGCAAGTTGCTGTTTGATCGTGCCAATGGCCGGCGTAAGGTCGTTGGAGCCGCTGGCTCGCGAGTTCACGATCGCTCCGGCATGGGCCAGAGCCGTAAAGCACGCCACCGTAGCGAGCGCGATCCGACGGCCGCGCGCCGCGCTCGTCGAGCGAAGCCCAAACAAGCACCCCGGCCGCCAGCAGGGTCGCCACGATCCACAAGGCCAGGAAGGCCAAGGGTTGGCGGGCCGAGGCAAGCTGCTCGTAGTGCGTCGTCCCGGCGACGATCAACACCGCCGCGCTCGCCACCGCCGCCAGCGCCGAGCCGCGCAGAAACAATCGCCACGCCCGACGGTCGTCGAGGCAGGAGGCCCAGTCGGCGCAATGCTCGACGACCAGGCCCATCAGCACGGCCAGGCACGGATAGAGTGGCATGTAATAACGGCCCCGTGCTGCGGCCGCCAGCCACACGCTGGGATAGGTCACCGCCAGCGCCGTGACGAGGAACCAGGCTTGCGGATGCCTCGCGGCCAGGGCGCGGCGAACGCTCGGCTTCAGAAAACAAAGCAATAGCGGCGACCAGGGGAGCAGGCAACCGCACGTTTCCAGCGGGTAGCTCCACAGGTGTTTGGCCAGCCCCGTGGTCGTGAAGCGATCTTGCGCCAGCCCGGCCCAGATATCGTCGACGGCCCACCAATTGTTGACCGCAAAGGGCACGAACCACACGCCCACGAGCGTGGCGAAACAAACGATTCCCAACGCATGGCCGCGGGAAAAAAGAAATCGCCAGTCGCGGCGAGCCACGAGATAAGCGCACGTGGCCAGCACCAGGTAGACGGGGGCTTGCAGGCCCTTGGCCAAAGCGCCCAGCGCGGCCAGTGCATACGCCGCGGGCCAGACCAGCGACGCGGCGCGGCCGCTAAGATATCCCCAGTGCCAGATCAGCAGCGCGCCGCCGCCAAACAGGGTGAACACGGCTTCGGTTTCGCCGAAGCGGCCCAGCGCCAGCACCTGGCCCAATGTGGCGTAGATCGCAGCCGCGGCGAAGCTGGCCAGCCGCGACATCCAACTGCGGGCGTAGGCATAGATGACCAGCACCAATGCGAGCGTCGCGCAGGCGCTTGGCAATCGCACGGCGACCAGGTCGACGTGACCACGCGCAAGCCCAATCAGCGCCATCGCCCAACTGCCCAACGGCGGGCGTTCGGGAAAGACAGAAGTTTGCTGCCGCGGCACGATCCAATCGCCGCTGGCGATCATTTCGCGCGCGGCCGTGGCCCAGCGCGATTCTTCACCGCAAATCGGCGTCGAGGTCAGTCGCGTCAAATAAGTCGCGGCCACGAGCACGATCAGCGCGGCCAGTTCCCACTCGGCGAGGATCCGCCAGCCGCGGGTTTGGCACGTCGACTTGTCGTCGGATTGCTCGAACATTGCGGCAGGTCGTGCTTTGGTCCGTGCCCAACAGACGCACTCGCGCTCGCGCACTGGGAGGCGCACGGCGGGAGTCCGTGGGGTGCGAAGAGTCGCAAAATTCCGCTTGTGCGGCAAGGCGGGTTTAGCCTTCGCGGCCTTGCCAGAGGCAATGCGTACGAGAAGCTAGGCAATCCCGCGGCGGCGGGCTAAAATTTCTCGTTGCAAAGCCGCTCTCGTATCACCTTCGGAGGGTAAGCGAATGGCTAGCGGCGACACTGGAAATGTCGTGCCGGGAAACCGGTTGCGGGTTCGAGTCCCGTGCCCTCCGCTCCTTGACGAGGCCGTCGCCTTACACCTTTGCGGCCGTCTGGAAACAAGCGCGATGGCGGGGCCGTCAGAACCCAATCTCGGTAACTCGGGACCCTCACTAACCCAGCGTGACCAATTCGGCCGCCCCGCGCCGCATTTTTAAACCGCCGTCAACAGTTCGAGCGCACCAATGCGCCCGAATCGGTCTGGCGGGAAGTAGCCACGGCTTGACTAAATCTTTATTTGAACTTGTCTGAGCGGACCCAGATGGATGTCATCTGGCGGCTGGACCCGGTGCAGATCAGGCTGGACGCTCAGCAACCCAACGACG
This sequence comes from uncultured Solirubrobacterales bacterium, assembly GCA_963811155.1. Taxonomy (GTDB): domain Bacteria; phylum Actinomycetota; class Thermoleophilia; order Solirubrobacterales; family Solirubrobacteraceae; genus Palsa-465. The sequence continues at coordinate 12,994 of CAWEQQ010000002.1, forward strand.
GGACCTGGACGGGCGGCGAAGATCCTGCCTGGTTCTACACACGACTCGCTAGACAGAGGCTTCTAACGGGCGGACGGCCTGTTTTCTGCGCTCTTCGCCGGCTGATCTTGGCCGCTTGAGTTGTTCGACGCGTCGAACGGGCCGCTGTCCTCGATAACAACTTCAATCTCGCCATCGAGCGGTTGTGGGCTGGTTGTCGCGCGCAACACGTCCGCTGGCCAGTCGACGCGCGCTGCTGGAGCGCCTGACGCAAGGACGTCAGATTCCAGACCTGCGCAGGTGTGCTCGTCGGCCGGCGACGTGATTAGCCAGCGCTGGTCGGGGCTGAACGCCATGAACGTCGCACTGCGCAAGTCGCCATGGGCCACGTGACCCCACTCCGCTGCCGTACTCGGATCGACGAAGCTGACGACACCATTGACCTGACCGATTGCCAAAACGCGGCTGTCGGGCGAAAAGGCGATTCCCAAGCCGGCCGGCGTCGTTCCTTGCGCGTGCAGGCTGGCGATGCGTCGCCAGTCGCCGGTGTGCCACAGGCTGATGCCGTCGGGTGTGGCCGCCAAAAATTGCCCATCGGGGCTGAATCGCATGATCCCGTGTCGCCCTACCGCCAGATCGGCCAGCTTGGCTCCGGAGCTGGCGTTCCACACTGTCGCCCCGCCGCTTTCCCAACTGGCGATAGCCGCGTAACGACCGTCGTTGCTGATGGCGGATTTGCGCGGATCTCCATCAGGGTTTAGCAGCGTGGCCGGGGTGCCGTCGCCGTGTTGCACTTCAAATTTGCCGGCTGGATTAACCAACAACAACGTGTCGCCGGCGGTGAATTCCACATCGGCTGGCGAAAGGTGCTGGCGAGGCGCTCGGAGTCGCCAAAGCGCACGATCGTTCGACTGCCGGTCGCTTGCTCGAGCGCCGTCCGACGAGTCGGCCTGGCTTGCGACGAACTGGACTTGGGGCGACATCCGATATACGCCGGACCGGTGTGCGACGATCATCCGGCCTGCACTATCGAACTCGGCGGCGCAGTCGCCGATCGGCCGCGCAAACAGACGTTGCGACGTGGGCAAGTCCCACAGCTCCAGGCCTTGATCGCTGGAAAGGGCGACGATACGGCTTTCGGGACTCACGGCGATCTTCGCCACAGCCCCAGCGGCGGATGCAACGGCTGAGCCAGCGACCGTCGGGCGCCGCACGTGAGTTCCAAAAGCCGAGCCTCGCCGGACTCCAGGCTTACGAACAACACGCTCCCCTCGGGCCCCACGTCGCTAGCCTGGTTGATGAACTCAGGCACATCAAGGAATCGCTGCCCCGTGGCTACATCCCAAGCCAGCATGTCGCCGATCCCAGAGACTTGCCGAAATGAGCATCGAACCATCGCCATTGAACGTTAGCTCCGAGGGAACCCCGAGATGCGCAAGATCGAACGATTTGGCGCGCGTGTGGACGTCCCAGAGCACGATTCCTTGATTGTCCCCCCACACGGCCAGGTGCTGGCCGCCGGGGCGCATGCGACAAGCGGCTCTCGAAGATTGCCCAGCGGCAGCTCAAATTCAATCTCGCCGGTGCCGCTGGCGATCACCTGCACGCTGTTGGCAACGCATACGGCGATCCGGCCGCTTGCGGCATCGAACGCGAACGGCGAGCGCGCCGAACCGCTGCCGATCGTGCGCACGGTCTCTCCATCGGCGGCGCGGACCCAGTGCATGCGGCCGTCGGCGGTGCTGAACGCAGCGTGTTGTCCATCGGGGGAAAAGGTGAAGAACCGCGCGGCTGCCTCCCAAAGCAATCGCGGAGAGCCTGCGTCCAGACTCCACACCGTCGCGCCGCGCTGGCCAATGGCGGCCAGCAAACGGCAATCGCGCGAGAGCACCGGATTCGTCCGCGGCTCGAAGTCCTCCAGGCTCCACAAACGCTTCCCATCGGACAAACGATACGCGGCGATCGTGCGATTGTCGCCGGTGACCACACAGCAATCGGCGGCCGCGGACATTGCGCAATCCTGCGCTTCGGCCGGCGAAGGCGCAAAGGAAGCGCACCGTTCGCAGGTCGGGCAGCACAGCGCTCGACAGCACCGCGTTGCGGAGCTGCGACTCGCGTTCGTCGCTGCGGCCAAGGGTCAACAGCAGTCGCCGCTGCCTGGTCGATCGATTCGAGCGCGGCGAATCGCTGGCCAACCTTGCGGCTGCCATTGCGGGCGGCTGCCTCGCTGAGCAGGGAGTCCCACAGGCGCAGTTGGGCGGCTCGATTCGCTAGCCGCTCGGCTTGCTCGACTTGCCGCGTTCTGGCCAGCTCGCGGCCAAGTTGTGCCGAGTACCAGACCGACAGGGCCGCGATGCCCAGCAGCAGCACCGCCACTGACCCAATCGCCGTGGCCAACAGCGGATTGCGGCGGCACCAACGTCGCACCCGCTCAAGGTTGCCGATTGGTCGTGCAAAGATCGGCCGGCCGTCGAGATAGCGGATTAGATCCTGTTGCAGGTCCGCGGCCGAGGCGTACCGCCGATTCCCGTCGACGTGCAAACACGTGTCACAGATCGTTGCCAGGTCGCGGTATTCGCGGCGCGCTTTGTCGCAAGGAGTTGGGCTCACTCGAAAGGAGCAGCCCTAGCGTTTCCAGCGGGCTGTCGCCGTGGAATGGCGGCAGGCCGGTCAACAGCTCGTGCAGAATGGCGCCCAGCGAATAGATATCCGAGGCCGGCGTGACTTCGTGCGCGGGGCCCCGCGCCTGCTCCGGCGCCATGTAACTTGGCGTGCCCAGAAATGCGTAGGACTTGGTGTGCTGCGATGATTCTTCGATCATGAATTTGGCCAGCCCAAAGTCGGCGATCTTGACTTCGAGTTCACCGGCGTCGGAGACCACTAGTACGTTGGCCGGCTTGAGGTCGCGATGAATCACGTGTCGCTCGTGGCGCATAATGGACTGCGCCGGACAGCTTGACGAGCAGCTCGGCCGCAGCCCGCGGCGCCCAGATGGTGCCGTCCAAGCGATCCGCCAGCGATCCACCCTCGACCAGCTCCATCGCGATGTAGGGAAGGCCTTCGTGCTCCCCGCAGTCATACACTTGCACGATTTGAGGATGGCGAAGCGAGGCGATGACGTGCGCCTCGGCACGAAAGCGAGCCAATAATTCGTGATTGCCCGAGTCGATGGCCCGCACCATTTTCAGCGCGACAAACCGCTTCAGGGCTACCTGTCGCGCCCGGTAGACAACGCCCGCTCCACCTCGTCCGATCTCTTCCAGGATTTCGTAACCGCCGTCGTCGGGCAGCGCGTCGCTGGACTCGTCGCTGAAGTCTGACGCCATGTCGGGTGAGCCCGCGGCCGCGCCCTCATCGTCGACCTCCAGCGCACGATGCAGCCAGATCTGCTCCGACAGCACGGCGGCATAGGCCGGAAACCGTTCTTGGTATTCGGCGATGTTCGGACTTTCGCCTGCCTGCTCGCGGGCGAGATATTCGGCATAAATCACGTCGACGGCCAGCTCGGGGTCGTCGACCAAGTCGGGAAAGCTGGCCAGATAGCTTTCGGCTGCACGTGGCTGCTTGCGACGCCAACGCACTTCAAGGTCGACTCGAACGACTTCGGCTAACTGATCTGGAGAAAGCCCCGCGTATCGGGCGATGATGGCTTCCAAGTCGGCAGGCCGGCCTTCCTGCCAGAGCTGCGCATCACTTCGGCGGCGGGGCCTTCCGCGTTTTGCTCGCCAAGATTGAAAGGGCTCGTTGAGTCCATACTGTCTCGACCAAGGTATGGACTCCACACCGCAGCGCCCCCACATTACCTCTATCGCCAACGCCGCGAAAAACGCACAACCGAAATTCTATTCGGCGGCTCCCAGTTGCGCGAAAGTCGCTCGATGCCTCGCGAAATCTGCATCCGGCGAGCCTGTCCGCTGCCGCCCAGCCGTGCGGCAACCTCGTTCCAACCCAGGCCCTGATTGCGCAAGTCGAGAATCTGCAACTCCTCGTCGCTGAGCAGCGTACGCAAGCGCTCCAATATCTCATTGCGGGAAACGAGCTCGCTGGGAGTCGGCTGCTTGTCGGCTACGAAGTCGAGCGCCGCCGGCTCGGCGGTCAAGCGGCGAATGTCGCGGATTTGCCGTCTCTCAGAGCGAACGCGCGACGCCAGCTTGTTGCGGGCCATGGTGACCAGGAGCCCGGCCAGCTGGTCGGGGCGTTCCAGTTCGAATTGCCCGGTCGCGGCCCGCATGAAGAAATTCGCCAGCACCGATTGGCTGACATCGAGCGAGTCGAAGGCCCGGTTCACCTGATTGCTGCCGATCCGCAGCCGCACCTCGCGACGGATCAATGGTTCGAGTGCTCGACCAATTCTTCGGCCGCCCGACAGTCACCCGAGCGAAATGCCGCCGGACGAAGTCCCCGAAGCCGGGATCGACGGGCGCGAATGGGGCGGAGGGCGGCTTTGTTTGGATTTCTCCGTCCACGGCCGTGCGATCCCGGAATAAATGGCGTTATCGATAGTAGGCGTACCAAGATTAGCTTGCCCATTTTAGCACGTGCTGGGACGAATTTCACCAGGCTCGGCTCCCTCATCGGATTTAGTGAGCGTTTGAAGGCCGCTGGCGACGTCGCCGATGCCGTTCGATCGGCCGCTGAAGTTCAACAGGGTGGTTCAAAAATGTCGCGAAAAAAACACTTCGGGCGACACAAGAAACCCCGCGGCACGGGCCGCAACGCCCGGAATCGACTGCCCCTTTTCCGGCATTCCAGCGCCGAATACCTCGAAGACCGCCGGATGCTGACTGGGTATTTCGATCAGATCGCCGACACGGTCGCCGGGCCGACCGGCGCGATGGCCAACGTCAGTGCCGCTTTGCGCGGATCAATAGCATTGCGAGTCTGCCACTTATCAACGAGCCGATCAACCAGATCACCCAAGTCACCAACTCGCTCGACACATTTCGGACTCAACTTCACGATACCCTGACTTCGCTGTCTCCGAGCATGCCCAGGTAGACATTCAAAATGCGATCTACAACGTGCTCAGTCCGCTCGGCGTGCTCGGCCGATAAGACGGGGCCCAGCACGGTCGGGCCGGAGGACGTCGGCGTGACGATCAGTTCCACGGGCGTCGATGTCTCGCTCAACATTGGCGAAAGCGTGACGTTTAAGTCGAGCGTTGGTTTGGGAATCAGCTCGGTGCCGTTCAAGCCCACCGGCAATCCGGGAGACAATGACGCCAGCTTCACGGTTGGGCTGACCTACAACAATTTCGACTTTGGTTTCAAGAATGGCACGCCTTACTTCGACACGAGCGCCCCCGACGAGCTGCAATTCACGATCGACAGCACGTTGCCCAGCTTCCAGGCCGGCCTGGGTTTTTTAAACGTCAACGTCACGAATAACAAGGCGAATACGACCGAGACCAACCCTGATCTGCATTTGACGTTTTCCGCCGACATCAATAGTTCGTCGGGGATCTCCGATCCGAAGATTGCCGGCAACGTCGACCTGAACCTGCACTTGGCCAGCCTGGAATCGCCCAATCTGCCTGAAGTTCAGGCCGACATGGTGTTGAAATGGACCTTGCCGACCTCGGGCGTTTCGCCATTGGCAGCCTTAGGGCCGGGGTGGGGGACGCCGGCGCTGGCCTTCGACAACGTGCAAGTGAACATCGGCTCGGTCCTGGGCGACATCGTTGCGCCGATTGCGGATCGCGCGGAACAGATCCTCCAGCCGCTGCAGCCGTTGTTCGATTTGATGCAAAAGCCGATCCCCGGCCTGAGCGCCCTTTCCCAATCGATGGGCGGAGACCCGATTAACCTGTTGTCGTTCTCCACCGTACTCTCGGCGTTACCTGATCCGCCGACCGGACTGCTGAATGTGCTCAACTCGGTCGAGCGGCTGCAAACGATGTCCCAGACGGCACAACACCTGGCATCGTTGAGCAATAAATGGATTCGCATCGGCGACTACAACATCACCGGCCAGGCTGGCGGTTCGCTGTTGACCGAGGCGGCCTCGGCGGTGGGCCTGTCGCTGTCGGCCGATCAGCTCAAGCGCTCGACCATTGGTCGAGCCTGGTCTTCAATGCCGTGGATAGCCTCAATTTCGACGGCGTCAAGCAAGCGATTCGCGATGCGCGAGGAAACTCCCTCGGCGATCAAGTGAATGATCTGTGGACGCAGCTGGTCGACCAGGAGGACGGCGACGGCTTGAACCCACAGTTTCCGATCATCGACAATCCGTCCGGCACGGTGATGAGCTTTCTGCTCGGGCAAACCTCAGACCTTTTTAGTATCACGGCGAATTTCAACGACAGCTTCGATAAGGTCTATCCGCTTGTGCCCGTTCCAGGACTGGTCATCGGTCTGCGCGGATCGGGATCGTACACCGCCTATGCCAAGATCGGCTACGACACCGAGGGCTTACGCGATGCGATGGCGCCGCTTTATGCCGGCGATGGCTTTCAACCGGGAAGGATTTTCGACGGCTTGTACATCGATGGGAACACGAGTTTCAAGGGCAACGGCGCCATTGAAGTCACTGCCGGTGTTGGGCTCCCTGATGTTGTCGAGTTGACGGCCAATGGCGGAATGAGCGGCAGCATCGACTTGTCCATGACGACGAACTCGAATCATCCGGACAAGCTGAGGCCCTTGGAAGGCGATCTGGGTGACACGCTCTTCTCCACGACGGGCGAACTCGACGTGGAAGCCAATATTCGCTTCAAGGCCGGCTTCAGCGTGTTGGGGCACTTTATCGGCATCGATAAATCCTGGCCCGTGGCTAGTGAGCCGGTTTGGAAGTTCGCCAGCAACACGGTCCCCTTACCACCGTCGCTCGAGCAAACTGCGCCTCAGCCGCCCGCGCTGCGCGCTACGATGCGGCTACCAATTCGCTGTGGCTCAACGTAGGAACCGACGCCGCGCTGTACGATCCGAACTTCGCCTCGCCGGACGAGAATTTCACGGTTCGCCACATCGTGACGCCCACTTCCAACACGTTCGAAGTGGGCGCCAGTATGGCTACACGCAAAACTTCGATATGGCGGCAGAAACCGTGTATGCCTTCATGGACGATGGGAATGACACGCTGCACGTGTTCGACGACTCGGGAACCTGCCGCTATTACCTCGACGGCGGCGACGGCGACGATGACATTGAAGTCCAAGGCCACACCGACGTCACGATCGAGGGTGGGATCGGCAACGACACGCTCGAGGGCGGCAGCGGCGGCCCCGTCGGTGGAACCTGGTCGGACGGCACGCCTCGCGGCAACATCGATCTCCGCGGTGGGCCCGGCTTCAACCATCTTTCCATCGGCGGCGGGCATTTGGCCGACGTCGACCCGAATACCAGGATCGCGATCGATGGCGGCGGGCTCTCCGATCTCACGGTCGACAACTCCGCGGACCGCTTGGGGAGCGACTATTACTTTTACGACGATCCCAACAGCAACCAGTGGACGCTGACCGTCGTCACCAAGTCCGCCAACGGTCCTGTAACGCACGTTATTACCTACGTTCAGATCTTCTTAGTACTGCAGGCCGGCGACGGAAACGACAACTTTTACGGCATGTTTTCGCCCGAGGCCCAAGTTTTTGGCAACGGTGGCGACGATACCTGGGACGTTGACTACCAGAACCCGGGCAACTTGGGGGTGACGATCAACGAGAACGTCGAGTTCTATGGTGGCACCGGCACCGACCGGATCACCATGGATGACTCGAACAACCCTGCCGGTCGATTCATCAAGCTGTTCGCGAATTACTCGGGCGGACCGTCGAGTTATATGAATTGGACTTTCGGTGACCAGACCACCGAGATCGCCGTGCAAAGCATCGAGGATCTGCACATCAAGGAATCGCAACACAACACGATCCACGTCGATTCCTGGGCCGATGGCCCCGTTACGCTCGAAGCGCAATACGTCGAGTTCAACGCCAGCAATTACGTCTTTGGCGGCACGGTGGTCCACGTGGTCAACACCCCCGGCATCGGCTTGATCGACGGGTCGCCCGTCGCTGGGGAGACCGGCATGGGCGTCGACGAGCACGGGCCCTATATCGGCCAGCCGACGTCGTACATCACCAATCCCGACGGCAGCAAAACCGCGATCGTCAACAAGATGCGGATTGACGCCGACGCCACGGCCACGCAATACCAATTCTTCGGTCCGCTGATGTACGTCGAACAGAGCGTGATGAATTACCCGGCTCCGCTGAACCTGCAATTCAGCGGAGTTGAATTCACGCCGGGCGAACTGAACACCATCCGCATCACCCCGCCCGATCCGAAAGTTGACCCCGAAGAGGCGAATGCCAACTACAATTACCAAATCACGAAAGACGCCCTGACGATCGGGTCGATGACGCTCTCGGCATCCGGACTGCAGGAGTATGATCTTACCGGAGGCGGCGGTGACGACAAGATCACGATCGACTCGCTGCCAGCGGGAGTCGACGCCGAAATCGACGGCGGCGGCGGTGACAATACGCTGATCGTCGACGACTCCCAGGACACGTCAGCGCCGATTGGACGATCCATCCCGACTATGTCGAGATCGCCGGCCAACTCTATGTCGATATAGCAAACATCAATCATTTCCAATACTTCGGCGGATCGGGCAACGACTCATTCACGCTCGGCGGCGACTTCACGCAGACGGTTAATGTCGACGGCGGCGCTGGAAACGACGACTTCGCAATCGGCAACCACGTCTTCGGCGCCTCCTTCGCGGCCACAGCACTCATCACCGGCGGCGATGGGAACGACGCGTTCAGTTTCCACAATGCCTTTAACGCGTCCGGCCTCGTCACCGGCGCGCGAGCATTTATGGCAATGGCGGCAGCAACTCGCTGCTCCTCGACGACAGATTTGACGTCGCGACCAGCTACAACATCTACTCCAATCGCATCACCGACGTGCCCAGCGACGACACGGTCTGGCTCGATCTGTTCTATGGAGAGCTGGGCTCAGCCGAGATCGACATGGGCGACGGCAGCGACACAACCAAGATCTGGAGCACTCCGTCCAACATGATCGACGGCCTCACGCTCGATGGTGACGGCGGCAATGATTCATTCAACGTCGAGCAGAGCGACGCGGCCGGTAACCCGACCATCGGCGGCGCGGTGACGATCAACGGAGGTTCAGGCTCGGATAACGTCGCTATCGACAATGCTGCTGCGACCATTGGCCAGCATTATACGATTTTCAGCGTGCTCGGTTCGACTTGGATCCGCACTCCGACCTTGGCCAATGTGGCGACCGGCAGCGACGTCGAGCTGCTTGATCTGCGTGCCGGCAGCGGCGACGATGAATTCGACGTGGATGATTTCAAGGCGGCAACGACCCGATTCGACATCGAGGGCAATTCCGGCAACGACACGCTCACGCTGTCTCGGCGCTCGATGGCAACCTGGTCTCCGCGATCCTCGCCACCGCGGCCATACAGTTCGATGGTGGCGACGGCATCGATACGTACATCGTGGACAATGACGAAGCCATCGGCAACTGGTCCTACACGCGGATCGGCAGCCAGCTAACCGCCGCGAACTCCGGCGGGACCTATTCGCTCACGATGACCACCAGCGACTTCGAGAATGTTTCGATCCTTGGTGGTCCCGGCGACGATAGCTTCTTCGTCGAAACGATGGGTACTGGTCAGAGGCTGAATCTCGAAGGCAACGGCGGCTTCGACTACTTCCACATCGCGGACCAATTCGAAAACACGCAGTTGATCCACGGCCAGATCGTCGTCGACGGGGGTGTCGACGGCGGCAGTCTCGACATCGACGACTCGGCCGACACCGCCGGAGAAACCGTGCACGTCGACACCACGGACGACGGCACGTTTGGCGCCGTCGCCGGCGACACGCTGTTTGGCGCGGGGGGCTCGCTGACCTATCGCAACCTGGCCGACCCGGCCGGTGACTCCGGCATCTCGCTCGACCTGGGCACCGGCGCCGACACGGTCTACGCCGGGCCGATGGCGGCTACCTCGCTCAACATCAGCGGCAACAGCCCCCTCACGGCCCCGGGCGATCAACTGCATGTGGCGCTCGGCGGAGTGGAAAACCCGGTCCAGCGGACCTTCGGTGCGGGGAACGGGGAGTTCACTAGCAGCAATCGCAAGAATATGTTTTGGAGTAATTTCGAGCAATTGACCACCGACTACGTGCCAACTCCGAGCTTCCTGGTCACCAACACGATCGACAGCGGGCCCGGCTCGCTGCGACAAGCCATCTTGGACGCCAATGCCGCAGCCAACATCGGCACTCCGGACACGATCCGTTTCGACATTCCCGGCCTGGGTGCCCACACCATTCAACCTCTTTCCCAATTGCCGACTATCACCGATCCGGTGGTTCTGGACGCCACCACGCAGCCCGGCTACGCCGGCACGCCCGTCATCGAGCTCGATGGAACTCTGGCCGGCATCGCCGACGGCCTGGCCATCGCTTCAGGCGGCACGACCGTGCGCGGGCTGGCAATCAATCGCTTCGTCGGCGATCCCAATGGCGACATCCTCATCACGGGTCCCGGCGGCAACGTGATCCAGGGCAACTTTCTGGGCACCAACCTGGCTGGCAATGCGGTGTACCCCTTGGCGGTGCAGGGGAGCTACGGCGTGATCATTTTCGGCAGCGACGCCAACGTGATCGGCACCGACGGCGACGGAAAAAATGACGCGAACGAAGGCAACGTCATCTCCGGACAAAACACGGCCGGCATCCTGATCGAGGTTGGCCAGCCAGGCGAGACGCCCAACAACAACGTGATTGCCGGCAACCGGCTCGGCACCAGCGCCGACGGCAATACGGCCCTGGGCAATGGCCGCATGGGGGTGTTCGTCCTCGGTGGCGGCACCAGCACCGGCAATCGCATCGGCACCAATGCCGACGGTATCTCGGACGCCGCCGAGCGGAACATCATTTCGGGTAATCCCGAAGCCGGCGTGTACCTGGGAATCGACGGGTTCGTGGTCGCCGGCAACTACATCGGCACCAACGCCGCCGGCAATGCCGCGCTGCCCAACGGCACCGGCGTCCGCATCGAGCGGGCCAACAACAATCTCGTCGGCGGTACCAACCCCGCTGCTGGTAACCTGATTGCCGACAATCTGCAATCCGGCGTGTCGATCGCCCAGGGCACAGGCAACGCCGTCTTGGGCAATTCGATTTACGGCAACGGAGGCGCTAGGCATCGATCTGAACGCCGCCAACGACCCCGGCAACCGCGTCACCCTGAATGACGCGGGCGACAGGGACAGCGGTCCGAACAACCTACAGAACTTTCCCTTGATTGCGACCTCGCTGAACACTGCAACGACAACCACCGCGACGTTTGTGGCGATGCTCGACGACGCGACGGGGCTTCAGGAGCCGGCGTATGTGGAGCAGCTCGCTGCGACCCTGCTGGTACCGCTGGAGCAGTTCGAGATGCCCGAGCAGGTGGCGTCCGCGGTCCTTGACGCGATCGAGGCGCGTGGGGACGTCGACGCTGCGGGGTTGCTCGCGGCGCTTGGCGTGCTCGCAGGCGAGCCGCTGGCCGCGCGCTCGCGGGCGGGCGCGCAGCGGCTCGCCGAGAAGGGGATCGTCTCGCCGATCGCGGCTGGGGTCGGGATGCTGGCCGTGCAGGACGCGGCGCAGATCGACTGTCCGGACGCGGAGCTGCTGGTCGTGCTGCTGCGCCGACCCGGCGCGCGCGAGGTCCAGACGGCGCTGCTGGGGATCGAGCATCAGGACACGGGCGACGTGCTGGTGCAGTGCGCGCTCACGCCGCCGACGCCGATCGCCGCCGGAGGCGAGCTGCTCTCAGACGGCGTGCACTATGGGCCCGCGCCGGTGCCGATCGCGACCGAGGAGCTCACCGCGCGTGTCCTCGCGGCGGCGCGGCGCGCAGTCGAGGAGGAGATCTCGCTCGGGCACAAGGCCGGGCCGGCGTTGGTGATCATCTCTCGTGCGCTGACCGGCGACCCGACCGGCCTGCCGCGCCCGGCGGTACTGGCGCCATGGGAAGACGACCCACAGCTAATCGACGACCAGAACCCAGACGACGAGGACGAGGACGAGGAGGGCTTGCAGCGGGAGATGGACTTGTTGCTCGACGAGTTCGAGCAGCATGCACGCGCGACGCACCCGCCCGGTGGCATCGTGTGGCAGCACGGTGACTTTGTGGCGTCCTCGATGCTGCAATACAAGGGCGGCTATACCGGCGGGCGCCTGTGGGATTGGACACGGGCGGATCTGGTCGAGTACCTGCTCGACTATTTCCCGCGCAAGGTCAGCGTCGTGGAACGGACGTTGCCCGCGGTTCCCGAGTGCGCCGGCGTGTTCCTGAGATTCCTGCACACGCGCGGCAGGCTCTCCGGCGAGCCGCTCGAACAGCTCGTACAGGCCTGTAAGGAGTTGCGCGGCGAGTTTTTGCAGCGTGCCCGCGACAGATCACGGTGGGGGCTGGCGAAGTCGATGGTGATGCAGATGTTCGCTGAAGGGATCGACCCGAGCGCGCCGGGGGCGATGGACGCCTGGATGGCCGACTTCAACGCGCGGCCACTCGAGCAGCGTGACGCGATCATCGGCCCCGCCGCCGATCGCATGATCCACGCCGCGGTACCTCGCCCTGCCACCAGGCCGCACGCGCCCAAGCAGCGCGCCCAGCGCCGCAAGGCGCAGCGCTCGGCGCGCAAACGCAACCGGCGCTAACGGGACCTGTCCTTCGGTTGCTGTCCCCAGGGGCAAACTAGCCGCGACGCTCCGGTGTTGGCTACGTGGCGACGAAGACCCGTTGTCAGAACCACACCCAGCTCAGTGGGCTGCGGCTCGCTGAGCTCTGACCATCTCATACACGGTGGAACGCGAGACGCCGACGGCGTCGAGCTAGCTTAGGCGACGGGTCCACCCCCCCTTGCCCCGGGGTCCCCAGGTAGGAAGAGCATTGGCGGGCGCGCAGTCCACCTGAGCGGGCACGAGCCGAGCCGAACCACGGCAGCCGGACGTCCGAGCGCGCCGCCGCCGAACCCACCGCGCCACCCGCAACGAAGTCACGTTCCGGCCGTCCGCTGGGGCGCCGATACGGCCGACAGCTTGCCGTTGTGGGCGCCGCCGCGTGCCGGTGGAGCCGACCTAAACTGGCCGCTCGGCGCTGTGGTGCGCGGAACCCGGCCCGTCGACGTGGGCAGTTACCGAGAGCATGTGCGGGGCCCCGGTCTCGCGACCGTTGCGTGGCTGCGGCGTTCCACTGACTCGTTAGCGGCTCCGGGCGCGTTCACGGTCGAGTGCGGCAGCGGAACGAGCTGGCCGAAACCGGTCAGGAAGAACCCGGTGTAATTGGCGCTGTGGGTGGCGTCACCGTCGTTGGCGACATAGACCAGGTGGTCGTGCACGGCGATGCTGACCGGCTCCACGCCGCCCGAGGAGACCGGGCTGCCCGGCACGCGAGTCAGCGATCCGTCCGGGTTGGTCTGGAGGACCGAGATCTGGTTGCTGCCGGCGTCGACCGCGAGGAGATACCGCCCCTGGTCAGCCAGCTGGATGGCGCCCTGGGAACCGAGGCCCTTGCCGAGTCCCGCGCCGCCAACGGCGAACGGAGAGCCTAGCGCGGGGGTCAGCGAGCCGTCCGGGGGCACGGTTGTAGGCCGCGACGGTATTGGCCCCCGTCGTGTTGCCGTCCAGATAGACATGGCCGATCACCCGCGTGCGCCGGTCGACGCAAGCGCCGATCCCGGGAGCGCGAAGACTCCCAAAGCTGCCAAGCCCAGGACGACGGGTCCCAGCATGATACGCCCGAGAAGGCGTGTGATGGTGCGCATCACTTCTCCTTTGGATTGTGTCGTCGCGGATACGAGTACTTGATGCATTACGCGGGTCTCCTGTCCTCTTTGGAGTCATGTGGATTGACTGGACGTGCCGCAACCGGTTAGCGGCGAGGCCGAAGCTACGAGCGGGGCCTTAGCGGGACCTGGGCGTCCGCTGAGTGGCCGAACGGCCGCGCCGGGCTCGTGGAAGGCCGCGGGGGTCGATTGGGTACCCGATTGAGGCATTCACCCCATACCGCCGCGATCGCGGCGCTGCGAGGCTTTCAGGCATGCTGAGCCGCAGGCCGCATCTCGCGCGCGGGGCCCACGTTACGCGGCGATGAGCACTTCGTGCCTCAGCGCGCCGTTGACGATCCGGCTCTTTGGGCCGATCGCCGTCCAGCACGGTGAGCGCACGCTCGGGCCTCGTGACTTTGGCGGCAGCAGGCCCAAGCAGGTTCTGGAGATACTGCTCGCGGCCCGAGGAGGCTGGGTGCCCGTCGACCGGATGGCCGAGATGCTGTGGGGTGAGGAGCTGCCCGACAACGCCCACGGCTCTCTCCAGACGTTCGTGTCGGTGCTGCCGGCGTGCGCGCGGGAACTGGTCGTCACCGAACGGGGGGCGTACCGGTTCGCCGTGCGGCGCGCCGAGATCGACCTCGACCGCTTCGACCAGCTGCTGAAGCGTTCCGGGCGGGTGCCGACCGAGGCCGCCCGGCGCTGCCTCGCCGAGGCGCTGGCGCTCGCGACGGAGGAGGTGCTGGAGGACGAGCCGTACGCGGATTGGGCGCAGGAACTGCGGGGCACGTATCAGGGGAGGGTGATCGGGGCCAATCTCGAGGCCGCCAATGCCGCGCTGGCAGCTCACGACTATCGCGCCGGCCTCGCTTATTCGGAAGCGGCCGCGAGGCTGGATCGGTTCAGCGAACGCGCCCACCGGACGTACATGCTCTCGCTGTACGCGATGGGGCGAGCGAATGAGGCGCTCGAGGGGTACCGCCGGCTGCGCTCGCTGCTGGTCGGTGAGCTCGGGCTCGAGCCAAGCGAGGAGACCCGATCACTAGAAGCCGCGATCCTCCGCCAGGACGAGGTGGCGACGCTGATTCCGCGCCCGTCCCGCGAGATCCAGCTTCGATCCTCCGGGCGACCGTGGTTGCTGTTCCTCGGTCGCAGACCGGAGCTCACCGCGCTCGAGCAGCTCGCCGGCTCGGCGCTTGACGGGGAGTTCTCGCTGGTGTTGCTCGAGGGTGAGGCCGGCGTTGGCAAGTCCAGGCTACTCGACGAGTTCGCCTTGACGCTCGACGGTGTCCGAGTCGGCCGGGCGAAGTGCTCGGACCTTGAGCGGCGCTTCGCTTACGTGCCGCTGGCGGCGGCTCTAAGGGACGCGCTGAAAGAGATTCAGCTCGAACCGGCGGAGTTTCCGGCGCTGCGCGGAATGCTGCCGGAGCTAGGCGCGCGTCAGCCGGCGATGGAGTTCAGCGAGGTCGACGTGCTCGAGGCGATGGTGGCTGTGATCACCTGGCACGCGTTCATGGTCCTGATCCTCGACGACGTGCACCTGGCGGACCTGAGCACGATCGCCGCGCTGGAGTATCTCCACCGGCGGTGCGCCGAGTCGCCTGTGATGGTGCTCGGAGCGCTGCGCGGCGAGGACGCGCGGTCCGATCACCCTGTGCGCAGGCTGGACGCGACCGAGATCATCCGGCTCGAGCCGCTGACCGATGAGGAGCTGGCCCCGCTGGGGATCTCGGGAGTCCACGAGCGTACAGGCGGGCATCCAGCCCTCGTCGCCGACTTGATCACAAACGGATCACGTCCGGATCTCCGGCGTTCGCTCACCGAGCTCCTGATTGCTCGCTGCCGCGCCGAGGGCGCGGACGCGTATCGCATCCTGCTGATGGCGGCGACGCTCCCACAGCCGTTTGATCCCGAGGTGCTCGCCGCGCTGCTCGATGCCGATCCCGTCGAGTTGACCGAGCGGCTGGAGCAACTCTGCGATCGACGGCTCCTTCGCATCGACGGTCTTCGCTTCCGATACCGCTATTCGATCATCCGCGATGTCCTCGCGGCGGGCGTCTCGCCCGCGCGTCAGCGCTTGCTACGCGAGCGCGCAGAGGGGGCCCGTGAACGTCACGAGATCTTCCGCGCCGCTGGTCGTGACATCCTCGTTGAGACCGGCGCTGCTGCCGGTCCGAGGGGGCGTTAGCCGATGCTCGGACCTCCGGACGGGCACCCTCCGCTCGAGCTGCTGTTCGAGGAATCGAGGGATCCGGTGGTCATCGCCGACCCGCGCACGGACCGCATCCTCGACGCCAATCCCGCCGCCTGCCGGATGCTCGGCTACACGCGCGAGGAGTTTCTGGCCACACCGATCTCACACATACACCCCCACGAGCTTCCGCGGATGCAGATGTTTGCTGAGCTGGCGCTGGAAAACGGCATCAACTGGACGATCGAGTTGGCGTGCCGGACGAAGTCCGGCACGCTTCTCCCGACCGAGATCACGCTGCTCGCACTCGACAGCGGAAACGACGTGTATGTGATCAGTCTCCTGCGCGATCGAAGCGAACATCGCGGGTGAAGTACGCTCGCTTAGGCGAGCGAGATGTCGACAAACGCGCGACAGCGATCCGGCGCACTAGTTGGTCGTGTGCGGGAGCTCAGGGAGCTCGATCTAGCGCTGGACTGGCTCATGGAAGGGCAACCGGGGTTCGTGCAGCTGATTGGCGAGCCGGGCATTGGTAAGTCGCGTCTGCTGGCGGAGCTCCTTCACCGCGCCGAGGAGCGCGGGTTCCTCGTCCTTGATGGTCGGGCCGCCGAGTTCGAGCACGACGTCCCGTTGGGGGTGGTTATCGATGCTCTCAACGATTGTCTGGCGACGGTCGAGCCCGCGTTTATCCGTGCGATGGAGGACGCGACCGTCCAGGAGCTCGCCCCCGTCTTCCCGTCGCTGTCGGCGTTCGCCGCCGAGGCGCACGGGCCACGGGTCGCAGGCGATCGATACCGGTTCCACTATGCCGTCCGCGCCCTTCTGGAGCGGCTTGCCGCTCGCCGCCCGGTACTGCTTGCACTGGACGACGTTCACTGGGCCGATCCAGCGTCGCTTGACGTCGTCGCCCATCTGTTACGTCGGTTTCGCGGTCCGCTGCTGATGGCGTTGGCATTTCGTCAAACCCCGACACGACTCGCCGCCGCGCTCGCGGAGGCGACCCGTCCCGGGTTCGGGACCCGGCTCGACCTTGCCCCGCTCACTTCTCGCGAGGCGCAGGCACTGATCGATCCCAAGCTGGATAGCGCGACTCGGACGGCGCTCTACCGCGAGAGTGGAGGGAATCCGTTCTACCTGGAAGCGCTCGTGCGGGCTCCACCGCGCGAGCTCCTGAGCTCGGTTGCGTCCGAGCAGCCGACCGAGCCCCGAGAGCTGCCGCCCGCGGTGGCGGCTGCGATCAACGACGAGCTCGGTCGGATCGAGCCTGACCCCCGGGTCGTGCTCGACGCCGCCGCGATCGTGGGAGAGTCTTTCGAAGCGTCGCTGGCCGCAGCGATCGCCGAGCGGAGCAGCGCCGCCACGCTCGCTGCCCTGGATGACCTGCTCGAGGCCGACATCATCCGGCCGACGCCAACGCCAAACCGCTTCCGCTTTCGGCATCCGATCGTGCGCAGGGCCGTCTACGACGCGGTCCGCCCCGGATGGCGGCTCGGCGCTCACGCTCGGGCAGCAGCGGCGCTGATCGCCGCGCACGCTCCCGCGAGCACGTGTGCGCACCACGTCGAGCGCTCGGGCATCGTGGGCGACGAGCACGCGATCGCGTTGCTCGTCGATGCCGCCCGCGCGGCCGCCCCGCGACCCCATTGACGGCCGGACGGCAGTTGCTCGCGGCGCTCCGCCTGCTGGCCCCGGACGCCGATCCCGCCCGGCGGCTCGGGCTTCTCGTGGAGGCCGCGACCGCGCTGATCTCGGGCGGCGCATACGACGAAGCGCTCGATGCGCTGGAAGCGGCGCTGGCCCTGGCGCCTCCCGATCAGGCGGGAACGCGGCCCGACCTGATCGCGAAGCTCGCGTACGCCAGGCGTCGAAGCGGCCGCCCGTTCGACTCCCGGCGGATCCTGGAGAACGCACTGACGTCGCCTGGCGCCGTGGACGGCGCGGCCGCGATGAGCTTACGCTTGGAGCTCGCGCTCGACCGCTTGTGGCACGAAGAGTTTGCTGCTCTGAGCGAGCTTGCCGACCAGTTGCTGATCGCCGCCCGTGAGCGAGCGGACCCCGCGATGATCAGCGTCTCGGCGGCGCTCAGCAGCCTCGCCCACGCGGAGCACAGCGTCGCGGAGGCGCTCGAAGCGCTCACCGAAGCTCAAGCTGCATTTGACGCCCTTGGGGACGAGCAGCTGGCGGAGCGCATCTATGTCTCGTTCTACCTCGGGTTGGCCGAACTGCGACTGGAGCGCGCCGATGATGCCTTCGCGCACGTCAATCGTGGCATCGACCTCGCGCGCCTGACAGGCCAAGGAGTGACCGTCACCACCTGGCTGGCGATCGCGAGCCGCGCGCTCGTGATGAAGGGGCGGGTGAGCGACGCGGCGCGAGTCGCTCACGGCGCGATCGACGCGGCCAGCTTGATAGCGGATGACTGGCGCACGGTCTGGGCGCTCGAGGCCGACGCGCTGGCAGCGTTCTGGGCCGGGGACACGGACAGGGCGCTCGCGAGCTCACGGGAGATGGTCGCCCGCTCGGAGCGGCTACACACATTCCTGTGCGGCCCCGCGCAGATCCAGCTCGCCGGCGCCGAATACACGGCCGGCGCCGCGGTATCCGCGGGCGCCAGACTCGCGGCACTCGACGCCGAGACGACGTGGCGTCTGCTCGACCAACATGCGGCCCACGGATGGGAGCTGCTCACTCGCACACAGCTTGCCCTTGGCGAGATCGACCGGGCGCAGGACACGGTCGCGCGCGCGTCGCGTCGCGCCGAGACCTCCGGGCTCCCGCAGCAACTCGCCACCGTCCGCTGTGCCCGCGCCGCGGTTCTCCTGGCACGCGGCGAGCCCGACGCTGCAAATGACGTTGCCGAGGACGCGGTCGCCTTTTCCGACGCCGCCGGCAATCCGTCGCTGAGTGCGCGCGGCCGCGCGCTCGCCGGGATCGCCTTGACCGCCGCCGGCCAACGCGCGCGGGGCATCGCGCAGCTCGAGAGCGCAGAGTACGACTTGTTCGCCTGTGGCGCGGTGCGCGAGGCGGACGCCGCCGCACGCGAGTTGCGCCGCCTCGGGCGACGGGTTCTGCGCCGCTCGCGACCGGGCGAGGAGCACCCGGGGCTGGCCACTCTGAGTCCCCGCGAGCACGAAGTCGCAGCCCAGGTTGCGTCGGGCAAAACCAACCGTGAGGTGGCCGCGGTGCTGTTCCTCAGCGAAAAGACCGTCGAGAACCATCTCGCTCGAATCTTCCACAAACTCGGCCTGCACTCGCGTGCCGCCCTCGCCACGCTGATCGGCCGCGAGGCCGGAGCGCGAGCCGTCGCGGGAGCTGAGCGCACCGACCGCCTCTGAGCCGGAGCCAAGCGACACCCGACCGTCGCACTCTGCTCCCGACGAGTCGCTCAGCGGACGCTCAGCTATAAGACAGCGCCGTCTCCTAGCGTGGCGCCTCGATGAGTTCTGAGCCGCTGAGCACACCGCCTCTACTGGGGACCCTCGACTACCTCGCCGAGGTCGCCAAAGACTGGGCCCGAGAAAGATTCGCCAACGCGCAACGCGCCGACTTCACGCTCCCGCCCCACCGCTTCGAGCTCCGCGGCGACCGGGTTCGCCGCCGGCGAATCCGATCATCCTCACCCGAGACACAATCGCCAATCAGCGCCGCGCGGGACACCATCCGGCCGACCGCGTGGTGCCACCGCGCGATCCTCACCCTCCTAACCGACACCGACAGCGGAACGGTCGCACGCGAACAGGAGATCGTCGAGGTCCTGGTGAGCGACTGCGACGAAATCATCGCCGAAGCCGCGTTCGTCGCGAGGATCCCTGGATTCCCCCCCGTCTCGGCCGGTTCCAGGCCATCTGGTGAGGGGCGATCGAGATGCTCAGCGAACGCACGTGCCCGGGCCGCCAGCTTCATCCCGAGACGCTCGGCGACCACGTCGATCGGCTCTACCGCGCGTCGAGGAGCCTCTGCGGGTCGCGCGAGGAGTCCGAGGATCTCGTCCAGGAGACGTTCGCACGGGTGCTGCGAAAGCCACGGATGCTGCACTCCCAGGACGACCTCGGATATCTGCTACGGACACTGCGCAATACATTCGTCTCCACTCGCCGCGCCGCGTCGTCTCGCCCGCGGACAGCCGCGCAGCCAGATCTCCTCGACCCGCTCGAGGACCCCAACGCGGCGCAGCCAGAAGCCCTGATCAAGACGGGTGAGCTGTTCGCGGTGATCGCCGCCCTCCCTCCCGACTTCCGCGACGCCGTCGTGGCGATCGATGTGATGGGACTCTCCTACCGCGAGGCCGCCCGAGCGCTGCTGGTTCGCGAGGCCACGATCACCACCCGGCTTCATCGCGGCCGCCAGCGGATCGCGCGCACACTGTCCGAGCCGATTCCCGGCCAGAGACTGCCCAACCGTCGCCCGACGCGACCAGAGCGAGATAGGCCACGCCTAGGAACGATCCAGGCGACGCCGGGCGTTCCGCCGCCGTTTGCTCGAGTAACTGAGCCCGATGGCGATCCCGATCCCCGCTGACGTTCGGCGACTGTTAGAAGCGCCCAACTATGTGCACCTCGCGACCCTGCGGGCGGACGGATCGCCGAGAAACTGGGTGGTATGGGTCGGGCTCGAAGGCGATCGGATCCTGGTGTGTACCTCGGACGCGATCTGGAAGGCCAAGGACATGCAGCGCGACCCGCGCGTGGCCCTGTCCGTGACCGACATGTCCAACCCTTACCGCATGGCGGCGATCCAGGGACGAGTCGCCGAAGTGCGTCCGGACGAGGGTTGCCGCTACATGGATCCGATTTCGATCAAGTACACAGGCGCGCCATTTCCGAGCCGCGGCCCCGATCGGGTGTGCTTCGTGATCGCCGTCGAGAAGGCGGCACCAGCATACGCTCAACCTCGTGCACGATCCGGGCTGACGCTGGGTGTGCCGCGCTCGCCGCGCTCGCCGCCCGCGAGGCCGGGCCCCGAGACCCCGAGGCGTTCCACTCAGGTGCGACTTAGTGGCGACACAGCGGCGGCCCGTAGCGTGCGTCTCGATTTCTAAAACCCGCTACCCAGGAGATCGAAACATGGTTGCGAGCGGACTTTTCGTCGAGTTGGAAGCAAAGCCTGGCAAGGAGGACCACGTCGCCGCGCTCCTGCGAGAGGCGCTGCCGCTGGTCGAGCAGGAGGAGCACACCACAGCCTGGTTCGCAGTGCGCATGGGCCCTTCTCGGTTCGCGATCTTCGATGCCTTCCCGGACGAGCAGGGGCGTCAAGCTCACCTCGCCGGGCCGGTCGCGGCCGCGCTAATGGAGCACGCCGACGAGCTGCTCGCCCAGCCACCGCAGATCGAGACGCTTGACGTGCTGGCCGACAAGCTGCCGTCGTAGCGGCCACATCGTCCGGCGATGATTTTCGCTCGTACATCGTCTTTGCGGCCGCTTCAACTCAACGGAACGTCCACATGTCGAACCGTCCCCATACCCGCAGCGCAAGCCTCAAACGTCTTCCGCGCATGGACGCCGAGCACCGAAAGCATCGCGGCCGCCGCCGCGGCCTCGGGCAACCGCTGCTCGCGACCCTCACCGACGAATCCTGAAGCGATCGTGCCGACACAGCACCATTGCGCAGCCCTTCACGGACCAGTTACCGGCATGCGGGTGTCGGGATGAGCGAGGCAGGGGTCAAGGCGGGCAAGCTGCTCTCCGTCAACGTCGGACTACCCCGCGATGTGCCATGGCAGGGCAAGACGGTTCGCACTGCGATCTCGAAAGAGCCCGTCGAGGCCCCTCGCATGGTCCGCCAGATCATGGTCGAGGTGTTCGCGCCGGTTGTGTTGTCAAAGAGGGGCGGCTCGTCGGGAATTGGCTTGTAACATCGACGGCGATGACCAGGCAGATCGCGCCGCGCACGGCGGCGATCACCGCGCCGTCTTCGTGTACCAGATCGAGTCCTACCGGTACCGGGAAGAGCTGCTCGGACGCGATGACTTCACCTACGGGCAGTTCGGCGAGACCCTCACGGTCGAAGGCCTCGCCGACGACGAGGTATGCATCGGCGACCGCTACCAGATCGGGCAGGCAATCTTCGAAGTCAGCCAACCACGCGTGACCTGCTTCCGCGTGGGCATCCGGATGAACGAACCAAGGATGCCCTCCCTCCTGGTCGCCCACCACCGACCAGGCTTCTACTTGCGCGTCCTCGAAGAGGGCATGCTCCAAGCCGGCGACGACATCATCCGCCTGCAAACCGAGCCGGAGCGACTAACTGTCGCCGAGATCGACGCGCTGCTCTACCTCCCCAGGCGCTCACAACGCAGCCTGAAAAGAGCGCTGCGCATCTCGGCCCTCAGCGAAGGCTGGAAAGGCTCCTTCAAAAGAGCTCCTCGAGCACAGCGAGCAACGCAATGCCCCGCCCGCTCCAGCCTGGGCCGGGTTCCAACCGTTCGCCGTGACCGCGGTGACGCGCGAGAGCACCACGATTACCTCCTTCACGCTCGCTCCCGCCGACGGCGATCCGATCGCCCAAGCAGCCGCCGGGCAATACCTCACCGTCCGCCTTCCCGCCCATGGGCCTGACCAGCCTCCCCTCATTCGCAGGCCCGCGCCGACCTGCTGGCGTGCATGGCCGACCTGGTTGTCGAGACGGAACGACAGCGCGTCGAGATCTCACGGGGATGCGGCGCCGATGATCCGCGTGTTCGCCAGGGGATCGCACCACGAGGCGCGCGGGGGATGCTGCAATCGCCTAGCGCTCCCCCGCGCGCGGGATACGGAGGTAGTCCGCAGACGCGGTAGCCGATCGGGTCGTACACGAACGGGAGATGGCCCAGGCGCGCCTGTGGCCCTGCAGTTCGGCAGGGCCACAGGGTAAGAGCGACGTCGGGTAGGAGGAGCGCCACGCGGAGGGGACTCGGAATACCAGTCAAGCCGACAAAGCACTGGATAGCAGCTACGAGCTCCGCGCAGGCCGCGACGGCGCCGGCTCTCCATTTGCGGAGCCTGACGGCAGGGCTGGCACCGCGGCGAGCTCGACCGCGGCTTTGCTCTCGCGGGCCAGGAAAGCGCCAAGCTCGCCGATCGTGCTCATCAATGGCGCCGGGAAGACGACCGTGGAGTTCTTGTCGACTGCGACCTCGACCAGGGTCTGCAGGTTGCGCAGCTGAAGCGCCAGCGGGTGGGCCATCATCACGTCCGAGGCTTGCGCGAGCTCGCCCGCCGCGAGCGCTTCGCCTTGGCGCGGCGATGATCTTGGCCCGCTTCTCGCGCTCGGCCTCAGCCTGGCGGGCGATCACTCGCTGCATCCCCTCGGGGAGCTGTATGTCCCGCAGCTCGACGACCGTGACCTTGACCCCCCACTCCTCGGTCTGGACATCGAGGATCTCGCGGATGTTCTGGTTGATCACTTCGGTCTCAGACAGCGTCTCGTCCAGGGTGTGACGTCCAACCACAGCGCGAAGTGTCGTCTGCGCGATTTGGCTGATCGCCTCCACGACGTTCTCGATCGCGACGACTGACCGGACCGGGTCCTCCAGGCGGTAGTACGCCGAGGTGAGGGTGGCTCGCGAGATTGCGCGAGGCTGTCGGTGCGTGTCGGGGACGGTGCCGGCCCGCGCGCGGGGTCGGCCCGCATGTGTCGGCTGACCTATGACGGTCCGGGCGAACAGAGGTTGCTCATTCCCGCTCGCAGCTATTGCCCAGTCTGGGTATCGGGGTATTCGCCGACCGATCCCTGAATTTCGGTCCGCTGGCCGGGGTGTCGGCCCGCTGCGGACGCCGAGGAGCCGCGTGCGTACACCCGTGGGCGCCACGGGCTCGCGGACCCCTGGAGCGGGGTCCGCGAGCGCGACTGGCCAGCGCCGACACTCACCGCCTGCCGGTGGCGGGGGTGAGTGACGACGCTGGAACCCACCGGTTACTACCTCGGCGGGAACTGCGAGCCGGGTGCGCTCGGCTGGAGGGCCGCCGTAGGCGGCTGTGCCGTGTACCCGAGGACATGCATTACGTGTGGCCGGTGCAGTCCACGATCGCGCGCGGGACCGTCGTGTCGGTCGACGCGTCGGCGGCGCTCACCCAGCCGGGTGTCGTGACGGTGCTGGATGCCACGAACGCCCCGCGGATGCAGCCCGACGCCGGATACGAGATGTTGTTCGTCGACCCCGACCAGGCGATGAACGTGCTGCAGGGCACGGAGATCACCTACCGCGGGCAGATCGTCGCCGCCGTCATCGCCCGGAGCCTCGAAGCGGCCAGGGAGGCCGCAGAGTCCGTCGTCGTCGAATACGAGGAGGAGGACCACAAGGTCATCCTCGACGCCGACGACCAGGACTTCTTTCTGCCCGACACCGTCAACGGCGGCATCCCCAACGTCACCGAGCGAGGCGACGCCGCCGCCGCGCTGGCCGCAGCGGACGTCAGGCTCGACCTCACATACAGCACCCCGGCTGGGAGGAGATCGAGCGCTCAGCCGCCCGCGAACTGATCCCGAACGACGTCGAGCGTCTCGCACGCGCCTCCGAAATCGCGACCGCCGTCGCCTATCTCGCCAGCCCACTCGCAGACTACGTCAGCGGCGCCACCATACGCGTCGACGGCGGAGCGGTGCGCTCGGTCGCCTGAGCAACGACCCTGCCCGTGGTGCAAGCCGAGCACGCGTGCCGGGAGAGTATCGGGGCGCGCCGTGTGCCCGATCCGACAAAAGCAGGGCTCGGGTGCACACCGGGGTGCGCGGCCCTGAGATTGGCCAATACGGGGAACCGGGTGCTTGCAGAGTTCTTGCTAACGATCGGGTCAAAGCCGTAGCCCGCCGCGACTCGATCTGGCTCCCCTCG
This sequence comes from uncultured Solirubrobacterales bacterium, assembly GCA_963811155.1. Taxonomy (GTDB): domain Bacteria; phylum Actinomycetota; class Thermoleophilia; order Solirubrobacterales; family Solirubrobacteraceae; genus Palsa-465. The sequence goes on from CAWEQQ010000002.1 coordinate 37,773, forward strand.
GGGACGATCCCGGCCGTTTCGTCGGCGCAAGCCCCGCTCCTGGTTCGTCGCCGTTGGGGCAGTCTTGACGAGACTGCTGCGCTAGGCGTGACACAGCCGCCGCGATGGCGGAGCCGCTGCCGCTGCTCTCCCACCCGCGGAAGGAGGAGCCGATGTTTGCTGGACACGAGCTAACGCCGACCGCGACGATGTGGGACAGCGCGACCTCGCCGACCGAAGGCCGCGCTCAGCCAACCGGGAAGCAGAAACGGTGCCGGGGCTGCAGTCGCCGGCGACGACACCCTAGCGGTCGACTTTCGTGACACGCCTTCTCGCCGGGCTGGACGAACCACGACCACATCCGCACCGGCGCTCGTCGTGTCGTGTATGTGGCAGATCGTCGCGACCCCGCCGCACGGCCGCGGGCGTCGCCCAACGCCTTCCACGCTCGCGACGTCCACCGTGCCGTTGCTGCTCTGACCCCGGCACCACGGCACAGGGCTACTGGGCATCGTCTGGCCACCCACCCTTCGAAGAACTCCAAGCGGCGATCATCGCCGAGAACACGTTCCAGCTGCCTTACGTCGAGGCGTGGGCGTGGCGAGCGGCATGGCCTCCCCCGCTGCATGGCAATCCTCGGTCGCCCATGAGCGCGTTCATCTGAAGTGACTCTGCGCGACCTTTGCGCCCGGGACGATGCCCCGCTGCGGGTCAGCGACGAGCAGGGTGTTCAGCTCCAGCGTGCTGTCGCCGCCACGTCGCCCCGCGCTATGCCTCGGCTCCGTGACGACGGTCGCGGCAACCTCCAACCACCCGATCAGGCAAGATCCAGACCAACAGCCACCGACGCGAGGTGGGGCCACTTCAAGCGTTGGTCGACAAGGGGCCACTGCAAACTGGCTGCAACCACGGCTCGCGATCGAGACGAAGACGTGCACCCATGCACGCCGGAACACGTCGCCCGCGTGCGTGCGATAGCCGCCTGGCTCACCAGGCTCATGCGCCGCTGGTGCCGCTACGGCGTCGCCGCCGTGCTTTGCGCCGCGCGCGACCGAGGTCTCGAGCGAGTCGAGGCCGGCGCCCTCGTCGTCTCGATCGATCGCCTCCCGACCGCGCTAGGAACCGCGGCACGCACCCGACAACGCCCGCCTCTCTCACGCCGTCCCGCTGAACCGCCGAACTGAGCAGCCGTTAACCGCCACGAGCGTTAGCGCGTAACGATCCGAGCTTTCCTACCGGCCGTTGCGCAACATCTTCTTCGCCGCCCGGAGGCTTGACGCTCCCTATCCGGTACCTAAAGGCAGAGCCAGCCATGCGGACAGCGAGAACGAGATCCAGTGCAGCTTCGACCTCGTCACATCTCCTTGAGATCGCGGCCCGGAGGCGCGACCTCTTGGCAACGTCTCGCAAGCAAGCTCGTCCCGCGCGAACCTAAGGGCACCGAGGTGAACCCCGCGCAACGCACCGCGTTCATGGCGTCCGAGCGATGAACGGGCTGTTGAGACCGGCGGAGGTCGCGAGCATGCTGGGCGTCTCGCGCACGTGGCTGTACGCGGCCGCAAAGACGGGCGAATTCCGTCGGTACGCCTTGGTGGACCAGACGGGCCGCTTTGATTCATCGAGGAAGATCTCGACCATTGGCTTGAACGTGCGCGGCGTGCCTGGCGACCGAACGATGGCAAAGCGCAGACGCTTCGCCGCGCGATGCAGCCGTAGCGGCGTACCAATTTCAACGATCCGCAGCGTCAGCGGCTCCCCCAGCCCGACGGCCGTCGCGTCAGACGGGTCTACGGCGCGCCGAGTTGCGCAAGTGGCGAATAGAATAGGAGCTGTGGGCTCGGATCGCGCGAGCGTCCTGCTCTCGCGCCTGACGGGTGCTTTCCGCTCCCGCGGAGGGCGACCGGCATCGTCGCGCTGTGCTCTCGGAACGTATTCGGGCGTTTCGTTTGCGCCGGAGTTCGGCGCGACACGTGGCACGGAGGGCCCGAGTGATGGTCGGATCCCTCCGTGCGTGCCCAGGTGGATCTAGGCGCACTCAGTCGGTGATCGGCGTGTTGTGGAACGCGCGGCGATCTCGTACTCGTCGTCTTGCTTGGCCAGAACGAGCGTGATCATCGATGAGTTCTCGCCGGCGAGCGGGCCAGTGGGCGCGATGAGCGTGCATCGGACATGCGCGAGGAGGATGCGCTCGTCGAGCTCGCGCGCTCTGAGGACCTCATACCGGATCGTGCTGTTGGCGTAGATCGTGTGGAGGATCTGCTGATGACCCTCCGCGATCGCCTGTCGTCCGGTGTGAAGGTCGCCTCTGATCGCGACGAAGTCCGCATCGCTGCTGAACGGCTCACCGAAGGCGGCGCCGTCTGCGGCGTTCCAGGCGTCTTCGAGACGCCGCATGATGCTCTGTGCGACCGCGACGCTGTTCGAGGACGCTTGCCGGGTCTGGGCTTCTAGGACTGGCATTTGTTGCTCCTTTCGCTGTTACTTGGCACCTGTCAAGCGGGGTACGGTAGCGCTACACTTGACATGTGTCAAGTACCCGTGACCGGATCCTCAGCGCCGCCCGCGAGCTGGTCGAGCACGCAAACGGCGAACCGCCGAACATGTCCGAGCTTGCTCGCGCGGTCGCCATCTCTCGACAGGCGCTGTACCTGCACTTTCCTGATCGAGCCGCGCTACTTCTGGCCCTCGTTGCCCACGTCGACGAGCAGGAAGACCTCCAAGCCGGAATAGGAGCGCTCGAGGCCGCGCCAGACGCTGCGGCGCAGGTCCGCGCGTGGGTGCACATGCAGTCCTGGCGCAATCCGCGGATCGCGCCATTCGCCCGCGCGCTGGACCAGACGCGTCGCAGCGACGAGGCGGTCGCGCGAGCGTGGCGAGACCGCGCCGGCAACCGGATGCGCGGAGCCATAGCGATTGTCAGGCGGCTGCGCAAGGAGGGCCGACTCGATCGGAGCTGGCGGACCGGGGAGGCGGCAGCACTCCTGTGGGAGCTGACCTCATTCCGTGTCTGGGATGACCTCGTCAACGAGGCCGAGCTCCGCCCAGAACGCTATGTCGAGATCATCACCGCAACCGCGCTCGCTGCCTTCGCGAATCCCGTCCGCCCACGACCAAACGGCCAGCATTCGCGTCGCGATACAGCCGCTGCCACAACGGGCCGCAAGGCACGCGGGGGCACATAGCCACCGAGCACGACAACGATCCGTGCCGACTCACGAGCCGTCGCCGGCGCCGATCATCGTGGACCTGCATCGCGTGCGCTATTGCACGTCGAGCGCTTCATCGCGGAACCCGCTTCGCGCGGATCTCGGGGACGTCGCGGGGTGCGATGACGCCGAGCGCGTCGGAGCGACGGCTGAGGCTCGCTTGCCGCGCAATCCAGGGAAGAGGATGCGACAGGCGAGAGGCACGTCGGGAGGTGAAAGGAGGTCGGTGGCGCCGCTCAGACGCTGGTAACTCGTAGGGCTGGGGCATCGCCGGCCAGTGCGGACCGGCACCACTCGAGGACCGCGTCTGCGACGTCGCGCTTGGTCACGTGCGTCGTGTCGATGGTGTGCATCCCCCAGTCAGCAGCGAGGTGCTCCAGACGGTCCCAGCGCATCTGCTCCCAACCTGCGTCGCAGACGACATGAGTCATGTAAAGAGGGTCACTTGCCTGCCTGCGCATCCACTCGGCAAACGCCTGGTGATGCACCAACAGCTCTGCGGGGTCTCCACGCGTCACCAGCCGCTCGGCCTGCGCTTCGGGGGTCGCGTCCAAAAGGCACAGGGCGATCGCGTCGAGCCGTGGGGCCGAGGGCGCAGCGACGACCTCGGCGGCCGGAATCGGATCGCCGGCCAGCAGCAGGTGCCGCCCGGAGCTCTGCAGCTCGACTGCCCGCCGCACGGCCACCTCCGCGGTCTGCTGGCGCCGGACCCGTGTCATCGCCGTGGGCAACGGAGTGAGATGCAACAGCTCGACGCACTCGACCTCCGGTGAGAGCTCAGGCGCGATCACCGCGCGCACGGTGGACTTCCCGACGCCGCTCGCACCAGTTATCAGAAGCAACACGCCAGCGACGATCGCAAACGATCACCGCGCACGCTGAACCCGACGTCGTGCTGGCGGACCGTGCGGCTGACGTAGCGGTATGTCGCTGGCGGGGTGGTCCCCTCAAGAGTTAGTCGACCTGTTACAGCAGTAGCGCGAGGGGGCCCTGATGCGGAGCGCAAAGGTCAGAATCCGGCCGCAGGCGATCGGGGACACCTCCATGGTTTCGACAGCCGGAAATGGCGGTGTCCCGCTGGCCCTTCGATCACTCGGCGTGGCTGCGACGATGTGACATCGCTTTTCATGGCGCGCCCCTGGCGCTGATCGCGTGGGCAGATCACCCGAAGGGGGACCGGCGGCGGGGGCGGCCGCGTGCGCCGTTATGGGTCTAGCGCTACCACGCCGAGACGGTCACGCCACCCCAGGTCTCGGGCGCGATATCGGCCACGGACTGGGTGAAGGTCCAGAGATGACCTGCCGGGTCACGCACGCTGTACTGCCGCTCGCCGTATGCGTAGTCGGCGGGCTCGCTGGTCACCTGCGCGCCGGCGGCGACCGCGGCACGGTAATGCGCATCGACGTCGTCGACGCGAACCATGACTGACTGCGTGACACCATCCGCGGCGGCCGGTGATCGTCGTCCATGCGTGGCATCGGCGACGATCACGGCGCCGCCGCCGCCGCGGCGGCGCTGAGCTGAGCACGGTGGTCACCGATCTGGACACGCTCGGCGAACCCGAAGACCTGGGTCAGATACTCGACGGCCGCGCGGACATCGTCATAGGCAAGGACCGGCAGGACCGAGTACGGCGGAATGCTGGCATTGCGCATAGCCACGACAACCATAGTCTTCCACCGCGTCCCTGAACGCAACATCCGCGTCTCGGTCGCCGAACGGTCAGCGAATCAGCGCGGTCGAGACGCCGATCACACGGCTGCTTGGGATGAGGAGCAGCCCGACGCCAACGGTCGGCTCAGTGCTGTTCGCCGTGCGAGCACAAGCGCCGACATGCTCGTCGCGCCGCGAAAGCAGGGCCGCTTCGGCCGCTGACGCCAGTCTCGGAATTCGCCAAACTCGCGTCGCACGCGGACCCTCGGCCTGCGGCGGAACGAGGGCGCCCCCGTATCCGCGCATCGCGGGCGCTGTCGAGGTCGTGGAGATGCCCCCCGGCCAGCCAGTGCGGCTGCCCTGTCGAAGGTCGGCGTGCGCCCTTCGTGCCTCTGTCTGCGGCGCGACACGGGTTTGCGTATTTGGCCGCCCTCGGAGCAGCCGTCGAGCGCGCCGTCGTCCCGGGCAGTCAGCGGGATCGACTCTTCCAGGCGGTCCGCTTGCGCAAGGTTGGCGGGACGGCGGTGTCAGCGGCCGATCGTCGATTGCCGGTACGGGTTCGTGGTGGCCGCGCCCTCGGCGTCGCTTCTGCGCGCGAGGACCACGCCGGCCCGCCAGCCCGGCGCGCGCCCTCCTTGCGGCGGTTGGATCGACTCGGGGTCGATCCCGCTGCGCGTGATCACCCACGCGATCACGGAGTTCGAGTTCCACATCTCGCCGGTGCCGAGCTGATCGCGGCCCCACACCGGGGTTGGCACCTGCGGGACCACTTCGAGCACGCGTCGAGCGAGTTGCTCCTGATCGGTGAGGCGCCTGGGACTGTCGACGGCCTCGGCGACGTCCGGTATGTGGCCAGCGCGCCAGAGCCGGATCTCGTAGCGGAAGATGCGAAATCGGCCCGCCCAGCGAGCGCCGACGGCACCTTGGGCGACGACACCGCGCTCCAGTCCGCTCCAGTCGTGGACCGGCGCCTGCTCGATCACGAACGTTGCGTCCGGGAGGTCGACCTGCAGCGCGGAGTGGTAGAGGTCGCGCGCCGGCCGCCGCTGCAACCGCGCGGTCAGCGCCTCGTAGACGCGCCCGTTGAGCCTGACGAAGTGCCCGCCCGCGCCGAGCGGCAGCCAATATAGGTCAACCGCGGCCATGCCCGGCAGCGTACGCTGTCGTTCAAAAGGGATGGCCGACTTCGAGTTCGCCGAGGAGTTTCTGCCCGTCTACGACGTCTCCGATGCCGTCGCGACCGTCGCCGACGCCGGTCGCGACGCCGCCTGGGGGGCTCTGCTCGACGTCGACCTGCTGAAACTGGGGCGGGAGGCGCCGATGGTCGGGATGCTCGGCGCGCTGCGGATGCTGCCGGACATCATCGGCCATCTGCTCCACGGCGAGCCCCCGGCGAAGCCACCAGAGTCGATCCGGCTTCGGGATCTTCCCTCGATCCCGATGTACGAGGGCGGCTGGATCCTGCTCGGTGAACGCGCGGGCCACGAGATCGGACTGGGGCTGGTCGGCAAGTTCTGGCGGCCGGTGATCGCGTTCGCGCGGATTACGAGCGCGGATGAATTCCGCGACTTCGACGAGCCCGGGTTCGCGAAGACGGTGTACGACCTGTCCGTGCGCGAGGTCGGTGCGAACAGGACGCTGCTGTCCGGGCTGATGCGGACTGCTACCACCGACGAGCACGCACGCCGCTGGTTCCGCCGTTACTGGACCTTCGGCGTTGGCTCGGGAGCGCATATCCTCGTCGGCGCGCTGCTTGACTCCGCACGGCGCGCGGCCGAAGGCGACGAGACGGGTAACTGAGGACGGGGCGTGGAAGGCGGTCTTGTAGAGACCCGCCCGGTGCGGGCGCTCGAGGCCGCACGGGCGTTCGGCGTGATGCTCGGCGGGTCGGTCGCGCTCGCCGGCGCGGCTGCGGCGAGCACTGGTGCCGTCGCCCGAGCCGTCGTGCTTCGTCGCCGGCCCGCGGCGCTGCCGCTCCTCGGCACAGCCGCGACGGTGCTGTACGCGCTTGTTATCAGGCCTTGGCACCGGCGTTGGGGTGCCGAACCACAGGACGAACAGCGCGAGCTGCAGGCGCTGCTGTCCCGAGCCCGCTTGCTTACGCTGACCGGGACGGGTGGTGCGGGTAAGACGAGGCTGGCGCTGGAGCTGGCGCGCCGGACCGAGGAGTCGTATCGCGACGGGGCGGTGTTTGTTGAGCTCGCGCCGGTGACAGACCCGAGACTTGTGGTCGAGGCGGTCGGCGCTGCGCTCGACGTGAGGGCGTTCAGCGGCTCCGGCCTCGCAGAGGCGATCTCCGAGTTCCTCGCGTCCCGGTCGCTGCTCGTCGTTTTCGACAACTGTGAGCACGTATTAGGTGCGTGCGCGGCGCTCGTCGACCGGCTGCTCCGGTCCGCGCCGGAAGTGACGATCCTGACGACCAGTCGGGAGCCGCTGAAGTTGCCCGGGGAGATCGTCTTTCGGGTTCCGTCGCTGGCAATCCCGGATCCTGACATTGCCCTTGGGCCGGCGGACCTGTTGCGTCACGAGGCGGTGCAGCTGTTCGTCGAACGGGCCGCGGCGGCTGCGCCCGGGTTCGAGCTGGAGACGGCCAGCGCCGCCGACGTGGCCCGGATCTGTTTCCGGCTCGACGGTCTGCCGCTGGCGCTCGAGCTGGCGGCAGGTCGGCTCGGCGCGCTCGGGTCCGCATCGCCTCGACGACCGCTTCGGGTTGCTGCGCGCGGTTAGCCGGGTGGCACCGACTCGCCAGCAGCGCTCGCGGCGACGCTTCAGTGGAGCTACGAGCTGCTCGCGACCGATGAGCGCGTGCTCTTCCCGCGCCTGGCCGTGTTCGCCGGTGGTTTCGGGCTTGACGCTGTCGAGGAGGTGGCAGCAGGCGAGGGGCTGGCGGCGGGGGATGTCGCGGACGTGCTCTCGCGGCTCGTCGACAAGTCGCTCGTGGCGGCAGACCCGGTTGGGAGTGAGCTCCGCTACCGCCTGCTCGAGACAGTTCGACACTACGCGAAGACCCTCCTTGAGGCGGCACGCGGTCGCCCGAGTGCCCGACGACGCGACCGCGTTCGCCGAGCGCTCGATGCCGTTCGTCCTCAACGCCGTCACCCTCTGGCACGACCCGAGCCACACCGATAGCCACATCGAGTGGGCCCGAACCGTGATCGCCGCTGTGGCGGGCGCCTCGACGGGCCGGGCATATGTCAATTTCCTCGGCGACCCGGACGCCGCCCGCTCCGCTTACGATGCGGACACCTACGCGCGGCTCGCTGCGCTCAAGGCCGAATACGACCCCACGAACCTCTTCAGGCTCAACCACAACATCGAACCGAGCCGGTGACGCGGCCGCGGCATCGGGGTCTGCATGGCCCACGGTGAGGCCCGAAGGAAGACGTACGCGCCGATCTGCAGCGTGCTGGTGCGTTGGAGCGCACGCGTCAGCCGACCCACTCTCCCGTGCGACACAGCCTCGAGCGTCCGCCCTGCAATCGCGGGACTGCAGGTCTTCCGCATCTGCCCTGAGTTGCCGGCTTTGCGCGTCTCCAGGCGTCGGCGCGGCGGGACCCGCTGAGCGCGGATCTCGAGAACGTCGCGGCTCCGGCGCCCGACGCGACGCGGCTGGCGACCGCTGAGCCGCGCTTGCCGCGCATTGCACGTCTGAGCGGCGCAGCAAGCCGACACCTGCTTCCGAAGTTTGCGGGTCTCCGGATCGCGCGGTGGATCGCGCGGTAAATGCTGGTGGCGCCTTCCCTGCATTCATGAGAACGCGCTACTCCTGGTCGGTGGTCCCGATGCCGGAGAGGGCGGACGACGGGACGCGCCCCGCAGGTGGCGACAAGCACGTCTCTGGGGAAGGGCGGACCGACACCTGCCTTCATGCTCGCGCGGGTATTCGTTGCTGACGGCGCTCTCGTGGCCGCATGTGTCTAATTGCCGGGGTCAGCCGGACTGCTCGCTGGTGACCGCCTTGGCGGCCGAGAAGAAGAGCGCCGACCAAGAGCCGCGCGCTTCTGCGATTCGAGAGAGCTGGCGCCACGTAAGAAAGCCGATCGTCGATCGTGGCTGGAGCGGTGTGGTTCCTGGGCCAGGTCGTGGTGGGCGTCCAGGGCCTCGCGGCTGCAGTGAAGACGGGGGCCGCGAGGCTCTGCGTCAGTCGTTCTCGTACTCGTCGTGCCGCCGCCACCAGGGGCCGGTCTCGTTGCGTCCGTGCGGCGCGCGGTCAAGCCACGGGTACATGCCCCAGATGGCATCGATCCCACGCCGATACGCCGAGTACGTGTGGTAGACGAGCCCGTCCTCCAGCGCGAATGCGCTCAGGCCCGGTGCCTCTTCCATGTAGGTAGGCCAGTCCACTCCGGAGGGTCTGGCGATCCGCTGGACCCACGGGCTGTCCTCGGGGGCCGCGAGCATGGGACGCATGTCGATCGTCGCGAAGTTGTCCTCCGTAGCGCCCGACCGCAGCTGCACTGGGGTATGGGAGATCGCGAAGTCGTAGTTGAAGTCGCTGCCAAACGAGGACGCCCAAGGGAACGTCCAGCCCATTCGCTGCTTGTAGGCCTGAAGATTCTCCAGTGGAGCTCGGGACACCGCCCAGAACATGACATCGTGGTTCGCGAGGTGGACGACGGAGCCGTTGAACCCGTCGGCGATCGCCGAGCAGGACGGACACCCCGCCGCGTAATCGGGGCTGAACATGAAGTGGTAGATCATCAGCTGCGAGCGTCCCCTGAAGAGATCGGCCAGCGACGCGGGACCCGCGTCGGTTTCGAAGCGGTACTCCTTCTCGATCGGCACCCACGGCAGCTCCTGGCGCCGACGAGCCAGTTCGTCGCCGCGCCAGGTGTGTTCCTTCTCGGCCTCGAGTAGCGAAATCCGGGCGGCCAGCCACTCCTGTCGGCTTCCAATCTTGTGCTCGGTCATGTGGTGTCGCTTTCGTAATCGTCGTGGCGGCGAAGCCAGGTCTGGAAGGCCTTCCCTTCGTCGCGGCCGCTGGGCACGCGATCGAGGATCGGGTAGTAGCTCATCAGGAACTCGACCCCGCGCCCTCCGGTGGAGTAGGTTAGGTACACGCTGTCTCCCTCAAGGGCGAACGTGAGAAAGGCGAAGCCCTCGGAGAGGTAGGTGACCAGGTCGACACCGCACGCATTGGCGTTTTGAGCGGCGATCGGTGGCAGTTGGTGGGCCATCGGCTCGACCCACGCCCGCGTGGCCTCCTTGCTGGACGAGCCGCCGAAGTCGAGGCTGAAGTCGCTTCCCTGGCTCGAGGCCCAGTTGAAGCTCCAGCCCATCCGCTGGCGGTAGGCGAGCAGCTTCTCGATCGGGGCGCTGGATACGCAGATCATCGTCACGTCGCGTGCGGCGAGGTGCGGGACCAATCCGTCGAAGCAGTCGGCGATCGACGAGTTCGTGGGGCACCCGCCGACGTACTCCGGGCCGAACATGAAGTGGTAGACCGTCAGCTGCGAGCGTCCGTCGAACAACTCGGCCAGGCTCTTGGGTCCCGCCTCGGTCTGGAGCGTGTACTGCGTCTCCACCGATACCCAGGGCAGCTCCCGCCGCCGAGCGGCCAGCTCGTCCTCAAGGCGCGTCACCTCCTTCTCGCGCGTGAGCAGCTCCGCCCGCGCCGCGTCCCACTGCTCCCGGGTGGCGATCTTGTGAGCGGTCATGCTTGATCCCTTCGTTTGGGTTCGCCTGATTGCCTGAAGTGTGTTGCTCTCGTGAGGCTGGGCTGGCCCGCGAAGCGACACGCTTGCGGGCCAGCTCCTGTCGTGGCGGGCGATGCTCTCATGCCGCCATCGCCTGGACGAGCGCCGCGTTCTGGCGCTCGAGCTCCTTGGTCACGCCCGCGCGCCAGCCGTCGGCCAGCATCTGCGACATCGGGTCGGGGAAGATCTCCTCCTCGCCCTGCTCGACGCCGTCGAGGGCGGCCTCGGCGACCTCGTCGGGCGGGGCCTTGGGGATGTCGAGGTCTCGCACCATGTCGGTGTCGATCGGTCCGGGCATGACCGCATGGACGCTCACGCCCTGACCGGCCAGCAGCGCGCGCAGCGACTGCGTGAGCGAGAGCGCGGCCGCCTTGGAGATCGAGTACGCCGGCAGCACTGGCACCGCGGCCAGCGCGCCGATCGAGACGATGTTGACGACCGAGCCTCGGCTGCGGGTCAGCGCGGGCAGGAACGCCTGTGTGACGTCGAGGGTGCCGTACAGGTTCACGGCCAGGTGGCTCTCGAATGCCGTGCGATCGGTGAGGTTGTCAGGCACCGAGACGCCCGCGTTGTTGATCAGGATGTCGAGCGAGTCGACACTCTCGACCGCCTGCTCGATCTGGTCCGGATTGGTCACGTCCAGGATCACCGGGACGACGCGCTGGTCGGCGTGGACCAGCGGGTGCCGCGAGGCGGCGTACACCCGCCTTGCGCCGCGCCGTAGCGCCTCGTTGACCAGCGCTTTGCCGAGCCCGCGGTTCGCGCCGGTGACAAGGACGATCTTTCCGTCGAATGTGATTGCTGTGGTGCTCATGGTTGCCTCCGTCGTTTTGGGGTTTTGAGGTGTAGATCCGACCGACTCGCTGGATCCATCGGCGGCGAGGTTTGGGCTGGGCGTACGTCAGTCCTGTAACTGCCGACTCATGGCTCAGCTCGCCGGGGCAAGGACAGGGCTGCGGTTCGCCGATCACCGTTTGAGCGAGGGCCTCGGATGGCCGGCTTCGCCGCAGCAGCACCAAGATCGCCGGGAGGGCGAGTAGCGCGATCACGCCAAGGACCCAAAACGCCTGCTGGAAGCCGCCGGTCAGCGCCGCGGGTGCGGCGTGCCCAGCGTGCAGCAGAGCGTCGGTGTGGGTGGTCGCGACGCTCGAGGCGATCGCGATGCCGATCGCACCACCCAGCTGCGTGGAGGTGTTCAATAGCCCGGAGGCGAGGCCGGCCTGATGCTTGGCCACGCCGGCCAGCGCTGCGACCGAGATCGGGATGAACGAGAACGCCGTCCCCGCGCCGGCGACCACGAACGGGCCGACCAGGTTCTCAAGGAACTGTCCATGCTCGGGGGCTGGGTCGCCCAGATGATTCCGGTGCCGATCAGCGTCATTCCGATCGTCATCACGACCATGGGCCCGATCTTCGTGACCAGCCACTGCGACAGCCCTGCCAACGCCATCGAGGTCACCGATGCCGACAGCCATGCCAACCCTGTCTGCAGCGCGCTGTAGTGCAGGACTCCCTGCATGTACAGGGTGCCGGCGAACACGAACGCGAAGAAACTGCCGCCGAGCAGCAGCCCGGCCACGTTCGCGCCGGCCAGCGTGCGCAGCCGGGTTCGGCTGCCACAGGGCGATCTCGCCACCCTCGTTTGTTGCGAGCACGCTGCGCCATCCCGCCGGCCCCTCGCGTGGCTCGAGCAGCACCACGGCTCCAAGTGCCCGCCCGCTCTCGGTCGCCGCCTCGATCTCCTCGGCCTCGACATACGGGAGCCAGATCGGCCGCCGGGCAGCGCACTCGACGATCCCGCCATCGAGCGTACCGCCGAGCGCGAGCCCGTGATACGTGCCCGCCGTACATTCGAGGCGCTCGGTGCGCCAACCGAGCAGCTGGCGAATAGAACGTGCTGGCGCCGGACAGGTCGTGGGTGTGCAACTCGAGGTGCACCAGACGGCCCATCGGCCGACCCATTCCGTGTTTCCCGTCGCCGGTCATTGTTGAGCCCATGAGGAACCCTGGCGCCCGCTCTAGTAGGCCTCTCGGACGACCTCGTAGATGAGGTGCGCGAGGTCGTCATCGACGGTTCGCGCGTTGACGAGGCGCATTGGCGCCTTGTCGCTCGTCTCGCCGAAGAGGCGCTCGCCGGTCCCGAGCACGACGGGGTAGACCATCAGCCGCAGCTCGTCGACGAGGTCGTTCTCCATCAGTGTGCGCACTAGCCGGATGCTGCCGGCGATGACGATGTCCCCGCGTATCTCCTGCTTCAGCTCCGAGACCTCGTTCACCACGTCGCTCTTCAGCACCGTCGTGTTGTTCCAGCCGGGATCCTTGAGGGTCGAGGACATGACGTACTTGGGCATGCTGTTCATCCTGTCCGCCAGCTCGCCGCTGCGGGATGGCCAGCGCTCGGCGAGGAACTCGTAGGTTCGCCGACCCCATAGCAGCGCCTCGGCGCCTAGCGTCTCGTCGAGCAGCAGCTTGGCGGCCTCTTCGCGACCCTTGTCGCCGACCCGGCCGACCCATCCTCCGTGCCTGAAGCCCTCGGCACCAGCAGGGTCTTGGATGACTTCGTCGAGGGTGATGTTCTCGCTGACCACGATCTTTCCCATCTCGGTTCTCCTTCGCCGTCCGGTTGGACCTTTTTCGACTGAGATCCGAGTGGGCGGCGAAATCCAACGCTCGTATATCGATCGAGTACGGCCGCTCGGCAGGCATCGGCGACCAGATCGCGGCCGCTGAGGCCGACAGCGCGCGGGGATCGCGGACCCGCGTGCCTACGAACGGGATCGTGACCTGCTCCGGCTCCGGCCTCAGCGGTCGATCAGGCGCGTGGCCATCGCGGCGAGCCGCGGAGCGCCGGTAAGAGCCTGAGCCGCGATGGATTCACCGCGGCAGCCGGATCTACACCGACAGAACCAACGGAGGCTGCCATGAACACTGAGCACGATCTCGCCAATCGCATCCAGCGCGTGTACCTGACGCTTCAGGCCGGAAACACTCTCGCTGCGTCGTTCATCTTCGGCATCAATACGCTCTTCCTCCTCGACGCGGGACTTAGCAGGCTGGAGGTGTTCGCGGCGAACGCGTTCTTCACCGTGGGAATGGTGCTGTGCGACATCGTCGCCTTGCCGCGGTGCAGCGCGGCGTCGCGCACACAGGAGAGAAGCTGGCGGGCGCGATCGGCGTCCTGGATCTGCGGTGGCGGCACGGCGCCGCCATTCATCAGCGCGAATCCGAATGCGCTGTACCAGGTCCGGAGGGCTTGTAACTCGCGGTTGAGGTTCTGGCCGCAGCTATCGAGCCGGGCGTCGCCGTCGGCCATGCGCGCGAGCGCGGTCAGCGACTCCGCCGCGCGCCGGACGCGCGACGCGCCGCTGACCAGTGCTGCGATGTCCTCTGGGTTCACCGGGGTGGCCGAGCGTTCGCCGAGGTATTGGCGAAACGTCTCGTCGAGGCGGCGGACGGCGACGTCGGCGGCGGCGCGCGCGGCACGGGCGGCGTCCTCCGCGCTCCGTCCTTCGATCAGCTGCCGCGCAGCGGCAGCGAGGTAGTCCGCGGCGCGCGCGTACGCCGTGGCAAGGTTCTGGCGGACAAGCGCAGCCACACCGCGGGGCCAGAACAGCAGCCCAACCCCGAGGCTGATGGCAAGGCCTATCGCGACGTCCTCGGCGCGAACCAGTCCAACCCTCCAGCCGACCGGCGCCAGGAGGTTGAAGAGCACTAGGACAAACACGGTGAACCCGGCTTGGCCCACGGCGAAGGAGATCGCCCGCGGGGCGTACGCGGCGAGCAGGATCGCGACCGGCAGCACCGCCCACAGCACTCCGTCGTGGGTGCCGATCGCGATCACGAGCCCCGCGCCGACGATGATTCCCACCGCCGTGCCGACGACTGCGCTGAGGATCGACCTGCCGGTCCCCAGCGCGTTTGATCGAAGCACCGAGAGCGTCCCCAGCACAACCCAGAAGCCGTGCTGGACACCCGTTCGCTGGGCGATGTAGACGCCGATCGCGAGCCCGGCCGCGCCCCGCAGACTGTTCTGGAACCAGACCGAGGCAACGCTCGCGTGCTCGCGGGCGCGTTGCTCGGTCGCTCGTAGCACCGCGCGCTCCGGCCGAGATTCGGGCTCTGGCCAGTCGAGCTCGGGCGCGTCCGCTCCGGCCGCACGCAGTGCGTACCCGGCGGCCTGGCGGGCAGAATAAGTCGCTGCCCGGATCTGAAACGGCGGCTCCAAGGCCTCGGCCACCGAGCCGGCGGGCGCGTCAGACGCCAGGTCCGGCAAACGGTTCACCAGCGCGGGCGCGACCGCATCAAACGCCGCGTCCAGGCGCGCAAAATCTGGTCGTACCTCCCTCCCCTCGAGTCGGTCGGCCGCCGCACGGAGCACGGACGACGCTGCCGCCATCGCTTCTTCGCTCTCCGCCGCCCAAGCGCGCTTGGGCGCCCCGGGTTCGGCTGGCGGCAGGAGCAGCGAGAGAAGCCAGTCCAGCTCGCCGGGAAGCGACGCCAACGCAGCCAAGGGGGCGGTTGGACCTGTCGGGCGCTGCTGGGTACCGCGCAGGCGCCGCTCGAGACCCTCGACCGCGTCGTGGGCGACGCGTCCGCGTTCGGCCAGCTGTTCTGGGTCCGCGTCCAAGACGTCGGCAACGCGACGCACGGCACCCGCGGCCTCGTGCTGAAGGTCGGCGCCTCGACGAGGCGGCCACAGGAGCATGACCGCGCAGATCGCCGCACCGCTCGCCAGTCCCCACCCCGCGAGGCGGGCCGGAATCTCGGAGTTCGCCGCCGGAACCGTCGCCGGCAGGACAAAAATGAGGAGGGCCGCGGCCGAGCCCGCCGAGACGTATCCGCTGAACACGCCCGAGAAGAGCACGCCGAAGCCGACTACCAGCATCGCGACAGCGGCGAGCCACGGGCTGCGGGAGCACAGTGTTCCGAGCGTGATGAACACGACGCCGGTGCACCCGAGTGCGAGGTAGGCGAGCACGCGAGTTCGCCACGGTCCTGAGAACTGGGCCAGAACGAGCATCGCAAAGGATCCGAAGGCCGCGAACAATGCTGTCGTCGGATTCCCGATCACCTTGTCCGCAAACGCGAACACCGCGGGTACCACCATCGCGGCGCGCGCGGCGCTCTTTAGCGCCGTACGATCCACCCCCAGTGATGACACGTCCGCTCCCTAGCCTCAGACCGGGGTCCACAACAAGGTGTCGTGACGTTCGAACACGCTCGTCCCCACCATCACTGCCACGGGCGCGAAAGATCCAGCAACGTGGCGTGACTCATTCCGACCTCTCGTTTATGAATGCCACTCGATCGGATCCTCGACGGGTCTTGTGGGCATGGTTGTGTGGTGGCAGACCGGCTCGTTGTTCGCGGCCATCGCAACGAAGAGCAGGGTCGCAGCCGCCCTCGTGTGAGTACATACGGATTCGCTAGAGATGGCACCTCCGGTTTTCGGAGGGCCGATGTAGGGTGATCCCTACCCGGGCTTCGAGAGACGGACACCGAACACGAGCCTATGAGCCAGCGCTTCGGCTAGCGCGACGTGCGGCCCACCGGCAATCAGTTCCTCCTTACCAGTGCTGCCCGCTCTCGGTCGCTCGAGCAGTCCCGGACGCGACTGAGCGGAGCGGGTTCACGTAGTGATGAGGCAGAGGTAGGCTTGCCAGTCGATGCGCACGCACGTGCCGTCGCGGTTGCTAGGGCCGACGTTCCCCTCTAGTAAGGGCGTGGGGACCAGCGCCGGGCGTGCTGCGCGGTGGTGGTGTCCGCACCGGCGCCTTGCCGCCGGGACGAGAGCCGATCGAGAGCGCAGTTGACTGGTCCGGGGTTGTTTGGTCTGGCCGAGGAGCAGGCGGCGTTGCGGCGGGTGGCGACGCTGGTGGCACTAGGACTAGGGGTACCGGCGGGGAAGCTGTTCGAGGCGGTCACTGAAGAGGTCGGACGGGTGTTTTCCGCGGAGTATGCACACCTGATCCGCTATGCCCTCGACGATACGGCCAATGTCCTCGCTGCCTACGGCCGTACCGAGGGCATGTTGCCGGCTGGAACCCGGTTGAAGCTCGGGGGAAAGAACGTCACCACGCTCGTGTTCGAGACAGGTCGTTCGGCCCGGATCGACGACTATGCCGACGCCTCGGGCCCGTTCGGTATCGCCCTCCACGAGATGGGCGTCCGCTCAGCGATCGCGGCGCCGATCATCATCCAGGACCGCCTATGGGGCGTGGTAGCCGCCGGCTCGACGCTGGGGCAACCGCTGCCGGTGGACACGGAGACGCGCCTGGCGTCATTCACGGAGCTTTTGGCGATGGCGATCGCGAATGCGGAGAGCCGCGCGGCTCTGGCCGCGTCGCGTGGGCGGATCGTTGCCGCTGCTGATGAGACGCGGCGGCGGATCGAGCGCGATCTGCACGACGGGGCCCAGCAACGTCTCGTGCAAGCGGTGATCGTGCTGAAGCTCGCGCAGCGAGCCTTGTCAGACGGCTACGCGAATGCGGGCGAGCTGGTGACCGAGGCGCTGTCTCATGCCGAGCAGGCTTCGGCCGGCGCACGCCCGCGACCGCAACGCCTCGATCGTGCCGATCGCCGGCGCCGGGCGAGTGCTTCGCCACCCGTTTGCGCTTGCCCCTGAGCTCCCGGAGGGCGACTGCCGCGATACCCGCGGAATCACCGAAGCAGGGCAGCGCCGGGTCGGCGCACGCAGTCCCGAGATTCGCCACTTGCGCAACTCGGCGCGCCGTAGACCCGTCTGACACGACGGCCGTCGGGCTGAAAGCCCTGCTTTCCATTCACCGCGTGTACGCGCTGCCGCTCGTGGCCGGAGGGACCCGTAGCCCCGCTTTGATCGCGCGACAGGTCGCCTCGCCGAGATCGGCTCAGACCTCCTGTTCGCCATCAGCGAGGCCCGCCGCGTGGCCGGGCGTCGGATGCCGTACCTGATCGCTTCGACTTCCCTGCTCTTGTGCGTCCGCGGGTACGCGGAAACCGTCGGCGCGGGACAGGTCAGCGGACCCGCTTCGATGCTGCGAGAGGTCTGTTGGTCGCGAACGCGACTCCCCCCGTTTTCGCCAATCTCGGGTCTCTCGGCGCGCCGACGGCCCGAGCGGCGGGTGGCATCGGCCAGCGCGCCTGCTTTGCCGCGGTTTGCGGGAGCCGCGGATGTGCTTGCTGGAGCCCGATGCGCGGTGACTTGCAAGCGCACCTAACTGTCACTCGCGCGGCGAAGCAGCCACCCGCAGCGACTCCAATCGCTGCGGGAAGGGACGAATCTCACAACACCGGCGACGCCGGTCTCGCTTCGTTGCTTCTCGCGGTTGGGGAAGTTGTGCCCGACGACGACGGCGGACTCGGCGACGGTCGGCAGAGTGTGCGAGTCGTACGACCGGGGGCGTCGACGGAAGCGCGAGAGTCGCTGCTGGCGGCTGCCTTATCGATGCTGCCCGCGGAACCTGATGTCGATCCGGCGAGGGTCCCAGAGGCGACTGGGGCGCCCATCCGCCGTCATCGCGGGCGCGACCGTGACTGACTCGACGGTGTCGCTGATCAGCCGTCGCCAAGCCGCTAACCGCGTCGCGGGGTCGTGGAGCTTGTCGATCTCGTCAGGACCGATGACATTGCTTTCGCCCGCATCGCCGAGTCGGGCCCGGGCGCTGTGCGCGGCATCGAGCGCCGTGGTCATTTTCTCCAGGGTCTGCTGGCTCGCGGGCCGGCCTAACAAGCCAAGCTCGCCGAGTTGGCGGATCGTGTCATCGAGATCCGCGTTGGCGCGTTCGAACGCCTCGTCCGCCGCGCGGATCTGCTGCTTGCGCGACGCGCGTCCGTGCGCATCGGCCGTGGCCGAGTACACCCGGAGGGCGTCCAGCACGATCTCCTCGACGCGGTCGGCCTTGACCGCAGCTCGTCGCTGGCAGCGGTTAGCGCTCGTGTCGCCGCAGCGGTAGTTGCCGCTGGAGCTGTTGATCACCATCCGTGAGGCGCAGGTTCCGCAGCGCAGCACACCGAGCCGCGCCAGCAGCCGCTCGGACTTGGCTTGGCGCCCGCGCAAGACCGTCCGCCGCTGCACGCGCTCAAACAAGGCACGATCCTCGATGATCGGCTCGTGAGCGTGCGGGTTGTGCAGCTCGCCGAAATGGATCTCGCCGAGGTACATCCGCGAGCGCAACATCGACGCCACACCTGCGACCGATCGCTCGATCCCGCGCTCGAGCAGGAACGCCTGCAGCTCGACGATCGTGGCGCCCCGCCAGCCGTGCCCATGTATGAAAGCCCTGGAAACCTGGTTTTTTGGGCTTGCCTCGATGTCCTAGCGGCGGGCGAATTGGTCCACAAGGCTGGTCCCCGAGCCGAATACGGGGACCAGGGCGACTCGACGCACCGGTAACGGGTGCTGGCGTATGCAGGGCAGACGTGTCAGTTGCGGTCCGGGAGGCGGCTTGAAAAGCACGCGAGAGACCTTTTGCGCCACCGCATGCTGCGCTATATACTGCTAATGGTATCTTTTGCAGTATGCCACGCAGACGACTGGTCCCAGACTTCGCGGAGGGTCAATGGGGACTGATCACCCGTCGCCAGCTCGAGGCGCTCGGGATCCGGCCGGCCACCCTGGCCCGGCTGCTCGCCGACGGAACGCTCGAACGCGTCAGCCACGGCGTCTACCGCGTGCGCGGGTCCGCGGAGCCCGACCACGTCGGGCTCCGCGCCGCCTGGCTGCTGCTCGACCCGGCCGTGCCCGCGTGGGAGCGGCTCGATGATCCACACGTAGCGCTCGTCTCACACGCCTCCGCCGCCGAGCTCTACGGCGTCGGCGACCTACGAGCCGACGTCCACGAGTTCACGCTTCCGGCTCGGCGCCAAACCCGCCAGCCAGACATTCGCTTCCATCGCGGTCACGTCCCCTTCGAGCACCGGATCACCCTGCACGGCCTCCCGGTGACCCGCGCGGGCTGGATGATCGGCAACCTGATCGCAGACCACGTCGACCCAGAAACCGTCGCCAGGATCACCACCGAGGTGATCGACCGGGTGCTCGACTACCCACCTGTCATCGCAGAGCGACTCGCGCCATTCGCCGGCCGATTCGACCTTCCCCGCGGCGACGGCCTCGGCGTGCTCGATCAACTCCTCACCCTGGCCGACTACGCGGACCGCGAGTCGATCCTCACTGAGGCACACCCGGCGTGACCGAACGTCGCGACGCTACTCCGCAGGCGTTGCGGCAGGCGATTACCGACCGACTGCGCGCCATCGCCACGCAGCGATCGGGCGCCACCATGGGGGATCTCCAGCGACGATTCGCCTACGACCGCCTGCTCGCACGGGTGTTCGCTTTAGATGCAGACCAGTGGGTGCTCAAGGGCGCAGCGGCGATGCTCGCCCGGCTTCCCACCGCCGCGCGGCACAGCAAGGACATCGACCTCTACCGAACCCGCGGCGACCTCACCGAAGCCCACCAGGCGCTCGCAGCCGCCGCTGCGAGCGATCTCGGCGACCACTTCCGCTTCACGCTAGGTCCAGCCCAACCGCTGACCCAGGGCGCCCGCGCGTTACGAGTCCCGATCACCGCCTACCTCGGACCGACCGAGTTCGCGGGCTTCCACGCCGACCTCGTCACCAGGCTGGCGATGACGGCCGCGCCCGAAGATGTCTCCGCGCTGATCGACATCGACGTCGGGCTCAGCCAGCCCACGTATCGCGCGTACCCAGTCGTCGACCACATCGCCGACAAGGTCTGCGCGGTGCTGGAGACACACCGCCGCACCGGCGGCGAGCCGATCGCGAGCACCCGCTATCGCGACCTCGTGGACCTCGCCACGTTCGCCCGCACTACCGAAATCGGCGGCACGGCCCTCACAGCCGCCCTGCGCTCAGAAGCCCACCGACGCGACCTCACCCTCCCCGACCACCTTCCCGACCCGGCCGGACCCGACTGGCGAGCCGGGTACGCACGCACGGTCAGAGACGCCCCGAACCTGGCCGACCGTAACCTCGCCAGCGCGCTTCAGACCGTCCGCGCCATGCTCGACCCGGTGCTCGCAGCCAAGCAACCCGGCGCATGGGACCCGGCAAGCCTCACCTGGCGCTGACAAGCGCAGAAGCGCAGGTCCCGGATGGGCTGCTGGCCCCCTTACAGGACACGAGTGCGGCGCCGCAGCGTAGGCGCGGCGTGATCGGCGCGTCCGCCGTCGGCCGTACCGTTGCACACGTGATCGAGAGCGCGTCTCAGCTGTCCGACTTGAGCGACGAGTTGCTCCACGGCGAGCGCAGCGTGCTGCTCGAAGGCGTTGCTGACCTGACGCGCCGGGCCGCGCTCCATCGCCTGCTGCTGGAGCAGTTGGAGCTGGAGCTCGCCGCCCAGACGCGCCTGCTGTCCGAGGTCGAGGAGTTGATGGACCTGCGGCCGCAGCTGCGGCTGGAGCGGCTCGATCGCCAGCTGCGGGGCCGGCGGTTGCAGGGGGTCGCCGTCGAGATCCTGCGCAGCCGGGCCGCCGATCGCCGTCCGGTGCACTACCGGGAGTGGTTCGCCTACCTGCGCGCCGAGGGCTACGAGGTTGTCGGACGCGACCCGCTGGCGACGTTCCTGACGCAGATCAGCCGTGCCGACGGGGTTGAGCGCGTCGGTGTGCGTCGTGGCCTGTACCGCCTCGCCTGATGCGCTCGCGCGTGCCGCATACGGTTCCGTCCGGCGCGTCTGCTGGGCTGTGTCGGCGATGTCTGTAGCAGCCAACTACACGTCTACATAGGCGCGATGCGGGAAACGTGGTCAGCGCAGGGCGGGCTGGGTGAGCAGCGTGCCGTTGCCTACGCGGTCGGCGAGCACGCCGAGCGCAATCGGCGGATCATGCGCGTCTTCTATCTGAACAAGAAGCGCGACATCGGCTGGCAACTGTCGGTCTCCGACGTGCAGCGCCGCCTGCGCGAGGAATTCCCGGGATTCGAGCTCGAGCTGGCAGCGCTCGAGCGCTCGCTGACCACCCTGAAGGACAACGGCGACCTCGCCGCCCAGCCCAACACCCGCGACGCCGCCACTCCGGCGGAGTGGCGGCACCGGCGCCTGCTGTACGACATCACCCCGCGCGGGGAGCGGGTAGAGGAGCTGCTGGCGGAGCTCGACGCGATGCGCGAGGAGGTCAGCGCGCTCGAGAGCTGGCGGCTGCTGACGATCCGCGACGGCCTGCGACGGCTGGTCGCGGCGCTGACGAGCGAGCACCCGGACGCGCAGCGCGTCTCCGAGGATCTCGAGCAGGTGATCACCGCGGTGACGGCGCTGTCGAAGGGCGCCACCGACTTCATCAACCGGCTCCAGCGCTTCACCGCCACCGACAAGCTCACCTCGGAGGAGTTCCTGGCCCACCAGGACGCCGTCGTCGAGCACCTCCAGGACTTCCACCGCTCGCTGCGCGCCCACACCGACGCGATCCTCGAGGCGATGCGCGAGCTCGACGAGCAAGGCATCGACAGGCTCGTCGACCTGGCGCTGTCGGCCCGCCAGCTGCCCGTGCCCTTGCCCGGCCAGAGCGCCGAGCAGCTGCATCGCCAGGTCCGCGACGACGAGCTGCACCACTGGAACGGCGTGCGAACCTGGTTCGGTGCCGACGGCACCGCGGACGCGCCGTGGACGCTGCTGACGCGCAAGCTGCTGGAGTCGGTGCACGCGATCGTCGACATCGCCGACCGCTTCATCGCCCGCGGCGCCGACCGGCGTGACCGCGCGAAGGCGTGGACGCGGCTGGCGCAGCTGGTCGCCGCCGAGGACGAGCAGGGCGGCCGGGCGGCGTTCGCGGTGGCCGTCGGGATGCTGCCGCCGCGCCACTTCGCCGGCGCCGAGGTCGATCCAGCCCAGATCCCCGCGCCAGGCGCCACCGCCTGGCGCGAGGCGCCGGCCGCGCCGATCGCCGCGCACCTGCGCCGTCCCGGGGCGCGCGTCCCCGGCTCCGGCGCGCCCGCGCGGCTGCGCGCCAACCCGCACCTGGCAGCGCGGATCAAGGCGCAGCAGGCCGCCGAGCGCGAGCAGCTGGCGCGACTGCTGGAGCGCCTGCGGGCCGGCTCGGAGCTGCGGATCAGCGAGCTGCACACGTTGCATCCGGTCGAGCTCGAGCACCTGCTCACCTGGATCGCGCGCGCGTTCTCGCAGCGGCGCGCCGCCGACGGCTCGCGCACGGCAACCTCGGCCGACGGCCGCACGACGCTGAGACTGACCCCGCCCGCCGATGGTGCGCGGACGCAGATCCGGGCGATCCACGGGCGGCTGGACGCGCCGGACTACCGGATCGAGGTGCTCGGGTGAGCAGCTCGCTGCGCGACGCAGCGGTGGAGGAGCGCCAGCGGGCAGCGCGAGCGCTGCTTGACCGCGGTGTGCTGCTCGCCGGCGACCCGCTGTTCCGGTTCGCCCGCCGACATCGGGAGCAGCTCGCCGCCGACTTCCGCGATCGTCTCGGCTACGCCCTCCAGGTCTCGACCGACACCGCCCGGCTGTACAAGCCGTTGCTGCGCTCGCAGGCGCGGGCGCTGACCGTCCCGGCCCGCAACCAGTCGGAGTCGCGCCGGCCCGTCGACGAGCGCCGCGTGCTCGACGCCCGCCGCTGCCTGATGATCTGCCTGACCTGCGCGGTGCTCGAGCGGCGGACGCTGTGGACGCAGGTGCCGCTGACCGAGCTCGCCGAGGACATCGCCCAGGAGGCGCGCTCGCTCGAGCTCGAGCTCGACTGGAAGCTGGCAGCCGATCGCGCCGCGCTGCTCGACGGTCTCGCCTGGCTCGCCGCGCTCGGGGTGCTGACGCTTCGATCCGGCGCCGAAGGGGCGTTCGGAGAGAGCGTCGACGAGGCGTCGGAGGCCTACTACGACATCGACCGCCCGCGGCTGGCCGGCGTGCTCGCCGAGCCGCTGCTGGTCGCCGGCGCGCAGTGCGCCGGCGACCTCGAGCGCGGCCGGCGACGACGGCCGAGGCAGCGGCGAGCCGAGCCGCGTCCGCGCCCAGCGGCTCACCCGCCGGCTCGTCGAGGATCCCGCCGTCTACCTCGAGGACCTGTCCGAGCCCGACCGCCAGTACTTCCTCTCCCAGCGAGGGCCGCTGGAGCGGCGCGCCGCCGAGATCTCGGGGCTGGCGGTCGAGCGCCGCCGCGAGGGCAGCGCGCTGATCGCCACCGGCCGCGAGCTGTCGGACCGGCCGTTCCCCGCCCGCAGCCATCGCAAGCAGCTGGCGCTGCTGCTGCTCGCCGAGCTGTGCTCCGTGGACGAGCGGCGCCGCGCCGAGCGTCCCGACGGCGAGCGCGACGCCGCCGTGTGGCTCGCCGAGGAGCGTGTGCTCGAGCTCGTCTGCTCGCTGCTGGCCCGCCACCGCGAGCACTGGGGGTTCGCGCCGGACGATCCCGCCGAGGTCCACGCCGCGGCAGCCGCGGCGACGGCGCTGCTTGAGGATCTGATGCTGCTGCGCCGCGGGCCCGACGGCGTCCAGCTGCGCCCTGCCGCGCACCGCTACCGCGACGCCGTCGCCAGGGTCGCCGAGCAGTCCAGCCTGTTCGGCGACGCCGAGCTTCTCGGGGAGCAAGTCCCATGAGCGCCGCCGACCGCTTCCGCCCCACCCGCTACGGGATCGTCTCGCTCTACCAGTACGCCGAGCAGGTGTTTTCGCCCGAGGAAGGTCGCCTGGCGCTGCGCGGTCGCAACACCTCCGGCAAGAGCAAGGCACTCGAGCTGCTCGTGCCGTTCGTGCTCGACGGCGACATCACGCCGCGCAAGCTCGACTCGTTCGCGTCGCCGACCCGCGCCAAGACGATGCGCTGGAACCTGATCGAGTGCACCGACGACTACGCCAGGGATGCAAAGCGGATCGGCTACGTGTGGGCCGAGTTCATCCGCCGCGACGCCGCGGGCGAGGAGCAGGTGGTCACCTGCGGCGTCGGGCTGGAGGCGGTCCGCGGCTCCGACGGCGTCAAGGACCGCTGGTACTTCCTGACCCCGCAGCGGATCGAGACGGAGCTCGATCTCTGCCGCGACGTGCGCGGCGAGCGCCAGCCGCTGGTCAAGGCCGACCTGCTCGCCGCCGTGCGCGCCGGCGGCGGCCAGACGTTCGAGACGCAGGGCGACTATAAGGAGGCGATCCGCAGCACGCTGCTGCCGTTCCCCTCAGCGACACTGTACGAGCAGCACCTCGAGGTGATCCGCCAGCTGCGCAAGCCGAAGCTGTCGGACAAGCTCGACCTCGAGGGGCTCTCCGGCCTGCTGTCGCGCACGCTGCCGGTCGTCGACGACGCGCTGATGCGACGCCTCGGCGACTCGCTGGAGCGACTGCAGGGCATGCAGTCCGAGGCCGATCAGCTCGCCCAGGCGTGCGAGCTGGTGGCCGAGCTGGCCGGCGGCGCGTTTCGCGCGTACGCGCGCGGGGTCGTGCTGACCCGCGCCGAGGCGCTCAAGCAGGCCGAGACCGGTTTCGAGCGCGCACGCCACGCCGAGCGGAGCGCCCGCACCGCGCTCGCGCAGAGCGAAGCGGCCTGCCGCGAGACCGAGCAGCGACTGCAGGCGCTGACGAGCGAGCGCAAAGAGCGCCAGGCCGAGCGCGAGACGCTGCTGACCAGCGAGGAGTACAAGGACCTCGCTGCGTTACACGAGCGCCGGCGCGAGCATGCGCAGGCCGCCGAGCGGCGCGACGAGCGCCGGGGTGAGCACGCAAAGCACAGCGAGCGGCTCGAGCGCGCCGAGCGCGAGCGCGAGCAGCAGGCGGCCGCGCTCGACCGCGAGCTCGAGTCGTTCCAGCAGCTAGCCACCGATCTGCGCGACGCGGCCGTCCGCGCCGGCCTCGCGCTCGCCGACGTCGACCGGGCGGCGCTCGAGCGGATCGAGGGCGCGCTGGCGATGCGCCAGGCCGAGCTCGAGCAGGCGCACCACCACCACCACGAGCTGCGCCGCGCCCGCGATGGGGCCGAAGCGCTGCGCGAGCCGCTCGAGCAGGCCCAGGCGACCGTCGAGGACGCCCAGGCGCAGCACGAGCGGGCCGAGACCGAGCTCGAGGCCGCCCGCGAGCGCGTCGAGCAGGCGCTCGACGCGTGGGCCGAGGAACTCGTCGAGCTGGCGCTGTCCGACGCCGACGTGCGGTCGCTGCGCGAACTGCTGAGCGCCGGCGATGACGCCGGCGCACGCACCCAGGAGCTCGCGCGGCCACGCCTGCAGGCGCTGCTCGGCGAGCAGGCGAAGCTGGCGGCCCGCCGCGACGAGCTCGACGGCGCGGTGCAGCGGATCGCCGCACGCCTGCGCGAGCTGCGCGGTCAGGGAGACCCGGCGCCTGCACCACGCTCGCCACGGCCCGCCGACCGGGCGGGCCGGCCCGGCGCGCCGCTGTGGCTGGTCTGCGACTTCGCGCCGGAGCTGCCGGCGGACCAGCGCGGGCCGCTCGAGGCGGCGCTCGAGGAGGCCGGGCTGCTCGACGCCTGGATCTCGCTCGACGGCAGCCGCCATGACAGCGACACCGTGCTGGTGCCCGAGCCGGTGGCCGGCCCGTCGCTCGCGCAGCTGCTGCGCCCCGCCGCCGGTGAGACCGGGATCGACCCCGAGCTCGTGGGCGCGGTGCTCGCATCGGTGCCGCTCGAGGGCCCGCTCAGCGTGCAGCCGGGCAGCTTCAGGCTCGGGCCGCTGCACGGCCGCCACGTCAAGGCCGGGCCCGAGTTCATCGGCGCCGCCGCTCGCGAGGCACGCCGCCGCGCGCAGATCGCCACCGCGCGAGGCCGAGCGGGCCGAGCTCGAGGCCGAGCTGGCGGTGCTCGCCGGCCAGGCCGATCAGCTCGCGGCCGCGCAGGAGCGGCTGCATGCCGAGGAGTCCGCCGTCCCGTCGGCGCGCGAGGTACAGGCAGCGCTGCGCGCGGTGGCCGGGTCCGCCGACCGCCTCGCCAACGCCGAGCGCCAGCGCAGCGTGCTGCTCAACCGCCGGGACGCCGCCGACGAGGCGGTCTCGCGCGCCCGGGCGGCGGTCGCCGAGCACGCCCGGCAATCCGGCCTGCCAGACGTGGAGGCGCAACTCGCGCCGATCGAGCGCGCGCTGAGACAGGTCGCGACCGGACTCGGGTCAGCGCAGCTGGCGCTGGAGCGCTGCGAGCACGCCCGCGAGCGCCTGGCGGCCGCCGGCGAGGTCGCGGCCGAGTGCGCCGCCGACGAGCAGGAGTCGGCGCGCCAGGAGCGGGCGGCCGGCGAGCAGCTGAGCGAATCCCGTGGCCGGCTCGAGGCCGCCGAGCGGCTCCACGGCCCCAGGGCCCAGCAGGTCGAAGCCCGGATGGAACAGCTGCGCGGTCGGCTCGAGGCGATCGAGCGCGAGCGCGAAGACGTCGATGCTGGCCACCGCCAAGCCGGCATCGACGTGACCAACGCCGGCCGGGACGTGGACGATGCCGTCGCGGAGGTCGCCCGCGCCGACGGCGCCCGCGGGAGCGCGCTCGCGGGCGTGCGCCGGCTCGGGCCCCACGACCTGTTCAGCGCCGGCCTCGGCGAGCAGCAGGCGCCGGTCGACGAGCGCCAGTCGCCGAGCTGGACGCTGACCACGGCGCTCGAGCGGATGCGCGCGCTCCCGGAGCTGGACGAGCGCATCGACCTCGGCAACCGCCGACGGCGCGTCGAGGAGGCCGTCTCCGAACTTGCCAAGCGGCTCGTCGCGTTCGACATGGACGCGGCGCTGCGCACCGACGGCGAGGACCTGTTGCTCGTGCAGATGAGCTGGCACGGGGCGGTCAAGACGCTGCCGCAGATGGTTCGCGAGATCCGCGAGGACCTCGACCGGCGCGAACAGATCATGAGCGAGGAGCGCCGCAAGGTGTTCGGCGACACGCTGCTGTCCGAGATCGCCGAGCACCTCCGTGCGCGAGTGGCCGAGGTGAAGGCATCGGTGCGCAAGCGCAACGAGACCCTGCGCCGCTGCAAGACCGGCGCCGGCCGCTGGGTGCAGCTGCGCTGGCAGCGGGCGCTCGAGTCGGAGCCCGAGCGCGAAGTGCTGGCGCTGCTCGAGGGCCAGTCGGTCGAGCTGCTCGAAGATCGCCAGCGCCGGGCGCTGTTCGAGTTCTTCGAGACGCGAATCGTGCTCGCGCGGGGTGAGCTGCTTGACGCCGCCGGCAGCCGCAGCGCCGCCGACTACCTCGCGCAGGCGTTCGACTACCGGACCTGGTGGAGCTTCGACCTGATGCTGCACGAGCCCAACCGCGAGTCGCGGCGGTTGACCGCGGCAGCCCAGGCGCGAGGGTCAGGCGGCGAGCAGTCGGTGCTGATGCACATGCCGCTGTTCGCGACCGCGGCGTCGATCTACGACATGGTCCCGACGGCCCCGCGGATCATCGCGCTCGACGAGGCGATGGACGGAATCGACGACCCGACGCGGGAGCAGATGTTCGCGGTGCTGGTCGAGCTCGACCTCGACCTGTTCATCACCTCGTTCGACATCAACCCGTGCGTCGCGACGGTGCCCAGGATCGGCTTCTACGAGCTCCATCGGGACCAGGCCGAGTGGGGCGTCTACGGTCAGCACTTCGTCTGGGACGGCCGGCGGACGATCGAGGTAGACGACTGATGCGCTCTGCCCAGGAGCTGCGGGAGCTGCTCTCACAGGATGGGTTCCGGCGACCGCTGCGACTCGCCCGCGAGAAGGTCGAGGCGCACGGCGAGGCGGCCGGGACGATCACGCTGACGGCCGTCAGCCCCGAGGAGCTGCGCTGCCTGACCGGCGTACTCGGCCGGCGGTGGCGGGCGCCGGTCCCAGGCGAGGACGTCGACGGGCTGTCACTGCGCCGGCTCGACGGCGCGCTGCTGGAGTCGCGCTTCGCCTGCACGTTGCCGGAGGCGCTCGAGCTGCTGGCCGGTGAGCCGCTCGCCAACCACCGCGCCTCGAGGGCGGCGCTGCGCGCGGAGCGCGAGGCGGTCTGGGCGCGGGCGTCGGCACACCCCGCGGCTGCCGACATCCGGACCGCGGCCTGGCTGGAGCGGGCGCGCGGCACCGGCGCGATCGCCCGACTCGCCTACGCCGACGATGGCGAGGCGCTGCTCGCGTGTCTCGATGCGGCGGCCGAGCTGCCCGCGCGACCGCTCGAGCCGATCGCGGTGCTCGCCGCCCGGTTGCTCGGCAGCGCGCACGCGCTCGACGCCGATCAGCCCGCGGGACAGCTGCTGGTCGCGCTGCTGGCTGCCTGGCGGCGGCGGCCAGCACCGACAACCGCGGCCACGCGACGCGAGCTGCTCGCCCGCTTCGGCGTGCTGACCGACCCGATCTCGTGCGCGGTCACGGTGCTCAACCTGCCGGTATCCGGCGACGGGCTCGTTGCCGGGGTGACGCGACTGGCAGGTGGGCGTCACCTGTCGCTGACGATGGGCAACCTCGACTGCGAGCCGCTGTCGCTGCGCGCGGCCGACGTGTTCATCTGCGAGAACCCGACCGTGCTGGCCGAGGCCGAGCGACGGCTCGGCCCCAGGGCGCCGGCGCTCGTCTGCGCCGACGGTCAGTTCAACACCGCCTGCCTGCGGCTGCTGGAGGCGCTTGCGGCGGCCGGCTGCCGACTGCACGTGCACGCCGACTTCGACTGGGGCGGGCTTAGCATCGTCTCGCGCGCGATCCAGACCGCCGGCGCGCAGCCGTGGCGCTACGGCCCCGAGGACTACCGCGAGGCCCTCGCCCGGGTCGCCGAGCGCCGAGCTGTCCCCGCGCCCGGCGCCGCAGCTGGACGCGCGGCTGGCGCCCCTGGCCGCGGCGCTCCGCGCCGGCGGCCGCGCGATCCACGAGGAGGCGCTGATCGAGCCGCTGCTGCGCGACCTCGCGGAGCCAGCCGGGGCCGTCAATCCGTCTGCGCCCGCGCCTAGCCTGGCGGGCGTGTCGCTGGAGGCCTGCTCAACGTGAACGGCGCGGCGATCGTGCAGGGTGACCGCTCGGTGCTGCTCGAGGTGGCGCATCCTGGGTTCGAGCAGGCGCGGGGTGCGCTGGCGGCGTTCGCCGAGCTGGAGAAGAGCCCCGAGCACGTGCACACCTACCGGATCTCGGCGGTGTCGCTGTGGAACGCGGCGGCGGCCGGACTCGGCGCCGACGAGATCGCCGACAAGCTGGTGACGATGTCGCGCTACGAGCGCGCCTGGATCCGCGCGGGGGGCACATCGGGCTGCCGAAGGGGACGACGGCGGCCGAGATCACCGCCATCCTGTTCGACGCCCAGCGCCTGGAGGAGGTCGTCGCCGAGTTGTCGGATCCGGCCAGGGGCTTCGCGGCGCGCCAGGTGCTCGGCGAGGACCGGCCGCAGATGGGCGGGTACTACCACTCCCGCGGCGGTGAGGCGGGCGCCGAGGAGCTGGAGCGCTGCGGGCTGGCGTTCGCGTTCCGCGACTCCTGGCGGACCGATTACCTGATCCCCGGCGACGTCCTCGGGCCGCTCGGCCAGGCGCTGGCGACCGCGCATCTGCAGGGCTGCACGGCCGGCACGGCGCAGCGCTGGATCGGCGCGCCGCTGCAGCTGGCCCACGACGCCGCGGCGGTGTGGTCGGCGCTGCACCACGAGCCCGCCCGGGTCAAGACCGACGGCGAGATCTACCAGCGGTCCTGGCCGAAGCTGATCGCAGCGCTGCCGGCCATCGACCTCCACGAGCTGGACGAGGATCTTCACGACCGCCGCCTGGCGGCGGTGCTGGCGTTCCTGCGCGAGGCCGGCTGTTTGCGGTTGCGGCTGGACTCGGACAGCGGCTGGGAGACCAAGCGCGAGCTGACCGCGACCGGCGAGCTGCTCGAGCTGCTCGCGAGCGAGCCGGACGAGCTCCGCACGCGGCTGCTCAGCGGCGCCGACTGCGGGCCGCTGGAGATGGCCGGTCTGACGCTGCTCGCCCGCCTCCGCCGCGCCGCTGTCTCGCTCACGTCGCTCGGGCGCGCGGCGCGGGAGTTCGCCGACGAGGCGGCTCGCTACCCGTCGATCCTGTCGGGCACCGACGCGCAGGTGGGCGCCCGCGCGGTCGCGATCGCGTGGCTTGCGGGCCTAGCCGAGATCGGTGTCGACGCCGGCGGCCGCCCCTGCGCGGTGCGGCTGGCGTGCGTCGATGTCGAGGCGAGGCCGGGCCCCGTCGCGATCTGCCAGGGCAACTTCGAGCTGGTCGTGCTCACGGTTCCGGCCCCGGCCGACCGGCTCAGGCTCGAGCTGACGTGCGAGGCGGTCCCCGGCCAGCCGCATGTCTACACGATCACCAAGCGCTCGACGGTCGTCGCCGAGCGCGCCGGCGTGCATCCCGAGGGCGCATTCGGGATCCTGCGGGAGCTCGCCGGCGAGCTCCCGCAGAACGTCGAGCGGACGGTCGCCGGATGGGTAGCCGGACACGGTCCGCCACTGCGCGTGCGGACCGCGATGATGCTCGACGCCGGCGATCCGGCAACCGCCGACCGGCTGGCCAGCGGCCCGCTGGCCGGGCTTGTCGCCGAGCGGTTCGGGGAGCCGCTGCTGGCGTTCCCGGCCGCCCGCCTCGATGATGTCCGGCACGCGCTGCTGCTTTGGCAGTTTGAGGCGCCCGCAGATCGCGGCGAAGTGGAGAGCGTTGGCAGAATCCCTGTCTACAGCTCACGCGTGAGCTGGCACCGCGGCCAGGATCGACGGAATCCCCGTCAGAGAGGAATGAGGATGAGGACCCCCGACCAACGTGTCGAGCAACTGCTTGCCGAGGTGAGCGCTGATGACGTGCGCCCGGCGTACCTCCTGTGCGATCGGCACCGTCCAGATGCGGTCGCGTTCACGGTCATCGAGGGCGACCTTTCCGGGCGTGACCTCACCTCCGCCCACTTGAGGGCCCGATCTGAGCGATGGCCGCCGCCTTGGCTTCGCTTGGTGTCGGCGAGGGCGACCGAGTGGCGACGCTGATGGGCAAGAGCGAGGACCTCGTCGTGACGTTGCTGGGGATCTGGCGGCTTGGGGCGGTGCACGTACCCCTGTTCACGGCGTTCGCTCCCCCCGCGATCGCGGCTCGTCTGCTCCCGAGTGAAACGAAGGTCGTGGTCTGTGACGCGGCCAGCGAGCCAAGCTGGACGCTTCCGAGGACATTCCTTCCGACGCGCCTTGGCACGTGGTCCTCGCCGGCGATCCGTCCGCTGCGCGCGCCGGAGATGGTGTGCTCAATGTCCTACTCGACGCTCAGGACCCGGGGCCCCGGAAGCCCTTCGTCGCGGATCCGACCCGCTGGTCCACCTGTTCACGTCGGGCACGACGGGGAGCCCGAAGGCGGTGCCGGTACCGGTCAAGGCGTTGGCGGCGTTTGCGATTTACATGGAGTACGGATTGGATGTCCACGACGAGGACGTCTTCTGGAACGCCGCCGATCCCGGCTGGGCGTACGGGCTGTACTGCGGGATTCTCGGTCCGCTGGTCACCGGGCATCGCAACCTATTGCTGCATGCCGGGTTCGATGTCGAGTTGGCTTGGAACGTGCTCAATGCCTACAGCGTCACGAACCTGGCGGCCGCGCCCACGGTTTACCGAGCCTTGCGAACGGGCGCCCCACATTCAGCCGAGGGGCTGTCGCTGCGGGTGTGCTCAAGTGCAGGCGAGCCGCTGAACCCTGAGCTCATCACGTGGGCCGAAAGTGAGTTGGGGGTTCCGATCAGAGATCACTACGGCCAGACAGAACTGGGAATGGTCATCGTTAACGGCTGGCACCCCGACATTCAAGAACACCTCAAGCCCGGCTCGATGGGCCGACCGATGACCGGCTTCAGCGCAGCAGTTCTCGAAGACGTCGATGACAAGATCGCATCTGCGGGAGTCGTGGGCCGAGTCGCCATAGACGTCCCGGCCAGCCCGCTGATGTGGTTCACCGGTTACGCGGACGACCCGCACCGGACCGTGGAGCGCTTCAGCAGCGATGGTCGGTGGTACATCAGCGGCGATGTCGCCTCTGTCGATGAGGCGGGCTCGTTACTCGCCACAGGCCTCGGCCTGCCGCACGATCCGCAGCTTGTAATCCGCGCTGTAGCGCCGGCGCTGCGGCCGCTTCACCAGTCGGGATCTGGCACCGGCGCGCCCCCGTGCGATCCAATCTCCGTCATTCTCGCTCGAGACGTCCTTTCTCCGCCCGGGTATCAACATGATCTACGGAAGAAATTACCAATGTGGAGAACGTCTTAAGTTAGATTGACAGAGAGGGGTGACGCACCCGCGCTGTGAGCGCAGGACGATGGTGGGGCGCTCTCAGCTTCGGATCCCGTTTAGCACTAGGCCGGCCAGCTGCTCATAGGCCTGGGCGTCGCTCAGCCCGGTCGCGGCGAGGACTTTGCCGATTTGGATCCGCCGGATGGTGTCGGCGACGGTGTCGGCCACAAAGGCGCCGTGCACGTCGCGGAACGCTCCGCCGGCGATGCCCTCACCGACCAACTGTCCGACCCGCTGTGCGGCGGCCTGGGTGTTGCGCTCGTACACCGCCCGAGTCACCGGGTGTTCGGCGAGGTCGACCATGAACGCTGGCGAGGCGGGACGGAGCGCGTCGGCTACACCGCGCAGGTAGGCGACGATCTGCTCCGCCGGAGCGTCCGCGGCCGCGGTGGCGCCTTCGACAGACTCGCTTGCGGTGCGGAAGAAGTGGATCACAGCGTTGATCGTGAGCTGCTCCTTGCTGTGGCCCAGTTGATACAGCGTCGTCTTAGAGCACCGCAGCCGCTTGGCGATCTTGGCAAGCGTGAGGTGGCGAAAGCCCTCGGCGAGAAACAGGGCGACGAGGTCGTCGAGGAGCTGGTCGTGGCGGGTTATGGTGAGGCTCACAATCCGAAGCGTAGTCCTCTACTCGATACCAGGGTACACCGATCTGGTACTCTCAAGCATATGGCCGTGGATCGAATGCTGCCGAGCGACGAGGCCGAGGCGATCGTCTCGCTCGCGCGCGAGGTCGCTGCGGGCGAGCTCTCGCCACGCGTGGATGACTACGAGGCGTCGCACCGGTTCCCCCGCGAGGTGTTCGCCACGCTCGGCCAACTCGGCCTGCTCGCGATGCCCTTCCCGGAGGAATGGGGCGGCAGCGGCCTTTCCTACGAGGTGTACCTCCAGGCGCTGGAGGAGATCGCCGCCGCGTGGGCGAGCGTCGGCGTCGGGGTGAGTGTCCACGGGATGTCATGCTGGGCGCTGGCCACCTACGGCACCGAGGAGCAGAAGGCGCGCTGGCTGCCGGACATGCTCGGTGGCTCGCTGCTCGGCGGCTATTGCCTGTCCGAGGCTGACGCGGGCAGCGACCCCAACGCGATGCGCACGCGCGCGCGGAGAGACGGCGACGTGTACCGCGTCACGGGCGCCAAGGCGTGGGTGACTCATGGCGGCGAGGCTGACTTCTACACGCTGTTCGCCCGCACCTCGGACGACATCTCGCGTGGTATCTCGTGCTTCCTGGCTCCCGGGCAGGCACCGGGGCTCGAGCCCCAGCCGCCGGAGCGCAAGATGGGGATGACTGCATCGACGACGGCGACGCTTACCTTCGACGGCGTCGAGCTCGACGCCGACCGGCTGATCGGCCGGGAGGGCGACGGCTTGGCGATCGCGCTCCGGGCGCTCGACTCGGGACGGCTGGGGATCGCCGCGGTCGCGGTCGGGCTGGCTCAGAGGTGCCTCGAGGTGGCGGTCGCGTACGCCAAGGAGAGGCAGACGTTCGGCCGTCCGATCATCGAGCACCAGGGGCTCGGCTTCCTGCTCGCCGACATGGCCGCCGCCGTCGAGAGCGCGCGGGCGATCATGCTGGAGGCGGCCCGCCGGCGCGACCGCGGCCTGCCCGTCAGCCGCCAGGCCTCGATCGCCAAGCTGCTCGCCACCGACGCGGCGATGAAGGTCTCCACGGACGCCGTCCAGGTGCTCGGCGGCGCTGGCTACACGCAGGACTTCCCGGTCGAGCGGATGATGCGCGAGGCCAAGGTCACGCAGATCTTCGAGGGCACGAACCAGATCCAGCGGCTCGTCATCGCGCGCCACCTCGCGCGCGGCTGAGCCCAAGTCGTTAGACGCGGCCTGTGACCGGCCAGCGTTCGCGTGCTTTGAGCATGACGCCGTCCTCGAGCGGCAGTCTGAGCAGGTAGGGGAAGGCTGCTGTCGGGGTCGGGGTTGCGCGCAACGAGGAAGCTGTCGGCGGGGTCGGGTATCGCGCAGGCGGGGAGCGTAGTCAGGCGCCGAGCAGCTCGACGAACTGGCGCGGGGTGAGGACCGGCGGGTCGGGGTCATCCGAGTGCGGCCAGCCTGGCGGCAGCCTGCAGCGCGCCGGGCTTGGCTAGCACCGATCGGCCGATGAGCGCCACCGCCGTCACACGCCCGGAACGGACAATGAATACCTGGCCGGCCGGCGTGACGAGCAGCCGGCTTCCCACCGCTCGTAGCCCGGTCGAGGCCGTATCGGCGGTGGAGGCTGGCGAGGGAGGAGCCTGGGCCGATGCCATCGAGCCGGTAGCCGCGCGCCGTGGTGGCAATCATCGATGCGCCCCCGTGGCGTGGGAACACGACCGCGAGCTGGCCGCCGCCGGTGACGCAGTATCGCCACACGAGGCGCGACCTTGCGCCGGGCACGCCGATCGAGCCGAGCACCGCGGCTGGGCTCGTCCCGGGGAGGAAGCCGGCGAGCGAGTTGGCGCGAGCAGCTGGCGCGCGCGCCAGGCATGCCGGGCCTGACCGCCCGCCCATGATCGTCTACCTGGGCGATCTCGGTGCCCTGCCCGAGGACGAGCTTGATCCGGTTGACTCCGGCCGGAAGCGATCCAGCCGGGAGCAGTTCGCTGAGCATCTGCCGTCCGCCCACCGCGGGTGCGGGATTGGTCGAGGCCAGCACGATCGGCGCCCAGGCGGAGCCGTCCTCGGATCCATACACCGATACCTGCGGCGGGCGCTGGCTGTACGCCTTGAGCTCAAAGCTCGTCACCTGGCTCGAGCGATAGGCGAGGAATTGCGGCGGTGGAGGCTTGGGCTTGGACTTGCGCTTGCCCTTGCCCTTGCTCTTGGTCTTGGGAGGCGGGCCGACCATCACCCGCGACGCCGCGTAGTTGAATTGCGACGGGTTGCTGTGATCGAGCGTCAGCCCGCTCGTGCGGGCGTAGGTCTGACGCCAGTCGCGCAGGTTGTCGAGCAGCGTGCTTGTGCCCTGATCGAGCGCCACGGGCCCGCCGAAGCCAAGCGAGGTCAGCACGACCAATCCCCGCGAGGGAAGCGAGACGGTGACGCCGGCGCTGAGCCGCGCTGGCACGGTCTGATCCGGCACCGGGAAGCCATTGGCGTCGACGCTCTGCTGGCCGGAGAAGTAGTCGTAGCGCGCAAGCGTCACCTCGCCCGCCACGGATGGCACGGTCAGGGTGATCGAGCGCGGGGTGTCGGAGTCGTTGACTACCGCAAGCGACAGGTCAAAGCCGGAGCCGTCCGGGATCCTGGCCGCAGCCGCCCTCAGGCCCGGAACGCCGCTGTCCGGCACCACCAGCGACTGGCTCCCGGCCGGAAACGCGCGAGAGAGCACCGACCACGCGTAATACCAGGGGCGGAGCGCCAGGTCGGAGGCCGGGTAACCATCCTGGCCTCCCAGCGAGTTCCAGAATCCCCACCGCTTGAGATTGTCGGCGCCATACTGCCCGCCGACGTGCATCGCGTCGTCCAGATCCCAAGCGCTCGCGCCCGCAAGCCCGGCGCCGAGCGCCTGGATCATCATGTCTCCCATCCAGACGCCGTAGTCGAAATCGGCGATGTGGGGTTGGCTGTCGACGAACGTGCTGACCTGCGACCCGGCTGCTCGGGTCGATCAGCGCCAGCAACGACCGGCTCCTGCGCGCCTGAGCGAATCCCGGGCGGTGAACGGCGTCACCTGCCGCGCCGTCAGACCGACCTCACCGGCGAAGTACGGCTTAGCCGGAGAGTCGAGGTTGGAGATTTGCTCCCGCCGGGCCCGGACTTGGTCGCCGTAGACACCGTTCTCGACTCCCCAGATCGTCGCGTAGCGGTGTGAGTCGTAGGCTCCGATCAGGGTCGGGATCGACATCAGCGTGTCGGTCAGCCATGAATCCCCTCCGAGCGGGTTGTCCCGATCGAGCCCCACGGTCCGGTCCAGGCTCTGCGCGGCCTGAGTGTCGTCCCACGAGTTCGCGTTGTCCGGCCCCACCAGCGACAGCCAACTCTGGTAGCCGCGCCCGGTCGATCTCTGCCGCGACCGCCTTCATCGTCCTCGTCCAGCAGGTGAAGTCACAAGCTGAATGAGCCGTTGGGCTCGTTGGTCACGTTGTAATAGGCGACGTTCGTGTAACCGTAAGTGTTGCGAAGCTGGCCGATGAACTCGACGGGAACCCGTGGATCGCCTCCGATCACCGGGTTCCCCCAATCGCCCAACACGACCGTGATTCCGAGGCTCTTGGCGATCGAGAGGATCGATAGCAGCTCCTGCACATGCGGATCGGTCCAACGGTAGGTCGGGTTGCCGGCCGCGTCATAGCCACCGAAGTACGTCGACGCCGGTTCGACCACGCGCAGGAAGCCGGGCCGCATGAACGCCAGCCGCTGAGTCAGGAGCGACCAGTTGATCTGGTTGGGGGCAACCGTGTCGTACGGGTCGAGCTCGGCTCCGAGCCCCATCAGCGGCGGACCGGCGAGCTGGTCGGTGAAGACCGTGAGTTCGGCACGGTCGCGGCCGCCGCACGGGCCGCAGCGAACCCCAACCGCCCCGCGCCCCATCGAAACGAGCACACACAGACACGACCAGCCCGGCTCGTGCTGCGCATCGACTCCGTTGCACGCGCACAGATTACGGGCACCGCCAGCACGTGGACATCAAGCCACGCGACTCGCTCACTCGCGACTAAGGGCCCGTTCAAAAATTAGTGGCGGGATTTGACGAGTGGCTGGGCGTGTCTGGCGCCGCCGGCTCGGCCCGATCATACCGGGAGTATTTGAGGACGAGCCGGCGGCGCCAGACAACCCGTACGTCGCCAGGATGCTGAGCAACCTAAGTTGATCGTGGATGTGGCTGGGTTTCGCGCGATCGGGTCGCTGGGATTAATACGGCAGATCGGCTCGGCCGCGCACGTGAGACCGATCCGCGCGCGCCGCGTTCGCTACGCGGCCGGTAGCGGCGCGCGCCCGGCGGCCGACAAAGCGCTCGCCGCTCGCCGCGGCGAGCATCAGACCGTCGGCGCCGAACCTGCCTCCAAGCCGCCCCCCGCGCGGCGCCGGACGATATCAGCGGCCTGACCGTTCGGCGCTCGGGGCAACGCGCGCTCGTGCCCCGTCGGGCAGGGCCCGCTCGGAATCGCGCCGGTCCACCCCCAAACCCCGGCGGCCGCGCCGTTGGTGTTACGGTGCGCCCGATGAGCGGGATCGCAGGGTCCTTGCGCGACCCGGGAAGCCGGCCGTTTCCCGACAAGCCCGCGGGCTGGTCCAACCCGGACATGCCGTTCGAGCACCTCGTGGTCGTCATGATGGAGAACCACTCGTTCGACAACCTGCTCGGGTCCCTCTCCCTGACCCGGCGCGACGTCTGCGGGCTGACGTTCGAAGGTGGCAGGGCCACGAACTCGAATCCGGGTGGGTCCGGTACGCCGGCCGTCGTCACCGCATTCCCGCTGACCAACACGTCGCAGGGCTCGCACGTGTCGCAATCGTGGAAGGACAGTCACGATCAGATCAACGGCGGCCAGATGGACGGCTTCGTCCGGGCGGTGAACGCCGTGCAGCCGATGGGCTACTACACGCCGGAGGTTCTCCCGTTCGCGTACTCGCTCGCCTCGACGTTCACGGTTGCGAACCGGTGGTTCTGTTCCCTTCCAGGCCCGACCTACCCGAACCGCCGCTTCCTCCTGGCCGGGACAGCCTACGGCACGACCATGACCCACGGTGACCCGTTGGTCGCTGCATCGCCACCGGGTGGAACGGTGTTCGACCTGCTGTCCAAGAACGGCATCAGCTGGGCCGACTACTTCTCCGATGTCCCGATGAGCATGGTGATCGGGCGCGGCATTCTCGAGCACCCCGACCATCACCATCTGATCGACACCTTTTACGATGACTGCCGCAAGGGGAGCCTGCCCGAGGTCAGCTTCGTCGACCCGCGGATCGGAGTGGCATCGCGGATCGGGCAGCCGATAGCTAAGCTCCCGTGGCCGTTCGACGAGTGGCTCAAAGGCTTAGGTGCCGACCTCAGCAGTTCGGACCCCGCGGAAACGGAAGAAGATCCGCAGGACATGTACTACGGGGAGGCATGGGCATACAAAGTGGTCACATCCGTCATCCAATCCCCGCAGTGGCCACAGACGTGCCTCATCTATCTCTATGACGAACACGGCGGGTACTACGACCACGTCAACCCGCCGGCGGCGATTCCACCGGACGACATCAAACCGATCCTCCAGCCCGGCGATCCGGACGTCGGATACGACATGTACGGGCCACGTGTGCCGGCGATCGTCGTCTCGCCACACTCAAAGCCCGGCGCGGCCACGAACGTCGTCCACGACCACACCTCCGTGCTCGCGACTATCGAGGCGAAATGGAACCTGCCGGCGCTCACCCGGCGCGATGCGAACGCGCAGCACATCATGGACTTCCTCGATCCGGGCGCGCCGGCGTTGCTGCACCCGGAGGGCATCGTCGCACCCGAGACGACAGGTCCCTCCGGTCCGGTCCAGCCGATGTCTTGAGTTCGACTCGGCGCCTGGAAGGACGCGCCAGGGCGCTCTACAGGACCACCGTCGGCCACCCGACCCCGGCGGCGTCGACCGCGAACGGGAGGCCGTGATGCCAGATACGGCGCACCGTCCGCCGAGGCACCGGCCACCCAGCCGTCGATGTCGCTGGTGAGCCGATGCCCGGTGGCGCGACGACGCTGAGCGCGGGAGCGGGGGGGTCGTCACTTAGGTTAGGGCCCGTTCAAGAATTATTGGCGGTTTTGACGGCGTCTGGACGCGCCTGGCGCCACCGGCTCGTCCTCAAATACTCCCGGTATGATCGGGCCGAGCCGGCGGCGCCAGACACGCCCAGCCACTCGTCAAATCCCGCCACTAATTCTTGAACGGGCCCTTAGCGGTCCTGAAGCAGCCCGAGGACGTTGCCATCGGGGTCGGTGACGGTCGCCACCAGGCGGCCGCCACCGACGTCGCGCGCGGGCTCCTTCACGGTCGCACCCGCGGCGGTGACCTCGGCCAGCTTCGCCTCGATGTCCGGCACGTGCCAATAGGCCACCGGTGAGGTCATGCCCTGCGGTCCACCGCCCGGCACCAGCCCGATGTGCTGGCCCTCGGCATCGAAGCCGACGTAGTAGGAGGAGTCGGTCTGCGGCGCCACGCCGAGCAGGGCGGCGTACACCGCCTTGGCCGCCGCTAGGTCGGACACGGGATGCAGCACGGTCTTGATTCCCTGGGTGGAAGAGCCGGTCATCATCACTCCTGAAGTATGGGTCACATCGACCCGGTTTGTATGGTCGTGATAAGACGAACGGGAAGCCCGGAGATCGACAGCCCGACGAGAAGCCGTCGATTTCGCCTTGGCCGTTCGTCTTTAGCCGTGCGCAACCCGCCAGAGAAGGAGGACACGCGAGGAACTCGAGCGCCAGCACGTGACGGTGCTCGACCACGCTCCCGGTCGATCACGGTGCCGCCGTTTGCGCACCCGTGCGGGCACCGAAACCGCAGCGAGGTGTCGATTCCGGCCCGGCCCGTTCGTCTCTCGACCAAAATCCACTACCGAAAGGACGCTGATGAAGTACGTCGTACTGATCAACCAGAATCCCGTCTCCCGCGAGTGGCGGTCGCGTCCCGCCGAGGAGCAGACGAGCATCCAGGCCGCGTGGGACGAGTTCGTCCAGACGCCCGGCGTGACGCCGGGGCTCTACCTGGAGCCCCCCGAGACGGCGACGACCCTCCGGATCGACGATGGTGAGACGCTGATCACCGACGGCCCCTACGTCGAGACCAAGGAGGCGCTCGACGGTTTCTGCACCGTCGAGGCGGACGACCTCGACGCCGCGATCGAGCTTGCCAAGAAGGTGCCGTCGCTCCGTGCTGGGGGCTGCGTCGAGATCCGGCCGGTGGTGGATTGGTCGCAAGCCTAGAAGCACCGCTCGAGCAGGCCTTCCGCGACCACTGGGGCCGCGTCCTGGCGACGCTGATCGGCCTGCTCGGCGACTTCGAGCGCGCCGAGGAGGCCGCCCAGGAGGGGTTCGCGATCGCCGCCGCGCGGTGGCCGGCCGATGGCATCCCGGACAACCCCGGCGCCTGGCTGATCACCACCGCCCGGCGCCGCGCGATCGACCGGATCCGCCGGGAGCGGACGCTCGCCGCGAAGACCCGCGAGCTCGAGGCCGAGGAGCTGACGCAAGTGGACAACCGCCATCCGCATCCGAACATCGAAGAGCCCGAGTTCCCCGACGAGCGGCTCGAGCTGATCTTCACCTGCTGTCATCCGGCGCTGGCGCTGGAGGCGCAGGTGGCACTGACCCTACGGGCGCTGGGCGGACTGACGACCGCCGAGATCGCCAGCGCATTCCTGGTCGCCGAGCCGACGATGGCGCAGCGGCTCGTCCGCGCGAAAAAGAAGATCAAGACCGCTGGGATCCCATTCCGGGTCCCCGACGCGGCGCAGCTGCCCGACCGGCTCGCCGCGGTTCTGGCCGTCGTCTACCTGATCTTCAACACCGGCTACTCGACGCCCCCCGCGCGCGGCGGCCTGAGCCGCGAGGCGATCCGGCTCGGAGTCGCGCTCGCCGAGCTGATGCCCGATGAGGCCGAGGTCCACGGGCTGCTCGCGCTGATGCTGCTCAACGACTCGCGGCGCGCGGCGCGCATGCGTGACGGCGAGCTCGTGCTGCTCGCCGATCAGGACCGAGCACTGTGGGACCGCGAGCAGATCGCCCGGGGCAGTCAGGAGCTCGACCGGGCACTGGCGATGCGCGGCCATGGCCGCTACGTGATCCAGGCCGCGATCGCTTCGCTGCACCTCGAGCGAGACCGCGACTGGCCCCAGATCGCGGCGCTCTACGAACAGCTGGCGGCGCTCGACCGCTCGCCCGTGGTGGCACTCAACCGCGCGATCGCCATCGGCGAGGCCGACAGGCCGGCCGCCGGCCTGGCGCTGCTCGACGAGCTCGAGCTACCCAGGTACCGCTACCTGCACTCCGCCCGCGGCGAGCTGCTGCGCCGGCTCGGCCGCACGGCGGAGGCCCGCGAAGAGTACCGGCGCGCGGCCGCGCTGAGCGACGATGACGCCGAGCGCAGGCTGTTCGAGCGACGGCTGGCAGCGATCTGACAGTGTCGTTCCGCAGACCTGCCGAACACGGATGGCGGATGTAGCCATCAGGCCGGGAGGCCGAGGCCCACCCGCGGAAACTCCTCGGCCATCCTTGCCCCGACGACCTGCAGGGCCGACGCCGGCCGGAGCATTACCTTCAGCTCCGTGATGAGGCCGTTCTCGTCGAAGGTCAGCTTGTCGATGCCCTCGACCTGCGTTCCGTCCACGTCGGTCGCGAACTCCAGAATCGCGACGCGGTCGTGCGGGTCTTCAAGTTGGTGTAGGTAGTGGAAGGTGCTGCCGAGCCCGAGCACCCGCTCGGCAGCCTGCAGTACTTTCACGACCTGGTCGCGGCCCGCATACGGCTTGAACACGACGGGGCTACGGAAGGTCGCGTTCTCGTGAAACAGCCCGCGAGCCTGCTCGACGTCCCCCTGCTCGACGGCGGCACGGAAGCGATCGGACAGCATCGATACCGCAAGCCTACCAAGCGCCAAGCACCGCGGCGGTGCCCGCGTTCCCGCGCCCGAGCGGCCTCCGATGCTGAGCAACATCGCGCGCCAGCGGCGGCGCCTGCGTTGCGTCCCGCCCTCGTGGGGCGAGACCGACGCCGCGAGATTTGCTTTGCCGTGAACGCGCACTCCTCCCGAGCGACGCCGGCCCCGCGGCATGTTCAAGCTTCAGCGATTTTGAGACGTCCCAGGATCGGGCCGGATCTCCCCCTTCGCATGGAAAGCAGAAGCCAGGCGGCTTTGGTCACCCGGCACATCCAAGCCATAACCCTGCTCCTGGCCTCTGCTGGTAGCCCGGAGGGGAAGGTCCAATGCTGGCTCGTCGGGATCGTCGCGGACTACGGGCCAGCTTGGAGTCTTCGAGTGAGGACGTGATCGAGGACAGCGTTTACCCCCGCCACGACCGCCAAAGATGATCGCGAGGGTTGCGCCCGTTGAGGCTGCCAGCGCAGCGGTGGCCGAAGCGAAGATCACGACCTCAACGTCCACACGCACGCCCTCGGGGGGCCCGTCGATTCGATTGCGGCGCCATCCAAACAGAGCACACGGAAGCAATCAACAAAGGACCCCCAACGCCCAGAACGATCTTGGCAGGCCAGCTTGTTTGCTCATGGAAGCCCCAGTAGCCGACGGCAATGATCGCCACGACCTCGACCAAGGTTCAGTCCGGGTGGGTGGGTGGCGGTGCGCTATGATGTCCTGGTCAGACAGCGAAGGCAAAATGAGGGTGAGATCTTCACCGCGAACATCCCCCTACCGTTAGATAACCGCCCGATCTTCTGATGCCCTGAGGCCTGCTTAGAGACGCAGGTCTTCGGCTTTGAATTGGACATGGACTATTTTCGAGATGACGTGGTCATGCTTGCGACGAGCGAGAGCGCTCTAGTCTAGTTCTAGTTCCGACGCCGGGCTACTGCTTTCCATGCAAGGGAGCACTCCGCCCACGAGCCGCCGATGGCTCGCACCGCGCGGAAGCATGGTGCGGGGGGAGGCGCACGTCGAAGCCAAAGTGGGTGCCGCCCGCGGCGGGGAGTTCATTCGTGCGAGCGGTACGCGGTGTCGCGGAAAGTTCAAGCCTTGCGGCTGTTGGCCTGGTGGGAACCCAGCACCGCGTGGCCCTCCCTGAGCCACGCGAGCCCGCTCTTGCCGTCGGGCGTTGGGCGCATGGCTGCCCCGTTGCATGGGAAGGAGCAGCGGCACTCGACGGTCCTCTTGCGTCGGAGCTGGTAACGGGAGTAGGGTCGGCCTACCCCACGAAAGGACGACGATGGATCACTCAGCCACGCAGCGGCGCCTCTACGACCTGCTCAACGCTGGAGATATCGAAGGGTTCGGCGCTTTGTTGGCAGACGGCTTCGTCGAACACGAGGAAACTCCCGGCCTCGCGCCCACAAAAGAAGGCGTGATGGAGTTTTTTCGCATGTACCGCGCGGCCTTCCCCAATCTGCGATTGGACCCCAAAGACGTTCTGGCCAGCGGCGACAAAGTCGTCACGCGCGCGAGGGCGACCGGAGCTCACCAGGGTGAGCTCATGGGCATGCCCGCAACCGGCAAGAACGTCGACGTGCAGTTGATCGACATCATGCGGTTCGACGACGACGGCCTCGTGGCTGAGCATTGGGGAGTCGTCGACATGCTGGCGATGATGCAGCAACTCGGCGTAGTTCCCCAAGGCGCTCCGGCATAGGGTCACCACAGCACTGATCGCATCACACCACGACGGCATGGCCGCCGGCGGTCCGACTCGTCACGCGCTCGTCGCACTCCCGCTTTGGACGAACATGAGCTCACACCCGCGCTCGTCGAACGCGTCAACATGTGATGGACGAGGCACATCCGCCCCGCGGCACCAGACGGGGACGTGACCGGCAGACTGCTCCAATTCGTCCAAAGGAGCAGCCTGCATGGCCGTCCGGGA
Source organism: uncultured Solirubrobacterales bacterium (assembly GCA_963811155.1). Lineage (GTDB taxonomy): Bacteria > Actinomycetota > Thermoleophilia > Solirubrobacterales > Solirubrobacteraceae > Palsa-465. Next base: position 81,918 of record CAWEQQ010000002.1, read on the forward strand.
CGTGAATGAGTGGCTCGACCTCGACGTGTTCGCCGAGCCTTCAGCCGCGCGTCCTTGCCCATAGGTCATCCTAGAGGTGTGCCTCGGAGTTGGGGCGGATTTGTTGCGATTTGTAGAGATAAGAGATCGTGACTGACATGATTAGTTTCGAGTCACCGCGGAAAGGGCGCTCCACAACAGTTGAGGTAGTCCTGGGCGGGCTGCGCCCACGAGCGATCGATCCGCATCCCGTTGAGCGCGAGGTCGCGGAAGTCTTGGGGATCGCCGTGCCAGAGCCCGATCGCGCGCGCCATCGCGGACTCGATCGCCTGATGGTCGGCGTGCTCAAAGACGTAGCCGGTGCGCTGCTCGAGGGGATCGGCAGCGTGCTGGCGGTCGGCGACGGTGTCCGCAAGCCCGCCTGACGCGCGGACGATCGGGACGGTGCCGTAGCGCAGTGCGATCAGTTGCGCTAGGCCGCAGGGCTCGAACATGCTCGGCATCACCAGCATGCCTGACCCCGCATACACGAGGTGCGCGAGCTCGGGATCGAACCGCAGCTCGAGGTGGACGTCGGGGTGGTCGTTGAGGTGCTGCTTGAGATGTCAGAAGTGGCGGCTGATCGCGGGGTCTGGACTGGACCCCAAGAGCACGAACTGCGCGCCCTGATCGAGCGCGTAGAAGATCGCGTGGTGCGCGGTCAGATGTCCCGCGACGATTGCACGCAGCGAAGGCGTGCCCGCGCGAGCGGTGGGGGGAGCGTCGGCGCGAGCAGAACCTCTACGTCGGGCTGGACTCGTGAGATCAGCCAGCCGCCGAGCGCAAGTGTCACGTCAGGACCGCCCTGACACACGGCAATTAGCATTAGCTCACGTCAGCTGCGCTCGACCGAACGCGCGGGGAAGCCTGCAGTACGGAGAGTTGCCAGCAGAGTCCTCTCAGCTCGGGGTGCCGTTTGCGCTGGCTGCGCACGAGTTGATATTTTCCGATTGCGGGCCGAGCGGGTGTTCCCTGCCCGGAGCCGCAGTACTTCGGACGGCGGTCAACCAGCTCCGGGCAACGGGCTGATCGGCCCTTCACGACACCTAAACGACGTCGAGGAGCCTTGTTGGCTGTGTCTGTCCGAACCTGTTTGCCGAAACCACCCGTGATGCGTGTCGCGGTCGGCGAGCAGGAGCACGATCGCGCTCGCCGGCGAATTCGCCCTCGCGCAATGCAGGCCGTCGCGTGCGCCGGTCGGCAGCCGTCGACCCGCTGGTCCTCGCGCTTGCCACGATCGTTGCGATCGCGCCTGGGCTGCAGCTCGTCGGGTTCCTCGGCCCCAGCCCGGACCGCCGCCCGCTCGTGGTGCTCCTCGCCGCCGGCGGGCTGGCTCACGGGATTGCTACTGCTCGCGCTCGCAAGCATCCGTCCGCCGGCCGCGTTCGGAGCGCAAAGCGCCCTGGCGCCGTAAGACCCGCGCTCGGCCGCCGCCGATCGCTGTCACGGCCCGATGCGACAGACCCGGCCGGCGGCCAGCGCGATCACGAGCGCGACGACGCCCGTCGGCGATTTCGATGAGTCCGGCGGCTCGAGCTTGGGCTTGGTCGCTTGGGAGCTGGCCGTCGACGAGGAGCGACTCCTCGACGCCTGGGAGCGAACGCAAGCGGACGGCCTGATCAAGCCGGCTGGCAAGGATCCCCTCCACGGTGAGCAGATGTGGCAGCTGACCTTCGTCAGCTGGGCTGCGCTGCGAGAAGGACAGCGCGACAGCGCCTGAGCGCTCGAGCGCACCGAACAACCCGCCGGGTTCGTGTGGCGGATCGTCGACACTCGCCTCGCAGAGCGAATAAGCCGTCCCCCCTTGAAACCCCGCAGACGCGTTCGCATTCAAGCGCCCAACCCGCATGCTTGATCCGGTGACCCACCACGGACACGATCGGCAGCTCACCCTAACCCGCCTCCCGCCGGCGGGTCGCAATCCGGTTGGTTGGCTCGTCGCGCCCTGCGTCCGCAGATCGCGGGTGGATCATGGCTGGCCGTTGCAAGCGCCGCCGAAGGGCGCTCGGCGCCTGTGCGAAGGATTCTGACGCGCGAAGCGGCGTGATCGACGCGAACTCTCCCCTGCTCCCAACGCCGACTCCCAACGCCACGCGCGAAAACCCAGAACACTGCAAATCGAGACCTCCGAGAGTCCCTTCATCCGGGATTCGCGCAATCACCGTTCGATAACCCACATTATGTTGACTTGCCTGCAAAGCAGGCATTTTTGGACACACCGGTGAGCACGGTTCGACGCCCCACTAGCGACTTTTCAGCATATCGCGCAGCGCCTCGAGGCTGCTGTACCGCGGGCGCCAGCCGAGTTCCTTCTTGGCCTTGCTCGCGTCGATGATTGCCGGGTGGGTGATCACCTCCGGCCACTGGGCGAACGGCGGTGCGAAGGGCAGGGCTGCAACGCCGCGGGCGGCTGCGCGTACAAGCCGTGCAGGGGCCGGAATCGGCGCGAGACCGAACTCGCGCAGGACTTGCGCGCCGCTCAGCATGCCGTCGCCTGTGATGTTGTAGACGCCGGGCGCGCCGGCGGCGAGGATGCAGAGCAGGAACGCCTGCGCGACGTCCTGTTCGTGGACGAACTGGATCGGGACCGGTGGCGTGATCACCGGGAGTGGCACCCGTCCGATTAGGCCGCCGACCCGGCGGAGGAGCGGCGCGAGCGGTCTGGGGACGACGTTCTTGGCGCCGACCGTGTCGGGTCCGAGCACGATCGGCGGGCGTAGGAGGTAGACCCCGAGCCCGACGTGGGCGGCGGCCTGTTCCTCGAGCAGCCGCTCGATCTCGGCTTTCTCCTGGGCGTAGAACAGGTGGGCGGCCGGCCGAGCTGGCCAGTCTTCGGTCATCCCGAGCGGGTTGTCGCGGTGAAACCCGTAGGCGGCGACCGATGAGGCGTACACGAACCGCCGAGCGCCGGCCTCGGCCGCCGCCCGGAAGGCGTTGAGAGTTCCCTGGACGTTGATCTGCCGGATCGTTTCTCGCGACGCGGTCCCGGTGATCATGAAAGCTAGATGGACGACGACGTCGACGCCTTGAAACGCCTCGTCCAGCGCGGCGCGATCGCGGACGTCGCCCCGCCGGTAGGTCATCTTCGTCCAACCGTACTCTTGGGGATCGAACGGTCGGCGGGCGATGCCGACGACGCTGGCGATCCGCTCGTCGGCCTGCAGCAACGGCATCAGGCCGAAGCCGAACGTTCCGGTCGGACCGGTAAGCGCAACGGTAAGGTCGGACTCGGGAATTGGCGCTAATCCTCTCTGGGCGATGCACCCATCCGGCGTATCTTTTGCTTGCTCTGGCATGGGCACCGACGGAGCGCGGTCGGATGGCGAGCTTGTTATTGGCGTTCAGCCGTCGAAGGTCGTGGACGATGATCCGGCGCGCGACAGAGGGTGCGACCCGACCGGCGCGGACGGCCTCGGCAACAACGTCTGCGAGCTTGGCCAGGTCTAGCAGGCGACAAGCCCTTTCGCAGGATGGCCGTTGCCTACCTGATCGCCAAGGAGACCCATTGATGTCCCGTCGACCCTTCCTCGCCTCAGAGTCCGACCGTTCGAAACCGCACGTCACGATCGCCCGGCGCGGACCACTGCCCGCGCCGCCACGCGATCCGCGTCCCGTCAGCCAGGTGCACCGCCGCGCGGCCCAGCCGCGGCGTGCCCCAGAGAGTCGCTTCCAGCGGTCGCCGGGACTCGGGGACGTCGCCGAGGCCGCCGGCGATCTCGCCGGCGGGATGCGTGACAACGATTGACCCGGCCCGGACCCATACCGGAATGCGGTCCAGCGGCGCCGCGACAACCACCTCGGTGCCGCCACGGACCTGGGCTCCCGACCACGTCTCGATCCACTCGCCTCGGGGAAGCGCGACCTCGCGCTCGCGTGCTCCCTCCTCGAGTACCGGCGCCACCCACAGCGCCGGGCCGTAGCCGTAGGCGTCGGTGATCGTCCAGCCGCGCGGATCGGCTGGATCGACGAGGCACAGCGGCCTCACGATCGGCAGTCCGGTGACGGCGGCCGTGCGAGCCGCTGCGCGCACGTAGGGCACCAGCTGCTCGTGCACCAGCACGTACGCGCGATAGGTGTCGAGTACGCGGTCGCCGTAGTGCCACGGTTCCTGGGGCATGCGGCCGTGGGCGTGCATCAGCGGAGTGAAGCACCCAAACTGGACCCAGCGCACCAGCAGCTCTGGCGGGCAGCGCTCGACCAGCCGGTGCCCGAGGTAGCCGCCGACGTCGTGCGACCAGTTCGAGAAGCCGCTGCAGGCGACGCTCAGCGTCGCGACGACCAGCACCCGCAGCGACCAGAAGTCGGACGCCTGATCGCCGCCCCAGGTGTGGCCGCGCGCGTGCTGCCCGCTCCAGCCGCTTCGCCCGAACAGCACCCCGCGGCCTGGATGCACCTCGTCCAGCGCTCGTTGCAGGCAGACGCGGTGAAGGCCTCCGAGCGCCCAGGCGGCGCCGGCCCCGGTCCGCCCGTCGGCGAGCCGCACGTCGTCGGGGATGTAGTAGCCCTCGCCGTCGTCGATCTTGATTCCCTCGACCCCGAGGGCGAGCGCACGCTTGGCCTGCGAGCGCCACCATTCCTCGGCCGCCTCGCTGGTGAAGTCGACCGGTGACCCGGTACCCATCCACCACTGCGCGACGAACGGCTCGCCCGAGGCAGCGCGTACGAAATGCCCGGCCGCGGCCGCCGGCGCGTAGGTTGGGGCCGGTTCGCGATGCAGACGCTCAGACCCCGGCTGGGGCGGAATCTGACCGTCGCGGGAATCGAGGTTGACCCACGGCGTCACCCACACCACTGTCCGAACGCCGCGCGCGCGCATCGCTGCGATCATCCCCGGCGCATCCGGGAACTGGTGGGGGTTGAAGTCCCACGTGTTGTACTGCGTCTCCCACGGCGAGTCAATCACGATCGCGTCGAGCGGGATCCCGTGCCGGCGGAAGCCATGGAAGTCGTCGAGCACGTCCTCCTGGTGGTCGTAGATGTCGCGGCTCTTCCAGAACCCGTAGCCCCACTCCGGCAGCAACGCCGGGAACCCTGTTAGCCGGCAGAACGCTCGCAGGCAGGCGGCCGGCGTCCCGGCACACAGCAGGTGTAGGCGCAGCGGCCCGGCGTGGGCCCGTCGGGAGCACGTCGAGCTGGAGCTGGCGGCCGACGGGGCGCGCACGTCACCTGCCCCCGTTCACGAAAAGGTCACAGGACGTGTGCGCGTTCTTTACGAATCGGGCGGTTTGCAGGCCGATGTTAAGTGCATGAACGAGACAAGCCGCGCCGACATGCACGTGCACTCGACCGCTTCGCAGCTCTCCAAGCTGGGGATTCAGCGCTCGCTGCACCTACCCGAATGCGCCACCCCGCCCGAAGAGGTCTACGAGCTCGCCAAGCGGCGCGGGATGGATTTCGTGACGATCACCGACCACGACACGATCGAGGGCGCTCTGACGCTAGGGCACCTGCCCGACACGTTCGTCTCCGAGGAGCTCACCGCCTGGTTCAAGGGCGAGCCCCAGGCGGTGCACGTGCTCTGCTACGGGATCACGCCCGACGACCACGAGTGGCTGCAGGCCCACAACGACGACGTCGAGGCCTGCGCGTCCTATCTGCACTCGCAGCAGATCACGGCGGCGCTCGCGCATCCCTTCTACGCGGTCTCAGGCGCCACTGACCGCGCGCCACCGGCGCCGTCTCGCGCAGTTGTTCCCGATCTGGGAGACGCGTAACGGTTCGCGAGCGAAGGAGCTGAACCTGCCGGCGTTCGTCTACATCGAGACCCACGGGGGCACCGCGATCGGGGGCTCGGACGACCACGCCGGGATCGACATCGGGCGCACGTTCACGGCGACTCCACGAGCGTCGACGCCCGAAGAGTTTCTCGTGCACATCCGCGCCGGCCGCGCGGGCGCGCACGGAGCGCAGGGCAGCGCCCCGAAGTGGACGCATGCCGCGATGGCGCTCGCGATCCGCGCGCTCGGTCGCGGCGAGGGAGCTGAGCGGCCGGATCCCGCCGCGGTGCTGGCGATCATCGAGCGCGTGATGCGTGAAGGAGATGTCCGCCATGGCACAGTCGCGCGGCGACCTCGGCCCCGGGGACGCGCGGGCGCTGCTGCGTGCCTGGCTCGTTTCGATGGACCTCGACATCGACGAGGGCAACCTGCTCGAGTTGCTCCAGGAGGGCGAGCTCAGTCACCCGGACCTCGAACGTCGGCGCGCGGCGGATCCACGAGCGCAAGCTCGCGGGCGCGGTGCACGAGATCGTGGCGATGACCAATCGCGGCGGCGCGGCGCTTGACATCCAGCGCGGCGCGCTCTCGCTGTTCGACGCGTGCGTGCCGGCGATTCCGTACGCGGCTGCCTCCGCGTTCCTGGGGCGCGAGAAGCTCAAGCTCACCCGTAGCGACGGAGACCGGCCGCGGGTCGCGCTGGTCGCCGACGGCCTCGGCGGTATGCACGGCGTGACGCACACGATCAGACAGATCCGCGAACGCGGCGTGCCCGGCTTCGAGGTCGAGGTGATCGGCACCGACGCGGACGTCGACCGCCGGCTCAGCGCCGTCGCCGAGATCGACATCCCCTTCTATCGCGGCTTGAAGGTCGGCGTGCCGAGCCTGCCGGCGATCGTCGACGCGCTTGCCGAGGGCCGCTACGACCTCGTGCACCTGTGCTCGCCCGGCCCCTCGGGGCTCGGTGCGTGGCTGGTGGCGCGGGTGCTCGAGCTGCCGGTGCTCGGCAGCTACCACACCGAGCTCGCCGCATACGCCGGCCTGCGCACCGGCGACGCGCAGCTCGAGGCGCTCGCCGCGACCGCGCTCGGTGCCTTCTACGGGTCCTGCGACGTCGTGCTCTCTCCGAGCCACGCCAGCGACGAGCGGCTGGCGCGGCTCGGGATCGCCCCCGAGCGGATCGGGCGCTGGGACCGCGGCGTCGACCTTGCGCGCTTCGATCCCGGGCTGCGCACCCCGGGAATCCTGCCGGCCGGAGCGATCAACGTGCTATACGCGGGCCGCCTGACGAGCGAGAAGGGCATCGAGCTGCTGGCCGACGCGTTCCTCTCCGCATGCTGGCGCGACCCGCGGCTGCACCTAGCGCTCGCCGGCGGCGGCCCGGAGGAGGACCGGCTGCGCGAGCGGCTCGGCGAGCACGTTACCTTCCTCGGCTGGCTCGACGGCGAGGCGCTCGCCCGCGCATACGCGAGCGCCGACGTGTTCCTGTTCCCGAGCCACACCGACACGTTCGGACAGGTGATCCTTGAGGCGCAGGCGAGCGGCCTTCCGGTGGTGGCGGTCGCCGAAGGCGGCCCGCTGTCGCTGATCACGGGCGGGGAGACCGGGGTGCTCGCCCCGGCCGACGCAGACGCGCTCGCCGACGCACTGCTGTCCCTCCTGGCCGTGCCGCTGCGTGCCGAGCGCATCCGCCGCGCGGCGCTGGCGGCCGTCCGCGGTCGCACGTGGGAGGCCGCGCTCGAGCAACTCGCCGCCGGCTATCACGCCGCGCTGGGCGATCATGAGGTCGCAGACCGGAAGGTTGCTTAGGGCTCCCGCGAAAATTACTGCCGGCTCCGACGGGGTCTGGACGCGCCTAGCGCCACCGGCTCGCCCACCGCCTCGCGCCGCTCGAGTCCGAGGAGGATGGGGCGTGGCGCACGCTGGAGATCCCGGCCTGCCTGAGCCAGTAAGCGGCCTCGGTCAGGGCTTGGCGTTGAAGACCGACGCGTCGAACACCGGCAGCGCGGGATCCGATGCGTAGCCGAGTTTCCTGAGGCCGAAGATGTCCTCGATGCTCGCGAGCAGCGAGAAGTGGTTGAAGTAGTCGATGTCGTCGACGCTGCCTGGCTTGACGTACGGCGAGATCAGTAGCAGCCCCACCTGGCCGCCCCCGCCGGTCGGCGTGGTCTCACCGCCGGACACAGCGGGTGTCGTGGGGGTCGTGGTCGGCGTCGTCGGTGATGTCGTGACGCCGGTGGTCGTCGTCGTGGTCGGCGTCGTCGGTGATGTCGTGACGCCGGTGGTCGTCGTCGTGGTTGGCGTCGTCGGTGATGTCGTGACACCGGTGGTCGTCGTCGTTGTGGTCGGCGTCAAGGGGGCCGTCCCGGTCGCAGCTGTCGTCGGAGTGGTCGCGGTACTCGTCGCGGCCGGTGCGGTCGGAGTGGTTGCGCCGGTTGTCGTCGTGTTCGGGAGGTTCGGGAACGTCTGGTCGTCGCAGCAAGCCGTCGGGTCGGCATGCGGACCCGTTTGGGGAGCTTGATCGAACGTGATCGCGATCAAGCCATCGGATTTGTAAGCGGGCGAGCGCTCGATCTTGGGGACCACCGATTTGCGGAACTCGTCGGCTGCGGCGAGGCCTGAGCGGGCGCCGGGCGCACACGGCAGGTCGTCGCCGTCGTCGCAAGGGCTCGGCACGATGTAGGACAGCGCCGGCGTCGTGCGCTCCGTCCTCAGGTCCGTCGCGAGGCGGGCCAGGGCGACATCGTCCTTCTGGCAACCGCTCCCGTCGATGATTGAGCGGAAGTAGACGAAGGGATTGCGCCAGGTCACGTACGGGTCGCGCCGGCTGGGAGTCTGATCACTGTCGGCGGCGCCGAGCGCTGGATGGCGACACGATTTCGACGCGCCGGCCGGTCCGTCGTCAATCCCCTGGACGTACGCCTTCGCGGCGGTCAAACCAGTTGCCGTTGCGAGCTGCAAGACCAACGTGACCACCGCACTTCCAGCGGGGGCCGCCAGCCTCAATGCCCCCGTTGAAGAAGGCACGCAATACGGCTCGGCGGCCTGCCACAAGCTGTTCGGGCGGGGCGTCCAGGCGGACGCCTTGACGGTGCTGGACACCGGCGATACCAATGGCCCGTACACTCTGTATTTCGGGACCGGCAGCATTCACGGCAGGTACGATCTGACCCCGGCCGAGGGGTTGCCGCCAACGCTGACCACCTTCGCTGCCACCGACTACACCGGCACGCTCACGATCATTGGTGGTACCGGTGCCTACGCGCTCATCAGGGGGACCGGCACACTGACGTGTGCATCGCCCGATGACATCCACCTGAGCTGCACGGATCGGCTCAAACTGACCCAGATGTAAGTCCTCGCCTCGCACGGGCCCGAGCGCGCAGGCCCACAGCCTGCGCTCTCGGGCAGACGCTGCGAGCGCGCTTGCCGCGCGCAAGCTCGGTACCGGAGGCAGGCGCCGCGCCTGCTGAGACGCGCGAGCGTCTTACTTGCGGAGGCCGCCGCCGCTTTTGGGATAACTGCTTACGACGACTTGCGGGTGTGACGACGGGCCGGGGTCGAAACGCTCGTCGGTTGGCCAAGCTGGTCTACCGGCGCAGCAACGAGGAGCTGCTCGGTGTGAGCCTGCGACATTTCGTAACGCTCAGCTATCTCCGAGATCACGCCGGCGCGGGGCAGCAAGCCGTGAGCGAGGCTCTATGCCTCGACGCGAACAATCTCGTGCTGCTGCTCAACGAGCTCGAGCAGTGGGCCCTTGATCAGCGGGGCTGCCACCAGCTTTCTCATCAGACGTCTCCCTTCGAGCGATAGTCGCGACTGCCATCGGTGGTGGCAATGTGAACGGCCGCGCCCACCTCCAGCGCGGCCGCTCACATCTTGTCAAGCGCCTCTCAGGCGCGGAGCCTCAGCCATCCAGGTCGTCCGCGAGCAGGAACGCGCGGGGCACCTCGCTCGGCGCGTAGATCACCGGATCGCCCGGGTATACGACCTTCCAGTCGTGAGCTGAGTACCAGTCGAGCCGGTTGAGCAACGCCGGATTTGCGACATCCTCCTTGGCGTTTCGCCCATTGAACCGCTGGTTCTGGCTCCAGGCCGCCCAGGCGGCGAATACCTTGCGCTCTGCCGCCGGCACCGTCGTCGTCGCGCGGATAGCCGCCGTCGCGCTGACAGCCGCCGTCGTTGCACCGGTGGACGGGTAGCCCGTCCCAAGTGTGAGCGACACCTGATTGGGCAGCGCATTGTAGGGAGCGAAGTTCGGCTGGTCCGTGAACGCGCTGTACATCGGCACCGCGGAATAGTCCTCCTGGTTCATCGGCCGGATGCCGAGGATCTGCTCGATGGTCCGCACGACGTTGAGCTGGGAGTAGTAGTTGTCGTTGACCACGGCATTGGAGTACGGGCTGATCGTCCACAGCACGCTGCGGTGCCCGTCGACGTGGTCGATACCGTTCTGGGGATCGTCCTCGAGGACGAAGATCGCGGAGCTCTTCCACCAGCGGCTGTGGGAGATCGTGGACACGATCCGCCCGACCGCGAGGTCGTTGTCGGCGACCTGCGAGATCGGATAGGGATCACACGTCGCGGCGCCGGGCGTGGCGCACACGCCGGAGGTGTGGTCGTCGGGCACCCACATCAGCGTCAGGTTGGGCAGGTGCCCGCTTCGCTCGTATCTGCGGAATGCCTGCTCCCAGATGTCGACTCGGTACTGGTCGGGGACGTCGAGGTCGAACTTCGGGTAGTACGGGTCGATGATCGCGTTCAGCGAGGGGATGTCCGCGTAGGTCTGGTACTTGCGGATCGGGACCGGCAGCGGCCCGCTGGCCTTACCCTCGAGGATCTGAGAGTCCTTGTACCAGTCGGCCCAGCTCGGGCCTCCGGACGACGGTGCCGGGGCGGTGAAGAAGTTCGCGTACTCGCCGAAGTCCGCGACGCTCAGGCCGGCCCGCTGAGCGGCGTTCCAGAGGAACCCATCGCGCTGGTAGGCGAGCGCGTCGCCGCCTTGCGCCGGGTAAGAGCGGAAGAACGCGCCGAACTCCTTCTCGACGTAGTCGTTGGCCTCCGCCTGCACGATCCAGTTGTGGCCGTCGGCCGACAGCGTGCCCTCGTCGTAGAAGTTGTCGAAATCACCGAACCGCTCCGCGAGCGCGTGCTGGTTTGGAGTGATCGTCTGTCCGAACTGCGCAAACGACACGTCGCCGGTGCCCTCCGGCAGATCGCCTAGCACCTGGTCGTAGGTCCGGTTCTCCTTGACGAGCACGAACACGTGCTTGATCGGCGAGTGGCCGCCGATGCGAGGCGGAATCACCGACGGCACGGCGTCGCCCACGCCGCTGTTGACCGCGGGGATCTGGTCCCACGCGTTGTTCTGGAACACCATCTTCGTGTAGCGAGCGAGCTGGTTGTCCGGCGGCAGCGCGAACGTCGTCACGCTGCCAGTGTCGTTATAGGTGTTCCAGCCGCCGGGGGGATTGGTGCTGGTTCCGGTCCCGGTCACGGTGCCGTTGCTCGCCGGATCCGTAGGCGCCCCCGGGGCCGCCTTCGCGATCGTTTCAGGCGTCGCGCCGCGGTCGCCGATGCCCTTGTCGTTGGTCACCACAATCTCGTCACTGCCCAGGGCACTGTCGGGCTGGACCTGGACCGGATACCAGCCGGTCGGCAGCAGCCCTTCGAACTGCAGCCGAGTCGATAGGCTGTTGTATCGGTACACCGCGATCGCGTTGTCGCGACCGATGCTGACCAACACGTGGTTGGCGTTGGGCATTGTGATCGCGTTCGCGTAGCTGCCGACCCTTGCGTCCGGCACAGGGTTCGTCTTGACGGTTTGGACCACCTGCTGCGTGTTCGTGTTGATGACCGACATGCTGTCGTCGTTGGAGTTGGCGACGAGCAGCACCGAGCCATCCAGGTACAGCGCGGTCGGTTGCAGCCCGACCGGGATCGAGTTCGTCTGGGTATCGGTGGTCAGGCTGACGACCGATACGGTGCCGGTGATCGCGGCGCCGGTGGAGCGATCGGAGACGATCGGCGTCCCGTCGGAGAGGTTGGTGAAGTCGGTGGGGGTGGCCTGACGGCCACCTTCGTTGGAGACAAACGCCTGATTGCCGTCGAGCACCACCTGACGCGGCGCGTTCCCGACCGGTATCTGGTCGATCAGCTTGTTGGTGGAGGTGTCGATCACCCCCAGGGTGTTGGCGCCATTGAGCGCGACGTACAACTTGCTGCCGTCGGAGGACAGCGCCATCCCCGACGGCTCGTAGGCGCCGTCAGGCTCGGGGTTGGAGCAAGTGTTGGCAGAGGTGCTGGTCGTGTTGCCGCAGAGCGGGATCTTCCCCGGCGAAGACACCGTGCCGTCGGAGTTGACGTTGAAGCGGATCAGATCGGCAGTCTGCGGAAACCACAAGGTCTTCCCATCCGGTGAGTACAGCGGACCGTCAGCGGCCACGGTGCCATCACCGAGCGTCGGATCACTCGTCGTTCCGGTCCCGATCTGCTGCACGATCTTGCCCGTCTTGACGTCGATGATCGTCAGGAAGCCTTGGAAGTTGTTCCAGCTCAGCGCCGCCAGATCGGTCCCGTCCGGGCTGAGCGTGCTCGACACGAGCCGGGCGTTGTCGACCAACGTCTGGTCGCCGAGTGGCGAGATCCATTGATTCGTGGGCAGGAGGGTGGCACCGTTTAGCTCCTGGCCCACCTGGTAGTTGCCGAACGGGTCAAACCCGGCCACGGCGGCCGATGCCACACCAACAGCCGCCAGGCCCACCACGGCGGCCGTGGCGATCGCGATGCGGCCGCGTACGCCCGAACGGCCAGAACTTATGTTCCGCACAATTCCTTCTCCTCGAATTTGTGGAGGCGCGCGCCGGGGCGCAATAGGCGCCGACCGACCACGAGCACTTCTTCGCTCACGTTGGACAACGAACTCACGCGGGCGCCGAACTCAGACGGCGCTGCTCAAACAAGCCTCTTTGCGCTCTTTGAGCCCGGGACGCCTATGCAGGACCCGACCCTATGCGGGACCCGACCCGCTGTTGTTATTTGATCGTGTCTATTTGATCGTGTCCCGCGCAGCGCACTACGGCGTCAGCTCATCAACTCTCGCTCTGCCTCGGTGACCGAGCGCATGTTCACAACTTGTTGACAGGCCGAGATTCGATCTTCCGTACAGTGCGGCGCCGTGCCGGCGATCCGTGCCAGCGGCTTGGTTAAGCGCTTTGAGACGACGTGCGCGGTCGACGGCGTCGATCTCGAGCTGCAGGACGGCGAGGTGCGGGGACTGCTGGGCCCCAACGGTGCCGGCAAGACGACGCTGCTGCGGATGCTGTTCGGGCTGATACGGCCCGACAGCGGGTCGGTTGAGCTGCTCGACCATCCGCTTGAGGCGCGCGGCGCGAGCGCACTCGAGGGGGTTGGCGGATTCGTCGAGGAACCCAGCTTCTATCCCTACCTCTCGGGCCGGGCGAACCTAGCGCTGCTGGCCAGACTCGACGGCGGACCAGCGGGCGACAAAATCGACGACACCCTCGAGCGAGTCGATCTCGCCCGCCGTAGCCGCGACCGCGTCGGCGGCTACTCGACCGGGATGCGCCAGCGGCTGGGGATCGCAGCCGCGCTGCTGCGCTCGCCGCGCTTGCTGCTACTCGATGAGCCGACCAGCGGACTCGACCCGGCGGGCACGCACGCGGTCGCTTCGCTCGTGCGCGAGCTCTCCTTGCAGGGCGTGGCCGTGCTGCTGAGCAGCCATCAGATCGGCGAGCTCGAGCGGGTCTGCGATGCCTACACCGTCCTGCGCCAGGGTCGCGTGGTGTGGAGCGGCACTGCCGAGCAGCTGCAAGCTCAGGCGCCGGCGTCGGCTTACGCGCTGACCACCAGCGACGACGAGCGTGCGCTGGAGATCGCCGACGCGCAGTCCGGCGTGACGGCTGGCCGGTCGCCCAAGGGCGAGCTGACCATCGCGGTCGAGGAAGGTTGCCTGGATCCGTTGGTGCTTGCACTTGGCGACGCGCGCGTCGTCGTCCGTCGCCTCGAGCTGCTCGTTAGCCCGCTGGAGAGCATGTTCTTCGCGCTCACCGGCGACGCCGCGATGAACCAGCTGGAGCCCTACGAACTGGCCGAGAAGGTCCTGGCGGGAACATGACCACGACCGGCGCCGTGACGCGTGGCCCACCGGCCGCGCCGGCTGATGCGATCCCGACGAGTAGCGGCATCTGGAGTGTCTACCGGACCGAGCAGCAGAAGCTGCTCGGTCAGCTCGCGACGCGGGTGCTGGCGGTCATCTGCCTCGTCGGTCCGTTCGCGTTCGCGGCGGTCCTGAAGGCCCAGAGCGGAACCCCGTCCGACGCGCTGTTCGGCGTCTGGGTTCACTCCTCCGGTTTCGCAATCTCGCTCGTCGTGCTCGGCTTTGCCGGCTCCTGGGGGTTCCCCCTGATGGCGGGCGTGGTGGCCGGCGACATGTTCTCCGCCGAGGACCGGCATGGCACCTGGAAGACGATCCTCACGCGCTCGTGCACGCGCGGGGAGGTGTTCGCCGGCAAGGTGCTGGCCGCGATGACCTTCTCGATCGGGCTTGTCGCGGTGACGGCGTTGTCAAGCCTGGCGGCGGGCCTGCTGCTCGTCGGCAGTCAATCGCTCGTCGACCTCAGTGGGGCCCTGCTCTCGCCGGGCCGGTGCCTGGCGCTGGTGCTCGCGAGCTGGTTGCTCTGCGTGCTGCCGATGATGGCGTACACCAGCTTGGCGATGCTGTTCTCGGTCGCGACCCGCAACGGGATCGTCGGCGTGATCGGCCCGAGCCTCGTCGCGCTCGTCACACAGCTGCTGGACCTGATCGGCAAGGGAGTGTGGGTTCACATGCTGCTGATCGGATCGGCCTTCGACGGCTGGCATGGCCTGTTCACGAGCAACCACTTCTACGGTCCCCTAGGGGTCTCAATCGTGGTCAGCGTGGCCTGGATCGCGGCGTGCCTGAGCGCGTCGTGGCTGATCCTCCGCCGCAGGGACTTCCACGGCGCCTCCGCGTCCCACAGTTCTGGCTGGCTGATGCCAGTTCGCGTCGTGGCCGTCGCCACCGCAACGGTCGCAGCGCTGGCGCTGGCCAGCAACTTGGGTCCCGTGGGAATCACCGCGGCTCGCCTGAGCGCGGCGATCGCGCCCGAGTTCAACAACATCACGCTGCTGCAGCAGCAGTTGATCGGCCGCACCGTCCCAATCGGGGCCAGGCTTGCGATCGTCCCCAATTGCAACCGCCACGCCAGCAAGCCAGAAGGACCGGGTGACTGGGCCTGCACGCTGGATGTCTACCTTCCCCAGCCCGGGAAGGTGCCGTTCCAGCAGGCACTCGTCACCTACGACGTGAGCGTTCAATCGAACGGCTGCTACAAAGCCGAATCGCCGCCGACCTTCGTTGGCCAGCAGACAATGCGAGACGCACAGGGACAGATGGTCGTCAATCCGCTGTTCGTGGTGTACGGCTGCTTCGACACTCTGTAACGGCCTCGAGCCGCCGTCGTCAAGGTCGACGGCGTCCGCCCTAGATGTGCAGCCGCCAGCGCGAGCGCTCGCGCTCGGCGCGCAGCTCGGAAACGGGCAGCCAGATCGCCGGCACCAGATCGCGGAACGACAGCTCGGCCAGCACGCGCGCGTCGATCTTGTCGGTCTTGCACACCAACGGTGCCACGCGGCCGTGGTCGCCGGCCCGCGCCGCTTCCGTCGGCGTCAAAGGAGCGCCCGGCGGCTTATGGAGTTTTCCTGTCTGGTGTGTCGCCGAACTGGCAGGCTGGGGTACGTCTCGGCTGAGCCCTCCGACGATCTCGTACGCCCGACGCCGCCCCAGCACCGACCGCGCGGCACGCCGTTTCGATCGACGCAAGCCTCCAGGCCTGATCTCGCCAGCGTCCGGTCGTCGTTGGTCGCCGAAACGCAGCCCGCCGCTTGCGCCGAACGCCCTGATCAGACGCAGGGAGCGCGCGGTGGTTGTATCGGCTCGTTGGGATGCCGTCGAGCTGCTGCCGAATCAGTGGCCACACCAAGGCGCGGAGCGGCTTGACGCCCGAGAGCCGGAAGGGAGGCATGATTCGGGGATGAGCCATCGCGTGGTAGTCATCGGAGGGGGGTTTGGCGGCCTGAGCGCCGTGAAGCGCCTACGCGGTGCCGACGTCGAGGTTACGTTGATCGACCGCCGCAACTTCCATCTTTTTCAGCCGCTGACCTACCAGGTGGCGACCGGGTCGCTGTCGCCGGGCGAGATCGCCTACCCGTTGCGCGCGCTGTTCAAGGAGCGCCTCGATGTCCGGGTCCTGCAAGCCGACGTCGAGGACATCGACGCCCACACGCAGATCGTTCGGCTCGCGACCGTCGAGGACATCGAGCCGCCGCCCATTCCCTACGACACGCTGGTCGTCGCCGCGGGCTCGGCGTACTCGTACTTCGGCCACGAAGAGTGGCGCGAGCTCGCGGCCGAGGTAAGATCCGTCGAGAGCGCCCTCGCTGTGCGCTCGCGATTCTCGCCGCCTTCGAGCGAGCCGAGCTGAGCGACGACCTCGCGATCGCCGCGGCCGAGCTGACGTTCGTCGTCGTCGGTGCCGGACCGACCGGCGTCGAGATGGCCGGGCAAATCGCTGAACTGGCGCGCGACACCTTGCGCCAAGACTTCCGCTTCGATCGACCCGCGCGCACGCCCGGATCTCTGCTCGTCGAGGCTACCGACCGCGTGCTCGGCTCGTTCCCGCGCTCGCTGTCTGAGCGTGCCGCCGGTCGCTTGCGCGCCTCGGCGTGACGGTGATGGTCGACCGGACGGTCACCGGCATCGAGCCGACGGGGGTGACCCTGCGCGCCGCGGACGGCGCCGGAGAGCGGATCCGTTCGCGGACCGTGATCTGGGCGGCCGGCGTGACCGCGTCACCGCTGGCCGCCCTGCTCGGCGAGCTCGCTGGGGCCGAGGTCGACCGCGCTGGGCGGCTGACCGTCGAGGCCGATCTGACGCTGCCCGGGCATCCCGAGATCCTTGCGCTCGGCGACATGGTCCGGGTGCGCGGCGGCGACGGGCCGGCGGTCATCTACCCTGGCGTGGCGCCGGTCGCAATCCAGCAGGGGCGCTACGCCGCGCGGGTCATCCGAGACCGCCTCGGCGGGCGCAAGACGCCGCCGTTCCACTACCACGACAAGGGCAACGTCGCGACGATCGGCCGGCGCGGCCGCGGTGGTCGACCTCGGCCTCGTGCGGCTAGGCGGCACCGCGCGCGTGGCTCGTCTGGCTCGTCGTCCACCTCTGGTACCTGATCGGGTTCCAGAACCGCCTGCTCGTCCTCATCCGCTGGCAGATCAGCTTCTTCACCCGCGGGCGCGGCGCGCGCCTCATCACCGCGCCCGCGGTGACTGAGGGGAGCCGCCGACGGGGAGACCCTGGCGACAAATAGCTCTGGACGCAGGATCAGCTGACGTGACTTGCCTGAGTCAGCGACAGGGTCTCGGCTGATCGCGCGCGCGATCGGTTGAACGGGAGGCGTGCGGTAGGCCTTCCCATCCGGGCACCCGTCCTGACCGCGTCGCGAAGCGGGGTCAGCCGGCACGGCGAAAGCGCGTCGCGGGAGTAGCAGCCTCGAACCCAATCAGAGCAGCTCGCCGAGGGCGGCGCGGATCAGCAGATCGCGACGGTGAAGGCGGCCACGGCGCGGTCCGCGGAGGACGAGCCCGATCCGGTCGGCTGACAGCTCGGCGCCGTCGGGATAGGCGATGTGGAGCGAGTCGAGGTCGTAGTCGCGGATGGTGCAGGCCGCGACCCGCGCGCGCTCGCCTGCGTCCAAGCGCCGCGCCGCGCCCTTCAGCATGGAGTCGAACGCAAGCATCTCGGCGTCGCCGCCCCAGTGCTCCAGGACGACTTCCGGCTCGCCGGCAAGCTTGCGGACATACTCGACTCGAGCCCGGTGATCGCTGGTGCGACTCGGTCACGTTGACGCCGTACTGGTCGGCGCGCGCGCTGCAGCGGCCGCGACTGGCCCGGACCACGGCGGCCTGAGTGAGCCGCCCGCAGGTGACGGCGGCAAGCGCGACGCTCAACCGGTCGTGCTGCTGGTCTCTCGCCGACACGCCGCCAACGATATTGGCCTCATGTCCAGGCCGGGCAGCCGGCGGTCCGTGCCCTTGGCGCCCCGGAACGGTCGCCACCGTCGCTGTCGCTGTCGCTGTCGCTGTCGCTGTCGCTGTCGCTGTCGCTCAGGAGCATGCCCGGTCGAGCTCGAATGCAGACGAGCGCCTTCGCCACGTCGGCACTCGTTAGCACGAGCCGGGGCCGGACGATCCGCTTTGCGTGAGGGGAAGCCCCCGGGGCGACGAACTGCTCGCCGTCGGCGAGCCTATTCACCGCGGACGCCAGACGCAGGTGTGAGAAGTGCGAGTGAGCAGCTCAGGCCGACTCGCGGCCAACTTCATATATGCACGCAGATGATGTTGGACCCTCGCTGACCACTAGCAAGCGCGCGAATCGCGTCGCGGCGGCACCGAAGGCAGGCGTCGACTCGTTTAGCTCTGACGCTCCCACCCGTGTGGCGAACGGAGCGTTCGCCTGCGCGGCGGGCGACGACTCCGGGTGGGCGATAGCGACCGTCAGCTGCGCCTCTCGGGGAGCAGGATACGGTGCTAGCCGTGCGCTGTCGCAGGCGCTTCGGCCCGTTGAACGAGGTCGCCAATCCTCGCCGCTATCGCGGGCCACAACGCCCCACGGCAGATCGTGCCCCATGCCGTCGAAGACGACGAGCTCAGCATCCGGGATCGCATCGGCGGTCGCTCGGCCACCGCTCATGTCGACTAGTGGATCCTCGACGCCGTGGAGCACGAGGTGGGCACGTTCACCGACCGCAGGCTGGTCGTCCTGTCGCCCGAAGCCACGATCGCGACCAGCTGGCGGGCGACGCCGAGCGGATCGTCGGCGCGGTCATAGGCAAGTCCCGCCCGCTCGCGCAGTTCCGCCTCATCGAGCTCAAAACCGGGCGAACCAATCACTCGGAAGATCGCGACCGTCCGGTCGACGGCCTCCTGGCGGCTCGTGGCGGGCGCCGACAGCAGCGCGCCGAGCGCCTCCGGCAACGAAGGCCCCGCGCGTCGGCTGATCTCCACGCTCACCGACGGGACCGACGCGCTGTTCGCCCGCGAAGCGCAACAGCGCCGCCGCGACGAGCAAGACCACGCATGGCTCGAAACCAACCGTGCCGATCACATCGGACGCCGGACCGGCTCGAGAGAGACGAGACCGGCTGCCGGCACTGCGGTTTTCCACGACCGGCAGTGAGCCATGAACGCGTTGTGCCTACGTCGACGGCGGCGGCGGCCATTGCCGGCTCGAGCGGCTCAGACTCGCTGTCAGGGCGCCCTCCACCTGCGGATTCCCGAGACCACCAAGCGGCATAGCGCTCGAACTCCGACGCCGACGCCGTAGAGCACCGGCGACAACATCAGAATCGCAAAGATAATCAGTACCACCCAGACAGGGCTGTTCATAGCCGCGACCTCTTGGGTGTGGAAGCCTTGTGATCGAATCGGGCGCGTGCAGTCAACATCGTCATCGGCTCCGCAAGCTGCGGTGGTCTACCCAGGTGTTACGGTCCTCGTGACGTCTCAAAACGACCTCCTCGCGACTGGGCACGTGCTCTCGGGCCATGGCCGACCCCGCGCGCAGCAGTGCAGTAGCGCGTAGAGCTTGCGCTCGGTCAGGGGCTCGATTATGACCGCCGGCCGGCGCGAAGGCCTGTCGGATGCGCTGACGGTTGCACCGCCGAGCCGGTCGTCGAGTCGTGCCGCGACGACCGCTTGCTGACCGCCGCGGCGCTGAGGCTGAGCAAGCACGACGTCGCCGGAGGCTCGCTGCTGCGTCGCCTGACGGAGCGACGCTCGCGCTCGGCAGTCGCGCGTCGGGCTTCCGGTCCTGGCCCCGGCCGACTTCTGCACCGTCGGGCGAATGCAGCAGTCCTGCGCCGCCGACGACGCTGCAGGTGCTCGTCCCAAGCAGCCACGATCTCAGCGATGACGATGGCTACTGCTCTCAGAGGCAAAGCATCGCCGCGGGGGTTGCCGACGTCCTCCCTTTGGCGAAGGAGGGCATAGGCGCGATGCCGAGTTAGGCCTGCTTTGGACTGAGGAGAGGTCCGCGTGATGCGCGGCTAGAGCCAGATTCGCGCCGTGAAGCCTCTGGGCGATTGGAAGAACTCGATCCGCCAGGTCAGCTGCCGGGCGACCCAGAGGCCGCTCCCGACTCCTTCGCGGGGTGCGAGGTAGCCGGCGGCGTGATCGTCGAAGCCAGGGGCCGCGGTCGATGATCTCGCAGACGAATCGGCCACGCGCCTGTCCGACGCGGACTTCTTCGATGCCACGGCCATGCTGGATGGCGTTGGTCGCGATTTCGGTAGCGACGAGGAGCATTTCGAGCGTCTTCGCTTCGCCGAGTCCGGAGGCGGTGAGCTCGGGGGGCAGACGCTCGCGGACCTGTTCCGGATCGGACCCGGACGGGATCGACCGAAGATCTGGGAGCACCTCCGGAGGTGGAGTGATTCGCTCCAGCAACTGATCCGGATCCTCGTAGAGCCCGCTTGTCGTCCACGTGCTGCGCTAGACGACTGCGGGGTGGGTCTGCCACGCGCCGTCGATGATCGGATCCGGGGTGCCGTTGGCGTTGTAGGAGCACAGCACCCAGTACAGCTAATAAGTCGCCGCGCGGTCGATGTCACGTCGCGGTGCTCCTGATGGCGGCGGGCTGGGCGAGCGCCTGGCGCAGCTTGGTCAGGGCTGTGGCTTCGATCTGCCGCGCCCGCTCAGCCGTCAGCCCAAGCCCCGCGCCGATCTCGCTCAGCGTCCGCGCTTCCTGGCCGAGGCCGTAATGGCTGCGGATCACCGTCGCGCTCGCGTTGCTCCAATTCATCGGTCAAGTCAAGCACTCCGTGGATCTCGAGGTCGTCGAGCACCTTCTCGTATGCCTGCTCGGCGGCGGGATCGACGATCCTCTCCGCGATGGTCGGGCTGGTTGCGTCGTCCGCGCTCAACCGGTCCTCGAGGCCTCGCGGCATGCGCTCGGCCGCGAGCAGGCTTTCGACCTGCGCCGGCGCGAGGCCGGTCGCGGCGCTCAGTTCTTCGGTCGTGGGTTCCTTGCCGTCTCTTTGCAGGTGCTCGTTGCGCGCCCTCCTGATGCTGCGAGAGGTGTCGCGCTGCGCGATCCGAGAGCGCGACCGGCCGAGCGAGCTCGGCGACGAGCTCCTGCATGGCTTTGCGCACCCAGAACGAGGCATACGCCCAGAACGGCGTCTCCAGCTCCGAGTCGTAGCGGCGCGCGGCGAAGAGCAATCCCGCCACGCCCTCCTGGAGAAGCTCCCGACGCTCGACCCTGCTGCCCTGGAAGCTGCGGGCGAGGTTCGCGATCGCGGGCAGGAAAGCCTCGATCAGCCTGCGGCAAGCAGCGGCGTCGCCGCATTCGGCCGCGATCACCAAGTCGCGCTCCTCCTGTGCGGTCAGTCGGTGCTGAGCCAGTAGGAATCCTCCGGTCCTGAAGACAGGACCGATTGTCGCATTCCGGACTTGGGTTGGCCCGGGGGCGGCTTACTGAGGCTCGTCACTGCACCCACCCGCGACCAACGGAGGTCGACATGAGCAGCGTCCAGGACAGTAGCGAATCCGCGACCGGCACGGCCGGGCACGAGACAATCGACGTGAAGCTGGAGGTCGTCGTCATCCCCGTGTCCGACGTCGATCGGGCCAAGGATTTCTACGTCGAGCCTGGGCTGGCGGCTCGACGCCGACGTCGTTACCGGCGAGGACTTCCGGGTGGTGCAGCTCACGCCTCCGGGCTCGCCGTGCTCGATCATCTTCGGCACGGGCGTCACCTCGGCCGCCCCAGGATCGGCGCAGGGACTTCACCTGATCGTCTCGGACATCGAGGCCGCGCGCGAGGAGCTCGTCGAGCATGGCGCGAACGTGAGCGAGGTGTTCCACGACGCGGGCGGCGTGTTCCACCATGCCGGGAGGACGGGACGCGTCAGCGGCCCGGATCCGGAGCGCCGCAGCTACGGCTCGTTCGCCTCGTTCGAGGACCCGGACGGCAACGGCTGGCTGTTGCAGGAGATCACCACGCGGCTGCCCGGTCGGATCGACCCCGCCGCGACCTCGTTCGCTTCAGCGGGCGACCTGTCGACGGCGCTGCAGCGCGCTGCAGCGGCGCATGGGGAGCACGAAGCGCGAATCGGCCGGGAAGATCCCAACTGGCCGGACTGGTACGCCGAGTACATGGTCCGCGAGCAGGCCGGCGAGGAGCTCCCATCGTGACCATCCGACTACGACGTGATCGTCCTCGGTGGCGGAGCGCCTGGAGAGCACTGCTGCCGCCGCGATCGCGGAGGGCGGGCTGCGGGTCGCGGTCGTCGAGCGCGACCTGGTCGGTGGCCTGTGCTCGTACTGGGCGTGCATTCCATCGAAGTCGCTGCTGCGCCCGGGCGAGGCGGTGCACAGCGCGCGTGAGGCGGGTGCCAGAGCTGAGGTCGACGTGCAGGCCGCGCTTGATTGGCGCGACTTCATGGTCTCTGAACTACTCCGACACCGGAGCCGCGCAGTGGCTGGCGGACCGAGGGATCGCCCTGCTGCGCGGTCGCGGTCGTCTCGCCGGGACAGGAATGGTCGAGGTCGAAGGCGTGCGCTACACGGCCGACCACGTCGTACTCGCCAATGGCGCCGATCCGGTCGTCCCCCCGGTTCCCGGCTTGCGAGAGCTCGACGGCGTCTGGGGCACGAACGAGGCGACCGGGATGAAGAGCCGTGCCCAGACGGCTGATCGTGCTCGGAGGTGGGGCGGCCGGTGTCGAGCTCGCACAGGTCGTGCGACGTCTGGGCGGTGAGGTGGCGCTCGTCGAGGCGCGCCCAGCACGTGCTCGCGCGTGAACCAGCACCCGCTGGGCGAGGCGCTGGGTGAGGCGCTGCGCCGCGACGGAATCGAGCTCGTGCTCGGCGTGCACGCGACATCGCCGCGTCCCGCGACGGCGAGGACTTCGTCCTGCGAGCTGGAGGATGGACGGGAGCTGCGCGGTGATCGCCTGCTCGTGGCGACCGGACGGCGCCCGCGCGTCGAGGGGATCGGACTTGAGACCGTCGGCATCACCGCGGACGCGCGCGGAATCCCGGTCGATGCGCACATGCGCGCGGGCGAGCGGCTGTGGGCGATCGGCGACGTCACAGGCATCTGGCAACTGACCCACGTCGGCGAGTATCAGGGTGAGGTAGTCGCCTCGAACATCCTCGGCGAGCCCCGTGAGGCCCATTACGAGGCCGTTCCGCGCGTGACCTACACCGATCCTCAGGCCGCGGCGGTCGGTGCGACCGAGGCGGAGTTCAGCGCCACCGCGCCGTTGTCCGAGATCGCCAAGACCGCGACCTACACCCACGCCTACGCGGAGTCGAACGGGTTCCTGACGCTGCTCAGCGACGGGGAGCATCTAACCGGCGCGTACGCGCTCGGTCCGGAGGCCGGGGAGTGGCTGCAGCAGGCGACGTTGGCGGTCCGCGCCCGCGTCCCGCTGGAAGTGCTGCGGCGACACGATCCAGCCGTTCCCGAGCTTCTCGGAGATCCACGCCGCGGCGATGAAGGCGCTCCGACACGAGATCGCCGCGGCACGCCACCCGGTCGCGGCGGAGTCACGATGAGCGCGATCGGCGGTACGCACAACCTCGTCGGCGAAGCGATCCCTGCCGAACGGGCGCCCGAGTCGCGGCCTAGTCTCATCTCTCTACGGAGCGCGAGCGGCGCGGCGCTGATCGCCGCGACTGTCCTCGCCTCGATGGTGGGATTTCTCGACGCCAACGTCATCAACGTGGCGGTGCCGGCGATCGGGCGCCAACTGGGCGCACGCGTGAGCGCCGTTCAATGGATTCTCACGAGCTACCTGTCTGATGTGGTCGGCCCCTCGTTGCTCATCCAGCAATACGTTGCACACAGTCGATCACGGGCAACTGGTCATGACCGGGCGCAAGCCAGCTCCGACGGCGCTCGTCGAATGAGCGACCTGCATCTCGCGGGATGCGGAGCTGCCCGGGGCTCGCTGCTGCTCGCGAATCGTCGGGAACGATCCCCGCAGGCTCCTGGGCGCTACTACGGGACCAGGACGACCTTGCCGACGTTGCGCCGCTCGGCGATGAAGCGGTGCGCGTCGGGCGCTTGGTCGAATGAGAAAGCCGCGGCGACGACTGGCTTCAGCTTCCCCTCTTGGAGCCCCGCTACCAATGGCTCAATCACCCGATCTAGGCTTCCCTCGGCGTCCCACCACGAGAGCATGTTGAGGCCGAAGACGCCCTTGTTCTCGTTCATCACCCCTAGCCCCTTCCACCAAGGCATCGACGAGAACGGACTCTTGGCAAGGGTCCTGAGCGCGGCGGGCACGCTGCGCCTCTCCCCGGTCTGCACCTCCGAGGCGCCGTACATGATCAGCCGCCCACCTTGGCGTAGCAACTGGTAGTCCTTGCGGAAGCTCGACGGGCCAAGGGCGTCAAAGGCGACGTCTATCCCCTCACCACGCGTAAGCCGGCGCACCTCCTCGGCGAAGTCCTGGCTGCGGTAGTCGATCGCGTGGTCGACTCCCTGCTCGCGGATCGCGTCATGTTTTGAGGCCGACGCGGTCCCGAACACCTCAGCGCCGATCCGCTTAGCGATCTGCGTTGCCGAGATCCCTACCCCACCAGCCGCAGCGTGGATCAGGACCCGCTCGCCCGCCTTCAGACCTCCCATCACGACAAGCCCCGCCTGGGCGGTCGCGTAGTTGACAGGGAACGCTGCACCCTCCTGGAAGGAAAGCTGCTCGGGCAACTTGTAGACCATGTTCTCGCGCACTGTGACCAGCTCTGCCTGGCCGTTGAAGCGCGTACCTGCGAGCACCCGATCACCCGGCTTGACCGACTCGACCCCGTCTCCCACCGACTCCACTTCGCCCGCCACCTCGTAACCAACCACGCAGGGCACCTTCGGCGAGTCCGGGTACAGCCCGGTTCGGGCAAGCGTGTCGGCAAAGTTGATCCCGGCCGCCTTGACCGCGATGCGCACCTCACCAGGTCCCACCGGCGGGTCGGGCCGCTCCTGGACCTGGAGGACCTCGGGACCCCCGTGCCTGGTGATCACAACGGCCCGCATCGCACGAGGACTCTATGCGAATCCGAAGCGCCGCGATCCCTCCTCGGCCCCGGGTGCCTACTCGTGGAGACGCCCTCTTGCGTTGGCACCCGCATCTCCTCGCGGTCGGCGCCTTCCCCGCCTCGTGCGGAAGGGAGAACCGCGGCGCTGCTCTGCCTCGGCGAGCAGTAGCCATCGTCACCGCTGATCTCGTGGCTGCTTGGGACGAGCAGCAGCAGCAGCCGCACTTGACGGCTCCTTTGCTACGAAGCAGCACTGCTCATGGGTCGTCAGGATCTGGGCGAACGTCGACGGTCACTCGTTGGAGCCGGTACCGCTCCGGGCTGAAAGGGGAAGTCTGACCGAGGCCGGCCCATGGGCGACGAAGGGGGATCGGGACATGTTGCGACGGGCCGGGGCACTTGGTCGTTCGTTCCGCTTCGCCGGAACGGCCCGACTGACGGAGGCGGTAGCGTCCCGTCGCGACCCTATCCTACGTGCGTGCGATTGCACCGAGCGACTTGGCAAGCGCGCGTGATCCCGCCGCAGGGGGTCCCAGCGCTCGCGCGTGCGAGCCTCGGGCCGGCATCATGAGCGACTCGGCCTACACCTCTCCCGGTGGCTCGTCTGCGGCTTCTCGCGCTCGCCTGGAGCGGTTGATCGGCTTCCTGAGCGGCGAGCAGGCGGCCACGCTGTGCCCGGGCCGCCTCATCCCATGAACCGGGTGGCAACCCGAAGCAGGGCGTTGCGCACGGCCGTATAGCGCAGGGTCGAGAACCGCAGTGCCCAGCGAGAACGCACGACGATGCGTTGACTCGCCCGACGTCGGACGCGGTCGTACGCCTGCAACGCGCCTGCGATGTTGTTGGTGCTGCTGAGCTGGCTGACCAGCTCGAGGGCGTCGAGGATCGCCTCGCAGCCGCCTCGGCCGAGGCTGGGGCTCATGGCGTGCGCCGCGTCGCCGACTAACGCGGCGTTGCCGCGGACGTAGGACTTGAGGTGCGGCTGCAGATCCTGGACGGAGTGCCGCAGCACCTCGTCCGCGTCGGTCTGGTCGAGTACCCGCGGGATGGGGTCGCGCCAGTGCGAGAAGCGCCGCGCGAACACGTCGAACGGTTCTTTGGCTGCTTCCGGAGTCGGCACGCCTGCGTACCAATTGGTGATGCCGGGAGCCAGCCGGCTCAGGCCGAAGTGCGACCGCTCGCCCAGGGTCTCGCCGTAATCGTCTGGGTCGAGTTCGTAGGGCACGGTCCCGCGCCAGGCGACAAATCCCAGATAGGTCGGTGCCGACGCGGCATCGGGGAAGGTCTTGGCGCGGACCGCGCTGTTGATTCCGTCGGCGCCGACCACCAGGTCGGCGCCGTCCAGAGTCTCGGGGTGGGCTCTGATATCCACGCCCGTCTGAATGTCGATGCCGGCCGCGGCCGCCAGCAGGCCGTCCATCAGATCACGCCGCTGCACGATCTGCAGCCGCTCGTTGAGGAACTGCCCGAGCCGCGCTCCATCGGACCTGAACAGCGACATCCGGCCGAGCGCGACAGCGCGCTCGGCGATGACCGCTCCCAGCCCGAGCCGCCGCAACGCAGCCTCAGTATCGGGCCAGAACGCGATGCCGGTGCCGACGCGGACGACGGATGGCCAGCGCTCGAGGACGGTCACTCGCCAGCCGGCATCGCGCAGGCCGATGGCGGTGCAGAGCCCGCCGATTCCAGCGCCCACAACTAACGCATGATTCATCGTGGGCGGGCATACTACACATGTAGTGTCGAGAACACAACACCTGTAGTCGTGAACTCTAGAATTCCTCGGTGTCCACCCGAACAGAGCAGGTTGCCGAGGCGGCGATCGCCGTACTGGCCGACGGCGGTGCCCGGCGGCTGACGCACCGCGCGGTCGACGCCGCGGCGGGGCTTCCCGCCGGCAGCACGTCCAACTTGTTCCGCAGCCGCGCAGAGCTCATAGCCGGCATCCTCCGACACATGCTGGACCGCGAGCAGCGGGCCGTGAGCGAACTGGCCCAGTCGCCGATGCTTGCGTCGAGCACGTTCGGTCAGTCCCAGCTCGTCGTCTTACTGGGGGCGCTCATCGCCGAGGCCCTGGGCCCCGGCCGGCGCGCCACCCAAGCTCGCCGCGCCCTATTCGCCGAGGCCGCCACTGACCCGATCATCGCAGAGCAGCTCCTCGGCGCCTCGCAGTACTGGTTCGACCTGATGACCGATCTGGTAAGCCGCGCCGGCGGACGCGACGCGCGCCGCCGAGCCCGTTGGTTGATGGCCTACGCAGACGGGTTGATCTCCGACCAGCTGGCCCGGCCCGAGGTCGGCTTCGACCCGACCACCGCGATCGCCCCGGCCGTCGCCGGGATCCTGCATTCCTAGCGACATTCCGGTCACGCGCTTCGTGCCTCGTACGAGCAATCGTGTAACCACCGATGACTCCAGATGCGCCAGGTATGCCGCACCCAGCCGACGTGCGAAACGCGCTGCTCACGGTCACGGCGGCAGCTTTGGGCGCTGACCGGCCGGCCGCGCCTGCGTACCTTCCCGGGCATGCACCAGCCCACAGTAGGACCGGTCGTCACGTGTCGCGCAAGGATCACGCCACCAGCACCACAACCGCTCTCGTGGCCGAGCAGACGTCGGCGCCAGGTCTGCGGATCAAGTCGATCGCCTCCATCCTACTCGCCACGAGATATGCGGCGCCGGGTTTTGGCGGACCGTTCCGCGTTTCTGCCTCTCGTCTTTTGCGAGCACGTGGTCAAGCGCGGTCTTCGCTTCCGGTCACACACACCAAGCAGGTGCCGCGTGTTACGGCGGGGACAGTGGCGAGATCAATCCTCAGCTCATCGCTTGTTTCACGAGCGCGGCGATCTTCGCTTCTTCGGTGGCGGTCAACTCCTTCAGCGCGAAGGCGACCGGCCACATGGGGCCTTCGTCGAGGTTCGCCTTGTCGCTGAAGCCGAGCGTCGCGTATCTCGTCTTGAACTTCTGCGCGCTTTGGAAGAAGCAGACGACCTTGCCGTCCCTGGCATACGCGGGCATCCCGTACCAGGTTCTCGGCGAGAGGGCTGGCGCGCTGGCTTTGATGATCGCATGGAGCCGCTCAGCCTTGGCGCGATCCGATTCCGGCAGTCGATCTGCCGACGTGTTGCCGGCCTCGCGCGCGGCCTGCGTGCCGGTGTTCATCGCCACGCCGACGTCGGCCTGCGCGAGCGCGGGCGCGTCGTTGGTGCCGTCGCCGGTCATCGCGACCAGCGTGGACTCCACGCGCACGCCCGCGACAGCTCACATGGCGCCTCGCCTTGGCGTTCAATTGCGCACAGATCCTTCCCACGGCCGTATGAGTTTCGGAGGGGGCATAGCATCCAAACCAACCACCCTCGTGAGGAGAGGACTTCGTTGATGCCCGAGCCGCCGAGCACCACACCGCCGCACGCACTGCGAGCGCTATCGGTCAAGCCGCCTGAGTGGGCCGCCGCGCTGACCGACAAACAGCGCCGCGCGAGCGCCAACCAACGCGCCCGCGAACAGTCCCGCCGCGAGCAGGCACGCCAGCACGCCGTCGTGGCCGCCTGGCTTCGTGACCTCGTTCGCCACCGGTAGCCCGGCGAGAGCGAGACAACTACGATCCCCGGGGGCTGTCCGCAACTTCCTTGTCACGCGGACATCGAGGTTGAGGCTCACCGACTGCTGCCCGTCGTCCCTTGCGCACTGAACGCGTCGACGACCTTGTCCACCTTGTCCTTGAATGTCGACTTGGCCTGATTCTTTAGGGCCCGTTCAAGAATTATTGGCGGTTTTGACGGCGTCTGGACGCGCCTGTCGCCACCGGCTCGTCCTCAAATACTCCGGTATGATCGGGCCGAGCCGGCGGCGCCAGACACGCCCAGCCACTCGTCAAATCCCGCCACTAATTCTTGAACGGGCCCTTAGGCTGTAAATCGGACACTTGCAAGCCCCGACCGCGCGCGCGTCTCGCTGCCGCTCGACTGCAAACCGACATGTAAGCCGATCGGCAATCGGCTTGCTGGTTGGAATCAGGACCCGGCTCCTCCCACCGGCGGCTGAGCGGTCCCCGCGGCGGGGCCGCTGACCGTCGCGCGTCCGCGGGCCCGCGCGGGTATGTTGCACGGTGCAATGGCCGACCTCGTCGTGCGACATCCGGTGCTCGAGCTGCTTGCCAGGCGGGCTGAGCGCACCGGCCAGGCTGGAGCGGCCACCGACGGCGCCCGGCTGGCGCTCGCGATCGAGGGCGGCGGGATGCGCGGCGTGGTCTCGGCTGGAATGACCGCCACGATCGAGCTGCTCGGGCTGACCGCCTGCTTTGACCTCGTCGTCGGCACCTCGGCCGGCGCGCTGAACGGCGCCGGGCTGCTGGCAGGGGTGGCGGACGCGTGCTGCAGCGCGTATCACGCTGTGTTCACCACGCGGCGGTTCATCAACCCCTACCGGCTGCTGATCGGGCGCGCGGCAGTCGACGTCGAATTCGCACTCGACCACGTCGACGAGGCGCTCGACGCAGCCCGGCACGAGCGAACAGCGGCCAGCGCGATCCCCCTCTGTTGCGTCGCGGTGGACGTCGATCAGGCGTCCGCGGCGCTGCTCTCGGAGCTTCACTGCGTTGAGGACCTGCGGGCGGCGCTGCTGGCATCGAGCCGGATGCCGTGGGTCGGCGGCCCCCCGGCGCCGTTCCGCGGCCGGCGCTTCCTAGACGGCGGGTTGGCTGAATCGATCCCGTACCGGACCGCCGTGGCTCTCGGCGCAACGCACGTGCTCGTCCTGCAGACCCGGCCGCATGGAGTGGGGGTCGAGCCGCCCGCGGCACTCGCCGATCGCATCATCACCAGGCGGCTTCGCGCCCTGAACCCGACGCTGATCGAGCTCTATCAGCGCCGGTCTGCCGACTACGACGATGCCGTTGCAGAGCTCGCGGCGGCCACCGACGCGCCGCAGCCTGACGGCCCGTTCCTCTACGGACTGCGGCTACCGGCGAGCGGTCCGGTAGTCGGACGGTTAGAGCGGTGCGCGGGAGCGCTCGAGGCCGCCGGGCGAGCGGCGCGCGAGCACGCCGAGCGGGTACTCCGCGCCGCTGCCGCGAGCGGTCGAGCAGATGCCCCCGCACCACCAGAGAGGGCGACAAGATGAGTACAACAAGCGCGGCGACCGCCAACTGAGAAGCTCGTGGACTGACTCACTCCTCCCCTATGAGGGAACGTGTCGCGGGTCAGTCGATCAGCCCCAGCGCGCGAGCCCGGTTGACCGCCTCGGCGCGGTTGTGCACCCCGAGCTTCTTGTAGGCGCGCTCGGCTCGTTCCTTAGCC
The DNA here is from genome assembly GCA_963811155.1 of uncultured Solirubrobacterales bacterium. Lineage (GTDB taxonomy): Bacteria > Actinomycetota > Thermoleophilia > Solirubrobacterales > Solirubrobacteraceae > Palsa-465. The sequence goes on from CAWEQQ010000002.1 coordinate 112,090, forward strand.
GCTGAGCGCGAGATCCCAAGCTTGTCCGCGATCAGCGCGAAGGTCAAACGCGTGGGCAGGTAGCGGAGGACTCGCGCCTCAGCCACGGTGATCGACGCAGCGGCGACGTTCGCGGCAGCTCCGGCGACCGCCTCCGCCGCTGCTTGGTCGGCGACGATCACTTCTGTCGCGTCTTGCACGACTGCCTCGGCGGCGCCCTGGTCGGCGGTCCGCACCGCCGCGGCGTCCTCGGCAACGGCCTCGGCCGCGGCCTGGTCTGCCGCCGCGACCATCAGACCGGCGGCGTTCAAGGCCTCAACGGCCTCGTGGGCGGCGGCCTCCTGCACTATGCCGGCGTCGATCAACGCTCGGACCGCGACAGCGGCCGCGCTGGCGACGATCGCCTCTGAAGCTGCGATCGCCTCGGCTGCCTGGGTCTCTGCCGCCATCGCGGCCAGCGTCGCGCGGGCTTCGGCGGCCTGCGCGACCGCAATCGCCTCAGCCGCCTCTTCCAGCGCCGCGACCTCGGCCCCGACGACCAACCTGGCCTCGGCGGTGAGAAAGCCCTCCCCCAACAGCGCTCCACCAGACTCAGCGACCGCGTCAAACAGCGCCTGCGCCCAGCCGTGCTCGACGAGCAGCAGAGCAAGCGCCGTCCCAGGCAACAGGGACTCTGCCAGCGCCCACGCGTCAGCCAGAGCAAAACCCGACGAGCCAACGTCCCCCGTCGGCTCGACAAGACCCCCGCCGCCAAGTGGCAAGATGCTCGACAGAAGAGCGCCAAAGTCGTCGTCGTCACCGCCGACGACCACAGACTCGATCGTGCCGTCCTCATTCTTGGCGACGAAGATCACGTCGAGCAGACGCAACACCCCTCGGCCCTGCAGTCGATCGACCTCGGCCAACACCCGACCCTGGAAGTCAGAACCAGGACTAAAGCTCACGGCGATCACCTGCAACGGACCCGGCATCAGTCGACCTCCCCCTCGTTACTGGACGGCAAGCCGACTAAGCATCGCAGAGCCCGGTTCTGGGCAGGCGGCTGGCCGACCAAGCAGCACGACCACGATCGTCGGCAGCCGCGCGCGGTCGCGCCCGACGGGAGACTCACAGCTATCTCCCGCGCGTCCCCAGGGAAACGATGTCGAACGGTGCGGTTCCCCCTCCGCGGACGCGGTGCGAGTCTCGAGCGCTCGCGCCGAGCAACCGACAGGTTGCGTAACATTCCGGCCGTGGCACGAGAGGATCTGCTGCGGGCCACGTACGAAGCATTCAACGCCCGGAACATCGACGCGGTCCTGCGCCACATCACCGCAGACTCCACTGGCCAAATGCCTGGGATCCGGTCGCTGTGCGAGGATCGGCGGTGAAAGCAACGACGAGAGATGCCGTCACCACCTGTATGACCTCGGCGAGCGGCACCCGGCTCGTCCTGGACGTGTGCGTGGATGAGGAGCTTTACGTCCGCTTGGCGAGCGACGGCATCGTGCGCGACCCCGCATCACCGGGCGCTGCACGTCCAGAGCGGAGCGTGATCGCGCGGCGATGAGCGTCGGCACAGAGGCGATCACATGGGGCGGCCGGACCGCGTGGGCGCGCAACCTCGCCGCGCCGGTGCGGAACTTCCTGAGCACCGAGACCGGCGGCGCGGTCGTGATGCTGGGGGCCGCGATCGCGGCGCTGGTGTGGGCGAACTCGCCGTGGTGGCACTCCTACGAGTCGGTGTGGACGACGACGCTCGTCGATCCGCGATCGGGCAGCGCCGGGATCGCGACCGACCTGCGCCACTGGGTCAACGAGGGCCTGATGACGCTGTTCTTCCTCGTCGTCGGGCCTCGAGGCCAAGCGCGAGCTCGACCTCGGCGAGCTGCGCGAGCGGCGGCGGCTCGCGATCCCGGTGGTCGGCGGCGCTCGGCGGGGTCGCGGTGCCGATCCTGATCTACCTCGCGTTCAACGCCGGCGGTGCCGGCGCGCACGGCTGGGGCGCGGCGATGTCGACCGACACCGCCTTCGCGCTCGGGGCACTGGCGCTGCTGACGCCCCGGGCGGCGACGCGCCTGCGCGTGTTCCTGCTGACGCTGGCGGTCGTCGACGACCTCGCCGCGCTGCTGGTGATCGCGACCGTCTACACCGAGCACGTCTCGTCGTCGCGCTGGGCGTCGCGGTCGCGCTGTTCGCGGCGCTGCTCGCGCTGCGCTACCTGCCGGTCGGCCGCGGCGCCGCTCTCGATCGTGGTGGCGGTCGCGCTGTGGGTCGCGATGTTCAAGTCGGGCATCGACCCGGTGATCTCGGGCCTGGCGATCGGCCTGGCGACCAGCGCCTACCCGCCGTCGCGCGAGGATCTCGAGCGCGGCGACGGCGCTGGCCCGCTCGTTCCGCGAGCAGCCGACGCCGGAGCTCGCGCGCTCGGCGCAGCAGGGCCTGCTGTCGGCGATCTCGCCCAACGAGCGGCTCCAGTACGAGCTGCATCCCTGGACCAGCTACGTGATCGTGCCGCTGTTCGCGCTCGCCAACGCCGGCATCCACCTGACCGGCACGCTGCTGAGCGACGCGATCGCCTCGCCGATCACGCTCGGCATCCTGATCGGCTACGTGGTCGGCAAGCCGGTCGGCATCTTCGCCGGCTCCTGGCTGCGCGTCGCGGCCCGTCCTGCACGGGCCCCGCTCGCCGATGAGCGGGCCGGTGCTCGTCGCGGGCGGCGCGTGCGCGGGGATCGGCTTCACGGTCTCGCTGCTGATCTCGAGCCTCGCGTTCAGCGGCGGGCATCTCGACGAGGCGAAGCTCGGCGCGCTCGGCATCGGTGGTGCTCGCGCCGCTGCTCGCGTGGGTCGTGCTCGGCGTCGATCAGGCGGCTGCCCGAGCGCGTGCGCGCGCGCCAGATCGGGCGCACCGCCGAGGACATCCTCGACCTCGCCGAAGAGGTCGATCCCGAGCGCGACCACATCCGCGGGCCCGACGACGCGCCCGTGACGCTGGTCGAGTACGGCGACTTCGAGTGCCCCTACTGCGGGCAGGCCGAGCAGGTGATCCGCGAGCTGCTGTCCTCGCACGGCGACGACGTGCGCTACGTGTGGCGCCACCTGCCGCTCAACGACGTCCACCCGAGCGCCCAGCTCGCCGCCGAGGCATCCGAGGCCGCCGCCGCGCAGGGCGGGTTCTGGGAGATGCACGACATCGCTGCTCGCGCCACCAGGGCGAGCTCGCGCCGCGCGACCTGCGCGCTACGCCGCGCGAGCTCGGGCTCGACGTCGAGCGCTTCATGCGACGAGCTGCGCCGCGCGCGAGCACGCCGCCGCGGATCAGCGAGGACGTCGCCAGCGCCGACGAGAGCGGCGTCTCGGGCACGCCGACCTTCTTCATCAACGGCCGCCGCCACTACGGCGTCTACGACATCGACACGCTGACCGAGGCGGTGCGCGCCGCCAAGACCAGGGCCCGGCAGCTCGCCGCGACGGCCGCGTCGGGATAGGGCCTCGGCGCACGTCATCATGACGTTCTTCCTGTTGCGCGCGCTGATCGACGAGCACATCGACGAAATCGAGCCGAGTGACCGCCGAACCGAGGTTTATACGTGGCTTTACATTAGATTTGACACGCCGGTTTGTAAAACTACACAACTAAGTGCTTGGGCTATAGTCGATGGGGATGAGGTCTTCGTCCGTCCAACATCCGCTTCGCGTGCCGGCTGATCGCGCAAGACAGCCAACGGTCTCGCGTCCTCGGCCAACGGACGCGATCGGCGACACACGGCAACCACCCTGCTAACCTACGGATCACGATTGTGGATCATTGCGGATGACACGGGACGAGAGTGTCGCTGCAATAAGCCTGTAACGATAGTTGAGCTGGGCAAGGGCTCGAACCAAGACCACGACGGAACGCCACTCCTCGATAACCAGCACGTCGGATGCGTCGTGTCCTTGCCTCAGTTCGCGCATGGAGAGGGTCAACGGGTGTGGGTGATCTCAGTCGGCCGCCGATCACCAATACGGATCGGCAGCCGCTGGATCACGTTCGTGCATCACTGAGGGCACGCGACTCGACGTGGCTTGGCGATCAGCTGCGGGCGATGATTGCGCCCCAGCAGATGTTCTCGAACCCTTTTCAAGTCTTTCGGCCGCGCAGCTGGCACGAGCGCGCGACAGCGCCCGCGAATCGCGCGGCAGCGCCCGGTGGCTGGTTCAACCATCCACGCTCGGAACGGGATGGCCATCCTCGAGATACACGCACCGTTTTGCGCCAACGCCGGCTGCCACACGGCGTCGAACCGGCCCACTTAGAAGCGCCTTCGCCTCAGCGAGCCCAGCGAACCGATGCGCTTCGATCTCGCCGGCCTGCGGTCTGATCGCGTTGAGCAGCCGATCGCAGAACGTACCGCAGTCGAACAAGAACCGGACCCCGCCCGGCCGGTGCGGCCTCGGCCGAAGGAAATCGACGCATACGAGCCTGCCTCGAGCGATGTCGAGGCCGCACTCCTCGCGCGTCTCGCGCTGACAAGCCTCCCACGGCGACTCCCCGTTTGATTCGACCTGGCCACCGGGAATCGTCCAGCCCTTCTTGTAGCTGGGCTTCAGGATCAGCAATCGACCCTTCACGTCGAAGATCAACGCGCCCGCGGAGGCAGGAATCCGGGGGACCTCGAACGCAGAATCGACGCCGGTGGACAGCTCCATCCCACAATCATGCTGAAAAGGCAATGTCTCTACCGATCCGCAGCGGCTCAGCTCGCCAGCTGCTCCGAAAGACCACGCCGAACGCGATGTCCCCGGCCCCCTGCCAGCCGAGGACGACGGTTGGCGGCGTGTCATCGCGGCCGAGGATCCGCATCGCGCGCCCAAACGTCAGCGCCCAGCTCAGCTCTCGAGCGCCAACAAGTGCGCCTCCCAGCCCTCCAGGGTGAGCTGGAAGCCCTCGCGGGACAGTGCGTCGCCGGAGCGCTCGAAGCGGGCCCCGCTCAGTTTGTCGGTCAGGCTCCAGGCCTGTCCGGCGAGGTCGACCCACGGCAGCCTGACGCTGCCCTCGGCGTGGGCACTCGAGAGATTGACGACAACCAGATGGCGAGCGTCCGAGTTCGACCAGCACCACGCAACGAGCTGTTCGTGACCGTCGCCGCCGGACCGCGGCGCGCATTCGCACAGACGCCATTCGCCGCGACGCAACCCCGCTTGCGCCACGGCACGCAACAGCCGGCCGTAGAAAGCCCGTAGATCCCTGTCCGGCGGCTCGTGCGGCCCCCGCCCCAGCTGTACCGGGACGCGTGTGCGAAGTCCTTCGAGCTGCCCATCATGGTAGAGGCGTGCGCCCTGCAGCGTCGACATCACGACCGCGGCGGCGCGCGCTTGCGCGGGCCCGAACGTGGCCGCCGCTCGCGGCTCGTCATGGTTCTCGATGAACCGCATAAGGCGCTCCTGGTAGGCGGCGTCGGCCCCCAGGTGGCCGCGGACCGACTCGGGCGGGTCGTATCGGAGACGGTCGTAGAGCCGCTTGTCGTAGCACACGTCGAAGCCCTGCTGTTGCATGGTCCACTCCATGTCCCAATACACCTCAGCAATGAACAGGAGATCGGGATGGACCCGTTTGCAGCGGCCGATCAGCGTCGGCCAGTAGTCATCCTTGGGGGCGGGTCCGGCACGATCTCCCCACGTGCACGCAAAGACGTCGTTCGTCATCAGCATCGCCATGTCGCAGCGAAGCCCGTCACACTGATGTCCGATCGCGATCACCGTTTCGGCGGCCGCATCGCGCAGCGCCGGCGAGTACGCGTCCAATTGCAGCACATCCTGCCAAGGCTCGAAGTACGGGTCGCGGCCCTTCGCGAACACCCCACCCGCGACCTCCATGAACGCTTCCGGGTGCAGCGCCAGCTCCGCGTCACTGCCGGTCAGAAAGCAACCCGGACGCTCCGTAACCCACGGATGATCGGCCGCGACGTGGTTTGGGACGTAGTCGAGGATCAGCGCCAAGCCTCGGTCCGCGAGCGCGTCACGCGCCGCCGCCAACCCTTCCGGCCCGCCGAAGCGCCCGTCGACGACGTAGTCGCGCACGCAGTACGGCGAGCCGAGCACATCGTCGGCGCGCAGATCGGGCAGCGCAGCACGGTAACCGTCCACCAGCAGCGGATCGCCGAGCGCGATCGCGCGGCCGACCGCGCTTCTCTGCCATAGGCCCATCAGCCAGACCGCGTCGAAGGGCATGGTTGCCAGCCCATCCCAAGCAGACTCGGGGACATCCCCCAGCCCGACCGGGCGGTCGTGCTCGCGACCGAGCCGCTCGAGCCACACCGCCGTGTTGATCTCGTAGACAGTCGGCCGGGCCGCGAGCCGCACCGCGCGACCTCTCAGCTTGACGCGACGATCGCGTCAAGCGGCACGTACAGCATCCCACCCACGACAAACACCAACCTCCCGGCCGGACGTGCCTGGCGCCAAGCGCCGGCGCCAGCGCGGTGCTCGCCGGCGAAGCAGCTCGGCGTCAGACCACTGCTTGCCATGCCCGCAGATTACGCCCTCGGCGATCGCTACCTCCGCTTGGTGATCTGAACCTGCACGAACGAGTCAAGTTTCGACACGTCGATCACCATGCGGAGCCCGCCGGAGGCAGGGCGGAAGACCGTTTCTCGGGATTCGGGCATGGATGCCCGAATCCGACGTGATCCTTCCCCACCGCTCGGCGGTATGAGGCTCGCTCGTTAGGGCCCGTTCAAGAATTAGTGGCTGGATTTGACGAGTGGCTGGGCGTGTCTGGCGCCGCCGGTGGGAGTATTTGAGGACGAGCCGGTGGCGCCAGGCGCGTCCAGACGCCGTCAAAACCGCCAATAATTCTTGAACGGGCCCTTAGCAGTCGTTGCGCAGTTTCAACACGGCGGCATCGTTTCAGACGCCCCGGGGCGCAACGCCCCCTTGACCCAGGCTGAGGCTACGTGGCCGCCTGCTCGTCCTCGGAGCCGTCAGCGACCGCCGCGGGGCGGCTCGTCTGACGTGCGATCTGATAGCCCCGGGATGCCTTGGTGATCTCTCCGGTCTTGGCGAGCTTCGAGAGCGTGGTGCTGACACTCGCGCGCCCCAATCCGGTCGCGCTGGCGACCTCGCCAGCGGTCATCGCGTCGCCAGTCTCAAGTGCCGCCAGCACGGCCGTCTTCGTCGCGCCCGGAGCGGTGCGGACCGGTGCGCTCGGCGCGTCGTCGGCGCCGGCCAGCGCGCCCTCCGATCCGGCTGGCTGTGTTACGCGCTCGCTGCTCTGAGGTGTGGACGTCTGCCTGCGAGTCGAAGTGCGAGCAGCGGGGGTTGAGCGCGTACGGCGGCCCGCCGGCGGCGCTTGCCCGCCATCGCTCGCGACGGTCGTCTTTGAGCCATCACGCGGGCTCAGGGCCGACAGGGCATGACGCAGCCTGTCCGCTTCAGACAGCAGTTGGTCAAGTCGGGTCTGAATGTCACGGCGAAGTTGGTCGAGCATCCTCTTTCGGGTCCTTCCGTTTGTGGGGGGCTCATCGTACTCGCCGGCGGCCGACTTAGGACTCAACGCGCACTGTTTTTGGGGATCCGCACTGCTTTCTCAGGATCTGCCACCAACGTCGGTCGAGCATATCCGTGGCGACTACACGCGATCAAACGTCTGACAGTGCAAGAGACAACGGATCGCCAGTCACAGTTTGGGATCTGATACACGTGCCGGTCCGCCTTCGCGGCCCGGCGAGAGGTCGGGACTACAGCTTGTAGCCTAGCTGCCGCAACAGCTCCCTGCGCGCCGTGACGTCTGAGTCGCTCTCCACACCAAGCGGGGCCCCGCCGTCGACGATGCCGACGATTCCACGTCCCGGCGCTGTCTCGGCGACGATCACGTGCACGGGGTTGGCGGTAGCGCAGTAGATCCCGCAGACCTCGGGCACCAGCTTGACCTGGTTGAGGACATTGACGGGAAAGCCGTTACGCAGAAAGACTATGAACGAGTGTCCGGCGCCGATCGCAAGCGCGTTGCGGGTCGCGAGTTCGACCAGCTCCGAATCGTTGCCCGAACGGCGAACGAGCCTCGGGCCCGAGGACTCACAGAACGCGATCCCGAAGCGCAGCTGCGGAACGGCTCCCGCGAGCGCCTCGTGCAGATCCTCGACCGTCTTGATGAAGTGAGACTGACCGAGGATCAGATTCAGCCCATCAGGATTCTCGACTGCGACGAGCTGCAGCTGGACATCGCGGGCGCCTTCGGCCATCAGGCCTCCCAGGCTCGCTCGGACTGCGTCGCCTCCACGACGGTCACCGGCACCCCCAGGCGCTCGACACGGGCTGGTAGATCGAGCCGCAGCCAGTGCGAGACCCGGCGCGGCAGGGTCGAGATGATCACCTCGTCGAAGTGCGACTGCTCGAGCGACGCCTGAACTGCGACGAACGGGTCCGTGTCACCGACGACGGCCTCAACGCGCGCGCCGGCCGCCGCCTGGAGCAGCGGCGTGGCCAGCTCGATGACCTTCGCAGCCTCCTCGGTCTCCGGATCCCAGTACGGGCGCGGCACGAGTAGCACAAACGAACAGGAGCCCTGCTGCGCACGCACCCGTACCTGCTCGAGGAGCTTCGGTGTCGCGGCCGTGCGGTGCGCAACCACGAGAATCCGCGTCGCTGAGTTCATCGTGGCTAAATCTTGCCACTTGTGGGCGGGTCGCGTCAGGACCCGGATCGGCGCGGTCAACGACCAGATCCCCTTGCTTGCTCGATCAGCGCACGCCGTCCGCAATCAGAACCACCAGCCGGTCGGTCGATTCCTCTGACAACACAGCCGAGCATCGTGGTTGGACGCTTGCCACATCCGTAATTCCAGCTAGATTCTGCGAGCCCGCTCTGCTGACTCCGGCGGAGCCAGTCAAGCCAGTCTCAGTCAGAGCTCGTGCTGCTGGATTGACTTCGGATTTGCCCGAAAGCCACGTCAGCGGGTGAGCTCTTGCACATGGCTCGGCCGCCGAAACCTCCCGTTGAGGACCCCGCAGTGATCGTCGAGGTCGAGAGCCCGGGTGAGTGGATTGTCGGTACGTCTGCGGGCGGGCGCTCATTGCACGTCTACCGGGTCGCTCCGGCTGACTGGCTCGTGTCCGAGGTAGGCCGCGGGAACGAGGGTCGTGGCGTGGACCTCGCTCAGGCGCTCGCGGCGCTTTCGGCCGGCGGATCAGCTCCCTCCTGGTGGGGCTCGGTTCCAGCGGCACTCGAGGACGGCGACCAGTCGGGGCGCTGACCACGGGCGCGCGACACGACTTGACTTCGCAACCCGCGGCGCGACAATCCGCAGCGTCAGCTGTTCACAGGAGGAACGATGAGCCCCGATTACACGCTCGCTTATGGCACGCATGCGACGCCGGAGCAAGGGCGATGTGCGATGGAGTGGGTCAGTTATCTGGCGGGCGAGCCGCACAGTGATCAGCCTCGTTGCGTCAGCCCGGTCCTGCGCGCGTTTTGCACGACCCTCAACGACAGCCTGGAGGACGGCCCGCGTCAGCGACTGCGGCCGTATCTCGCGCGGTCGATCGGCACCGCCGAGGATGGGCTGGACGAGGCGCGCTCCTGGATGGCGCTGGACTGGCTGGTCCGCACCTACGCACCGACATGGCTGACCGCGGCACGACTGAACGAAGCCGCGCGGCGGCTGGCGACGCTGCCCCCAATACGCGACGGCTCTGATCTGCAGTCGGCGCTCGTCGCGCTTGAGCTCGCGCGACGCAATGCTCGCGCGGCCTGGTCCGCAGCGCTTGGCGCGGCACGAGCCGCGGCCTGGGCACCGTGGGCCGCAGGGCGAGCCGCCGCTCGCGAGGCAGCGTGGGGCTCGGCAGGGGCGCCCGCGTGGGCCGCTGCGCGCGTCGCGGTAGGTGAAATCGCGGGGGATCGAGCACGCGCCGCCGCACGCGAGATTGGCGGCGACGCCGCGGCGACGCTCGTCCGAGCGACACGGACAGGTACCGGGCGAGCCGCTGCACGCGATGCTGCCCGCGCGGCGCTCGCTCCGACCGTGCGGCAGTTGCACCAGTCCGCATTCGCGCTGCTGGATCGAATGCTGCCGGCGGTGCCGCTCTCGCTGCCGGCCGATGACGCGGACCTTCGATTCTCGCAAGCCGGGCTGTCGGTTTCATAGCTTGGTCGTGGCGCGGCCTCGCCGTTGATCGCGTCTTCGCGGACATGCACATTGACACCGCACGACGGGCGATACCCCGGCTAGCTTGAGTTGGGCTTCAGGCAGCGAGGCGGCGGCGAGCCTTCTGGACGGAAGGCAGCGCCGCCTTCGCCCGGGCCAGCGGCCGCGCCCGCACGTCCACGCTCGCCGGTTTGGCGGCGATCTTGATCTCCTCGCCGGTCGCGGGGTTGCGGCCCTTGCGCGCCTTCTGCGCCGGCTTCACGCGGACGGTCAGCTGGACTAGCCCGCCGATCCGAACCTTCTGCGCGTTGCCGAGTTCTTCGAGCACGATCGCCTCGAGGGCCTCGAGCGCCCTCTTCGCGTCGCTCCTGGTCAGCTCCGCGCGGTCAGCGACGGCGCTCGCGAGTTGGGTTTGCGTTAGCGGCACGGGCACTCCTTACGAGCCGAATGGTAGGGACGCATGTGCAGATTGAACTGTTCGCTTCGGATAGATCAAATAGATCAACGCCCTGGCGGTCATTGCTGAAACTTCGGCCAATCATCTCAAGCTGGCCAGGACGCGCGCCGATCATCAGTCTGACACGCCCTCGGCGCCGCTGCACGGTCGCTGGCCGCAGCGCGGACGCAGCCGACAGGTTGGCCGAGCGCCCAACCCGGGTAGCTGAACACACGTCGACGAGAGGAGAATCCAATGGAGGCCAGGACGCGGGAGAGCGGCCGGTTCACCGACACGGATGAGGAGGATCCTAACCTGCTGTGGTTCGCGGAGCAGTGCCAGGCAAATCATGTCCAGTTCGAGGCGCTGCTGCGCCACGCTGAGCGAGCACGCGACCCCGAACTGGCCGCATTCTTCCGCCGCGCGCAGGCCGTGAGTCACAACGTCGCTTCGAGCCGGCACTGAGGGCTCCCGCGGCGTTGCTCGCCTGGCTCGTGACGCCGTCGACGTTGGAGGCGCTCACGACTGCTTGCACGTATTGGCTCTCGTCGGCTTGGGTGAGGGGATAAATTGCACCTGTCTGGCCGGAGATTGGGGCGCAGACAGTGAGGGTCGCGTCGGTGCAGCGCTGCCACTGGTAGCTGTAGGAGCTTCCCGATGGGGTTCACGCCGATGACACGCCACCGACAGCGCGCCCGCCTCGTGCGCGCCGCGGTTGGCGGCCTCCATCAGGCCGCCGCCGCCTCCGGTGATGACCGCGTAGCCGGCCCGTCCGAGCTCGGCGCCGACCTCGCGCATCAGCCGATAATTGGGGTGCTCGCGGGGGGTGCGGGCAGAGCCGAACACCGTCACGGCCGGTCCTATCTCGGCCAGTCGGTCGAACCCGCGGGCGAACTCCGCCGCGATCTGGCGCACGCGCTCGGCGTCCGCGGCACGGACGGCGGGCGGCTCGTCTCCGAGCCACTGCAGGAGCTGTTCGTCGAATGTCCGCGCTGCGACGCCGTTCACGCGGCCGCCCGCACCACGGCGCGCGCTTGCCGCGCGATCTCGAGATCCTCGCGAGCGTCGATCACCAGCGTCCGCACGCGCGCACCCGGGCCGGTGATCTCACGGTCCCCCTGTCCGCCGGCGTTGCGCTGCTGATCGATCCCCAGCCCCAGGAACTCCAGGCCGGCGACCGCGTGAGCCCGGATCTCGGCCGAGCGCTGGCCGATCCCGCCGGTGAATGCGACCGCGTCGAGGCCGCCTAGGGCCGCGGCCATCGAAGCGATCCCCGCTCGCAGGCGGTGCGCGTAGACCTCGAGCGCGAGCCGGGCGGTCGGTGCGCCGCGGCGCGCGGACGCCAGCACCTCACGCATGTCTGCAGTGCCGGCCAGGGCGAACAGGCCGGATTCGTACTCGAGCGCGTGGGACAGGTCGTGCTCGGCCATCCCCGTGCGCTCCAGCAGCCACAGCATCATCCCGGGATCGACGCTGCCCGACCGGGTTGCCATCACCAGCCCCTCGAGCGGCGTAAAGCCCATCGTCGTGTCGACTGAGTGCCCGTCCGCGATCGCGCACAGCGACGCCCCCGCACCGAGATGGCAGCTGACGAGCCGCAGCCCCGCCGCCGGGACGCCGAGCAGCTGCGGGGCGCGCTGGGCGATCCAGCCGTGCGAGAGGCCATGGAACCCGTAGCGGCGCACGTGCCAGCGCTCGCGCCACTCGCTGGGCAGGGCGTAGGTCGCGGCCGCGTCGGACATGGTCTGGTGAAATGCTGTGTCGAAGCAGACGACCGCCGGCGCTCCCGGCAGCGCCTCGCACACCGCGGCGAGCCCGGCGATCGACTTCGGTTGGTGCAGCGGTGCGAGGTCGACCAGCTCCCTCAGCGCGTCCTGCACCTTTGCGTCGACCAGCACCGCCTCCCGGAAGCGCTCGCCCCCATGGACGATCCGATGGCCGACGACGTCCGCCTGACCGAGGCCCTCGTCCAACGCGGCGCGCAACGAACCGGCGTCGACCGACGCCGCCGGCGCCTCCAGTTCGCGCTCTGCCAGCGTCCGGTCATCGCCGGCCAGCAACGCCAGCTTGAGCGTGCTCGAACCGGCGTTGACGACGAGAACTTTCAGAACTGCTTGCGGATCGACTCGAAGGTGTCCTTGACGTACTGCTGGATGTCGCTCACTTGGACGGTCGTCACGTGGATGATCAGCTTCGAGCCTTCGCCCTCAGGCTGAACCTGCATCCAGCCGCGATAGGGATGACCCTCGGCTCCCCAATCGATCCGCCTGGCGTCATCGTCGGTGCGGAAATACGCCTCACCGCGCTGATGGCGGCCGTCGTAGTCAGCCTCGACATCGACGTGCTCCGGGTCCGTCTTCCGCAGCGACGTGAGCCCCGGCACGAACTTGACCAGACTCGTCAGATCTGCGATCGATTTGTAGAGGCGGTCGGGCGAGACCGGGATCGTAGTGCTCTGCTCGTGCTCCACCTGACGGCTCCTCTCTCGCGGGTCTGCTTCCGCGAGCGTAGCCCCAATGCCCTAAGGGCTCCCGCGGAAATTGATGCCGGAATCCGGCGAGTGGCTGGGCGTGGCTGGCGCCGCCGGCTCGCCCCGATATTGCTGGTGGCAAGTGATGGCGAGCCGGTGGCGCCAGGCAGCCGGATGACTCGGGCGCGGCCCGATCCGGCGAGGCCGGATGCCGAGCGGGCCGCAGCCCGAGCAGACGCCGTCGGAGCCGTCAGTAACTTTCGCGGGAGCCCTAGCGTCAAGCGCTCCGGCCCCATACCCAGTCCCGTATGTCGGGCGGATCGTCGCCGTGCGCGCGCGTGTACTCGCGGTGGCGCAGCCGCTCATCGACCATCTCCTGGCGCAGGTGGGCCGAGCGCTCGCCGAGGCCCGGCACGCGATCGATCACGTCCATGACCAGGTGGAATCGGTCGAGGTCGTTGAGCATCACCATGTCGAAGGGCGTCGTTGTTGTGCCCTCCTCCTTGTAGCCGCGCACGTGGATGTTGTGATGGTTCGTGCGGCGGTAGGTGAGCCGGTGGATCAACCATGGGTAACCGTGATAGGCGAAGATCACCGGACGCGAGCTCGTGAACAGCGCGTCGAACTCGCTGTCGGGCAGGCCATGCGGGTGCTCGGCCTCGGGCTGCAGCCGCATCAGGTCGACGACGTTGATCACGCGCACGCGCAGCTCGGGTAGCCACTCACGCAGGATCGCCGCGGCCGAGATCGTCTCGAGCGTTGGCGTGTCACCGGCGCAGGCGAGCACCACGTCGGGCTCGTCGGGGTCGTCATTGGACGCCCAGCGCCAGATCCCGATGCCGCGCGTGCAGTGCGCCACCGCCTCCTGCATCGTCAGGTAGTTCAACGCGGGCTGCTTGCCCGCGACCACGACGTTGACGTAGTCGCGGCTGCGCAGGCAGTGGTCGGCGACCGACAGCAGACAGTTCGCGTCCGGGGGCAGGTACACACGGATGATCTCCGCCTTCTTGTTGATCACGTGGTCGATGAAGCCCGGATCCTGGTGGGAGAAGCCGTTGTGATCCTGGCGCCAGACGAGCGAGGACAGCACATAGTTCAGCGACGCGATCGGGCGCCGCCACGGGATCCCGCTGGTCACCTTCAGCCACTTGGCGTGCTGGTTGAACATCGAGTCGATAATGTGGATGAACGCCTCGTAGCAGTTGAACAGACCGTGGCGGCCGGTAAGCAGGTACCCTTCCAGCCAGCCCTGGCAGAGATGCTCGCTCAGCACCTCCATTACTCGGCCGTCGGGTGAGAGGTGGTCGTCGGTGGGCAGCAGCTCCGCCTCCCACGTGCGATCGGTCACCTCGAACACGGCACCGAGCCTGTTGGAAGCCGTTTCGTCGGGACCCATGATGCGGAAGTTGTCGGGGTTGGCCCTCATTACGTCCCGCAGCCAGGTTCCCATCACGCGCATCGCCTCGCTGGTGGTCGTCGCAGGCGAGCTGACCTCGATGCCGTACTTGCGGAAGTCCGGCAGGTCGAGCTCGCGCAGCAACAGCCCGCCGTTGGCATGCGGGTTGGCGCTCATCCGCAAGTCGCCGGCCGGGGCAAGCCGCGTGATCTCCGGGAGCACGGCGCCGCGCTCGTCGAACAGCTCGTCTGGCCGGTAGGACCGCAGCCATGTCTGGAGCTGGGCGAGGTGATCAGGCTTGGTGCGAACGTCGGCGAGCGGGACCTGGTGCGAGCGAAACGATCCCTCGGCGGGCAGGCCGTCGACTTCCTTGGGGCCCGTCCAGCCCTTGGGCGAGCGCAGCACGATCATCGGCCAGCGCGGTCGCTGCTGATCGCCGTGCTCGCGCGCACGCTGCTGGATCCGGTCGATCTCGTCGAGCACCTCGTCGAGCGTCGCCGCCATCAGGTGATGCATCGCTTCGGGTTCGGACCCTTCCACGAACCGAGGCGCATAGCCATAGCCCTCCAGCAGCGCACGCAGCTCGTCGTGGCTAATCCGCGCCAGCACAGTCGGATTGGCGATCTTGTAGCCGTTGAGGTGCAAGACCGGCAGCACGGCGCCGTCGCGTGCGGCGTTCAGGAACTTGTTCGAGTGCCAACTCGTCGCCAGCGGCCCAGTCTCCGCCTCCCCGTCGCCAACGACGCACAGCGCGAGCAGACCCGGGTTGTCGAGCACCGCGCCGTATGCGTGCACGAGCGAGTAACCGAGCTCGCCACCCTCGTGGATCGAGCCGGGTGTCTCCGGAGCGACGTGACTGGGAATCCCGCCGGGGTAGGAGAACTGGAGAAACAACCGGCGCAGTCCCTCCTCATCGCGAGTGATGTGGGGATAGACCTCACCATAGGTCCCATCCAGGTAAGCGCTCGCGACCAGTCCTGGGCCGCCATGTCCCGGACCGGTGACATAGATCGTGCTGAGCGCGCGCGCCTTGATCGCGCGGTTCATGTGCGCGTAGATGAAGTTCAGTCCCGGTGTCGTCCCCCAGTGTCCGAGCAGGCGCGGCTTGACGTGCTCGGGGCGCAGCGGCTCTCGCAGCAGCGGGTTGGAGAGCAGGTAGATCTGACCGACCGAGAGGTAGTTCGCAGCTCGCCACCAGGTGTCGAGCAAGCGCAGTTCGTCGCCTGACAACGAATCTGCGTGTGACGCAGTTGCGGTCGTCACCATGTCCCTCCTAGGCAGGGGCTTTTCCACGTCTCAGACGGCGGGGGATCACGGGTGCGAAGCGCGGCTCCTGCGACCACGATGTCCCTGTGCACATGCACACCCCGTAACCGTAGCTGAAACGCCCGGCGTCAGACGTGTCAGCGTGGTGACTGCACGAGCTCGCGGGACGAACTGGGATGTTCGACAACATCATCATCATCGGTGTCGACCGCCACCAGTCGGGCGGCTTGTGCACGGAAGCACTTCGAAGAAGCTGGCGCGCAGGCGGCGCTGTCCGCTGCTCGTGATCACGCCGGCGTCGCGGGCGTGATGCGCCGGCCCGAGACCGTCCAGGCGCGAATCCGAACCCAGTGGGCCTTCTCTCCTGGCCCCCACGGGTCGACCCCGATGCGCTCGAGGCGGCGGATCTCGCTCGGGCTGTTGACCTCCTCGGTCACCCCGACGATGATCACGCTCCAGCCCGTACGCTGCTCGGGGCGGGCGTCGTCGATCTCAAATGCCGCCTTCGTTGAGCGAATCAGCGCATGCAGCTTCGACCCCGGCGCGGTGCGAAACACGATTGACTGCGACGGTTCGTCGAAGATGTAGTTGACCGGACGCATGACCGGCGCCCCCTCGCCCGTGCAGACCGCCAGCCGGCCGAAGCGGCAGGCGGCGAGCAGTTCCAGGCACTCCGCCCGGCTCAGCTCGAGCAACTCGTTCTCGACCGGATCCTCCGACGCACCAGCGCTCATGTCGTCACGATAACTCGGCGCGGGCAGTTCGTGCTCGCAGCGTCGAGGGCTGACGCGATCAGCGTCGCGTCCGCCGCCGCGCCGGCTCGCGACCGGGCGGCTGGAGAGGACGCTCGCGCAGTGTGGCGGGCGGGACCTGACGGATCGCCGGCCGCTGCCCGGTGATTGTCAATCGGTCGCCATGATGGGTGATCTCCAGTGGCTCGCCCTCGAGCAGCGAGTACCGCGCTCGCTCGGGCTCGACCTCGACCAGCAGCCGCCGCCCGCGGAACGCAAGGCGGAAGGCGAGGCGGGTCAGCGCGTCGGGCAGGCGCGGGGCGAAGCTGAGGTCGCCGTCGTGGTCGCGCATCCCTCCGAACCCGGCGACGGCTGCGATCCACGTTCCCGCAAGCGACGCGATGTGGACGCCGTCGCGCGTGTTGTGCTCGAGGTCCTCGAGGTCCATTAGCGCGGCCTCGGCAAAGTAGTCATATGCGAGCTCGAGCTGCCCGACCTCGGCCGCGATCACCGCCTGCGTGCAGGCCGACAGCGACGAGTCACGGACCGTGAGGCGCTCGTAGTAGGCGAAGTTGCGCGCCTTCTGCTCGGCGCTGAACGCGTCGCCGCGCAGATGCATCGCGAGCACCAGGTCGGCCTGCTTGACAACCTGTTTGCGGTACAGGTCGTAGTACGGGAAGTGCAGCAGCAGCGGGTACTGGTTGGGCGTCGTGGCGGCGAAGTTCCAGACCTGATGCTGCGTGAACCCTTCCGCCTGCGAGTGCACCGCGCGCTCGGAGTCGTAGGGCACGAGCATCGCCTGCGCGGCATCGCGCCACACTGCTGCCTCTTCGTCGTCGACGCCGAGCTCGCGCGCGCGGCGGGGATGTTGCTCGATCGCGAGCGCCGCCGCCTGCAGGTTGCGCTGCGCCATCAGGTTGGTGTAGACGTTGTTGTCGGCGATCGCGCTGTACTCGTCCGGTCCGGTGACGCCGTCGATCCGAAAGTGACCCTGCGCGTCGTGGTGTCCGAGCGATCGCCACAGCCGTGCGGTCTCCACGAGCAGCTCGAGGCCCGTATCGCGCGCGAACGACTCGTCTGCGGACGCCGCCTGATAACGGGCGGCTGCGTCGGCGATGTCCGCGTTGATGTGAAAGGCCGCCGTCCCGGCCGGCCAATAGCCCGAGCACTCCTGCCCGGAGATCGTGCGCCACGGGAACGCCGCGCCTCCGAGCCCAAGCAGCGCGGCGCGCTCGCGCGCGAGCGAAAGCGTCTGCTGGCGCCAGCGCAGGGCGTCGGCCGCCGCGTGGGGAGCCGTGTACGTCAACACCGGCAGCACGAAGGTCTCGGTGTCCCAGAACGTGTGGCCGTCGTAGCCGGGGCCGGTCAGCCCCTTGGCCGCAATCGCGCGCTGCTCTCCCCTTGCCCCCGCCTGGAGCACGTGGAAGAGCGCGAACCGCACGGCCTGCTGGAGCTCGGTGTCACCCACGATCTCGACGTCCGCGCGCTCCCAGAACTCGTCGAGATACTGGCGCTGCTGCGCGAGCAGCCCCTCCCAGCCAGTGTGCCGTGCGCCAGCCAGCGCCGCCGCGACCTGGTCGCGGACGGCGGGCAGCGAGCGTTCCGCCGACCATCCGTAGGCGAGGAACTTGACCAGCTGCAACGGCCGGCCGGGACTCACATCGGCAATGATCGAGACCCGACCGAGGTCGCTGAAGCTCTCGGCCCGCGACTCGGTCCCGGGCGGGCCGTCGATCACGTGATCCATCGCCGCGCCGACCCTCAGCCCACTGGTCCGGGTGGTGTGCACGAGCAGGATCCGCAGACCGCTACTGGCGAACTGCTCGGACTCAAGCGGGACGGCGAGCGCGGCGGCCGCGCGTGGGTCTGCACCCGACTGCGGTAGCGATTCGTTGGCGACCAGCTCTGACTGCAGCACCACCTGGGTGCTGCCGTCGAGCGGCTCGACCTCGTAATGGATCGCTGCGATCGCCCGCTGCGCGAATGACACCAGCCGGGTCGAGGAGACCCTCACCAGGCGACCGGTCGGCGAGAGCCACTCGGCCGTCCGGCTCAGGGTGCCCGCACGCAGGTCGAGCACGCGCTCGTGGCTGCGCAGCTCGCCGTAGCGGATGTCGAACGGCTCGTCCTCGACGAGCAGGCGGATGATCTTGCCGTTGGTGACGTTGACGATCGTCTGCCCGGCCTCCGGAAAGCCGTAGCCGGCCTCGGCGTACGGCAGCGGTCGCACCTCGTGGAAGCCGCCGAGGTAGGTCCCGGGCAAGCCGAACGGCTCGCCCTCGTCGAGGTTCCCGCGCAACCCGATGTGCCCGTTGGCCAGCGCGAACACCGACTCGGTCTGCGCCAGCCCGTCGACGTGTAGCTCGGTCTCGCGCACCGCCCACGGCTCGACCGGGAATGATGGATGCTGGATCACAGTTGAATCTCAGGCCCGCACAGGGTCAGCAGCCGCGTCCGCCACCCAAGCGAGCGCACCACGCTCAGCTCGTCCTCGCGACCGACCAGTCGCGTCAGCGGCACTGGCAGGTGTCCGAGGGCGGTCTCCCAGCCGGCGCTGCCCTCGGATTCGTCGTTCGCGTTCATGCATCCGGGTTTGTAACGCACCCGCACCGGCGTGGCGTATCGTCACCGCGATGAGCGCCGCCCAACCGAGGAACGCCGCGGCTTCGCCAACGGTCTCAGACCTGCGCGGCCGCCTCGAGGGCCGCCTGGTGGTGCTCGAACCACTGTCGATCGTGCACGAGCAGGGACTGGCGGAGGTC
Source organism: uncultured Solirubrobacterales bacterium (assembly GCA_963811155.1). GTDB lineage: Bacteria > Actinomycetota > Thermoleophilia > Solirubrobacterales > Solirubrobacteraceae > Palsa-465. The sequence goes on from CAWEQQ010000002.1 coordinate 131,238, forward strand.
GCCCGGGACGGCGAGCTGTTCACGTGGATGCCCGCGGCGCTCGGCGGTTCGCGGAGCGCGATGCGGGGCTGGATTCTCACCTCGCTCGAGGCGACGGAGGGCGGACACGACGTCCCGTTCGCGATCCTTGCCGCCGACACCGGCGAGCCGGTCGGCTCGACGCGATTCCTCGAGATCCGGCTCGAGCACCTGCGGGTCGAGATCGGCTGGACGTGGGTGGCAAAGCGGGTCTGGAGCACTGGCATTAACGTCGAGGCCAAGCTGCTGCTGCTCGAGCGCGCGTTCGAGCACGCCGGCTGCCGGCGAGTGGAGTTCAAGACCGACGCTCGCAACACCCGCTCCCGAGGGGCGCTCGAGGCGCTCGGCGCGACGTTCGAGGGCATCCTGCGCAAGCACATGGTGCTGCAGGGCGGCGCCGCCCGCGATTCCGCCTACTACTCGGTGATCGACGACGAGTGGCCGCCGGTCAAGTCGCGATCGGACCGTCGCCTCGAACGTTTGAAGTCCTCCATTCGCGGGTAGAAGAAGAGGTCGCTCGCGGTCACGTCGTCATGGAGCTGCTTGCCGCCTGGCGCGACCGCCTCGACGATCTGCCGGCAGCTAGTGGTGCACCACTAGGGGCTGGGCGTGGCATCGTCGGGCACGTAATGGCGACCGCCGGCGGCGTCGACCCAGACGCGCATCACCGTGTCCGTCCCCGGGTCGCGAAAGCGCTCGGCGGTAGGCTGCCAGTCGGGCTGCGCGGCCTCGGCGGACCCGTGGCCCTGGCCACGCCGCCATCGCGTTCGCGCTCGCGCGGCTCTCACGTACTCGGCGGGCAGGGGCGGGAGGTCCGCCATCACGGCCGCAGCCGCCTCGCGGCTGGGCGCCTGCTCAATCGCGGCCACCCGGCGCTCGAGCTCGTCGATGTCGAGCCGCCCCGCGGCCACATGGCGCTTGAGCTGCTCGAACAGCAGCTCACGCTCCGCGTCGCTCAGCAGCACCGTCAGCCGACGCGATCGACCTTCACGGCTGTCCCGTAGGCGACGATCTCGGTGAACTGCTGACCGATCTCGGAGGAGTCGAAGCGGACCGCAATGAGCGCGTCGGCGCCCATCAGGCGGGCGTTCCCGACCATGCGGTCGATCGCGTGGCGCCTGGAGTCCTCCAGCAGCTTCGTGTACTCGGAGATCTCGCCTCTCTTCAGCGCCCTGAAGGACGCTGTCATGCCACCGACCAGTCCCATGCTCCGGACCACGAGTCCGTAGCAGACGCCCAGGTTCTCCCGGATCCTCAGTCCAGGCAGTTCCAGCCCGGTCGTCATCGGCATCTCGGCGGGAGCAGCAGCGTCTGACATTTTGCGGAGAACTTATCACCCTCTTACGGCCAGCAGCGGACCATCATCAGCTACCGTTCGCCTGTATGCCGGCCCGCTCCCTGCCCATCGCCCTGCTCCTCGCCGGCCTGCTGCTGCTCGCCGGCTGTGGTACCAGCAGCTCGCAACTGAGCTCGTCCTCGAGCGCCATCGTCGCGAGCGCCACCACCGTGACAAGCACTCACCTGACGGCCGCGATCGGTCCCGAAGGGATCCCAGAGGAGCAGGGGCCGGCGCTCGCACCCGCTTCCTCGACCACGCCCGGAACCACGGTCGACGGGATCCAGTGCGCGCCGATCGAGCAGCTCGCCTATCACATTCACGCGCACCTGCAGGTGTACGTCGACGGTCAACCGCGCCAGCTTCCGCCGGCGATCGGCTTGATCGGCCCCGTGTCCCAGCAGACTCCGACCGGACCTTTCTACGGAGCTCAGAAGTGCTACTACTGGCTGCACACCCACGCCGGCGACGGGATCATCCACATCGAGTCCCCGACCCCGCGGGTCTACACGCTGGGACAGTTCTTCGACGAGTGGCGCCAGCCGTTGAGCTCGGGGCAGGTCGGCCCGGACACCGGACCGGTGTCGGCATTCGTAAACGCCGCGCGTTGGACTAAGAGCCCCCGAGCCATTCCCTTGATCCCGCATGCGGTAATCGAGCTCGACGTCGGAACCCCGATCGTGCCGTTCCACACAGTGTCGTTCGCAGGCACTGGCCTCTAGCCGGCCGCATCCGGACGATCAATTATTTCTGAACGGGCCCTTAGGTTAGGGCTCCCGCGAAAATTACTGCCGGCTCCGACGGCGTCTGGACGCGTCTGGCGCCACCGGCTCGCCCTCACTTGCCACCAGCAATATCGGGGCGAGCCGGCGACGCCAGCCACGCCCAGCCATTCGCCGGATTCCGGCATTAATTTCCGGGGGAGCCCTTAGCTTGCTCGCGTCGGCGGATTGCCGCTCATGCGGGCGCGCGCCGCTGGCGCCGGCGGCGCCACAGCTCGCCGCCGACGCCCAAGCCGATCAGCGCGCCGATCCCGACGACCGAGACCCACCCGGCGTCGTCGACGAGATCGACGATCGGCGGGCCCACGACGTACGCGCCAAGTCCGATCCCCACCGCCCATACGGCGGCGCTGACGATGTTCGTCACCTGGTAGACGGTCGTGTTGACGCGAGAGATCCCGGCAATCCACGAGGGCGTCAGCAGGATCGCCACGACCGCGTAGCGCTTGAACACCGCGTCGCCGCGGGCCAGCGCCCGGTGGCGCATCCCGCGCAACGGTCCCGGACTGGCAAGCACTCCCCTCCCCGCCTTTAGCCCGATCCACCAGCCGGCGATGCCGCCCGCGGTGGCGCCGACGAACGCAACCAGGATCACCAAATTGATGTCGAGCTTGTGCTTGGCCGCGAACAGCGAGGCGGTGATCAGCACGGGCTCACCTGGCCCCGGGAGCCCGATCCAGCTCGCCGCGGCCGCAATCCCCACCCCGGCGTAGTCGACAGGAGTGCCTGGGGAGTGGGGACGAAGTCGCACAGCCAGCCCGAAGGTCAGCAGCGCCTTCACGGCCAAACCGAAGCGCGCCATGATTGCGATCGTGGCAGATCGCACCGTCGACTCACTGAGGTCGACTTTGCGGTCCACCTGGATAGCCAACTCGATCGATCATTGGCCCGAGGGCCAATGTCGAGCAGCTCTCGAGTGCCCGAGCATTGCGCGTCTTATGAGCACGGACCTGATCGTTTCCTACGACGGCACCGCCAACGACGACGACGCGCTGGCGCTTGCCCGGATGCTTGCGCGCGCAGGCGCCTCGCTCGCGCTCTCCTATGTTCGCCATTCCCGAGAGTTCGACCCCCGCCGCGAAGAGCTCGCACAGCATGACGCCCAGCGGCGCCTGGAGCACGGCGTCGCGCTGCTGGGGGGTTCGCCAATTCCCACCCACATCGTCTTCAGCCCGTCGACCGGCGAGGGCCTCGTGCAGCTTGCCAAGAGCGAAGGAGCGTCGATGATCGTGTTCGGCTCCGACTATCGGACGCCGCCGGGGCACGCCGAGCCGGGACGCTCCGCCCAGCATCTGCTGGAGGGCGGACCGGTCGCGGTCGCGGTCGCAGCGGCCGGCCTGCGCACCGAACCCGATCCAGCGATCAAGACGATCGCCGTTTCCGCCACCGAGGCCGACAACGCCGCGAAGGACACGGCCACCGCGCTCGCCGGCAAGCTCGGGGCGACGATCGTGGAGATCGAGACGCCGGCTGTTGACCTGATCGTCGCCGGCTCGCAGGGCGCTGCCCCGAGCGGGCGGATTGCGCTCAGCGGCGCCACCCGGGCGATGCTCGATTCGACGCACGGCTCGGTGCTCGTCGTGCCCAACGGTAAGGCCCTCGCGCTCTGAGCGCGGTTCCTGCTGGATTGCTGGATGCGCAATCCGTTTATCCCAATGTCCAGACGCCTTATGTGAACACTGGACTGGGGGCCATGGCTGACGTGCCGGGGGCAAACGAACATCCAGCCAACTGTGGGCCAGTGGGGCCCAGCCGCCGTCCGAGGGTCGGCGGTTGACCGACCCTCCGGACAAGGAGAACAGTATTGCCTTTCGCACCATATCCTTTATGGCTTAGCCCTGGAGACAACGCCTGGCAGCTGACCGCCGCGACGCTCGTCGGTTTGATGAGCGTTCCCGGCCTCGCCGTCTTGTACGGCGGCGTGATGCAGAAGCGCTGGGCGATCAACAGCATGATGCTGGTCTTCGCCACCTTCTCGATCGTGCTGATCGTGTGGGTGCTGTGGGCGTTCAAGATGAGCTTCGGCCATCCGATCGGAAGTGGGCTTGGCTTCTTCTCGACGTTCATCGGCAAGCCCGGGAACATTCTCACCCAGGCCCAGGAGCAGGGACGCGCGAACATCCCGTTGCTCAGCGGCGGCGCGCCCAACTTCAGGTTCCCCGAGTCATCGCTGGCGTACTTCCAGTTCGTCTTCGCGGCGATCACACCGATTCTTGCCTTGGGATCGGTCCTGGGGCGGATCAACTTCAAGGCATGGATCCCGTTCTGCGCTCTGTGGATCACGTTCGTCTACGCCGTTGACGCGTTCCTGCTGTGGGGCGGCGGCTGGTTCGCGCACAAGGGTGCGATCGACTTCTCCGGTGGCTACGTGATCCACCTGTCGGCCGGAATCACCGGCTTCGTGGCGGCGGCCGTGATCGGACCGCGCCTGCAACGAGATCGTGAGATCGACGCCCCGAATAACGTGCTAATGGTCGCAACCGGAGCTGGCTTGCTGTGGCTCGGCTGGAACGGGTTCAACGGCGGCGATCCCTATTTCGCCGGCGTGTCCGCGTCAGCCGCGGTGATCAACACCAACCTGTGTACTGCGGTCGCGTTCCTCGTCTGGGTCGTGTGGGACTACGTCATGGGGCGCAAGCCGTCGCTGATCGGCGGCGTGAACGGGATGATCACCGGTCTCGTGTGCATCACGCCGGCGGCCGGCTTCGTCAACGGGTTCGGTGCGATAGCGCTCGGCGCGATCGGTTCCACGATCGTCTACATGTCGCTCAACTACCTGAGCCGGCTGCGGCCCTTCCGCAACGTCGACGACACCCTGGGCGTGATCTACACGCACGGCATGGCCGGCCTGGCAGGCGGTCTGATGACGGGCATCTTCGCGGACCCGCACATGATCGAGGCGTTCGGGCCGGCGGGAACCACAAAGAACGCGATCTTCTCCCCCGCGGGAGTGATCTATGGCAACTGGACGCTGCTCAAGTGGCAGTTCTTCGCCGCCATGTTCGTGATCGCATGGTCCGCGCTCGCGACGTTCATCCTCCTCAAGCTCGTCGGACTGTTCATCCCCCTGCGGATGTCCGAGGAGAACATGGAGATCGGGGACACCGCCGAGCACGGCCACGAGGTGTACCCGTCCGACGTGCCCTCGCTCGGATACCCGAGCGGGATCCCCGGGCTCGCCGGGACGTCGGGTCAGGCGGCGCCAACAACGGCATGAGCCAAGACGCGGCAACTCGAGCGTCTGGGCGCCGACATGATGCAGCGCGCCACGCCGCTTGAAAGCAGCGGACAGTCGGCCGCAGACCGGGGGGCGGATCAAGCCGCCCCCCGGTCCACGCCCCTGACGATCGTTTCGGGCGCGGTCGCCGGCGACGACCTTCAGCGCGTCGCCCGCTCGGCCTCGGAGGCGATCCGGCGCCCGGTCGTGATCGCGATTCCCTCGCTGGGTGAGCCGGTTGTGTTCCCGGCTGGCGCGGTCGCCGCTGCCGACGTCGGGCCGATCATCGAGTACGCGGCGGCGCTGATCCGCGATCAGGGGGCGGCGCCGGCGGCGACCGAGGCGATTCGCAATCGCCCGGCCCCGGACGCGCCGGCCGCCGGCTTCGCCGAGGCCGTCCCAGTCCGAATCGGGCACGAGGTGGTCGGGATCGTCGCCGCAGTGGGTGGCTCCGGCTCGCCCGAGGACCGTTCCTGGCTGGAGGGGGCAGCCGCGGCAGCCGCGGTCACTGCCCTCATGAGCGAAGCTCGCGGGGGCGACCTGCGCGACTCTCGACGCGTGCTGCTGCAGGCGCTCGGCGCCGGCCCGCCCACCGACCTCGAGGGGCTGCTGGCCCACGCCAGACGGCTCGGACACGACCTCAGCGCCGGAGCCGTGGCGATCTGCGCCCAGGTGCCACCCGGGTACGAGCCTGGGAACCTCGACGAGCTCGTCGCCCACCCGGGCGGCCTGCTCGCGGTCTTCGGCGAGCGGCGGCTGCTTGGGCTGGTGCCGCTCGCCTCCGCGATCGCTCCGGCGCTAACCCCGAGCGCGGTCGCGGCCGCACTCCAGGTACGCGGGATGCACGTGGCGCTGTCGGCGCCCCGTCGCGATCCGGCGGGGCTGCACGAGGCGCTGCGCGAGGCCGAGCTGCTGGTCGAGCTCGCCGGCCGTCCCGACGAGTCGCTGTCGGGCCAGGAGGAGACCTACCGGCTGCTAATCGGTGTGCTGCTGCGCGATCCTCAGGAGCTCGAGCACCTCCGGGCGCGCACAGTTTCCCCACTGGCCACCTACGACGCCCAGCACGACACCCAACTGGTCGCGACATTGCAGGCATTCCTCGCCCACCACGGCTCGACCACCGAGACAGCGGAGGCGATGAGCCTGCACCGTCACACGGTCGGCTACCGGCTCTCGCGCGTGCACGAGGTGTCGGGGCTGTCGCCGTACGAGTCAGACGGGCGTGAGCGCCTGAGCCTCGGTCTGAAGGCACACCAGATCCTTGCGGCGGACGAACGCTGCGCCACACACCAGTAGCCTCACGATCAATGCGTAAAGGAGCAAGACGAGGGTGACAACCACAAGCGAACAGACCGCAGCGGCTGCCGGCGCCCAGACGGCCACCGAGGTGCTCGAGTTCTCCACCGCGCGGGGCATTCAGATGGTCGATCTGAAGTTCGTCGACCTTCCTGGCACCTGGCAGCACATGACGCTGCCGCTCAGCGCGCTCGACGCCGACGACTTCGAGTCCGGGCTCGGGTTCGACGGCTCCTCGATCCGCGGCTTTCAGGAGATCCACGAGTCGGACATGCTGCTGATCCCGGATCCGACCACCGCGTTCATCGACCCGTACTACACGCTCCCGACGCTGTCGCTGATCTGTTCGGTCGCAGATCCCGTGCTCGGCGAGCCCTACGCGCGCGATCCCCGCTTCGTCGCCACGAAGGCAGAGCAGCACCTGATCCAGTCAGGGATCGCGGACGTGGCGTACTTCGGCCCGGAGGCGGAGTTCTTCGTCTTCGACCACATCGCCTACGAGCAGGTCGAGCACCGGGCGTTTTACGAGGTCGACTCTGCCGAGGGCTTCTGGAACACCGGCCGCCCCGCCGGCACGACCTCCAACCTCGCCTACAAGCTGCGCCAGAAGGAGGGCTACTTCCCTGTCCCGCCCGCCGACTCGCTCGCCAACCTGCGCAGCGAGATGGTGGCGTCGATGGAGTCCCTCGGGATCCGCTGCGAATTCCACCACCACGAAGTCTCCTCCGGTGGCCAGGGCGAGATCGACATGCGCTTCCAGCCGCTGCTGCGGATGGCCGACCAGATGATGATCTTCAAGTACGTGGTCAAGAACACGGCGGCGGCCGCCGGCAAGACCGCAACCTTCATGCCGAAGCCGATCTTTGAGGAGAACGGTTCCGGCATGCATGTCCACCAGTCGCTGTGGAAGGACGGCGACCCGCTGATGTACGGCAAGGGTGGCTACGCTCACCTCTCAGACCTCGCCAAGTACTACATCGCCGGCCTCCTTACGCACGCGTCGGCGCTGCTGGCCTTCTGCGCCCCGACCACGAACTCCTACCGACGGCTGGTGCCGGGCTACGAGGCCCCGGTCAACCTCGTCTACTCGGCCCGCAACCGCTCCGCCTGCGTTCGCGTGCCGATGTACCACGAGGCGCCGAAGAGCAAGCGGATCGAGTTCCGCTCCCCCGACCCGACCGCCAACCCCTACCTCGCGTTCAGCGCCCTGCTGCTGGCGGGGCTCGACGGGATCAAGCGCCAGCTCGACCCGGGCGAGCCGCTCGACGCCGACATCTACGAGCTGCCCGCCGAGACGCTCGAAAACATCGGCACGGTCCCCTCATCGCTCGAGGCAAGCCTCGACGCGCTCGAGGCAGATCACGACTTCCTGATCGACGCTGACGTGTTCACGCCGGGCCTGATCGAAGCGTACATCCGCTACAAGCGCGAATCTGAGGTCGACGCAATCCGGATGCGCCCGCATCCTTGGGAGTTTGCCCTGTACCACGACGCGTAAGGGCTCCCGCGGAAATTAATGCCGGAATCCGGCAGGCGAGTGGCTGGGCGTGGCTGGCGCCGCCGGCTCGCCCCGATATTGCTGGTGGCAAGTGAGGGCGAGCCGGTGGCGCCAGGCAGCCGGATGACTCGGGCCCCGCGCGTTCAGGCGAGGCCGGATGCCGAGCGCGCGGAGGCCCGAGCGGACGCCGTCGGAGCCGGCAGTAATTTTCGCGGGAGCCCTAAGCTACGGCCGCCCTCGCCTCTTGAGCGCGAGGCGCGCCCGAGCGGCAGCGAGCCCGCTTGTTGACCCTGGCTGGGCCCGCTCGGCGAATGCGTGCGCGAACCAAAACCAACACCAAAACTAAATCACTAGAATTAGTTACTTGAGCTCGTACCTTGTCTGCGCCACGCCACGCAGCGGCAGCACGCTGCTGTGTGAGCTGTTGAAGGACACCGGCGTCGCGGGCCGCCCCGAGGAGTACTTCGAGGCGCGCAGCGACACTGGGCTGCCACCGCACCCGGGCGACTACCTCGACGATCTGCCGCGCACAGGCGCCGGCATTCGCGACGACCGGACGCAACCGCGCGCGCCAGCACACTCCTCGCTCCTTGGCCTGCGTGACTACCGGGCCCACCTGGCGCGGACCTTCCGCCTCGGCACCGGCGACAACGACGTGTTCGGCGCGAAGATCATGTGGCGCCACCTGCCCGACTTTCACCGCTTGGCGGGCGTGCTGCCCGAGTTCGCGGACCTGGACCTCCATACGCTGTTGACGCGAGTGTTCGACGATCCCCACTACGTGTGGGTCACGCGCGAGGACCAAGTCCGTCAGGCGGTGAGCCTATGGCGTGCGCTTCAGACTCGCGCTTGGCGACAGGAGGAGGCGTCCGGCGACGGCGGTTCCGGGCCTCTGTACAGCTTCGCGGGAATCGAGCACCTGACACGGTCGCTGCGCGTACAGGACGAGGCCTGGCAGAGCTTCTTTGAGAATCATGGAATCACAGCGCTCAGGATCGCCTACCAGGCCGACCTCGAGCACGACCGGGACGCCACTGTGCACACCGTGCTCGACCACATCGGTGTGCACGCGCCACGCGGCTGGCGCGCCGCCGACGTGATGCAGCGCCAGGCTGATTCCTTGTCTGACGAGTGGGTGGCCGCGTACTATCGGGACGCGGCTCTGCGCGGCGAGCACTCAGGATCGGCTGCGCTCTCGGCGCACTGAGTCCGCCGTCACCACTCGCCCATGCAGCCCAACATCCTGTATCTCCATTCGCACGACACCGGTCGCTATGTCCAGCCCTACGGTCATGCGATTCCAACCCCCAATATTCAGTGGCTGGCCGACCAGGGCGTGATGTTCCGCAATGCCTTCTGCGCGGCGCCGTCGTGCTCAGGCAGCCGAGCGGCACTGCTGACCGGCGAGTACTGCCACACCAACGGAATGATGGGCCTGGCCCACCGGGGTTTCGTCCTCAACGACTATGGCCACCACATCGTCCACACGCTTCGCGACGCCGGCTATCACACGGAGCTGATCGGCGAACAGCATGTCTCCCGCGATCCGGGAATCCTCGGCTTCGACATCGTTCACCACATCCCGGACACGCGCGCCGACTCGGTGGCGCCGGCGGCGATCATGGCGCTCAGCAGGAGCATCGCGCGCCCGTTCTTCTTGTCGGTTGGCTTTTTCGAGACGCACCGAAGCTTCTTCGCCCCGAGCTCTGTCCGCGACCGCGTCTACTCGCTGCCGCCGCCGTTCCTACCCGACACGCCTGAGATCCGCCAGGACATCGCGGCGTACAAGGCCAGCGCACGGGCGCTCGATCATGGCATCGGCGCCGTGCTGAACACCCTCAACTCGACCGGCCTGGACCGAAACACGCTCGTGGTTTGCACCACCGACCACGGACTCGCATTTCCCACGGCGAAGGCGAGCCTGCTCGATCGCGGCATCGGCGTGATGTTGATCCTTCGCGGGGCAGGATTCGCTGGCGGCTACGCCCACGACGAGCTCGTCTCGCACATCGACGTGTTCCCGACGATTTGCGACGTTGCCGGAATCGACCCACCGCCGTGGCTGGAAGGCCGCTCACTGCTGTCGCTGGTCGCCGGCGAGGAACCGCCCGGCACGCGCACCGAGATCTTCTCGGAGCTGACCTACCACGCCGCCTACGAGCCCCAGCGGGCGATCCGCACGGAGCGCTTCAAGTACGTCCGACGGTTCGACGAGTACCCGTTCCCGGTGCTGGCGAACTGCGACGACAGCCCAAGCAAGGACGCATACCTCGCTCGCGGCTGGGCGGAGCGTCCGGTGGCGCGCGAGGCGCTGCACGACCTGTTCTTCAACCCCGGCGAAGGACGCAACGTGATCCTCGATCCGGCCTATGAGGACGTCGCGGCAGACCTGCGAGCGCGGCTCGAGAAATGGATGAGGCGCACCGACGATCCGCTGTTGAAGGGGCCGGTCCCCGCGCCGGCCGGCGCGCTCATCAACGCGCAGGACCAGCGGTCGGCAGAGGACGAGACGTTCGTCGCGGGCGAGGAGACCGCGGAGGCGACGACCGGCCGCTGAGGGTCCGTTCGGGAATAAGTGATCGGATCGGGGCGGTCGGGGGGCGAGCGGGGCGGTGCCGGCGCGTGCGTGGCAGTAGTGGCGCTACGGCGCGCACGCGCCGGTGCCGCATCCGCGAAGTCATCCCGGCCGCATCCGGACGATCAATTATTTCTGAACGGGCCCTGAGGCGACGAGACCCTTTCGTCAGCCGAGCACGAGCTCGGCGGCGGTCCGCAGAGTCTGCACGTCGCCACCGATCAGGATCGTTGTCACGATCGACTCGCGCCAGGCCTCCAGATCGTGGCGGATCTTGTCCTTGGGCCCGATCAGCGTCAGCTGTTGCACCAACCTCGTTGGCACCGCCGCGGCCGCCTCATCCTTGCGGTTGGAGAGGTAGAGATCCTGGATCTTGGCGACCTCCTGCTCGTATCCCATGCGGATCGCGACGTTCGCGTGGAAGTTGGCGTTTCGCGCGCCCATGCCACCGAAGTAGAGCGCGTACATCGGCCGCATGGCATCGGCCGCCGCCTCGATGTCGTCGGTCACGATCAGCGGCACGGTCGCAGCAACCTCGAACTCCTCGCTCGTGCGCCGGGCGCCCGGGCGCGCGAAGCCTTCGCTCAGCGCGTCGAAGTAGAAGCCGTCTTGGTGCGGCGAGTAGAACAGCGCCAGCCAGCCATCGCACAGCTCGCCCGCAAGCGCGATGTTCTTCGGTCCCTCGGCGGCGAGATAGATCGGGATATCCTCGCGCAACGGACGGAGGCTGGACTTCAGTGGCTTGCCGAGCCCGGTCCCGCCGGGGAATGGCAACGGGTACTGCGGCCCGTCGTTGGTCACCGGCCCCTGCCGCGCCCAGATCTCGCGCAGGATCCCGATGTACTCGCGCGTCCGCGCCAGCGGCTTGGCGAACGGCTGACCGTACCAACCCTCGACGACCTGCGGGCCCGACACGCCCAGCCCGAGGATCAGGCGTCCGCCTGACAGATGGTCCAGTGTCATCGCCGCCATCGCGGTAGCCGCCGGCGTGCGGGCCGAGATCTGCACGATCGCCGTGCCAAGCTTGATCCGCTCGGTCGATGCTCCCCACCATGCGAGTGGCATCAACGCGTCCGATCCGTATGCCTCGGCCGTCCACACCGAATCAAAGCCGAGCCGGTCGGCCTCCCGCACGCCCTCGGCCGCGCCAGGCGGAGGCCCTCCGGCCCAGTAGCCGACGTTCAGTCCAAGCTTGAGCGCGCGCGCCATCGGGTAGAACCCTACCTGCCCGCGCCTCGAACGCGTCCAATTGCGCGCCGCCACAAGCTCGGCGACCGCCGCTTGCCGCGCTGCCACTCGGCTTTCGCTGGCAGCCGGCCCTGGCGCCGTGCCGCCAGCACGCACTCCGTATGCGCGTGGCGCCGGCGCGTGGAGTCGCCCTCCGGGAGGATCAGCATGTGCTCAGAGAGCGACGGCAGGTACTGCCCGCACAACGGGCAACGATAGGTCGCCGGCTTGCGGTTCTGGGCGGGTCGCACCGACCACCAACTTGCAGATTCGAGCCTCGCCATCCCTCCAAAGCATGCCAGCGGCCGTGGGCGTGTATCGTTTATGGGTGTGGAGCACCGCAACGAACGGATCGTCGCCGAGACTGATCGTTACCGGATCACCGGCCTCCTGCACATGCCCCGCGACGGCTACCGCAGCCGGCTGACCGACTATCTCAACGGCTCAGAGCGGACATTTCTCGCACTGACCGATGTCGAGCTCATCCCGCTCGACGGGGGCGCCGCAGATCATCTGTCGTTCCTCGCTCTCGCCTTGCAACACGTAGTGCTCGTAAGGCCTGCAGACGAGAACGGCGCGGAGCAGTAGAGCTCGTCAGGGGCCCAGCGCTCCGTAACCGAAGCCGCGCTCGGAGTATCTTACGGACATGGCGACTCGCCGCGCAGATGAGCTGGAGGGTCTCAGCCGCAGCGAGGTCTTGCGTGCCTCCCCGCGCATGTTCGAGTCCAACGTGCTCGACCGGCTCTCGCGCGTGCACCCGGCCGTTCCGCCGATCCTGTTCGGCCCGACGATCGTCTTCATGGTGGTCGAGGGCCTCATTCGCGGTGCCGGATGGGTCACGCCCGCCTGGCTGGTCGGCGGTTATCTGTTCTGGACGCTGACCGAGTACTGGCTGCACCGGATCGTCTTTCACTTCGAGCCCGAGCAGGGCTTCGGTGCTCGCGCTCACTGGATCATCCACGGCGTGCACCACGACCATCCAAACGATCCGATGCGGCTCGTGATGCCGCCGTCGGTCAGCATCCCGCTCGCGGCGCTGTTCGTCTGGGTCTTCTGCCTGGTATTCGGCAGCCCCGGCTTCCTGCCGTTCGGCGCCGGGTTCCTCGGCGGCTATCTGTTCTATGACATGCTGCACTACCACGTGCACCATCACCGTCCGAAGACGGCTCTCGGCCGTCGGCTCCGCGAGCTCCACATGCGCCACCACTTCCAGAACCACGAACGCGGCTACGGCGTGAGCGCCCCCTTCTGGGACCACGTCTTCGGGACCGCGACCAAGCAGCGCTAGCGGATAGCCGGCGTTCGGATTGCCCTGCGGCGTTCGCGGGTGGGCTGCCTCCGGCACGGCCCGCAAGCGCGAATACGGAGAGGGCGGGACGGACGGAGAGGGCGGGATTCGAACCCGCGAAGGAGCGTGAACCCCTTACTCGCTTAGCAGGCGAGTGCCTTCAGCCACTCGGCCACCTCTCCCGGGGGTTCGGGCCAGTGTAGAGGAGCCTCGTCGAGGCCGGATCCGGTCGGCGCGCGTTCCCAGCAGGCCTGGCCCCGCGTGATCGTGTAGGGCGGCTTGTGCTCTCGCTGAAGGTGTCAATTGCTCGGGCACGTGATGTCGCGTTCCTCGCGCAGGTGAGCCAATTCTGCGGCCAGACGCCGATGGGCTCGAAAGGAACGTGACTTGATGGTGCCGACCGGCTCTCTGACGCGATCCGCGATCTCGGCGTGAGTGAGCCCCTCGAAGTGCTGCAACCGCACGATCTCCTGCTCCTTTGCGGGCAAGCTGGAGACCGCACGCCGCACGTCCCACGCGTCCGAGAGCCCCTCTGGCGACACCGCCATCGAGGCCAGCGCCGGATCGTCCGGAGTGACTGACTCGATCGAAACCGCGGCGCGGCGCGCCTCGCGATGGTAAAGGTCGATCGCGACTCGCCTGGCGATTGTCGCCAGCCACGGACCGATCTCTCGTGTCGGATCCAGGCTGTCGGCCGCGCGCCACGCCTTTAAGAACACCTGCTGGGTCGCCTCTTCGGCCAGACTGCGATCCGCAAGCATTCTGAAGGCAATCGCGTATACCAGCCGGCCATAGGCGCGATACACCGCATGCACCGCATCAGGATCACCTTCCGAGAACCGCGCCAGCGCAGCGACGCGGGTCGTCACACCTCGTGCCGGTACAGACTGCCCTTGCCGTCCTCGCCCGTACCAGATGCGATCGACCGATCCAGTGACGACGGTCCGCGGTCGCGGCGCGGACAGGGATGGACGCTCACACACCGATCGGCCCATCGGATCTACTCCCTCGACTAGAGCCAGGGGGAGGGGCGTACGGCGCGCGTGACGCCTAGACCGGCGAGGGCCAGTAGGGCGATTAGCGCGCCGAGGTAGGTCAGCAGCGGCGCGCCGGTGTGGGTGAGCTCGCCGGCGTGCAGTGCGGGGAGCGCCAGCAGCGCGAGGCACCACGCGCCGAGCGTGGCGTACGGGATGAGCGCTTCGTTGGTGCGCCGTAGATCGTATGCGCACCACAGCAGCGCGGCGGCGATCATCGCGATCCACGCGGCGCAGGCCTGTGCGAGGAGCGTCGTCAGTGGCCATGGCCAGTCGCGGGCGAGATCGGCCGGGAAGGCGAACAGCGCGATCGCGCCGGCCAGCATCGCGGCGCCGAAGACCAGCGACAGCAGGCGCAGTAGCCGTAGCCGCGGGTCGGCGATCAGGGGCCGGATCGTGATCTGACGCTGACGGCTGGCGAGAATCGCTACGCCGACAGGCGCTAGCGCGTAGACGCCTGTCCACGCCCACGTGGGCGGGTAGCCCCAGCGAAAGCGGGCGGTGTGCAGCAGCGTCGCGGCCAGCAGGCCGACCGACAGCGTCACGAGCGCGACGGCCAGCGGCTGGATCGAGCGCCAGCGGCGCGCGGCGAACACTGCGAGCGCGGTCGCGACGACGCCGGCGAGATAGCCGCCGCCTAGGAAAGCGGCCGAGATCGCTGGGCGGATCGCCCACGCGTAGCCGGTCGCCGCACGGGCGGGCACGAGATACAGAAACGCAGCGTTGAGGACCGCGAGGACAAGCAGCACACCGACCGCGGAGCGCGTGGAGCGCTGCAGTCCGCCCGTCGGCGCGGAGGGCGGACTCATCGTCGGGGCGCCCGCGGGGGACACGACCCCGGGGTCAAGGGATGGGAAAGAGACAGACATCGGTCACCTCGGTCTGGCGGCTCGCGCGCTCGGGCAACTGGCCGAGCGCGGCCGGCTGGTCGAAAGCCTCCTCGACCCACGACAGGCGATGACCGCCGGCCGTCGCGCCCGCCGCGACGAGCACGTCGATCGCAGCCGCGTCACCCGGCTGGGCGCAGCGCTCCAGATGATGCGCGCGGGCAGTCAGCGATCCGCCGTGCTCCTCCAACGCGCGCGCCGCGCGGGCGTGCGCGCCGAGCCGCCAGCCGTCGGCGGTCGTGTCATAGACCGCACGCCGGACGAGCGGATGGCGAAAGCGATAGCGGCGCGGCACGTCGGTCGGGGCCAGCAGCGCCGCGCCCAGCAGCGCATCGAGCGCGGCGAGCGCGGAGCCCTCCTCAAGGTCGGCGGCCGCAATCGCGACATCGAGCACCATCGGGTCGCCCACCACCGCCCCGGCGCGGGCGAGACGCTGCGCGTCCTCGGGCAGTGCGCGTACCTCCCGGTCGAGCGCCAGCGCGACGCTGCGCGGCACGTCGACCGACGCGACCGCAGCCGGCGACAGCGATCCGTGCGCCAGCTCCTGCAGGTAGAACGGGTTGCCGCCCGACTGGACAAACAGCGCCTCCCGCGCGGGGTCCGGACGGTCGTCGTCGAGCAGCCGGTCGGCCTCGGCACGCGTCAGGGCCTCTAGCGACAGCTCGACCACGGCCCCGTCGCGGGCGGCGCCGGCGAGCGCATCGACCAGCACAGGGCGCGCGGGCGCCGGCCGGAAGGCCAGGACGAGCATCACTCCGCGGCGCGGCGGCCGGCGCAGGAGGTAGGCGATCAACTCCAGCGACGCGTCGTCGGCCCAGTGCACGTCGTCCAAGGCGAGCACGACGCGGCGACCCGCGCCGAACGCCTCCAGCAACGCGCGCACCGCGCGATGACCCATCGCGCACCGCGCGATGGGTCCGGAAGCGCTCGTCCTGCAGCCGACCCACACCGACGCCACCGAGCCCATCAATGCCGGGCACGACCGGCGCGAGCTCCTCGGCCTGAGCGCCGATCAAGCGCTCGAGACGGTCGCTGCCCAGCGACTCCGCGTAGTCGCCCAGAGCATCAACGACCACGGCGAAGGGCAGATCCTGCTCCATCTCGGCAGCGCGCCCGCAGAGAACGAGATGACCATGACCGTCGGCTCGCGCGCACAGCTCGTCCACCAGACGCGTCTTGCCGATGCCGGGCTCGCCGCTCAGCGCGACGATCGGCGAACCACGGCCCTCCAACTGCTTCAGCGCCTCGGCCAACGCCGCCAGCTGCGGTCGCCGGCCGATGATCGGCGGCTGCAGACCGACCGCGCTGTCGGCAACATGCGTCATGGCGGCTCTGGGATAGACCTACGGAAGGACCCTACGGAGGGTGACCCGGCGACATACAGATCTGAACCTACGTACGAGCCATCCCCACCGCAGACGTTACCGCACACGCGTCCGCGCGACCCACTCGTCGACGGACCGCCGGCGAACGGTTCCCGACCGCGAGGCGCGAGCAGGTCGGTCAGGACCAGCCCGGTGCACCGCGACGAGCACGTCGGCATGAGCCGCGTTGGCGCGGATATTGCGCGCTTCGACCTCGCGCTGAGCGGCGTCGGGGCTCAGCTCTCCCTGATGCAGGTCCGCTGCGCGGAAGCCGGCGACAGTGGGCGTCCGACGGGTCGGCCCCCGATCCGGGACACTCGTGCGATGAGCGAACAGAATCCTGCCTTCTCCACTGACAGGGCTCGCGAGATCGGCGGGCGGATCGGGATCGACTGGGACCGCTCCCGGTTCGACGTCGAGCAGTTCCGGATGGGACTCGGGGTTGAGCTCGAGCACGGGCGACGAGATCCCGAGACGAACGTCACCGACGACGATGAACTCACGACCGGCAAGATCGCGCGGGCACACCTCAACGAGTTCCCCGACTACTACACGCGGTTGGCAAAGATGGAAGCCGAAGCCGAGCAGTACTGGGCCGTGCCCTAGCGCTCCGCTCATGGATAAGCGGCAGGACCTGGTAGATGCGGTCAACTGAGTTCGCTTCGGTTGCGCCCGAGCGGGTCAGAATTGCCAGTTCGGGACACGGCCTCGGTTACCGGCCTGCGTTGGTCACGGGGCCACGGGCGCAAGCCCCGACTTCCAATGGCCGCTCATGTTCGCATACAGCTCTGAGGCGCCTCGCTGCTCCTCATCGGAACCGGTTGTGATTCGGCTTCGATCCATCAAGAGGACCCGCCGCGCCCGGCGGGCGGAGCTCATCCGGTGCGCGACGACGATCAGGGTGCCGCCGCGGCGCACGAACGCCTCCTCGACACTGGCCTCGGTGGCCAGGTCGAGGTGTGACGTGGCCTCGTCGAGGATGGCAACTCTGGCGTTGGAAAGCCATAACCGCGCCAGCGCGATTAGCTGTCGCTCACCCTCGGAAAGGCCGGTGGCCTGGCCGTCGTAGCGACCAAGACGATCCACCAGTGCTCGGATACCAAGCGCGTCAACGGCGCAGTCGAGGTCGGAGTCACGGCAGCCCGGGCTCAGGTAGATCAGGTTTTCTCGCAGCGAGCCGGCGAACACGTACGCTTGCTGGGGAAGCAGCGCGACCTCTCGCCGCACGGCGTCCGGGTCGAGACGCAACAACGGTACCCCGCCGATAAGCACCTCGCCGCCGGTGGGCTGCGTACCGCCGCTGACCAGGTCCACCAGCGTCGACTTTCCGATCCCGCTCTGGCCGATGATCGCGATGTGGTCGCCCTCGGGCACCAGCAGATCGAAATCGCGAACGATCCCTGGAGCCGATCGGTCAAGGCTTGACTGACGAGCGCCTCGGTGACCATGTCAAGGCTCGAGGTCGCGTCGTCGAGCACCATCAGGCGTGCATCCTGCGCGAACGCGCGTGCCAGACCGAGACGCTGAGCCTCCCCTCCGGACAGGGGCGTCTCGGACAGCGGGGTGTCATATCCCGCGGGCAGCCTTCCGATGAAGCTGTCGGCCTGGGCCATCTCAGCGGCCAGCTCGACCTGCTCACGCGACAGACCGGGTCGCGCGTAGGCGATCGCGTCGTGAACCGTGGCGCCGAGCAGTGCCGGCCGCTCGAAGGCGTAGGCCACCGCATGTTGCAGCGATCGCGCCGAAAGCGAGCTCAAAGGCACGTCGTCGAGCACGATCTCGCCCTCGTCGGGTTCGCGCAGCCGCCCGAGCAGATGAGCGAGCGTGGTCTTCCCTGCCCCGGAGCGTCCGACGATCGCAAGCATGGTCCCCGGCGCGATCTGGAGGCCCAGCCGCTCCAGGACGACGTCACCGTCGCCGATCCTCGCGGTCACATCTCGCAGCGCCAGCGCTCCTGCACCCGCCCCCAGCGACTCGCCGATGTTGCGGTCACCGGCGGCCGGCGTATCGAACAGTTCTGCGACGCGCTGCGTGCCGCCGGCGGCGTAGCCGATTCCGACGACCGAATCGATCTGGTCGAGGAGGCCGAGTCCCATCGCAACGTACCCCGCCACCGCCACGAACGACCCGGTGCTGATCCGCTGGTCGGCAACGCCGATGCCTGCAACGGCTAGGACGGCGATCTCGGCGAGCGCCGCGATGAGCGCCGCCTGCCACACAGATCGCCGCTGCGTCGCCCACAGCCCGTAGCCGGCGGCGGACAGCTCGGGCAGCGGCGCCAGAATGCGCCTTACCTCCTGATCGGTCGTGCCGGCCGCCCGGATCGTGCGCGTCCCCCCAAGCGCATCGGCGAGCCGTGAGGCGATCATCCCCTGCACTTGCCGATAGCGGGTGAAGAGGTCGGTGGTGCGCCGCATGAGGGTCATGACAACCATTGCGGTGGGCAGCACGGCGACGGTGAAGGTGATGCCCAGCGGCCAACCGATCAGCCAGAGCGCGGCGATTCCGCCACATGCCGTGGCGGATCCGGACGCGACGCTGACGGTCGCCGGGAGGATCGATCCGGCGTCGGTCGTGCTGGCGACCAACCGGCTTGTCATATCTCCAGCAGGGAATCGGTCCTGTCCAGGGAGCCCGAGTCGAAGAGCGTGATCCAGGGCACTGTGCCGCAATGACGCGGTAGCGTTTGTCGAGCATGCGCCTTGGGCGACGCCGGCGGCAAGATCCGCCCCCGCCCCGATGGCGAGGATCACGCTGAGCTGCACGACGGTTCCGGCCCAGACCGTCGCCGCGCACGGCAGCGTTGATCGCGTGCCCCAACGCAGTCGGAATCAGGACGGTCACGACGACACCGACGACGCTGGCGAGAACCAGCAAGCCGCTCCAGGCGGGTGCGCGCCGGGCTGATAGCCGGGCCACGGACAACACTGTCACGCCTGTTCTCACGTCTTCACTCCGTCATCACTCTCGCGGGCAGCAGAAGGTGACCATGATGTTTGGTCAATTGGGTAAGCGGCCTGGTGTGCCGGAGGCAGCGAGCCGCCTCCGGCACATCGCCCGTGGCCTAGTCCTAGTAGCGGACCGTCCCTGTTACAGCGCACGTGTAAGTGCACGTGAACGCGCACCCCAGGTGCAGTCCCTCCGGCTCATCGGCGGGAAGCATCTCCAACGCCTTGATGTCGAGCTCGGTGATCGTCTCCAGCTCGGTTGCGTCGAACGTCATCTCCATTGTTCACCCCCTTTCATCTGCTCGTCTCAACGCCGACCTGACCGCGAAGCTCGACGTCGGCCTGCACGTCGGCGGTGAGGAATTGGACAATCTGGTCGCAGACCTTGTCTCCGGCGCGGCCGTCCAGCGGCGAGTGGCCCACGCCGGGGACCTCGAGATAGGCAAAATCAGTCCCCGCGCGGCGCCCTTGGACGAGCAGCCGGTTGCGCAGCTGCCGGGCTTGGCTGACCGGGATCAGCGGGTCGCGCTGGCCGTGGACGAGCAGTAGCGGCGCGCGCAACCGCTCGCACAGGCTGGCCACGTCGCGCGGTCCGAGTTCGTCGTCGATCAGCGCGCAACCGCCCAGACGCTCAACGAACTTCCGCACTGGACGGCTTGCGTCCGCATGCAGGCGCGGCCCTGACAGGAAGGCGCTCACTGCTACGCATCGCGACCAGGTTGTCGGCTCACACGATGCACTCAGGAGCGCGAGGAAGCCGCCGTAGCTCGTCCCGTACAGCATTGGTGCCGGAAGGCCGACGGCCTCCCGCTGGTCGGCGAGCTGCCGGCCGATCGCGGCGATGTCTGCGAGATCCGGCCCGCCCCAGGCGTGCTGGATGGCGAGGCGATGCGCTGGCCCGTAACCGGTGCTGCCCCGCTGGTTGGGAGCGACGACGGTCACGCCGGCAGCCGCGAGCCGCTGGAACAGCGGCTCGAACTCGAGCTGCCAGGCCCCCTCGGGACCACCATGAACGGCAATCAGCAGCCGCTTGCTGTAGCGTCAACCGGAGCTGCCGTAGATGACCGCTTCGATCGGGCCGCTCGGTCCCTCCAACCATTCAGCGTGCGCGGCGACGGCCCCTCGGAGCGGCTCGGGATCCTGCCAGGTGAGCGGCTGGTCGCTGAGGCTCACAAAGCCCGTCGGGTGCTCGGGGGCAGAGAATGCGAGATGCAGTCGGTCGGCCGACCACACCGCCGGCGACCGGATGACACCTGGCAATACCGGCACTTCGCGCGCGACCTCGCTCGCAAGGTCATACTCGAACAGGTGGCTACGTACGCCGCGGCTGACGACGACTGCCAGCCGCGTACCGCTCGGATCGAAGGCCAGTGGGCGGAGCGCGCCAGGAATCCTGCTCAGACCGTCGAGCACTCGCCAGCCGTCATCCCGCGACACCAGCGCGAGGCTCCCGCCCCGGTCGCGTTCCACAGCGACGAGCAGCTCGCTTGACCCTGGCCTTGCCAGGATCACATGGGCAGACGGTACCTGCCAGTCCGACAGCGAGCCCGTGGCAAGGTCGATCACGACAACCCCAGTCCGGCCTTGCACCGTCTGGTTGCCCGCCAGCAGCCTTCCGTCGCGATCCAGCCAGCACCCTGCCCGCAGCAGCCCGGGCGCCTCCGCGACCACCTGCGACAGCGATGGCACACAGCCTGAGATCCGCCAGAGACGGGTGCAGCCATCAGCGTGCCCGAACCCCAACGCCACGGCATGGTCTTCTCCGGGGCTGGCCAGCAGGTGCAGTCCCGTGCGTTCGAATCGCCCCAGCACGCGCGGGCCGAGCACCGGATCAAAATGAGTGAGCTCGCAGCAGTCGCCGATCGGGGTCGAAAGGAGCACGGTGCCGTGCTCCGAGACGACGGGCTGCGCTTCGCAGATCGCGGTTGCGGCTGCGTTGCAGGTGACCAACTGCGGGAGTCCGTCGCCGAGTGCCCACCGCTCCAGCGCGAGATCGCCGCCTCTGGCGCTCAGACACACGCCGTATGAGCCGCGCGACGAGAGTACGTGACACATTCCAGATCCACGAGTCGGGCGACCATTACGTTGTTGGGGTTGAAGTCGCGGAGAACCACACCGGCTCGGTGAGCGACCGCAAGCAGCTCCACGAGCTGCCGAGCGCGTCGGAGCGCGACGGCAGCAGGTAGCCCGCGGTCAGGCTCCGACGCCTGACCGAGCTGCTCACGCACCCAGTGGCGCAGCGTCGTTCCCGCCACCAGCTCCTCGACCAGGAACTGGTCGCCGTCCTGCTCCAGTGTCGCCACGAATCCGGGAACGATGCCCTTGAGCCGCTGCAGCATTGCCGCTTCGCTGCGCAGAGCGTCGCGCGCGTCGGCGCCGGTGAGCGTGCTTGCAACGTGCTTGACCACGACCTCGGCTCCGGTCACACGGTCGACGCCCCGGTAGACCGCCCTTGTTGGCGTGCTGGATCGTCGAACGAACGACGTACCGCGCGCCCAGAACCACCGCGCCGGGCGATGACGGCGCAGCCCGCGGTCGTCGGTGTTGCTTCGACGCGTCCGGCAGCTCCGCCCACGAAGGCGGGTTGAACCAGGCGTCGCGGCGGTCACTGACTAGCGAGCCGTCGGGTGCGATCAGTCGCGCCTCGTACTCGCCGTCGTTCGTGAGCACACGGATACCGCGGAACGCTCCGTAGCGGTAGTGCACGAGGCTTCCGGGAAGGTACGGCCGGTCCGACAGAATACTCGGCCCCGGCAGGCCGCACGTGGCGATGTGAAGTGCATGGGCCAGCGGGAGGAGATGGTCGGCATCCTCCGGGTACGCCGTGATGAATTTGCCGGCGCCACCGCGCGCGAATCGAGTCGAGACCAGCTTTGAAACCCCACCGATCGAGCGCGCGAACTTGAACGCGCAACCGGCCTCGACGAGGACCGGGGCCGCGCGGCTGAGGACGTGCGGCGCGGACAGGGGGGTCGCCGACACGTGCAGCTTCCAGCCCTGCAGACCGATCGACTGGTCAGCGGCCGAAACCTGGCACCAGAAGTCGTCGGCGCGTGTCTGCCAATCAACTCCGGCCCTGCGCAGGACCGAGCAAACCACATCGCTCAGCAGATCTTGATCGTCGTGTGCCACTGCTGAGGTCTGCTCGAGTGCGCATTCCTCGTCCGTACATCGGCCACCCATCTCGTTCCTCCATCTGGAGTATTCGACGCCAAGAGCACATGGGGCCAGCCTTGAAACGTCGCATTTGTTTGTCGCTCGCGACCCGCACATACGCGTGGCACGCACCCATGCTTCTGACCACCCTCACAATCACCGCTGTTCATCGCTGTCCCACGTCAGCGAGAAGCGTCGCTCGGGCTGAGAACCGGCTCGAAGGCTCATCCGTGAGGACCATCGCTAGCTGCTAGCCGTCCCTCGCGAATGCGCCCATTTCAGTCTCTTGACGCGGATCCCGCCGTTCGACCCCAAAGCCGGACGCCTGGCGGTCCATCGGGCAGGAGGACGTCGACCGGATCGTGGAGTTTCGCAAGTGCATCATCAGAGAGGCACTACGGACCCGCCAAACGGTTCGCGACCGTCCCGAAGCGTCAGCGCGAGGCGCCGACGCGCTCTGCTCAGCCATCAGGACGGCCGATCTTGTCGCTGGTGATTGGCGGGACTTCGGGCACCGCTGCTACGTTCTGGGCATAGTCACGCTTCCTGAGTCGGCACCGGCCGTCCTTGAGTCCGCGGCCTTGGGGCACCTATGACTGGATGCGCGCGGTCCTCAAAGCGGACATTGGTAAGCAGCTGTACCGAAAGCGACCGGCGATGATCGAGCCTGTGTTCGGTCACACCAAACACAACCGCCCTGCCACTCGCTTTCTCCGCAGAGGCCGCAGCGCCGTTGGCGGACAGCCCGGGAGCGAGCGCCCCCGGTTCGTTCATCGATCCGTAACCGATCACTGATACTCGTTATCCTCGGTTACTTCCCACGGGAACACCCCCGCAGGAACCCACGACACCGCCAGCTAGAGCCCGCGTCGACTTCGAACCCGGCGAGAACCACGGGCACGGCGCCGCTCCCAATCGCTTCATGACCCACCCTCTCCGGAAACTCCGGCGGTTAGGGCCCGTTCAAGAATTAGTGGCGGGATTTGACGAGTGGCTGGGCATGTCTGGCGCCGCCGGCTCGGCCCGATCATACCGGGAGTATTTGAGGACGAGCCGGCGGCGCCAGGCGCGTCCAGACGCCGTCAAAACCGCCAATAATTCTTGAACGGGCCCTTAGCAGGTGATTCGCCTCATTTGCTGGCTTTGCGCTACCGTCGGCGCCACCCGGAGGGGTGGCAGAGCGGTCGAATGCACCGGTCTTGAAAACCGGAGTCCGGTTTCCCCCGGACCGCGGGTTCGAATCCCGCCCCCTCCGCTGTTTAGGCCGTTTCGCCCGCATCCTTCAGGAGTTTTGCCTGCTCGCGCGACGTCGCAGCACTCGGCTCGCTTGGGTCAACGCAGGCCAACCTAGGCCAATCTGCTGGGGTCGTCGTTCCCCCAGCCGTTCCCCCGAATACCAGCTGAGGGTGTCGCAAGTCGCCGCCACCACATGGAGGTCTGGCCTCGCGCAAGAGCGCTGTTCGGTCACGCCGGAGGTCGCGGGTTCGAGTCCCGTCGCTCCCGCTAGTCATCGCGAGACAAATCGAGTCAATAAGCAGGGACTTTACGGCCCTGGCGGGATTCGGCGTTTCGCCACTCGAGCCGTTCCAAGTCAGCTCGCGACAGAAAAACGGTGACCAAACCGGTGACCAGCTCGCCGCCTTCGCGCCGCGGAGGTCGTCGTGAGCGACCGCCAGGCATGGCTTGAGGAGTGGTGCCCGGAGTGCCGGGCAGCTCCCGGCGCGCGGTGTGGCCGGCAGACGTGGAGCCGCTCCGGTGTCCGGGTGATTCCGGTCGCCAGGCTCCATGTGGCGCGCGGCTGGCGTGGGCGGCGATGCCCGACGTGCAAGGCCGTCGCTGGAGAGCGCTGCACGACGCCGAGCGGGCGTGACGCATCGCAGACCCACGCCGCGCGGCTGCGACCGGCGCGCACGGAGCTGTTCGCGCCGGCGGTGTGGGAGGAGCTCGAGCGTCGCGGCGCGACGGTCGCGGAGGTTTCGTTCCGCGGTGGCGCGGGGCGTGGTGGCCAGACGGACGCGATCCGCCTGTGGCGACGCGAGGCCGGCGTGCTCGTGGAGATCGAGCGATGGACGACCTCGCGCGATGAGTTGGCTTACGCCCTGGTGGCGCCGATCTGGGACCGTTTTGGCACGTTCGCCGGCCATCGTCTGATCCGCGGCGTGGTCGCCTGGACGGTCGAGGACCAGCTCGTGGTGATCTCCGGCGAGCGCGGTGGCGTGCGCTTTGAGGAGTCCGTGCGGTGAACAATCCGTGCCGCTTCGTCGCACGCCGCGCCGGCCGCCACCAGCGGGCGCTTGCGCGGGGCCCACCAAACCTGCGCGCTCCTCGGAGACGAGAAAGACCGGGTGGCCGCCCGGTCTTTCAGAACATAGGCGCCAACAGCGCCGCACAAATCCAATGCTGCGCAGTGTACCCGGGCGCCGGACCGATCCAAACCCGCCGAGCGGGTCTGCGCCCTCCGCCCGTCTGCGGGGGTGGTCATCGCGAGCGTCTCGATCGGGAGGCGCCGGCGATGGCTTTCACCAACGCGAGCAACGGCACGAGGCGGTCTCTCTCGCTCCCACGCGCGACGGAGTTGAGACCAGTCGTCGGCGCCGCGCCGTACGGCCACGCGCTGTGCACGTCATCGGCACGAGCTCGCGTCGCTTCGCCCGTCCACCCCTCGGCCGCCCAGGGCGCGGCCCCGGGGGTTGTCTGCACCGCATGTCCCGTTGTCCGACCACCGCCAGGAGGACGTCATGTCTCCCCATCAACTCACACATATAGACGGACGTAGAGACTTACATGTAGACGGTCAGATAGGCCGCCGTAAAGACGTGTGTAAAGCAGGTGGGCGGCCGCCGAGCGACGAGGGTGAGTCGTGCAACGGTGATTGTGCTTGCCAATCACAAGGGCGGGGTCACCAAGACGACGTCGACGGCGAATCTCGGCGCGATGCTCGCCGAGCGCGGCCGGCGGGTGCTGATCGTCGATTGCGATCCGCAGGCCAATCTCAGCGAAGCGTTCGGGTGGACCGAGGAGGTCGTGGGGGAGCGTCTCGAGGACCTGCTCGCGCACCCAGCCGCCTCGAGCCACTATCGCCCGCCGGTCGCGTTGCTAGGTGGCATCAGGCCGCTGCCGGCGTGGCGCGAGCAGCTGCGGATCATCGCCTGCACCGACGCGCTCGCTGACATCGCCGCCGATCTCCCGCACACGGTCGGAGATGGGTATGAGGCCCGTCTGAGGCAGGTCGTGGACGCTCAGGGGCCCGCGTTTGACTTCATCCTGCTCGACACGCCACCGGGGCTGGGGAGCCTGTCCGGGATGGCACTGTTGGCCGCGGACTGGCTGTTGATCCCGGCGCTGGCGGCGGACCTGGATGTCCGCGGCGCGGGCAAGCTGTATGACCTGGTCGAGTCGCAGGTCCCGGGCCTGCGGGTCCTCGGGGTGCTGATCGCCGCAAGCGAGCGGCGCTGGCGGGTGACCCGCGACGCGACCGCGCGGATGGATGCCGACGAGATGCGGGTGCTGCCGGTTGCGGTCCGGCGCGCCGTGCGGGTCGCGTCGGCGCCGCGCCACCGCGCTCCGACCGCGGTGCTGGAGCCCGACTCGCTGGTCGCTCACGCCTACCGCAGCCTCGCTGAGCACATCCTCAAGGAGTGCCAGCGATGACCACCCACCCTGAGATGCCGCCGGCGCGCCGGCGGCCGATCGCCGGCATGCCCTCAAACCCGCCGCCAGCCACGCCACCCACCCAGACGCTCGCAGCCGGCCCGACGCGCCAAACCCCGCGATCGCAGCACGAGTATGGCGGCGAGCAGGAGCGCTCGAGCGACGCTGAGAGCGGCGACGCGATGGCCATCGAGCGGCGGCCGGCTGTCGACTATGGCGCGACGCGGCTGGTCAACTTTCGGCTGCCGCACCTGCACGATCGCTACAAGCAGCTCGTGCGCGAGATCGAGCTGCGCCATCCGCGGCTGCGCCATCCGAGCCTGACCGAGCTGGTGATCGCGCTGCTCGAGGAAGGACCCGTCGACGCGGATCACGCCGCAGAGCTGATCCGCCGCAAACGCGCCGCCGAGCACGGAGTCAGACCTTGACCTCGCAAGCCGAAACTCGTGTGACGATTGGTGACCGCCGCAAGCTGCCGTTCTTCCAGGTTCGCCTCGACGCCGTTAGGGCCATCCGGCGGCAGGCTGGCGGTCCGCGGCGGCTGCGCGCGATCGGCTTCTACGCGCTGCTGTGCCAGCTCGCCAACGAGCAGCGCCACGCCGGCGAGCACCGCGTCGTGCAGGTCCAGCTACGACCGCTCGCGGACCGCGGCCAGGCGAGCAAGAGCACGATCAAGTTGCTGCTCGACACGCTCGCGCGGGCCGGCGTGGTGCGCTACGAACGCCTCAACGAACCCGACCGCGGCGCGACCGTCAGCCTGATCCATCTGCTGGTCCAGGACGGCGCCTGGGCGGCGATCACGGTCGCGATGGCAGACCATCTCGCCCGCGAGCGCGACGGCGCTCATCTGTTGCGCGACCTCGGGCTGATCGTCGTGTACCTGGAGCTGTGCGGCGAGCAGCGCACCGGGCGCGGCGGGCTGAGCGCCGAGGCGACCCGCAGCGAGATCGCCGCGCGTGCCGGTCTGACCGTCGACCGCATCGATGACCGCAACCGCGTGCTCGAACGCGCCGGCGTTCTACGCGTCCAGCGGCGGCGCACCGCGAACAAAGGACGAAACCTCCCCAGCACCTACACCCTGCACGAAGCCCCGCCGCCCGAGGGCGGCGAACTGGTACCCGCAGGGCCGCAGAACAGTAACGGCAGGGCCGCGGGCGAGTACTGCCAGGGCCGCCAGCCGGTACCCGCAGGGCCGCAAAACAGTACTGGCAGGACGGCGGGCGAGTACTGCCAGGGCCGCGAGCTGGTACCCGCAGGGCCGCAGAACAGTAACGGCAGGGCGGAGCACGGGTACTGGCAGGGCGGAAATTCCGCCACCCTCGGTACCGCCTCGCGGCCCTCTAACGCGCGCGCAGGAGAGCCTGATGTAGAAAAAGCAGTAGAAACCCCTCCCCCCATAGCTACTCAACGGACGAGCGGGGAAGGGGGGAGAGGGTTGGCCAAGCAGCGAGCCGCGAGTTGTGCGAAGCGCTGCTTGCGGCGTGGGAGCCGGCGCTCGGCCACAGCCCACGCCGCGCCTACCGGGCCGACGAGGCGGCGGTGGCTGGCGGCCGCCGGCGAGCTCCTCGGGCGCCACCCCCGTGCGCGGCTGCAGCACGCGCTCGACTACATGGTCTGCGACGAGATCCTCGGCTCCAAAGCGCTCACGCTCCCTGATTTCGCCAACGTCGCCGACCAGCTGCTCGCCCGCCACCACGCCCGTCAACGGCGCGCCAGCACGCCACAATCGAGCCGCTAGCAGCTGGCGCACCGGGGTGGCCCGAGGCTCGGGAGCTGCTCGAGCGAGCCGTGCAACGTCACGGCCGCGACAACCGCGCCGCCGCGATCAGCGAACTGTCGGCGCGCAGCGAGCTGCTCGCGACGTTCATCGACCGGGTCCGGTGGAGCTCGCTGTGCGAGCAGCCGATGCGCTACAGCGACCGACGCTACGCCCAGCTATGGGGCGAGCTCCTCCACGACGCCGGCACCCGATCACGGGAGGCAGCGGCGTGAGCGCCAGCAACGGCCAGCTACGCGCCGGTGTGGCGCCGCACAACATCGAGGCCGAGAAGTCCGTGCTCGGGGCGGTACTGCTCGACGAGCGCCACCTGACCGCGCTCGTCCTCGACGAGCAGCTACGCGTCGAGCACTTCTACCGGCAACAGCACGCCGCAGTGTTCGCCGCGATGCTCGCGCTGCAGCAACAACGACCGTAAGATCGACCACCTGACCGTCACCGAGGCGCTACGCGAGCACGGCAAGCTCGAGCAGGTCGGCGGGCCCGGAGCGGTCGAGGAGCTCGCCGGCTGGGTCCCAGCAGCCGGCCACGCCCGCGAATACGGCCGGATCGTGCGCGACAACGCCCAGATGCGCGCGCTGCTACGAGCCACCTACGAGATCCAGGCCCAAATCGCCGACCGCCACCACACCGGAGAAGCGCTGCTCGACGAGGCCGAGCGCCTAATCTTCGCGCTGCGCCGCGGCGAGCTACACGCCAAGCAACGCCTCCTCGAGCACGCCGTCGCCGACGAGATCGACCGCCTCGAGAACGCCGCCCGCGACCACCGCCGGCTGCCCGGCCTGGCGACCGGACTCCCCGATCTGGACCGGCTCCTCGGCGGCCTACAGAACGGACGCCTATACGTCCTCGCCGGCCGCCCGGCGATGGGCAAGAGCCTCCTCGCGCTGCAACTCGCCCGCTACGCCGCAACGGTCCAACACGCCCGCGTGCTGTTCGCGTCACTGGAGATGAGCGACTCCGAGACCGCGCAACGCCACCTCGCCACCGAGTCCGGCGTCGACCCCGACCGCCTACACCTCGCCAACCTCCGCGACCAAGACTGGCCGCCACTGCTACACGCCGCCAACCACACGCTCGGAATCCCGTTTCATCTCCTCGACGACGGCGACCTGTCCCTGCTGCGCCTCCGCGCCCAAGCACGACAGATCGCCGTGCGCGAACATCAGCTCGGCCTGATCGTCGTCGACTACCTCCAGCTGATGCGCGCCGAACGACCAACCGGAAACCGCGTCGAAGACGTCTCCGAGTTCAGCCGCGGGCTCAAACGCCTCGCCCGCGAACTCGCCTGCCCCGTGATCGCCGTCGCCCAACTCTCGCGCGCGGTCGAGCAACGCCCCGACAAACGCCCCCTCCTCTCAGACCTCCGCGAATCCGGACAAATCGAAGCCGACGCCGACTGCGTGCTAATGCTCTACCGCGACGACTACTACGACCCCGACTCAGATCAGACCGCCCCGGCGAACTGGACATCATCATCCGCAAAAACCGCCAAGGCCGCCTCGGACATGTCACAACCCACATCGACGACCGCCTCCGCTATCAACCCGCGCTACGACGCCATCACGACGACAAGCCGCCGACCTAGGACACGCCGTCCCCGTCATCAGCCCTGCGATTCGCCGTCTCACCCAGATCCCGGCCGGCGATCATGCCTCGCACCGCCGCCCTCACACGCGACGGTGGAAACGAACCTGGCGCTCCGCAAACCGGGCGAACCCGACTAGCTATAGCTAGAGGGTTGCGGGACGCGATCGACAATTCGTTGTCGATGCGGCCGTTGCTTTGGTCGCGATGCCGAGGTTGGTGAGGAGGGTCTTCATGTCGCGGCGGAGGGTTTCGTAGTCGCGGTCGGTGGTGGTCCAGTTCTTCGGTGGGCGGCCTCGTCGTGGTGTGCGGATTCCGGCGGCGAGGGGCGCGATGACCTTGTCGCGGAGGGTGAGCAGCGCGGCGATCGTCCGCGCGGCGAGCTCGGGAACGTGGTAGCGGCGGGTGCGGCCGGGTTTGATCACGAGCTGTTTGCCGCGGAGCTTGCGTAGGTCGTAGGCGCCCTGGCGGACGCTGTAGTCCGGGGCGGTCTGTCCGGTGATCGCGCGTGCTTTGGCGGTGAACTCGGCGACGGTGAATCCTGCCGGGGCGACCGCCAGAGCGAGCGCCGCGGCGAGGGTGGCACGAACCCGGGGACGGTTCATGTCCAGGCCGCCGGTCCGGGTTGCGCCGAGCGTGGAGGGTGCGGGCAGCTGGTCGAGGATCCCGTCGGGCAGGAAGCCGAGCTCGACGCAGTCGAGCATGGTGGTGAAGCGGTCGACCATGCCGGTCAGCCGGGTGGTGATCTGCGGGAACTTGTCCAGTCTGCGGCCGCAGCCGAGCTGTTTGGTGTGGTGCGCGATCGCTTCGAAGCGCAGGACGCGTTCGCCTTTGGTGTACGCCTTCAGCGTCAACAGTCCGAAATGGACCTTGAAGATCGTCAGGTTCCACCGAGGTTTCTCGATCACGACTGCCTGTCGTTCGGATAGCTCTTGGCCGGGTTTGCGGTGCGGGCGGCCTTTGCTGCCGAACAGCGTGCGCACCTTCGGTATATCGAGCCGCGATCGGGTGCGGTCGACCATCGTGTTGAACAGCCGGTCCATCACGGCGCCGGAGGCGAACACGAGGTTGCGGCTGTACTCGACCTGGTAGATCGAGTACTCGTAGCGAAAGCCGCTCTGCTGCTGCTCATCGATGTTGGGCCCATAGCACAGACACGCGGTGTAGATCCAGCGGTCGATGACTTGGCTCAGACGCCCTATGGTCCCGGTTGGGACAAGGTGTCTGCGATCTGCGCCAGCCGCTCGGGGTCGCCGGCCTCGGTGAAGCAGTTTCCCTCCTTCGTGTATCCGATCCCCGCTGCCCGCGCCGTGGCCGCGACGTACTCGTGGCCGTTGAGCATCACCTGCGCGCCGAACGGCGGATGGCCGCTGATCTTGATCGTCACGTGCCCCCACGTCGGGTCGATGATATGAAACGAGTAGTGGTTGACGAACTGCGTGGTCTTCTCCAGGTGGTGGATCACGCCCTTCGCGGACCGGTCGACCTTCCACACCAGCGCCGGCGACCGGGCCACGAGAATCAGGAACACGCCCATGCGGCTCGGCGGGTGCTCGGCCAGGTAGTCCTCGGCGATCCGATGCTTGCGCTCCCCGGCCTTGCAATCGATCACCGGGATCCCGTGCGCCTGCGCGGAGGCGCGCAGGCGGCGGGCGAACCGGCCCGCGAGCCGCATCAGATGCGCGTTGTCCAACTGCTCGTCGCCGTCTGCGTGCCACCGCCGCCACCACACCCGGAAGCCGCCGGGCGCATGCCCCATCTGGTAGTACGCGTTCAGGACGATCCGGTCCGGGCAGTCATAGCTGCCCGTCAGCAGATCGCCGCACCGCTCGCTGAGCAGGTCGGTCATCCGCCGACTCTAGGCTCACCTCGCGCCGGGGATCAACCGGCGCACGGCCCCACCGCGCCCAAACGGGTCAACCGCGCGTGTCGGCCGGACTGCCCCGAAGGGGCCACCGGTTCCGGGCGAAGTCCCGGACACCGGGGTAGCTCCGCTAGGCGGGTCGAAAGTGCACGTTCAAGTCAAGTTTCTTGACGGGCGAGCGGCGTGGCGGGATACTGCTCGGCACCCCTTCGAGGGGCAGCCGCACAGCGGCTTCAGGCGGGCGAAATGCCCGCATCTAGTGGACATACGGGAAGGCCAGGCCGCCCGATGGCGAACTGGCAGCCCGGTTCAGACGAAGGCCACGGTCCTGCTGGCAGCAGGCGGTCGGGTCACCCAGCGCTCCCGACAGGGAGCGCCCGTGAGTGAGGCTCATACGAACTGCCAGCAGCGTTTCATCCTGCGCGCTCGGCGGTATGAGGCTCGCTCGCTATCTATAGCTAGCCGTCGCGCTGACCGAAGCCGCCGAGGAGTACCACGCCGAACTGCCAGCTCGGGCGAGTAGTCGGCGCCACGTCGCGTCAGCGGCTCTGTGTGTAACCGGCGGGCGCCCGCTCAGGTTCGTGCTCAAACCGAGTCGTAGACGAACCGCCAGCTCCTTTTGTCCACCGGAGCGCCGGGGGCGCCGTCACCTCGACCGGCGGTGCGCATCGACGGGTTCCTCGCCGAAGCCGCTCGACGGCACCGACGCTGACATCTGCGTCGCGGCGCGGACGCGCTGCTCGCCGGGGCGCTCGCCGACCTTCGGGAATCAGCGTGTGGCGCGGGCCGCGGTCGATCGCGTCAGGCCGCGAGGCGACGCCGGGCTTTTTGCACCGAGGGCAGCGCTGCCTTGGCTTTCGCGAGCGGCCGGGCGCGCAGATCAACACTCGCGGGCTTCGCGGCGATTGTGATCTCTTCCCCGGTCGCGGGGTTACGCCCCTTGCGCTTCTTCTGCGCCGGCTTGACACGGACGGTGAGCTGTACCAGCCCGCCGATTCTCGCTTTCTCGGCGTTGGCCAGCTGTTCGAGGACGATCTCCTCGAGCGCCGCGAGCAAGCCGCTTGCTGTCGGCGTTGCTGAGCTTGGCGCGGTCGGCGACCGCGGCGGCGAGCTGTGTCTGGGTCAGTGGCACGAGCGATCTCCTCGGGGTGTGCGTTCGGGGGCTGGGCGGGGATTGAACCTCACGCCGCGGACAGCCTCAGGCACGCGGGCCGGTTTCGCAAGATCGGCGGGAGCGGGTCTGGGTTGGCCCTCTCCCTTCTGGGGCTTTGGCCGAGCGGTTCCGCCCATTGGCGCCCGGCCCCTCCGCCGGTGTACCGGCACTCGACTCTGACCACGACGATTCGGGGCCCCCACGCGCGCATCCGGCGATCTCACGACCGAGCGAATGATCAGCCAGGTGCTGGAAGCATGCGAGCAGCCTCACGCTGGTGACGATCTGGTAATCGTCGGCGCGTCGGCGTTGACGGGCGCCGTGCCGATCGCGTGCCCCCAGTCAGCAGTTCGTCGACGTGGTCGAGCAGCTTCCTCGGCCGCGCACGGTGCACCTATCCCGTCGATGCGGCCACGGCCGCCGCGGGCGGCCACACAGCTCGCTTTCCGCCAGCGGGATCGACGTAACGCAACCACCTCTGCCTCATACTCCTGCCAGGAACGGGCACGTCATGGGTAAAGGCTCAGATCGTCCCTCGTCGAGCTGGGCCCCCCTGCTCCGAGCCAGTCGCGCTCGAGATTGAGGTGGGACCGTGGGTCCTGGATGACACTGGAAGGGCGGCACGACGGCAAGGAGTCGCTCGAGGTCAATCGCCAGTACTCGGGGACGCTGGGCAAGAAGGTAACTGCCAGATCGGCGGTCCTGCACGCGGTCGGCCGCGGCGCCACGGTGCCGCTTGGGCGGGCGCTGTCTACCGTTAACAAGCGCCGACTCGGTCTACGCTCCATGCTCATCCAGCGCGACCGCGCGAGGCGGCGACGCGCCGGAAGAACTCGGTCACGCCGAACCATGGCGCAACGTGCTCGACGAGCCGTGGCGCGACCTGGCCGAGTGCGAGCATTGGCCGGATCGGAGCGCCTGTCTCGATTACCTCGGGCCGATTCCGGCGGATCGCTTCGACGACCCCGTCCGCGATTTTCTCCGTGGTCGTCACTCCCATCAGCCGGTTAGACACGAAGCCCTGCTCGACCATTCGCTGATACATGCCGTCGCCGGCGACAAACCCAGGGCACACGACCGAGAAGCCCACGGGCGCCTTCAGATACTCAGCCCGAAGAGACTGGGTGAGCCCCACCAAGCCAGCCTTGGTCGCGGCGTAGGGCTCCAGGTAGGCGGGGCCGAGCTTCCCAGCGGCCGAAGCGATGAAAACCACATGGCCGCGGCCGCGTGCGAGCATCCCCGGAACGACGCGGCGCGTCAGCAACAACGGCGCCGTGAGGTTGAGGTCGACGATCGACGTGAGCTCGTCGCGGGTGTACTCGGTGAACGCTGCCGCGTATTCCACACCGGCGCTGTTGACGAGCACGTCGAGCGGGCCGAGCGCCGTCTCGCTGCGGTCAATCAGGCAATCAGCCTGACCGAGGTCGAACAGGTCGGCCGGCACCGCCTCGGCGCGGACCCCGAGCCCGCGCAACTCGGTAACAACCGACGCGAGCGCGCCCTCGCGGCGGCCAGACACGACGATCTGCATCCCGGCTCGAGCCAGAGCCCGAGCGATGTAGGTGCCGATCCCCCCTGACGCGCCCGTCACGAGTGCCGTTCGCCCCAACAACTCCTTCATCGGCGCCTTCTTTCACGTCGCGATTGCGTACACCCCAAATCGTAACCGACTGATCTATTACCGGCCCGCGTATGTGCGGTGTCACCCAGCGGGTGACCTCAGCGTGCTGCCCAACACCAATTACCCCGAGACGTGCGAAAGTCGAGTAGCTAGCAACTCTCGGCGTTTGGGTGCGGCTCCTTTCAAGTGACCTGTGATGCGCTCGGGACCGCGTGGTTGTGGTAGCGGGCGTCGTGGACGTGGTGTCGTTCTAGGTTGACGTGGTAGGTCCAGTAGTCCTGGAAATCCCCGTTGGCTTTGATGGCGCGTAGCTTGAGGATCGCTTCGGCGCCGGCAAGGCCCCAGCGGGCGCCGGTGATGTCCATGCGATCCTTCACCAGATGCCTGCACGCGCCCTCGACGATCCCGGTCGCGATCGGCCACCCGTTCTCGAGAGCGGTCGCGTAATCGAGGTAGGGGGCGAGGTTGGTGAGGTAGTTGGCGGCGTCATCGGCCGGTTTGCGCGCCGCGGGATCCAGGCCTTGGTTGGTCGCGGTGCGGCGGATCGTGCCGGCGACG
The DNA here is from genome assembly GCA_963811155.1 of uncultured Solirubrobacterales bacterium. GTDB lineage: Bacteria > Actinomycetota > Thermoleophilia > Solirubrobacterales > Solirubrobacteraceae > Palsa-465. The sequence goes on from CAWEQQ010000002.1 coordinate 166,075, forward strand.
CTGCCGGCGTGTCCTTCGAGCACCCGTTGCGCCTGGTGGTGGACCCACTTCTCGATCGTGGCGGGGTCGCCGTCGTCCTCGACGTTCTGAGTGGGTAATGGGGATTCGTCACCGTGTCATGTGCACGCGAGCTGAGGACCGGGATTGAGCTTTCCAGCGACGAGGTAAATCATCGTCTTGTAGGTGCGCGGTGTGCGGTACCCGCGGGCTCGTCGCTTGGCCGTCTGGATGAGCGAGTTGAGTCCCTCCAGCAGCCCGTTTGACACCTGGGTGTGGTGCCAGCGGATCACCCCCTCCCAGTGCGCCTCAAGCGTCTCGCAGAACTTGTGAAGCGGGTGAATCTCGGTCTCCCTGACCTCCTCGATCCAGCGGCGCAGGTACTCCTCGGCCTGATCAGGATCGGCGAGTGCGTAGAAGTCGTCGAACTTCAGCGCCCACTCGTAAGCGCGGGCGGTCTGCAGCGGCGCCTGGAGCAGCTGATCGAGCCAGTCCTGCTGCTTTGCTGACAGGTTCGCCGGCCGCTTGAGCCACAGATAACGCGTGTTCTTGAGCAGCTGCTTGTGGTGCTTTGACTCCGCGCGGCGGACCTCGTCGATCGCCTCTGAGAGCTTCTGCTTGACGTGGAAGCGGTCGAAGGTGATCTCGGCGTTGGGCAGGTGCTCGCGCACCCCCTTCTGGTAGGCCTCCGACATGTCCTGGCAGACCTCGCCGATCGCCTCGTTGTCGCCGCCGTGGTCGCCCAGAAACCCCGCAAATTGCTCGACCGTTTCGTGGTCGCGGCCTTCGGTCACGAACACCACGCGCCGCTCCTGCTCGCGCAGGTCAGCGAACGCCGTCACGTAGCTCTGACCCCGCTGGAAGCTGGTGTCGTCGATCCCGACCGCGGTCATCCCCTCGAGGTCCTGCGCCTCGACCGCCTCATCGACGTAGTGATGCACGACCCGCCAGATCTTCTTATCGGTCTCGCCCAACAGCGCGGCGAGCGGAGCGACCGGCATCTGCTTGACCATCGCCATCACCAGCGCCTCGAAGAGCAGCGTGAAGTCAGAGCGCCCCCGCGCCCACGGCACCTGCACCTGCCTGGTGCCATGCTCGGGGCAGTCGACCCGCGGCACGCGCGCGTGCAGATACGCCTCGTGCTGAAAAAAGTTCAAATGGCGCCACGTGTGGCTCTCGGTGTCATGCACCGGACAGCCCTCCCGCCCACACTCAGGGCACGCGAACTTCGAGCCCTTGGGAAAGTCGATCCGCAGATCCAGGCGTCGCTGTCCGGCGTCGAACTTCACATCCACCACCTGCCACGGCTCCGCCAGGCCGAGAGCGCGCTGAAACAGATCCACGTCGGGCATACCGGGGCTCCAATCATCGACGAACAGGAGCCGGCAGACAATCAACCGGACCGGACGAACCCACTCAGAACGTCGAGGAGCCCATTAAGGCACCCGCCCGCGTTCCAGAGATATTCCAGGACGTGCACGAAGTCGCAGACGATCGTGACCGTGATCTCGCGTTTGCGGGCTTCGTACTTGATCCGCTGGATCTGGTGGCTGGCGCCGTCTACCAACGCGACCCAGGTGCGGCGGTGTTCGGGGTCGCGCCGCTCGGCTTCGTCAAACACGCGGGTGATCACCTCCGGGTCCTTGACGATGCTCGCGGTCAGCCACTTGTTTTTGGCGACTGGTCCCGGCGTGGGCTGGTAGCCCTCCGGGCCGGTGGATGGGAGGATGTCGGTCGCCGTGCGCGGCGCCGGCGTGGCGTCGTAGACGGCGCCGATCTCGGCCATCCGCCTGTGGTTTCGCTGCTCGCAGCGCGAGAGTCGGGGCTTGGGTTTCGAGCGCGCGCGGGCAGCGCGCTTGGCAGTGGCGGTCCGCAGCGCGTCGGGGCGCATCACGATCCCCTTGCCGTCAGCTGAGAGCACCAACAGATCCCCGGGCTCCGATTGTGCCGGGCGGCGGGCTTCGTAGAAGTCCTCGAAGTCGACCGCGGCCAGCCCGGCGAGCTCTTCGACCTGCCGTTTGCCGAGCCGTTGCCCGGTCGCGCGCTCGATCGCCTCGACCGCGTCATCGAAGCTGCCGCGGGGACCTTCCAGCGCGGCCAGCTTGCGCAACCCGTGCGAGTGACGCTGCCGGCAGATTCAACGCGGCGTCGGCCGGGTGCAAGTTTCCCACTCCCAGCGCCCGGTAGGCCAGCCGCTCGATCTTGACCTGACCGAACACCGTCTCCAACGCGCGGGTGTGTCCGGTCTCCACCCGGCTGCGCAGGACGCCCTCATCACCTGTCACCTCCTCCAAGCGAGGCTCGCGCACGGCCCGCAGCGCGAGATGATCATCAAGCAGCCGGCGCAACAGCTCCCGCCCGTCGCGGTCAAGATGATCCTCCAGCTCCCCATGCGAGAGCCCGGCCGCATCCATCCCATCCAGAAAGCTCACCAGCGAGCAGAACTGCTCCCGGCTCGACGCAAAGCCAGCCGGCACGGTGACATCGCCTGGCGAACCGCCGCTCTCGCGCAGCGCTGGCGCTGCATCATCGCTACCAGTCTGCCCGTCGGGCAGGAGTTGATCGCCCGAGGCGTAAAGTTCGCCACAACGGGTGTCGAGATCGGCGGTCACGCTGGCCACCTCCGTGGTCGACGTTGGACATAGCAACGCCGACTTCGGCACCCGACTTATGACTCCTCGCTGCGGGCCGACAGCCCGCTCCAGCACTGCCAAACCCCTAAAAACGCTGGCCTGCGCACGATCACAGCGCCCAACCAAGCCGCCCAGCACCGTCCTCCGCCGAGCGCCACACCAACCCGCGCCGTCCTCACAGCCCAGAAACCCCGTATCTACGGGCGATTCGCCGTCAAATCAGTCCGGGCCGACGGTCACTCCAATGGAGCCGCACCCTCGGCGTTTTCAACGGTGTCAGGGTCAAACGCTGACTACAACCGGCGGCGAGGCGCCGGCGACACTGCTCGCGTCCGCGCTCGTGCGCGCTATCACCAGATAGCGACCCGCGCGTCTGATCGGAACCGTGGCGCGGAAGCGCCCGCGCACAACCGCGACCCGCTTACTCGTCAACAGTCGGCGGTGTCCGCCCGCAAGTGCATATGCGTCGATCGTCACGCTTCGTTTGGAGGGGGAGAGACCGCCGCTGAGCCGCAACGGTGAGCCCGACTCAACGCTCAGCGTGACCGCAGGCGCGACGCCGATGTGGACCAAGGCAGACGCGGTCGCTGGCGCGCGCCGGTGTAGCGCGCGCAGTACCGCATTGTGGTTCGTTGTCACCGCCGCGCTCCAGGTCCCGTCGGAAGCTGTCGTCTCGGTCGCGATCGTCGCCTCGCCGGCAGCCGATACTTGCTGGACCTCGATCGGCTCGCCAGCGAGCGCCGAGCCGGCCAGCATCGTCAACCGGCCGGAGAGGACAATCGATGCTCCCGAGATCACCGACGAGCGAGCGCTGGTCAGCGTGACGACCGACGGCTGGCCCGCGAGGCCCTGGGCCGCCGGGCGGATCGAAGGCAGTTGCGCGTACAAGGCGTCGCCGGGACAGTCAGTCGAGTCGCCGTCGCGATGGCCGGCGATCCGCGGCAGTGAAACGTGAGCACCTGGACCGAACGGCGTGTAGTAGTAGTCCGATGGGGCGACCTCGACGGTGACCCGCCCGGTGGTCGGAAGCCCGTGCAGCGACAACTTCCACGCGAGCAGGCGCGCGAGCGCGTTGATCGCTGCGGGCGCTGGGACCACCGACATGAAGTCGCCAAGGACCGCGACTCCGGTCGACTGAGCGTTGTAGCCGCCCGCGTGAGCGCCAAGCACGGGCAGGTCGACGCCCCCCGCGCGAGCCTCCCAAATCCTCCCGAAGGCATCGATGACGAAGTTGTAGGCGATGTCCCGGTACCCCCGCACGTAGCGGTGGTAGCGGAAGATCGCCAACAGCATCGCGGGGACCTCGTCCGCGGCGTAGCCGTTGGGATTGACGGTGTGGTGGACGAACGCCAGCTTCACGTTGCCATAGACGGGCGACGCATGCGGCGCCTGGTCCCCGGCCCACGCCGCGCGCGCGATGATCGGCGGCTGACCAGGTCCCGCGTCGAGCACCGGCGCCGCCAGTGGCAGCTCCGCCGTGGCTGCGACCGCCCCAGGGCGCGAGGCGGCGACAAAATGCAACCGAACGCCGGTCAGGGGGCGCGACGCGCGCAACTGCACGTAGTCCGCGGGACCGGTCCAGACCGCCTCGCCGAACAGACGCCCTCCAGCGGCCAGTTGGTCAGGTTCGTGGCCGAGCGTCGACGCGGGAGCCCAGACGCTCCACGCACCGCCGTTGACGCGAGCGCGCAGCTCGATACGCGCCGCCGCGGGCGCCTTCCATTCGACCCCGACGAGCGAGAACCGCCGCGCGATATGCAGCGGTGGCGACTGGACGGCGACCGATCCGACCCAGCGATCGAAGACCGACCGCGGCGCGCCTAGGGAATCCGCAAGTCCCGCTGCCGGCTCAAGCAGCGACGCCGCGCCCGCGCTCGCGGCGCCCGCCAGCACTGCGCGCCGGGTCAGTCGGTGTCCTTGCTCAGAGCTCATCGCGCGACCAGCCACGCCCAGGATCGTGATCGACTCGCGTGCATCGCGCGCTCGATAGCCGCGGCGTAGGGCTCAGACCGCCGGTCGTGCGTGGGGCTGCGGACGTGCTCTCGTGAGGTTCTTAGCGTTTCATGGCTCCTTCGCCGGGGGTTCCGAGTTGCCCGGGCGGGATGGGCGAGTTCGTTGCTCGGCAGGTGCGGGCAGCGCCAACGGATCTTAGTCGTAGGTGAGGGCGGTCGTTCGATGCACGCCATCGCGCGCGCAGCGACTGCTCGGAGGGGCCGCGTAAAGCTCACTATTCATCGTCACATCTACCAATTGCGTGGTCCGTCGCCGGAGCGTCAATACCGCTATTTGCGATACTCACGACCACGATTGGCAACTGAGTGGAATAGCGTTTGGACGAGGTGTCGCCGGGTTCCAGGTGCGTAGCGCTATCTTCACCCGCCCCTAGTCGCCGCGACTGACAGCGAGGGCAACCGAAGCGTCGAGGACCTTGAACCGCGTCACCACTCAACGCTCCTGCGGACGTTCCAGCGCGCCACGAACTGCGCATCGCCGGCTGCTGGCCTGGGCCGCGGAGGTCGCAGCTCTGACGCAACCCGACGACATCCACTGGTGCGACGGGTCCGCGGAGGAGTACGACTGGCTGGCGCGGACGCTCATCGAGGCGGGCACGTTCCAGCGGCTCTCGGAAGCCAAGCGCCCGAACTCCTACCTCGCGCTGTCGGACCCCGACGACGTCGCACGCGTCGAGGACAGGACGTTCATCTGCTCGCAACGCGAAGAGGACGCGGGACCGACGAACAACTGGCGCGAGCCCACCGAGATGCGCGTGGCGCTGACGGAGCTATTCGAAGGCTCGATGCGCGGCCGCACGATGTACGTCGTGACGTTCTCGATGGGGCCGCTGGGCTCGGACATCTCCTACATCGGCGTGCAACTGACCGACTCCCCATACGTCGCCGCGTCGATGCGCGTGATGACGAGGATGGGCCAGCCGGCGCTCGACCGCCTCGGCGAGGACGGCGAATACGTGCCCTGCCTGCACTCGGTCGGGAAGCCCCTGACCGGCGGCGAGCCGGACGTGCCGTGGCCTTGCAACGCCGACACCAAGTACATCGTGCACTTCCCCGAAACGCGCGAGATCTGGTCCTACGGCTCGGGGTACGGCGGCAACGCGCTGCTGGGCAAGAAGTGCTTCGCGCTGCGGATCGCGTCGGTGATGGCACGTGACGAGGGGTGGCTGGCCGAGCACATGCTGATCCTGAAGCTGACCTCACCCGAGGGCGACGTCAAGTACGTGGCGGCGGCGTTCCCGAGCGCATGCGGCAAGACCAACCTCGCGATGCTGATCCCGACGCTCGAGGGCTGGAAGGTGCAGACGATCGGCGATGACATCGCGTGGATGAAGTTCGGCGCAGACGGCCAGCTGTACGCGGTCAATCCCGAGGCCGGCTTCTTCGGTGTCGCGCCGGGCACCGGGGCGAACACGAACCCCAACGCGATCGAGACGATCGCCCGCAACTCGATTTTTACCAACTGCGCGAAGACCGACGACGGCGATGTCTGGTGGGAGGGCCTGACCCCCGAGCCGCCCGCGCACGCGATCGACTGGCGCGGCAACGACTGGACGCCTGCGTCCCAGTCGCCGGCCGCGCACCCGAACGCGCGCTTCAGCACGCCCGCCTCGCAGTGTCCATCGATCGCCGATGAGTGGGAGGACCCAAAGGGCGTTCCGATCGCCGCGATCCTGTTCGGCGGCCGGCGCTCGACCACCGTGCCCCTGATCCACGAGGCGCGTGACTGGGAGCACGGCGTGTTCCTGGGCTCGGTGATCTCCTCCGAGACGACCGCCGCTGCCGCCGGAACGGTCGGGCGGCTGCGCTGGGACCCGATGGCGATGTTGCCGTTCTGCGGCTACCACATGGCCGACTACTTCCGCCACTGGCTGCAGATCGGCCGCCACGACGGGGCCAAGCTACCGCGGATCTTCTACGTCAACTGGTTCCGCAAGGGCCAGGACGGGAAATTCGTCTGGCCCGGGTACGGCGAGAACTCCCGCGCGCTGGCATGGATCTTCCGTCGCTGCCAGGGGCGCGCCGACGCCGTCGAGACCATGATCGGGCTGCTGCCCCGGGTCGGTGAGGGCGGAATCGACACCGACGGGCTCGACCTGAACACGCAGACCATGCACAAACTTCTACAGGTCGATGTCGAAGGCTGGAAGCAACAACTGCCACAGATGCGCGAGCACTACGCCGAGTTCGGCGACAAGCTCCCGGCCGAACTGCACGCGCAGCTCGACGCACTCGACGCGCGGCTGCACGCCCCAAGCAGCGCAATCGCGACGACACCTGCTCCTCTGGGACCCCGGACGCATCCAGCCCCAGCGCGGTCAGACTCGGCCAGAACGCTTCGCTTGACCGCGACAACAGGCGCAGCGCGGCGTACGACGACGGTGCGCGATAAGAAGTCCTTGCCCGACTGATGCACTTACTCGACGCTCGAGACGCCAGCTCCACACCGCGGCCCACCCGACACGCTGCGTCCGTAGCTTGGTTAGCTCGTGAGATTGCCGACGAGCTCGGTGCAGGAACCGAAGTGCGCGACCTCGCTCACGCTGCTGGTCTCGTACACGACATCGGCCAGATTGCGCTTCCTGACCAAGCGTTCACAGCGGACAAGACCCCAACGGACGAGGGGAGATCGTCGTGCGGCACCCATCGATCGGGGCCGACCTGCTCAACTGGCTTCGAATGCCAGCCGTGGCCGAGATCGTGCTCGCCCCATCACGAACGGATTGACGGCCGCGGTTACCCAAATGGAGTCGCGGTCGATGACATCCCCCCGGCGGCCAGGATCCTCGCCGTGGCCGAGGTGTATGACACGCTGACCGCGAGCGGCACGTACCGCAATCGAATGAGCGACGGGGAGGCGCTCAGGGAGCTACGTCGGGTCGCGGGCGCTCAGCTTGACGCACGCGACGTGGAAGCATTGGCCACACTCCTCAACCGCCACGGCCGTGATGCCGGGACGCCCCGTTTGGGGCTCCATGATCGAGTCGAGACATTTGATCGAGCGGTGCAGGAGGCCCGTAGCGCGGAAGCGGCCGGAGGCACCGATGCGTGATTCTGAACGGCGAGCGGCGTGGCGAGCAAGACGCACACGGGACGCGCCTTGCAACGGATGATCGCGGCTCCCTGCGAACCTCGCAGAATCGAAATCGCCGCGAGCCGCTCATAGGGCGCAGCCTCCAAGCCAAGCGCCGGCGAAGCGTCGTACGTGCGGACCGGCCGGCAATGGCTGTCACACCCCGAACGAGATCCAGACCTGGACGTTCAAGGCTGCCCACGAGCGCGCTCTACGCGAGATGATCGATCGTCAAGCACGGCTCGGGCATGTCATGCAGCTCCTAACGGGGCTTCGCCCCAGCCCGACGAGGTGTATCTGCCGGCCGCCGTTGCTGCGGTCAGATGGGCGGCTCCTGGTTAGACGGCCGGTGCGCCGGCCGGGGGCTGGTCTGTAGGCTCCGGTCGCGGGTCGCTCGGGGCGGCTGGCCGTCCCGGTCATGAGCCGCGGAGTGCGGCAGGTGCCCCCTGAAGGGGCGTGGACCCCGACGACCGGAGCTGGCGATGACGTTACCCCTGTCTGCCGCAGACGTGCTGGCCGAGCATGTGGTCTTCGAGTTGGACTGCATCGATCGGGTGTATTGCAACGCGTACGTGCGCAAGCTGACCTACCCGGGTGGCGTCGCCTCGTTCTTTACCCGGCACCGAGGGGCGAGTTTCGCGTCGACTTGTCTGGCGGACCCGATCAGCAAGCAGTTTGTCGTGTTGATCAACCGGTTCGCCGCCGAGCGCGCAATCCCGGTCGTGCGCTTTGAGAAGGGGCAGCGCAAAGATGATGTCGCCCACGAGCATCTGGCGGACTTTCGCGAGGATGAGGGCATCTACATGGTCGGGGTGGCGCAGGAGAAGATCAGCACGTTCCGGACCGAGAAGCGCCGAAACCCCCAGACCGGGGCCACCTATCCGTGGATCGTGGCGGCCAGTGCGCTGGTCAACCAGTACTACCTGTACGGGCTGGACTTCGACTTCGGCCCGTTCTTCTTGAAGTTCTCAAGCTATTTCCCCTACGGCGCGAAGCTGTGCTTCAACGGCCACCACTGGGCTCAGCGCCAAGCTGAGGCGGTGGGGATCGCGTTCACCGCGCTGGACAACGGCTTTTTGGACTGCGATGACCCGGATGCCTTGCAGAGTATCTGCGCCCGCCTCTCGCCGGCGAAGATCGACGCGTTCTTTCGCAAATGGCTGGCGCGGCTGCCGCACCCGTTCACGCCCGCCGACCGCCGCGCCGGCTACCGCTACGAGCTGTCTGTCCTGCAGGCCGAGTTCTCCCTCACCCAGGTGCTCGACCGACCCCACTCAGGCCGCGTGTTCTTCGAACAGCTGATCCGCGACAACCTCGACCTCGGCCGGCCCGACAAAGCCAGCCTGATCTTCGACCGCCGCGTGCGCCCGCGCGGCCCGCGCCCGACCCCGTCGCGGTGGCGCACGCGCGTGCTCACCGCCGACGTCACCCCGTCGATCCACGTCGACTACAAATGCGCCGCGAGGCGCCCTGTTGTATCCCCGGCGCAGCCGGGAGGAACTCGAAGGGACGTTCTTGGGTCCAATGGCTTACCCAGATCCGAAAGGAAAAAGGGACAGCAGCCTGCCAGAAAACCGGCGATCGTGCCCAGGTGTTAGGGGCGATGCGCCGTGGGACCCGCGTGATATGGCGAAAGCTGGATTGCCTGAAGCCGAATCTCCAGAAGACGAAACGACGCGTCCGCCGGAAAGGCACCCGAAACCGGCGCCACGTTCTGCGATGGCATGCTTGTAGGGCCGTCGCAACCTTCGGGACGTGGAGCGTTGCCCAGTGAGGGCAATTAAGGAGATGTGTCGGACGCCTAAGTCACGCTCGGACGTACGACAGGGACGAACGCGGGATCGACCTTCGGGGCGCGAGCCCCAAGGTGACGGAGTGCCCATAGTAGTCGTGCGATTCACGCCGCACCAGGGGGGACGGGAGAGCCGTCCACAGGGCGAAGGGGCACAGGCGACCGAGTATCGAAGACCGGGAGGTATGCGTAATGCAGAACGCCGCAACGGTACTCGATGCCCAGCCGCGAGCAATCGCGGAATGGTCGCTGGAGAGCCCGGTGAGCTGAAAGGTTCACGCCGGGTTCGGGAGGGGGGTGTCGGAAAAGGACCGCAAGGCACCTCGCCGGCACCCTACCTCGGCGCACTCCAAGATCAAGCAGTACCACAAGCTCCAACGAGCAATCAGAACCGAAACCACGATCAACGACACCCGGGACTTCGGTATCGGCAAACGGCTGCGCAACCTGCCCGAACTGCGGCAGGTCGGCTTCCAAGCCAACCGGCGCCTGCTCGCCACCCAACGACTCGGCCACAACCCGATCGCCGCCGCCCGGGCCCTGCAACAGGTCACCGACCCCGTCACCGTCGGTGACACCCGTATCGCTGGACTGCGCTTCGGCGACCCTCGCGCGATGGCGTTGCTCTCGCTGCTGGCCGTGTTCCGCCTGTCCGTGCGGGGTTTCACCAACCGCGACCTACGATCGCATCTCGCGCCCCTGCTCGGACTCCTCCCCGGCACCATGACCGCCGGACAGGCAACCTACGACCTGCGGCGACTGCGCACCCACGGCCTAATCCATCGCATCCCGCACACCAACCGTTACCTACCGACCGACGACGGATTGCGCGCCGCGATCGTGCTCACCCAGACACACACCCGACTGCTCAACCCCGCCCTAGCCGCCGCGGCCGATCCGCTCGCACAGGTCCCCTGCCTACACCGAGCACTCAACAACATCCAGACGGCTCTGGACGACTACGCTCTCGCCAAGGACTCGCCGCCTGAAACTGAGAACTTGACCTGATTATCACTGAGGCTAGGGCCAAGGACCCTAGCGGCAAAGAAGATCGAGCAGCTCTCGCGGGCTCTCGACGCCAATCCGAACGCGCTCAGCCCGGCAGAAGCCGTCGCAATGATTCGCACGGGTTCGCGGCTCGAGCGTGAGGCTCGTGGCGGCCACCATGAGCCGGACGACCCAAGCGAACGAGTGATCGTGTTCGAGCGCGCTGTGATCGAGGCGATCGAACAAGCCGATCTGGCGACTGGGCAGCGAGTTCGACAGGCACTCTATGTGCTCGAGCACTCAGGCCGATCGACGTCGACTTCACCGGCGTAGACAACTCCCTCGATGAACTCGTCCCCTCGGCGGGGACGAGCCAGCAACCGTTATTCGGTGGCGATATCCAGGGCATTTGCCGCCCTCCGCGCAGGGTGCCGAGCCGGGGTTCAACCGGTCCTCGCAACACCTTCATGAGAGGAGTGGTCATGGGAGCACCGCGACGGTACTCGGATCGGGCGGGTCGAGCAGCGATGCGCTCGCCGGGTCGTGCGACGATGGGGCGTCGCGAGGAGCGGCAGCGGTTCCGGGCCGCGATCGCTCGTGGTGTGTCGAGCGAGGACGCGGCCGGTGAAGCTGAAGTGTCAGCAGCGGTTGGCGTCCGGTGGTTTCGCGAGGGTGGTGGGATGCCCACAGTCACCCAGGCGCCGCTGTCGACACGCTCATGCTCTCCGCCACTCGCCGCGGTCTTCTGAGAGCGTGTGGCGCAGTCGCACCCCCGCGCGCAGATCGAGAATGTGCGCGGGCGCGATCCAGGACTCGGGCAGCCTGCCGGCCATCAGCAGCTCGCGCAGATGCCGGGCGTCGGCGCGGTCGTTCTTCGCATGCTTCTTGGTGCCTTCAACGCGGCCGTGTCCGCCGGCTCGGCGAGATGTACCACGGCTCCGATTCGTTGCAGCTCCTCGACCGCAAACCGCCAGCCGGTCGTCGCCTCCAACGCGACCTCCAGTTGCTGGCCGCGAAAGCGGGGCAGAAGCGGCGCACGCCCGCGCGATCGGCCGGCGCGAGGCGCGCCCTTGACACTTCGCCGGTCGCCGTATCGACCCACTCGGTAGTGATCTGCGCTCGATGCTGATCGAGTCCCATTAGGATCGTCATTTGGGGCCTCCTCAAGCTTCATGGTTCGCAAGCCTGCGCTGCCCAGCTGGACCACGGCATGCTTCGCGAGCGCCGCGCGCGCCCTCGTGGAGCGTCACGTTCTTTAGTCGATCGGCCAGTCAGATGGGGCCGCCTCCCACCAGGGATGCCAGCTCGGGAAGGCGATCCGAGGCTCGCGAAGCAGCGCCTCGAAGCGAGATGGAAGCAGCACAGGCACGCTGCCGGTCGGTTCGTCGAGGAGCTCCCAGCGCTCCTCGTACCGCACGAAGTCCGAGGGCCAAACGCGCACGGTCCCATCCTTGCGGCTGCCTACCGGCACGTCGGGGTCCGAAAGCCAGCCCTCATGCGTAATCCACGCGGCGGCCACGACGTGATCGCGAGGTACCACGAAGCATCGCGGCCGCTCGCGTGGATCCCGCCCGAGTAGCACGAGGACGTACCACTCCTGGTCGCTCTCGGCAGGCACTAGCTGGCCCCCTCCCGTGGGCCCCGCACGCATTCGCCGCCCTTCTCCCAGGGGCCAGCTTGCTCGCTTGTTGAACGAGGCTGTCTTCACCTCGACTTCGATCATCCGTCGACCGCGGGCGGTGTTGACCGCCAGCACGTCAGCGTGGGCCACGCCCTCTCGTGTTAGTGAAGCCGCCCACCCTAATCCTAATTGCGCGAGCACCGATTAGACGAAATACTCGCCAGCTGAACCCAGGAGCTTGCGGTCGCTCTGAACCATCAGCGATCCGCAGCATATTCACCCGGCGAGCGCCCCATAGGTGATCTGCCGTGCCGTCTTGCGCGGCAGTGATCCGCCGCATGCTGTTGAGGATGGTTCCGCCGCGGGGCTCATCAGCGTCGGACTTCTCACTGGAACGACGACCGAAGGAGGCCGACGTCTACCCGAGCGGAGAGGATGACGATCGAGGAAGCGAGATGATGTGGGACTCCTGGTCATTTGGGGGTGATTGGGGGGCTCGAGCAGCCTGTGGTGCTGCCATGACAGCAGTGCCGGCCTTGCCTGCGGTCATTGCCAGATGGCGGGCCGGCGCCCCGGATCACGGGCCCGAACCGGCTGCAAACGTGTGGGTTCGCTGAACCTGGTCGCTGACCGGGGCTGGTGCTTGACGCGCCGCGCGCGGCTCCGCTATGCCCCAGCGAGCGGGCCTTCTTGCGGCTCTTGCAAGTTGCGCACGTGGCGGGGTTGTCCTCGCAGGGCGTGGTGATCGGCTGCGCCGGCGGCTTGAGGTCAGGCGCCGTCGTCCGCGCTCGCGTGCTTCACAGCCGCGGGGTGCTGTTGACGTTGACGATCTCAACCGCACGGCGGCTCTGGGGCGGCCGGCGCGTGCCGTTTGCGCCGGCCGGGCCGCCGGGCGGGCCTCGATCCTCGCCGTTTGCGCAGCGCGCCATCTGCGTTAGGGGGTCGCCAGGGGGTCCGGGGGATATGCCCCCGGTGCCAATCGGGCCTTAGCCCGCCAACAAGCCCCGTACGTTGTTTCGCCCCTCGGCTTGCATCCCCGCCGGTCCAAGACGTCGGGGTCCGGCGAGCGGGCGCCCAACACCGGGCAGGGCCCGCCGCCGCCCTTCTGGCAGTCTGCTGGCTGTTCGAAGTTCAGCTGCCTGCCAAGGAGGGCGACGTGCGGGTTACCACGGCATATAACAGGATGCTCGGGCTGCCGGGCGCATGGATCAGGGACGTGGCGTTCGGTGCCGAGGGGATGATCGTGACCGTCGCGCTGCGCCGCAAGCAGCCACTGTGTTCGGGCTGCGGCGCCCGCGGCCTGAAGATCAAGGATCATCGCGTCACGCGCTGGCGGCATCTGGATGTCGGCGGCGGCCGGTGCGTGATCGAGTGCTGCCTGCGACGGCTGTACTGCCCAGGCTGCGGCGATCTGCTCGAGATGGTCGAGTGGGCGCGTGGCGGCGCTCGCTACACGCGCGACTTCGACCACCTCACGGCGTGGCTGGCGCAGCAGATGAGCCAAACGCAGATCACCAAGCTGATGCGCATCGGCTGGAAGACGGTGGGCAAGATCCTCGCGCGGGTGGTGGCCGAGAAGCTGTCCGCCGGCCGGCTGGACGGGCTGGCGCTGATCGGTGTGGATGAGGTCAGCTATGGCGCTGATCACAAGTTCCTCACCTCGGTGGTCGACCACGAGCGCGCCTGCATCGTGTGGGCTACCGAGGGCCGCAACTCCGCCAGCCTGAAGGCGTTCCTCGACGGCCTCGCCGACGAGCAGAAAGCCTCGATCAGGGCCGTCTCGATCGACATGTCCGCCGGCTATGAGAAAGCGATCCGCGACCCCGACCACGGGCTCCCGCACGCGCAGGTGTGTTTTGACCCGTTTCATGTCGTAAAGCTCGGCGGCGAGGCGGTCGACAAGGTCCGCCGCGACGAGTACAACCAGCACGGGCGCTCGGGCACCGAGGCCGGCAAGTGGATCAAAGGGACACGCTACAGCCTCCTGAAGGACACCGCCAAGCAGACCGCCAAGCAGCTGCTCAAGCTCGCCGAGGTTGTCACCACTAACAAGCGCCTGTATCGCGCGTTCCTGCTCTACGGCGAGCTGCGCTACATCTACCGCCTTCCGGCAGAGGAGGCCAAGGAGCGCCTGGACACGTGGCTTGCGTGGGCCTCCCGATCGCGGCTCAAACCGTTTGTCAAGCTTGCCCGCACGATCCGTAAACACAAGCAGGGGGTGCTCGCCGCGATCGAGCTCGGCTTGAGCAATGGACGCCTCGAAGCACTGAACAGCAAGGTGAGACTGATCTCACACCGCGCATACGGCTTCCACTCCGCCAACGCACTGATCGCGATGATCTACCTCTGCTGCGCCGGCATCCAGATCGCCCTCCCTCACCGATGAGTCACCCCCAAACGGAGAGGAGAGCCGATGATGTTGGGCCGGGAACGTGGGACACGCGCTGGCTGATCGCTCAGCGGCGTACCACCGGGATATAGAGGGTCGCCGTCATGTAGCCGTGCCGCTTGGCGGTGATCGTGAGCCGTGTGTTCGAGCGCAGCTGCAGCCGCAGCGTGACCCGGCCGCGACTGTCCGTCCGGAGGTCCGGATGACCTTGCGGACCGCGTTTAGCTGGCCGCCGCTCACGCGCAACTCGACGGCCTTGACGCCCTTGCCAGCTACCGTCCGCACGGTTACATTGAGCGTGTTCGTGGCGCCCTTGTGCTTCGGCCGTCGCAGCTCGCGGGTCCTGGTCACGATCTTCAGGCGCTTGGTGTCGGCGCGGGCGGTCCGCTTTGCCTCGGCGACCCACGCTGCGGTCTCTGAGGTGGGGAGCTCGCCGGTGGGTGGCGTGTCCTGCCGCGGCGGGAGCGTGAGCGCGCCGATGACACCCCCGCCCGTGAACTTTATGGCGTTCCAGTCGTTGAAGCTCAGCAGCGCCGTCTGAAACACGTCGTCCAGGCGCTTGAACACGCCGAGCAGGGTCCCGGACGTGGTGTCGCCACTAAGGTTCGCCTTCACGTCGCGCTCGCCGTAGCGGCCGTTGCAGTTGAGATCCGCATCGATCAGCACGCCCGTGCTGAGGACGTTGTGGGGATCTGTGCCCTTGTTACAGAAGTAGGCGAAGGGCTTCTGCAGGCCGGCGTGCTCGTCGACATGTGTCTCATCGACCGTGGCATGCACGTCGCTGCTGTAGGGCACGAATCGCGGGTTGTCTGCGAGCGCCCAGAGCGCCCACGCGTAGTTCATGACGCTGTAGTAGTTGGGCTTGTAGTTGAAGTCCTCGAAGCCTCCGTGACGCAGTCCGAGGGTGTGGCCCAACTCGTGCACGAAGTACGTCGTGTCGGCCCTCGGCATGCGCTTCTCACCCCGCTGCAGTGCGCTCGCCATGCAGTTGCCCACCACGAAGTCGGAGTCGGGGATCCCGCGCGCGACCCCTTGATAGTTCGGCTGCTTGTCGCCGGCGGTGTAGATCTTGTTGGCAAACAGCACGTACCGGAACGCCCGGCGGCGTCCGGAGGGCACGAAGTGGGCATCTTTGGCCGCATCAGCAGCGTCCCAGTTGGATCGCAGGTCCAGGACGTCGGCGAACGGGATCTGCCCGGCGCGGCTGAGGGCACCCCATGGCTGTCCGTTGGCGTTCAGCGACGTCGGGCCGGAGTCGACGTGTAGCGCGATCCCATGCTGGGCGAACATCTGGATCGCCCGGCGCTCCCAGCCGGCGGGCGGCTGGCAGCCGGCCATCCAAATCGGCTTGCACGAAGATGTCCTTGCGGTGGGGATCGGCGCCGAGCGGCGCGAGATTCTCGGCGTCGGCGGTTGCGCTCTGTCCGGTTTCCCATGCATCGGGAAGGGAATCCCCGTCAGTGTCGGTCATCGGCGGCGCCTGGCTCTCGGTGAAGGCGACCTGCAACGAGTACTCGACGGTTCCGGAGGACGCGAGCGTTCGCCTCCACTCCAGCCCGACGCCGTTGTCGAGGCTCTCGCCACAGCGGCAGCTGTTGCCGAGATCGCCGAGAGCGCCGATCACGTCCCAGACTCCCGAGTAGAACGCCTCCAGGCCTGACGATCCAGGTGAGAGCGGCAGCATCTGAATCGTCCGCCCGGGCGGATTGTTGTCCTGGGCCTGCGAGCACCCGAACGACTTGATCTCCGGGCGCACAAACCCGAACCCGATGTCCGAGCCCGACGCGTAGCAGTCGCCGGCGTAGTACGCACGGATCGTGTGCGCGGCGCCACCTTCATTGGTGATTCGGATGTCCACGCGGTAAGACGACTGTCCGGTTACGTAGCTGATGCGCTGCTGGACGGCGATGTCGTTGCCGGCGGTGACGTCGGTCGTGACGACGTATGGGTCGAGCGCGGTCCCGGAGCCTGCGAGCATCTCGTTCTGCGGCCGAAGCAGCTGGTGATCGCCGAGGTGGCTGGTCGCGGTTCTGGCGTGCGCATCGAAGTCAGGCGCGTAAAGCGTCCCGTCGACGCCGACGAACGTGCTGCAGTCGCCAGGTGTCGTGTCCGGCGGATAGAACTCGTACGTGTTGCACACGAAGGGAACGCAGGCGTATATCGCTTGACAGCGGCTGTGCTGGCTCTGGGCCGGGTCTGCGGGGGCCGTCGCCGGACGGTCCGTCGTTGGGGCGGTGGTCGTCTGGTGGTGGTTCGTCGGCGAGCGGGATCTTGAGGTGGATCTCGACCCGCCAGCCGGTAACGTGGACGTTCTCGACGACGAGTCGGAGTAGTCGTTGGCGGCCTTCGAAGTCGAGCTCGTCCAGTGACGCCGTGACGCGTTCGGCGAACCCGGCGAGGCGACGGCGTAGTCGGTTCTCGGTCGCGAGCTCGGCGCTGCGCTTGGTGAGCGCGTCCTTCTCCTGGCCGAGGCGCTCGCGGCGGGCGGTGAGCGTGGCGGTGCGTCGGGTGAGCTCGTCAAGGTCCAGTAGCTCAGCTTGGTAGGCGTCAAGCAGCCGGGCGCGCTCTCGCTGCGTGGCATCGATCGCTGTGTCCAAGCGCTTGAGCTGCGCGGCGACGAGATCGCTCGGGTCGGGCGCGCCGGCGATCAGGGCGCGCTCGGCGGCGAGCAGCTGCTGGGGGTCAAGCAGCGCTTGGCGGACCTGTTCAAAGACGTACTGGTCAAGCTCGTTAGCGCGGATGTTGCGCTCCGGACAGCGGCGGTCATCTGCCCCGGCGCGCAGCACGTCGTGGTTAGGACAATGATAGTAACGGTGAAAAGTGCCGTTGCGGCCGCGCATCCGCTGACAGTGACAGGTAACACGACAGTGACCGCACTGCACCAGTCCACGCAACAGCCACGCGCCCGGCTCGGCGCCACGCGGGCTCCACTGCGAGTTATCACGGCTGACGTGCTTGACACGCTCAAACAGCTCCCGATCGATGATCGCCGGGACCGAGATCGCGATCCACTCGTCGCGCGGACGCTCCCGCTGGCGGGTCTTGCGATTGCGCACCCCACGCGGACCGCCGCCCTCCAGTGACTCATAGCGGTTGTAATACATGGTTCCGATGTAAGCCTCGTTGCGCAACAACCGGTCGATCGTAGACGTTCCCCAGATCGGCTTGCCAGTCGGCGATGGGATCCCGCGCTCGCGCAGCCAAAACGCGATCTGACGGACCGACAAGCCACGCTCCACATACGCGCAGAAGATCTCACGCACTACCTCGGCTTCGGGCTCGAACACCTCGATCCGCGCCGGCCTGCCGCCCGCGGCCAGCACCCGCCGGTGCCCGTAGGACACCTTCCAGAACACGATCTCGCCCGCGCGGGCGATACAGCTTGCCGCGCCGGTAACGCTCGGCAATCTTGGCCTTCTCGTACTCGGCGATCACGCCCTGCATCTGCACCAGCAGCGTCGCCTGCGGATCGTCTGAGAGCGTGGGGCCTTCCAGAAACCGCACGCTGACCCCGAAAGCGCTCGAACTCCTCCAGGATCAGCACCTGGTAGGCGTACGCGCGCGCCAGCCGGTCCACGCACAAGCACAGCACCCCGTCGAGCACACCGCCTCCGCGGCATCACGCAAGCGGTCAAGCGCCGGCCGATCCAGCCGCGCCCCCGAGTAACCATCATCAACAAACTCCTCGACAACCTCGTCCCCGTCGGCGTCAGCGGCGGCACGCAACGCTTCCAACTGTGAACTGACAGTCCCGCGCTCCTGCTGGCGCTCGGTCGACACGCGGGCATACAACCCGAGTCTACTCACTCGCCCACCGCCCGCAACCAGTAACTGTCACCATCACCAAGCAAAAACCGATAGGCGTCGCACAACTGCCGCTCGCGCGGGTCCTCGTCACCACACCACGCGGGTCGACGCGCGCCGATCACCGACCCCAGATAGTCAGGCTCCGCCGCCGGCCAGCTGATCAACCCCGCCAGCCCACGCCGTTCAAACCGCCGCGCCAGCAGCAGCCCATCAACCGACTCGCCGGTCAGCGCGAGCTCTCGCAACCGCTCATAGTCAGCCTGCGCTGGCTCTGACACCGGCCAAAACCGCGAACTCACCCCCGACCTCGCAGCGCCTTCTCGACCGTCCGCCGGTGAACTCTCACCCCCAACGCCACCACCAGCTCCTGCGCCAGCTGCGCGCCAGAGACCTCCGGGCGCTCGCGGCGACGCGCCTCCAAGAACGCCAAGACTTCCGGCGACAGTCGCAACGGCCCGCGCCGCCCCGGCCGCTCGTCTAACAACCCCACCATCCCGGACCGCTCGAACGCCGCCGCCACCAGATAGAACCCCGCCCGCGAGTAGCCGTGCGCGCGCGCCGCGGCGCTCGCGCTCTGCCCGTCGAGCGCATGCGCGCGCAACATCTCGTACTTGACCTGCACCTTGTCGAACGAGGCAAAGAACCGCGGGTGCGACCCAAACGGCTCGGCGACCACCGCCTCCGCCGCCGGGTGCAACAAGCCCGCCTGCTCCAACGCCCGGTAACGCGCCGACTCGCCCACCGCCACTCACCCGCCCCTCAACGATCCACCGCGACCTGTCCCACGACACCCCACGCACGAGATCGGTAGCTGTCCAGCCATGACCGCCGCACCCATCATATCGACCCGCTTGCCCACCCATAAGCACCGCATGGCCGCGATTTCGGCGCACAGAACCAGAATCCTGCGGCGAACATCCCTGAACACTGCGGCGCTCACCCCTAGACACTTCCAGCCCGCCCCTCGCCCCACAATCCCCGCCGAGAACCCCCGCGCCGCCGCGGATCCCGGTACAACGCGACCTCCCGCCGGCTCACCTCACGCGCCAGAACGCTGCGATAGTGCACACCTGCGTTCCCTTCGTGTCCGTCACTTAGGAGACCTGGCAGGCGAAGTCGTCGCCGACCCACAGGGTCTGGATCGGCCCCGCGGAGACGATTGTCTCATCGGCGCCCGCAGCGGCTGGCATGGCCATGATCAACGACGGCATGGCGACCGCGGCGCATATCAGCGCCGGCAAGCGCGACGTTCAAGACATGGCGCCGCGCTCACGTCGACCCGCCAGTCCGGGCTGGGCGAACCCTCCACCCCATAACGGAACCTACTGACGTATCCGTGGGTGGTGTCACCGTTCGGGTAGGGGTGGGCACGGCCCTCCGAGTGAGAGCATCGCGAGGGCGATCACGGCGTCTGGTGAATGGTAGCCGAACCCGCGGCGGATGATTAGGCGGATTTGGGTGTTCATTTGCTCGACGCGGGCGTTTGAGAGTCCGTTGGTAAACGCCGCTTCGACCCGATCATGCGCAACACTCGACGGCTCTCAGACAGCGAGCGCGAGCAGCGCCGCGAGCGTGACCGCCAGCGCCTCAAGCAGGCCGCCGAGCAGCTGCTGTGCTCCGATGGCTGGCAGCGCTGGGTTCGCGTCCGGTCGCGCAACGGGCTGGCGCGCTATTCGGTCAACAACCAGCTGCTGATCGCACTCGCTCGCCCCGACGCGAGCTACGTGTGCGGGTTCCGTGCGTGGTTGCAGCTCGGCTATCAGGTCCGCAAAGGGGAGAAGGCGATCTGGATCCTCGCCCCGATCAGCGCAAAGCACCAGACCGACGTCGGCGACGGCGAGCAGCAGCAAGAGCAGCGGCGAGTGTTCTTCCGGGCGGTGCCCGTGTTCGACCGCGCCCAAGTGACCGAGATCCCCGGCGCCGCCCCGACCCCGCTCGAGCCGCCACGCGAGCCGCTAACCGGCGACAGCCACGCCCATCTGATCGAACCGCTCGTCGCGCTTGCCGACCGCCTCGGATACTCGGTGTCGTTCGCGCCGATCCCAGGGCGCAGCGGCGGGTGGTGCGACCAGGACCGCAAACAGATCGCGGTCCACAGCCCCCAACCGGCCAACGCTCAGGTACGGATCCTCGTTCACGAGCTCGCGCACGCGCTCGGGGTCGGCTATCGCCAATACGGCCGCCGCACAGCGGAGGTGATCGTCGATACCGTCACCTACATCGTCTGCGCCGGCGCAGGCCTGGACGTCGGCGGCGAGTCGATCGCGTATGTCGCCAGCTGGGGCGAGCACGGCGCGCTGCAGGCCGTGACCGAGTTCGCCGCCGTGATCGATTCGACCGCCCGCCAGCTCGAGAACGCCATCCACCCGGCCGCCGATCCCGCCACCACCAACGAGATCGCCCCCAGCTGAACTGACCACCGCGCCATCACCGCCTCGGCGAGCTCCGCGGCCCGTTCCGGCGCGCGACCTAGCCCCGACCGGATCTCGGATGACCCCCGGCTGCGCGCGACGATCCGCCCGGCTCGGCTGGACGCCCGCCTGGGCGCTCTTCAGGCTCCGTTCGTCGCTGGCGAGCGCAACACGCGGATCGCGGCGCATGCTTTGCACGCTGAGCGATCGCCAACCCCGCGCCACCCACGACAGCACTTCGGCAGTGCTGAATCTCCTCGCCGTCACCATCCAGCGTGCCGCTTGACACGTGCTACCCGCTGCCTCCAACCCGCTCAGCAGCTGAGGTGCAGCGCCACCGCGGTGCGCCGCTCGTCAAGCCCGGCGTAGCGGCGGACCGCCTCGGCGGTGCGCAGGCACTCGACCGCGACGCCGCGGCGCTCGCGCTCGGCGATCGCCGCCGGGTCGGGATGCAACCGGCCATACGCGCCGACGCCGAGGATCAACCGCTCCGGCAGCTCGCCGAGCACCTCGTCGAGATCGTCGATCGCCAGCGAGTGCCCGTCCCGGCGCCACCAATTGCTCACCACACGGTCCGGCAGCACAATCAGATCCCGCGTCTGCTCTGACCCGTCAACCCTCACCCGGCCAAAGCTGTAATCCTCAAGCCGCGCCACGAACACACGATACCCCAGCGCTCCGGCGCCGATCCCCAGCACAGCAGGGCCCGCGGATCGGACAGAGACCTCGAGAACAACGACACGCAGTGTGTTTGCTTCCTGTAGTGGGCGCTGCCCCGGCTGGGGATGCGCCGGCACGGGTTTCGCAAGGTCCGCCGTCAGGTCTGCGAGCGCCTGCGCCCTTGACTCGCGCAGCTGGGGCTCGCCGACCTGCCCGCCTACCGCGCTCGCCTTAAGCAGGATCGAGGACGTCCCGTTATCTGTGTAGGCGGGGTTGGTGAGATCCGGGTGTCATCCGGATGTCCGTCCTCGTTTGGCGCGGAACAGTTGCTTGGTCGAACTGGAGGCTGGTGATGGCCCAGGTGAAGGAGGCTTCGAGGCGATGGATGTACCGCGGCAAGCGCCGGAACCAGGTCGCGAAGCTCCTCAATCGTGTAGACGCTACGGCCGTGGCGGCAGGAATCGGACCTAAGCTGAATCGAAAATAGGCCTCTACTGACGTTCCTGTGCGTGGATTCTACCTGGGCGGGGGGGGCGACAGGGAACTCTTGGCCGTGTCGGGTTGGGCAGCGCAGTAGGCGCGATTCGCGGGTGCCTGTCGTTGACGTTGACAGTGTCAGCCGCACGGCGGTGGTGCTGGGGCGGCCGGCGCGTGCCGTTTGCGCCGGCCGAGCCGCCGGGCGGGCTTTCACTCTTGCCGTGTGCGCAGCGCGCAGTATGAGGTCGGAGCCAGGGGGTCCGGGGGATGTGCCCCCCGGTGCAAGTGCGGGCTCTGCCCGCCGGGTCTGCTTGACGGATGTGTTGTTGGGAAGCCCCGGGGCCCGTTACGCGAGCTCGTTGGCTTGGTGTGGCCTGGGCGGGCGCAGCCCGCCGAGGGACAGCATCGCGAGCGAGATGACGGCGTCGGTTGAGCGAAACCCGAACCCGCGGCGCATGATCAGGCGGATCTGCGTGTTGATCTGCTCGACTCTGGCGTTTGAGAGTCCGTGGATCAGCGCTCCCTCGATCTTGTAGCGTTGCGCGGTGATCCGCGCGGCGAGCTTGACGAACGGCTCGAGCTGGCAGCGTCTGGCCCACTTCAGCCACGCGTCGAGCAGCGCCAGCGCCCTGCGGCCGGGCAAATGGTAGATCTGGCGTAGCTGCTCCTTGAGCAGGTAGGCGGTGTAGATCGGGCCGTTGAGCTGCTTGATGAACGCGAGCTTGTTCCGCTGTGGACCGCTGAGCTTGTCGGGGTTCTTCCACAGCGCAAACCGCGCCCCCTTCAGCTGCCTGGCCAACTGCGCGTCACCAGCCCGGCGCGCGTGGTTCCAGACCTCGCGGCGGACCTCGTCAAGCGCGTCAGTCGCTGCCTTGACGACATGAAACGCGTCCAGGCAGATGTCGGCGTTGGGGCAGCGTTCAGCGACCGGTACCGTGACCCAGTCAGCGTCATCGCAAGAGAGTTGAGTCGCCGGGGGGAGTCTCACCCCCCGGCGCTCGCAGATCCCGGCGTGAGCCTCTCGACTCACCGGGCTCCTGTCATCCAGTCTGCGGCCGCGCGGCCGCCTGCCAGTGAGCAAAGAGCTTTGGCTCGCGTCTTGCGACGGTCGCCAGGAAGCGCCATGCCCGCGTGGGACGTCCGCGCAGCCGCTTGTACTTCCGCATGGCCCATCGAACGAGGTACTCGTCGATTATTCGGAGAAGCGAGATCAACTCAGACCGGTAGAAGCGGCCGTAAAAGTCGATCCAACCCCGCACGATCTCATTGATCGCTGCTGCGAGGTCGGCAAGGGTCTGTCCGCTCCACAAGTGCAGCCGCCAGCGCTTGATCCTGCGACCGATCGCCTTCGCCGCGTCGTCACCGACGGCCGGAGCGAAGCTGACGAACAACTCGCCTCTCCGGTTCCGGGCCGTTCGGGGTCGAAACGTGTACCCGAGGAACGTGAACCGCTCGTGCTCATCCGAGCCGGGGCGGTTGGAATCCTTGCAGTACACGATGCGCGTCTTGTCCAGATTGAGCTCCAGACCGACCTGCGCCAGCCGCTCGACGATCGCGCCGAGCACGATCTGCGCTTGCGCCTTGCTCTTGCAGTGCAGGATCGCATCATCCGCATAGCGCTCAAACGGGATGTCGGAAAACTCCCGCGACAGCCACCGATCGAGCGCGTAATGCAGGAAGATGTTCGCCAGCACGGGCGAGATCGCAGAGCCCTGAGGGCTTCCGCGGTCCCTGGGCTTCAGGGTGCCG
The DNA here is from genome assembly GCA_963811155.1 of uncultured Solirubrobacterales bacterium. Classification (GTDB taxonomy): domain Bacteria; phylum Actinomycetota; class Thermoleophilia; order Solirubrobacterales; family Solirubrobacteraceae; genus Palsa-465. The sequence goes on from CAWEQQ010000002.1 coordinate 189,683, forward strand.
TCCTCCAGTTGCAGCGGGGCTTTCAGCCACCGCTCCACATAGAGCAGGATCCACCGCAAGTTCGTGTGGTGAGCGACCGCCTTCAAGACGAGCGAGTGCGAGAGCGAATCGAAGAACGACTTGAGATCCAGATCCAGAGCCCAGTCATAACTCCAGCATCGCTGCCGGCATGTCCGCAGCGCATCATGGGCCGACCGTCCCGGCCGATACCCATAGGAGTCCTGATGGAAAACCGGCTCCACCTCGGGCTCCAAGTACAGGTAGGCGACCGTTTGCGCGACCCTGTCAGCGACCGTGGGCACCCCGAGCGTTCTCACACCCCGTCCGCCCTTCTTCGGTATCTCAACCGCCCTCACCGGCGGCGGCACATAACTCCCCGAGGACATCCGATTCCAAAGCTTGTAGAGGTTCCCTTGCAGGTCCCGCTCAAACTCCTCGATCGACTCCTCGTCGACGCCCGCAGCCCCCTTGTTGTCCTTGACCCTTAGCCACGCCTCCCAGACCAGCCGCTTGGAAATCACAAACGACTTGCCGTCAGGCTTCGGCTCGCTCACCGGCTCATCCCACCCAAAGGCGGTTGGCCAACCAGCGAGTCAGGATGACCCGCCCCCGTCGCTCGACCCGCATTACCGGGCGTCATCACTACCACGAGGCGGTCCGCCCCTGTTCCCCGCATCAGTACTCAACCCCTCGCGGATCAGCCGCTTGAGGCTCTCCCTTCCACGCACGACCGCAGGCCCAAACAGCGCCACTAGCCGCCCGCGGGCGCGGACAACAGGTTCCCACGTTCCACACCAGAGCCCAGACCAAGCTCGCGCCACCTTCATGCCGGACAGCGCCTGGCCAATCAGCAGGCACCCGCCAGACTCATCCCGGGCCAAGCTGGCAAACCCGGTTCTGCTGTCATCTAGAAGCTTTCGACACGTCATCAGTGGATCGCTTACGCTCGCCTTCTTAGCCCACACCTGACGCGCTCAAAGGCGCGCCTTCTCCGCAACGCTCAACACCACGGCTTTTGACCGCAGCACCTTGCGGTGGTTTGCAGCCACCCCCTGCAGGGCGACCACGGAGGACCACCAGCCCAAGCCGGGCCAGCCCCTCCATCTCTGATGCAGTTACCGCATCACTCAAGACCGATCTTCTACATCGACCCTCCTGTTGCGTACGTGGCACACCCAGCTCGAGCTTCTCACAGCCCTCCGGCCCCAGCAGATCCAGGAATCGCTCGACCGTCGCTCGGTCGCGCCCGGCGCCCGCCCAGACCAGCCGCCCGGAGCGGTGATCGACGACGACCGTCATGTAGCGCTGGCCGCGGCGCACCGAGATCTCATCAAAGCCGATCTCGCGCAGGTCGGCGAACGGGTCGAGCATCGCTCGCCGCTCGGCGCACACCCGCTTGCAGATCCGCCCCACCGTACGCCACGCAATCCCCAACTCCTCGCACACAGCCTTGGCCGACTGATCGACCACCTTCCACGCGACCAGATCATCGAACATCCGCGTGAACCAAGTGTCGTGGCGCGCCCACGGGACCGCGGCGACGATCACCCCGTGCTCAGGGCACCCAACCCGCGGCGCGTCGGCCTCGACATAGACCCTCACGACCCCGCAGTCCAGCCCACGCCAGCGCCGGCGGCCATCTCCGCCGTCGCGGTACGCGCACCGCTCGTGGCACTTGCCACAGCGCTCGCGCTCACCCGCGCGCGGCCGCACCGAGATCACCACCGACCCGTCCTCGGCGAGCGCGACGTCCTCGATCACCGTCCGGTCAAGCCCCTGCGACCGGCCCCACATCGCCGACATCCGACGCTGGCACAAACGCCGCCGCCGACCCTCCTGGCGCTCCTTACGCCGACGCACACGCTCCTCCTGCTGGCGCTGCCGGCGCCGCCTCACTACGCTGCTGCTGCGCACGTCGCTTCACTTCCCTTTCAACGGTCGATTGGTTGTGCAAACCGGAACCGTAGAAGAGGGGGGCCTTGCGGCGTGCGCCGCCTCGACCGCCCCGCCAGCACATACCAACGTGCTACGCCGTCAGCCCATCAACTCGCGCGCACGGAAGCAGCACAAGAGCCAAAAATAGGCCGTCACCGTGCGGTGGCGCCTGTGGTTCGATCACCTCCTTGCCGTTTGCCGTTCTTTGGGCTGCGGTAGCGATCGCGGTTAGAGTTAGATCAGGCGGCCTCGGGGAGAGGTTGGAGGGTGACCTGGTGGCCGAGGCGTTCGAGTTGACGGATGAGGCGTCGGCGGTAGCGTTCGGTGTTTTCGGTGTCGCGGCGGTAGAAGAACTCTTCGCCGAGCTCGTTGTAGGGGACGCCTTGCTGGAGGACGTGGTAGGCGGCGGTGAGGATCTTGTGGGCGGTGGCGATAGTGGCTTTGGCGTGTCCGCGGCGGCTCTTGATGCGGTGGTAGCTGGCGGACAGGTAGGTGCCTTTGGTGCGCACGACCGCTTTGGCTGCTTCGGTGAGGGTGCCGCGCAGCCATTTGCAGCCCTTGCGGGTCTTGCCGGAGCGCTGTTTGCCGGCGGACTCGTGCTGGCCTGGGCAGATGCCGGCCCAGGACGCCAGTGCGCGTCGGTCGGGAAGCGGCTCATGTCTGGGCCGATCTCGGCGAGCATCTCGGCGGCGCGGCGATCGATCCCGTGGATTGTGTCTAGCAGTTCCATTATGCGGCGAGCGCGACGACGCGGCTGCCGTCGAGCGCGCGCAGTCGCCGGATCCGCTCGGCGATCGGCGGATGGGTCGTGAACAGAGTCGCCAGCCCCTGGCGGGGGAGCGGGTTGATCTCGTAGAGCGACGCTTGCGCGGGGTTGACGTTCATCGGGATCGCCTGTGCCCCGCGTTCGAGGTGCTCGAGCGCGTCCGCGAGCGGCGCCGCACGGCCGAGCAACTGCGCGCCCGTCGTGTCAGCCAGGTACTCGCGCTGCCGCGAGACGGCGAGCTGGAGCAGCATCGCGGCGATCGGCGCGACGATGATCGCCGCCAGCGTCCCGATCAGACCGAGCGGCGAGTCGTCCTCGTCAGAGCCGCCGAACAGGATCGAGAACTGCAGGATGCTCGCGATCGCCGAGATCGCCCCGGCGACCATCGCCGCGATCGAGGAGATCAGGATGTCGTGGTTCTTGATGTGCGCGAACTCGTGCGCGAGCACGCCCTTGACCTGATCGGGCGGGAGGTGCTCGAGCAGCCCCTCGGTGACCGCGACGGCCGCGTGTTGCGGGTTGCGGCCGGTCGCGAACGCGTTCGGCTGCTCTGAGGGGATCAGATACAGCCGCGGCACCGGCACCTCTGCCCGGTGCGCGAGGTCCTCGACGATCCGCCGCAGCCACGGCGCCTGTCCGGGCTCGAGCGGCTGCGCGCGGCTTGCCGCCAGCGCGATCCGGTCCGAGAACCAGTAGCCGACGAGGTTCATCCCGACGGCCAGGATGACGAACAGGTACAGGGCACCGCCGCCGATCGCGGCGCCGATCGCGATCAGCAGACCGGTCAGGGCTGCGATCAGCAGCCAGGTACGGATATGGGTAGCGAAACGGGTCGCTGTGATGTTCATGGTCTCGAGTCTCCTTTCGACTGAGCGCCGTGATTTGACGTTCAGCCGAAGGTTTCTCCCGCCCCACGTGGGGCCGGCGCGCCCGGGCCCGTGAGGCCGTACTGACGAGCAACGCCCGTTCGGGGATACTGCCCCCCGGCACACATCAGTCGTAGCGCTCGCTTCATCGCTCCCCGCTCCGCCGGCGGAACTCAGAGCGAGTTCTTCGAAACGGCGGACGCCGCGTCGACGGGCTGTCGCGAGCCGCGGCCGCTTCTCGCGCCTGTCGCTTTGGCGATCTCGACACCGGCAAGCGGAAGCAGCGCCAGGGCGGCGCTGGCCAGAACCTGGACGGCGCTCAGCGCCGTGAGATCCAGCGCGTCCGCGAGAGGCTCGATCGCAAGCGCTGCAAGGGTGAATGCCGCCGAGCCGAGGGTTGCGAGCACGAGCAGGCGGTTGCCGGGCGCGCGCCAGCACGGCCGGTCGGTGCGGACGCCGTAGACGTAGGCCAGCTGGGCCAGCACGAGCGTGACGAACGCCATCGTCTGCCCGGTCGACGTGTCGGTGGCGGTCCCGATCAGAAACGCGGCGAACGCCGCGACACCTGTGAGCGTGGCGGCAAGCGCGAGCCGGCCGCGACCCGTATCGAGCAGTCCCTGGCCGGGTGGGCGGGGTGGCGCGTCCATCACCGTCTCCTCGGTCGGGTCCAGTCCGAGCGCGACGGCGGGCAGCCCGTCGGTCAGTAGGTTGACGGTCAGGATCTGCGGCACCGTCAGCGGGGCGGCCGTTCCGGCCGCCACCGCGAGCGTGAACGTGAGCACCTCCCCGGCGTTCGCGGAGAGGAGGAACTGCACGAAGCGGACGATGTTGGTGTAGATCCCGCGGCCCTCGCGGATCGCGGTGACGATCGTCGAGAGGTCGTTGTCGGTGATCACGATGTCCGCAGCGTCCATCGCCGCATCGGTCGAGCCGCGACCCATCGCCACCCCGACATCCGCGGCCACAAGCGCTGGCGCGTCGTTGACACCGTCCCCGGTCATCGCGACGACGTCCCCGCGCCGCTGCAAAGCTCGAACGATGCGCAGCTTCTGCGCCGGCGCGATCCGCGCGAATACATCAACCGCACCGATCCGCTCCTCGAGCTGTTCGTCGCTCAGCGCGTCCATCGCCGCCCCTCTGAGCACCCGCGGGTCACGGCCGCCGATCGAGCACAGGCGGGCGACCGCCGTCGCGGTCCGAGGCTCATCACCGGTGACCATCACCGTGCGCACGCCCGCGCGCGCAGCCTCGGCCACCGCGCCCGGCGCGGTGTCTCGCACAGGATCGCTCATGCCAACCAGCCCGAGCGGCTCCAGCTCGGGCTCAGAACCGGTGGGTGCCCGCGCCGTCTCGTGTCGCGCGACCAGCAGCACACGCACACCCGCTGCGGCCCACTCGTGGGTGATCGCGCTCAGCCGAGACCGATCGTCGCGATCCGCGATCCGTGGCAGGAGCACGTCTGGCGCTCCCTTGACGTAGACAACCTGCTGTCCGCCCTCCCGGACCACGCTGCTCGCGCGCCGGCGCTCCGCTTCGAACGGGCGATGCTCGACCAACTCCCGATCGGCGAGAGCCGACTCGCGCGTCACACCGCGCTCCGCGGCGGCGGCGGCGATCGCGGCGTCCTCGGCCCCCAACAGGGTCGGGTCGCACGCGAGCAGCGCCCCCTCGAGCAGCCGCTCAGGCGCGCGATCGTCGGCGGTCGCTTCGAATATGCGGGTGACCGCCATCTCGCCGACGGTGAGCGTCCCCGTCTTATCGGTGCAGATCACGCTGGTCGAACCAAGCGTCTCGACCGCCACCAGACGACGGACGATCGCGCCACGAGCGGCCAGCCTGCGCATCCCGAGCGCCAGCGTGATCGTCACCACCGCCGTCAACCCCTCCGGGATCGCCGCGACCGCCAGCGACACCCCCACCAGCAAGCTCGACGCCAGCGAGTTCCCCCGCATCAGAAACACCACCGTCAACACCGCGCAGATCCCGCTGCCGGCCCACAACAGCGTCCGGGCGAGACCCGCAAGCCGCCGCTGCAGGGGAGTGAGCGGCCGCTTCTCGCCGGCCATCTCGGCGATCTCGGCCACCTCCGTCCCGCCTCCGGTTGCGGTGACCAGCAGCTGCCCCCGCCCGCGCGTCACCATCGTTCCGGCATAGACCATCGTCACCCGTTCCGGCAGGCCGGTCCCCGCACGCAGCGGCGGCTCCGCCCGCTTGGCACGAGGCAACGACTCGCCGGTCAGCACCGACTCATCGATCTCAAGCCCCGAGGCCTCGACGATCCGGCCGTCCGCCGCAACACGATCTCCCATGCCGATCACCATCAAGTCGCCCCGGACCAGACCGGCGGCATCGATCTCACGCGGGCGGCCTTCCCGGATCACGATCGCCCGCGGCTCGAGCAACGCGCGCACCGCCCGCGCCGCCCGCTGAGCCCGCCCCTCCTGCAAGGCGCCGAACCCGCCGTTGACGACAACGATCGCGAGAATGATCGCTCCGTCCAGGCCCTCGCCGATCACGAACGACACGACCGCCGCGCCGATCAGCAGCCACACCATCGCATCCGCGAACTGCCTCGCCAGCAGGACGAACACCGATGCGGGCGGCTGCTCGGGCACCACGTTCGGCCCCTCGCGCTCCAGCCGCCGCTGCACCTCCCGCTCATCCAAGCCGGCGCTCACATCGCCGCCGAGCTCCTCGACGACATCGCCCGCCGTCATCGCATACGGCGAACTGACCGCAGCTACGTTCGGCGCAACTCGACGTTGCTCAGGTTCCAGGTAGCTGGCCAAGCGTGACCGTGTGCGTCGAGCTCGTCCCGTCCGGCCGCGTGACCGTGACGGTCACCTTCTGCCCCGGGGCCATCGCCGCCAGCGCCGTCGCAAGATCGTCAGTGCTCGTCACCCGCTTGCCGTTGATCGCCTCGATCGTGTCCCCGGCCGCGATCCCCGCCTTCTCAGCTGGCCCACTGGACTGCACAGCCGCGACCACCGCACCCGTCCCGGCCGGATTGTCGGAGAGGCTCACCCCAAGCGCCGCACGATGCGAGTTCACGACACGACCCTGCCGCACGATCTGACCGGCGATATCCGTCGCCACATTGCTCGGGATCGCGAACCCAATCCCGGCCGCTGTGCCGCCGATCTGCGGATTGCTCGCCGCGAGCGTCGGGATGCCGATCACCCGACCATCCAGGTCAACCAGCGCGCCACCGCTGTTCCCAGGATTGATCGGCGCGCTCGTCTGGATCGCGTTCGGCAGCACCACCCCCTGTCCCTCGCTGACATCCCGTCCCACACCGCTGACGATCCCGTCCGTGACACTGCTCTGCAACCCCAATGGATTCCCGACCGCCAACACCAAGTCACCAACATCGACCTTCGAGGAATCGGCAAAAGTCGCCGGCCTGATCCCGTGACCGCTGCCGATCGACACCACCGCAAGGTCGTCCGGCGCATAGGAGCCGACCAACCGAGCCGAGAACCGGCGGCCGTCCGCGAGCGTCACGCTCAGACTGCTCGACCCTGCCACGACATGCGCATTGGTCACGATGTCGCCCTTCGCATCGAAGATCACCCCAGAACCGAGGCCGCTATCGGTCCGGATCTGGGCGACCTCCGGCTGCACCTTTCGGACGACCGCGACGAACTGCCGCTCAAGCGCCGCCGCAGACGAACCCGAGACGGTCGCCGGCTCACGGACCGAGACCGTCCTCGTCGTACCACCGCAGCCAACCACCACCAGCCCGACGACGGATGCCAGCACAAAGGAGCGGATGAACGCAAGCAGCGACAGTCCACGCATGCACCGACCATACGCGCACGGCCACGGCCGTCCATCAGATCGATCCCGCAAGCTCACTCCGGGAAACCACCCGATTCCTGCCCGACGCACGTCACACCACCAGCGTCACGCGGCGCTGGGGCCTCCGCACAGACCAGCCCCGGCCGTGCCGTTGCCAGCCAGGCCGCGCGATTCGAGCACCCGAGCGGACAGATCACCACCGGTCCTTTGTCCGGGGAGGGTCCGAGGATCCCGGCGTTCAGCGCGCGTCTTTGAGCGGGGAGAGAAACGAGCCCGCCGTTCGCTGGGTAAGGGGCGTCATGACGTCAACCTCCATCACCGGCGCCGGCTCTCCGGTGAGGAACTCGGCGGTCTCGCTCGCGGCCGCGAGCACGCGAGCGCGCGTGGCCACATGGGGTGATCCGAAGAAGAAGAGCCGCAGCTCTGGTGACGGCGTGGCGACGCTGTCCCAGACGCCGGCTACGCGGCCCCCGATGAGGATGACGGACGTCGAGTTGCCACCACGATCGACGACGAACGGGAGATGCGGGGGGTCGACGCAGCGCTGTCGGTCTCGGTAACCCTGGAGGTAGGGGTCAAGGACCGGCAGCAGCGATATCTCCTCTGCTCTCGAGTCCAAGCGGCGCGGCGCGGCTGCTACGTCGATCTCGTGGATGAGAAAGGCGTTCGGTGATCCTTCGATGGTGGCGTGGACGAGGTTCGGGAGCGAAGGCGAGCGCGTCGCGCACTGTGGGCTTCGGCAGGCGGGTCCACCGGGCGATGTCGTTCTCGCTCACCGGCCCGTAGCGGCGGACGTAGCGATCGATCAGCTCGCGGACTGCCGCCCCTTCCTCCCAGGCGTCGAGGCGGGCGTCTGGGAGCGCCTCATCGAAGCGCCGGTAGGTCGGCTGGGCGCTCTTCCAGCCGCGGCTTCCCTTCCAGCGGACGAGGCGCGCTTGGTCGCACATGACGATGATCACCGGCGAGATCGGCTCGGTGGTCCCGAGGGTCTGGCGAAGCTGGCGAGCGCTGAGGGCGCGCCCAGCCAGCCGCTCTGTCACCTGTTCTGCGGTCCGCTCGTAGCGGGCCGGGGTCAGCCCGTTGCCGGCGAGGAAGCGCTCTCGTCCGCGCGCGGCGAGCTCCCGCGTGGCCGACGAGCACGATCGGAACGAGTTCCGCGGACTCGATGAACAGTGTCCGGCGCATGCAGGCGACCTTCGCGGCGCGCCCGTCGTCGAGCAATCGATCCAGCTGCTCCGGCGTGAACGCTCGGATCCGCGCTCGAAGCTGGAGGTAGGGGCTGAGGGCTACGGTCGCGTGGCATCCCAGCAGGTCATCGAGCACCTGCAGCACGTTCTCGCCGGCCGACGAGGCACCGAGATGCTGCTTGTCCAGCATCAGCGACACGACGCTCCCCCGACGAAGCGACACCGCGATGCCCGGGGACCGACCCGTGCCGCCCCGACCTTGAACGCCGCGCATCAACTTCGTTTATCGCGGGTTGGAGGCGCGCGTGATGTCCTGGCCCGCGACCACGACCCGCCCCTCGCTCGGCGAATCAAGCGCCCCGATGATGTTCAGCAACGTCGTCTTGCCGCTGCCAGACGGACCCAACACCACGACCAGATCCTCGGCCGCCACCCGCAACGACACATCGGCCAGCGCCACGACCTCGTTCGAGCCGACCGTGTAACGCCGCCCAACACCGGAGAGCTCCACCAGCGCGTCGGACGGGCCCACGACAGCAGGTGCAGGTGGCTGTGGTCGGAGGACCGCCATACCCGAGACCGTAGGCGCGGACCCCCGACGATTCATCCGCATCCAGGAGCAGAACGAGTCCGTAGCGCCTACGGGCAAGCGCCCGAGGCCGCCAACGTCTACTCAACCGGGCGCTTTAGCAGGACCACCGGCCACGCGACCAGGTCACCGCGCTTGAGCGTCAAACCGACCGCCTCCCAGCCCTGCGCTCCGAGCTCATTGAGGCGATCCGGCCGCAGCTCGACCGACCGCTTCTTGACTTTCCCCGCCTCCTCAAGCGGGACCACCAGATACTCCCACCGCTGCATGCGCCGAGGATCCCGCTTCAGACGCGTTTATCAATCCGGGTCTCCGGAAGTAGCGGTCCCGTGGGGAACCGCTGGAACGGTGCGCAGGAGATGGCTGCTGCAGCAGTTCGCTCTCTGGGTCCGGATCGTGCACGATATAAGTTCCCTAGACCCGCTCAGGTGGCGCGCGACAAGGGCGACAGAACGAACATCTGCGGGATGAGGGCGGAACACGATGACGTCAGAGCAGCCACAGGAAATCCTCGACCAGCTCGCCAGGATTCGACGTCGCATCGACGAGTTGCGCGATGACTGGGGGGCCCACCGCGACGTGGCGACCGTGATTCGCGGGCTGGATGAGCTGTCGGCTAGCTCAGCAGCGTATCCGTCGATCGAGGCGCTGCTCTTCGGCGCCGCCCGGCTGATCGAGCGCGATGAGCCCGCCGGGCAACGCCTGGAGAAGCTGTCTGACCACCTCCACGGCTACATGGTCGGCTGGGAGGACGCGGCTCAGGCCGGTGCCTCGTAGCTACCACAACCTGCTGCGAGCGGATTCGTCCGCCACGGGCCGGCCAATCGGGAAGTCAGCATCCGTACTCACGTGCCTTCCGCATGGGTCCAACGCGGCGCGTTGGGCTGGCGGAGAATCGTGGTTCGGTCCATCGCGGGCATCGCAGCAGCGATCGGGCGGTCCTGCCTGGCGCGGATAGCGCGCACGGCGACCACGACCGCTCCACCGCCGAGCTCAAAGCGTCCCGTGCTAGCCAGGTGCCCGGATGTTGCAAGCACCAGAGCAGCAGCCGCGCCGCCGGCGGTCGCGCTACCGGTTGCGGACAGGAGCGGCCACGTTGGCGATCAGGACGTCAGCGCTCAGATCGTGCAACCGAGCGACGCGCTCGGCGCGACCGATCCGCTTGCTCAGCGCACCCTGCCTCGGTCCGCCAGCAAGCACCCTGACTGTCGCTCGCGCGCGGGAGCAGGCGTCGACCACGCCGACCAGATCGCTGGAGTTGAAACGCCACTAGCCGCCGCCTGGTCGCGGGCGAGACTGCTGGTTCGTCGCGACAGCGGCAGTCTCGAGCCAGACTGCCCCTCTAGCGTCAAGCGGCAGTGCACGCCGCGCAGGAGGCTGCCGCTCGGGAGCCGGCGGATCGTAGCCGCGACAGCTGCGGTTACCTATGCAGACTGGCGATCGTGCTCGCCGCTGCGCGAGCCCCGCTTTCGGCGAACAGCAGGTCGGGGGGTCGGGCCCGGGGCTGGGCTGGGCCCTGCATTCGTGCTGACGCGGGTACTCGGGTACGGCCAAGATACGCGCGAAACCGGCAATAGGCGCCTTGGAGGCCGCGTAAGGCTCGCTGAGGAACCGGGTTACTCGTCGACGGGCAGCAGATCGACGGCTTTGCTGCGGTCCTCGGCGGTCGGGCTGGTGTAGACGCGCGTGGTCTCGAGTCGTGCGTGGCCGAGCAACTCGGCGGCGATCCCGAGGTCGGTGCCGCCGCGCACGAGCGTGGTCGCGAACGAGTGCCTAAGCACATGTGCGGTCACGTGGTCCTCGAGCCCGCCGCGATCAGCGATACCCGTGATCACGTCGTGGGCGCCCTTGGCGCTCAGCCGCTGGCCGCGCTGGTTGAGAAACAGCGCCGGACTGTCGTTCGCTCTCGGCCAGTCGCAGCGTTCCTCGAGCCAGTCGGTAAGGGCCTTGCGCAGCTCGGGGTGGATCGGGACCTCCCTGACTCGCTCCCCCTTGCCATAGATCCGCAGGATGCCCTTGCGTGCCGACAGCCGCACGTCGACGTCGAGCGCGACGGTCTCGCCGATCCGCGCGCCGGCGTAAAACGGGACCAGCGCCAGGGCCTTGTCCCGCGGCACCGCACCCCTGCACGGCCCGGAGGTAGCGGATCTGCGCCTTCTTGTCCAGCGCTCGAGGCGCCCTGTCTGGGATCGCGACCCGCTTCGCAGTGCCGGGCCGAGCCCACGGCGGATGTAGAGGTCATCGACGGCCGCCAGGGCGTTGTTGATCGTTGTGGGTCTGCGTTTGAGCACAGTCTGCAGGTGGGTGCGGTAGTCGCGCACCGCCCAGTCCCGTCCGTCGGCGGCTCCGAGCGGGTCGCCGTCGAGTTCGGCGGCGGTGAGCCACGCCAGGTACTGGCGTACTTTGGAAGCGTACGTGCGCCGCGTCTGCTCGGCGAGCGGCGCGGCCGCGAGGGCGCTCACGTAGGAGTCGAGCACGTCCGCGACGGACTCTGGCAGCTGTGCCGGTGCTCGCCCGCGCCGCGCCCGCGGAGCGGTGTTCGTGTTCTCTGAAGCGAATTCCGGCTGCTGCGGTCCGCCCTTATCCGCGTTCTCGGAAGCCACACCCCGAGTTTACTTTAGAGAACACGATTTCTCTAAAGCTGCGCGGAAGTCGCTCGGCCACCTGCCCGCTCTCGCCGGCCACGTGAACGGGACTTTCGCGTCTGGCACCCGGTTAGAGTTCGGGACCGTGGCGAAGCGAAACGGCGCTGCACGCTGCTCATCCGGATCGCCGGCGCGCTCCAAGCGCCGTCGCGGGTCGCGAAACGGCCGGCGGCGGCTCGATGAGGAGGTCGAACGGACCGAGGCGCAGCGCCTGGCGGACGATGGCTGGGTCGAATGGGGCGGTGAGCTGATTTGGGCCGTCGGCTTCACGTCGGGGGGCGCGCCTTACGGACTGCGGGTCTCTGACTTCGACCCTGCGGACCTGCAAGCGATGGGGCTGGACGGCGCGGTGGTCGACGACGCCGGGCTGGCGACCGCAGAGTCCTCGATCGACGAATCGGGCGACTGGCTTGGGGACGACGACGTTCCGTTCTGATTGTGAGTAGCGCTTACCTGACCGCGATGATCGAATGCCCGTGATCTCAGCCATCCTCATCACTGTCGTCGTGCTGGCCGTTTGGCTGGCCGGCCTGTCCGTGGCGCTGCGTGGCATGTTCCGTGCAATACCTGTGAGTGCCACCGTCGTCGCCGTCTGCGTCTTGCTGCTCACCGGAGGTTCTGTGATTGCCGCCGTTGCTGCCGCGATGGGCGTGCTCATCGGTGTTCCCGTTGGCCTCTGGGTGCTCGTCACCATCCGCATCAACGTTCGGCCACGCAGCGTTCGCGCATCAACATCGCCCGCGTCGAAGCGCTGATCGCGCCGCCGTCAGACGCCGCTGGGGAGGGGCCAACGGACACGATCGGCCTAGCCTAGGTTCGGCAACCAGGCCCCGGTGAGCCCCCCGCCAAAGGGCGAGGGCCGATAGCGCGCTACTTGGCGGTTGGTGCCACGTTCCTCAACGGCTCCCCAGACCCCCTCAACCAACGCGGCAGGCGCCTCAGCGTTAGGGCGCCCACGACATCGTCACCGCGATCTCCGCCGCCGGCGGCGGCGCTACCGTGAAGCGATGAGCATCAAGCGCCAACGCAAGGCCGAGCGCCGTAACGCACGCAGGCGAAAGATGGCGAGCCCCACCAAGGCGCCCCAGCACGCCGAGGTGGGCGACTCAGCCCGTGGACTCCCGCATCCCGACTTGGTCAAGCTGAGCGACCTGTTTGCGATGCCAGCGTCCAATGGGCGCGGCCCGGGCGAGGAGCTCGCCTACGATTATTGCGCCGGCGACCACGGATGGTTCGTGGTACCGCGCGCCGGGGAGCCGTTCGAGCTTCCGCTCACGGGTGAGCTGGAATCCAGCTGGGGGCTGTTGGCCGAGCAGGACCCAGCCTGCGCCCCCGTATCTGAACGGATCCGCGCGCTGCGTGCCGCCGGGCGTACGCATGTGCAGGCGACGCTCGCAAGGGTGTTCTGGGAGGTGTTGCTGCCAGATGGTTCGACGGTCTGCCTTGAGTCCGCCAGCGATGATGAGCCGGCTTCGGTGAGCTGCCCTGAGCTAGCTGACGGCGGGCCGATCGGCTTCTGGGCCTCAGAGCTCGGATTTGAGCGCTTCGACGGTGAGGTGGCCCTGCCAGCGTACACGTGGATGACGGGCGAGAATCAGCTTCCGGTCGCGCTAGCCAGGCGCGTCGGCGAGCGCTGGACGGACGCCTACCGGGTGCGCTTCTTCGACGACGCCAGCGACGATCACGAGAGCATCCCAGCTGAGCTGTGTCCGCCGCGCGAGCGCTAGCCTGCGGCGACTGAGAAGTCACCCTGCGCGACTCGGCCTCGCGGTAGTAACCGAACAGAACGCACGCTAAGAGCCGCTGCTGGCGGTCGCCAGGTGCGCGGCTGCTGCGCTGATCGTCATCTGGGGGGCGATTCTCTGGGCATCCAGGGCTGCTCCAACCGATTGCGGAAGCCTCCGTACGTCACCTGTCGCTTCGTCGGACTCCTCGTTTGGAACGGCGGCAGAAGGCGCGGGCGGCGCGGCCGCTCCCGATTCTCGAAGCGGAAGCGAGCGCCGAGATCGAGCGGTCATGCTGCCTGGGCAGTGCCGGTGTCGAGCCCAAGCAGCTCGATGTGCGGGTCGAACTCCTCGGGCGGGTCGTCAAGCCCGTCGAGCGGGTATTCGCCGAAGCGTTTGATCCGCTCGGTGATGTAGGGCGAGATCGTGGCGAGATCGTCGAGGTCGTCCGTCGCGCCTTCGGCGATCAGCCGGCGGAGGACCGTGGTCATGTCCAGCGCGGTGTGGAAGATCACGCAGTTGGCCAGCAGCGAGTTGAACTTGATCATCTTCTCCTGCTCTGCGGGGTCGTTTCGCTCGATCACCTCTGATCCGAAACCAAGCCAGCCGGAGAAACCGTTGTAGGACTCGATCTTGTTTGTGGCGGCGGTGATCTGCTCGCGCAGCTCGGGCTCTGAGATGAACCGAAGCAGGGTGATCGTGCGAATCGCGCGGCCGAGCTCGCGGAACGCCTTGTAGACGTTGTTCTTGCGCGACTCGGCCCCGAGCCGGCGCAGCAGCAGCGTTGAGGACAGGCGACCGTCGCGGATCGAAAGCACGATCCGCATCAGATCCTGCCAGTGGGTCTCGATCAGCCGCCAGTCGATCGCGTTCTGGCCGGCCTCGCCGAACAGCGAGTCGATATGCCAGTAGCGGCTATCTCGGGTCGGGCGGTAGAAGATCAGGTCCTTCCAGTTGCGGATCCTGGGCAGCAGCTCGAAGCCGAACAGGTGCGAGAGCGCGCGCACCGGCAGCGGCCGCCGCATTCACGCCTCGCCGTTGAGCGTCCCGACCTCGCTTCCTTCGCAAAGTAGACGCATCGCGGCAACCAGGTCCCGCCCTATTGCCGGTTTCGCGCGTACCTTGGCCATACCCCCTGTTCGGCCTCGGGTTGGACACCGCCAGCGAAGGGGCACTCCTGTTCCTGGCCGCCGGCGCCGCGGGCGCCGGCCTCCCGTTCTACGCGATCCTCTGCCTCCCGATCCTGTTCGCAGCCGGGATGTCGCTGCTCGACACGATCGACGGCTCGTTCATGAACTTCGCCTACGGCTGGGCGTTCTCGAAACCGGTGCGGAAGGTCTTCTACAACATCACGATCACGGCGCTGTCGGTCGCGGTCGCGCTGGTCGTCGGAACGATCGAGCTGCTCGGTCTGGCCGCCACGAAGCTGAGCCTAAGGGGCGGCTTCTGGAGCTGGATCGAGTCAATCAACATCGACTCGCTCGGTTACGTAATCGTCGCGATGTTCGTCGTCACCTGGGGGATCGCGCTGCTCGTCTGGCGGGTCGCCAGGATCGAAGAGCGTTGGACCGCGCGCGTGCCGAGGTAGCCCCGCTCGCTGGCACCTCGGCTGACTAGTGCTTGCGGCGAGCTCTTGGCTGCGCGCCCTAACGGATCTCCACGCGGGCGAGCTTCTCCGGGTCGATGATCAGGTCGAGCTCGACGATCCGACCGTGCGCGATCGTGCAGCCCGCGACCGCGATCGGCCGCTCCGCCGGCCCGACCAGCATCCCGATCGCGCCGTTGACGATCGCCGGGCGACCGAGGGGGGCGAACGGCCGGCCGCGTGCGAACACCTCGCGGGCGACGTTCTCGGCGCCGACGATCGGCGGGCGGGCGAGTGGGGGTCGCGTGCCGGTGTCGATCCGGAACACGACCTCCGGGTCGAGCAGCTCGAGCAGCGCGTCGAAGTCGCCGGCCCGCGAGGCGGCCAGGAATGCCTCCACGACCTCGCGCTGGCGCGCTCAGCTCGGTGTCGGGCTGCGGGCGCGCCCTGCACGCGGCGGCGCGCGCGGCTCGCGAGCTGGCGTGCCGCCGCGGGCTGCGGTCGACGATCGGCGCGATCTCGTCGAACGGGACGCCGAACATGTCGTGCAGCACGAACGCGAGCCGCTCCGCGGGCGCGAGCGTCTCGAGCACGACCAGCAGCGCGAGCCCGACCGAGTCGGCCAGCAGCGCCTCGCTGCTCGGGGTCGGCGGCGCTCATCGCGCGTGACGACGGGCTCGGGCAGCCAGCTGCCGACGTAGTCCTCGTGCGCGCGCCGGCGCGCGCGCAGCATGTCGAGCAGATCCGCCCGACGACGGTCGTCAGCCAGCCGCCGAGGTTGTCGACCGCGTCGGCGTCGGAGCGGCTGAGCCGCAGCCACGCCTCCTGCACCGCGTCCTCGGCCTCGCCGGTCGAGCCGAGCATCCGGTACGCGACGGCCTGCAGGTGCGCGCGGTGCTGCTCGAACTGCTCGGCGTAGATGTCGCTGTCGTTCATCGGCCTCTCTGATGTCCATCACTCTGACGAGCGGCGCGCCGCAGAATGTGACGGTCACATGTTCGGGGCGCGCATCCGTCAACTCGAGGTGATGCAACAAGACCCGACCGAAGGAGGACCACGATGAGCGACCAGCCACGATCGAGGTCCGCATCAACTGCCGCAAGACGTATCCGGGCGGGGTCGAGGCGGTGAAGGGCATCAACTTCGACGGTCGGCGCCGGCGAGGTGTTCGGCCTGCTCGGCCCGAACGGCGCCGGCAAGTCGACGACGATCGGGATGCTGACGACGACGATCGTGCCGACCAGCGGCACCGCGACGCTCGCCGGCTTCGACGTCGCGCGCGACCCGCTCGCGGCGCGCAGCGATCGCGAGGTCGTGTTCCAGGAGCCGGTCGTCGACCGCGGCCTGAGCGGCCGCGCAACCTCGAGCTGCACGCGCGCCTGTGGGGGGTCGAGGCCGGCGCAGGCAGCAGACCCGGATCGCCGAGCTGTGCCGAGCGTTCGGACTCGGCGAGCTCATCGACCGGCCGGTCGAGAGCTACAGCGGCGGTCAGCGCCGCCGGCTCGAGATCGCGCGCGCGCTGGTCTCCGACCCGCGGGTCCTGTTCCTCGACGAGCCGACCGTCGGCCTCGATCCGCGGATCCGCCACGAGCTGCTCGACGTGATCGCCGGCCTGCGTGACCGCGCCGAGATGACGATCCTGCTCACGACCCACTACCTCGACGAGGCCGAGCGGCTGTGCGATCGCGTCGCGATCATGCACCACGGGCGAGATCGTCGCGCTCGACATCCCCGGCGCGCTGCTGGCCGGGCTCGGCGAGCGAGATCGTCGAGCTGCGCGTCGACGGCGACGGCCCGGCCGCGCTCGCCGCGCTGCGGGCGCGCGGCGTCGCCGGCGACGACGCGTTCGCGGTCGGCTCGACGCTGACCGTGCCGCTCCACGACCGGACGCGCCGCGCAGGCGGTCGCCGCGATGGACGAGCGGTCGCTCACGGATCCGGCATCACGACTCGCACGCCGACGCTCGACGACGTCTACCTGCAGCTGACCGGCGGACGCGCGATCTCCGAGGCCGCCTGACACCCACCAACGAGCACGCATCCAAGGAGCCGAAATGGCAACCACAGTCTCCGAAACCGCAGCCAATCCGCCCTCCCGGCGCCGACGCGGGCGCGTCCGGCGAGCGCGCTCGCGACGCTCGCCCGCCGGCGCGCCGCGCTGACCGCGCACAACCCGCGACAGATCGTCGTGCCGCTGCTTGGCGCCGATCCTGCTCGCGACTGATCGTCGCGCCCGCGCTCAAGAAGGCGACCGGCGGGCTGCACTCCGCGCATCGACTACAAGTCGTTCGTCGGCGTCGGCACGGTCGGCCTGGTGATGCCGATCAGCTGCATGTTCGCCGGCCTCGGCGTCATCGTCGACCGCGAAGCCGGCGCGCAGCGCGAGCTGCTCGCGGCGCCCGTCCCGCGGGCGCTGCTGGTGCTCGGCAACCTCGCAGTCGCGGTCGTGCTCTGCGCGTTGCAGGTCGATCGTGCTCGTCGGCGCTGACCGCTGCTCCGCGGCGGCGGAGTTCCACATCACCGGCACCGGCATGGTCTGGTTCGCTGGCCGCGGGCGCTGCTGTTCACGGTGTTCATGTACGGCGTCGCGGAGACGCTCGCGAGCCAGGATCCGCAAGCAGGAGGAGTACGTCGGCGCGGTCCCCGCTCGTCGCGATCCTGCCGTTGTTCTTCGCCGGCGCGCTGTTCCCGATCAGCGCGATGCCGGGCGGGCTACAGCGATCGCGAAGGTGCTGCCGCTGACGCACGCGCTCGCGCTGCTGCGCTACGGGCTCGTCGACCCGAGCGGCCAGGGCCTGCACGACATCTGGGGTGCGGGCAACACGACGCTCGAGGCGTGGCGAGCCTCGGCGTCGTCGCGCTGTTCGCCGTCGCGCTGACAGTGCTCTCGATCCGCGTGTTCACACGCTCGGCGGTGCGGTGAGGGCGTCGCGGTCACCTGAGCCCTTAGAACAAGTCGCACCCCGGGCGCCGACAGTCGCGAGGACCCGACCGCCACCGCGGCGGCGATTTCATAGGACCTCGCGCGCCAGAAGACTGGACTCCTTTGGCCGATGCGCCACGCATACGGTCGGGCGAGACTCACTGCGATGAAGCTCGCAGCTCCCACACAGCGCGTGATCCTCGACGCCGCGATCGAGGACGGTGTGATTCGCGGCACGCTCACCGCGCCTAGCGGTGCCCGGCGCGACTTTCACGGCTGGCTCGAGCTCAACACCGCGCTCGAGGCGATCCTCGGCGTCTCGGGACTGAACAGCGGTGACTCGGCGAAATGGAGGTGAGCAAGCGTCGTCAGGTGGTGATCGTGGGTGGCGGGTTTGGTGGCCTGCAGGCGGTCAAGACGCTCGCCTGCGCGGAGGTCGATGTGACGCTGATCGACCGCAACAACTATCACCTGTTCCAGCCGCTGAGCTATCAGGTCGCGACCGGCTCGCTCTCGCCGGCTGAGATCGCGGTGCCGCTGCGGCAGATCTTCAGACGCGAGCCGCGCGTCCGCGTCGTGATGGGTGAGGTCACCGGGTTCGATCTCAACCGGCGGGAAGTGCTGGTCAGCTCGACGGTCGCCGGCGGCTCGTCGCGGACGATCCCGTATCGCACGCTGCTGGTTGCCGACGGCAGCAGCTACTCCTATTTCGGACACGACCGATGGCGGTCGCTGGCGCTCGAGGTCAAGTCGCTGGACAGCTCGTTGCGGGTCCGGGGACGGATTCTGCAGGCGTTTGAGGCGGCCGAGCTGGAACACAATCCTGAGTTGCAGGCAAGCTGCTTGACGTTCGTGGTGGTGGGCGCCGGACCGACTGGCGTGGAGATCGCGGGGGCAGATCGCGGAGCTGGCGCGTTACACGCTGCCGGCCGAGTTTCGCGATAGCGACCCGCGTGCAGGGCAGGTGCTGCTGGTCGAGGCGGGCGACCGCGTGCTGAGCGCGCTGCACCCATCGCTGTCGCAGCGCGCACAAGTTTCGCTGCAGCAGCTCGGAGTCACGCCGCTGCTGTCGCACACACTGGTCGACGTGCAAGCGGACAGCGTCGAGCTCCAGGCCGCGAACGGCACGTCGATCCGGATCCCGACGAGAACCGTTGTGTGGGCAGCGGGGGTCGAGGCCTCGCCGCTCGCGCGTGCGTTCGGTGAGGCCTGCGACGCCCAGCTCGATCGCGCCGGCCGGGTGGTGGTCGAGCCGGATCTCACGCTGCCGGGCCATCCGGAGGTATTCGCGTTCGGTGACATGGTCCGCGTTCGCGATCCACAGACCGGTCAGCCTCAGGCACTGCCCGGGATCGCACCGGTCGCGATGCAACAGGGCCGCTACGCCGGCATTGTTGTCGTCAACCGGCTGGCGGGCCGCGCCACGCCGCCGTTTCGCTACCGCAACAGGGGCGCGCTGGCGACGATCGGCCGCGCGCACGCGGTCGCCGAGATTCGCGGCGTGCGCCTCAGCGGCCGCGTGGCGTGGTTGATCTGGCTGGTCGTGCACCTCGGCTATCTGGTCGGATTTGAGAACCGGATGCTGGCGCTGCTGCGCTGGAGCTACAGCTTCATCACCCACGGACGTGGCACACGCCTGATCACCAAGGCCGCAGGCACCCCGCCAACACAAAACCAACCAGTCCGCCAGGACACAGCACCCCCGCTGCTCCGATCAGCCCAATGACGCGCCGACCTGCAACGCCGAGGCCACGGCCTATTCGCGTACGACCTCCGAGGTATCGGAGTCGATCGAACCAAGGGCGTACTGGCGACCATTAGCGAGGTAGGACTGGGGCCGACTGGAGCTTTAGACCAGCCTTTTCGAGGCAGTGCCACGACGCATGTCCTGAACATCTCACCTCAGGACAATGGCAACGTTCTCTTATATTTTCAGGTTAACTGGGCCCTCGGATCTGAATCTTAGGCTTCAGCTCATTCGCATCGACGACTGACCAACCTCCCTGGTCGCGAGTCGCAATGGTCGGGCCCCGGCGCAAGTGGCTCGAGTGGCTGCCGCGGATTGGACGACAACCAGCAGCGGGGGATTCTGCGGCCGGAGACGATCGCTTCCTCTCGCGAAGCGAGAGTCGGAGCTCCGGAAGTTTCGCGGACGCGACATGGTGCATCTGCACGTACACGTCGCTGTGCATGCTTCCTGCGACGGCGGTTTCGAGCAAATTCGCTCCGCTCGTGTTTCGCCCACACACGTCAGCGTGACCGCGGGCCGAAGCACTACTGGCGGTCCGTCAAAGCGGCCACGGCGGGGGCGTGACTGCTCTAGGCGTAATCCGGCAGCGCGCGGGGCTCGCGCGGGAGTGCTTTCGCGATCGGGGTGCCCTCAGACCGTACGAGTCCTTTGGCGACTTTGCGATTGTCCCGATCCGGCTGTGGGCGCGTCGCGGCGCGCTATCAGATTCGCCCAAGAGCGAGTGTCGGTGGGCGTTGCTGGACCGACCGCCGTGTGCTGGGCGTCGACGGGTGGTCATCTGGTCGAGCTGGGTGGACTGGATCCTCGGGATCGCCGCCACCGCAGGTATGGGCATGTCAACCGTTCGCAGGTGGCGGCCGGACCTGGCAGTCACATGCGAACCGTGAGGGCAGAAGCAGAGCTTGACCGCGGCCGAGGCGGGGAACGAGAACCGACTCGCGCTGTGCGTGTGGAAGGATTTAGGGTCCTCCGATCAGCTATCTGGGGGCCACGCGTGCACCTATCCGCCACCCGGAGAAGGTGATTGGTCGCGCTCGCCACTGACGCGTTACCTACCCGTGGCCGCGGCACGGGCCCTCTCCCTGTGTTCTGAGTGCGGGCAGCGCGCGCGAGCTGAGTGTCAGGCGGCGAGTCGCCGGCGCGCCTTCTGGACCGATGGGAGCGCGGCCTTGGCCTTGGCGAGCGGTCGGGCGCGCAGGTCGACGCTCGCGGGCTCGGCGGCGATCTTGATCTCCTCGCCGGTAGCCGGATTGCGGCCCGTGCGCGCCTTCTGCGCCGGCTTGACGCGGACGGTCAGCTGCACGAGACCGCCGACACGCACCTTTTGCGCGTTCCCGAGCTGCTCGAGCACGCTCTCCTCGAGCGCTCCGAGCACCCGCTTGGCCTCGTTTCGGCTGATCTCGGCGCGGTCAGCGACGGCGCCCGCGAGTTGTGTCTGCGTTAGCGGCAAGACAACTCCTTCACGGTTGAATGGTTGATGCACACGGGCGTTATTGAAGCTCCCCGGCTGGACAGCCGCGCTCGCGTGAAAGGGCTGAGTCGTTTCTTCGCTTCCTGAGTAAGGCAAGTGCTTATTAGGGAATGGGGGAGAGGAAGGCAGGGCGCTTCCGTGTGCCCGCCGCGGTGCGCAGCGCTGCGACCAGCCGGTCCAGTGAAACGATCAGCACTCCGGCTTCGACCCGTTCGAGTCGGGTGGCGTGGACTACGCATAGGACGGGGAGCGCGCTGTGAGGACACCAGCGCCGCCGGCGTCTGCGCAGCCATGCGGCCATCTCCATGACCAGCGCGACGTGCTGGGCCTCAAACCTGCTGGTCTTCGTCTCGATTGCGAACGCGATCCCGGTGGGCGAGATCGCCACGCTGTCGATGTCCCCGTGGCCCTGCCACGGAAGTGAGTGGCGCAGCCGCCATCCCTCCGCCCGAAGCGGCGCGAGGGCACGCTGAACCTGGTCCTCGGAGCGCGCGCCTACACGGCTGCGCCCCGCGAGCGTGGCCCAGTGACGAGCGCGGACAGCGAGGCCGACCGTCGCGAGCAGCAACACGGCAGCGATCGAAAAGACGCCGAGCGTGGCGGCGACCACGGTGAGGGCGCCCGCGGTGGCGCTTGCTGCGGCGCATGCTCCCGCGCGGCGCAGGCGCCGGTACTGCTGCCGGCGGGGAAAGGTTCCCGTCACGAGGCTCCCGAGCGCTGGCGGGCGCGCTGGCGACGTCGTTGCGCGTACGCGGCGAGTGTTTCGCGGGCGGGGTGCTGAGCCAGCACGGCAGCCTCCAGGTCGCGTGCGGCCTGGTGCAGGTAGACCGAGGTGGTGGAGAGGTCGGCGTGTCCCATCAGGGTTTGCAGCTGCTCGATCCGCGCCTCGGGCTTGGCCATGAACAGCGTGCCGTAGGTGTGGCGCAGCACGTGCGGGTGCGCGAGTCCGGCCGGCACGCCCGCTGCGAGCATCACCGGCCGCACGATGTCCCTCAGCGCTCGCGCGGACAACCGGCCGTCGTCGATCGTGGCGCCCCGCTCGTCGACGCTGGCGCCCGCGTCGGGGAAGCTCCCGTCGGCCCGCTGGCGACCCAGCCGGGGAAGCAGGATGCCCGGCCCGGGGAGGATCCGCTCGCGGTGCCCGAGCCATGCCAGCAGCGTGTCGGCGACCTCGGGCGGGATCGGCAGCTCGCGGGTCTTGGCGCCCTTGCCATGAACGGTCAGCCACGGAGTTAGCCCGTCCGAACGTTTCGGCGCGATCGAGCTGGTGGTGAGCACGCGCGCTTCTTCCGAGCGCAGTCCCATCTCTCCGAGGACGAGGATCAGCGCCAGGTCGCGATGGGCGGCAGCGGTGGACGTTCGTCCCCGCGGACCCTGATGCAGCCGAGCGCGGGCAACGTCCTTGACGCGCTTCCAGGTCATCGCATCAAGCGCGTCGCGCCGCCGCGGCTGCGCTCCTGTCCTCGACCCTTCGATCATCAGGATCTCGGTCGCGTCGATCGCACCGAGCTTGTGCAGGTACTTGGCGAGCCGGTTGATCGCCGCGCGCTCCTTCTTCACCGTCGCGGGCGCCCGTCGTGCCTCGAGCTCGATGACGTAGGCGGCGACCACGTCGGCGGTCAACGCCGCGGGCGGCGGATCCGGATGACCCGTGTGGTCGACCAGCCAGCCCGCGAACCGGCGATAGGTCGACATGTACGTCGCCTGCGTCTGCGCCGACTTTCGCAACGTCAGCCGCGCATGGCGCTCGGCGGCCGCCCCCAGCCCGGCCTGGATAACCGGCGCCTGGGTCTCGATTGGAGCAGGGAGCGCGCTCATGCGAGCTCGTGCACCGGCGGCTCCAGCTGGGCCAGACGGCGAGCGATCTCGGCCACCTGCTCCTGCACCTCGATCGGCGTGTGGTCTCCCACACCGACGGCGAGCAGCCGCAGCGCCCGGTCGCGCAGCTCCGCGGCCTCAATCTCGGTAGCTAGCCCAGTTGACACCTCTGTGCTCATCCCGCCCTCCAGTCGAATTGCGACATCCGGTTTGCGTTAGTGGATCGTGAACAGGCCGCGACGGACGGCGAGCTTCGTGTAAGGGCCCGAGGAATGCGGTGAAAGCCGCAGAACGGCTCGGCTAGTACGCCGATCGTGTAGCGCCGTACAAGCGCTCCGGGAAACGGCTCGCCGCCGAGCGCGATATCACCGCCAGACTCGCCGTGAGCCACGTCCCCGGTCGTGAGCGCTGGCAGCTGCCAGCTAAACCACCACACACCGGCGGCCACCTTGCGCCCGGGATGCTCGAGGACGAGCTCGGTCGCCTGGGTGCGCCCGTAGGCCACCCACGCTGCAGGCCGTCCAGAGAACCCGGTCGCAAACGCGTTCACGGTGATTACCGGATCAGACCGTTTCGGCGCCGAGACGTAGATCGCCGTGACGCGCGGCCCACGCGCTTGGCTGCGCTCGGCGCGAACAGGGCTAACGCCGGCAGCGTGGCACACACGATCGCTACCAGTACTCGTTTCAGCATCTCAAGCTCCTTCCGTTCACCGATGACCTCTCCGGTCAACCACTCCGAGGCGTGTGCCCGATCAGTTCAACCGCGCCACCTGACAGGCGACGATCCTCCGCTCTGGGCGAAGCGTTCAGCAACGCTCGGTGGCGGCGGGCGGGGGAGGGGTGTGTAAACAGCGCACCGAAACGCGCCGTTCGCCCGAGGCGTTGATGCCTGGCTTGAGTCTCGTCGAGCCAGACCAGCCCAGGACCAACGCCGCCGAGCAGCTCGGCGGCCAGAACGTCGGCACGGAGCTCGCGACGGTGAGATCGCCGAACCCATAGGTACAGCGCGGCGCCCAGCAGCATCGAGCCAACGACGATCAAACCAACCCACAGCAGCCGCTGAGAATGCACAACCAACGAGCCAACCCCGGCAGCAACACAGCTGATCAGGCCTGCGGCCCCCACGCCGGCGACGAGCGGCGACAGCGCCAACCCACGCCACCTGTCCGGCTCGAGGAAGTGAGCGTACTCGTGCGCGACCTCGAACCGCAGCGCATCCGACGGCCCGCGGGCCGCCAAAGCACGTCGGATCTCGATCCGCGCCGGACACCCGCCTCCTGCTTCCACGTACTGGGGGTGATCGTCAGTCAACGTCACGACCGGAAGCGGGCGGTCGCCGGCGATCTGCTTGAGCTCGGCGATCACGACCGCGAGTAGTTCTCGGTGGTCATCACGGCCAGACCTGAGGCTTCCACGCGCTACATGGTCTCGGCGCCCTCGGACATCGTCGTGGAACCCCCTTTCCAGAGGGGGTTCGCGGTCAGCAACTTCCGCGGCGCCAGGGGATACGTCTGGAAACGGCCGTCGTAAACGACGGGGTTCGTCACGGGTAGGCACGCTTGTCAGGGCCGATCGCCCGTCGCGTGGTTGAGCTTCAGACCTGGTGGTGTGGGAGATCGGTCCGCGCGGGCCGTTGACGGCCTACGCGCCAGGACGGGTTCGCCGAGCTCCTGACCGCGCAGGGGTGTGTGGCGGGTTCCCAACAGCCGTCCGCTCAGGCGAGGGTCGGCTCGAGCAGCTCTGGCCCATCGTTGCGGGCGCTGTTCACCAAGCCGCTGGCCGGCTGCACTGTTATCCGGTCGCCGGCGAGCGGCGCGAGCAGTTCGGGCACGTCGTCGAGCTGGACGTCCGGCGAAAGCCATGCCTCCATCATCTCCGCGTCGGCGAGGACCACTGGCATTCGATCGTGCAGTCGCGCGGCCGGGCCAGCGGCGTCGGTCGTGATGATCGCCACCGTGGCGAGCGGCTCGTCGACGTCTTCGACGTGCGCGCGGCTTCGCAGCCCGGCGAAGGCGAACCAGCCACCATCATCGACGCGATGGTGAAACGGCGCGGGCTTGGGACCGCCGCGCTGCTGCTCGGCGTGCATCCACTCATACCAACCGTCTGCGGGGATCAGAATGCGGCCCTCGGGGCGCGCCGCGAGCGACCTCCACAGCTTTGACGTCAGGACCTTGTCGGAACGGGCGTTGATCCACTGCGGTCTTTCCTTGATGCTTTTCGCCCACCGTGGCACCAGCGACCAGCGCGCGGTAGAGGCGCGCCGGTCGTCTTCGGCCGTGCGCTCGATGATCGCCACCTGTTGGGTCGGGGCCACGTTGTAGCGGCCAACCGCCTTCTCCACCGCCTTCTCGACCGCGGCTGGCTTGAAGATGTCGTCGAACTTCACTCGGTCGGCTGCGGTGGTATAGCGCCCGCACATACAGGTCGAGCGTAGCGATGGCCGCGGCCATCTCGGCGCTGACGCGCCTATGAGATGGCGTCAGGCTTGGTCAGCGCCACGCCCGCAACGACATCGTGTCCGACTCGCAGCCCAGGCCGATCGAAGTCCCTAGCCGCAACCTGGCCAGCCAGGTGCCGGCTACGCGACGCGGGTGCGGGCATGGCTGTTTCCCGCCGGAAGCAGAAGTCTCAAGCGAGGCTGGCAACGGCCGCGAGACTGCCGCTGCTTCGTGGAAGCAGCCGTCTCCTTGGGCGGTTCCTGACTGTCGCGACTAGCGACAGCTGTCCCCGCCTGAGGAGGTGGCAGGTCAGCTATTCAGCGGACGACGAGTGCCGGCTAGGGCCGCTCGATCTGCTGCTCGAGTTCGCCGCGCGCCAGCTCGAAACCCACCGGCTGGCGCGCCAGGACGCCAGTTAGCTGGGCTCGTCGCCGAGGATGGCCCGCTCGCGGCTCTCATCCGCGCAGCGCCCGAGCAGGTCGGCGAGCTGACGTTGCTCGGCGCGCGTGAGCCGCGCGAACATCGCGGACTCGGCGAGCGTCGCGACCAGACGCTTTCGAACCTCCAGCCCGGCGGCGGTGAGCGCCAGTGCCTTGACGCGCCGGTCTGCCTTGACGCGAGCCCGCGCGACGAACCGCCGACGCTCCAGCCGGTCAACCAGGAACGTCACGTTGGACGGATCGCAGTGCAGGCGCTCGGCGAGCTCACGCCGAGACAGCGGCCCGAGCTCCGGATCGAGCTGCCACAGGACGTCGGCCAAAGGGATCGTCAGGTCGAGCTCGATCAGCGTGTCGTGAAGCTCGTGCTCTAGAGCGGTGTGGACGGTATACGCAGCCTGCGCGAGCTCGTACCTAATCCTTGAAGTCTTCACGTGCTGATAAACTATTGAACTCTTCACGTATTTTTTAGCGGATGGAGAGGACGGCGCTCATGCCTGAGAGACGAGAGCCGGAAGTCGAGCCGTTGGACGAGGCGGTAGACCATGTTCGCGGGCCCGCGGACGCGCACGTGGTCCTCGAGTACGGCGATTACGAGTGCCCTTACTCTCGGCGGGCGTACCGCGAGATCCAACGGGTGGAGCAGGAGCTCGGCGGCAATCTGCGCTTCGCGTTTCGCCACTTTCCGCTGACCGAGATCCATCCCCACGCGCTCGCCGCCGCCCGGGCAGCCGAGGCGGCAGCACGCCAGGGCCGGTACTGGGAGATGCACGAGGTCCTCTATCGCCGCCAGAAGGCGCTCGGCGACCCGGATCTGCGCGAGAACGCGAGCGAGCTCGGCCTCGAGCTCGCTCGCTTTGACGCCGACTTCGAAGGCGAGGCGGTGCTCGAGCGCATCCGTCGCGACGATTCGCAGCGGGATCGCGTCCGGCGAGGTCACGGGCACGCCGACGCTGTTCCTCGACGGGGCTCTGCACCGCGGCGGCTACGACGCGGCCGACGCTGCTGAGCGCGCTTGCCCGGGTGGGAGAACCTACAGTCAAGCGATGAGTGAGCCCGCGCGCCGCCTTCCCGTGATCCTCGTCGTCGACGACGAGCCGACGGTGCTCGCGGCCGTCGCCCGCGACCTGCGTCAAGGGTTCGGGGAGCGCTACCGGATCGTCCGCGCCGGCTCCGGCGAGGAAGCGCTCGAGGTCCTGCGCGAACTGGTCCGCCGCGGCGAGCAGGTGGCGCTGCTGGTCGCCGACCAGCGGATGCCCGGCCTCTCGGGGACCGACTACCTCGTGCGTGCGCGGGAGCTCGTGCCCACGGCCAAGCGTGTGCTGCTGACCGCCTATGCCGACACCGAGGCGGCGATCCAGGCGATCAACGAGGTCGACCTCGACTATTACCTGCTCAAGCCGTGGGACCCGCCGGAGGACAAGCTGTTCCCGGTGGTCAGAGACCTGGTGGGCGCGTGGGAGGCCGGCGCTGCGCTCGAGGCGGGCGGGGTGCGTCTGATCGGGCACCGCTTCTCGCGCGCCACCCACGAGCTGCGCGACTTCCTGGCGCGCAATCTCGTCCCGGCCCGGTGGCTTGACGTCGAGCGCGACGCGGAGGCGCGGCAGCTGCTGAAGGTGGCGGGCGTGGACGACGACCGGCTGCCCGTGGCGCTGCTCGAGGACGGGACCGTGCTCGAGCGCCCGACGGTGCTCGAGCTGGCCGAGCGGCTCGGGGTAGCGGGACAGCCTGCGCTCGAGCACTACGACCTCGTGATCGTCGGCGGTGGGCCCGCGGGCCTCGCCGCGGCCGTGTACGGCGCGTCCGAGGGCCTGAAGACGATCATGGTCGAGCGGGAAGGACCCGGCGGTCAGGCCGGCCAGTCGAGCCGGATCGAGAACTACCTCGGGTTCCCGGCGGGCCTGAGCGGCTCCGAGCTCACACAGCGGGCGACGACGCAGGCGAGGCGCCTGGGCGCCGAGCTCCTCACCCTCCAGGACACCACCGGCCTGCGCGTCGAGGGCTCGGGGCGGATCGTCGAGCTGTCGGGCGGCGGCAACCTCAGCGCGTCGACGGTTCTGATCGCATCGGGGGTTTCCTACCGCCAGCTGAACGCGCCTGGATTCGCCGAGCTGACCGGACAGGGCATCTACTACGGCGCGGCCCTGACCGACGCGCGCGAATGCAAGGACCAGCACGTCGTGGTGATCGGCGGGGCCAACTCCGCCGGTCAGGCGGCCGTATACCTCTCCTCGCACGCAGCACGCGTGACGATGCTCGTCCGCGGCGACTCGCTGGCGAAGTCGATGTCGCACTACCTGATCGAGCAGATCGAGGCGCTCGACAACGTCGAGGTGCGGACGCGGAGCGAGGCCGTGGCCGCGGAGGGCGACGGCCGGCTGCGCGCCCTGCGCATCCGCAACCCGGACGGCAGCGAATCGGTCGAGCAGGCCGACGCGTGCTTCGTGTTCATCGGCGCCAGGCCGCTGACGGACTGGCTCGACGGTGTCGTCGCGCGCGACGAGCGCGGCTTCATCCTCGCCGGCCTCGACGTCAAGGGCGACGGCTGGCCGCTTCAGCGGGACCCGTTCCCGCTCGAGACGAGCGTGCCCGGAGTGTTCGTCGCCGGGGACGTCCGCGCGCGCTCGATCAAGCGGGTGGCGAGCGCCGTGGGCGAGGGATCGATGGCGGTGTCGCTCGTGCACCAGTACCTCGCCGAGGCATGAGCCCGGCAGGCGCAGCACCGGTCACCGTCGCTGACCTCAGGCCGGTCGACCTGTTCGACGACCTCGACGACACCGAGCTCGCCGAGTGGGCGGCGGCTGCCGAGCGGCGCGACGCCGAAGTCGGGGATGTCGTCCTCGACGAGAACTCCGAGTCCGAGGGGCTCTTGTGCCTGCTCGAAGGGACTCTGCAGATGTTCCGGCACGACGGCGACCGGCTGGAGCCGGTTGGGCAGCAGACGGCGCCGACCTGGATCGGCGCCGTGCCGGCCCTCACCGAGACCCCGGTCAACGTGCGCATGGTCGCGGTGACCCAGGTGCGCCGAGCCGTGATTCCGGCGCCGGAGTTCCGGAGGCTCGCGCTCGCACACCCCTCGGTGCACCGCCGGATCATGCGCCAGGTCAGGCCGCTGATGAGCCGGATCACCGCGATCGAGCAGAACCGGGAGCGGCTCGCCTCACTGGGCACGATGGCCGCCGGGCTCGCGCACGAGCTGAACAACCCGGCGGCGGCGGCGCGGCGGTCGGCCGGGCAGCTGGGTGAGGCGCTGGACGTGATGGACTCGACGCTGAGGGCCTTCGTCGACGCCGGCCTGGAACGCGAGGGCGCCGCTCGCATCGCCGATCTCCGCGAACAGGCCCTCCGCCAGGCGAGCGAGCGCAGCGCCCTGTCCGCGCTCGACGCCGCCGACGCCGAAGACGAGATGCGCGACCGTCTCGAGGCGCTGGGAATCCCCGATGCCTGGCGGCTCGCGGAGCCGCTGGCGATCGCCGGCGTCGACGACGGCTGGCTCGCACAGATGCAGGCCGCCGCGGGACCGGCAACCCCGGCCGCGCTCCGCTCGCTCGCGGCGGCGATCGCAGCCCACAATCTCGTCAGCGAGCTGCGCGAGTCGACCGACCGCATGAGCTCGCTCGTCAGCGCGGTCAAGGCCTACGCGTACATGGACCGCGGCGGCGTCGTCCAAGCCGACATCCACGAGGGCCTCGAGACGACGCTCACCGTGCTCGCCCACAAGCTCAAGCACACGCAGATCGAGATCAAGCGTGACTACGACCGCGCGCTGCCGCCGGTGACGATTTACGGCTCCGAGCTCAACCAGGTGTGGACGAACCTGCTCGACAACGCGATCGACGCGGTCGGCCAGAGCGGGACGATCACGGTCAGCACGAAACGCGACGGCGATTGCATCCTCGTCGAGATCGCGGACACAGGACCCGGGATCCCGCCGGAGGCCCGCGCCCACGTGTTCGATCCGTTCTTCACCACCAAGGACGTCGGGCGCGGGACGGGCCTCGGGCTGGACACCGCCAGACGGATCGTCGAGGACCGCCACGGCGGCTCGCTGACGTTCGACACCGGCGAGCGCGGGACGACCTTCCACGTCTGGATCCCGCTCACCCAACCAGACACCCCAAGAACGGAGACGCCCGCATGACCACCTGCACCCACCTCGACACGATCACGGTCACCGAGCTGCCCGACAGCGTCCCCGGCTGCGAGGAGTGCCTGAAGACCGGCGACGTCTGGCTGCACCTGCGCATCTGCCTGGAGTGCGGCCACGTCGGCTGCTGCGACGACTCCCCCAACCGGCACGCGACCGCCCACTACCACTCAAGCGGCCACCCGCTGATCCACTCGCTCGAGCCGGGCGAGGACTGGAGCTGGTGCTACATCGACGAGGTCGGGATGCTGATCCCCGAGATCACCGGCCACACCCGGATTCCGCCATCGCCGATGCTGTACGGCTGACGCCAGCGGCCGGGACCGCTGCGTAGCCTGTGGCCGTGTCGGACATCCGCGAGCGCTGGCGTACCAGCCTCATCGAGGGGACCACCGACTGGGCCGTCGAGCACGAGCACGTGGCCGACGTGCTCGGGCGCCTGATCTGGGGCACCGACACCGGCGCCGTCTACCGCGAGATCGCCCGGCTCCCCGAGCTACCCACCGGCACCAAGGTGCTCGACATCCCGTGCGGAAGCGGCGTCGCCTTGAGGGGGGGCTCAGACCCGACCAGGAGCTCCGCTATGCGGCGGCCGACCTCGCGCCGCTGATGCTCCGGCGGGTCCGCGCCGAGGCCGACCGTCGTGGCATTCACTGGATCGACTGGCCGAGGCTGACGTGGAGGCACGGCCGTTCGAGGACTCGAGTTTCGACCTGGTCATCACCTACACCGGTCGTCACTGCTTCCCGGACCCGCCGGGGCGATCGCTGAGATAGAGACGACCAGCAGCACCGCCACGCGGTCCGCGGCGCGCATGGTGTGCATACGCACGAGCGCGCCGGCCTAACGTGCAGCCAACGAACCGGACGGGCACGACTGCGCGAAGCCCAGCGCCCGCGTCGACCCAGGCCGGCAGCTCGTCGCTGCTGCATCGTCGCCGACGCGGGTCCGGTCGCGGCGCTGCCGCTCTCGCTGTCCGCCAGGCCGAAGCTCGCTCCTATGTCAAGTGATTGTCGCTCGTAGCGGGAATCCTTGGATGATGGTGAGCGCGTGTGATGGGCGGGATTTGGGGGGTGGTATGGGTTGTGGTGATTTCGCCGAGGGCCGCAGACGGGCTTAGAACGCGTCGCTTGTCGCGGTTGGGGCGCGCTTACGTGTTCATGGCACCGATTGACGGCATGCGACGTCGACGGTGAACGTCACCGCGAGCAAGCGGCCGGCCGTCGAGGAGGTCGGTTGAGTCGGTTGCGAAAGGTCGCCTACGTCAGGCAGCGCATCGGGGCGGCGGCGATGACGCTGCTATCGACGGCGCTGCGATCGGGCTGTCGGGGGTGGACAGGGATCTCAGCTATAGCGTTGCGATCGGGCTGAGGTGCCGTGGCGGGAAGGGAGAGGAGGTGGTGGAAGCGGCGGGCGAGGTGGCGTTTGAGGCAGCGAAGCGCTCCTTTCTTCGTTTTGCCTTCGCCTTCCTTACGCGCGAGGTACTTCTGGGTGGCTGGGTCGCGTTGGGCACGGGTGATCGCGATGATGTGCAGCGCGTGGTTGAGCTGGCGGTCCCCGCCGCGGTTCAGTCGGTGGCGGTCGCGTTGACCGGAGGAGCATTTGATCGGCGCTGTCCCGGACTGCAGCGCGAAGCTCGCGTCTGAAGCGAACCGCTCGGCGCCGGCGGTCCGGCCGATCAGAATCGCGGCGGTCAACGCCCCGCAGCCCATCTCTGCGAGCAGCTGCGGGCGGTGCGCCTCGACCAGCTCGGCGAGCTCTGACTCGAGCGCGTTCACCCGGCGGGTCAGGCCGCGGATCTGCGAGACCTGCTCGCGCGCGACGCTGACACGAGCGCCCGGGGACATCCCCCGCAGCCGTCGGTCGACCCGGTCGAGCACCCGCGCTTGGTCTAGCGAGCGCTTCTTGAGCGACGCCTCGAGCTCGGGGCACAGCACGACCAGATGCCACCGCAACCGGTTGATCGCCCGGGTGCGCTCGACGACGAGATCGTGGCGGTGGTCGGACAGCAGCCTGATCTCCATCGCCTGTTCGTCCAAGAATGCGGCCGCGAACCGCTCGACGCCATCGTTGACGACCGCTCTGGCAACCGCGAGCGAGTCGATCTGATCGGACTTGCCACGCTCGCGCTCACCACGCCTCGAGGCGCCCATCCGATGCGGCGGCACCCTGACGACCCGCTCACCGGCCGCCAGCAGCGCCTGCTCCAAGCGGCGCGAGACGTGCCGGCAATCCTCGATCGCCCACACCCGCTCGTCATCCAGACCACGCGCCCAGCGCACCGCCGCCAGATGCCCGGCGTCATCAGCCTTGATCTCCCGATGGCCACGGACCCGGCCCGTACCCTCATCCACGGCCGCCAGCGCATGCGACCCCTTATGCGTGTCCACCCCAACCACGATCATCTGCACCGTCCCTTCGTTTGGTTAAACCACCGATGAAGCGGAACTTCGGCGGACAGCCGTCACTCGGGGCGATGCCACGCTCCTATCAGGTCACGCCGAAGGTCCTCGGGCGGCGACGGGCGACACAAGCTTTGCCAGTCAGCAAGGCACGACGCGGAAGTCGAGAGTCAGCCCGCCGCCAGCCCGAGAACCAACCGCAACGGTCGGACGACACCGCCCGAACCGGGGAAGACGATGACAGTGACGGAAGTCTCGGGGGTGCCTGGGGCGGACGCTCACTCTGCATGAAAAGGAGCAGTGAGCGCGTCGCTGCTTTTTGACTGACGTGCGGGGCGGTAGACGCGGTAGCCAGGACGTGTCGCGCTCGTCCCCTGGCAGGTGGGCGCCGACGGCTTCCGGGGAGCTCGCTGCTCAAAGAAGCAGCGGTGACACGTCAGATGCCTCATGGCTGCGGCCGGTCCCGGTCGTCGGCCGCAAATCGAGAGTTGCCGTGTCAGCCGATGGCAGCGATGATCTTGTAGGCGTAAGGCGCGTGTTGTTATCGGCCAGGAGGCGAGCATGCCGCAGGTCGAGGTAGACGGGCTCACGATCAATTACGACATGCAGGGGCAGGGCGAGCCGCTCCTGCTGATCCCGTATACGTCCGCGGACCACGCGTGCTATGCGTTCCAGCTCCCGTCCTATACCGAGCATTTCAGCTGCATCGCGCTTGATCTTCCCGGCTCGGGCGAGAGCGACAAGCCGGCAGGGCCGTATTCGACCGAGGGCTATGCCGACCAGGTCGCGGCTTTCCTCGGCGCCATCGGGCTCGAGCGGGCCCACGTGGCGGGCGTGTCGCTCGGCGCCGCCGTGGACATCCACTGGCCGCCCGCCATCCAGGCCGCGTGCGCTCACTCTCCTTGCACAGCGGCTGGCACGCCAGCGACGACTATCTGAACATCGTCCTGGAGCAGTGGCGCACGCTCGCATCCACACTGCCAACCGTCGCGGATGTGGTGATCCAAGGCATCTTCCCGTGGTGCTTCACGCCCGAGATGTATGTCGACAGGGCGGAGTTCGTCGACACGCTGGAGGACTTCGTGCGGGGCCGCCCGGCGCAGCCCGTGGACGCGTTCGTGGCCCAGATCGCAGGGGCGGTCGCCCACGACGCGAGCGCGGTGCTGGGCGAGATCGACGCCCCGACGCTGATCACCTTTGGAGCGCGCGACCTTGTCTCCTCCACGCGCTTCGCGCAGCCGCTCAAGGACGGGATCGCCGGGAGCGAGCTCGTGGTCTTCGACCATCTGTCCCACGCCGGGCTGCACGAGGACCCCGAGACGTTCAACCAAGCGACGCTCGACTTCCTGCTGCGGCAGCGTTCCTAACGCCCACGCCGCGTTGGTGACGCCGACCCCGCGTTCGCGCGTCATCTCTCGGCAACGTGGACCACACCAAATATGGCTGCTCACTTTCGACGCGCCCACTACTGCGTTGGACGTGTTGCGACAGTCGTCATCACGCGTCAGGAGAGTGTCGGGTTGATCGACAAGGAGCAGCGTGGCCGCCGCTTCTGCTTCTGAGCACGACCAGCACCGTCGGTCTGGAGTGCCCCCGGTTTCGAGGACACCTGAGGGCTTTGGTCGAAAGACCAGGGTCAGGAGGTGAGAAGTGCCTCGAACCAGACCGCCGTATCCAGAGGAGTTTCGCCGTGAGGCAATCGAGCTCGTTCGTTTCTCAAGCAAATCCCAGCGGCAGATCGCGGAGGACCTCGGGCTCTCCGACGTCACGCTGCGTAACTGGGTCAAGCAGGCCGAGCGCGACGAAGGCAGGCGCCCGGACGGGCTCTCGAGTGACGAGCGTGAGGAGCTGCACAGGTTGCGTCGCGAGAATCAGACGTTGCGGATGGAGCGCGAGATCCTCAAGAAGGCAGCCGCTTTTTTCGCCCGGGAGACCGGCGAGCCGTAGGCGAGATCTTCTCGCTGATCGCGGCGGAGAAAGCGAACTTTCCGGTCTCCGTGATGTGCCGTGCCCTGGAGGTGAACCGCACCAGCTTCCATGACTGGGAGTGTCGCGCGCCGTCCGACCGGGCGCTTTCCGACGCGTGGCTGACCGACAAGATCAGGCAGATCCATGCCGCCTCGGACGGCACCTACGGCGCCCGCCGGATCCACGCCGAGCTGCGGATCGAGCACGGGATCCGCGTCGGGCGAAAGCGCGTCGAGCGGCTGATGCGAGCAGCCGCTATCTCGGGGCGCTTGCCGCGAAAGCGCCGGCGCACCACGGTCCGGCTGGAGGGCGTCAGGGTCGCTTCCGACCTGCTCGAGCGCGACTTGACCCGACCGGTCCTGACCAAACCTGGTCGGCGGATATCACCTACATCTCGACTTGGGAGGGGTTTCTGTACCTCGCGCACGTGCAGGACCTGTTCTCCCGGCTGATCGTCGGCTGGTCGATGGCCGACCATCTGCGCTCAGAGCTGGTCGTCGACGCGCTCGAGATGGCGCTTGCTCGCCGTCGCCCCGACCGCGGGCTGATTCACCACTCCGACCAGGGCGGGCAGCTCGGACTCAACCGGTCCTCGCAACAGTGTCTTGTGCGCTGAACTGTAGGTGGTGCGGATGACGGGCGCAGGCGGCGCGTTGAAGACCCGAAGGTTGAGCTGGGCGACGCGGCTGTCCGCGCGGGCTCGCCCGAGGGCGGGCCGGAGCGGCGATAGCCGCGTGCGCCCGGCCGAGACCCCCACCCGTCTGGCGCGGTCGTAGCGCCAGACTTGGTGTCACTGTCTGGTGCGGCGTGTGGCGCGTGTCAGTTCGTCGTTGACAGGTACTCGTTGAGTGCTTCGGCCGGGGTTCTGAAGCCCAACGTCTTGCGAGGCCGGCTGTTCAGGGCGGCGGCGACGGCGGCGAGGTCCTCCGCATCGTGGCGGGCGAGATCAGTGCCGCGCGGAAGTACTGGCGCAGCAGCCCGTTGGTGTTCTCGTTGCTCCCGCGCTGCCATGGGCTCTGTGGGTCACAGAAGTAGACCGGCAGCCCGGTCTGGATACGGAGCTGGGCGTGCTGGGCCATCTCGGCGCCCTGGTCCCAGGTCAGCGAGCGGCGCAACTGCTCTGGCAGCGTGACGATCGCGGTGGCGATCGCGTCACGGACAGCCCCAGCACCGTGCCCGGCCAGCGCGGGGCCGTTGTGCACTCTCGGTCCTTGCCCGGTCATCGGCGGGAGATAAAGCAGAATCGTGAAACGGCTTGAGCGCTCGAACGCGGGCCGATCGCCGAGCTGACCAGCCCGAGGATCAGATCCCCCTCCCAGTGCCCCGGCACCGCCCGGTCGCCGGCCTCGGCGGGACGCTGACTGATCATCACCTCGTTGGTGATGAACCCCTTGCCGCGGCTGTGCGCGCGGGCGCGGGGGACCCGCAGCGCCCGTCCCGCTGCAGGCACGCGGTCAGCTCGCGGCGCAACGCACCGCGCCCCTGGACATAGAGCGACTGATAGATCGCCTCGTGAGAGACACGCATCGACTCATCATCGGGGAAGTCCAGCCGCAACCGAGCCGAGATCTGCTCAGGACTCCATGCCGTGCCCCACCGCCGGTCCTTGCGACGACCATGACGACGACCGATCCACCGGACCTCCGGACCCGCCACCACGCTGCCGTCCGGCCGCTTGACGGCCCCCGAGAGGCGGCCCTGCACATAGCCGCGCAACCGTGCGTTGACCGCCAACTTCGCCGGCTTCGGGCGCCGGGCGCGCAGGTCGGCGTGCCACTGCGCCGTCGAGGCTCGATAGTCCAACCGTCCGCCACGCGTGGCGGCATTGCGGCGCAGCTCACGCGAGAT
>CAWEQQ010000003.1:0-63340 GCA_963811155.1 uncultured Solirubrobacterales bacterium
GTGAGGCGCCGTACAGCATTGCTCGCAGACCGGTGAGGTCGTGGGCTTCCAGCGCCGGGTCGTTGACGACCATGTTGATCATCGTCGGGACGAGCAGGGCACACGTGACCTGCTCGCTCTGCACGGTCTGCAGCCACAGCGCGGGGTCAAACGCGGGGATGATCACGTGCTTGCCGCCGACCCAGGTGAGCGACAAAGTCGACGCGCCGTCGGCGAGATGGAACATCGGCGCGGCGTGCAGGTAGCTGTCGGTCTCGTCGTAGTGAAAGAGGATCAGGACGTGCTTGGCGTTCGCGACGAGATTGCGGTGGGTGAGCATCGCGCCCTTCGGCAGCCCGGTGGTGCCACCG
The DNA here is from genome assembly GCA_963811155.1 of uncultured Solirubrobacterales bacterium. GTDB lineage: Bacteria > Actinomycetota > Thermoleophilia > Solirubrobacterales > Solirubrobacteraceae > Palsa-465. The sequence continues at coordinate 351 of CAWEQQ010000003.1, forward strand.
GTGTAGAAGATCCCGGCCACCGCGTCGGGATCGACCGTCGCTGGCGGACCGCCCGCCACCTCGCACAGCTCGGCGAATAACAGACACCCGTCGGGGGCAGCGCCGGCACCGGCATAGATCAAATGCTCGACCATCTCGCAAGCGTCAGCGAGCTTGCGGCCGAGCTCGAGGAACACGTCGTCGACGATCAGCGCCCTGGCTCCGGAGTCGTTGACGATGAACTCGAGCTCCGCTGGCGCCAGACGCACGTTCAGATCGTTGAGCACTCTGCCCGACCTCGGGATCGCCAGCCAGCTGACCAGGTGCGCGGCCGAGTTCAGCGCGAGCACGGCGACGACGTCGCCCGCTGCCAGGCCCAGCGCGTCGAGCGAGGCGTCAAACGCTGCGACGCGGTGGCGCAGCTCCCGATAGCTCAAGCGCAGCCCGCCGTCGACGACCGCCTCGCGATCGCCGAACAGCCTGTCGCTCCGCTCGAGCGCCGCCCCGATGTTCTCGCTCATTCTCCCGCTCCGTCCGCCTCGACATCTACACAACATGAGATCCATGTAATGGTTACGCGAGCGCTGATGATCGACGAGTTCGCACTCGAAGCGGGGATGACGACACGGAACGTCACCGGACGGCCCGGAGCGGTTTCCATAACCTCTACTCGATAATCCATATTCCGACGTCCGTGCGCGCGGCTGCCAGACTCGCTATGACTCTGCTGCCTTGTGATCCTCATCGAGGATCGCGACCACGCGCGCCGGCGCCGCGCTTCCGCCAATCAATCGGAGCGGAAAGCAGGCGACGGTAAAGCCAGTCGAGGGCAGTTGGTCGAGGTTTGCCAACCGCTCGATCTGCGAGTACGGCAAGTCCGTCTGGTGGGCGGCCCAGAAGATACCCGGCCTACCGCTCGCCAGTGCCTCCTGGGCTTGGAGATGCAGCGGGCGGTCCCAACCCCATGCGTCGATACCCATCACCCGCACGCCCCGGTCAAACAGCCAATGCGTCGCGGCGGCGCTGACGCCCGGCACCAAGACACCAGTCGCCACCTGCCTACAAGCCCCACCGCCGCCATCCAGACAGTTTGCCATTACAAACCTCGAATCCGCATCGGGCCGGTCAAACACGATCTACGCCGAGGTTGGGCTACCGGCGCTTTGCTGACTGGGAGGAACACGCGTTCACCGCGCCGGACCGGTCGACCCTAATGCGCGCCAGCGGGATTCACTTCCCGGTCGTAGTCATCGGCGCTTAAACTCAACGCGTACGCGATCGAGCGTGTCCACGATCACGGCAGACTGATTGAAGTGCGCCTGCGCGAGACCGAAGCCCCCACGACGCCATCCCGGCTGCGCCACCCATCGCGCCGAAGTCGCGATAGCCCGCGACCGCAGCAGCGCGCAAGTCATAACGAAGCTACCGGTGAGCGTCGCCTCCGCAATATCCATAACGCACGCTCGATAATGATCTTATGTAAACTTACCTGCAAAATACGCCTTTTAGGACCGGATAGGTGCAGCGTCCGTTCGTTGGGCGAGTCGGTCGCAAGCGCCGCGTGCCATTCAGGTGTCAGTTGAACTGGCGGCGGGAATCGCGCTCGCGCGTCATGATTTGGGCGTCTCGTTCTCGAGTACCGCTTTGAGGTTCGCGCGGAATCGTGCGAAGTTGCGCATGAGCAGCGGCCTCAGGAGCGGCTGTGCGGTGCGCATCATCCCGGTCGGCTCGCCGTACACCCTGAATCGAAAGCGGGTGCCTCGCTCGGTGGGCTCGAACGTGATGCGACCGTGGATCGGCTGTCCCTCGATGACTCGCATTCCGAATACGCCATCGGGTTCGTACTCGACGACCTCCACGAGCTCGGCGAACTCCTTACCCCCGGTGCGCGATGCACCTCGCGGATCCTGGTCCCGAGCCCTGGCACGGCACATTCCCCCCCACGCGCTCTCGCGCGTCAGCGCCTACGACTGGATGGGATCACTGGTGCTCCTACCCATCGCGTATGTGCTTGCGGGACCGCTGGCCTCCTCGCTGGGACCGCGGACGGTGCTCGGCCTGGGCGGAGCAATCTCCTTGACGCTGATCGCCGCTGCGCTGCTGCCACGCCAGACGCGTCAGCTCTCAAACGACTCGGACGCGCTTTCAGCTGCAATACCCAGCCTGAGCAACTCCGCACGCCATCGAAGACACAAGGTCACCGTCCCCAGCACCGGCCCCCGGCACAGCGCGGCCACAACAACCGGCGGGTCAGGGGCACTGAAACCGGATCAACACACCGGCAGCCATCCCGCGCGCAACCTCACACCGCTCGCACCAACGCTCTACAGGCTCAGACGCAGATCTCTGCCCGCCAGCGTTCGGGATCGACCTCGGTCCGGAGAGCTGAGTGCCCGCGGCGAAGCATCTCCCCTGTCGCCGACTGGACACTCGAGCTGTCGATCACCTCCGAACGCGGTCAGGACGGTGCTGCGGCCGAACGGCTTGCCCGAGAATATAGACTATGAAGGCGGCGGATGGGGGAGGCCTCAGGCACGGCGGTCGGAGCGCGCGTTCTGGGAGTCCTCGAGTTGGCCAATCGATCCGGCCGGCGACTTCCGCCGGCCCCCGGCCTGAACCTGCGCGGCGGCTGGCTTTTGCCAGCGGGCGGGCGGTCCGCGCCGGCGCTATTGCGCCGCGATCTTGTTGCACTGCGCCTCAGCAGCCTGCTTGAGCGAGGCGATCGGGATCTTCGCTGCCACAGTCAGGCAGGCCTGCTTTGCCTTGCTGAGCGCGGTACTCACGTTCGCGTTGCTCGCGGTGATCTGATTGCAGGCTTGTTCCGCGGTCGACCGCGCGCTCGAGTCCTGGATCTTCTTGGTGGCGTCGAGGCACTTCTGCTTGGCGACCGCGGCGCCACTTCCGGAGCCGGCGGTGGTGGACGTCGCCGTCGACGAGGTCGACGATGACGAGGAGGTGCTCGAACTCCCGCACGCGCTAACAGCGGCCGCGGCGACGACGAGCACGACCAGAAGCACCGAGCGAAGGCCAATCATGCCGCCATCATCGCGCAAACCGTCGCGGACTGGTCGAACGGCCTGCCGGGGCCGCTCCGCTCGCAATCCATAGAGCGGCCCGGGCGGTGCCGCTCCGTGATGCAGACGAGCAGCCGCGGGCCCGGTGGTGAGAAACACTCCGTCTTCATCCTGCGGTACACCTGGCCGGTGCCAGACATCATCACCGAACTGCTGCTCGCAGAAGTGGCGCTCGACAAACTCGGAGCTCGCAGCATCTCGGCAGACGAGACCGAGCAGCTGCTGCGCAACGTCCACGTGACGGTGCGAAATCCCAGAGACGAGACCGCGTCGGGCACGAGGCGGCTGTTGATCGGTCGCACCGATGGCGACCGAGCACTCACGCTCGTGGTGGAGCAGACGCTGGATCCGACGACATGGCTGATCGTGACCGGATGGGAGGCGACGGACAGTGAGCGTAGGATCCTTGGCAGCTAGCCGATGAGCGAATCCCCTTGGACAGCCCTCGAACCGCAGCCTGGAGACTTCGACCAGGATCTGGCGACCATCGACCCCCGATACATCGAGCGGCATCGCGGCAAGCCCGATTCCAAGGTACGCATCCTGCTCGCGGTCGAAGGCGAGGATGCGAGAAGGCTGCAACGGATCGCGGCGGCTCGTGGTCAGACACCGACCGATCTGGTCGCCCAGCTGCTTCGCGACGCCGACCGCCCGGCCGCGTAGAGCCCGATCGGCTAGCCATTGCCCGCCCCACACGTGGTTGGCCATCGAACAGTAACTAGTGCGGTGTCAAGTTGTGACGGTTCGATTGCAGTGTCGGGTATGCGGTCGCCGAAGTGGATCCGGAATGCAAATTAGCCGGTGGACCGACGACGGCAAGCCGATCGGCCCGGCAGTTGCGTCCCATCGGGATCGCCGGTCAGCGTCAGGTAGCGATGACCCTTGCGCCACGCGACCTCGTCGACTGAGATCTCGAACAGATCTCTGAGACGGTCTGAGTCGAGTAGCTCCTCGCCGACGCGCTCGATGATCCGCCCGATCGTCTGCCAGTCGATTCGACCCAGTCGGCAGGTCGCCGTCTTGTCGGTCTTGCTCGCCAGCCACGCGATGAGGTTGTCGAAGTCCCTGGTGAACCCGCGCCGTCGCGTGCGAACGGGACGCGCTCAAGGTTCACGCCGTGCTCGGGGCAACGAAGCCGCCGCAGCCGGGCGTGAACCTCCAGACGCCAACGGCCGAGATCGAGGTGGCGCCAGACCGAGTCGTGAAGCTGCTTGTTCTCCCGATGGCGCGTCGAGTACGAGCACTTCCGGCAATGAAGACAACGACGGCGCAAAGCGACCGTGACCACCACCCGATCGGGCTCGAAGCGAACCTTCCGGACCCACACCCCAGGCAGATCAAGCAGGCGAGAGAATGCGGTCGTGACGCGCATAGGCGACGACCTCGAAGTTCGGACTCCAGAAACCCCGAACCTACGGTCTGAACCTGTGCGCGTCACTCTAACGCCCGCTCGGCACCCCGCAAACAGCGAACAAAGCCTGCTCAGACGCCGAAACCCGAGCCGGTCAGAGCCGCCGAGTCACCTACGATCACCCTCGGGGCCTCGGATTTTTGACGCTCACCTCGGCGCGTCGTGCCTCGCCGCCTCTGGGTAGAGCGCGTCGGCGCAAGCGCGCTCATGGGCCCGCGGTGAACGAGTCGACGTTTGTGGTGACGGTGCCGTCCTTCGCGACGCGGATGTACTCGGCGTCGAGCTTTACGCCGCTTCGGGCGCGGATCCCTCGGGCTACGCGCCGACGGTGCTCGGTCACGAGGGGGCCGGCATCGTGGAGCGGGTTGGGGATGGTGTGAGGAGCGTTTCTGCGGGCGACCGGGTGGTGACCCTGTTCTCTGCCCAGTGCCGCCAGTGCGAGCACTGCCGCAGCCCACGAACGAATCTCTGCTTGGCGATCCGCGAGCAGCAGAACCGCGGGTACCTCCCCGACGGAACGACAAGGCTGTCGCGAGCCGGAGAGCCGATTCGGCACTTCATGGGAACGAGTACCTTCTCCGAGTACACGGTGATGCCGGAGATCGCGCTCGCACGCGTATCGCCGGAGGCTGCACCTGATCGGGCCTGCTTGTTCGCATGCGGGCTCTCGACCCGGCTCGGGGCGGCGATCAACACCGCGCAGGTGCAGGCCGGATCGACGTGCGTGGTGTTCGGCGCCGGAATGGTTGGCCTCGGGGCCGTCGCCGGCTGCAGGCTGCGCGACGCGGAACGGATCATTTGCGTTGACCTGTCCCCGGAGCGTTTGGAACTGGCTCGGCGACAGGGCGCCACCGACGTCTGGGTGGGTGGTGAGGACACCGTCGCTCGGGTGCTCGGGGAGACTGGCGGCTTTGGCGCGGACTACACGTTCGAGGCAACGGGGCTAGTCTCGGTGATGCGCCAGGCGGTCGAGTCGGCCCGGATGGGCTGGGGTCTGTGCACGATCGCAGGGGTGGCCGGCAAGGGCGAGACGCTCGACATCGTGCCGCGGCTTATGATCACCGGCAGGCGCGTGTGCGGGTCGTCGTTCGGGGGCGTAAAGGGACGCGATCAGGTCCCGGAACTCGTGCAGCTCTACCTCGACGGACAACTGGACGTCGATCCCTTCATCTCACACCGGCTCGAACTGCGCGACGTGAACCACGGATTCGAGCTGATGGAGCGCCAAGACGGGATCCGCAGCGTGATCACGTTCGGTGATTGAGCCCAACGCGCGTGACTCGCTCACGCGGAGCCTGCAGGGCCAGACGCCTGTCTTGCGGCGCATCCACACGCGAGACAGCCTGGATGTAGATGCCGGCGGCCCAGCCGCTCCCACGCCAGCAAGCGTCCCGTGCCGTCAGTTGTGCGAGTACCTCGGCGCGGCTGGCACCGCCGCGGCCGCGACGTTCTCCGCCGACAATCGTGCTGCGGCGCGGATCCCGGCAACGCCTCCTGCGACGAGAGGTGCCTGGTCGAAATCGAAGCGCTGCTCGCACGCATGCAGACGGCGCGATGTATCGCAATACCGGTCCGCTGAGCGACCGCAACGTCCTCGGCGGCGCACTCGAGCCCCGCGGTAACGACCCTCTCACCGGCTTCTATCGAGACGGTTGCTCCCACACCGGCCCCGAGGACCGGGCAGCCACACCATTTGTGGCGTCGTGACGGCGCCGTTCCTCGAGCGGAACCGCGTCAAGCGCCCCTTCGTGCGTACTGCGCTGCCGGCGCGCTCAGGTCGTTGCCGTGACCGCTAGCAACTGGCTCCGCGCCCACCAGGACTGCGCGGCCGCCTATGTCGTGCTCGCGTCGGTCCGCTTGCCGGCTGAGGATGACAGCGCCGACCTCTGCAGCCCCGCACCCACTGCATCACCAGGGACAACGATTGGGCCCGCCAGCCGTTGACATTGGGCGGACTCGACAGCGAGCTGCACACTCGCACTCCTGGCTCGGGACGATCGCAATGTCGCGACATAGGGATCTCCCCATGGGACCCGATTCCGTTCAGCAGTGGCGACTATAGAGTTCGCCCAGGAGGATGCGGCCGCGTCAGCTGGCTCGGTCGCTCGCCTCAACTGCGCGGAGCACCTTGTGCTTTGCCGGCGCCAGCTCATGTTTTTGATCTCGACGTGGACGCATGCTTTCAACGGCATCTACCTGCCACACGCTCGGCTCCCGTGACTCATGCATTTGGTCTCGGCGACCACTGGCGTGGGCCTGGTGAGTGCTTGACGAAACCCAACGTCCGTGGCCGTGGTGATCGGCGCGGGGCGGCCTTCGGGTTCTTGGCTGGCTACCGGGTGCGACCCCACTCGAGCAGCTCGCGAAGCTGTGCGGGGCTGATGCGATCAGCAATGGCTCGTTGCCGGAATGGATGTATCGCGCGCCGTGGTCCGCAGCCGCCTCTTCGCACCGTTCGCGCGCCTCGTCGAAGTCCCTGCCGTGCTCGATCACGGTCGCGTCGAGCGAACGCATCGAGGAGACCTTCACCGGATTGGCACCGCGCGGCACGAAGATCGTCGCCGCGATGCCGAACAAGCTCGCCGCATACGCAACCGACTGTCCGTGGTTGCCGGTCGACGCCGTATACACCCCGGCAACGTGCAGCTGCGAATCGAGATGGACCACAAGGTTGATCCCACCCCGCACCTTGAACGCCCCCGTCGGCTGGTGGTTCTCGTGCTTGACCAACAGTTCGGCCCCGACACGCGATCCAGCGATCGATAGCGCCGCACCGGCGTGCGGTCAAGGTAGGGAGCGATTACCCGCTGGGCATCGAGCACATCGCGAAGCTGCGGAGCCGCGTCCGACATGCCCTGCTATTGGACCACATCACACCCAACAACGGCGCCCGCCGCGGCCTACTGCTCGAGAAAGCCGGTACGAAGAGGAGCCGACCGCGCCCGCGTGTGCCTGTTCGCGGAGCTGGAGCGCCACAGGAAGATACGCCGAGGACGCGCCGCCCACGACCTTCTGGCGGTTGACCAGCGACGAGGAGCGCGTCACCGCCCGCGCCGCCGTCGCGGGCGCGCCCGCCATCCGACCGAGCGCGGCCTCTCGTCCGGAAACGCGAGCGGGCGGAGGGCCCCGCACACCACAGCCAGGCTCCAAAGGCTCACCCCACGCCACAGCGTTTTCCGCTCCTGGAAGCCCCTGCAATCTTTCACGCACGGACCGCAACGTCGCCGATGGGATCGTTCGGGCTGAAGGCGCCGCCGCGATCGAAGCGATCGCTGGCGGTGACGATGGCACGCGCCTGATCACGCAGAGCGCGATCGGCCGCCAAATCGCCGGCTGCTGATTGCGACCAGCGTGTCACAGCTGAGGCGGTCGTGTTGTCTATGGGTTGTAGGCCGGGTCAGGAATCGGATGATGAGACTGGAGCACACCTGAGATGACCGCTGAAGAACACGAGCTCGAGCAGCTGCGGCCGGCGTCGTTCGCGATCGCCTACCGGATGCTCGGCAGCTTCTCCGAGGCCGAGGACGTCGTCCAGGAGGCGTTGCTGCGCGTACATCAGGCGATCGAAGACGGCGAGCAGATCGCCTCCCCGCGGGCCTATGTCGCGACCGTCACCACCCGGCTGGCGATCAACGAGCTGCGCTCGGCACGCGCGCGGCGCGAACAGTACGTCGGCGAGTGGCTGCCCGAGCCGATCCTCACCGACGGCGTCGACGATCCCGCCCAGCACGCCGAGATGGCCGACTCGCTGTCGCTGGCGATGCTCGTGCTGCTGGAGAGCCTGTCTGCCGAGCAGCGAGCCGCGCTGCTGCTGCACGACGTGTTCGACTACGGCTACCGGGAGATCGCAGAGATCATCGGCAAGAGCGAGGACAACGTGCGCCAGCTCGCGAGCCGGGCCCGGCGTCACGTCGAGCAGCGTCGCCCTCGGTTCCAGATCTCGCGCGAGCAGCGCGAGGAGCTCGCGCAGAGGTTTCTCGCCGCCGCCCAGCAAGGGAATCTGGCCGGGCTCGAGGCGCTGCTGGCGCACGACGTTGTCCTGACCGGCGACGGCGGCGGGAAGGTCCCGGCGATCGCGCGGTCGCTGCGCGGTCGCAACCGCGTCGCTCGCACGCTGCTCAACTGGATGCGGGTCCTCTCGCGGCTTCCCGACTCCACGCTGCGGCCGACCGAGGTCAACGGCGGCCCGGGAGTGATGGTCCTAGACAGCCAGGGCCGGCTGATCAGCGTCTGGTCGCTCGAGATCGCCAGCGGCGAGATCCACAGCATCAGCTCAATCGTCAACCCCGACAAGCTCGCGCACCTCGGAGTGGTCGCGGACTTCGCATCGCTCATTGGCGCGCTTCGGCCGACCCGTGACACGGCCATCGGCCCTCAACCCCACACTCACAACCCAGGAGGGACACCATGACCCACGCCAGAATCCAGAACCCCGCGCTCACCGTCCCCGGCGCGCTCGAAGCGGCCCAGCAGCTCGGCAACTCGGCTAAGCACGCCGGGATCCCGGAGGCCACGCTCGCGATCGTGACGCTCCGCGCGAGCCAAATCAACGGCTGCAGCGTGTGCGTAGACATCCACACGCGCGAACTGGAGCACATGGGCGAGAGCAGCGAGCGCATCCACCTGGTCGCCGCGTGGCGCGAGGCGCCGTACTTCGGCGACGCCGAGCGTGCGGCGCTCGCGCTCACCGAGGCCGCCACGCGGCTGGCGGACCGTCCCGACCCGGTGCCCGACGAGGTCTGGGACCAAGCCGCCCGCCATTACACCGAGCCCCAGCTCGCGGCGCTGGTGGTCGCGATCGCGGCGATCAACGCGTTCAACCGCGTCAACGCCGCCACCCGGCAGATCACCGGCCATTACGTGGCCCGCATCGTCGAAGCGCAGGCGGGAGTCGCTGCGTGAGCACTGAGCACCAATCCACGGCGCGACGAGCGGACGGCCGTTCCCCCATCGCGCCGTGCCGAGCGCGCGCGTCGTCTGAGGGCTCACGCGAGCAGGCGCCGGCTTGCGCTCTCAGGCCGACCAACGGTGGTGATGAGCGAGCCGGCCGACACCTCCGCCATAAGTGCCTTCGCACGCTCCGCGCCCGCATGGAGAGGTCGGGTTCTTGAATAGTGAGAAAGCCGCTGGGCTGCCGCTCGCGGAGCTCGAGGCCGAACGCCAGGAGCTTGTCAACGCCCTCATGCAGGACCACGAAGAGTCGCGTGCGCGGCACGACCGGACAACCGGGTAAGTCAATCGCATCGGCACGCGTCACGAGGCACCAGGCCAGCCGCTACGTTAGGTAGGCCCAGGGTCCACACCTGACACGATCTGGGCGCGGTAATGGTGTGCCAAGACTCCGAGCGACTAGCGATCGTCGGTTCGGTCCCAGCGACGTACGCCTGTGAGGTGCCTGGCGTCGGGCTCAGCAGGTCCGCCACGACGAACGATCCAGCGGTATCGATCGATGACCCGCGCTAGACATCGGGTCGCCAGTGGGCGGCGGACGTCCGGTACGTCCTCAGCCGAGCCAAGCCGTCTCGCGCGGACTATCTATCGTCTTAAGCGACACCCATGCAGGTGCAATCCCGGTCGGCCCCGTCTCACCAAGCTTGGTCTAGTCGTCGGAGGGCGATCGACCGACCGTCCCGGTTGTCCACGGGCACATCTATTGCGTCGGGACACGGCAGAGAGGTCTAATCAACGCCTGGATGTAGGAGCGTCCACGTACACCGTCTTCCAGCGCAACGAGCCACCGGATCGGGATTGAGTGATACCCGTCCCGCGCGCCGGCGACCGCGCCGGTCATCGCTGCAACCGTGTCAGTGTCTCCGCCGAGGCGCACGGCGAATTGAAGCGCCGTCTCGAAGATCGAAGCGGTCGTGCGCAAGCGCCGAATACAGAGCGGCGGCAACAGACTCGGCGGCGTCGGCGGAGCTTCTCAGGCGAGCGTGCACCTCGCCGGGCGCCGCGGCGACAGCCAGCAGCTGCTCGACTTCCTCCAGCCTCCGGCGCAGCTCCGCAGTCTGTGCCGTCGCGCGTGCCACGGAGAGGATGTCCTCTTCCCGGACCGCAGCGCCGATTGCTGCCGCCTGAACGACCGCGCCGTCAACCCCCACCGGATGGGCATGGGTGACGCGCGCGCTGGCGGCCGCCTCGACGCGCAGACGCTGATGGTCATCGCAAACAAACCGCCACCGGAGCAATCCGCATCGCTGCTCCATTGCCGCGCGACCCCTGACCGTCGAACACGTCTCCAGCGGCCACGCCAACCGCAACGCCTGAGCGCCACAACTCCAACACCCGCCGCGTGCCGCCACCATAGCCGCGGTCGGCCTCGTAAGCGCCCAGGAAGGCCAACGCAAGATGCTCGACATTGACCCGGCCGCACGCGATCAGCGACTCCGCCAACGCGATCATCATCTGCGTATCATCGGTATACGTGCCGCGACCGCGCCGCGCCTCCAATCTCGACGTTCCGCGGAATCGAGGTGCGCGGCAGCCCCTCGAACGGCATCCCCAAGGCGTCGCCAACGAACGTCCCGAGCACCGCGCCACCGCCCGCTCAGCGACCATCGCCAGCGCGCCAACCCTCCACCGATTCGCTCATCCTGGGAGGAGGATGACGTGCTAAAGCAGACAGTGCGAGACATTCCTAGCCTAGGCGCCATGCCGATAGCTGACGCCGGTGGACATCTCGCTGCTCGTATCCATGCGGAGGGGTACTCGGCTGTCTTCGACCTTGGAGTCTCGGCTGGTCCACGAGCCGTCGACTCGTCGGTCGGTTGTGGGGATCGCTTCGACGCTTCTGCTAGCTGGCTGCAGCGGGCCGAGCTAACGGCTGGCCCGGCAAAGCAGCGGCGTTGCATGGGTTCGCCGGCTAGATCGTCCTTGCGCCTTCCAGGAGTCGTGCCGAGCGCAGCAACCGAACGAGTGCTTTGCGACACACGCACTCGTCCGCTGCACGCCGGCCCGGACGAGTGCGAAGGCGACGACGCGATCGTCCGGGTCGACGCGGTCAGCGGCACAGCGCGCTTGGGAACCCCGAGCGTTAGGCGATCGAAGGAACCCAGGCCGATTTGGCAGCGCGAAGAACGAGGTCCTAGGCGGCAGCGCGAAGAACGAGGTGTCTAGGCGGATCCGATCGCGCATCGCCGCCCACAGCAGCGTCGATGGCCAACGCCCGCACGCTCGCCGCTGCGAGACACGATCCGTCCTCCGCCAGAGACGGGCGCAGAACGCGAACACGCCTCCTGTAGACCGAGACTAGACTGCGCGAGCAGCGATAGGGCAAGGCCCCGTGTCGGCGGGAAGTCTTCGCACCGCGCCACTATGGTGTGTGGGTGCACGGCGTCGCGGTAATCGCTGACATCCATGCCGATTGGCCGGCGCTTGTGTCGGTCGCGGGAGAGATCGAGAGCGCCGGCATCGAGCGCGTGTGGTGCCTTGGAGACTGGGCGTCGGGCGGCCCCGCGCCGCGCGAGGTCTTTGACTGGGTGCTGGCGCGATGCGAGCTGATTCTCAGCGGCAACCACGAGCTGTTCGTCATGTCGAGGATCTGGGAGCGCCGGCACACCTTCGGCGAGCGAATCGCGGCTGCGGCGTTCTCCTTTGGCGAGTTGGGGCCGGCCAGGGTGGACCGCCTGTACCGCTTTGACGCCCACGCGCTGACCGAGCACGCCGAACTGGTGCACGGCACGCTGACGTCCCCCGCGGACGGCTTTTTGACCTCGCGGCTGCAGGCCGAGGATAACCTGTCGCTGCTGACGCGCCCGTTGCTGCTGTTCGCGCACAGTCATCAGCCGGCGCTGTGGGAGCCAGCGGCGCGACCGGGGGCGCTGCGGCGCCGCATCCGGCTCGGCGCGGAGTATCAGCTGGCGCTGTCCGCAGACCCGGCCGAGCGCCGGCTGCTGAACCCTGGCGCGGTGTGCGACCCGGAGGGCGCGCGTTGGCTTGAGCTGCGCTTCGCCAAGGATCGGTCAGCCATGACTGCGGTGTGGCATCGCACCGGCGTGGCGGGCCACGGCGGGCGCTGGAGTGTGCAGCCCGCACAAAGCCGGGCGTAAGTCGCCCCTCGCTCGCGCAACGGAGTCGGCGGTTCAGGGACCGCACCGCCGCGCTGGCAACAACCGACTCGCCACAATCCGGACGCCCCGGCCCCGCGGCGGGGTCCGATTCGCCCAGATGCGAGACCGTCGCGGCCGCATGGTTCCCGTCGCAAAGCAAGCGTCCGGTCGGCGGCGGCTCGAAGGAGCAAAGCGTCAGCGCACGGGCCCTGCGAGTGGTTCCCGGGACGTCCGGATTCCGTCGGATGAGTGCGTCGCTTGGACGGTTGCCGAGATTGAATGCATAAGCCCCCGCCCGCGAAGTCCGGGCTCATGGATGCCGTTGATTGCATAAGCTCGCGCGGAGGCAACTCCGAATCGAAAGCGAAAGCTCGGCGTCAGGCGCGCATTGCCAACCGAGCCGCCGGCGGTCCCGCCGCCGGCACTCGCATCACTGATAAGGCCTTAGTCGGGCTTGAACGTGCACGGCGGCCTTGTGCCTGTGCGAAGTCAATGGTCGCCACTGGTACCGACCGGCCCGATCGGCGATTCCTTCGTCGCCATTGCGGTCGCGCGGCACGCCCCCAAGCGGGCGACTCCTTTCACGGAAAGCACTCGTCCGGTAGCGGCTGATGCGACGATCGCTGCTGGGCGGATGGAGAAGTCCGGCGACGTTGGGGCTGGCGCCCGCGTTTCGCGCGAAGCGAGCGCCGGCGCTGGCCGGCGCTGGCGCTCCTGTTCGCGGCACTGCGAGCGCCCCCGGGCCGCCGCCCCGGTCCGAGAAGCGACCGCGGCCGTGCTACACGGCCGTCGAGGCGGCACGTACTGGCGCCGGCATGAGCCAGGCCGCCGCGATGACGAGCACAAAGGCGAAGCACTCCACGGCTAGCAGCAGCGGGTTGCCCGCGAGCGGGTCGCGGAACACGATGATTCCGCCGACGATGCCGGCCACATTCGCGGCAGTTCCGGTCACCGCGATCACCGGGACCGCTTCGCCTTCCTGCAGACTCTTGGCGGAGGCGTAGAAGGCGGCCACCGACGCGACCACACAGAAGAGCGTCCACGGCGTCAACAGTCCGCTGATGCCGTCGCTGCCGATCAGCCCGGAGATCGCTTTAATTGCGATGTCCGAGACGCCGAAGAGGATGCCCGCGGCGGCGCCCAGCATGAACCCGTGATGCTCTCGCGGCGCTCCGATCCGCGGTCCCATGATGAGCAGCGTTCCCGCGGCGATCAAGCCGGCCTCGAACGAGAACATGCCCGGGATCGAGAAGCGTGAGTGGGCGCCGTGAACGACCGGAAGCGTCACACCGAGGAGCATCAGCCCGAGGGCGGTGAACCCCAGTCCGATCCACTGACGACGGCCGATCCGCATCCCGAAGAGCCGTTCGGCCATCACGGCAAGCAAGACCATCCCGCCGGCCAGCACCGACTGCACCAGCGACATCGGGGCCACCGACAGTGCGGCGACGTGGAAAACCCACGCAGTCGAAGCGATCACCATCCCGATCGTGAACAGCCGTGAGCCGAACAGCAACCGGGCGGTGCGGAACGGCCTGCGCATGTCGACCGGAGGCGCTGCGCACGCACCCCGATACTTGAACAGGAAGCCAATGTTCGTCGCCAGAGCGCAGGCAAGCGCGAGCGGCATTCCGAGAGAGGTCATAACCAAAGCCAGAGGCGGAGCCGGTGTGGCTTGCGCGCCGCCTGACACTGCTACAGAGCAGCATCGGCACCGTTCTTAACCCGCTTGCATGAAATACACCAGATCTGTGAACCGGTTACGCCGGTTCGGTGCCATCGGCGACAACGGAGGTGCATGGAATTGGTACCAACAGGAGATTGCTCCTCGCCGACGTCGACGGCTTGCCCTTGCTGTTTGGCGCCTGCCGCAGTCAGCTTCGCGCAAATCGCAGGAGAGGAATCCGACCCGTGCGAGCCGGCCGTCGCATCGATATGCCAAGGCGTTGAGGCGCTTCCGTCATCCGCCCACTCCGAACTGGCGCCCAATGGCGCGCTCGCTCTACCGCGAACTGAAGCACCAGCGCAGGCAGGACGCGTGCATTCGCGTGAACGCGAGCGCCAGCCCCAACGTCCCCGGGCTTCTCCCCTCGCCCAGCAGCGATCGTCGTATCAGCCGCTACCGGATGAGTTCTTTCCCTGAAAGGAGTCGCCCGCTTGGGGGCCTGCCACGCGACCGCAATGACGATGCGGTCGTAACGATCCTGCGCCCCGGCGCGTGCTGACCGATCGCTAATCTCGGCGCTATGACTATCCCCGAGCTCGCCGAGCGCATCGAAGGACGCCTCGCCGAACTGGAACAGGAGATCGTCCGACTCCAGGCGGCCGATGAGGCGCTTGCCGCCACCCGCACCGACGCCGCTGCAGCGGATCGGAACCGGCGCCCGACCCGCGCTCGCCGGAGTGGGCGCTCGAGCTCCCGGTCTTTGATCGGGCCAGCCGGCGCCGCGGACCCGACCACGCCGCCGCACGACGCGCTTCGAAGCCGGCCGCCGTCCTGGCGCTCACCCGCGAGCTCGACGCCGGCCTGCGCAACCGTCCCTGATCCTCCCCTGACGCACCACACCTAGCCGCTCAGGGGAGGATCCCGCTGGCGGCGTTCGCCCAACTCACGTTCGCCGGGGCGGTGCTCGGCGGACTGCTCGTCGCCGTCCTCAATCGGCGCAGCACCCTCCCTCGGCGCCGTTTCATCCAGATCGCTGTGGCGCTCACCGCACTGTCCTGCTTGGCACCCGCGGCCGCCGCCGACGACGTCCCCAGCAAGATCGGGCTCATCGCCATCCACCTGCTCGCGGCTACGATCATCGCCCCAGTTCTCACCCGTCAGACGACGCGCTGATTAGGAGGTTTCGACCAATGCCCCAATACCTGCTGTCCGTCTGGCACGACGAGGACTATGCCGTCGATTTCTCCACCCCCGACGCGCAACACCGCGTCGCCCAGGTCGCAGCCCTTAATGACGAGCTGCAGCGATCGGGCGCCTGGGTGTTCGCCGCCGGCCTGCACCCGGCGTCGTCCGCCACGGTCGTGCGCTCCTCCGGAGATCACGTCTCGATGACAGATGGCCCCTACGCCGAGACGAAGGAGCAGATGGGTGGTTTCTGGATCATTCAAGCTGCGGACCTTGACGTCGCGCTCGACGTGGCGGCGAGAGCCGCCGCCGCCAGCGGCGGCCCGATCGAAGTCCGACCGATGCAAGGATGACCGACACCCTCGACGCTGTATTCCGACGCGAAGCCGGCCGCTGCACCGCCACGCTGATCCGCGTCCTCGGCGACATCGACCTCGCCGAGGACGCAGTGGCAGAAGCCTTCGCGATCGCCGCCGAGCAATGGCCGGAGCGAGGGGTCCCGCCGAACCCCGGCGGCTGGATCACCACCACCGCGCGCAACCGGGCGATCGACCGGCTTCGCCGCGAATCGACCCGAGTTGAGCGTTACATCGCCGCCCACCAAATGCACACCCAAGACGCCGACCCGGACGCCACCCCTGAACGCGAGGCCCTCGACCGTTTCGTCGATGTCGTTCCCGACGACCAACTCAGGCTCATGTTTCTCTGCTGCCATCCCGCACTCTCCGCCGACTCACAAGTCGCGCTCACACTCCGTCTGCTCGGCGGCCTAGAGACCAGCGAGATCGCGAGGGCTTTCCTGCTGGCGGAAGCAACCGTGGCGCAACGCGTCGTGCGGGCGAAACGCAAGCTACGCGACAACCATGCCCCGTACCGCATGCCAAGTGCCGCCGAACTCCCCGATCGACTCCACGCCGTCCTGGCCTCGATCTATCTGATCTACACCGAAGGACACACCGCCACCGCCGGTCCCGCCCTCACGCGTGTCGACCTCTCAACGGAAGCGCTTGGGTGTGACGCTGCTCGGCGCTGTCGTAATCCCCCCGCCGCTGAGCGAGGACGCCGAGCTGGTGGTAGCTGCTGGCGACGCCGGCCTGGTCGCCGAGCCGCTTCTCGATTTCAAGCGCTTGGGTGTAGCGCTGCTCGGCGCTGTCGTAATCCCCCCGGCGCCGAGCGAGGTTGCCGAGCTGGTGGTAGCTGCTGGCGAGGCCGGCCTGGTCGCCGAGCCGCTCGTTGATTTCAAGCGCTTCGGTGTAGCGCTCCTCGGCGCTGTCGTAATCCCCCCGATCCTGGGCGAGGATGCCGAGCTGGTGGATGCACCCGGCCGCTTCGCGGGTGGCGTCGGGTACCCAGCCGAGCGTTTCACGGCATAACTCAGTGGCGCGACCGTAGTGACCCCACGTCTCAAACCGGACGATCACGTGGATAGACAGCTTGAATGCGGCGTCGTGCTCGCCGGCGGCGCGGTGGTGGTGGCGCGCCTCGATCAGCTGCTCGATCGCGTCAGCCTCGCTCTGTGGGACGCGCTCGAAACGCCAGCGCCAGTAGCGTGCGGCGCGGTGGTGCGCGGCGGCGACCCGTCCTGGGCTCAAGCTGCGCGAGTGCCCGCGCCGTCCACCGATGAACGACGTGCAGAATGCTGCCGTCCGGTCGCGTGACGGGCGCGATCAGACCCGCAGACCGCGCGCCAGCCAACCCGGCCGGGAAAGTGTCGGGCGCGGTGACCGGCGGCTGCTGTAAGGCCTGGATGTCGGCCTGGTAGGCGGCGATGTCGTCGTCTGTGAGTTCGAGCTCAGCAGCCGTCAATTGCTGCGCCGAGCCTGGGGTCTCGCGCGCCGTTTCGATCGCCGCGTGAACGCGGGTCATGCGCGCCTCGCGGTCGGGATCGGGCGGCTGCTCGGTCTCCTGGGAGATCTGCCATATGAGCGCGACATCGTCTACCGGCACCCGGTATACCGATACACCAATCACGCGCTCGCGCGCGGTCGGGGTGCGAGCCACGTCGTCGAGCAGTCGCTCGAGCACGACGTCGTCGACAGCGAGCGTGACGGCCTCGGCGACTGTGCTGTCAGCATCGCGCTCGCGGGTTGCCATCCAGGCCTGCGGGTCGCTGATGCCGCGCTCAGATCAGACAGGCGCTGCTCCATCCGTTCGGCGACGTCGTCAAAGCGCGCCCGGCCGCCTTGCAGCAGCGCGTCGAGGTACTCCAGTGTACGCGGGTGCCCGCCGACATTGGCGTAGGCACGGAGGCGATCCTCACCCGACTGGGGCCCGCATCGCCAGCACGATGGGCACGCCGGCGTCGAGCAGCTGCTGCGCGACGCCACGCAGCGCACGCTCACCCTCCCCGTCCGCTTGGTCATTGGCGCGCTCGCCCGCGCCGATCCCGGTCGAGCAGCCCGACAACATAACCATCGGCAAGTCCACCCCCTTCGGCAAGCCCTCCTCCAGCAGCCGGCCAGCGCTGACCGCGTCCTCGCCGCCATCGGGAGTCTCCAGGATCAGCACGCCCGGCCGCGCGTGACAAGACAAGTGCAGCACATGAAAGCCCTCCGGCTCAGCTTGCAGCGCTGATCGAATCGCGGGCAGGCTGCCCTCCATAAGCACACGGATGTGCGCATCGCCACGCCGTCGGGCGGGATCGACGGCGACGACGATCTGCGCCAACTCGGCTTCATAGTTCAGCAGCTCTCCGACCTCGTCCTGTGACTCCGGGCTAGCGATCACCGCCAGCATTCGAAGCGGCCCGCGCACCTTGTACGCCGTCGCCGCGCGATGCCCATCAGCCAGCCGGAACAACGCCACGTTGCGATGCAACGCAAGCGGTGTGCTGCCCGCAGCCGCGACCACGCCATCCGGCCCCGGCAGAAGCAATAGCTCCCACGGAAACTCGCCTAGTCCGGGCGCCTGGATGCCCAGCTCGAGCAGCTCGTTCAGCCGAGTCGCCTGCGCCACCGCGTCGGCGAGCGCGACACCGATATAGCCCGCCACGAAATCGCTAGTGAGCCGCCGCCCGACGTCCGCCAGCGCCCGTTCAAGCGCGCGATCACCCACGCCTCGAGGCCACATCCGGTGTAGCTCTTTGACCGCGGCGATCGTGGCCTGCCGCAGCCGCACAGGCTGCTCGGCAAGCTCCGTTGTGTCCTCGCGCAGGCTGACACGGTCTGGTTCAATCACCAGCACCCGTCGCAGCGCCACAGCCGGATGCACGCGCGGCCCAGCCGCGCTCGCAGGCCACACCCGAGCACCACCGCACTCAGGCCCACCTTCCGCCGCATCACCGCGCAGGTAGCGCTCCAGATGCTCAAGCGCGGCCTCATACTTTGGCCCCGCCGTCGCGGTGCGGAAGTCAACCCACGGGCGGTTCGCCATGAATTCGGGCGGCTCGGCCTCCCGGTACAGCACCGGGACCACACGGCGCCCAGCGGGATCCTCGACGGCACGCCCTAACAGCGCCTCATACTCCTCGCGCACCCACAGCCGCGACAAGGAATGCGGGCTTACCACCAACGCGCCGCTCCTGGAAGCGCGGATCGCCTCCTCCAAGCGGCCGGTCACATGATCACCGCCGACCGCCTCCCACTGATAGAGAAGCACATTAAAGCCATCGCGATGCAGATTGCCGGCCAGCAGCCCGACCCACCCGGCATCCTCATGACCGTACGACAGAAATACGTCCCAGCGACCCGTTGACACAATGCCAGACTATTGCCATAGCAGCCGTGCCGCTATGCGATTCATGCCAGAACGCGCCCTAGCGCGCTCGATCGCAAGGATGCCGGTGGGCTTGGTACGCCCGTTGCCGGGGCGGTCGGGGCCGACGGGACCGCAGGCACGGCCCGCCAATGGCCCGAGCGCCCTGGCTAACGAGGCGCAGGCCGGAGGGGCAAGAGTACAAATCGACTCTTCGCCTTCGCGGTTGGAAGTTCCGACACCGTCTCCTCCCGCCCGGCCAGTGCAGTACGGGACGGACTTCCGCTTCGCCTCGTCGCCGGACTTCTCCTACCAACGGGATCCAGGGCGTCCGACGCCCGCGCCGACGACTCTTGCTCTTGGAGGCGGCCATCGCGATCAGCCCGACCGATGCGGCAGGGCAGTCGACGGTCGTAGGTCCTGGTCCGTCCGCGCAGCACCGCCCACGTCTTTCGCGGAGCACGGGCCGGATCGAGTGGGTGGAGCCGAACCCGGGGTCGAGGTGATCTGTCTTGCGCGGTCGCAAGCGCAGATTGGCGACCCCTGGCCGCCTGCCCAACGGGTTCGTCGACGGGGAGGCCAGGAGCCGGTTGGGCGGGCGGGACCGCCCCCGGCGGCCCGCCGCTGCTCACCGAGCGTGGCGATCGGCTCCGGTACGGCGGAGGCGTCAGGTCGGGCCAAGGCGGCGGAGATCCGGGCGGCAGGTCCGAGTGGCGTCAGTCCGCGCTCGCACCCCGCCGGCTTCGGCGCGCCAGCACTGCGGGTGGCGGCCCGCGCCTCGCCGGTGCCGGGCAGGACTCAGGTCGAGGACGGCGTCTTAGGACGACTGCTTGACGAAGCGGACGCCGCCCGGTGGCCACGGCGACCGCACGGCGCCCGGCGGCCGAGGGACGATGTCGATCCTCGGGAGGACCACTGCGCCGCGCTCCACGCCGGGTCGGGCAACGCGTTGCTGGTTGTGTCCGCAAGCAACAGCAACGGACGGACATCGATGCTCGGCCGTCGCTGCTGCTTGTACGGCAGAAGCAGCAGTCAGCATGGTTGCCGCATCGGCAAATAAGCAGAAGCGCGTGGCGCCTGCCCAAGCCCGAAGTCCGAAGGGAGCGCGTCCCGATAGGGGCGCGATCGCCTCGGTTTCTCGTCTCACTTCGGGGGGGGCGCGCCGAAGTTGTTCGGCTTGAGGGCTTGGGCGGGGGTGAGCCCGAAGCCGATGTGCGTGCCGAAGACCGCCATGGCGAGGGCCTGGAACATCGGCGGCGGCGTGATCGCGTTGGGCAGCTTGGTGGACACCACTTCGATCGTCGTGTCGGCGAGCGGGCGAGTACATGGCGGCCGACTCGTAGCCGGCGAAACTGCCCTTCGCCGCCGATGAACCCGCCGGACTCGACGAAGCCCCAGGCCGTACTTGCCAGCGCCCGGGCCCGTTGTAGTTCTCGCGCAAATACGAACGGGATCGTGTCCTTTTTCGCCTCTCTCCACACCCATGGTTTGAGCAGCGCACCGGTCGCAAGGGCCTGTGACCAGACGCGCATGTCGGCGAGCGTCGAGACCATGGCGCCATGCGCCCACAGGCACGATCCCGGCAGGGCGGTGGCGTCATCGGAGGCCGTGGGCGCCTGGGTGGGGCCGACCTCGCCGGTCCCGTAGCCGTGGGTGAACGGCCGGCTGAGGCCGTTGCCCGAGGTCGGAAGGAGGTCCGGCGGAGACCGAGCGGCCCGGCGATCCGCTTCTGAATTGCGGTGCTCAGATCCTGGCCGGTGACCAGCTCCACCACCCGCCCGAGCAGGTTGTAGCCGTAGTTGCTGTACGACCACTTCGTGCCGGGCGCCGCGACCGGGGGCGACGACGCCTCGGCCTTGAGCAGGTCGTGACGGTGCAGCCGGTGACCAACTGCCCTTGGACGGCCGGTGAGGTGAAGCCGTCCGCGAGCCCGCTGGTGTGGTTGAGGAGCTGTCGGATCGTGATCCGGTCACCGTTGGGCACGCCCGCGATCCACTTGGAGATGTGGTCATCGAGGGAGAGCTTGCCCTCGCCGACCAGCTGGAGGATGAGGTTGGCCGTGAACGTCTTGGTCTGGCTGGCGATCTTGAACTGCATGTCGGTGTTCAGCGGCGCCCGGTCGCCAGATCGGCGACGCCGGTCGCGGTGACGAACGTTCCCTTCGGGCTCCAGATGCCGATCAGGACTCCGGGGGTGCGGTTCGTGCTCCGGAAACCGACGGACGATCTGTCGCACCCGGGCCTGAATCCGCGCGGGAAGAGGACCACTCGTGGCGGGCCCAGTGGCCCGCGTAACAGCGCTAGCCGCGCTCGACCCGAATGCGGACGCTCCCCCTAACAACGTTCCGACCAGCGCCAGGGCGCCGATCCGCCGTGCCCACGCGCCCCGGCGGGCTGGCGCACGTGGCTCTACTGGCCTGGCCGTGAACCTCCGCTCTTTCGCCCAACGTCCGATGAGACTCATTTCCCGTTCCTTTCAGTTATCGAGACGGAAACACTAGAAGCGGAATAGCCCGCGTCCCCCCTCGACCCAGCAGTGATCGTGTCCCCGAGCGGGTCGGCGTCGACAGTGCCGACCGCAGCGCGAAGTCGAGCGCGGGCGGTTCGGGGTCCCGACACCACGTCAGGTAGTCGCTCGCGGTGATTCCGTCGAGTTTCAGGCTGAGGATCTGAAGTGGCATGGCGTGTCCATTCTGTCTGGGCTTGGTAGCCGGGTCGCGGCGGTCAGGCGGCGCTGGGTGGGGCGGGAGTGAGGCCGTGGCGGCGCATAATCTCGCCGAGCGCGGCCAGATCCGGGGGACCGCCGGCGCTGGCGGCGAGGACCTCGCCGATCTCGCGGAAGTAGGCGGGTCCGAACACGTGCCGGGGTCGCGATCGCCAGGAACGCCGCATCGACGTCGCCGTGGTTGTCAAAGGTGGACGACCCGTTGCACCCCCACCGCCTCGCCGGGCCCGACCTCGTCGTGCGCCGTCGATCGTCCAAGCCGTGGTGCCTTCGATCCCGTAGATGGTTTCCTCGAAGCCGTCGTGGCTGTGCGGCGCCGGCATCCGCGAGTTGGCGGGGACAAGGCACTCGAACACCGACGCGGTCCCGTTTGAGTCGCCGGCCTCGACCAGGAAGCGCACGCCGAGCGCACCGACCGTGATCGTGTCGTTCTCGTGGCCGGCATGTGTGGCTCCTTTCGCCGAGCCCATTGAGTAAAGCGACTTGACCAGTGTATACTCGAGGCCCATGCGTTTGTCAAGTGGCTTTACTCAAGCTGATGGAGACCCCTACTCCTCCGCCGCTGATCGGCGCACTCTTGCGCGTCCCGTCGAGACCGTGCGCGACCGGATGCTCGCCGGCCTGCACGAGCGCGGCTTCACCGACCTGGTCGCAGCGCACTAGAGTGGCTCAGTACCCCGGCCCCGAGAACCAGCGCACCTTGCAGCTCGCGACGCGACGCGCATGACCGAACAGGCGCTCAACTACCTGCTCGGCCAACTCCAGCAGCTCGGATACCTGACCCGCGAAACCGACGAGGGCGACCAACGCTCCAAGCGCATCCGCCTCACCCCCAGAGGACATGCCGCAATCAAAGCAATCCGCGAGACCGTCCAAGACGTCGAGACCGAATGGGAACAGCAACTGGGACCCCGAAAGTTCGCGCAGCTACGCGACCTACTCACCCAGCTCTACGCAATCGCCACCCCCACCAAAGACCGCGCGCGACGACCAGCACCGGCAAACCCTCGACGTTGCAGCGGCCACCCGACCCCCGAGGTCGATCGCTCGGGCATTCGCGGATCTTGCTCCGGCTCCAACCTGCCCGGCCGCCCAGCGATGCCCGTCCCAAGACCAAAACAGGACCTAACGTCCATCCCATCCAGGTCACGCTCCGCGCCAACAGCGGGCCCCTACTGACGCGCCGGCGACCCTCCTGCGATTTCCACAGTTTACTGCCTTGCTCGTCGCCCTTCAGCAAGCACCCTAACGTCGAAAGCGGCAGCGTCCGCGGCCCCGCGGAGATGGCTGCTTTGATCGAGAACCGGCAGCCGCCCACACGCTCCTTTTCGATAACAGGCAGCGAACGTCAGCGCTAGGCGCACCATGACAGGGTTCGCATTCATGGTCGCGCGGGAGTATGGTGAGGTCATGACGCACGAAGAGGCCATCGCTGAGGTCGCTCGGAGGCAAGCGACGGACCGTGAAGCGACGTGGGTGGCGGCCGAGCGTGAGAACGAATGGGTCGTCGCCCGCTTCCGTCTGGCGCCAACCCCAAAGCCGATGGGGACGGCGACTAAGCCACCTCCAGTTGCGCCGCGTGACGTCCGCATTCCGCGATCCAACGTGCGGCGTGGTTCGTTGCCGGCGGCTGAGCTCAACGCGAGCAGCGGCTAAGCGACTCCTGTCACTGTCATCGTTTCTGGGGTCTGGACGGTGACGTCCGACCCGTCTGGTAGGTTCTCGGGCTTGGTGGCGGGCTGACTCTCGACTTCTGCGTCGACTGCTCTGGCCTGACCGGCAAAGCTTGTGTCGCCCGCCGCCGTCCGAGGACCACCGGCGTGAGTTGATAGAAGCGTGGCTTTCGCCTCGCGTGACAGTTGTCCGCCGGAGATCCGCTTCATTCGGCGCCAACCAAACGAAGGGACGGAGCACATGATCGTGATCGGGGCGGACAGGCACGCACACACTCGCGGCGGTTGATGAGGGGACCGGCCGGGTCCGCGGCAGCCGGGAGATCAAGCTGACGATGCGGGGCTTCTGGCCGCGGTCAGGTGGGCGCGCGGCTTGATCAGGATCGAGTGTGGGCGATTGAGGATTGCCGGCACGTCTCCCGGCGGCGTCGAGCAGCCGCTGTTGGCGGCCGGCGACGCGGCCAGGCGCGCAAGTAGCGACATGTGGGGGAGGTTGCCGGTGGCAGTGAGACACCTGCAATGGTGCCGGTACTCGTGACCGCTCAGGTGGCTGCTGGCGGCGTCCGGAGGAGCGATCCCGACTTGCGCACATAGCCCAGCGCCGCCGGCGCGTGGCAGCTCGTCGCTGTGGATCAGACGGCCGTGTCGAGCGCGCCTGGTGCCGCGGCGTGCGGCGCGACCGCGGTTTCGGTTGTTTGAATGGGGTTAGCGGGCAGGCGGACGGCGATCAACAGACCGGCCACGGCGACTGCGGCGAGGACGATCATCGCGGCGACGTAGGTGCCGTTTCCGGAGACGAGGTTTGAGACGAGAATCGTGCCGGCGATCGCGGTCCCGAAGGACGAGCCGAGGTTGGAGACGCTTCGTGACAGGCCTGAGATCTCGCCCTGCTTTTCCTCCGGGAAGGCTGATTGCACGAGGTTGACCGACGGCGTGAGCATCACGCCAAGGCCAAGGCCGATCAGCAGGAGGCCAGGAGCGAAGGCCCAAGCGCTCGACGAGGCTGCTTTCACGAGGCCGAGCAGGAGCCCGATTCCGGCCGCGGTCATGACGAACCCGGCCGATATCAGGGTCTTCTGCGCGTACCTCTTCGCCAGTCGCTCTGCGGCGAGCGAGGAGACGAGGACGCCTAGCGTAGCTGCGGTGAAGATCACGCCGGTCTTGATCGCGCTGTAGTGACGCTCGGTCTGAAGGAAGGCTGCGACGGTGAACGACACGCCCATCAGAAGCAGCCACTGGAGGTTCTGCGTGATCAGGCCCAGGTTGGATGTCCGGTCGCGGAAGAGTTCCGTCGACAGGAGCGCCACCTTGCCGGCTCGCTCCCGGGAGCGGATGTAGAAGAAGAATCCTGCCAGCAGTGCGACTCCGATCGCCAGAAAGATGACCAGCAGCGTGTTGTTGACGCCCGCCTGAAGGATCCCCAACACGAGAAAGCACATGCCGACCGCGGACAGCACCGCCCCCACCGCGTCGAACGGGGTCTCGGGGTCAGGCGCGACCGGATCAATGACGCGACGGCTCAGCAGGACGATGGTCCCGACGACCAGGGCTTGGAACACGAACGCGGCTCGCCAGCTGATCCACGAGGTGATGAGGCCGCCGATCAATGGTCCGGCTGCGGCGCCGATGCCGCCCAGCCCGCTGATCACACCGAAGGCTCTGGCCCGAGATTGCAGCGAGGTGAACGCCATCGTCGTGAGGATGTAGACGGGCGGGATCAGGAAGGCGGTGCCCACGCCCTCGAACACCGAGTTGCCGAGGATCAGCACGCCCAAACTCGGTGCGATCGCGCTCAGGAACGCGCCGATCCCGTAGAGCGTCAGGCCGCCAACGAAGCACCGCTTGCGGCCCCAGCGGTCGGTCAACTTGCTGCAGGGGATCATCAGGACCGCCATGATCACCAGGAACAGCGTGATCGTGGTCTGCACGCCCTTCACGTCGGTGTGCAAGTCGTGACTGATGTCGTTGATCATCACGTTCATGTTCGAGCCCGCAAAGCTGCAGATGAACTGGGCAAGAGCCAGCGGTGCGATGAACGCGCGTGCAGAGCCGACCCAGCTCGCTGTCGCCAAACCCTCTTCTGGACTCACGCGGTTGTCAACACCGTCCCAACCAGCACGAAGGTTGGCTCCTCACCGACGGTGCTTCGAGATAGGCAGACGGCATCACAGGCCTCAGATGCATGGCGTTGCTGTGGGTGGGAAGGCGGGCGCCCACTGCGGCAGGCTACGTGAGCGCCTTGGCCTTCATGGCGTCGAACTCGGCCTGGGTGATCGTGCCGTTGTCGAGCAGTTGCTTGGCCTTCTCGATCTCGCTCGCGGCCCCGCCAGTGCCTGCCGTCTGGCGCACGTACTCGTCGAACTGCGCCTGGGATGCCTGGACTTCCTTCATCCTTCGCTCGGCCATCTTGTCGTGATTGGCGATCAGGTAGACCAGCACGCCGATCCACGGAAGGATCACCACGAAGATCACCCACGCCGCCTTTGCCCAGCCCGAGATGTCGCGACGGCGAAAGACGTCGATCAGAACGGTGATCGCGATCCAGATGAAGATCACCCAGGCAAAGAAGATGAGTGTCGTCCAGAGAATGCCCAGGAAGGGGTACGACGTAGCGATAGGCAATGCGATTCCGTCTCCGATCTGGTTCATTGGCTCGGGCTCCCCTACCTCCGTCCGCGCCCGGGAGCATGTGCGCCGCGGCGGGCTCGAAGCGTAACGGCTCTGACGGCGGACGCATCCGCGGACGACCATCCGCGCCGTCGGCCAACGCGCTGATCCCGACCGGACCAGCAATGTCGGGGACGGCAGAAGGTTGGGAAAGGCGCTCGGGCGACACGAACGCATGGCCGAGCCAGAGCGACGGGCCGACTCAGCGGCCGACGTCGCCTCTGCTTTCGGTCTGGGGCGGGCACGCTCTGCCGGTGGTCTCGGCGCTGGATTGCGGGTGTCTCTGCTCGTCAAGCGCGGTGCGGTCTCGTCCAACCGCGACTCCCAGCGCCTCGCGCGGCCTCTCTCGGTTCAGAAACCCCGAATATAGGCCTCAGTATTCAGAAAACCGCTCGTGGTCTCGGAGGGGCCTTCCGTGGATCCGAGACGTATTCGGTGAACGCCCTGTCTCGCGGCAGGCAGTCAGCGATTCGGGTGACCGCGTCGATCGGCGGCCCTCACGAGCCGGAGGGCGGCACGGCGAGTACCGACCCCTTGCGTAGTCCGATGACAGCCAGATGCAATCGGCCGGCCCGACTGCCGTGACCCTCGGGTAGTCAGAGCAAGTCGCCTGCAGACACACAGATCGTCACGCCGCGGCTTGGTATTCGTCCAGTACAAGCAGCGCCGGTAACGGGCGGACCCTGCCTGGGCCCCAGGCTGCTTGGAGAGGTTCTCGGCCGGAGCTGTTCCCTTGGCATGCGCTTCCGCGTGAACGCACTCGCACTGAGGGCCTGGCCGTCCGAGTGCTCCTTTGATCGAGGAGCAGTAGCACCCACCGGAGTACGGGCGGACGCCGGTGGATCGTGTGCTTGTCGCGCGTCGTCGACCGGTCGCCCTTGGCTCTCAGGGCAGGAGGAGAACGGCGCCGAACATGCCGATGTCGTCACTGCCGCGGTCCCAGCCTCCGCGGACGAGCGCTCGACAGGTGGCGATTCCATGGTCTCTGCGCGCCTGTCGGATCGCCGGCGTCAGCCTTTGCACGTCCGCGCCGCTTAGCGCTCCAACCTCGGTGTCGTCGATCAGGACCACGACTTGATCGGAACGGGCAATCAGTTCGGCGATCGCGTCCAGCTCAACCCCACCGTAGGGGCGCCGCCCGCCAGCGAGGGTCAGCAGCTCGTCTTGATGTTTGGATTCACCGCTCACGAGGATCTCGTTGGGGCCGGGAGAGTTACCGGGCGGGTCGCGCCGACGTGTCCGCGCAGCCGTGCCCGCGGGCTCGGCGGCAGGGCGTCACCGATCAGCCGTCGCAGGCGGCCAATCCCGCCGCCGCGCCGACACCCAAACCAATACCAGCGGCAGTGCTCGCTATCAATGTGAAGCGAAGGATGATGGTCGTCGTGAAACGGACACAGGTAGTAGCGGTCGCCGGACTCAAGCTCGATTCCCGTTCGCGCCCAAGCTTCGGCGAACGCGCTCTGCTCCTGCGTCGTACGTGCTGGCTGCTCGTGAATCGGCTTTTGCTGATTCACGCCTGCCTCGCGATGCGCGATCCCCTTTAGCCATCCCGGGACCGTGGCCGGTGTCAGTTCGTCGGGATCCCGTCCGGGAACCCAGACATAGCGCTGACCTGTCGCGTGAACGCTGGGCGGCGCCGTGACCACGCTACGCTCCGCCTTCAGTTCCAGGCCGGGGGCGAGGACGGCCGGGGGAGCTCCTCATCGCAGGAGAACCACAAATGGCGCCCACCGCCGCCAGTTCTGGCCTCAAGCGTGGCAGGCAGTGCGCCCCAACGCTCCTCCAAGTCGGCGAGCGCGAGGCCGCCGCCGCTGCGCGGGTCGACGTCCAAAACGACGATGCCAGATACGCGGCCGGTGACGATGCCGACGTTCGCGTCGCGGCCAGCGCGCCCACCATTCCTCGACCTCGTCCTCGATGGCTGCCACCTCCATCCGTGCCTCCCACGAGACCCGCGGATGCTTGGCGACCGCCGCGCAGTCGCGTCGCCGGCACGAGCACCCGCCGTCGACCGCTGAGTGCATCGGCACAACGGACCAGCCGCGGCGACAGCAGGCGAGCGCCGCGTCGCCCACGTCCACTACTTGCTCGATCCTGACGCTCACAGCCAAAGTCTGCCGAGTCCCGCGGTCGGCAGCACTGCCGCCTGCCGGCGCCAGAGGATTGCCCAGGCTTCGCTTTAAAGTGCCACGATGGCAGAACATGGTCCGCTGACTTCGAATGCCTTCCGGCGCGTCGGCGACGCCGGCCTCGAAATGCGCGGAAACCGCGTCAGGTGCAGAGTGTCGCTGTGATCGAGATGCGGCAGTTCTCGCGCGCGATCAACGTGAGGGCGTTCAGGACCAGCGAGATGCGCTGCTGCTCATAGCCCGAAGGGGCACTTTGCCGTGGGCGCGGGAGGCCTGCTCCAAGGCGATGTTCACCGGGCTGTTCGTCAGCTTCGGGCACTACGGTTATGACCGTCTGCCGCCACCGCCGACAGCGGGCGGGAGGGCCATGCTCGACCCCAGCGCGACCGATTCCGTGGAGCCGCCCGCCGAGCAGGTAGTCCAGCACCGCGAGGGCCGCGCACTCGTCCTCTGACAACACCCAATGCCGGCGCTGCACCACGCCGCCGAAGATCTCGAACAGATCGCTCAGCCGGTCCAGCTCGCCCAGGTGCTCGTCGGCGACGCGCTTGATGATCCGGCCGATCGTCTGCCAGTCGATCCGCGACGGCGGCGGCCGCCCCGGCTCGACTCTCACGCCTGGCTGGCGACCAAGACCGACAAGACGGCATCTGCACCTGGCGCGGTTTCCGCCGAAGGTGTTTCCCGCCCGCGGGCGCGGACGGCCTTACGCAGCGGACGTTCCCAGACGAACCCTTTGTTGTGCACATGCCAACCCTTGCTGCCGTGTATGAAGCGCTCGTCGGTGTCCGGTAGAGAGAGGGCGATTCGTCGGACGTCGTCCCAAGTGGCCACGCCCCCAGCGTAGGGGCCGCCCCCAGGCCTTTCAAGCTCACGGCAATCGTTGCCACAAGGCGCGCCCGGATGGCAGCCGGTGCCCGACCTCGTCGCTGCAGGGAGCGCCGACCACGGTTGGCGCCGGTTGCTTGCGGGGGGATTCGCCGAACGCCGAGGCGTACGCCTCATACCCTTGATCCTGACGATCTTGATCCCGGCCAGAGCACTGCGCGACCATCGCGCGCAGCGCGCGAGATCCGATCAGGGACGGTTGCGCAGGCCAGCGTCCAGCTCTCGGACCAGCGCCAGCACCGCGGCTGGCTTCGCCCCAGCTCCAGAGGATCTGCGACCGCGTGCGCGGCGCGGAGACGCGCGACCGGACCCTGCCCGCCGGGTGAGGTCCTGCGGCGGCTTGGCCCGGGATTCAGCAACCGCAGAGGTGGCGCCGGTCGCGACAAGCGCCTCGTCAGCCGCCTGCAGTCGGCCGATCTCCTGTTGCAATTCGGCGAGCCGCTGCTCGATACGCTCGGCGAGCTCAGAGATCGTCATCACGCTATGAGGCTAGCGATCCGTCAGGACGCGGCCCGGCGCTGGATCGTTATGACCGACTCGTTGCCTAACCGATCGCTCCGGGGCGCCGATGCGAAAAGCAAAGCGATCGTCGCCGTGGCCAGCGCGGCGCGATTGCGTTTCGCGCAGCCGGTCACGCTGTCAGCCACAACCGCGTGATCGTCTCTCGTGGAAGGCGGTTGCACCGGCGGGGCGCTCATCGTCACTTCTGATAGGCGAAGGGAGATGCGGGCACGAGGGCGTGACGTCGGCGAGGGCGTGGCGTGACGTCGCGAGACGCCTGCGTTGGCGGATCGTGGTATCGCGCTTGCTCGTCACGGGAGGCCGTCGAGCGATTCGTGGTCGTCGATGAAGGTCGCGATCCGCTCGAGGCAGCGGAGCATGTAGTCCTTGGGTTGCGTGTTGGCGTGCAGGCGTCCGGCGCCGATGGTGGCGAGCGCCCAGATCAGAACGTGGAACGTCTGTTGGCGGTAGCGCAACCAGGCTTGGTCGAATACGGGTGGGTTGGTGACGGTTTCGTCGCCGAGCCGCCACAGGTAACGCTCGAGCAGGTCGTGCTCCCACGCTCGCCGGTCTTCGACCCGGAGGTTGACGGCGAGTGCGTATGTGTAGTCGAGCGCCGATTCGCCCGTGGCGACTGCCTGCCAGTCGTAGAGTCCGATCCGCCCCTCCGGGTCGCGCAACCAGTTGCCTTGGTGGACGTCTTGATGCAACAGGGTGAGCGTGCCTGCGGAATTGATCCGAAGCGAGCGCATTGCTGTGGGGAAGATTTCCCGCTTGCGCCGGTAGAGGGCGGGCGGGATCACGGAGCGGCCGCGTTCGATCCCGATGCGCGTGGCGTGTTCGAACCCCAAACTGTTCAGGCGTTGCTGGAAGAGCGCGCTGGTCGGCAGCCGCGAGAGCTCTCGGGTCAGGCGCGGGTCGTTCCAGAACGCGGCGTGGTAGTAGGCCATCTGGTCGACCATGTCTTCGGCGTCGTTGCGGGTGAGCGTCTCTCGCATCGGGTCAGGGAAGGCCCACCCGTGGCTGCGGAGGTCGTCCATGAGGACGATTGACCGGAACGTGCGCGGGTCGAACGCTGCGTAGTAGGCGCGGGGACTTCGGAGCCGGTCGAGCTCGGGCCGGATCTGCTGATAGAAGATCGTTTCGCTTTCGGCCACGCCGCCGAGCATCAGCATCAGCCGCTGCTGAAAGGTTGCGGCGGTCTTTACGAATAGTCGTGTGGGTAATCCGGCCTGTTGCCCGGCGGCGTTGTACGCGACGCGCAGCGCGGTCCGCGTGCTGGTGCCGACCGACCCGCCGAGGACCTCCAACTCGACCACCGCGGCGTCGGGTACCTCAGAGCACAGCGCCGCGGTGAGCCACTCCGCGGTGAGTGCGCTTGCCGAAGCAGGTAGATCGTCAAGTGACCTGGGTCGCGTCAGCGCGACTAGCTCCTTGGCCACCTGTACGGCGAGTCTCGCTGCCTGCACGGCCGACTTCGCGGCGGACGCGCCGTCGCTGGGCGGGGTCATCGTCGGGCTCATTATCGGGCCGCGCGTCGCGGGATCGGCCGGTTCGCGAATGACCGGAGACAGCGACGAGATCCAGGAGGCGACGCGACTCCAAGCCACGCGGCGGCTGAAATCCAGCCACGGCAATGACCGCTTGTCTCGCGGCGATTTTCGACCCCAGGCGATGGTCGCCTCGACGACGACCGCGAGCGACAGTCCGATTCGGGCTTCTGCCGCAGCTGCCCACTGACCCCCTCCGCCTCTGGGCGATTCCGTCGGCTCACGCGATGCTCGGCCCGGTGAGGGCAGAGGCTGGGTCGTCGAGGGCCGCGTCGCCGCAGCCCACTCGTGACTCGACGTTGGACCACCCCATCGCTGCCCTCCTGCCGGCGCTGTGCACGTCTCTCACTGACGACGACGAGATGCATGTTGAGAAGGCAGAGCGAGGCCCGTACGAGTGAGGTGGCATCGCAGGCGCGTTACTGGATTACGCCTGGAACGGTAGCCGTGGGCCCTTCGCGGAGCTTGCCTCATAGAGGCGTCAGATGACCGCAGATACCCCAGATGCTGCCGTTGATCACCTTCCCCTTGTAGTAAAAGGTGAAGCTCAAACGCTTGTACGCCTGGTGTCCCTTGCACGCGCCGAGGCTCGAGGCCGTGAGCGTGACCGGCACCTTGACCGCGGCGGCCACGGGCTTGCCGGGCGGCGGGTAATACCCGGTCCCGGTTCCCAGGGCGACCGGCTTGCCCCATGACTTCCAGATCAGCTTCGCGACGAGCCCGGTTGGATCGCCGCCGAGGAACACCGTCCTCGGCTGCACCTGACCGAAGCCCTTCGTGTCCCCGCCCAGACGCCTACCGAGCGTCGGCGTGCGGCTCCCCGCGACGGCCGCGGCGCTACTTCCTCCGAGTACGCATGCCGCAACAACCGCCACTACCACCGACCTCCTGCCTGACATATTTACCTTTTTCCATCCCTTTCGATAGCCCCAGCGTGCTGAGATGCCGACCAGCTCAGGGCACAATGACAGCCGCCCGTGCGCGCCGGGTAAGCATAGACACCGACGCAAACGGCAGGCAAGTTAGAAGCCCAATCCGTGCCATCGGCATCGCTTTCCGCGAAGGCAGTCGTCGCGGGTCGGCCAACGGGACGACTGGTTTGCGGCCACCAACGGCGCCACGCCGGGCACCCCGTCGATTGCTTTCCTCTCGTGCCACCACGCGCACCATTGAGAAGGCGACGACGCCGATCGCCCCAATCGGGGTGGGGCACGCCGGTCCGATGGGCCGACGATCGCTGACGGGACCCGTTAGCCCGGACGCGAGGACCGCAGGAGCGCATCGGTGACCACGGTCCTGACTCTTGCTTTCGCAGCCGGCGCAAGCTTGCGCTTTCAACGGCGAGCATGAGCTGGGCTCAGCCGCCACCAGACTCTTGCTTTGCCGCTGTGGACTTCTGCTCCCGAAGCTCGGCCTGACGCTCGCTACCAACGGGATCCAGAAGCGGTGGGCGGCTCGTTGATGCTCCACCTGTGCATAGGCACGGGTGACTCGGCTGGGGCCAGCGGTGTGGGCGAATGCGGGCTCGGAGTCGCACAACAGCATGCGTAGGCTAGGCCGCGATCGAGGCAGGGTCGCCGCGAGGCATTCGCGAGCATGCGCGTCGCCGGTTTGCATAGGCACGACCGTGCCTGAGGAGCCGACGCCGCCAGCCCCGCATTCGGCGGAAAGCGCGTTCCGACGCGGGTCCGCGGACGACTGCTCTTTTGCGATCGGCTGACCGATGTGGGCGCCCTCCGCGTCGCACCGCCGGCAACGATGTTGGGCGGCCAGTCCCCGCTTGTCCCGAGCGTCCGGCTGCCGCGCTCCGCACGTTTGCTTTCACTCTCCCACCGCGTCGCGTCGCGCGATCGCAGAGGCGAAAAGCGCTCGTCCGGATCGAACCCGATCTCCTCAGCGGCGAACGATGGAGCTCGTGGAAGGGCATGTGTCCGCTTGGGCGCTGGCGCGCACGCTTCCTATTGGCGAGGAAGGCGTCGCCGGTCTGGGTCTCGACACCGCCTGCGCGATCGAAGCGCTAACGGATCCCGCGAGCGACGCACAGGGCTTGCAGGCTTTCCATCGCTTCAGACGGTTGGTCGGGGAGCGCGTCGAGCGCGTCTGCGGCGCGTCGGAGCTCGTCGATCGTAACGCCGGCCGCCTGGAGCGCGAACCTTCCGAGCCATCTGACCGCGGCGCGCTCGTAGCGGTCGGGATCCCCGTCTCGCAAGACCAGGCAGATCCGCAGCGCATCGTCGAGAGCGATTTGTGGGAGCTCGCGTGCGGCGGCCAGCACCAGATGCGCGTTACCGGTCGCGAGCGATCGTCGAAACCGAGCATATGGACACCCGGCATCACCCATGCGAACATATGTTCGCAGCCAAGTCAAGCTCGGGGTGGTCCTCTGAGCCCAGCCCGTTGATCTACTCGGACCGGTCCGGCCGGTGTCAGCCGAGGGCCGTATCGTCCGGTACCGATGGTGGCCTTTGACCGTGTCGCAGAGCGGCGAAGGGCCGCGCGCTCGCGCGCCACTACCGCGACCAGGAGGTCCTTTCGATCGCGGAGATCGCCCGCCGGCTTGGCCGCGCCCCAGCCACAGTGAACACAGTGAAGGCCTACCTCTACGACCCGTCTCATGCTAACAAAAGACCTACGGATAGCCCCACGCGCTAACGCCAGCCTCGGCGCGCCGCGCGCCGCGTTCGGCGCCTTCCCGGACCACGAGGTCGCCCCGGGTCTAAGCACGGCAGAACTCACGCCGCCATGGCATGGCGGCACGGCCCTACGCCCGATCCCGGCCGGCGCTCGACCGTACGCCGGGGCGCTACATGCACGCGTACGAGTCGCGGCACCCCGGGCGCCGCTTCGGTATGGCACGCCCAGGCCGACAGTGCCGCCTGTAGGCTGGTGTCCACAGAGGCCCCGGACGCTCGGGCGTCCCTCGCGCTAGAGGCGCGTGCCTCCAGGGCAACCGCTCGCGGTGTCGGCTCGGCACACTCCCCCGTCGGCTTCTAGCTAGCTAGTCGAGCTGAAGAACGCGGAGGTCGGCATTAGCGCTTAGCTCGAGTGCAGCAAGCACCGGCGCCTCCTTCCGCGGGAGAGCAGGCGGGCCGACTAACGCGATCGCGCGGCTGCGTCTGTCCGGAAGCGCCCACGCGCGGCCGGGGGCGCTGACGCCGATCTGGCGGCGTGGGCGGTTTCCCCTGCGTGACCGCCTGCGGCTGAGAGCAGAAGCGAGACCCGCTCGGCTCGGAGCGGGCAAGAGTTCTGCTTGTTCGTGGATGCAGCAGTGACAACCTGACGTCCGGTCGTCGCGCACAGCGCAAGCCGCTACCTTGCGAGACGACCTCATGTTGCCTAGCTAGGTATCCGTGACGCACCGGTCCTCGCGTCGTCTAGGTTGATGGCCCTCGTACTGAGGCGAAGAGCGGGCGCACAGCCGCTCCTGCGGGCGAGCCCTGCGTCGGTGCTGATATGTGA
Source organism: uncultured Solirubrobacterales bacterium (assembly GCA_963811155.1). GTDB lineage: Bacteria > Actinomycetota > Thermoleophilia > Solirubrobacterales > Solirubrobacteraceae > Palsa-465. Next base: position 34,998 of record CAWEQQ010000003.1, read on the forward strand.
TTCCTGTCGGAGCCGGCAAGGCGCTTCTGTACATGCGCCCCACGCGGATGTAGGCTCCACCCCGAGATGGTTGCGCGAGACGAGGGTGGCTTGATGGGCGTGTCGGGCGGAAAGGGCACGGGGGCTGGGTTGCCGGCGGCAGTCGCGCCCGACCAGAAGGGGGAGGCCGACCGGTCTGACGCCGTGATCGAGGTTTCGGGCCTGCAGATGTCCTACGACGGCTTGGAGGCCGTTCGGGGCATCGACCTCCGCGTGCGCCGTGGCGAGATCTTCACGTTCCTCGGACCCAACGGCGCAGGGAAGACGACCACGGTCGAGATCCTCGAGGGCCATCGCAGGCGAACCGGCGGCGAGGTTCAGGTGCTCGGGATCGATCCGGAGCATGCCGACCGTCGTTGGCGCGCGCGGGTCGGCGTGGTGCTGCAGAGCTCGCGAGTCGAGCAGGACCTGACGGTCCGCGAGTGCCTGGAGCTGTACGCCGGCTACTACCCAGCGCCACGGTCGGTGTCGGAGGTGATCAAGCTCGTTGGGCTCAAGAACAAGGCCAACGCTCGCGGCAAACAGCTGTCGGGTGGCCAACAGCGGCGCATGGACGTCGCGCTGGCATTGATCGGCGACCCGGAGCTGGTGTTCATGGATGAGCCGACAACCGGCTTTGATCCCTCGGCGCGGCGGGCTGCGTGGGAGATGATCGACGGTCTGCGGGAGTTCGGCAAGACGATCTTCTTGACTACGCATTACATGGAAGAGGCGGAGGCGCTGGCCGACCGGATCGCGGTCCTGAGCGCGGGCCGGATCGTCGCCGAGGGGACTCCGGTCACGCTCGGGGGCCGAGACCAGGCCGCGTATCAGATCTCGTTCACGCTGCCTGACGGAGTCGCGGTCGAGGAGCTCCCAGTCGCGGGAGCGCTTGTGCGTGCGCACGATGAGTCGAGGCGGGTCCTGATCGAGACCGGGGAAGTGATGGCGACGCTACACGCGTTGTCAGGCTGGGCGGTCGAGCACGCGCTCGAGGTCCCTGATCTGCAAGTGCACCGTCCCACGCTAGAAGACATCTATCTCGGACTGACGGAGCCCGTCAAGTGAACGACGCGGCGCTCGTCGGTCATCAGTTGCGCTACGACCTGCTGGTCAACTGGCGCAATCCGCAGAGTCGTTTCTTCACGATCGTGCTGCCGGTGATCTTCCTGGTCCTGCTCACATCGCTGTTCGGCAACCACACGACGCATGTGAACGGGACTCCGATCAAGAACTCGACCTTCTACGTCCCGGGTATCGCGACGCTCGGAGTCGTCGCCGTATCGTTCGTGAACATGGTGATCACGATCGTGGCGCTGCGCGAGAGCGGTGTGCTCAAGCGCAGGCGCTCGACGCCGGTTCCCGCGTGGGTGCTGATCGCAAGCCGGGCACTAACCGCCGTGATCCTCTCGATCGTGGTGGTGATCGTGCTGGTCGCGATCGGCCGGATCCTGTACGGGGTGCGCATCCCGAGCGGGACCCTGCCGGCGTTCGTGCTCGGCGTGTTCGCCGGCGCCGCGTGCTTCTGCTGCCTGTCGTTCGCCGTCGCGAGCTTCATTCGCAACGAGGACTCCGCCCAGCCGATCATCCAGGCGATCGTGCTGCCGCTGTATTTCATCTCGGGCGTCTTCGTCCCCAAGGATCAACTTTCCAGCACGCTCAGGGATATCGCGAGCGTGTTCCCTATCAGCCACCTCAACAACATCTTCTTCAAGGCGTTCAACCCTGCCACGAGGGGCGTGGGAATCGCCGGGCACGATCTCCTGATCCTCGGGATCTGGGGTCTGGGCGGGCTGGTCATCGCGCTGTGGCGCTTCTCATGGTCCCCGCTGGCTGCGGACTAGCGAGGCCTTGGACCGGAAGGCCGTTGATCTCGACTCCGAAAGGATGGACATGCCCAGCGCTTTCAACGTCGAGCTCTCAATGCGCGAGGCGCCCACCGAGGCGCAAGCGCACGCGGCGACCGCACTGGTCGAGCCGGCGCGCGCGGTCGGCCTTCGCCTGACCAAACGTGGCGCCGGCGAGCTGGGCTACACGCCACGCGTGCAATTTCCCTTCCTCGTCATGCTCTACCACAAGCTCAGCGGCGAGCAGATGACGGTCAAATTCGAGCCGGGGGCCGAGGGCGGGACGCGCGTCATGATCAGCGGGAAGGTCGCGGGCGGCAACCACATGCTCGCCGAAGACCCGGAGCACTGGTCTGAAGCTCTCGGTGCCTCGACCGCTGTGTGAGCTCGGCCCGATCCACCAGCTACCGGTCTGGAGACCGCGGGCGTCGCAAGCTCCCGCTTTGGAGATTCCACGTAACTTGGCGCGCCGGAGTCGCAGCGTCCCGCTGCGCGCGGAAACCAAGGCTCCGGGCAGACTGCCGGTTTGTCGCCATTCCGGCACTCTCGACAAGGCTGTCGCTCGCGACGGAGAGCAGCCACGAGATGCGAGCGAGCGCCACCTCGGTCAAACGGCTCTAGCGGGCGACTCGCGCGTGACCGGTATAGGCGTGACACAGCCGCCGCGATTGCGGAGCCGCTGCCGCTGCTCTCCCGCGGAAGAAGGAGCCGATGTTTGCTGGACTCGAGCTAACTAACGCCGACCGCGACGAGGTGGGACAGCGCGACCTCGCCGACCGAAGGCCGCGCTCAGCCAACCGGGAAGCAGAAGCGGTGATGGGGCTGCGGTCGCCGGCGGCGACACCCTCGCGGTCGACTTTCGTGACACGCTTTCTCGCCGGGCTGGACGAACCACGACCACGTCCGCACCGGCCGGAGCTCGTCGTGTCGTGCATGTGGCAGATCGTCGGGACCCCGCCGCACGGCCGCGGGCCGCGGGAGAAGCCCCCGCCCGAACGGGTTTCTTTTCGGGCCTGAGCCGCCGTCCGGCACGTCCGATAGCATCAGCCGTCGTGGCGACGATGAGGACCGGTTTCGAGGTTGGCCCGCGAGAAAGCAGCTCGCCAAAGATCTCAAAGGCGCCCGCTTCGCGCTCTGGAAGAAACCCCGGCAACCTGACCGAGCGCCAACAGCAAAAACTCTCAAGCATCCAGCAGACCAACCAGCGACTGTACCGCGCCTACCTCCTCGCCCAACAACTCAGGCAGATCTATCGCGTCGACGCAACCGACGCTCTCGCGCTGCTCGAAGCATGGCTGAAGTGGGCCCGACGATCTCGCCTGGAGCCATTCCGAAAGCTCGCCCGCCGGATCACCGAACAGCGCGAACGCGTCGAGGCGGCGTTCACCAACGGACTCTCAAACGCCCGCGTCGAGCAAATGAACACCCAAATCCGCCTGATCATCCGCCGCGGGTTCGGCTACCACTCACCAGACGCCGTGATCGCCCTCGCGATGCTCTCACTCGGAGGGCTGTGCCCACCCCTACCCGGACGGTGACACCACCCACGGATACGTCAGTAGGTTCTGAAGTCGGTGGAGCCGTGCGGGCTGCTGAGCGAGTCGCAGATCAGCCAGCCGCCGTCGGGGCTGTGTACGGCGATCGACTCGCCGTAGCCGGGACCGAAGACGACGATGTGCAGGCGATCATGGGCGAGACGGCCGGCAAGCTCGGCGATTGGCATCTACACGGCGGCGCGCAAATACCGGTCGGGTCCTCGTCGGGGAGGGTGAGGTCCTCCCAACGAAGTCTTGGGTGCCGCACGGCGACCGCGTGCTCGCCGTCCTTGGCGTAGAAGCCGATCTCGAGGAATTCGCCCGGCTCAAGCGAGGATGGATTGTCTGACTCCTTCCACCATTTCGCGAGCGTGTCCAACGGCAGCTCGAGGTACCCGTATTCGGGTCCGGCGCCGGGGGTGATGTCGGCGACGTCCAGCTCGACAGTGTCGGGCGAGACGCTGGCGACCTTCGCGGCCAGCCAGCGCGTCAGTCCCGTGTTCTTCAGCCGTTTCGGGTACCGCCACCAGTCTGGCTTCAGGTAGATGGCCGGCACGTAGCTGCCGTGCTCCTGTGCCTCTCGCAGAGCCCACAGCCGCTCCTGGATCGCCTTGAACCGTGGGTCATTTGCGACTTCGGGCGCGAGGCCGCGCAGGATCGTTTGGGTGTGTCGCAGCTCGCCGCGGTAGAGCAGGTTTCGCGCGACGTGGAGGTAGAGGCCGAAGTACACGGACTCCGGCCGGTTGGGTCCGAACGCCTCGTTGGCGTCAAGCCACGCTGACCAGCGTCGTCGATCCTGGACTGTGCGATCAGGAAGTTGATCAGTCGTGAGCGGAACCAGGCGTGCTGGGGCTGCCCGTCGATTGCGAGTCGGTAGGCCCGTTCGACCTCCGCGGGGTCGATGTTCGCGTTCGGGGTGGCGGCCTGGCGATCGAGGTTGAAGGCGCGGTAGTGGGCGGCGTAGGCGTTGCTCGGATCCCACTTCAGCGCGAGCTGGAAGACCTCCGCCGCCTTGGCAAGGTCGTGCTCGTCGACCGACAGGTGGTAGCCGAGGATGTTGAGCTGGCGACGAAGAACGGCCTGCAGGTCTCGACCTCGAAGATCCCGGCGCTCGAGGCGTGGTGGAACGCTTCGATCGAGTCGCGCAACCGTGCCTTGGTGCCGGCCTCCGGGTCGTCGAATCGATGGCGGTAGTACTTCGCCAACAGGCTGTGCACCGCGATCTTGTCGTGGTCGATCTGCTTGCTGATCGTCCGCAGCGACCATGCAGCACCAGGCCGGCGCGGCGCGGGAACAACAGGTACTGGGTGGCGACCGCGGCGTCTCGCGGCGCCAGCTGATGCAGTTTCAGGAGCCCCAGCAGGTCGCGGCCGAAAGGCTCACGCACGGCCGCCAGGTGAAGCCAGAAGTCGCGCAGCGGCGGACTCTGGGTGTTGACGAGGTCCCCGAGCACCTCAACCAGCGCTGCCCGCTGCTCGATCGCTGTCGCGTCGATCCGCTCCACCTCCTGCTCGTCGAGCGCCGCGATCGCCACCAGCAATCGGATCTGCAGCGCGGAGACCGTTGACAGGTTCGCTCCGAATCGGTCTGCGACCTCACTTTTCGCTGCGGCTAGCGCCGGCGAATCGATCGCCTCGAGCACCGCGTCCGGGCTGCTTGCCGGGTCGAGATGGATGAAGTGATGGCGGCGGACACGGAACGGCGCCTCCCCGACCGTCACGGTTTGGATCCCGAGCCCGTCGAAGACGAGGTTCCAGATGTCCCGCACGAACGCCGTGACATAGGTTTCAGGCGGGGACCACAAATCCGGCTCGTCGAGCAGCAGCACGAACCGGCCCTCGCGCCCGAGAGCCCCGCGGACCCGCTTGAGCTTCGACGACCACCAGACCCGCGGGTCTTGGACGTCGCTTAGTGCGGTCCGATTGAGATCCAGGCCCTCGGCGAGGTCGGTCAGCGCGGCGTGCGCAGCGTCGTAGGCCCGCGGTGGCGGTGCCACCAGGATCGAGCCGGACCGAGCCTTCGCAGCACAGGCGATCATGGAGCCGTTCGAGGACCGCGCTCTTGCCTACGGGTGGGCTCACCCAGAACGCTCCAGGTGCCCCCCCTCGCAGACTCACTTTCAAGTCCGCGCGCGATCACCTCGATCGCGTCCTCAACGTTATGCAGATCAACTGCCGCCATCAACACAAAGCTATCGTCAAACCGCGCAGGTCACGGCCGTCCGCGCCGTCGCCCAACCCCCAGCGCAGGCGCCCTGGTACTCCCAGAACCGCCCCAATTCGAGGGCGACAGCCGACCCAAGCCGGCGCCAAAACTACGGACCCGAGTGTACTCGACTAATAGATTATTCTTCGGGTCATGCGACCCCATCGATACGACCTGCTACCGGCCGAGGATCTTTAACCGACCGACCCGGTGCCGGGCGTGCCCCCCGAGCGCCAGGCCGAGGCCATGCGCGAGCTGCGCGCGATGCACAACCAGATCCCGAACGGCTACTTGAAGCGCGACAGACAGATGCAGGCGTGGGCGCTGAGCAACAGCCTGAGCAGGCGCGACATGGCGATCGCGACCGGCCTGGTGAAGAGCCGCGTCGACCAGATCATCCGCGAGCTAACCCTCGCTGACGAGGCGTGGAAGTCCCGTGAGGCGGTCGAGCGCGTCCGCCGGCACCTGCCGGACGGCGCCGATCTGAGCACGTTCTTCAGCGAGCAGCCGCGCGACTATGAGAACGATCCCAACGGCGCGGCGATGGGCGAAACCCTTGGCAGCTGATTGCACGCGCCCGCGTCGGCAGCACGTCCTCTAGCGGCCGGCGCCGGCGCCGATGCATCGCGACAAGTCGCTCCTACCCACCCCCGCGTAGCGGACTGCTCGCGGGACGCATTGGAGACTCCACCGAGTCAACATATTGCCATAAGACGCGCCCCGCGCGGCAGGGGTGCTCGCTTGTCTCTTGGCTCTACCGTGTTTCGCGTGGGTGAGTTCGACGACATTGTCGCGGCCATGCAGGCCAGCCCGCTCATGGCCCCCCCTCTCTGTCAATCTAACTTGAAACGTTTTCCACAGTAGTAAATTTTTCCGCGAGGAGGGTGACGACGAGCGGATCGCCGCTGCTCGCGTCAGCGGCCGTAAGCAGCGCTGAGCGCGCTGCGCACATCGTTGACGAACACGCCGACAGTGCCCACGCCCAAAGTGAGCCGCGCCCGCGCCACCAGCGCCCGCTCCACCTCGCGCCCAGAATCCTAGACCTCGATCATCTCGATCCGCTTCACCGTGCGGACACGTCGCGCGATCGTGGAAGTCCCCGGCCGGGCTGGGTCGCACTCATCGCGACGACCTGCAATCCCGCGACGCGCGCGACGCGCCATACCCGCGCAGCAGCAGACGCGAGCCCCACATCTGCGGGGTCGCGCAGATCACCTGGCACGCAGATGGCTCCAGGCGCCAACCGTTGTCGAGCAGCACACCGCCACGCAGGCTCCACGCCTGCAGCTGCCGCGGCCGCTCGTCGGGCGCGGCGGCCGTTCGCAGCCGCTCCAGCGTCACCGCGAGGTCGCAAGCGGCGAGCCGCCGTGATCGCCGGCAGCGCGTCCGACAAAAGGCCCGCTAGCCGGCTCGCACGCTCAAACTCGTCATCGACCAGCACGCGACGCGGCGCAACCAGCACAAGCCGCCGCGGGGGACGAACGCCCAGGCGTCCGGCGCCATGCTCAGCGACAAGGAAGACGTGCACGTCAATCACCGCCGACTTGCCCGGGCCCGTCGGAGCCGCGATGTTCGGCCAGCGCCCAGTCGCCGCAACCCGCTCCACCAGCGCACGCTGCGACGGATGCGACCGGGCGCCACCGTTGGCGCTCGCGAAGAACTCAGCGAGTCGCATGTGGTCATTGCCTCTCCCCTCGGACCACGATCAGCTCTGCGAGGGCGCCGCTCGCGTCTTGCTGGCGATGGCATCGCGTCCTGTGCCTGGGAGCGAAGCTGGCGACGGCGTGGCCCTCGTGGCGTCTGAGGAGGCGACGCCCGACCGAGCTGCCATCTCGCGCAGGGCGCGCTCGTTGGCAGCTCGGCGTTCGCGGTCGTGCTTCGTAGCGACACGCCGTCGGGGTCCGCGCTGGTGATCGCCCACGCGCGCTCAAGCTCGGCCATCTCGCGCCGCCACGCTGCGCGGCGGACGCACGCCTTCGACCCCGACTCGCCGCCACGCTCGACGCTACGTCCTCGCTGCCGATCGACACGCTCGCAACGACAAGAGGATTGCGCCGTGTGTTCGGACGATGTGTTCGCCAAAGCGAACGTCGTAGCATCGGTTTCTGGTCCGCTGCTACCCGAACCCGGACTGGTCCCTTGCTGTACGGTCCAGACCGTCGGCCGACAGAGCCAACTTGAGGATGACTTCAGAGGAACCCAACCGCCGCAGCGCGCCCCGGGCGGCCGTCGAGCTGGACCTGCTGTTGACTCGGGGCAAGGGCTCTCCAGTCAGGGCGAGCACGCTTGACCTCGGCGCGCACGGTACGCGCGTCGCAGCGGCGCGACCGCTCGGAGTGGACGAGCTGCTCGCATTTCATCTGCCGCTCGGTTCCGGTGGCGACGAGGTACATGGTCATGCTCGCGTGCTGCGCGAGCACGCAAACAAGGTCTATGCCTTGCGCTTCGAGGACCTGACCGCCGATGTGCAAGCGAGGCTGTCGAGTTACGTGTCACGATCCGCGACGCTCCTCGCTCAACAGCTCGTCGAGCGCCGAGAGTAGCCCGCGACCGTCTGCGAGCAACCTCGTGTCGCCGGCCGCAACGCCGCGGCGTCGATCGCGTTCTGGAGCCGGTCGGGCGAGACGTCGGTGTAGATCGTGGTGGTGCGGATGTCGGCGTGGCCGGCGAGCTCGCGGATCACCTCGATCGGCTCGCCGGACTCGGCGAGGTGCGTGCAGAACGTGTGGCGCAACATGTGCGGGGAGCGGCGGTCCTCGGGGAGCACGGCGAGCTTTGCGTAGCGGGTGACGATCCGGCTGACGTCGCCAACGGTCAGCGGCTGGGGGTCGCGGCCGGTTCTCGGGAGCGACACGAGGAGCTGCTCGTGCGCGCAGATGGGCCCGGCCTTGAGCCAGGCGGCGAGCGCGTCGAGCGCGTCGTGCTGGAGCGGGACGGCTAGCCGCCGGCCGCGCTTGCCGTAGCGGACGGTGACCCACCACGAGGTCGAGTTGGGGATCGCGTGGCGCAGCCGCCCGTCGTTAGCGTGCCGGCGCTCGTCGACGCGGGGTTCGGAGCCGACATCCGCCAAATGGCGGCCGATGTGCGAGCGGGCGCCTGGTCGACGGCGGTGAACCAGCGACCTGACAACCGTCACCAACGACATCCAGGCAACGAACAGCTCGTTGTAGGCGAAGCCCCACGCTGGGACCTCTTTTCGGGAGGCATTACACCGACGGCTCGCCGCTTGCTGACGTCGCGGCCACGCTGGAGCGGCTGCGAACGGCCGTCCTTGCGCTCGAGGTTGTAGAGCGCGTCCATGACGCGCTGTGCGGTGTCTGGATCTGCCCCGCTCGATCGCCTGGATGACGATCGCCTCGAATGCCTGCTGGCTCTCTTTGGACTCCACCTGACTGGGGTCTCGCTAGAGATGTGCATAGCGTCGCGCTAGCGGCTTGCCAGTTGCCTCGTGTGGCGGCCGTTTCGATGTTCTCGATGTCCTGGGCCTCGGCGTAGGCCCTGCGAGCACCAGCGCGATCAGCGCGAGCCTTGTCCTCGCCGAGGGGACGAGTTCATCGACGGAGCGCGCCACAACCCCGCCGCCGTTCGTCCATGGCAAGCGTGTTGCCGGTCCCAACCGAACGCCTCCTTCTCGGCGAATCCGATCGTGCGCCTCGGCGCCGATCGCGGTCCGGCCGGGCGATCCCGATGTCGCCGAAGCGCTCGTCCACGCAGCATCGTCGTGTTCACGATTGCGATCGCGAGAGCGTTGGGGCGCCACGCTTCAGACTGCGTGACAGCACAAGCGAGGGGCGCAATACGTAGGCCGAGTTTGTGGTGGCTTGTGCGGTACCAGAGTCACTCGTCTGCATGAGGCGAAGGGACCGCTCGCCGGCTCGCGGCGTGCCAAGAGCCCGGATGGGTGCTACGGGCGCAGGCGGTCGAGGATCTGGCGGAGCGCGGCGTGGAGGATCGCTGACTGGACGGCCGAGTTGAGCTGGCGGGGGTCGTTTAGTTCATGCAGGAGCCGCGCGACGTCGAGCTCGTCGATGGTCCGGCGCAGCACCGGCGCGGTCGGGAGAACGTTGTCGACGAGCCGGGCCGGGATCGCGTCGATGATCGTCTTTGCGATCCCGGGCAGACCGGCCTGGTCGAGCGCGTCTGGAAGAAGTTGGGACACCTTGGGCAGGCGGCCCTCGCGGTCGAGGCGGTCCACGGCGTCGCGCAGGCCTGCCTTGAGCGCGGCAGGCGCGCGAGGGCCGAGCGAGCGGGTGTCGGCGAGTGCGAGGACGAGGCGCTCGCGGGAGATGCCGAGCCGGCACGCGGCGCTGTCGAGGCCGAGCAGGACGATCTGTTCTGCGAGCGGTTCAAGCTGCGGCTGGATCGGCGGGATTGGGCGCGGGGCGCACGGATTGGCTGGCCGGCGCGGCACGTAATGGCCGCCGCCCGCGGCGACCTGGACACCGAGGACAGCCGCGACGAGCAGCACGGCGATGAGCGGCAGCGCGAGTCTCCTCATGAGCGGCTCCGGTCGCTCAGTGCCAGCGCCGGCCCCAGCGCCAGCAGCGCGAGCCCCGCGGCGACAAGGAAAGCGGTGCGGAACGCGCGGGTCGCGGCGCGCTTGAGCTGATCCTCGAGGGCGAGCTCAAGGGCCTGGGCGGTGGCCGCCTGCGTCGCCGGCAGCCGAAGGGTCTTGAACGCCGGCCGTAGGTCGGGAACGCGGCCGCGCTCGGCGACCAGGCGGCGCCCCAACCGGTCGGCGAGGTCGAGCTTCGTGGAGGCGGGCAGCGGCGCGTCGAGCACGAGGCTCGCGACCGCCTCTGTGGCCGGCGTCTCGGCGTGGCGCAGGTCGGCGGTGAAGATCGGCGTGAGGATCGCGAGGCCGACCACCACGCCCGCGTGCCGCGCGGCGATCGTCCAGCCCCCGTGAAGCGCGCGCGGGACCCGGTCGCGCAGCGCGGCGGCCGTAAGCGAGTCCACCGAGAGCCCGAGACCGAGGCCGACGAGCACCTGCGGCGCGACCGTCCAGGCGAGCTCCGCACTCGGCAGAAGCGCCAGGCCGGCGAGCCCACCGGCGATCAGCACCGACCCGGCGACCGCCTCCGACCGGGTCCCGGCGCGCACGCCCCGGAACAGGGGGCCAGCCGCCAGAGCCCCCACCGGCACCGCCGTAACGGCGACTGCAGCCACCGCGGGCGAGTTGCGCCAGCCGTCCACGAGCAGCAGCACCAACAGGAACAGCGCCGCCGTGAGCGCCGCCGACAGCAGCGCCAGCGCCAGGTTGGCCAGCACGTATGGGCGATCCGGCGACGTGTCCAAGTTCCCCCGACGCCGCACCACCCGATCCCGCAGCGCGATCGCCGCGGGCAGCGCCAGCAGAACCACCGGAATCTGCACCACGAAGATCGACCGCCACGAGAACGCCCACGTCAGGAGCCCCCCAGCGACCGGACCGAGCGCCGCCCCGGCAACACCGGCCGCCGCCCACCGCCGCGCTCCCGCGCGCTCGGCCCCGGTGGCTTTAACCAGAAGCTCGAGGCTTCCGACGATCACTACCGCGCCCCCCGCCGCCTGGATCGCCCGCGCCGCGATCAACACGCCCAGCGACGGCGCCACCGCGCACACAGTCGTCGCGGTCGCGAACCCGATCAGACCAACGGTGGTCGCCACGGCCGGATCCCCGCGCACACATACACGGGCCGCCGGCACGGCCACCAGAGCGAGCACGAGATTGAACGCGATCAGCACCCACGCGACCTCCCCAACCTCGGCCCCGAAGTCCCGCAAGATCTCCGGCAACGCCAGCGTCACCACGCCCGAGTCGCCAAGCACCAGGGCAACGACGAGCGACAGCGCCGCGACGGCGCCGGTGCGTCCCGCCGGCCGACTCGTCGGCTGGTCGATGCGATCCGCGCTCATCAGAACGAACTCTTCCCGATCCACACCGAGACCCGGGACTTACCTGTGGCGAGCTTCGACGAATACGAAGGCGTGAGCGTCTTCTACGCCGCTGGACCGCCCGAGGCGCAACTCTGCGGCGCCGAGCGGGTGGCAGTCGTCGGCGGAGGGAACTCGGCCGGCCAGGCCGCCGTCTGGCTGACTCGCGGCGGCGCTCTCGTGACGCTGCTCCACCGCCGAGCAGACCTTCGCGAAACCATGTCCGACTATCTCGTGCGCGAGCTCGACCGGTACGGCGTCGCGGTGCGCGACGAGAGCGAGATCGCCATACTGCACGGCACCGGCGGGCAGCTCGAGGCAGTCTCGCTCAAGAGCGGCGAGCGTCTTCTCTTCTCGTACCTGTTCCTCTTCCTGGGCGCGTCGCCTTGCACCGATTGGCTCGACGACGCGGTCGCTCGCGACGCCAACGGCTTCATTCTCACCGGCGGTGACGCAGGCGCCGACAATCTTCTCGACACCAACGTTCCGGGGATTCTCGCGGCCGGTGACGTCCGGTCCGGCTCGACGAAGCGCTGTGCCACAGCCGTCGGCGAAGGAGCGATGGCGGTCCAGATCATCCACGCTCACCTCGCAGCGCGCTGAAAGTCGGGCGGCGCGCGCCCGAGCAATCCGAGCGCGGGGGCGGCCGATCAACCTCGACCGCGATCTGTACCGCGAAGTCGCGAAGGAGGCAGTGAAGCGGACCGTCGAGGACCTCCGCGCGCGCGGCCGAGTTAGCCCACTAGAAGAAGCGACCGCAAGAACGGGCGAGTCGCTGCTTAGGCTTGGACCCAGGTGGGCAGGCCGTCCGCGGCGCGTCATGAACGGCTGGTCCCGCGGACGTTTCTGCGCAGCCGCCCTCGGGGCCGGGATCACCTTCTCGGTCTTCGGGCTGCTGACATCGCTTGCACCTGACTTCCTCGCCGGTGACTTCGTCGTCGGCGCCGGCTCCGGTCTCATGTTCAAGGGCGCGACCGCCACGGTCGCTGAGATCTCAGCTCCGGAGCATCGCGCCGAAGCGCTCGCGGGCCTGTTCCTGGCCGCCTACCTGGGACTTGCCGGACCTGTGATCGGCCTTGGCGCCCTGACCGAGGTCGCGTCGACGCGGATCAGCCTGCTCGTGTTCGCCGGGCTGCTCGGTCTCGGAATCCTCGCCGCGACCCCGGCGCTCCTGGGCCGGCGGGGCAGCCATTCAAGCTCGCAGCCACAACCCACCTCCACCTGAGAGGGATGACCATGTACAAGACAGCAATGAAGACCACACAGCTAGGCCAGACAGGCCTCGAGATCACGCGCGTCGGGTTCGGCGCGTGGGCGATCGGCGGCGGAGGCTGGGAGTTCGGCTGGGGCCCGCAGGACGACGAGGAGTCGATCGCCGCGATCCACCACGCGCTCGGGCAAGGGGTCAACTGGATCGACACCGCCGCGGCGTACGGCTTCGGCCGCTCGGAGCGGATCGTCGGCCGTGCGCTTGAGGGGCTCGTCGAGCGACCCTATGTGTTCACCAAGGCCTCACTGCTCGAAGGTCCCGACCGTAAGGTCCTGCACAGCCTGAAGCGCGACTCGATTCTGCGCGAGGCCGCCGGCAGCATCGAGCGCCTCGGGGTCGACGCGATCGACCTCTACCAGATCCATTGGCCGATTCCCGCCGAGGACATAGCGGAGGGGTGGGCAGCGCTCGCGGAGCTCAAGGAGCAGGGCATTGTGCGCCACATCGGCGTCTCCAACTTCGATGCTGAGCAGCTGCGGGTGATCGGCCAGATTGCTCCCGTCGAGACGCTGCAGCCCGAGTACTCGTTGATCGAGCGGGAGGCCGAGCAGGAGATCCTGCCGTTCGCCGAGCGGGAGGGAATCGGGGTGATCGTCTACTCGCCGATGGGCTCCGGGATGCTGACCGGCGGCATGACCCGCGAGCGCATCGCTGGAATGACCGAGGACGACTGGCGCAAGCGCGATCAGCGGTTCACGGAGCCCCAGCTGTCGCGGAACCTCGCGCTGGTCGAGCGCCTGAAGGAAGTGGCCGATCGATACGACACGACCGCTGGCGCGGTTGCTGTCGCCTGGACGCTGCTCAATCCGGCCGTCGACGGCGCGATCGTCGGGTTTCGGCGTCCCGATCAGGTTGACCCGATCCTCCCCGCCGCGGCCCTCGCGCTCACCGACGGGGACGTTGCCGAAATCGAAGGGAGCACGCGATGAGCACGATTGGATTCATCGGTCTTGGGGCGATGGGCAGCCGGATCGCCGGCCGCCTGCTCGACGCAGGCCACCACGTGTACGGAACCAACCGCACCAAAAGCAAGGCCGAGCGCCTGATCGAGCCCGGCCTACAGTGGCGCGACACGCCGCGCGAGGTGGCCGCCGCAGCGGACGTCGTGTTCAGCATGGTGACCGACGATGATGCGCTTGACGCGATCAGCCTGGGCCCGGACAGTCCAGACGCTCGCCTTCAGCGAGGGACTGTTGCTCGCCGACCGCGGCGGCATCGACCCTCAGCTAGCAGCCGCGGTGATGAGCACCAGCTCGATCGGGTCGCCGATGCTCAAGGCCCGCGTCCCGCTCCTGCTGGACCTGCCCGAGCACGCGTGTTTCAACGTCACGCTGATGGACAAGGACATCCGACTCGCGCGGGAGGCTGCCGACCAGCACGCGATTCCGCTCCCGTCGGCCGCGTGATACCACGCCGCCCGCATCACGCCACCTCAGGGGCCGGAGCCTCGGAGGGCAGGAACGCCTCGAGCGCGTCGGCGACCAGCTCGGGGCGCTCCAAGCTCATCATGTGCGGAGCGCCGGGCAGCGCCTGATAGTGGCCGCCAGCGATCCGCTCGGCGATCCCGGACATGATCTCGGGAGTCGTCGATAGCGCCGGCTGGGCAACGTGAAGCGTCTCGGCCGCCCGCGTGAAATGAAGCTCGCGGGCAACGGCCCAGAAATACTCAAGTTGCCGCGACGCGATCATTCGTCGATTGTCTCACTATCAAAACGGTCATCAGATACTGCGAGCAGCTCCCTGACAGCAAGGAACAGGGCTACCAGGCGCTACAGCGCGCAGTGCACATGGCCCGCGAGCTCGAGGACGATTGGGACGAAGCATTCGCCCACATCTTCCTCGGATGGTCCGAGGTAACGGCCGCGAGCGTGATCGCCTGTAACGAAATAGGACGCTTATTGACTACCCAGATTCTGGAGCGACGCCTATTTCATCCGCCGCGGGTGGCGAAGCCCCGCCATGACGACTTTGCTGCGGCGAGACGATCACTGGGTCAGCCCGCGTAGGGCGCGCTCGCCGGATCGGGCGATCAGCCACTGCTTGCCCGAATCCGTGTCAAGTTCGGACCGAGCAAGCGGCGGCGACTTCCGCTCTGTCGCGCGAGAGAGGGTGCGCGATCGCCGTCGCCTGAAGCGGCGTGCGCTGCATCCTACGGGCGAGCCGCACTACCCGCCGGCTGCGGCGAGCGCTGGCGCGGCGATGAGCGTGACCGCGAGGTAAGCGCCGAGTGCGCCCGCGCCCAGACACACAAGATGCTCGCGCCGGTCGCCTGTGGCGCCGATCAGCGTCACGCTCTGACGCCTGCCCGACAATGGCCACAACAGCGGCACGCCCTCGACGGTCACAAGGTCGCCGAGCAGATGCGAGCCATAGCCGACGAGCACCGCGCCGGGCATCCAGCGGTCCACCAGCCCGACGCCGGTCACGAGCGCAACGGCTGCGCCAAGTGCAAGCACGGCGCACGCAGTGGCGCGCGCTCCAGCGATGACGCGGAGCATCAGCCCGCAGGCGAGCACGCAGACGATCAGCGCGACCGCCGAGCCGTGCCTAGTACCGAGCGCAAGCGTAAGCCCGACGCTGAGAGACAGCCACGCGAACAGCGAGTGCGTGCCGTTTCGGTGCCCACCGGCGATGAGCGACACCAGACGCGCGAGCAGATCGCTGAGCGGTCCGAGTGCGCGAGCAACGGTCGAGCCCGGACAGTCGAGGTCTGGCAGCAGCGACGCGGCACCCGCGCACACCGCGCCCGCGGCCAGTTGCGCGGGCGGCAGGTGCCCGAGCGCGCCGGGTGCCGTGGCGGCAAGCGTCAGGTATCCGGCGCTGGCGATGAGAAGGTGGCTGCGTCCCATCATGGCGAGCACACGATACGGTGCACAGGTTGTATGTTCGACATGTTCGTGTCAGCTGATCGGGACGGCTCGATATCAGCCCGGCTGAACGGTCGATGGCCGCCAGCTGCACGAGCTACTTTCGAGCGGCGAGCAGGTACCCGAGCTCGTCGTCGAGCACGTCCGCGACTGCAGCCCGCGCCTCGGGGAGGCCCTTTTCCCGGCGCGTGTAAACGCGTCTATCGAACCGGTGGGTAAGTGGGGACCGAGCACGGTCCCCACCACCCCAATGCTTACTTGTAGGTGCCCTTGTAATGGAACACGTAGCGGCCGGCTGCGGTGCCGCTTCCGGTGAAGGTGCCCACGAAGGTGTGGCCCGTCTGGCGGCCGGTGCCCTTCGTGAGGTTCAGCTTCCCGTTGGTGATCGTGGTGCTCCCGTTGGCGGAGGCGATCACGGTCGAAGAGCCGGTCCCGGTGAGCGTTCCGGTGTTCGTGAAGAGGACGACGCGTTTGGCGGTAAGGGAGAACGTCCCTGGCGTGGAGGCCGCGCTAGTCTCGAGTTTAAAGGTGACCGCGCCGGCTCCGAACAGCGTATCGGAATTGGTGCCCGCGATAAAATCGAAGCCGCCGGCCGTACGCGTGATGGCTACATATGATGTGCCGGTATCCGCCCTGCCCTTACTCGCAGCCGCAAATGCCGAGGCGCCCAGCGCGAACAGCGCCGCAGTGCCGAGCACACTCGCGATGGCGCCAAGCGAACGTGTTAATTTGATCATCTGGAGACTTCCTCCTTCGTCTGCGCGACGCCCCAGGCAACGATGAAGGAACTCGACAGTCGCTCGTCCTCAAATACTCCCGGTATGATCGGGCCGAGCCGGCGGCGCCAGACACGCCCAGCCACTCGTCAAATCCCGCCACTAATTCTTGAACGGGCGCTAACACCAGCTCCGCCAGCGGACCGCCGAACACGCTCCGCTGCCGTCGTTCTGACAGCCGCGGACCCCGCTCACCGGCGGCGCGAGCGTGCTTGGCGGGCCGCGACCTTGGCGGCACGCGTGGCCGACGGGCGAGCGGCATGCTTGGCCAGCGCCTTGCGATAAGACCGGGGGGCGAGCTTCAGCTTGGCCTGGGTTTCGCGGTCGAGGGTTACCGGCATGCGCGGAAGCTAGCGTCGGCTCCGGCGGCGGCCACCCTCAGGCCGTCGCAGCGAGCTGTCGCTGGATTCTCACAAGGTTTCCTCAGCGGAGACGCTTCGCGCGTGCGGCCCGGACGATCGTCGGGACCGCCGACGCCGCTCCTGGGCGTCCGCAAGGAAACCGTCTACGGGACGCCCGATGACAGCCCTGATCGCGGCGAGGCCAGCTCATGCGCTCGAAGGACGGTGAGCGTCGCACCATGCTTTGTGAATCTCGGGTCGCAGGCGGCCGCGGTCTGAGACAGCGAGCCCGTTGTCGCGCGCCCACGCGCGCAGTTCGCTGGTTGACGGTCGCGGCTCGGATGGCGCGATGAGCTTTGCTTCGTCGTCGAGGCCTAAGCGGGCACGCGCGGCTGGCTCGTCGCGCGCCCACACGCGCGCGGCGGCGAGATAACGATATGTCCATTCCTCGGCGAGCTTGCGCGTCTGGCAATAGACGATCGGCACCGTCGGCCAGCGGATCTGCAGCTCGGCCAGGCCGTCGGCGACGGCGCTTCCGCGAGCGTACTCGGCCGCGAAGATCTGGCCATAGTGGTCCTCGACGACGAGCGCCGCCCGTGGCAGCGCGGCCAGCTCGCCCAGCGCGTAGCGCAGACGGCCGCTGGTCAGGCTGGACACGAGATCCGCCACCGATTTTCGCTCGACGGCCGCGACGATCTGCCCCTGTACGGTGACCGCATAGTCGCCACACGGCAGGCCGCGACGAACCGTGCGTGCTTGCTGTGAGGCGAACGTGTACGGATAGCGCTCGTGGCTGTCAACGATGATCTCCAGGTCCGCGACCCCTTGGGCGCGCGCGGTCGGCAAACGCACGTCAGGCCGGGCCTGCTTGCGGGTACGCGGCGACTGCCAGAAGACCACCTCGCGTCCACGGGCGCGGGTGAACACGATCTGCGAACGCTGCTCGCGGCGGCGATCGCAGACCACGTCGATCGCCGCGCCGCGCCTGGCACACGCGCGAAGCGCCACCCGCTCGACGATCTCAGGCTCAGCCGGCCACTCGTCGATACCGACCGGATAGCAGTACAACGCACTGGTCCGCGGCCACGTTCCCTTCGTACGAAACACGAGCCCGCCCTCCAGCGGCACCCACAGCAGATACGGTAGCGAGCTGTCCAGGTGCGGATTCCGTGCGACGAGCAACTCCATCGTCCCCAGTTTGCCGACAGCGACTTCACGAGAACCCCGCGCAAGCGCATCGTGGGGCTGGGCGAGCCTGGCGCCCCTTCTGGTTGGGCGGTTTCTTCTGGGCGGGAGCGCTAGTCTAGTCTAGGGCTCCGGATCGATCAGTCGGCGATCCCTCACCACAGGCTCTAGACAGGACGACTATGGCCACAGCGTGAACTCCATCGTCGTCGATGCGGGACGAAAGCCGAGCCGCGCGTAGAGCTCCTTCGGCCTGTCCTCGTCATCTGCGGAGATCCACAGCTCTTGGACGTCTCCGGCAGCGTCGATCCGGTCTGATCCAGTCGGCGAAATGGTGGGTCGCCGTGGAAAACGGGCGCTACTGCTGCTTCCGTGGGTGGGGTAACCGAGGTTCGTAGCGGCTGGATGTAGTCCGGGGGCACATCCCCCGGAACCCCCTGGCGACCCCCTCAAGCAGATAGCGCGCTGCGCACAAACGACAGAGTCGAGGCCCGCCCGGCGGCTCGGTCGGCGCAAACGGCGCGCGCCGACCGCCCCAGCGCCGCCGTGCGGCTGAAACGATCAACGTCAACGGCAAACGGCTCGCACGCTCGGTTGCAGCTGTAGCGCAGCCACCTTGAGGGTGCGCACGTCGCGGTGCTCCTAGGCTCTGGCTTAGAGAAGGTCAGAAACCCTGGGAAAGGAACGGTGGCGACGTGCGCAAGACAAGCGTAGGCGTCCGCGCGTGGGCGCGGCTTCTAAGGCTCGAGAAAACAGTGGTCGAAGCGGTCGATGAAGACCCGGATGGCGCGATCGTGGTGTCGGTCCGCCCGGGGCACCGGCAGCGGGACCGCTGCCCGCATTGTCGCCGGCGCTGCCCGGGATATGACCAGGGCGATGGGCGCCGGCGCTGGCGGGCGCTGGATCTCGGCACCACGTGCTGCTACGTCGAGGCCGACGCACCCAGGATCCAGTGCAAGGAGCACGAGGTGGTCGTCGCGGCGGTCCCGTGGGCCAGACACGACGCCGGATTCACCCGCAGCTTCGAGGATCAGGTCGCGTGGCTGACGGTCAACACGTCAAAGACGGCGATCTGTCTGCTGATGCGGATCGCGTGGCGGACCGTCGGCAGTATCTGCGCACGCGTCAGCGCGGAGGCCAAGCAAGGACGCGACCTGTACGCGGGGCTAAAGCGACTCGGGTTCGATGAGATCTCGATCCGCAAGGGGCAGAAGTACCTGACCGTGGTCGTCGACCATCACACCGGCCGCCTCGTGTGGGCAGCGTACGGCCGAGACCGCAAGACGGTCGAGAAGTTCCTGGACCTGCTGGGCAAAGAGCGCTGCCAGCAGATCGAGCTGGTGTCTTGCGATGACGCCGAGTGGATCACCCGGCCGATCGCCGAGCGATGCGCCAACGCCGTCATCTGCCTTGACCCGTTCCATATCGTCAAGGCCGCCACCGCCGCGTTGGACGAGATCCGCCGCGAGATCTGGAACGAGGCCCGCAAAGCGGGCAACAAGCAGCTCGCCAAGGATCTCAAGGGCGCCCGCTTCGCGCTCTGGAAGAACCCCGGCAACCTGACCGAGCGCCAACAGCGCAAGATCTCAAGCATCCAGCAGACCAACCAGCGACTGTACCGCGCCTACCTCCTCGCCCAACAACTCAGGCAGATCTATCGCGTCGACGCAACCGACGGTCTCGCACTGCTCGACGCATGGCTGAAGTGGGCCCGACGATCTCGCCTGGAGCCATTCCGAAAGCTCGCCCGCCGGATCACCGAACAGCGCGAACGCGTCGAAGCGGCGTTCACCAACGGACTCTCAAACGCCCGCGTCGAGCAAATCAACACCCAAATCCGCCTGATCATCCGCACGGGTCGTGAGCTCGTCTTTCGGCACTTGGATAGTGACTGGGACGCGATCACTATCCATCCGGCCGATGACAGCGCGGCGATGCGTCGCGAAGGATTAGAGATCTATGAGCGCCAACCTGATCGTCTCCTACGACGGAACTCCGAATGACGACGACGCCCTTGCTCTGGGCAAGATGCTGGGGCGTGCTGGTTTCACGTTGGCGCTCGCGTATGTGCGCCATGCTCATGAATTCGATCCGCGCCGGGAAGAGCTTGCTCAGCATGACGCCGAACAGCGTCTGGAGCGTGGCGCTGCTTTGTTGGGCGACCCGGAGATCACCCGTCACGTCGTGATCGCTGCCTCTACGGGAGCCGGCTTGGGGCGGCTGGCGGACAGCGAGGGAGCGTCGCTGGTCGTGTTCGGCTCGGACTACCGGACCACACCCGGTCGCGTAGAGCCCGGCACGTCCGCTCAGCAGCTGCTCGATGGTGGCTCGGTGGCGATTGCAATCGCTGCCGCCGGTCTGAGGACACAGCTTGATGGTGCAATCAGGTCGATCGCTGTGCCCCTCGCCGGCCCGACGAACGATGTCGCTCGAGAGACCGCCAGCGCACTTGCCGCGAAGCTTGGTGCAGCGCTTAGTGAGTCACGTGCGGAGCCGGTGGACCTGATCGTCGTCGGCTCGCAGCCGGGCGCACCGGCTGGTCATGTCGTGGTCGGCGGTGACGTCCGCTCTGAGCTGAACAGCGCCCGCAGCTCGGTGCTGGTCCTGCCGGCCGGTGCGCCGGTTCTGCCCTAGCGCCTCGCCTTCCGCGCGGCCGCGCTCCAGCGGCAATCAGCCCCGCGTGGGAGTCGTCCCGTCACGGGTTAGGGCTCCCGCGGAAATTAATGCGGTCCGGCGTGAACTTGGGTCGCTTGGTTCACAGGCCTGGAGGTCTCGGAGGGCTGGCGATGAACGGTGGCTGCAGGAGGGCCGGCTCCGTCGGTTCCAGGAAGTCCATGATCGTGTTCGCGTTGGCGTCACGCAGCGTGAGCGCCGGAAGGTTCCATTTGGCCTCGATCGTCGCCAGTATCGACGTGTGGTCGTGGACGTCGTTGGTCGCGGCCCCAGGTCTGGAGTAGGGCGAGACCACGATCGCCGGGACGCGCGGACCGTACACGTCGTAGCCGCCTGGAGGGTCGCCCGGCTGCAAACTCGGCTGGATGCTGTCCGGCGGGATTGCCCGCGGCGGGGGGACGTGGTCGTAGTAGCCGCCGTGCTCGTCGTAGGTGTAGATGAGCAGCGTGCGCGACCATTTTGGGGACTGCAAGACCGCCTCCACGATGCTGTGGGCCCAGGCCTCGCCGAAGTACATGTTCTGGGGGTCCTCTTCGGTCTCCGCGGGGGCGGCGTCCCGGAAGTTTGCGCCCAGGATCTGGAGGATGTCCTTGACCGGGAACGGTAGTGAGGTCAGTGGGGAGGCGATCGAGGACACGGCTCCGATGCCGGGGTCGACGAAGCTGACCGCCGGTAGCGTAGCGGCCTGGCAGTCGTGGAAGAACTTGCTGATCGGGGCGTGGTGGTTGGAGTGCTTCAGGATGATGGATGGGATCACCGCGGTCATGGGCACGTCGGTGAAGTAGTCACACCAGCTGATGTGGTGGTCCGAGAGGCGGTCGAAGATAGTGCCGTGGGGCGGCGGGGGACTGAGCAGCGTCTCGGGACCCGTGACGGTGCCGCCGTACGCGGTGCCGGCGAGCAGGAAGCGCCGGTTCGGATAGGTCGGACCTGGTACCGAACAGAACCACCGGTTGGCCACCGTGAAGGCATTGGCCAGCGAGTAGGCGAACGGCAAAACCTCGGGTGTGTAGTACCCCATCGGTTGGACGGCTCCGGAGGCTTTCACGAAGCCGTTCATCTGGCCACCGGCGATCTGTTCGTGAGTAGCCTTCCAACTCTGCGAGACGTTCTTTCCCTGAGCGGTGTTCGGAAGCGGAAACGCGGACACCTCAGCGGGTGTGTGGTTCGTCCCCGGGTTGGAGTTGCTGACGTTTCCGCCGAAGTCAAAGGTCAGCCCGTCGACGTCCGCGCGGAATTGGGACAGCGCTCCGAGGAGGTTGTCAAACGAGTGGTTCTCCATCATCACGACGACGATGTGATCGAACGGCATTGCGGCGTTGACCGTGCCCGGTGCCTCGTGTGGGAACGGAAGGCTGCCGGCCTGTCGCTTGGGGGGCGGGACGACTCCGGGCATCACGCTGACTCCACGTTGGCGACGGTCCGGTGTCGACGACTCATTGCTTGTGAAGCGTCGCGACGGTGACGTGCGGCCAACGGAGCCCGTTGAAGTCCAGCTGGACGAGCTGCGTGTACTGGAGCTGAAGCTTGTCTGGCACGCCGGCCCCTCCTTCTATGGTCTCGATCCAAAAGACGGCATCGACCTCCACCGCACTCGCGTTGCCGCCCGGAGGATTGGACGCATCGGCGAGAAACGCAGTGTTTGCCGTCCCACCTCCCTTGATCGGACTGTGCTTCGTCGAGATCTGGATGAACGTCCTGTTCTTCATCGTCTGCCCATGAAGCGCGTCTTGCAGCAAGCTGTTCGGGTTCCTGACCATTGCCTCGGTCACTCCGGGAGACATAAGGCGGAACGCGCTGGGAATCGACAGGTCGAGCTCAGGGAACACCTGCTCGGCCGACGGAAAGTCGGAGTTGGCCGGCGGAGGGGTGCCAATCGGAAACGGAATGATGCTCGTGTCAGGGATGTGCGGCGGGCCCCCGGTGAGGAACTGGGTCGCTCCCTGAGCGAGGATTGCCGTGCCGTGCGGGATCGAAGCTATGCGCACGACGGTGGATGGCTCGCTCGGATTGGTCGTCGGGGGCACGTGAACCCAAATCCCCGGCTCGATGTGCAGGCCCGCCCCGGTGCTGGTCTCAGCTATCTGCTGCATGTAGGTGACGCCGAACATGTCGATGTCCGGCATCAGCAGCCCACGGTTGGGGATCGGCCCGTTGATCTTGCTGAACACGAGCGTCTCCGTGGTCAGGTTGAGCTCGAGGAAGCGGTCCTGCCCGCCATGATGAGGCCGCCAGATCGTGTTGAAGCCATGGCCCTTCCAGGTACCCGGCAGCTGGGCCAGCGGTCCGAGCGGACCGGCGGGATGGATTGCGGCTACGGCAGGCCGCAGCTCCTCGCGCTGCCCCGGGTCCCCGAACACGAATTCCGGATCTGTCCGCGTAACTGCCTGTGAAACTGCGCTCATGTGACTCCTTAGGGACCGTTCAAGAATTAGTGGCGGGATTTGACGAGTGGCTGGGCGTGTCTGGCGCCGCCGGCTCGGCCCGATCATACCGGGAGTATTTGAGGACGAGCCGGTGGCGCCAGGCGCGTCCAGACGCCGTCAAAACCGCCAATAATTCTTGAACGGGCCCTTAGGACGATCACCCGATTGTCGGACGCCCACCGTCGCTAAACGCGCCGGCGTCTCCTCCAGTAAGCACTACTGACATTGCACGGAGAAGTTGGGTGTGATGCCCCCGTAGGGGTTCATCACTTGCAGTTGCCGGACGATCGGCGTGCCGGTCGCCCCGAGGTTCGGTGGCGCTTTGGCAGAGAGGTTGTCTCCCACGGCCACCACGTTCGTGGCGGGAACGCCGTCGATCGTTATCTGAGGCTTTACGTCGGTAGGTGACGCCGGGTCCTCCGTTAGGCCAGTCCCGACCACGGTGAAGGTCTGGCCATCGTGAAGTGGGAGCGGAAATACCCCCGTGACAACCGGCTGGCTCTGTGTTATCGCCTTCTTACCGACGTACAGTCCCGCGGACACGCTGGTCAGCCCCAGCAACGTGCTTGGGATCGTCGGCAATCCGCTGCCGTCGGGATTCAGGAACTGCGCGACGAAATACACCGCCGTGACCAAGTTGAAAACCAGATACTGGAAGTCGCCGATGTCAGTGGTGCCATCGTCAGCGCTGAAGATCTCGCTGATCCTCGTGAACGGATCGGTGCCACCCGCTGGTTTCGGCGCCTTGTAGCCCGGTCCGTTCACCTGAGACTGGGTAATACCTTTGGCCGCCACGGCCGCGGCCGCTGGTACGCCCAGCAGAACCAGGTAGCTGCTGGAAAGACCGGTGTGGAGGAAATGCAGCCATCCGACCTGGAGCAGCCCGACCTCGTCGGCCTTGGCCTTGCACTTCAGCGCGCCGGCGACGATGTCCTTGGGCGGGACGCAGGCATGCGTGTGGAGGAATTCGCCGGCGATCAACAACGCGATGAGCGCCCAACTGACCAGCAGCGTCCAGAGCAAGACGAACGTCTTGGAAGTCGAGGTCCGGCCGTCCGCCCCGAGGATCACGGTCGAAAAGAACCCCACAGGGTGTTTCGCCGGCGCACTGGTCGGCCTATAGGCGAGCCGAGCAACGAGCTCAACGAGAACGAGCAGGACGACCACAGCACCGACCGCGATGAGGGCAACTCCGGCGAGGCTCAACGCAGTACCTCGCGCGCCGGCAGGCGCAAACGGTAGAACACCACGCCGCCGCGGTCGTGACGATGCGAGAAGTATCGTTCACTGCTCTCGGCCCGCGTTGGCGACGCAAGAGACGAGTGGAACTTTAACTCACGGTTCGACGACGTCAGTTCGTCGTTGATCATCTGCCATCCACTTGTGTCTCGCATGTATACGACTCTGCCCGCTCCCTGACAGGAAAATAGCCGTCCCGCAAGCTTTACCGACTTCCGGAGCATCGTCCATTTTCAACCGCCCGCGACCGTCCGCCAGGACAGCCCAACTTAGCCGGTCCTGGCTTGCACGGCTACTCTCGTCAGCTGCGTGCGCAAAGTCAAGGTGCTTATTCCTACCAAACCTAGGGGTGACGAGCACGGTGGCCGAGATCGGCTCGGGTCTGAACGGCTCGCGATCGAAGCTGAAGCGCCTGCTCTGCGATCGTTTCATCGGCACGATCGTCGTCGAGCACCGCGAGCGGATCGCGCGTTTTGGCGTGGAGTATGTGGAGGCGGCGCTCGCTGCCGAGGGCCGTACGCTTGTCGTTGTCGAGGAGCGCAAGCTCGACGATGACCTGGTGCGCGAGCTCACCGAAGTGCTGACGTCGACGTGCGCCCGCCTGTATGCGGTTGGTGGTATATCGTCTTGTCAATCTAATTAGTTCTCTTTACTGCGGATTCTAGCCTCGTGCAGGCATATCTCGTTTGCGTCTCGTTTGCGTCACACCACGGAGCGGCAGCACGCTGCTGTGCGAGATGCTGCGCGAGACCGGCCGGGCCGGAAGGCCGCTAGGAGGCTCGTGTTTTTCGAAAGAGGCGCACATCGGTCCTTGCGAACGCGAGTTTTCGCACATCAAATCAGTTGCCCCGAGCCCTCGGAGCGCCGCAGACGGGCTTACAGAGCGCCGGTCTTTCGAGCCCCGAGGCCGTCCCTGAAGCTGCTGGAGGACCCGGAGCGGATCTTCGTGACCCGCCGCGACAAGATCGGTCAGGCCGTGTCGCTGTGGCGAGCGGTTCAGACCCAGAGCTGGCGGGCCAACGATCCTTTGAGGGCTGGTTCCGTGGTGTACGACTTCACCGGTATCGACCATCTCGTTTCGCGGCTCGAGTCCGACGAGCGGGGCCGGAACGAGTGGTTCGCCAGGACCGGACGGCGCCCGCTCGAGGTGATGCGGGCAGCTCGACGCAGGCCCCGGCGAGACAGTCGCAATGGTGCTTCACGCCGCTAACAGCCGCTCACGTGTGGCGCAGCGTGATCGTCGTCCAGGCGCCGATGTGGATCCGGTCGCCGTCGGCGAGTGGCACCGCCGCGCTCGCGTCGGCGGAGACCGGCGTCGGATCGTCGTTGACCGTCGTGCCGTTCGTGGAGCCAAGGTCGCGAACCGTGTACGAGCCGTCGGGCTGGCGTTCGAGCATGGCGTGGACGTGCGAGATCGCCGGATCCTCGGGTGCCCCGGCGAGGTTGATCTCGACCGCGTCCTCAGGCGTCGGTCCGTGGTTGCGCCCGATCCGGACGTAGTCGGCGGTCAGCGGGAAGCCCCGCTCGACGTAGGAGTCCGGAAACGAGACGCCGTCCGGCGCGAGGCGGTCGAACTGGGCGCGGTCAGCGCCCGCGACCGCTGCCCACAGCGCCGTCCCCGGCGGGGGGCTCTCGAAGTCGTAGCCGCACGCTTCGCAATAGCGGTCGTCGCCGTGGCGCGCGGCTGCGCACTGCGGGCACGGCTCGCCAGGAGGCGCTGGGGGAGCCTCACTGGAGGGTGCCGCGGGAGCATCACCCGAGAGCGCTACTGACACGTCCTCCGGCGCCGGGGTCGGCGCGGCACTGATCGGCACCCCGCACTGGTCGCAGTAGTCGTCGGTCGCGGAGACGTGGCCGTTCGGGCACGTGGCGGTCATGGCTGCGAGGTTCCCACGCGCACGGTCTTCGTCGAGCGCGTGTCGAGCGCCATCTCGTCGGCGTCGGCCACCTCGCGCTTGAGCCGGACGGTTCCGGTGGCGGGATCGTCGACGTCGACGACCGCCTTGCAGCAGCTTCATCGTCGCGTCGTTGCCGGACTCCGAGGCGAGCTGCACTGCGCGGCCGAGCTTGACCGTCGCTGTCGCCTCGTCGCCCGACTTGCGCGCCTCGAGCCCCTCCTGGATCGCGTCGGCGAGCTCGGCCTGTCCGGTGTAGTGGGCCACCTCGCGGTTGATCCGCGTCGAGAGCGCCTGATCGTCGGTCCAGACCGCCTTGATCAGGCCCTGGCTCAGGACCGTGTCGCCCTCGACCAGGCTGACTCGGCCGGCGAGCATCTCGTCGCCGGCGTTGCGCGGCTGCACGCGGACGCAGATGTGGTAGTCGCGCGACTCCTCGCCCCAGGTCCCGGTCGGGTAGTCGGCGGTCAGCGGGTTCACGGCCACCGCGCGCTCGGTCAGCTCCTCGATCGTCGGCGCGACCTGGCGCACGAACGCGACCGTCGCTCCCTGCGGCGTCCAGAGCCGCAGCGAAACGGCCTGCGTGGCCTTGCCCATCGCGGTCTCGATCATCGAGCGGAAGTCGGCGGCCATATCCGCGGGGTCGGCGATGATGTCGACCGTACCGAGCAGCTTCGAGGCGACGCGCCGCAGCTCGCTGACGACCCAATCGGTTCCGACTCCGCGGCAGTCGCATTGGAAGACGCCGTCACACGCCGCGAGCACGGCTTCGAGCTCCTCCGGCGTCTCGTTTCGGTTCTCGCCGTCGGTCAGCAGGATCGCATGGCAGACGCGGCCTGGCGCGGTGAGGAACAGCTGCCGGGCCATGTCGAGCCACGACCCGATCGCGGTGCCACCGCCGGCCCGCAGCTGCGAAGCGGCCCGCTTGGCCTCCGTGCGGGTCGCGTCCGAGCAAGGCACGAGCTGACCGGTCGGCGGATAGATCAGGTGCGGGCTCGCGGTCCCGGCGATCACCGCGAACGCGACGCCGGTGCGGATGCAGTCGATCGCCACCTGCGTGGCATCGCGGGCGGCGATGATCTTCGTCCGCGGGACGTCCATCGAGCCCGACGTGTCGACGATCACGATCTCGGCTGCATCTTGCTGCCCGGCGACCGCCCCGTCGGCCCTCCCGGCCGAGCCGCTCGAGCTGACGGTCATGATCGCGTTGACCTCGGAGCCGTCGAGCGGCAGGTACTCGTTCTGGTAGACGTCGGCCGTAAAGCTGCTCATGGCGTCCTCCTATGAGGGATCGATATCGACGACGGCGACGGTGATGTTGTCGTGCCCGCCGCGCTCAAGCGCGAACTCGGTCAGCGAGCGCGCGATCGCGGCGGGCGCGGCGCCCGACGGAAGCGCATCGACTAGCGACACAAGCTGATCGGGCCCGGACAGGTAGTTCCACAGCCCATCGGTGCAGAGGATCAAGCGCCCGGCGGCATCGAGCGCCATCGCGGCCACCTGCGGTGGGCGTTGCGGCGCGTCAGGGCCGACCCAGTTGGTGATCGCGTGCGAGCGGCGATCGTGCGCCGCCTGCTCCGCGGTCATCAGCCCCTCGGCCACCTGCGCCTCGGCCCACGACTCATCGACGGTCAGCTGCTTGGCGCTGCCGCCGGCCAGCCAGTAGGCGCGGCTGTCGCCGACCCAGCCGACGACGAGCTCGCCGCCGCGCCAGGCGGCCGACACGAGCGTGCACGAGGGCACGTCGCGGTCGATGCGAGTCGTCCACGGGGTCCGCTCGACCGCCGCCCGGGCGGCCGCGATCGCGTCGACCGTCGCCGCGCGCGGATCCGGGCCGCCATCGGCGATCGCACGCGCGAGCAATTCGCCCGCCGCCGTGGCCGCGTGTCGCGCGGCGGCGTCACCGGCGCTCGCGGAGGAGATCCCGTCGCACACAACCGCCGCGCCGCTGCGCGCATCGACGACCTCGAGATGGAACGCATCTTCGTTGCGCCGGTGGACGAGGCCCTGGTCGCTGACCGCGGCGGCACCGGCCAGGTCGAGCTCGAGATGGCTGTCAGGCGGCCGCTCGCGCACGCCGCACACCGTGCAGTAGCCGTCGGCGTCGATCCATTCGGGCGGCGCGCCGCACGCGCGGCAACCCTGGCGGG
>CAWEQQ010000004.1:0-27426 GCA_963811155.1 uncultured Solirubrobacterales bacterium
GGCGGTCGAGGTAGCGTGATGCCGCAGATTGTTCTACGACGCCCCGGACTCGATCGGGCTCACTTGGCCGAGACGACTACCAAGTCCGCGAGGCGTATCGCCCGACCTGGTCGAGGCGCTCGCCGCTCACCCACGACGCCGCGGCGCCGACTGCTCGAGCTGGTTCTGGCTGATCCCGCCATCCGCCGTAAAGCGCTGCGGCGAGCCCCGTTAAGGTCACTGTTATGAACCAGGAACTCGACAGCCGGCCCAATGCGGCGGTGCTCGGCGAGCGCTTCGAGCGGGCGCTCCAGTTCGCCGCAGCGACCCATCGCTCGCAGGTGCGCAAGGGCAGCGGCATCCCATACGTCGGCCATCTGCTCGGTGTCTGCTCGCTTGTGATCGAGGACGGCGGTGGCGAGGACGAGGCGATCGCCGGGCTGCTGCACGACGCCGCCGAGGACCAGGGCGGCGAGGCGATGCTCGACGAGATCCGCGCCAGCTTCGGCGACCACGTGGCCGACATCGTGGCCGCTTGCAGCGACACGTTCGAAACGCCGAAGCCACGGTGGCAGACGCGCAAGCAGACCTACATCGACCACCTCGAGAGCCAGCCCGAACCCGTACTGCGCGTATCGCTCGCCGACAAGCTGTTCAACGCCCGGGCAATCCTCCGCGACTACCTGTTGGTCGGCGATCCCGTCTGGACACGGTTCAAGGCCGGCCGGGACGCGCAGCTCTGGTACTACCGTGAGCTCGCCGAGCGCTTCAACCTCCTCCTGCCCGGGCGCATGGCTGCCGAGCTCAGCGAGGTCGTCGATGAGCTCGATCGCTTAACGGCCAGCTGATCGCCGTGCGAGCGGCCAAGTCAAGCAACATAGGAAGTACCTAAGTTCACTGATCCCTGTGAACTACCCGCTCGCCGGTTCCGGATGAGCTCTCAGCAGACTGTCCGGCCCGGATATCGTCGAAGCTTCCGAGATGTCCGGTCAGACCATCGACTGTCCGTTCTGCGAGCGCATTCGTGAGGCCCGCGTCGCTCAGCCCTTCGCCACGGCCAGAGCGTTCGCGGACGAGTTTCCCGTCTCGAGAGGCCACACCCTCGTGGTCCCGGTCCGCCACGAGGCCGATTTCTTCGCGCTGTCAATCGCCGAGCAGACCGACGTTCTGTCGCTCGTCAACGAAGTCCGTGCACAGCTATCGGAGACCCTTCAGCCCGACGGCTTCAACATCGGGATCAACGCAGGGCCGGCAGCCGGCCAAACCGTAGGTCACGCGCACGTCCACGTGATCCCCCGGTTCGGCGGCGACGTGCCCGATCCGCGCGGAGGCATCCGCTGGGTGTTGCCCGAACGCGCTGCGTACTGGCGGCAGGACACCCCGGGCGGCCTGCTTTGACGTTCGAAGCGTTCGCGCAGCGGTTGCTGCAGCTGCTCGACGAGGGCAGGTTCGTCGCGACATACAAGTTCGACCGCCTCAACAGACAGCCGGATCAGGCCGCCTAGTGCTCGATCGCCCAGCGCTTCGTGTGCTTGGCGTGGAGGGTCTCGTGCAGCGCGACCCCGAAGCAGCGGAGGATCGCCCGCCGCTCGAGCGCGCCCGCAGCGATCGCGGCGCGCGGGCCGAGCAGCGCCTCGGAGTCGAGGTAGACGGTGCGCGAATGGATCTCGATGTGCCCGGGATCGGACAGGCCGGGCCCGATCAGCGCCCACACCGGGTAGAGCCGCTGCAGCACGATCGTCCAGTGGTCGGAGAGGTCCTGGTAGAGCGGGTCGAGCCGCCCGCGCTGCGCGGCCGCGCGGTGCAGCTGCTGCACGAACACCGCCGGCCGACCGGCAGCCCGAGTGGCGGAGGTCATGAGGTCACCGCCCGCGGGTAGCCGTGCAGGTTCGGCAGCCTGCTGCTCGCCGACACGCGTAGCGGGCCGTAGCCGGCCTGGTCGAGCATCCGGCACGCGGACGCGGCCTCGGCATCCTGGATCTTCCCGGCCGTCACCTGCTCGTGCAGGTTCGATGCGAAGAAGGCGAGCGCGGCACGCTCGCCGACGCGCTCGCTCATCCGCCACAGCGACGAAATCTCCTCTAAAAAACTCGATGTCGCGGAACTGCGGGGTCCAGGTGAGCCCGTCCTCCCCGGCAATCCGCTGGCGGTCGAGGCGCATCGCCTCGCCGACGAGCGACGCCGGGGCGCCGAGCTGCGCGAGAGCCGCCCAGTTGCTTGTGACCTCGAGCGTCGCGGGGAACCGCGAGTGCCAGGCGTCGGGGATGTCGGTCGCACCGACCAGACCCGGGTTGTACGCCAGCAGGACCGCGAACCCGGGGCGGGCGACGACAGTCTCGCCAGTTGCCGCCAGGTACAAGGTGAGGCGCCCGTCGAGGGTGGCGTTGATCGAGAGCAGGGCGACGTCGCGGGCGGTGTTGACCTCGTCGATCATCACCACCCACCCCTCGCGCATCGCCTGCCCGAACGCCGAGTCGACGAGCGCCACCTGGCCACCGGCGCCAGCGACCGGGACGTAGTCGTAGCGGAAGAAGAACTCGTCAGACGACGGGCCAGGCTGCAGCTCGACGAACCCGTAGAACGGGGCGCCGTGCCGGTCGGCGACCGCGCGGCCCCGGCCGGTCCAGAGGCGGTAGGCGATCGCGCGGGCGATCTGGGACTTCCCCGCGCCGGGCGGGCCGATCAGCCGCAGGAACGTCGACTTCGCCGGGTCGTGCATGTCGAGCAGTGCGAGAGCGAGCTCGTCGATCGGCTGGCCGTGCAGGCACGGCGGGTAGATCCGTTTGCCGTCGGGCAGCAGGATCGGCTCGCCTGGGGTGGCGAGCTCGAGCGCTGCGGCTGGTTCGGGCACGAGGTCTCCCTCGGAGGCCACCCCGTCGATCTGCGACAGGGCGGCGGTGATTGCGCTCATGCGCTTCTCCTTCTCAGAGGTTGGGCAGACGTGCACGAGCGCCCGCCGTACGGCGGGCGCTCGCGTCATGTGGTGCTACTAGTGGTTGTGTGCGGGGCGCTGCTAGGTGCGCATTCCGCGCGGAGGCACGGGCGCGGCGAGGATCCGCTCGGGGCCTTCGATCGGCTGAACCCCGGCGAAGCCGTCGCCGGAACCGAACACGCACACACACAAGCCGGCTGGCCGTGCGCTGGAGCGGAACAGGACGCCGTCGAAACCGTCGGCTGCAAGCAGCGCGCCGGCTTCCTGGAACGCGGGCCACTGTGACCGCTCGGGCTTCGAGGTCCGGCAGGCCTAGTGCTCTCAGCGCCGGGCGCCGAGACATGTCGGCGACTCGGGGCAGGTTCAGTGAGAAGCGCCAGAGGTCGCGGGGGAGCCACCGGTCGGGCGGCTCGCCGAGCTCGGCAAGCAAGCGACACCACTCCGCCCAGACCGTGTCGGGGTCCTGCGCCACATATAGGCCGGCCAGTTGCTCGCCGCGTTGCCAACGCCCGTCTGGCGCCGGGTGGCCGGGCATCGGTGGCGAACCGGCGCGGACGTGCCGGTACCAGACGCCGGTCTTCGAGACCGCGGGTATGTTCGCCGGCATTGCGCTAGCCGAACGTCGGCGACTCGAGCTCGGCGACCACGCGCGAGACCTGCTCGTAGCCGCCCGCGGCGATGACGTCCAGCGGCTTGCGGTGCTCGAGAGCCGGGATCGGCTTGTTCAGCCAGACCGGAACCCGCTCGGCGCCGAGCACGGCGGTGAGCCGGTCGGCGATCGCTGAGAGCTCGACGAGCCGCTCGGCGCGCCGCCCGCGGGGCGCACGCTCGCGGCGCAGCCACGCGGACACGGTGCTCACGCCCGAGCCGGTCGCTCGCGCGATGTCCCGGTCGCTCAGAGCGGCGACCTCGCGTAGATGGATCGCCTCATCGGCGTACGCAAGCGACATACGCCTTAGTGTAGCCGAAAACGAGCGTAATACGAGCATGTAATGAGCCTCCAATCGATGCGGCGTTGTCGATCATGCGTCAGCTGCCGAACACGCTGGCCGCCACCCTCAGCCTTGCGGCGGTCGCCGCATAGCCGGCGTCGTCCTTGCTGTCCGCGACCTGGCCGGTGATCTCGCCGAGCTGCGTCGCGACGGTGCTCTCGTCGGCGCGGACGCCCTCGAAGCTGTCGAGGATCTGGTGGTGCTCGGCGCCGCGGGCGGCGAGCACGGATACGACGTGCTCGATCCCCCCGCGCCGGATGTAGGGGATGTAGGTCTGCACGTGCCCGCGGGCGGCGCCGGGGGCCACAACCTTCAGAACGCCTCGGTGCTCTGGGCCTGCCGCTACTGCGGGGCGTGACCGCCCAGACGCTCGCCGGCGTCGCGGCCGAGGAGCAGGTGATCGTGTTCGGCGAGCGCGTCTGGTGCCTACGCCAGCTGGCCCGTGCCCTGTCGCCGGGTTGGCATAGCGGAGCGCCTCGTCGGCGATCAGCAGGTGCCACGGGATCGCCTGCAGGTCGGCCGGGTTGCGGTCGAGCACGCTGATCGCCGCGAGCGCTACCCCCGGCCGGTCGCCGAGCTCGCGGTCAAAGCGCCGGATCTGCCCGGCGATCTGCCGATCGTCGGAGACCACGAGCAGCTCGACGTTGGGCGCAAGCGGCGGCAGTCCGCGCCCGGGGGCGCCTCTGGTGAGCTCCTCGCGCCACTGGCCGAGCAGCCGACCCTCGGCTACGACGAGCCCGCGGAACCGGGGCTGCGTGGTGGCTCGGTGTGCGAGCGCCCGGCCGGAGCTGATCGTCTTGCCGGTGCCGACCGCGGACGCGTCGACACCGGATCCGACGACCTTCAGCGCTGCCATCTCGCGCTGGCGGCCGAGCAGCACCGGGTCGTCGGCAGTGGCTGCGCCTGCGTCATGCGAACCAGCTGCCGGGCGCCCGCCGACAGCGTCACGCTCGCCTGCGCTCGTTTGAGCGCGCGCAGCTCACCGATCGCCTGGTCCGCGACCACGCGCTTGGTCGTGCCGGACACGCCGTCGGAGGTCGTGATCGCCAGCACCCCCGGGTCGCCCCTTCATGCGCGCGACGCGAACCGTGTCCTTCAGCTCGCCGGCGGCCTCGGTCGAGAGCAGCAGCGGCAGCCCGGCGTCAACCGCGATCTCGACCGCCTCGCCGAGGTCCATCACCGCGCTCGGATGCGCGTACTGCTCTTCGCGCGGCACCGACCCCAACCGCCGCTGACTGAAACCGCGTGCCGGAAACGTGACGATCCGCAGCTCGGGCTCGGCCGACGTGATGCCGTCGGGCGCCGTGTAGGAGCGCCGGTGGACGGCCAGGCGGCCCCACCGGTCTCGCTTGTCGCGCGGCACGCCGGGGCTGACCGGGATCTGCAGCTGGCGGGCCAGCTCCTGAGCGAGCTGTCCCGCCGCGTCCAAACACTCCCTCGGTCCGGCGTGCAACGGGAATGTTGATTCGTTCGAGCAGCTCCTCGCGGCGGCTGATCGGTACGACGGCCGACCTGAGATCTTGCTCCAGCCGGCCCCCGAGCTCCGCGATCAGCCGGATCATCTCGAGCGCGAGCGCCGGCATCAGCTGCCACCCGTCGCTCGCCGACAACGCCGGGACGACGAACACGCCGACCGGCCGCTCAACCTTTCCGACCGGGGGGAGCTGCTCGCAGGCGAGCGCCAGCCAGGAGTCAGAGCCGATCCGCCAGCAGCGGAGATCCTGGGGGTCGAATGCATCGGGATGAGCGAGCAGCCACCGCGACAGATCGTCCGCCCTGCGCTCGTCGACGCACAGCCGCCTGGTGAGCGCGCGCCGCTGATCGAGCGCGTAGGCCCAAACCTGCGGATCCTCGAGCGCGATCGGCAGCCGTTCATGCGCCCGCCGTAGGCGCTCGTCGAGCAGGCTCGCTGGGACGGTGACGGTGCTCCAGTCGAGGCCGGCGTCGCGGTCGGCCCGCGCCTGCCCGTCGATCAGCGTGGTGATCGCCGTCGAGCTCAGTCTGGTCGCGCTCGTGCTGCCGTGGTCGTGGCGGTGAAGGACGGCTTGGGCGTGGGCGTCGCGGCTGCGCCAGACATCCGCGTCGTTTGGGTCGACCGGCTCGTTGCCAGCGAGCCGTTCGAGTGCCCGCGCGATCAGGTATTCCAGGGCGCGGGTCCAGCCTGGGAAGCACCGCAGCAGCTGCCCGGTCGCGTCTCGACGGGCGACTGCGGCTGCGCGATCTCCTGCTCGGCGACGACGAGCGCCGCGAGCAGCTGGCCGCCCTGCTCACCTCGCCGACGCCGGACGACTCCGTACGGCTCCTCGTCGAGGAGATCGCTCCGGCGCTCGCGCAGCTCGGCCGGATCGTCGACGAGCAGCTTCCGCTCGGGACGCCCGAGGAGGCTGTCAAGTACGCGCTCACGCACGCGAGCGGCTTCGACGTCTCGTCGGTCCTTGAGTACTGCGGCGCCGACGAGCGTCGCGGCGGCGATCCGGTCGACGATGTGCGCCGACTGCTGGCGGCTCAGGTCCACCGACTGGGCGCCGATGTAGGCGGCGACCTGAGCGCCGGCGTACGGCTCGCCGCGGTACGGGACCTTGGTCATCGCGCGAAAGCCGATCGCGCCGGGCGCAAACGGACGGCGAAACAGGGCGGCCGCCTCCGCGTGTGTGCGTGCCGGTGGGTTCGCGTGGATGTGCGAGTGATTGGACATGAGTTCTCCTTTTGGAGAGTTGGTTGTGAGTGCCGGCCCGGCGCGGACGCTGTGTCGCGTCGTCGGCCGGGCGGGGTCGCCGTCTGGTGCGGGTTCAGGCGGCGAGCGAGCTGGGCGTCTGCTGGAGCCCGGCCTCGGCGAGGAAGCGGGACGGGCCGCCGGTCGGTCGACGGCCGCGCTCGGCGACGTGGGTGATCAGGAGCCGGTCCTTGGCGCGGGTGGCGGCGACATAGAAGAGCCGGCGCTCCTCGGCGAGCCGATCGGGGTCAGGCGAGGCGATCGACCGCCACGACGGCAGCAGCTCCTCCTCGCAGCCGAGCAGCGCGACCGCCAGCGGCTCGGTGCCCTTTGCGCGATGGATCGTCGACACGGTGATCCGCCGGTCGTTGGCGGCGTCGACCTCCTGGGAGTGCAGGCCGACCGCCTGCTCGAGGAAGCCGGTGAGGGTCGCGTGCTCGTCGTGCTCGGCGTTCGCCTGGGCGGCGCGGCAGAGCGAGCGCAGGTCCTCGAGCGCCCGCTCGGCGTCGCGGCGGCGGTCCGGATCGGGGGTGCGGTCGCGCTCGTGCTGGTAGTGGCGGACCAGTCCGCCCGGGATCGTCACCGTCGCGATCACGACGTGGCCGGTCGACCGCCCGGCGGCGAGCTCGCTCCGGACGTGCTCGAGCCCGGAACCGAACTCGACCAGCCGCATGCGCGCGGCAGCGACGCGGACGCCGTCGAGCTCGCCCGCTCCATGCTGGCCGAGATCAGGTCGCCGCGATGGTGCTCGCGCGCCCAGGCGACAAGCTTCGTAACGGTCGCGGCACCGATCCCGCGGCGTGGTGAGCCGATCGCACGCCGGAACGCCTGCGCGTCGACTAGGTTCTCGATCAGCGTCAGGTACGCGAGCGCGTCGCGCATCTCGGTGCGCTCGTAGAGGCCAAGCGAGCCGAGCACGCAGTGCGGGATGCCGGCGTGCGCGAGCGCGCGCTGCAGCGGCTCGGTCGCGTACCCGGTGCGGGCGACCGCGAGGACCTCGCCGGGTGGGGTGCCGCCGGCGAGCGCGTCGGCGATCTGGGCGGTCACCCAGTTCGCCTCGGCGAACTCGTTCGGGAACGTGCGGACCCGCACCCGGCCGCCGGGACCGCGCATCGCGATCAGCGCCTTCCCGGACCGCCGCTCGTTGTGGCTCACGCAGCGGACCGCCGCCTCGAGGATCTCCGCCCGCAAGCGGAAGTTACGGCCGAGCACGATCTGCGCGCTGCGCGGGTGGCGCTCTGAGAAGCACAGGATGTGCCGCGGGTCGGCGTGGCGCCAGCCGTGGATCAGCTGGTCATCGTCACCGCACACGCACACGTTCCCGTCCGGCCCGGCGAGCAGGTCGACGAGCATCGCCTGGGCGTGGCTGGTGTCCTGGAACTCGTCGCACAAAGCCACCGCCACCGCTGCCGCAGCCACTGAAGACGATGCGGATGCTCCGAGAGGAACCTGACCGCGCACGCCAGCAGGTCGTCGAACTCGAACGCGTTGCAGCGCCGTAGTTCGCGCTCGCTCTCGCGCCACACCGCCGCGACCAGCGGCGCCGCGGGGTGGTGTGCCGAGCGCTCGTAGTCGTCCGGGACCAGCAGCGAGTTCTTGGCGCGGGAGATCTCGGCCAGCACCTCGGCGCTTGCGCTGGCCGAAGTCGGCCAGCGCCCGCTGGATCTCGCCGCGGTCGGCGTCGGAGAGCAGCCAGTCGATCACGCGGCGCATGTCCGCCTGGTCATAGATCGTGTAACGCTCGGTGCGCCCGAACACCCCGGCGTGCTCCCGGAGCAGCCGAGCGCACACGGAGTGAAACGTCGCGGCGGTCACCCCGCGTGCGACGGTCTCGCCCGGCAGGTCCGCGAGCCGCAGCCGCAGCTCGCCGGCGGCGCGAACGCTGAATGTGACCGCGAGGATCTCCCACGGCTGTGCCCGCCCGCTCGCGAGCAGATACGCCACACGGTGGGTCAGCGTTCTGGTCTTGCCGGCGCCCGGCCCTGCCAGCAACAGCAGCGGGCCGGAGCCGAACGTGACAGCTTGCGCCTGCTCGGGCGTCAGCCCCGCGAGCAGGCGCTCGGTCTCAGGCGGCGCGTGATCGCGCACGCCCGGGTCGGCCTGGGTCATACCTGGCCTCCTTCAGTGAGAGGTTCGTTTCGACCGCGCCCGGCCAAGGGCTGCGGGCGCGGTCACGGCTGGCGTGGCCCCTGTCATCGGTTCGGGGCCACGCGGGGATGCCGCGGCGTGCCCGGGTGGGCTCAGCCGCCGACGGCAGGGTCCGCGCCGTTGGGCGCGGGCGCAAGCGTGACCGTCCGCTGACCGCCGGCGATCGGGCAGGTCCAGCGCGGCTCGGCCGACTGCGGCTGTTCGATGCGGCCGAGCAGCAGCCTCACGAGGTTCAGCGCGTCTTGGCGCGGTTGCGGCGGGCTCTCGTAGCTGGCGTCGCCGCGGCCGGCGAGCGTGGGGTTGATCGCATCCCTGACACGCACGACCACGAGCTCCCGCGTCGATGCTCCGCGGCCGCCGTTGCCGTTCGCCGGGCCGGTCATGACGCGGGCCTCAGCGCTTCGATGACCCGCCCGTTCTGGGAGCGGCTCTTGCGCCAGATCCCGAGCACGTCGCGGGCCTTCACGCGGCGGTAGGTGACGCGCCGGTCGATCGGGTCGACCTCGAGCTCGCGCTCGTGGCGCTCGACGACGATCGCGCAGAACACGCGGCCCATCCGGTCGCAGAGCACAATGTCGCCGCCCTTAACTCCGCTGAGCATTATCCGGTCGCCTCCGTGCGCCGCGCAGTTGAGTTGAGCACGTTTGCGAGCATGTGCGCCTCGTTGGCGGTCAGGCTAACGCCGGCGGTCGCCTCGGCATGTCTCACCACAGGAGGAAGACCGAGTGCCGGCAGCCCGTCGGCCCGGTCGACGTCGGCCCACAGGAAGCGGGTCTCGCTGACCGCGTGCCTGTCGCCCCGCGGCTGCGCCCGAGCGGCCGGGGCGAGGAACACCTCCTCGCCGGCGTCGGCGTGCCGCGCGGCGAGCGCCAGCAGTGGCCCCAGCCAGTCACCTCCGCCGGCCTGTCCGCCGGGCAGACGACACACTGAGTTGCGGGATTGGCGACGAGCGGGTTCCACGGCCCGTTCGCGCAGACACCCGCTTTCCCGATTCAACGCAGCTCTGGTCCGTCGGCGTAGCTGCGCCGTTCGTTCCAGAGCATCAGTGTCAGACAGTCGGGTTACGTCGACCGAGACCGCCGCAAGTGGCCCGATGCGGTGCCGAACTGCGCGAGATGAGAGGCGATTCACCGCCACCAGGTGGCGGTGAATTGCCGAAGTTCGTCGAAGGGCTTCACTTCCGAGTTGATCGGGGGTGGTAGCTAGGCGGGCGCGCCCGCGGCGAGCGCTTTGACGTCCTCGGTGTGCAGCGGCTTGCCGCCGATGCCCCAGTCGCCGCTGCGGACCTCTTCGACCACGACCCAGGTCACGCCGCGCATGTTCTCTCCCTCGATGGAGACCATCGCGTCTGTCAGGCGCTCCACGATCTGGGTCTTCTGCTCAGGCGTGAAGACGTCCTCGATCAGCTTGACGTTGATGAGCGGCATCGCGCTCCTCCCTTTGGTTGGGTTGGCTGTGTGCTTGAGATTCGACGGCCATCACTTCCCGCGTCAGGGTCATCGGTCTCCTGGGTTTGCTGACAACGGTTCCGGGGCGAGACGGCTCGTCTCGCCTGCTAGGTGGCGCAGTCGGTCGATCGCGGGGCCGACGTGGGTGAGGTACCGCTTGACGGCGGCCTGCACCGGCGGCTTGGCCGCATGGTCGGGGAGCGCGCGCAGCAGGTTCAGCCGGCTGTTGGCGACCCATCCTGAGAGGTCGGGATCAGTCAGCCACCTCCCTTCGGTACGCCAGGTCTGGCTCATCATCCGCGGCCAGTCCGCGACGGTGGTTGGGTAGGGGTTTGGAGGACAAAGCCTGTTCTTGTCGGCGTCATCGTCTCGGTGGGCCTCGACGAAGCCGATCAGGGCGGCGTTGAGGGACGGCGAGAGGTGCCGCACTTGCTGGAGCACGATCCGTTCGGGCTTGAAGATCGGCGTGGCGGGGGCGTTGTTCAGGCCGAGCGCCGTGCAGTTCACGTGAAGCACATCGGTGCTTGTGGCAGCTTCGCCGCGCTCGAGAACGATCCGGTCGGCCTCGATGCGCCGCACCCGGCCGAGCCTGACGACGTCCTCGATCTGCTGCAGGACGTCGAGTTCGCGGGCACTCAGCATCGTTCCGCGGTACATCCTGGCCGGCCATGACGGGTCGATGCGCACGAGCCGCCCCGAAGCCTCGAGCCGATCAAAGAGCTCATCGATGCTTTCCGCCTCGGCGCCGGCTTCAGCGTCGAGAGCGATTCCTTCCATAATCGCCCCGACTTGATC
Organism: uncultured Solirubrobacterales bacterium; assembly: GCA_963811155.1. GTDB lineage: Bacteria > Actinomycetota > Thermoleophilia > Solirubrobacterales > Solirubrobacteraceae > Palsa-465. The sequence continues at coordinate 11,008 of CAWEQQ010000004.1, forward strand.
GAGCGGCTGAAAGTGGCGGCGGTCGTAGAACCACGCGTCGCGGGGCCGGATCCAGCGAAGCCGATCCGGCTCAACACCGTTGTCGAGGAGCCAGACGCATGCGTCGGCCGCCGTCTTGCCTGACCCGAGCACGGTATACGAGCGAGTCGATCCGGCGGCCGCGGGCAAGTCGTTGATCGGGACTACTCGCGCGCCCGAAGCCACGTCGAACGGGACGCCGTGCGTCGCCGGGATCGACGCCTCCAGGTAGCGCGCGTCCACGACCTTGCGACGAACGGCGAGATCGTGGAGCTGTCCGCTGCTGAGGTCTCTGACCCGCTCGCCTTCGATGCCGGGACCCAGGTGCTCGTGGCCGGCGAGCACGCGGACCCGGCCCGTCTCGATCAGCCGTGTGGCCGCCTCAGCGAAGTAATCGCGGACCTCGTCGCCGGTCGCTCGCTCATAGAATCCGGCGTTCTCGCCGCCCTGATCGATGCGGTCCCGACCGAGCGACAGCGAGTTCACGCCGTAGTACGCGGACGGGGTGTGCAGGCGAACGAACGGATACGCCTGCAGCCAATGACCTCCCGCCGTTGGGCGCCGGTCGACGAGTGTCACCTCGACGTCGGCCTCGGCCGTCAGCGCATCCGCGAAGGCCAAACCCGTCGCGCCCGCTCCAACAACGAGATAGTCGGTCCTCAGCAGCACGTTTCGCTCCGATCTGCGCCAGGTACGCGAACACCGCCCACGGGCGCTGCGAAACGGGCGAGTCGATCACGGCCCCGTTCAGCTCGACCTCGAACCTGCCAAGCAGGCGTGCGCGCAGCACGCGTCAAGCCTACCGCGCGCGTTTTGACGCTCGTTTGACGGCGGCTGGACGGCCGAGCGCGAGCCTCCACGTTCATGGCACGTAAACAACCAAAGGAGGACGCCATGAGCACCATCACCAGCTTCGATCTCGACCGCTTCACCCAGGCCGCCGAGGATCGCGACGCGGCGACCCAGCTGTCGATGTACGGGCTCGATGCCGTGGTCACGATCGTGGACAAGGTCTGCCAGCCCGGCTCGCCTCGGGTGCTGCGCGGCCACGAGGAGATCAAGGACTGGCTCGAGGACATGTACGGACGCGAGATGACCCACAAGGTCCAGCACACCGTGAGCGACGACACCGGTGCCGCCTACACGCAGGCTTGCCGGTACCCCAACGGCACCAACGTGCTGTGCGCCACGGTCATCGAGCTCCGCGACGGCGTGATATCCGGCCAGACCGCGGTACAGGTCTGGGACGAGGCGTGAGCCGTGTCGAGCACCGTTGAAACGATCGATCAGGCCAAGCTGGATGAATTCATGGGCCGCTTCGTCGGCGACCTCGGAGCCGCCCTTTCCGCCGCGCTCGTGGTGATCGGCGACCGGCTCGGGCTCTACCGGGCGATGGCCGACGGCGCGCCCGTCAATCCCGAAGAGCTCGCGCAGCGAACGGGCACAGACGCTCGCTACGTCCGCGAGTGGCTGTCCAACCAGGCCGCCGGCGGCTATATCACCTACGACCCCGGGCAGCGCACGTTCTCGCTCACTCCCGAGCAGGCCTTCGCGCTCGCCCAGGAGAACAGCCCAGCGTTCGTGCCGGGCGCGTTCCAGCTCGCCACCGCGCTCATCAAGGACGAGCCGAAGATCACCGAGGCGTTCCGCACCGGAAACGGTGTCGGCTGGCACGAGCACAACCACGACCTGTACACCGGCACCGAGCGATTCTTCCGCCCGGGATACGTCGCGAATCTCGTCTCGTCCTGGATCCCAGCGCTCGACGGTGTCCAGGCCAAGCTCGAGGCCGGCGCACTTGTCGCCGATGTGGGCTGCGGCCACGGCGCCTCGACGATCCTCATGGCAGAGGCGTTCCCGCGATCGGAATTCGTCGGCTTCGACTATCACCAAGCGTCGATCGAGCACGCGCGGAAGGCGGCGGCACAGGGCGCCGGCGTCGAAGACCGTGTCAGCTTCGAGGTCGCTTCGGCCAAGCAGTACCCCGGCGACGGCTATGACCTGGTCTGCATGTTCGACTGCCTGCACGACATGGGCGACCCGGTCGGCGCAGCCGCCCACGTGCTGAGCACGCTCACGGCCGACGGCACCTGGCTGATCGTCGAGCCCTACGCCGGCGACCGGCTCGAGGACAACCTCAACCCGGTAGGGCGGGTGTACTACGCGGCTCGACGATCGTCTGCACGCCCGCCTCACGCCACCAAGAGGTCGGGCTCGCGCTCGGCGCTCAGGCCGGTGAGGCACGCCTGCGCGAGGTCGTCACCGCCGGTGGCTTCACCCGGTTCCGCCGCGCCGCCGAGACGCCCTTCAATCTCGTCCTGGAGGCTCGCCCGTAGCCTCGTTCACGATCGGACTCTGGCGCTGAGGCGGCCCATGCGTCAGCCCCCAGTGCCAGAGTCGGTCGTCCGAGGCCCCGATGAACGGCATCCCCAAAGCGTCACCCTCACCGATAAGAGGTTGGCGCTGAACCGGAAGCTCGCCATATAGGGGACGGCTCGACCACGTGCTGAGCCGACAAGGTCGGCATGGCCGCTGATCCAGCCGACGGCCCGAAGCGTGCCGGCCACCCAGCTGACGCGTCAGCCTGGTTGAGGCGTTGCCGACGTCGATTTTCGGGCTCTTGTGCTGCTTCCGTGCGCGCGAGTTGATGGGCTGACGGCGTAGCACGTTGGTATGTGCTGGCGGGGCGGTCGAGGCGGCGCACGCCGCAAGGCCCCCCTCTTCTACGGTTCCGGTTTGCACAACCAATCGACCGTTGAAAGGGAAGTGAAGCGACGTGCGCAGCAGCAGCGTAGTGAGGCGGCGCCGGCAGCGCCAGCAGGAGGAGCGTGTGCGTCGGCGTAAGGAGCGCCAGGAGGGTCGGCGGCGGCGTTTGTGCCAGCGTCGGATGTCGGCGATGTGGGGCCGGTCGCAGGGGCTTGACCGGACGGTGATCGAGGACGTCGCGCTCGCCGAGGACGGGTCGGTGGTGATCTCGGTGCGGCCGCGCGCGGGTGAGCGCGAGCGCTGTGGCAAGTGCCACGAGCGGTGCGCGTACCGCGACGGCGGAGATGGCCGCCGGCGCTGGCGTGGGCTGGACTGCGGGGTCGTGAGGGTCTATGTCGAGGCCGACGCGCCGCGGGTTGGGTGCCCTGAGCACGGGGTGATCGTCGCCGCGGTCCCGTGGGCGCGCCACGACACTTGGTTCACGCGGATGTTCGATGATCTGGTCGCGTGGAAGGTGGTCGATCAGTCGGCCAAGGCTGTGTGCGAGGAGTTGGGGATTGCGTGGCGTACGGTGGGGCGGATCTGCAAGCGGGTGTGCGCCGAGCGGCGAGCGATGCTCGACCCGTTCGCCGACCTGCGCGAGATCGGCTTTGATGAGATCTCGGTGCGCCGCGGCCAGCGCTACATGACGGTCGTCGTCGATCACCGCTCCGGGCGGCTGGTCTGGGCGGGCGCCGGGCGCGACCGAGCGACGGTCGAGCGATTCCTGGATCTGCTGGGGCCGGAGGGCTGTGAGAAGCTCGAGCTGGTCTCTTGCGATGACGCTGACTGGGTCACGGTACCGGTCGCTGAACGCTGCCCCAACGCCGACATCTGCCTGGACGCGTTTCATGTCGTCAAGGCAGCGACTGACGCGCTTGACGAGGTCCGCCGCGAGGTCTGGAACCACGCGCGCCGGGCTGGTGACGCGCAGTTGGCCAGGCAGCTGAAGGGGGCGCGGTTTGCGCTGTGGAAGAACCCCGACAAGCTCAGCGGTCCACAGCGGAACAAGCTCGCGTTCATCAAGCAGCTCAACGGCCCGATCTACACCGCCTACCTGCTCAAGGAGCAGCTACGCCAGATCTACCATTTGCCCGGCCGCAGGGCGCTGGCGCTGCTCGACGCGTGGCTGAAGTGGGCCAGACGCTGCCAGCTCGAGCCGTTCGTCAAGCTCGCCGCGCGGATCACCGCGCAACGCTACAAGATCGAGGGAGCGCTGATCCACGGACTCTCAAACGCCAGAGTCGAGCAGATCAACACGCAGATCCGCCTGATCATGCGCCGCGGGTTCGGGTTTCGCTCAACCGACGCCGTCATCTCGCTCGCGATGCTGTCCCTCGGCGGGCTGCGCCCGCCCAGGCCACACCAAGCCAACGAGCTCGCGTAACGGGGGGCCCCGGGGCTTCCCAACAACACATCCGTCAAGCAGACCCGGCGGGCAGAGCCCGCACTTGCACCGGGGGGCACATCCCCCGGACCCCCTGGCTCCGACCTCATACTGCGCGCTGCGCACACGGCAAGAGTGAAAGCCCGCCCGGCGGCTCGGCCGGCGCAAACGGCACGCGCCGGCCGCCCCAGCACCGCCGTGCGGCTGACACTGTCAACGTCAACGACAGGCACCCGCGAATCGCGCCTACTGCGCTGCCCAACCCGACACGGCCAAGAGTTCCCTGTCGCCCCCCCCGCCCAGGTAGAATCCACGCACAGGAACGTCAGTAGAGGCGATTTTGGCCACCGGCAATGCCGCCCGCAGCCGACGCGCACCCTCTTGAGGAGATCACAACGACACGAGTCGCTAGGTCCAAAAGCCACCGAGAGCTGCTCAGCCAGCTGCTGTGGAAGCGATGGGCGAGCTGGGTGTCGCCGCTGCTGGGGACGGAGGCTGTTTCACTAACCGATCAGAAACCCGGTGCATCAATTGGTTGGTGGGATAACCCCTGCTGATGACACCCGTGTCGGCCTGCAATTAGGAGAAGGGGCTCATTCACGGGGCGTAATTGGACACCGTCTCCCACGCTCACTAGGCCAGTGAGTATTTGAATGGTTTACGAAACAGCCTCGACGAGCAGCAGGCGTCCAGCGTGGCGGTCGCCGCACTTCTCCTCCGACCGAGAGATGCGGAAGAGTTGGTCCCTGCTGCCGCTCTTGAGCAGACTCAGCAGCCCCGGGGGTCGCTCCCGCTTTGATGATGCGACGAGCATCTGGACGTCGTCCGCGGTTTCCCCGCTTTGCGCGGAACTCGCGCACGCTCGCCGCTCCGGCGGCTGTCGCGGCGCGGCGCCGGCTCTCTCCGCCTCGCTGGCCGCGCGAAGCACGCGCGTGCCGTCAGCGCGCGACGTGCTCGTCGGTGAGGGAAAGCAGGAGGCGACTTACGCGATCGAGCATCGGGTCGGCCGGCTGCTTGCGCCTACGCCTTGAACCGGTCACACCTTCATCGCGGCCGCTTTGCGCGAGTCCGGTTAGCCGTGCGCCGGCCCGGGCTTCGTCGGCCTCTCGCGATACTTGTAGTAGAGCGGGCTCGCGCCGAGCTCTGGGTCGGTTGCGCACCTAGGACCGCACCGACGGTGCGAAGACGTGCGTTCGCAACAGCGCGCGTACCGAGACCTGCGGACCATAATGGCGCGAGCCGGGGCGACTATCCCCCGGCTTGTAACGCGACCAGCGGACTTCTAGCATGGATTGCAGGCGATGGAGGAGCTTGTACCTGGACCGGGCCGCCGCCCGCGCCTGCGCGGGCGGGCTGACGCGTGCGCGCTGCTGGACGGGCTGACCGGGGACATCAGGCGTGGCGAGAGCCGGTCATTGGTTCTGTGGGGCGAGGCCGGGATCGGGAAGACGGCGCTGCTGGAGTACCTGATCGAGTCGGCGTCGGACCTCACGGTTCTGCGGGCGGTGGGAGTGGAGTCAGTGATGGAGCTGGCCTACGCGAGCCTGCATCAGCTGTGCGCACCGCTCCTCGATCGCCTCGAGGCGCTCCCCTCTCCACACCGTGATGCGCTGCGGATTGTGTTCGGCTTGAGCGCGGGGCCTGCGCCAGATCGGTTCCTTGTTGGGTTGGGGGTGTTGAGCTTGGTCTCGGACGTCGCTGAGGAGCGCGCTGTTGTGCGTCGTCGATGACGCACAGTGGCTCGATCACGCCTCCGCGCTGACGCTGGCATTTGTGGCGCGCCGCTTGTTCGTCGAGCCGATCGGGATCGTGTTCGCCGCCCGGGAGCCGGGCGAGGAGCTTAGGCAGCTGCCTGAACTCGAGGTGCGTGGCTTGCGTAACGGTGACGCGCAAGCGCTGCTCGGCTCTGAAGGGGAGGGAAGCTGAGGCCTCGGCGCTCATTGCCAGCACCACGGCGTTGGCCGGTGAAGGCGAGGGGATAGCAGCGACGAACGCGGACTGGGCGGCGGCCGTCCTCTACACCGGCCTTGGCCGCTACGAAGACGCGGCAGCGGCGGCTCGGCGAGCCACGTCCGGCGCCTTCGAACTGTACGGCTCGATGTGGGCATTGCCGGAGCTTGTCGAGGCTGCAGTCCGTCAGGGCGACACCGATCTTGCACGCGGGGCGCTTGGGCGGCTTGTGGAGTCGACACAGCCTTGCGGCACAGACTTCGCGCTCGGGATCGAGGCCCGCTGCCGGGCGCTGCTGAGCGAAGGCGACACCGCCGAGCACCTGTATCAACAGGCGATTGAGCGGCTGAGGCGTACACGGCTTCAGACCGAGCTCGCCCGCGCGCGCCTGCTCTATGGCGAATGGCTGCGCCGGGAGAATCGCCGGGTCGACGCGCGCGCCGAGCTCCGCGCCGCCTACCAGCAGTTCACGTCAATCGGCATGGAGGCGTTCGCTGAGCGCGCACGCAAGGAGCTTCTCGCCACGGGCGAGAAGGTCCGCAAGCGGACGGTCGAGACGCGCGACGATCTCACCGCGCAGGAATGGCAGATCGCCGGGCTCGCTCGAGACGGTCTTTCCAGCCGTGAGATCGCCACCCGCCTATTCCTGAGTCCGCGCACGGTCGAGTGGCACCTGGCGTGTTCACGAAGCTAGAGATCCGCTCGCGACGGGAGCTTTCTACCGCGTTGGCGAGCTCCGGATCCAAGCTGATACCGGGCTAGGGACCGGCCGAGCGCAACCGCAGACCGGGACGCCGACCCGTAGATCTACGGGTGCGAACGCCGGCTCGGTGGAGGACTGTGGCGCCCAGCATTCCACCACGCGCGCGTCGGACCTTTGGTCCGGTGCGCTTGTGAAACGAGATCTTGATGAGCTCATCCGCTCCCCGGCTGCCCACCCCGGAAGAGTCCGGCGTCGGTCATCTGCGCATGCCGCCGCTCGACGGGGCAACCGAGTGGCTCAGCTCTGAGCCGCTCGGCCTCGCCGAGCTGCGCGGCCACGTCGTGCTCGTCGACTTCTGGACGCTGACATGCATCAATTGGCTGCGCAGCGAGCCGCACGTCCGGGCGTGGTCGCGGGCCTACCGAGACGACGGGCTGGTCGTGATCGGCGTTCACACACCCGAGTTCTCCTTCGAGCGCGAGATCGATCTTGTGCGGCACGCGATCACGGAGCGAGAGATCGATTACCAGAGCGAGGGGCCAGTGGGTCGCCTACACAGAACCAGGGCACCTACGGGCGCGCGGGCCCCCGCTTGTGCGGCACGTTGATGCGCGACCAACAACTCGGGCCTCGCCGCCGGGCGCCCGACCACCACCTCGGAGGAACCATGGATTCAACTCCGTCAGCGAGCCGCCGCGCACGCCGTCTGATCTCGGTGGCCGCAGCGACGATCTCGGCGACCGGACTCACCACCGCTGCCTCCGCCCGGATCGAGAAGCACCACCGCCGTCACCACAAGACTCCGCCCGTCAAGGTGACGGTGTTCTCGCCGGGTGACGGCGATCACTCCGGCACCGGCGGCGCCGGCCTCATCGTCGATCTGGCGATCGATGCGACCAGCGCGGCGGGCAACTCGATCCTGTCATCGGCCAACGGCTATCACCCATTCTTCAACGACCCGAGCAGTACCACCTTCCATCCCGGGCCCGACCCGGGCGCCCCGGGCCTGGTCGTGCTGCTCTCGACGACGCCAGACAATCCGGGCACACCCTTCCAAGGGCCCAATACCAACCTGGCCGGGCTGTTCCAGCTCAACGGTGTCGCAAACGTCGGCGGTCTGGCCGAGACGTGGAACACATGGCTCGTCGGCAAGCCGCTGTTCGGGACCGGACGCACGACCCTGACCGCGTACCTAGTCAAAGGCACCGCACCTGCGGTTGTCTCGAACACTAAGCCCGTCTCCAACGCGGTCGTCGTCCCGTTCGCGATCGCGGGCTGATCGAGTCCGGCCTCGCCGTAATCGCAATACAGAACCCAGCGCTCGACACCCAAACCTTGTGAGGAGGAGCACCATGCAGGATGACGGAACTATCACCAGTCGTCGTCACAATCGGCGCAGCTTTCTGAGGACCGGATTGGCAGCCACCGGGGCAGCAACGGTGGGAACCGCCTTGCTGGCGCGCGCCACCGAGGCGTCTGCGCAGGCTGGCGGTCTCACTGCAGGCGACATCGCCATGCTGCAGTTCCTCGCGGCGGGAGAGGCCATCGAGGCCGACTTCTATACCCAATACAACGAACTGGGTGGAATCCAGGACAGCGAAGTTCCGGGGGGAACCGGCAATCCGATCTTCACCCACCAGCTGAAAAGAATCGACCGCAACTTCTCTCAATACATTCACGACACCGCCGACGACGAAATCAGCCACCAGAACTTCCTCAACGCCTACCTGGTCAGGAACGGCGCCGCGGCCGTGGACATGGAACCGTTCCGCACCCTGCCCGGCAGCACCGCGACAGGGTCAAGCCGGAAGCTACGGCTGACGAACCTGATGCAGCCTCACCATCGACACGAGTTGGTGGACGCGATATCGGAGCGGCACGAACAATCCGGACCTCAATCCAACGACGTTCGAGCAGGCGGTCCCGGATCTGCACAACGGCCAGTTCACGGCAATTCCGAGAACAGACGCTGACCTGCGCGACCGCAAGCACATTCAGGCGATCGCCAACACGGCCGCATTCCATATCCCGACCGTGGAGCAGGGCGGCGGAAGCTTGCGCTGGGCCATGGCGCTGAAGGCGACAAGTGTCGAAGTGCTTCGCCTCCTGGTCAGCATGGGACCGATTGAGCTCATGCACTTTCAAACCTGGTCGGAAACCGCCGGCCAGGCGGGGCCGCTGACCGACCCGACCAACGGTCTGAGCTTCCCGGACCTCAACTCCGGGGTCGATCCCAATAACGGGGCAACCGGCGCTGCAGCCCAAGAGATGTTCCAGACCAACTTGATCATGCCGGAACCGTGCCCATTCATCGACGCCAGCCTACCGGTCTGGTCCGTGGTCCGTCCGACGAACGCGACAGCCACGGGAGCCCTCAAGTTCTTCACAGCGATGGGTCTCTTCATCGGCCAGTCCAACGCCTTCTTCACGTTCATGACGAATCTGGCGACGGCTGCCGACGTCGCCCAACGCGGGTCCTAGCGCCTTCGACATTTCTCCCAGAAACGACCGATGGTTTGTAGCCGGCCGTGGGCCGTGTCGCCTCCTCGCGGCCGGCCCGGTCCCTCCCAAAGGACAGCACTGTGTTCACCAACATGCTCCAGCCCACCCACCTGATCATCGTCTTGGTCGTCGCGCTCCTCATCCTCGGACCCAAGCGGCTCCCCGAAGCCGGTCGGGCCCTCGGCCAAGGGCTGAAGGAATTCAAGAACTCGATCAGCTTCAACGATGACGACCCTCAGGACCAGATCCCGGCAGCCCCGCCTTCAACGCCGGAGACGTGAGAAGGAGATGTGACGAGGTGCGCAGCGACGAGGCGAGTGCAGGCACCGCCCGCTCCACCAGTCCGGGCCGGAGCGGTCAGCTTCGCCAGCGAGACCGCGATGCTCGCGGCGCTGGCCGGTGCGCCACTCCGATCTGAAGCCGTTCCTGTCCTCGGGCCCAGCCGAGGGATCGTTTGGACAAACAGCCTGGACGAGTCCTGGAAGCCGAGCAAGACAACGCAGCAGAAGGAGACCCGCCATGAACAAGCTGAGCCAGAAGCGATTGGTCGACAGGCTGACGGAGGCATACGTCAGCTGGCGCGAGGCGTGCGTTCGGGTGAGTCGTGCGTACGACTCGTGGGCCGGCGGGGTGGGCGTAGGCGATGAGTCAGCATTTGAGTGGTACATGGCGGCGCTCGAGCAAGAGGAGCGAGCCGCTGAGGTATACGCCGGGCTGGTCCGGCGTGTGGGCCAACGCGTCCGGCGCGAGCACGACGTTCTCAAACCACTCAGTGGGGCGGCGTAGGGAGTTGGCTCGCGACGACGCGTTCGGGATAGTGACCGCGACCTGTGCGTCGGACGTCGCGGGCGGGATCGCGATCGGCCCCGGCTTTCGCGGGCACGGGTTTCGACTCAGAGGCTGTGTCGGATCACCGCGGCGACTCGCGGATCGCCAGTCGGTCGAGCGACTGCTCGTCACGGACATGACCCGCGAGAGATACATCAGTGGCTCCACTGGCTCCGATAGCGTCGAGGTGGCCGATCGTGAGGACCAACCGGCGCTGGACCTGGTCGCGGAGGGCGGCCTGCAGATTGTCTGGGAGGACCGGTGGCGTGAGGAGGAGATATTCGCTAATCGCCTCTCTTTCTACCTCCTCGCGCAGTCGTTCCTCGTGTTCTCCGCAGTAGCGGCGACGCTGTCAGGCGACGCAGCCGCCCGGTGGCTTCCACTCGCACTTATCGTCGATCTGGCTGGTCTGATACTGACGCTCGTGTTCTGCTACGCACTGACAGAGAACCTGCGGAGACTCGACGCTCTCAAGACAATCGTGGCGGAGGGCAGTCCCGGGATAGGTATCCGTGGATATCGGGAGATCGGAGCGATCAGAACAGCTCACCACGAGGGCCGGTCCCAGCGAGCGCTGCCGCTCCCACTATCCATCTTTCCGAAGCGGTCACCCTCATGGTGGCTGGCGCATGGGATCCCCACGCTGCTGGGAAGCATGTGGATTGCTCTCATCATCACCGCGATCGCCGCCGTCACCTAACCAGCCGCCAGGAGCTCTTTACAGACGGCTCGGCGTGCCGGCTCCCGCGCTCGTGATCCTCACCTCCGGCGCGCGCGGCGCCGCGCACGATCCAGGGTGTACAGGGGCGAGGGCCCAGTAAGTCGACTGCACAGAACCAGGGCACATACGGGCGCGCGGGCCTTGCTTGTGCGGGGCTTTGATGCGCGAGCAACACCTCGGCCCCGGCGCCAGGCCCCGGCCACCACCTAGGAGGATCAGGTGTCGGCTACGACGACAAGCTCACGGGCAACCGCCGGGGGCGCAAACGTGCGCCCCTTTTCGATCACTGTTGCGGAAGCGGATCTGGTCGACCTGCGTCGCCGTGTCGCGGCGGTGCGGTGGCCGTCCAGGGGGCTAGTCTCAGACCGTTCGCAGGGCGTGCAGTTGGCGACGATCCAGGCGCTCGCGCGCTACTGGATCAGCGAGTACGACTGGCGCAGATGCGAGTCGAGGCTGAACGCGCTGCCGCAGTTTGAAACCGAGATCGACGGGCAGGACGTCCAGTTCATCCACGTGAAGTCGCCGCACGACGGCGCGCTGCCATTGATCCTCACCCACGGCTGGCCCGGCTCGATCATTGAGACGCTCGAGGTGATCGGTCCGCTGACGGACCCGACCGCCCACGGCGGAGGCACCGAGGACGCGTTCGACCTGGTGGTGCCGTCGATCCCGGGGTACGGTTTCTCGGCCGAGCCGACCGAGCTCGGCTGGGGGGCTGGCCGCGTCGCGCAGGCGTGGGGGAAGCTGATGGCTCGCCTCGGCTACACCCGTTACGTCGCCCAGGGCGGCGACGTCGGCGCGGCCGTGACCGACGCGATGGGTCGCCAGGCGCCCGACGGACTCGTCGGCATCCACATGAACCTGTTCGTGCCGGCGCTGGTCAACCCCAGCGCCTTCCCGGTGGGGTCCGAGGAGGAGCGCGCAGCGGCCGACGCGATCGCCACGTTCAGGACGACCGGTAACGCGTACCTCATCGAGCAGAACACGCGGCCGCAGACGATCGGCTACGCCCTGCTCGATTCACCGATCGCGCTGGCGGCCTGGATGCTCGACCACGACACCGACGCCTACTACAAGATCTCCAGCGCCTTCGTCGATGGCAAGCCCTCGGGCAATCTCACTCGAGACCACATCCTCGACAACATCACTACCTACTGGCTGACCGCCACCGGGGCGTCAGCGGCCCGCTCCTACTGGGAGGGCGCGCAAGCTGGCGCAGCGGCCGCGGCAGCCGGTCAGGCGCCCCCGCCGGTCTCGGTTCCCGTCGGGTTCACCACGTTCCCCGGCGAGATCTGGCAGACCCCGCGCAGCTGGGTCGAGCAGGCTTACCCCAGCCTCAGCTACTTCAACGAGGTCGACAAGGGCGGCCACTTCGCGGCCTGGGAAGAGCCCGAACTCTTCGCGAGCGAGATCCGCGCGGCGTTTCGATCGCTGCGCTAGGTGCGGGTTGGAGTCCGCGACCAAGCGGACGTGGCCGTCCGCGGTCGGGCTGGTCAACCACGACATACGGAGGGAAGGCATGAGCACGATCATGACAAGCGACGGGACAGAGATCTTCTACAGAGATTGGGGATCGGGTCAGCCGATCGTTTTCAGCCACGGCTGGCCTCTTTCGGGCGACGATTGGGATAACCAGATGCTGTTTTTCCTACGGGAGGGCTATCGCGTCATCGCCCACGACCGCCGTGGACACGGCCGCTCGAGCCAGACGGGCGATGGTCATGACATGGATCACTACGCCGACGACCTTGCCGCGGTGACTGCCCATCTCGATCTGCGCGACGCTATTCACGTCGGGCACTCGACGGGCGGAGGCGAGGTCGTGCGCTACATCGCCGGGCACGGTGAGCGCCGCGTCGCGAAGGCGGTCCTGATCAGCGCCGTTCCGCCGCTGATGGTGCGGACCGACACCAATCCCGGCGGCCTGCCGAAAGGCGCCTTCGACGACCTCCAAGCCCAGCTTGCAGCCAACCGATCCGTGTTTTACCGATCGCTTGCATCGGGGCCGTTCTATGGCTTCAACCGGACGGGAGTGGAGCCCGTGGAGGCGATCATCGCGAACTGGTGGCGCCAGGGAATGATGGGTGGAGCCAAGGCGCACTACGACGGGATCGTTGCCTTCTCTCAGACCGATTTCACCGAGGACCTCAAGGAGATCACAGTGCCGGTTCTGGTGATGCACGGCGATGACGACCAGATCGTCCCCTACGCCGCCTCCGGACCGCTCTCCGCCAAGCTCGTGCAGAACGGGATCCTCAAGACATACACGGGGTTCCCGCATGGCATGCCGACCCCAGGCCGAGACGATCAACGCCGACCTGCTGGCTTTCATACGGTCCGGGCCGGCGCCGGAGGCTAGTCTAGTCCCCCCTCACGCATCTCGCTCGGCATTCTGAAATGAGAATGCCCAATGAGATGCGTTAGTCGTCCGGCCTGGGGCGTATGGTGGCGCGCCGGATGTCAACGCAGGGCAAGAGCTGGAGCAAAGCGAAAGCGGTCTGTCCGCGACCGGAGCATGCAGGGTCGCGGGTCCGCTTCGATGGTCATTACGGCCCCGACGGGCATCGTCGGCGGCTGTATCGGTGCACCCCGGCCAACGGCGACAGCCGCCACTCCTTCACCGAGCCGCTGCCGCGCGAGGAGTCCTGGCATGACGACTGCGAGCTGTGCGAGCGTGAGATCGGGCTGCATGAGGGTCCGCATGCGGCGCGCGGCTACCAGTTCGTCGCGCGCGGGATCGCCGAGGCGCTTGTGATGGTGGGCAGCGGCTGGACCTATCGCGACGCTGCGCTTGCGGCGCGCGAGCGCGCCAAGCGGCTGCGCGCCAGCCCCGATGGGAAGCCGCGCTTGACACGCCACGGGTCGCTGGTGATGGACTGGGTCGAGGTGTTCGCCCCGGTCGTGTTCGAGCCCTACCGGCCCCGGGCGTGGCCTGAGAGCGGCTCGCTGCTGTTGGACGACGTGCCGTTCCGGGTGCGTAACCCGGAGACCGGGCGGCATCTGATCGCGTTCCGGGTCTTCGCTGCGATGGGCTACGAGAACGGACGCCCGAAACTGTGGCGATTGCAGGCATTCACGACCAAGTCACAGGCCGACTGGGAGGCGTTTCTGGGCTCGCTGCCCGGCGCCCCGTCGCGCGTCGTGTGCGACAACGACGACGGGCTCACGAACGCTGTTGGCGCCCGCTTCCCCGACGCCGAGCTGTACCTGTGCGAGTGGCACCTGCGCCACGCGCTTGAGCGACTGATGGGCAACATACGCACGCAAGAGCCCGAACACCAGGACGCGATCGACGAGCTGCTGCCCGACGTCGAGGCGGCGTTCACCGGTCCCTCGTTCTGGGAGCCGTTCACAGAGCGCTGCCACGCCGCCGGCGTCCCCCGCGTGAGCGAGTGGCTGAACACCACTGGGCGCATCGTCGCCGACCAGTTTCGCCGAACACGGCTGCGCTGGCAGCGGCCCGCCGACATGCCGCTGACGACCTCGCCGCTGGACGGGTTCGTCAACCCGATCCGCGCCTCGATCAAGCCGCGCGCCTACGGGCTGAAGAACCGCGAGCGGACCAACCGCATGTTGCTGCTGATGCAACTGCACGCCAACCGCCAGGACGACGTGACCGCGTACATCCGCCACATCCGCGACTGCCTTGAGACCAACCACGGCCGGCCCAGTGTCAACCGGCGTGCGATCGTCGACCTCGGTGGCAGGGCCTCGCTACGTTGACATAGGTAACGCATCTCATTGGGCATTCTCGATTCAGAATGCCGAGCGAGATGCGTGAGGGGGGGTCTAGTCTAGCGGGCGCGCGGGAGATGGCGCTGTGGCTTCACCGTCGCCGGCGCGGCTGGTGCCGGCGCGGGGCATTCCCGGTCCTATGCGTCGTGCGGGCCAGAGGTCTGGAACGCGTCGAGGGCGGGTTCTGATCGTGTCGCTGGACCGTCTCGTGCCAGCGCTGCGGGTTGCCGCCGGACTGTCGAAGCGCCCGGTGTTCCTGGCCGGCGCGTGAATGCTTCAGCCGGACCTGGGGCACCCGAGCGGCGGTCAGGGCCCGTGGCCTGGGCCGGTGCTGTGGGCGAGTTCGCTCGCTCGGCGCGCCGCGAACTCGGCGACGCGCTGCTCGACGCGGCGCATCGACTCCATCTCCTCGTCGATGCCCTCGGTGATCTCAGCCTCCTCGCCGGTCATCTCGACTCCTTGCTTGCCGATCGTGTAGCGGGTGATTGCGATCGGCGTCGCGATGCCCTGCAGCGTGAGCTGCGCGACCGTCTTGTCGCGGTCGGTGCAGAGGATGAACCCGACCGTCGCCCGGTCGGTGTCGTGGGCGATGAGTTCGTTGACGGCGTTGACGTAGAGGTTCATCTTGCCGGCGAACTCTGCGCGGAACGGGCCGACCTTCAGGTCGATGACGACGAAGCGGCGGGTCGGGTGGTGGTAGAAGAGCAGGTCGAGGATGAACTCCTCGAGGCCGACCTGCAGCGACCGCTGGCGGCCGGCGAAGTAGAAGCCCTCGCCGAGGGCGAGCATGAACCGTTCGATGTCGCTCAGCAGCGCGGCCTCGAGGTCGCGCTCCCTCGCGCTCTCGGCCAGCTCGACGAAGTCCAGGATCAGTGGGTCGCGGGTGATTCGCTGCACGGCCGCGGCGTCGTCGGCATCGAGCGTCCGCCCGAAGTTGGAGATCGCTGCCGCCTCGCGCTGGTGCAGCCGCGTCTCGATCGCCGCCTCCAACTGCTCCTGCGACCAGGCTGCGGCTCGCTCGGCGTACCAGCCCCGCGCGTCCTCCGTCGCCTTGGTCGTGATCGTCACGACATGACCCCACGGAAGGTCTCTCATCCGGTCTGAGAGACCTTCGGGCCACGCCGCCGCGAGCGCTCGCATGCGGTAGAGGCTCGGCACAGAGTATCCGCGGGCACCGGGAAACGCGGCGCGAAGATCCGCCGAGAGGCGCTGCACCACGCCAGGGGTGCGCCGGCCCCGCTCCGGGCCCTCCACTGCCTGACGGCGAAGGATCTCCCGGCCGATCTGCCAGTACACCTCGACCAGCTCGGCGTTGATCGCTC
The DNA here is from genome assembly GCA_963811155.1 of uncultured Solirubrobacterales bacterium. Classification (GTDB taxonomy): domain Bacteria; phylum Actinomycetota; class Thermoleophilia; order Solirubrobacterales; family Solirubrobacteraceae; genus Palsa-465. The sequence continues at coordinate 26,919 of CAWEQQ010000004.1, forward strand.
GCGCGGCCCGCGCCTGGGCGGTTCGGATCCGCGCCTTGATGTCCTCGAGGAACTCCTCGTAGCTCCGGAGCGGCTGGCTCGGCGCGGACGGTGGGTGAACGGAGAGATCGGGCATCGGCTGCCGGAGCGTAACGAGGCTGACGGAGGCCCCGAACTGGGCAGGCTGGCTCCGGCGTCCGTCCTCGAAGAGCTCGGCTCCTATCCCGTGCGGCCCGGTGGTCTGGCCGGGCCTGATCAGCCGCTTGTCTTGCCGGCGGCGTCCGCGAACACGCACACGGTGAGGAGGTGCGCGAGGCAGTCGGACATCGCCTCCGGGGCTCGGGCCGCGTCGCCGTCCAGCAGGCCGATCGCGATCGCGGTGTAGCGGCCGGCCTCCTGCGCGTGGTGGATCACCGAGGGCGGGTCGGCTGTTGGCGAGAGGGCGCGCAGGTGCTGCGCCGCCTCGTCGCAGATTTACGGCAGCCACTCCTCGGCGGTATCGGCGCCGGCTTCGTAACCGGTGGTGTCG
>CAWEQQ010000005.1:0-28723 GCA_963811155.1 uncultured Solirubrobacterales bacterium
ACCGCCCGACGAACCCTAACCCGGTCGCCGAACACCGCTCCCCCTCAGCCCAACACAAAGCCCAACCAAAAGCACCACCACCGGAGAGCCCTGCCACAGCTACCGCAGCCTCCTGGCCGAGCTCTCCACCCAGACCCGCAACACCGCCCGTCTGGCGGGCTCCACCGCGACCTTCGAGCAAGCTCCACCCAACCCACCCCGCTGCAAGCCCACGCGCACGAGCTCGTCGCTAACGCGCCCGTCACGACGTAGACACAGACCAAGACACCGCCGCAACCACCGAAACCCAGGCGCTACACCGGATTACGGCATCCCAACAGGGGGAACTTCAGTGAGCCTGGGGAGGCCTGGCGGTCCCGCCGGCGGCCGGCTTCATGCACGGCCACGAGCGCCTGCTCGAGCCGCCTGCGGGCGTCGCGTAGTTGGGTGGTCCACCCGGACCATTCCTGGCCAACGGTCGTGGAGGTGGTGGCCTGGAGGTGAGTCCGGCCGATCTCGGCGGCGCCGCCGACCCACTGCTTGGCCTTTGACCAGATCGCCTCGATCAGCTCGTTCAGCTGCAGGATGATGTACCCACCGGACCTCAAGCAGCGTGGCGATGTGCGCTGACCATGGGGAACGTGTCGTTGCGAGGGAGCTGCACCATGTTGACGTGGTCATTGGGATGAACCGGATGCTCAGACGAGCAGAGCCGAAAGTTGACCGCTCAACCGGCTTTCGGACCGTTTGGCAGGTTGATCGAGGAGCCTCAGTAGCTCTCGTTCGACCCACCTCCAGTGGCGCCTGGCTTCGTAGAGGCCATGGACGCGGGCATCGCCATGCCAGGTAAGGGGTTGCCGGCCAGTGAAGGTCGCTACAGGACCTGCTGGACGGTGAGAGGATTGATTCTAGCTCCGCCTGGTGATCTGAACCTGCACGAACGAGTCAAGTTTCGGCACGTCGATCACCATGCGGAGCCCGCTCCCGGAGGCAGGGCGGAAGACCGTTTCTGGGATTCGGGCATGGATGCCCGAATCCACGTGATCCTTCCCGACCGCTCGGCGGATGTGAGGATCGCTCGTTAGACACTCATCCGAGTGTCGTCTCATTCTCCATCGCAGATTTCGCGTTGGCAACCGGCTCGCTTCCTGCTTTCACGTGGGGAGGATGCGCATCCGGGGGATGGGCTGAGCCTGAAACAAGGCGCGAGGCGGGGTTATGGTTGGCGGAGTTGTTGGCGGCGGTGGGCGGCTGTGATAATGGGGCGGTTGCGTTGAACTGCACTTGGAGGGGGCCATCATCGGTTGTGTCGGATGGGCCGACAGCAAAGCGCTCGGTAATCGGAAACAAGCCCCAGAGAAAAGTGCCAGTTACACCGGCTGGAGCATCAGAAGGAACCGTGGCTTGCACGGTGAAGTTGCAACTTGTTATGCCGTCGATGTCACTAGCGCAGAAAGCGGCGGACGCTGGTACGGCTCCCAGGTCAGCCGAATACAGCAGATGCCGATCAGCCTCTTCCCAGAACTGGATAGCCGCTGGGAATAAGCGAGGGTCCCAGCCGGTACCTGTGAGCGTGATTTGCGTCCCTGGCGGTCCCTGCGTCGGAATGATCGTCAGGGTTGGCGTTATTTGCGCTCGCCAATGCATGCAGTCCGAAATCTGACTGCAACGCCGCTAAAGACCTTGTAAGATGCACTTCAACCTCCTTGCACGGGAGCGGCTGCGGGAATGGCTCCTTTATTGGCGGACCCACCAACTGCCATGCCCGCAACCACGCTCCCTATCTTGAGACGCGCGCTCTCCCTCCTTTCTAATGTTGCTGAGCCATCTATCTATATTTCATCGCGTCCAGCTTGCCATCCGTAGGCGCTACGGTTTTGAGACGGGTGTCACCGCTGTGGAGACCGTAGTTTCCCGGGATATGGCCGGTAGTAGTCGATACGCAACCGGGAGCCGATTCGTGACCCATTGTCGCCGTTTGCCTCTGCACCAGCTTCAGGCGCTGCGCGGCCTGTAGATTTGCCCGTCCAATTCGCGGAGCGCTGAGAACCATGGCGGATGTGCGCGATGCGAAAGATCTTCAGGAAGGTGATTGAACGCACTAGGTCCCAGGCGAGCGGGTCGAGCAAGTGATCGTGAAGAACTTCGAGTCGTTGGCATGGATACTGCGGGGCTCTCTAGGGTCCTTGGCCCTAGTGGCATTGAAAATCAGGTCAAGTTTTCAGTTTTTAGTTTTCAGGCGGCGAGCCCTTGGCGCTTGGCATAGTCGTCGAGAGCCGTTTGGACATTGTCGAGTGCTCGGTGTAGGTGCGGGAAGTCCGCGAGCGGCTCGGTCGCGGCGGCAAACGCGGGGGTGAGTAGTCGGTTGTGGGTTTGGGTGAGCACGATCGCGACTCGCAACCCGGTTTCGGTGGGGAGGTAGCGGTTGGTGTGCGGGATGCGTTTGATCAGGCCGTGGGCGCGCAGTCGCCGCAGGTCGTAGGTTGCTTGTCCGGCGGTCATGGTGCCGGGGAACAGTCCCAGCAGGGGCTCGAGATGCTTGCGCAGGTCGCGGTTGGTGAAACCCCGCACGGACAGGCGGAATACGGTCAGCAGTGAGAGCAGCGCCATCGCGCGAGCGTCGCCGAAGCGCAGCCCGGCGACGCGGCTGTCACCGACGGTGACTGGGTCGGTGACCTGTTGCAGGGTCCGGGCGGCGGCGATCGGGTCGTGGCCGAGCCGTTGTGTGGCGAGCAGGCGCCGGTTGGCTTGGAAGCCGACCTGCCGCAGTTCGGGCAGGTTCCTCAGCCGTTTGCCGATCGCGAAATCCCGGGTGTCGTTGATCGTGGTTTCGGTTCTGATCGCTCGTTGAAGCTTGTGGTACTGCTTGATCTTGGAGTGCTTGTAATCGACGTGGATCGAAGGGGTGACATCGGCGGTGAGCACGCGGGTGCGCCACCGCGACGGGGTCGGGCGCCGACCGCGCAGGCGCACCCGGCGGTCGAAGATCAGACTGGCCTTGTCAGGCCGGCCGAGGTCGAGGTTGTCGCGGATCAACTGCTCGAAGAACACCCGGCCCGAGTGCGGGCGGTCCAGCACCTGGGTCAAAGAGAACTCGGCCTGCAGGACCGACAGCTCATAGCGGTAGCCGGCGCGGCGGTCAGCCGCCGTGAACGGGTGCGGCAGCCGCGCCAGCCAGCTGCGAAAGAAAGCGTCGATCTTCGCCGGCGAGAGGCGGTCGCAGATACGCTGCAGCGCGTGCGGGTCATCGCAGTCCAGAAAGCCGTTGTCCAGCGCGGTGAACGAGATCCCCGCCGCCTCGGCTTGGCGTTGGGCCCAGTGATGCCCGTTGAAGCACAGCTTCGCGCCGTAGGGAAAGTAGCTTGAGAACTTCAAAAAGAACGGGCCGAAGTCGACGTCCAGGCCATATGCGTAGAACTGGTTGACCAGCGCGCTCGCGCGCACGATCCACGGATACTGGGCCCCGGTCTGGGGGTTGCGCCGCTTCTCTGTCCGGAAGGTGCCGATCTTCTCCTGCGCGACGCCGATCATGTAGATCCCCTCGGCATCGGTAAACCGCGCCAGATGCTCGTGGGCGACGTCGTCTTTGCGCTGGCCCTTCTCAAAGCGCACGACCGGGATCTCGCGCTCAGCGGCGAACCGATGGATCGACGTGACGAACTGCTTGCTGATCGGATCCGCCAGACACGTCGACGCGAAAGTCGCCCCCCGGTGATGCTTAAAGAACGAGGCGACCCCGCCCGGATAGGTCAGCTTGCGCACGTACGCGTTGCAATACACCCGATCGATGCAGTCCAGCTCGAAGACCACGTGGTCGGCCAGCACGTCGGCGGCAGACAGGGGTAAGGTCATCACAGCTCCGGTCGTGGGGTCCAAGCCCCCTCAGGGGGCACCTACCGCGCTACGCGGTTCATGACCGGGACGGCCCAGCCGCCCCGAGCGATCCGCGACCGGAGCCTACAGACCAAGCCCAAGCCCGCGCGCAGGCCGTCTAAGAAGCGCCGCCCGCCGGACCGCAGCGACGGCGGGCAGACAAGTACACCTCGTCGGGCTGGGGCGAAGCCCCGGTAGGCTAGGCTTCTGTCACGATGCTTCCGCCAGGTCACGGCGCCGGAGTGCGATGTCGCTGTTGTTGACCAATCTGCAGCCGGATGTGAGCGCAGCCACCCCCAGTACGGCACTCCTGGGGAGTTGCACCGCGTTTGATTGCAACACGGAGCGTGACGTGCTGAAGCGCGGGAGGGTCTTCAGACCGTGGGATCCACGACAACGGCCGGCGCGCTTCTGCTTATCGACCCCGGACATCATCTGCTCACGATCACCTGGACCACAAGCTACGGATGAGGTAGGTCAGGGACGGGGGCTTCGGCTCCCCCGTTTGCGTACAAGCCACGGACCGCATCCGAAGAAATCACGCTGTAGAAGCAGTAAGACTCACGATTGGCAAGGTGACCGCGATCGGATATTGGTTGTGTCACATCATTGGATGAGAGACCAAACGACCAACTCCCAATGAGAACAGCATCAATGGCCCCCGCCAAGAGTCCGCGCCACGAAGCCCTGGGCAGCGCAATCCGTGCTGTGAGGGAGTCGCGGGGCCTCAGCCAGGAGGACGCCGCCTACGCCTGCGGGCTTGAACGGAGGTACTACGGAGGGATAGAGCGAGGGGAAATGAACGTTGCCGTCGCGAAGGTATGGAAGGTCGCGGATGGCCTCGCCGTACGAGCCTCAGAGCTATTCGCCCGCGGCGAGGCGCCCGAGACGGAGCAGGAGCCCTAGCCGCCCACGAGGTCGTCTGGACCCAAGCTCGCCGAGGGGGCATGCGCGTACCGCGCATGATCACGCCGATCAGCGATCCGCTCAGCACGGCAGAGCCCGGAGCGACCAGCTCCTTCAAACCATCCTTGAACAGTCTCAACCGGGGGTGACGAGTACGTCAGCGCGTTAGTGTTAGTTGATCGCAGATTTGTCTCATAGCCGGGGCCGGGGTGGGTTCTTCGCACCAAAGGCGTTCCGGACTGGCCCCGCAGTCAGTTTCCCTCGGTGATCGGAGGAAGGCCGGATGCGGGACGGTGACGAGACCGCTCCGGGCTCGGCACAACACAACACAACACAACCCAACCCAACCCAACCCAACCCAACCCAACCCAACCCAACCCAACCCAACCCAACCCTACCAGGATTCGACCCTAGAGCCCGGAGGCGATCCCTGACGCTGACTGTCGCCGATGTGTCGCCTGGCGGGGCGCTCTCGCGTAGCTTTTAGAGTGGTTCGCGTTCGAAACGTGCGCAATGTACCATTTTGAGGCTCCTCGACGTTCTGAGTGGGTTCGTCCGGTCCGGTTGATTGTCTGCCGGCTCCTGTTCGTCGATGATTGGAGCCCCGGTATGCCCGACGTGGATCTGTTTCAGCGCGCTCTCGGCCTGGCGGAGCCGTGGCAGGTGGTGGATGTGAAGTTCGACGCCGGACAGCGACGCCTGGATCTGCGGATCGACTTTCCCAAGGGCTCGAAGTTTGCGTGCCCTGAGTGTGGGCGGGAGGGCTGTCCGGTGCATGACACCGAGAGCCACACGTGGCGCCATTTGAACTTTTTTCAGCACGAGGCGTATCTGCACGCGCGCGTGCCGCGGGTCGACTGCCCCGAGCATGGCACCAGGCAGGTGCAGGTGCCGTGGGCGCGGGGGCGCTCTGACTTCACGCTGCTCTTCGAGGCGCTGGTGATGGCGATGGTCAAGCAGATGCCGGTCGCTCCGCTCGCCGCGCTGTTGGGCGAGACCGATAAGAAGATCTGGCGGGTCGTGCATCACTACGTCGATGAGGCGGTCGAGGCGCAGGACCTCGAGGGGATGACCGCGGTCGGGATCGACGACACCAGCTTCCAGCGGGGTCAGAGCTACGTGACGGCGTTCGCTGACCTGCGCGAGCAGGAGCGGCGCGTGGTGTTCGTGACCGAAGGCCGCGACCACGAAACGGTCGAGCAATTTGCGGGGTTTCTGGGCGACCACGGCGGCGACCCCGAGGCGATCGGCGAGGTCTGCCAGGACATGTCGGAGGCCTACCAGAAGGGGGTGCGCGAGCACCTGCCCAACGCCGAGATCACCTTCGACCGCTTCCACGTCAAGCAGAAGCTCTCAGAGGCGATCGACGAGGTCCGCCGCGCGGAGTCAAAGCACCACAAGCAGCTGCTCAAGAACACGCGTTATCTGTGGCTCAAGCGGCCGGCGAACCTGTCAGCAAAGCAGCAGGACTGGCTCGATCAGCTGCTCCAGGCGCCGCTGCAGACCGCCCGCGCTTACGAGTGGGCGCTGAAGTTCGACGACTTCTACGCACTCGCCGATCCTGATCAGGCCGAGGAGTACCTGCGCCGCTGGATCGAGGAGGTCAGGGAGACCGAGATTCACCCGCTTCACAAGTTCTGCGAGACGCTTGAGGCGCACTGGGAGGGGGTGATCCGCTGGCACCACACCCAGGTGTCAAACGGGCTGCTGGAGGGACTCAACTCGCTCATCCAGACGGCCAAGCGACGAGCCCGCGGGTACCGCACACCGCGCACCTACAAGACGATGATTTACCTCGTCGCTGGAAAGCTCAATCCCGGTCCTCAGCTCGCGTGCACATGACACGGTGACGAATCCCCATTACCCACTCAGAACGTCGAGGAGCCCATTTTGAGAGTACACCTGTAGCAATGTGAACTGGTAACGAGGTGATCCCCGCAAGGTGATATCGATGTAGCCGTTCAGGGGGTCGGCGCCTGGTTGGGCGGTGTGACCGCGGGTCAGGGCCCGGACGGGAGCGGTGAGGGTGCGGGCTGGCCGTGGTGGCTGGCGGTTGCCGCTTGGATGAGGTAGTCGAGCACGGGGCGGTCTTGCAGGCGTAGCGTTTCGCGGATTGAGAGGATCCGCTCGACCCAGCGGTTGCCTTGCTCTGAGTGGGTGCCGAGCTGGATCTTGCGCATGATGACGGCGTGGCGTAGTGCCCGCTCGGCGGTGTTGTTGGTCAGTGGGATGTCGACGTTCTGGACGTCGCAGAAGGTCCACAGCGCGTCGTACTCTTCCAGCAGCCCGGCGCAGAAGTTCGCGGTGCGTTCATGCTGGCCGCGGGCGCCCTGCTCGAGCAGTGCTTGGATGCGCTGGCGTAACGGCTGCAGCTGATCGCGCAGCCAGTCGAGGTCGTGTCCGTCGTCTTGGAGGTAGCGGCGGTGGGTGGCGATCACCTCGCGCGCGGCCTTCAGCAGCTTCTTGCCGAGCTTGCCGGGGGTGCGCTGGCGCTCGGAGACCTCTGTCAGCTGGCGGATTACGTGCGCCCAGCACAGTTGTTGTTGGAGGACGTCGAGCCAGTGATAGCCGGTGTAGCGGTCTGAGACGACGAACCCGCCGAAGTCGCAGCCCAGCAGCTCTTTGGCGGCGGCTTGGGAGCGGTGCGGGTCAATCCGAAAGCACGCCGCCAGCGCGCTGGTCGCCAGCCACAGATACTGCTGGGCGCCAGCTAACCGCCAGCCTGTCTCATCGGCGTGCACGACCTGTGCTTTTTGGATGTACTCGCGCAGGCGCTCCCACGGGTCGGCGAGGATCGCGCTCATCCGCATGATCGTCGCGTCGACCGCGCCGACCGAGATCGGGATCGCCAAGACCTGCGAGACGACCTCGGCCACTTGGCGGCGCGAGAGGCGATACACCCCCGCCAGGACCGCGATGTGCGCCTCAATCCGCGGCCCGAACGCCGAGCCAGACACCCCTTCAGGCAGCTCAGCGAGCCGCGGCCGCCCGCAGCATGGGCAGCGCAGGCGAACAAGCTCGTACTGGAAGATCAACGGGCGGACCGGCGGGAGCTCCCACTTCTGGTGAATCACCGGATCGTCAACCCGGTCCTCGGTGCCGTCAAACCGATGCCCGCACGAACACCCCTCGGGTAGATGCTCTGAGCGGTGATTCACCCGCTCGGGCGCCGCCATCTCACGATGCTTTCCCTCATGCCCCGGCTGACCGCCCGCCTTGCGCCGCGACAACTCCTTCACCTTCGCCCGCGCCTGGCGCCGCCGTTCCGCCCGCGACATCGGCGAATCCGACGACGGCGGATCCGAACTGTTACCCGAATTGCGGTTGACCTTCCGCTCCAACTCCTCGATCACCGCGTCCTGCTCAGCGACCCGCGCCAGCAGCGCGTCAATCAACGCCGCCTGCTCGGCAACCCGCCGCTCCAACTCCTCGTAGCTCGGCCGCTCTGAACCCTGGCTTGCACCCGGCATGCACGCAAGATTCCGTGCAAACCAGCGAAACCCTGCTCACCTCAAGCCGACCCCCTGAACGCGTACATATCGATGGGGTGCAGGTCCCCCAGAGGGACACCGCGGCTTGAATCTACGGGCGATCCGAGGGCGCGGCTGGACCTTAGCGTCGATTTTCGTCCGCCAATCCGAGCCGCGAGATTACGAAAGGCCGCAACACTGGCTTTGCGTCGCTGGTTCTGCAACCGAGTGGCCCGTTGCCGAAGTGGGGCTAGGTTGATCTCAAAACTACCCGTTAGCCAGCGTTTTTGTCTCGATCGGACTTTTCAGGCCTGCGTCCCTGCAGGGGACCTGCACCCATATCGATGCCGCGCGGGGACCTGATGAACACCGAAGCGGGGCGCAAAGTGCGCATGATCTTCGTGAACCTGTACAGCTGTTTGTGTGAGCGATAGGCTCATCCCATCGTGTCTCTGGTGTCATCGGTGAGGGCTACCGTTCGAGTGGAAGGACCGGTTGGTAGAGCGTGACTTCCCGGGATCGGGTGGGTAGTCGCCACGGGAAACGGGGAGGATTGGTGCGCTTGAGCGCATGCCCCGGCCCACCGGGAACGGCGAGGCCATGCAGGCAGATGCCATGGCGCTATGTCTAGAAGGATCGGCAACCGGGACGCTTCCTAGACGAGACGCCAGGTGAGGGAAGGGGTGAGTGCCGCTTGAAATGGGCTTGGTCAGGGGTCTAGGATGATCCCAAGCATTGATACTTCGATCCACGCATGAGAGGCTGGTTCGGACAAACGCTCCGCCGAAGGCCCATGCCGTATCTCAACCCCAGCAAGACAGCGCATCACCCGTCAAGGGTTTTCTCGGTCTCTCAGAACGGGGCTCAGGCTATTCCAGCGGATATGCCAGCTTAGGATAAAGCCAGTCACCAACAAGCTTAGGAGACCGCAAATGGCGTCAGCAATCGAAACAGTCCGCAAAGAGCTTGCCGACGTAAAGAAGCAGCTAGAGGGCTCAAGCACTGAGAGTCCTGGAAGGCGAGTCGGTAGCTCCCGTGGCCAATAAGGCGCCAAGCCCTCCTAGAGCCTAGCCTCACGCAGGCGCCCAAACAGCCGACAGCCGATCGATGAGGACGCGATCATTCACGCGATCCACGTTCATGGCATCCCTGCTCCTGCCGTCTTGATCCGCGAAGAGCTTGGACTGGACGACAGCCAGAGCAATGCCCTCAGCAATAAGCGAGGCTCCGAGGGTGATCGTGGGTGACTCGGGGGTTTTGAAGGGCGCGGGTTTCGGCGTCTGAGCAGGCTTTGTTCGTCGTTTGCGGGGTGCTGGGCGGGCGTTAGGGGACGTGCGCAGGTTCAGAGCGTAGATTCGGGGTTTGTGGAATCCGAACTTGGAGGTCGTCGGCTATGCGCGTCACGAGCGCTTTCTCTCGCCTGCTTGATCTGCCCGGGGTGTGGGTCCGGAAGGTTCGTTTTGAGCCTGATCGGGTGGTGGTCACGGTGGCGTTGCGTCGTCGTCGTCGTCTTCATTGTCCGAAGTGCTCGTACTCCACGCGCCATCGGGAGAACAAGCAGCTTCACGACTCGGTCTGGCGCCACCTCGATCTCGGCCGTTGGCGGCTGGAGGTTCACACCCGGCTGCGGCGGCTTCGTTGCCCCGAGCACGGCGTGCACGTGGAGGGCGTCCCGTTCGCTCGCGACGGCGCGCGGTTCACGCGCGACTTTGACAACTTGGTCGTGCGCCATGAGGCGCCGTTGAACCGTGTGGGGTGTAGGTCCCCACCTCCGGGCTGTCGCAGCAGTTCGGTGAAGCGGGGGGCAGCCTGACCCTGGAGACGCAGGGTCGGGTGGGAGCAGCCCCGTCAAAGCCGGGACCGGCCAGTACTGCCAGATGGCCGGGGCCCGGCGAGCGAGACAGAGAGGCGTAACGCAAGTGAACCAGTGGTTGAACCCCCGTAATTCTCGAACCGGCTCGAAACCTGGTGGATCTGGGCCGGGCAGCAGCGCGCGCCCGCCGGCAACGATGCGGCTGGCGACTCCGTCGGAGAGTAACCAGGTCTGCCGAGGAGGCCGTGAGGAAAGCCTGCGGCGTACTCGCGGCGATGCTGTCGGGGCACAGCTGGGCGCCGATCCTGTCAAGCGGTCAACGGTGAACATGGGAACCGCCACGACGCTCCCTGCGACCAGTCGGGCAGTCCGGTTCAGGGAAAGCTCGTCGTCAGCCGATGGCGTGGTGGCGGGGCGGAGCCCCCGTAGTAGTCTGAGGACGGGAAAGCCGTCCACATGGCGAAGGGGGGCAGCGAGTTCGCAAGGAGGGATTGGAATGGCAGGAGGTCGCCGGTGAATACCGACGCATCGTGGCCTGCGGCCGAGATGGCCAAGGCGCGGGTACTGCGAATCCAGACCAAGTTGCATCTGCGACACGATGTCGCACGTTTCGAGTGGACTACACGGATTGGAGGATTGACTGATGTCAAGCGCGTAGTTCCGGGCTCGTGCTCGTGGCCCGTCCCCACCCCGACGTGCGTCGCCGGCGACCCCGGCGGGGTTCGAAGCTCGGGGGAAAGCTCAAGGACTCCCGTTCCATCCGGGGGTTACAGGCGAGGGGACGACCGGACGGGTGAATTGCGTAAACCTCCGTTGATGCCTCGTCATTGGTAGCCCCGTTGGTGGGATGCTGTAGCGGGGTACAAGGACTAGCCGCTGGGAAGCGGCAGGCGACGGCTGAGGAGTGCACTCAGCCGGGAGAGCACCGCCGTCCTCGGGGTAGAGGAGGCACCCACCCCGGTCGCAGCTCGTGCGTGCGGAACGTGGTAACCCCCGTCGGGGTCCGGTCGTTGGCCGGTAAGCCGACCGCAAGGAAGGCCCAATCCCCCGGTGGGAATCGGATGATCGACAAGCGAATGCCGGCGGTCGAAAGACAGCGGGAAACCGGGACATGATGGTCGGCTCCTTCAGCCGGTCGTCTCGGATAACCGGCCGGATACGGGACGCAAGTGCCCGGACGCGAAAGCGTGCTGACGCGATCAGGTGAGCCTGTGAAGAGGAAGATGACGTGACACCGGAGCCAAAGGACAAGTTAGACGCCACGACAAGAGTCGTGGTGAACGGACCAGAGGACGTGATTCTCGAATGGCGTGCGGTTGATTGGCGCGCCTGCGAGGAGAGTGTACGGCGGTTGCGCCAGCGGATCTTCGCGGCGTCGCAGGCGGCGAAGGGCGGTGGTCTGGCACTTCTGCCCACCTGTGAGCCTTCGGGGCTTGCTTGAGCCGGATGCATCGAAAGGTGCAAGTCCGGTTCTGAGGGGGGCCGGGCGCAGCAATGCGCCCGGCCTACCCGGCCAGTGGGCGACCGACGACCCTAACCGTCGGTTCGAAGACGACGAACCAGTCCCTGGCTGACCTGTGCGGCCGTCTGAATCCCGCGTTGCGGGGATGGACGACGCACTTCCGGCATGACGTGTCCAAGGCGACGTTCAGCTATCTCCAGGCCTTCCTGTGGAAGCGCACGGTGCGCTGGCTTCGCAAGAAACACCCCCATGCCTCATGGAAGCAGCTCCGACGGCACTACCTCCCCGACTGGTGGCCGACGGAGGGCGAGAGGAGCCTGTTCAACCCCAGCGCGGTACCGGTCACCCGCTACCGCTACCGGGGCGAGCGGATCCCCTCGCCGTGGGCCACACAAACGGGAACGGACGCCGCGAGCCAAGACTGAACGAGCTCGTGGAGAGCCGGATGCGGGGGAACTCGCACGTCCGGTTCGGAGGAGCGGGTCGGGGAAACAGTCGCCCGAGAGGGCGGCGACGCGCCCCGGCTCGACTCTCACGCCTGGCTGGCGACCAAGACCGACAAGACGGCAACCTGTCGGCTGTCGCGGATCGACTGGCAGACGATCGGCCGGATCATCAAGCGCGTCGCCGACGAGCACCTGGGCGAGCTGGACCGGCTGAGCGATCTGTTCGAGATCTCAGTCGACGAGGTCGCGTGGCGCAAGGGTCATCGCTACCTGACGCTGATCGCCGACCACGCTCGCGGGTGCGTGGTGTGGGGCTGTGAGGGCAAGGGGCAGGACGCCGCCGACCAGTTCTTCGCCGAACTGGACCCCGCGATCGCCGCTTTCCCGTCCCCGCCGCCCCAACCTGCCGAGCACCGATCCGCGCCCGCCAAGGCGCCACGCCAGGCGCCGGAGCCCGCGATCATGGTCCCGTTTGGCCCGTGCCCGACCGTCGCGGCCGGCGACGGCATCCCCGGCGCGTGGCTCACGGACGGCGCCGAGATCGACGCGGGGGTCGTCGCGCGCGCCTCGAGGCTGACGGCGGTCTCGATGGACATGACCGGCGGCTACGCCGCCTCGGTGCGCGAGCACGCCCCGCAGGCGACGATCGTGATCGACAACTATCACGTCGTGCAATTGGCGACCAAGGCGCTGGACGAGGTCCGCCGCGAGCACTGGAACGAGCTGCGCCGAGCGGGCGAGACCGACGCCGCCAAGCAATTCAAACACGACCGCTGGGCGCTGCTCAAAAACCCCGACGATCTCACCGATCGCCAGGCCACCACACTCGCGGCGATCCGCGCCGTTGGCGGGAAGGTCGCGCGCGCCTGGACGATGAAGGAGATGGTCCGCGCGATCTTCGCCCCCGGCCTGACCGTCGACGCCGTCTCAGAGCTGCTCGACCGGCTCCTCGCGCGCCTGGCCCGCAGCCGCCTAAAACCGTTCATCCGGCTCGGCCGCACGATCCGCAAACACCGCGACGGGATCCTCGCCGCCCGCCGCCTAAAACTCAGCAACGCCCGCGCAGAGGCGCTCAACAACAAGGTCAAGCTGATCGTCCGTCGCGCATACGGATTCCACTCCGCCAACGCCGCGCTCGCGCTCGTTCACCTCACCTGCGGGCCGATCACACTCACACTCCCACACGAACGCTCGCCAGCGCGCTGATCGCGCGGCAGCTGCGGTTCGGCGCGTACCCCCCGCCAGAGAAGGGGCGGACGGGCCGATGATCGCGCTCAGTCAAGTCGGTTCTAGTGGTGTAACTCGGGAAGCTCGTCGGCGAAGGGGCTAAAGGCCCCTGAACTTTGAGTTGCACACCTCCTCTGCTGGTCTTGTTGGTTGTGAAGGGATTGGAAAGGGCTGGGCGGCGTGCTGGGCCTTGGTCGACCGGTGCCTCACCTCTCCCGCCCTCTCTTCGCTGCCAAATCGCGCCCCCGCGCGTGCAGTCAAGGAAGCCGCGTCAGCGGTCCCGTAGGGAGGGGCGCAGCCCCCGACCTTGACGGCTCGTGCGCGGGCGCCACCATCCTTGCGAAGAGGGTGGCGGGAGAGCCCGGCCTGCGGGCGGTTCGAACTTAGGCGGCGGTGAGACTGCGCGCCTCCTGGGTGGCTCTGCGCGCCTCCTGGGTGGCTTCGTGTTGATCGGGCTCGGCGGTGCGCTTCACTACAGCTGTTCCCGATCAGCCCCGCACCGCGTCGGTTGCTGCTCAAGCGCGCGCTCAACTGATCGGCACGGAGGGGACTGGGCCGAGAGTTGCGCGATCCAGGCCACGGCCAAACTCACCCCCACTCGAACATCCGTTCGCGTGCCTTCACCTACGATTATGCCCGGAGAGCCCAATAAGCTCAAGGCAATGTGCGATGCTGGAACTCTTGAAGCGGATCGGCGAGAGACGAGCAAGCGGTTATGTCGTGCCAGCCGGTTGATGAGAGCTGGAAGTCGTGTCCTGAAGCTTCGGGACAAATCGCCGCCGCCCGTCAAGCCAAGACAGCCGCGCGGCGTACGTGACGCAGTCGCCTAGCACCAGGCGGTCCCGCTGCTTGACCAGATCCTCGTAAGGGACTGGCTGCACCAATCAAGCATGTCACCGATGAAAACGACTGCGGCGACCACCGCATGGACCGCGATTCTCCGGCATGGCTACCGTATCTTCGTCACCGGCAGCGCCACGATCAACGGCAAGAAGACAAGTGCGAGTATGACTAGCCAAGGCATACGACCTCACGACCTGGCTGGAGGAGAACATCGACGTTCTGAACGATGTGCTCGATCCGAAGCTGAGCAACGTCGAGCGCGAGCGAACCGCAGGCGCGTTCAGCGTAGACCTCGTAAGTTGAAGCTAAAGCCGCTCTTGCCAGCCCCTGCCGCGAACCGGGAGTTCTCGGTGGGGGAGATCCCCGCGTGCAGCTTCGTCCGAGCCTTCGCACGTCCGAGCAGCCCGTCGAAGAACCTACACGATCACCCAGCACGGCACGACCCAGTGAGCTGTACATCGACACGGGCAGCGCGGAGGACAACCAGATGATCTTCGACGCGCTGCGCTCGCATGCGGGCGAGATCGAGGCCGCGCCTGGTTGGGAGCTGTCGTGGGAGCCGTGGGAGGACAAGCGGGGGTGCGGTGATCGCAGCGGCGTATCCTGAGCCGAAATGCCGCATCGGCTGGGGCTGGTAACGAAATGAGACGGGGCCTCGCAAGGTCGCAAGGCTCATATTGTGACTGCACCGGGTTAGCGTTATTAGGTTGAAAGGTTACTAACATGGACGACATCAAGAGCCTTGTGACCCGTTTCTACGACACCTGGATTGCGCACGACCGTGAAGGTTGGCTCGCATGCTGCAACGAGAGTGTTACCTTCAATGGCCCAGGAGGACTAGTTTAGATTAGATCAGGCTTCGATTACAGCCCGCCAGGCGCTCTGGGTGCTCGTCCCCGGCCTCCGATCGTTCGGGACTGCTGATTGAAGTGCGAAAACGCGGGCTCGCGAGGACCGAATCGCGCTTGTCCCGAAAAACACACAGGAGGGTTTGGGTTTTGGCCAAACGATTGGCGAAAGTGGCCATGACTCGGCCTGCTCGGCTGGTCAGGGTCAGCGATGATATGTCTCGACCTTCGTCCATCTCACGGGCAATGCGCAAGATCGCCTCACGGTGGGAAGCGAGCATCGGCATGAAGATGTCGCCGATAGGGTCGGCGACATACTGGGGGCCTTCAGTGAGGGCGCGGATACCGGCTGGGGTCGCCTTCGCGCCCATATCCATGATGCGCTGAACCTCGTCCTCCAGCGACATAGTAACTCCTCTTTGCTCGGATCTGCGCAAGCCTATGAAGTCGGGCAAAAGAGGTCAAGCTGCGAGCGGTACGCGCCCGTTCCCCCGCCTAGAATCCTCAGGCATGACGAAGCCTACGGGTTTCGCCAAGCTCTCCTAGCTAGCTAGCTAGCTAAGGCGACGTTGTGTCGTCTCGCGAGGTCGAACATCTCATCGAGGACCCCCGCGCCTCCGGGCTCGCAAGCCGCGGCACCGAAGGGTCGAGCGGATCGATCACCACGACAGCCACGATCACGACCACCGTCACGAACGCGATCGCCACGACCACCGGTGCCCAGTAGCCGCGGCGCGACGGGCTGGCATCGTTCTAGGCTGAGCGCTCTTGCGTCACAGATCTCCTTTGCCCCGCAGGTCGGTGGTGGCGGGGACTTCGTGGTAGCCAGACTGGCGATCGCTCGACGAGAGCAAGATGGTTCGATCCGGGCGGGTAGAACGGCTACGCGCCGTCCAACCATGCTCGGGACCGCGCCGACGACCCAGATCGTTTGGTACCGACCGCTGCCGCCCAAGCACGATAACGGACGCGGAAAGCGTCAGCAGTCTCGCGGAGCGCGTGTCTGGACCGTGGGTTGCATCGAGGGCGAGCACAATGCTTTCGCGGCCTGGCGGAGAGAGCCGCTGCGCTCGATCGCGTGTCAACTACGGATTTTTGTTTCGTAGACGTAGCGGATGGCTGGTTCGCGCGGTAGCGAGATACTGTGGCAAACACTCAGAGCACGAGAGGAGCGCTGGCGCCTCAGGCAGTTATCAGAGTCTGCATCGAGGTTATGGCGCTGGTGTTCTGTCGTCTGGACTCCCAGGTTGCTGTCCTCAGGACAAGATCGCCGTTGGTCGCGGAAACTCAACGCTCGACAAGCTAAATCGGTAAACAGGAGGCCCAAATGGCAAGCGCTTCGCACAGGTCTCTGGACGAACTTGACAGCCGTCTGCGCGCACTAAAGCGCGAGCACGGGCATGTCCTCAATCTCGACGCGCTTCGCCGCCATCTCTCTGCCGGCAGCCGCGAAGAAGCCAGGCCCCGAAAGCACCCACGCCAGCCACCGCCCCGGCCGCACTGACCGCGAGCACCATACTGCCAACCAAACCGCTCGCCCCGAAAGCGTCGCGGATACCAGCGCGTAGCTAGTTGGCGTTGGTGGTGAACTTCTCGAAGGTCGTTGTCGCGGTTGCACGCCTATCGAGGCGAGAGCCATGCAGAATGGCTACCCGGTCGTTTATCGCCGATGGATCGCTCGCCCAGAGCGACACGATGCGGGATTCCTGTGCGGGCGGGTCAGGTGTGTTGCGGCGTGCATTTTCGCACAAAGAAACGGGGAGGGGCGAGCGATCAATGGCAGCAGGGATCTTCGAGAACGAGACGCCGGGGAATGCCTGGCCGAGTTGCCGGGAAGGTGCTCGCTCGCATACTCCTTCTTCGAGGGCGCAAGCCGTGCGCCGCCGGGGGTTGCCGCGTTGTTCTCGTTGCCGAGCACAGCGACAGGTCCGTTCGTGGAGATGGCCTTTAGGCGACGGACCTGGCCGAGTGGTATTTCCGCGCTCGCGGATCTGGCAGATCGCGCTGAGCGGTTGAGGACCCAATCCCGGACCCAAACGTCTTTACAAGCCCTGCTTGATCAAGGCTCGGCCGATGGCCTCCAAAAGTCCTAGAAATCCCTGGAAACTGACCACAAATGATCTCCGGTGATCTCCGATGGACTCTGCGCTCAATCGGCTTGGAAGGCCGAAGCTCTCCCATTGAGCTGCCACCGCGCGCAAGCTCACGACGAGCCCGACGTGAGCCAGTTTAGGGTCCGTGACCCGTCCGGTGGCGCTCTGGGCTGGCGGTGGCGTCCCGTACGTCCCTGTAGCTTGCCGCCTCCCGGCCCTAAAATGGACCAGACCACGGGGAGTGGCGCAGTCTGGTAGCGCACCCGGCTGGGGGCCGGGCGGTCGCAGGTTCAAATCCTGTCTCCCCGATCAGCGAAAGCCCTGGAAAAGCGGCAGTTTCTGCCGTCGCTACGGTCCCGTTCGGCGCCGGGCGGACGTTCATTGGACGACAAACTTTTCGTCGTCTGTGCAGGAATCGGCGGCTTCGGGGGTCATGCGGTTGCCATTCGATTGGCGCTGCGCGGCAAGCGCACCTCCGGTCCTCCGCAGGTCCCAGTTCCGTTGGATCGTGCTTCGGCTTGCCGACGGCTGCGCCCGGGACCTACGCTCGCCGGCGCAGCGGGACAGGCCGCACGGACAGGTTCGACGGCGATGGCGCTCCGCCGATCTCGTGATCAAGCAGCCAGGCTTCGATTGCGGACTCCCGGAAGCGCCGGTATCGGCCGAGGCGAACGTGGGGAATCCGACCGGCGCGGGCTTGCGCCCAGACCCACTCGGTCTTCACCTTGAGAAGCTCGGCGACCTCGTCGGCTGTCAGCAGCTTGTCCATCGCGTGGCGTTCGAGATAGGGAAGCGGCTGCGTGGACGTGACGAGCGTTGCGTCGTGCGTCTGCACGGCCCGATACGCGTCAGGACGCTCGTCTTCGGCCGCCTGAGCGAGCATCTGAGTGAGCGCAGCAGATCGGTTGGGAGCTCTGGTGCGATCACCGGGTCAATGGAGTCGGGAGTCGGGAGTACGCTAAGTACCGGCTGGGGCCGCATGGGTCGCGGGGAGAGAGACTCTGGCGTTGGTCGCGGGCTCCTTCATCATCGGTTCGCGCTGTGGCGAAACGTGGATCTGTCGTCCTCGACGACAGCTGGACTCCAGGTGGCCGAGCCGGCAGCTCGGATCGCTCAGCGCGATCGTGCGACCGGGCCAGGATCTCCGCAATCGGGTCGTCGCCGGGACCGATCATCGCGACACCTGTTGTCCTGAGCGAGCGAGTTCGTGGACGTTGGTGTTGCGCGCATCGTGCTCAGACCAGCCGGCCGCCTCCAGCTCGTCGAGAAACGTGCGGGTGATCTCGCCGATTTCGGCCGCGAGGCAGCGGCGCTTCTCGGCGGCGTGCTGGTAGTCGCAGTGGGCTCGGTGGATCTGCCAGTGGACGTGCTGGATGGCCTGCAGCGGGTCCGGCGCGCGGAGGATCTCGGAGCGGTTCTCCGCGACCGTGGCGTCGACGGCGGCGGGATGCTCGCCGTAGACGGTGGCGATGCCGTCCGGGTGCAGCCCGGACCAGGGCCGGGCGTTGGCGCGCTGCAGGCGTTGGTGTGCGTCGTTGAGCTTGCGGGCCAGTCCGGCGTCCTGGGCGAACCGCTGCTCGAGCTCTGCGGCGAGCTGACGTGCCCGGTTGGGGATGGGCCGGCTCATCGATTCGTCCTGGTCCGTGGTGCGCCGAGCTTCTGGGCCAGGCGTTTCTGGAGCATCGCGTGGAGCAGATGCCGTCGGTAGCAGGGCGGCGGTGAACGCGGTGGGGGAGAGGAGCGCGTCGAGCTGCTCTTGGCTCCAGGTGGAGTTGCGGGCGGCGAGGACGACTTCGACGAGCACCTGTTCGCACCATTCGCGGACCTGGGCTTCGATCACGGCGCGGGCGCCGGGCACGCCGGGGTAGCGGCGGTGCCAGTGGGTGGTGAGGTCGTTGATGGCGCGGAAGTCGGCGTTGATCGTGAGCTCGTGGCGGGCGGGGTGGTAGCGGGCGGCTTGGTCTTCGAGGTCGCCTGGGGCGCGGGTGCCGTCGCGCGCGGAGATCCACGCGACGTCGGGCAGGTCCACGATCGCGTCCGGCGTCGTCTCGCGGTCGCTGCCGTCTGCGGGCGGCTCGCCGTCCGCAGCGGTCGCGGCGACGCGCCGGCGCCGGTGCAGGGCTGTCGCGTCCGTGGTCGGCGGCTTGTTGGGCGCTGCGGGCTTGGCGCTGGGCGTCCTGGCCGGGCGTCGTGGCCGCCGCTGGTCGGGCGGTGGCGGGTGATGGCGGGGTGGTGGTGTGGGCCGGTAGCGGCTGAGGCGGTAGAGCGGCAGGATCGTCGCGACGCGGCTGCGGATCGCTTCCTGGCGTGGGGTGCCGTCGGCGCTGGCGGCGCGTTCTTGGAGCCGCTGGATCTCCTCGGGCATCGCGGCGGCGAACTCCTCGCCCCAGCGAGACCATGGGAGCGGTTCGTGGTCGAGCAGGAGCATCGTGCGGGCGGTGTTGGCCTGCAGGCGATCCGGTTCGACCTGGGGTTCGAGGTGGATCACGACGCGTTCGTAGCCGAAGCGGATCGCCGAAGTCCTGCAGGCGTCCGTAGCCGCCTCGGGTCTGGGCGAGCGACGTCGTAGAGCTCGTCGCCGAGACGGCGACGACGTGGCCGCTGGAGGTCCAGGTGCCGGCTTCGCGGCGGCGGGCGCGGTGGTCGTCGTCGAGCACCCACCAGCGCGCGATCGCGTCGCTGAGCTCGACGATGCCGCCGCAGACGGCGCGGCGCTCGACGTGAGTGCGCTCTCCCTCCACGCGGGTGAGCTGTCCGGGCTTGCCGCGGCCGTGGTGTTCGCGGACGAGCACCTCGATCCCGTCTGGGAATTGGCGGAAGCGGCTGTTGAGGTAGCGGGTGATCCAGTGCTGGCGGGCGTCGGTCACGCTCTCGGGCGCCTGGGTGGTGTCGTCGCGCTCGTGGTGGCCGAGCAGCACGACCTGGGTGCCGTGGTCCTGGCCGCGCAGCAGCCACGGCTTGTCCTGCTCGCCGAGCGGACGCCAGTAGTCGCTGGTGGCCGTCGGGCCATGGTTGGGGTTCGAGGCCCCAGCGGCCGTCGGGGTGGCGTTTGAACCGTACGAGGGCGCCGTGGCCGTGGTGCCAGGAGCGGTATTCGAGTCCGTGGGGGTTGCGTGATCCGGCGGCGACCTTGGCGCCGACGCCGAAGTTGCGCGGTGTGGGATTGCTCGCGGCTGCTGGAGGCCAGCTGGTTGATGTAGCGGCGCAGCTGGTCGGGGCGCATGCCGGTGCCGGTGTCTGTCACCGACAGCTTGCGCACCCTGCCGCCGGAGGCCTCGAAGCGCTGCCAGTCCAGATCCCACACCACCCGGCCGCTGGCGCGATCGGGGCAGCGCGGCGATCGCGTCGAGCCCGTTGACGGTCAGCTCACGCAGGAACTGAAGGTCGCCGCATTCGCTGCCTAGGCGTTCGAGCAGGAACGTGGGGTTTGCGACGGCGAGGTCGTGCCAGCCGTCATCGCCGGCGCATCGCGGTCGGTCGGGTCGTTGTGGTTGGCGAGCTGCTCGGGCATCCTTGCCTGACAGGTACCGGGCCGGACCGCGCAGGCCCCCTCTCGATCGGTTCAGTCGTCAGCGAAGGCGTCGGACTCGCGCCGCCGCCCAGGTGCCGTACAGGTCGATGACCGTCGACGGCGCCGGCCAGTCGCCGTCCCGCAAGCGCTTCAGTGCCTCGCCACCGCGCCGGCGGGCGTGGGTGCGAGACCAGTCGGTCGACGACGGCGGACTGCCGTACCGCGCCCGCCACGCGCGCATCGCGTCGCGCACCCACTCGCGCGTCCGCGTCGGCGCGATCGCGCCCGGGATGGCAGCGCTTGCAGTACTCATACGCGTCGCCCTTACCGCCTCGGGCCGCGGTCGGCGCGCCGCAGCCGCGGCAGACGCCCTGGTAGCGGCGCTTGACCGCCCGGGCCTTCTCGCCGGTCGGATCCCAAGCGTCCAAAAGGCGCTAGCGTCCATCCCGGCGGAGAGGAACCAGCATGCAGAAGAAGCCCAGAGACGTCGTCGTCGTGCGCGTGAGCGAGCAGGGAGACCGCGAAGACGAGAACTTCCACTCGCCCAAGGCCCAGCTCGCCAAGGCCAAGTCGTGGAGCGAAGACCAGGGCAACCGCGTCGTCGACGCGTTCGAGGAGATCGACGTGAGCGGCAAGCTTCCGCTCGCCAGGCGGCCGGGGCTGCTGAGGGCGATCGAGATGGTGGAGGCCGGCGAGGCCGATCACATCGTCGTTGCGTACTTCGACCGGCTGGTGCGCTCACTGAAGGTGCAGCTCGAGGTGATCGAGCGCGTCGAGCAGGCGGGCGGCGAGATCTACGCGATCGACCACGGCAGGCTGACCAACGGTACGGCGGCGACGCGGATGAGCAACAACATGATGGGTGCGGCGTTCCAGTACTACGCCGAGGTGACCGGCGAGAAGGTCGAAGCCGCCCAGGAGCGCGTGGTGGCGCGCGGTGTGCTGCCCAACTCCAGGATCTCGCCCGGCTACGTGCGCGGCGAGGACGGCGTGCTGGTCGTGGAGCGCCCCAAGGCCCGGATCGTCGTGCAGGCGTTCAAGCGCCGTGACCGCGGCGCCTCGCTGGTGGAGATCCAGGCGTTGCTGGCCGAGAATGGGATCGAGCGCTCGATCTCCGGCGTGGCGTCGATGCTGCGCTCGCGGATGTACCTCGGCGAGATCCACTTCGGCGAGCTGCACAACCTGCGCGCCCACGAGCCGATCATCAAGGATCGCGCCCTGTTCGAGCGCGTGCAGCGGCGGACGGTCTCGCGCGGGCGCCAGGCCAAGTCCGAGCGGCTGCTGGCGCGCCTCGGTGTGCTGCGCTGCGGGACGTGCGGGTCGCGGATGGTGATCAACAGCTACAGCGGCAACTACCGCTGCGGCGACACGAGCGCGAACCGGTGCCAGCGACGAGCGGCGGTCAAGGCCGACCGCGTCGAGGAGATGGTGCTGGACGCGGTCCGGGCGTACTCGGCCACGGCCGACGCGCACGGACGCGCGTCGCGCAAGCAGCAGATCCGCGAGGCGGACGAGGCGATCGAACGCGCGAACGCGGATCTCGATGACACGATCCGGCAGCTCGGCGAGCTTGGATTGTTGGGCCGGCCCGCGAGCCAGGAGACCTTGGGGAAGCTGACCAAGGCCCTCGATGACGCGCACACCGCCCGGGCCCGACTCGGCGATCGGCGGCGAGAGCGATGTCATCGGTCCTGACGACATCGACAAGCTGCGCGAACCCGCGAAGCGGTTAGCGGCTTGGCGACGGCTGATCACCGACACCGTCGAGTCAGTTACGGTCGCGCCGGCGATGACGGCGGATGGGCGCCCCAGTCGCCTCTGGGACCCTCGCCGGATCGACATCAGGTTCCTGGGCCAGCATCCATAAGGAAGCCGCCAGCAGCGACTTCTCGCGCTTCCGTCGACACCCTCCGGTCGTACGACTCGCACAACTCTGCCGACCGTCGCGGAGTCGGACGTCGTCGTCGGGCACGACTTCCGCAACCGCGAGAAGCAGCAGCTCGAGATCGGCGTCACCGGTGTTGCGATTGGTCCAAAGGGGCGGCGGCCGTTAGCCAGATTCCGGCACGCACCGGTCATTGCACCCGCGCGCGAGTAGTCACGTTGGCCGCGTCGGCCGCGTGGCTCCCTCTCCGGGAGCCGGTCTGCGCCCGGCGATTCCGCGGGCGAGATCGTGGCTCGATCGCGTCGAGAGCGCCAGTGTCGACGAGCTCGATTATGCTGTCTGGGGCTTCCGGATCTGGGTGAAAGCGGCCACGCAGTGCCCAGCAGCGGCGCCGCCCCGGAAGACCGAATCGGCGGAGGTCGCGATATTCGATCGAGCGGAGCGGTAGCACGGAACCGACGCCGACCAGCAAGCACACGATGCGCGGAATTGGCGATTTGCGGGGCCGCGATCCGCCGATGCGGCGCGGTCCTGCTTCCATTGGTCGGCAGGTACCGGGCGGTGGTCTCCGGACGCCCGCGGTGGTCGCCTCGTGGAAGCAGTCGCCGATTCGTGGGCGAGCGGAGGTGTCGTGCGGGGAGCGAATCCGATCGTGAGCCCGGCGGGTGGTCGTCCGATCCGGACCATCGCATCGTCGCCCGGTCAATGCGTGATCGTCCCGGCTGCGACTGGCTGGCTGGGTCGCGAATGAGGCGTCCCGGGATGGCTGGACGGCTACCGATGTAGACTCGCGAGAGCCTCCACGCTTGGATCTCGGAGGCGCTTCCTGTGGGAGCCGGCCTCGGGGTGCGAAGCTTGTCCGATTCCCGTCAGGCTCTGCAGCTCGGATTCAGCTTCGCACGGGTGAACACTCACGTCGCACGCATGTACACGAAACTTGGGGCTCCTCGACGTTCTGAGTGGGTTCGTCCGGTCCGGTTGATTGTCTGCCGGCTCCTGTTCGTCGATGATTGGAGCCCCGGTATGCCCGACGTGGATCTGTTTCAGCGCGCTCTCGGCCTGGCGGAGCCGTGGCAGGTGGTGGATGTGAAGTTCGACGCCGGACAGCGACCCTGGATCTGCGGATCGACTTTCCCAAGGGCTCGAAGTTCGCGTGCCCTGAGTGTGGGCGGGAGGGCTGTCCGGTGCATGACACCGAGAGCCACACGTGGCGCCATTTGAACTTTTTTCAGCACGAGGCGTATCTGCACGCGCGCGTGCCGCGGGTCGACTGCCCCGAGCATGGCACCAAGCAGGTCAAGGTGCCGTGGGCGCGGGGGCGCTCTGACTTCACGCTGCTCTTCGAGGCGCTGGTGATGGCGATGGTCAAGCAGATGCCGGTCGCTCCGCTCGCCGCGCTGCTGGGCGAGACCGATAAGAAGATCTGGCGGGTCGTGCATCACTACGTCGATGAGGCGGTCGAGGCGCAGGACCTCGAGGGGATGACCGCGGTCGGGATCGACGACACCAGCTTCCAGCGGGGCCAGAGCTACGTGACGGCGTTCGCTGACCTGCGCGAGCAGGAGCGACGCGTGGTGTTCGTGACCGAAGGCCGCGACCACGAAACAGTCGAGCAATTTGCCGGGTTTCTGGGCGACCACGGCGGCGACCCCGAGGCGATCACCGAGGTCTGCCAGGACATGTCGGAGGCCTACCAGAAGGGGGTGCGCGAGCACCTGCCCAACGCCGAGATCACCTTCGACCGCTACCACGTCAAGCAGAAGCTCTCAGAGGCGATCGACGAGGTCCGCCGCGCGGAGGCAAAGCAGCACAAGCAGCTGCTCAAGAACACGCGTTATCTGTGGCTCAAGCGGCCGGCGAACCTGTCAGCAAAGCAGCAGGACTGGCTCGATCAGCTGCTCCAGGCAGCCGCTGCAGACCGCCCGCGCTTACGAGTGGGCGCTGAAGTTCGACGACTTCTACGCACTCGCCGATCCTGATCAGGCCGAGGAGTACCTGCGCCGCTGGATCGAGGAGGTCAGGGAGACCGAGATTCACGCCGCTTCACAAGTTCTGCGAGACGCTTGAGGCGCACTGGGAGGGGGTGATCCGCTGGCACCACACCCAGGTGTCAAACGGGCTGCTGGAGGGACTCAACTCGCTCATCCAGGCGGCCAAGCGACGAGCCCGCGGGTACCGCACACCGCGCACCTACAAGACAATGATTTACCTCGTCGCTGGCAAGCTCAATCCCGGGCCTCAGCTCGCGTGAACATGACACGGTGACGAATCCCCATTACCCACTCAGAACGTCGAGGAGCCCATTATTGGGCCACGAGCAGCAGCTCATTCTCCCGCCTCGTGTCCCGTCACGATGTGAACGAATAGCTGGTCGTCCTCACAACCGACAACTACAAACTGCGTGGTCGGATCGTAGGTATCGACCATCGCCTTGAAGTTGCCAGTTGCCGGGTCTCCAGCGCCTACCAGTCCGTCGTCAACAAAGCGGCGCAGCACGTCTGGCATCCGAGCAGCGGCGTAGTACATCGCCTCGCTCTTTCCCAACGCCTTGACCTGCTCTTCGTCACTCGTCACCCAGAAGCCTCGCCCGGTTGCTTGGTATGCCTCGCGCGATGCCGAAACATTTGATCGCCATGGTCTGCCACATTCAGCCACTCTATGTAGCGATCTCCGGGTTTGTGGGTACTCATTGCGGGTTCTCTCCTTCAGGCTTGATGGGTGACAAGGCGACAAGAGGGATCAACATAAGTTTGCGCATCACGGTTCCGCATACACCGTCGTTCCAACCGTTGGGGGAAGCAACGCCGAGCGCCATCCCTCGGGTTCGCTCCAAGCGCTCGAGCAGGTACCGGAAGTCCGCGCCGGCGGGCGTGCCCATGCCCTTCGGTGTTGCCTTCCACCCCGCGCCGCGCGGCCGGCCAGGGTTCGGCGCCCACCAGCCGATTTGACGCCCGTTCTGGACGGCGCGAATGTCGCCACGGTCTGCTCGGCCGCGACACTCAGGCCGACCCCCATGTTCGGGATGATTTCCCCCGACCAGTACCAGTATTTGCCGGGCAGTGGCCCGCTCACGATCTGAAACACCATCGCATATCCTGTCTAAGCTAGGCCCCCCTCACGCATCTCGCTCGGCATTCTGAAATGAGAATGCCCAATGAGATGCGTTAGTCGTCCGGCCTGGGGCGTATGGTGGCGCGCCGGATGTCAACGCAGGGCAAGAGCTGGAGCAAAGCGAAAGCGGTCTGTCCGCGACCGGAGCATGCAGGGTCGCGGGTCCGCTTCGATGGTCATTACGGCCCCGACGGGCATCGTCGGCGGCTGTATCGGTGCACCCCGGCCAACGGCGACAGCCGCCACTCCTTCACCGCGCCGCTGCCGCGCGAGGAGTCCTGGCATGACGACTGCGAGCTGTGCGAGCGTGAGATCGGGCTGCATGAGGGTCCGCATGCAGCGCGCGGCTACCAGTTCGTCGCGCGCGGGATCGCCGAGGCGCTTGTGATGGTGGGCAGCGGCTCGACCTATCGCGACGCTGCGCTTGCGGCGCGCGAGCGCGCCAAGCGGCTGCGCGCCAGCCCCGATGGGAAGCCGCGCTTGACACGCCACGGGTCGCTGGTGATGGACTGGGTCGAGGTGTTCGCCCCGGTCGTGTTCGAGCCCTACCGGCCCCGGGCGTGGCCTGAGAGCGGCTCGCTGCTGTTGGACGACGTGCCGTTCCGGGTGCGTAACCCGGAGACCGGGCGGCATCTGATCGCGTTCCGGGTCTTCGCTGCGATGGGCTACGAGAATGGACGCCCGAAACTGTGGCGATTGCAGGCATTCACGACCAAGTCACAGGCCGACTGGGAGGCGTTTCTGGGCTCGCTGCCCGGCGCCCCATCGCGCGTCGTGCGCGACAACGACGACGGGCTCACGAACGCTGTTGGCGCCCGCTTCCCCGACGCCGAGCTGTACCTGTGCGAGTGGCACCTGCGCCACGCGCTTGAGCGACTGATGGGGCAACATACGCACGCAAGAGCCCGAACACCAGGACGCGATCGACGAGCTGCTGCCCGACGTCGAGGCGGCGTTCACCGGTCCCTCGTTCTGGGAGCCGTTCACAGAGCGCTGCCACGCCGCCGGCGTCCCCCGCGTGAGCGAGTGGCTGAACACCACTGGGCGCATCGTCGCCGACCAGTTTCGCCGAACACGGCTGCGCTGGCAGCGGCCCGCCGACATGCCGCTGACGACCTCGCCGCTGGACGGGTTCGTCAACCCGATCCGCGCCTCGATCAAGCCGCGCGCCTACGGGCTGAAGAACCGCGAGCGGACCAACCGCATGTTGATGCTGATGCAACTGCACGCCAACCGCCAGGACGACGTGACCGCGTACATCCGCCACATCCGCGACTGCCTTGAGACCAACCACGGCCGGCCGAGTGTCAACCGGCGTGCGATCGTCGACCTCGGTGGCAGGGCCTCGCTACGTTGACATAGGTAACGCATCTCATTGGGCATTCTCGATTCAGAATGCCGAGCGAGATGCGTGAGGGGGAGCTAGGCTAGGGTGTTCGCGCCCTGCGCGCCGAGGGCATGACCCGCGCCGACGTGGGTCGCCTCGTACCGGTGAGGTCGGATCTGCTTCCGCGTTCGCGGATGACTGGGTGCGGGGCCGCGCTGCTTTTCGTTCGTGTTCAGCGAGCGAGCGGGGGGGGCGCCGACATTCGCTTGTGAGGGGAAGGCGGGGGACGCGGCGCTCAGCGCTGGACGCGGTAGTGCATGTGGGTGACGCCGCCCTCCCCCTCGAGGACCCGGGTGCGCCCTAGTTCGATGTGCTCGGGAGCGAGACCGTCGAACAGTCGGCGCCCTTGGCCGAAGAGGACCGGGATAAGATGGAAAGCCAGCTCGTCGAGGAGGCCGGCGGCGAGCGCCAGCTGCGCGACTGCGGCGCCGTGGACCAGCACGTTCTTGTTGCCCGCACCGCCTGGCTTCGGTCATCGCAGTAGTGAGGTCGGTCAGGTAGGTGACGAGCGGCCACCGCCCATGTCGATGCCGGGCTCGCGGCGGCCGAGCACCAAGATCGGCACGCCGTCGTGGTGGTCCCCGCCCCAGCCCCCGGCCGGCTCGAAGGTCCCCCGGCGGGCGACGGTCGCGCCGGTTGACATGAACTCGTCGAATACCTGGCCGAAGACGGGCTCGGGCCGATGATTGCCCAATCGTGCAGGCGATCCCCACCGTCGCCGAGCCCGTTGCCCGGCCCCGCGTTGGGGCCGGCGATGAACCCGTCGAGGGACATGGACATGTAGAGAACGGTTGCGGACACGGCGTCTCCTCTCGTGGCGTGTGGACTTAGCTCGGATCTCCCCGTCTGAAGCGGGGAGACTGATTCGGTCGAGTGCGTCGACCTTGGCGGTTTCGGCCGCCCCTGCTGCTGCGCGGATCGCCTCCGCGACCGCTTCGAGCGTCGCCAGGGTGCTGCCCGCGAGGAACACCCTCGCCCCCTCGCGGCCAAAGGCCCGGGCCACGGGCCCGCCGATCGAGCCGCCACCTCCATAGATGACAGCGATCTTGTTGCCGAGCAACATCCGAACACCTGCTTCTGTTCAGCCGCCGTTCCGGGGAGCGCAGGCCGCCATCCGTCCGAGCAGCACTGCCCGCTCGCGGGCGTTGTGGGTGAGCCAGGCGGCGCGCTCGAACTCCGCCCGCGCCTCGTCGTCGCGGCCGAGCTTCGCGAGCAGGTCTCCGCGCACGGTCGGCAGCAGGTGATAGCCCCCCAAGGCGGGCTCGGACGTGAGTGCGTCCACCAGCTCGAGCCCCGCCTAAGCTCAGCTAGCTAGGGACCGAACGCCATTCCGACCGCGACCGCTCGGTTGAGCTCGACGACCGGCGAGGGAAGGAGCTAGGCGAGCCCGTCGTAGAGAGCTGTCATCCGCTCCCAGTCCGCGTCTTCGGCGACCCGGGCACGCGCGTGGCAGGCAGCGATGGCCGCCTGGCGCGTATACGGTCCCAGGGCGCCGCCGGTACTCTGCGCGCGATCGAGCGCGGCGAGGCCGCGGCCGACGAGCAGCCAGCCCCACCGCGACCGGTCCTGCTCGAGCAGCAGCACCGCTTCCCCGGCGGGCCGATCCGCCCGCGGGAGCGGGATGCGTGCAGCTCCATCAGGGCGACAAGGCCGTATACCTCCGGCTCCGACGGGAGCAGCTCGGCGAGGACGCGGCCCAGCCGGAGCGCCTCCTCGATCAGCTCGGGCCGGAATCCAGTCATCGCCGGCGGTCGCCGCGTAGCCCTCGTTGAAGATCAGGCAGATCGCCTCGAGCACCGACGCGAGGCGCTCAGCGAGCTCGTCGCGCTCGGGGACCTCGAACGGCACCCGCGCCTCCGACAGTGGGCG
>CAWEQQ010000006.1:0-22431 GCA_963811155.1 uncultured Solirubrobacterales bacterium
CGCATGGCCAAGCGACACCGAAGTGATCGAGGTGGTGGCAACTCTCGAAACGATCGATGCCTATGCAGAGACTTGGGCGTGCTTGCAAGGACTCAGCCGTCCAGCAAATTCAGGGCGCTGTCGCAATCGCCCAGAGGCAGCGGTCCCGAGAGCTCGCACCGGACGACCGCATTCGACGCGAGCACTCGTGCGGCGTGGCTGCTGGCCGCGCCGCCATCCCGCGCGCGCGAGCGCCAGCCTGGACGAGGCCGACGCTCGCTTTCGTCATCAACCTGGGATGCGCTATCCGGGCTGGCAGCCTGCGGGGCGGCCGTTGCTGCTTCTGCTGCTTCGTGGCCGGTCGAGGCCGCGTACGCCCGGCACCGCGTCGTGGCGTTGCGACTGGCTCAGTGCGCGAGCTTGAGGCCGTTTGTGGCCGGGATCATCGGCGCTGGCCGCTCGTGAACGGCGTGGACGATCTCGGTGTTGTCGATCCCGCGCAGGTAGACCGAGGTGATCCCGAGATCGGCATGCCCGAGTTGGCGCTGTATCACGAGCAACGGGACACCCTCGCGGGACATCTCGACGGCGCGAGCGTGGCGCAGTTGGTGCGGCGCTACCCGTCGGCGAACGCCGGCGGCATGAGCCGCGTCGTGGAGTTGGACACGAATGCCGGCGGCCGCGCACGGCCGACCGCGGGTCGGTCCGCGCAGCACGCAGAACAACGCCCCAACCGGCAGGGTGGCACGAAGGTCCAGCCACGGGTTCAGTTGCTCCCATGCCCAGCGGTCCATTCCGACCTCTCGGCGCTCGTCGCCCTTGCCATGCCGTACCAGCACCGCGCCTCGTTCTGAGTCGAGATCGCTCTCATTCAGCGCGAGCGCTTCGCTGATACGTAGCCCGGCGCGCCAGAGCACGACGATGACGCCGCGCAACCGCACGCCGTCTGGGCTGTCGCCGGCGGCGCACATGACCGAGATGATCTCCTCGACGGTCGGTGGATCGGCTGGGTAGCGAAGCCCTTTGTTGCGGGGCGGGCGGCCGCGGTGGTAGCCGGGTAGGGTGGCGGGCGACCTGCGTCGCCCGGTGCAATCCACAAGCTGCGCGGATTCCATGACGTCCTCCTTCGGACGGTGATTGACCGTCGGATCGTCCCGCTCAGCAACGCCCAGGCGCTCGCCCTCACGCGATAGGAGTAGCGACTGTTCGCGTCGATCGCGTCATTGCATTAGTGGCCAAGCGCTCGTCCCGGTCAGACCCTTCGGGTGATGGCATTGGTCCGCTCCATCCCGTTGCCGTTTGCCGAAGTCGAGCAAGCACCGCGTCCTCCTCTCGCTCAAAGCAGTCAGGCCGGCCAAGTCGGACGCGCGACTCCGTCTGTCCGACAGGGGTCACACCGAGCGGAGCGCAGAGTATTCGCATCGTGGCCCGTTTGGTCAAAGAGCAGCAGCACGGTCGGCGACCGCGTGCCACCCGGACTCCTGGCAGCCCAGAGGGGCCTACGGTCCCTGGCCTGGCGGCGAGCCACTACAACACCGCGTGACTCGCCAAGGCGTAACGGGCCACACTCGTTCACGACCGCCCGGATCGAGGGTCGGACGACGGTGAGCTGCTCCCTAGATCGGGTCCTGCCTGGCGGCACGCTCGCCAGCCTCTCGGTGCGCGCTCCCGTGGGTGAGTTAGGGGCAACAGCTATACCTCCGAGAGGATCTGCTGAACGCTATGGCCCACGAGAGTGACCCTGACGTCGGCGTGGTCGTGTGGGGCGCGCGCAACGTCATCCTCGCCAGGGCATGGCCACGCTCCGCAGTGGATGATCGACGCGCGCCGCAACGGTACCGACCTTCGCCGGCGGGTTCTCGCGCTTGCCGATCTCAGACACTGAGCATTGATCGCCGAACACGCCAGGTGATGGCGATGGCATCAACGGTCCCGAGACAGTTGATCGCCACCGAGAAACACGACCACCCGATGAGCACTGGTGGCGCCGACTATGCGGTGGAAGTCCAGGTCAGGCTTGGAAGGGGACGGATACGCTCTGGCTGCTGGTCCCGTCCGCGGTCGTGACGTTCACATCGTGCGATCCGGCGGGGACGTTGGCGGGCACGTCGACCTCCACCTGCTGCACACCATCGTCCCCTGTTTTTGGATCGGCGCTCACTGGAGCTGCACCGGCGATTATGACGCTGCACTTCTGCACGCTGCCGCCGGTGATGAACCCGACTCCGCTGATTGTCATCTGACCGCCGATTCTCGGCGACGGCGGGTCGACCCCGAGAATCTGCGGGGTGTCCTGTACTACTTCGACGTTCCACTGGTCGGTCGACGCACGAGCGGCGGTGGTGACCACCAGACTCTGCGTCCCCGCTCCCACCCCGGGCGGAACGACCGCCATGATACGCGTGTCCGTCGATTTCGCGTTCACGAACGCTTGTGTTCCGCCGATCGTCACCGCTGGCGTCCGGTTGGCTCCCGCCGGCATGAAATTGGTGCCGGTGACCACGAACGGGTCGCCCGGCCGGAACCTCGCCGGCACTACTCCTGACACTGTCGGGGCTGAGTTCGAAACGGTCTTGTTCAGCACGTAGGTGCCGGCGGACGCGCTGGTGAGCGCGAGCAGCGCCGCGGGGATCACGGGTAGCTGATCCTTGGACGCCAGTCCGATGATCACATATCCGAACACGACAATGTTGAACAGCAGATATTGGCTGTCGACAAGGTCGACAGACCCGGAATCGTCTGACGCTGCCTGGGTGAGTGACGCGGAATCGTCGCTTGCCACTGTTTTCTGCACCGTCTGATTCTGCACCTTGGAGGACACGACACCTCGGGCGATCACGAGTGCTGCGAACGGACCGCCGAGCAGGATCAAGTAGTCATCCCATATCGGTTTCGTGGTCGAATTGGTGTCCGCCAACTGAAACCCGTCGAACAGATGCTTCTGAGCGTAGAACCAGGTGCGGGCAGAGAAATACGCCAATGCGAACCCGATCAACATCGTCCACATGCCCGTGGTCACATAAGACGTGGACACGCGGTTGTCCGCTCCGATCACCGCGTTCCAGAACCCCCGACCGGGCCCAGTCCAGTTCACCGCGGTCAGCAGCCCCAGCGCAACCGCGACAATCCATGACGCGTACGCGAGCGAATGCCCGGTCGAATGCTTGTTCACCGCAAAGAACGTGACGACACCCGCCACGGCGAACAGTCCGGCGATGATCGCCGACGACCACCTCCACTTCTGCGGCACAGACGCTGAAGGAACCACCTCCGGCCCTGACGGCGTCATCTCGCTTTTAGCGCCGGCCCCGTTGACTGAACGCACCTCGAACGAGTACGAAGCGCCTTCCTCCAAGCCCAGGACCGTGCATGCCTGCTGGTCTTTGGGCTGAGCGTTATACGTATGAACGGTCCTCGTCGGAACGGCGACAACCTCATATGAGACGATGCCGTCTTTATTCGCCGGGGTTGTGATCGTGACCGTCAAACAGCCCGGCTTTCCGTTGTCGGACGTGGTGTTGGCGTCCTGGGGATGATCTGGAGCAGCCATGTTCACCTGCGCTCACAGGAGAGCGCTTCGCGTACCGTCCAATTGCGCGCGTCGTTCACCCGGCAGCTCGGCGCCGTCGGCTCCCACGCTGCGCGACTAACTCGTAGCACATCAGCGCGTGTGCGTGGGAGAACTTTCCAGCAGACCCGGGCGGCGCGCCTACGCTCGTGCCCGGCGCGGCGACCAGCAACGAAGCCGACCAGACTGACGCCGTGGCACGTCTATCCTGGCGCACCGGTCCCCGCACGCTGTTCATCGCGGCTCGTTCACCGATGCCGGACGTGAGCGCCTGCACTCGGATGCCAGCTCGGTTCAGGACAGGCAGCCTGCCCCCGTGACGGTGTCAGACGCGATTGGGCGTCTCACACACCGAGCGTCGCGGAATGGTCGGTTGGCACGCTCCCCGAAAACCACAGGCGTTAACCCATCGCAAGAGTGGCCGGCCCTCGGGCCGTGGTTCTTCGAGGCTTGTTAATGCGCGGACGCGAGAACGCTCCTTCGCATACGCGAGCGACAGCGGGTTCTTGTGGCGCTGGCCCGCCGCCAACAGGACCCCTGTGCTTAGCTGGACGACCGGCGGGCCTCGCCATCCACGGCTGCGGGCTGCTCGAGCCATGACAGAGCAGCGTCTGGGTGACCGGCGCTCCGCAATTCGCGAAAGGTGCACACCTCCACCGCGTCGACCGTCCCCGCGTCGGTCCGAGTCATCCCGACAGTCCTGTTTTCCCGCGCGACAGCAGCCGGTACGTGCTGAAACCTGGCCAGCGGCCGCCGCACGGGTAGCGAGAGCGCCGGTCTGTCGGTCGGATCCTGGCAGTGCGGGCGTGGGGCCATCGACGGGGTTGCCCGCCGGCCTTATTAACTCGGTCGCGTTGCCGGTGAGCGAGCAAAGCGGCCGCGGGGTCGTGGCGACCGCTTTAGGCGTCACGGAGCCGCCGAACTGAAGGAGATGCCGCGGCTGCTTTCTGGCGAGAGGAGGACCCGGTGCTTGCTCGACCTCGGCAAACGCCAACCGGATGCAGCGGACCAATGCGATAACACGCAAGGTCCGACCGGGACGAGCGCTTGGCCACGAATGCAATGAGGCGGCCGACGCGAACGGTCGCTACTCCTATCGCGTGGAAGCAGCCACGGGCACGCCGCCGAGAAACGGCGCTCCTGCCGAGCGGAGCAGCCATGTCGTCGAAGGCCAACCCGCGCCTCCTGGTTGTGGGGATCGGACACGAGCAGCCACGACAAGCATCGCCGCGAGTACCCGCACGAACGCGAACGCAGCCCAGTCGGCCCCGAGGCGGGCGACCTGAGATTCGCCAGTATGTGAGGTCGGTCTGAGCGCGTAAATGAGAGGCTCCGAGGGTGATCGTGGGTGACTCGGGGGTTTTGAAGGGCGCGGGTTTCGGCGTCTGAGCAGGCTTTGTTCGTCGTTTGCGGGGTGCTGGGCGGGCGTTAGGGGACGTGCGCAGGTTCAGAGCGTAGATTCGGGGTTTGTGGAATCCGAACTTGGAGGTCGTCGGCTATGCGCGTCACGAGCGCTTTCTCTCGCCTGCTTGATCTGCCCGGGGTGTGGGTCCGGAAGGTTCGTTTTGAGCCTGATCGGGTGGTGGTCACGGTGGCGTTG
Source organism: uncultured Solirubrobacterales bacterium (assembly GCA_963811155.1). GTDB lineage: Bacteria > Actinomycetota > Thermoleophilia > Solirubrobacterales > Solirubrobacteraceae > Palsa-465. Next base: position 5,148 of record CAWEQQ010000006.1, read on the forward strand.
CGTCGTCGTCGTCTTCATTGTCCGAAGTGCTCGTACTCCACGCGCCATCGGGAGAACAAGCAGCTTCACGACTCGGTCTGGCGCCACCTCGATCTCGGCCGTTGGCGGCTGGAGGTTCACGCCCGGCTGCGGCGGCTTCGTTGCCCCGAGCACGGCGTGCACGTGGAGGGCGTCCCGTTCGCTCGCGACGGCGCGCGGTTCACGCGCGACTTTGACAACTTGGTCGTGCGCCATGAGGCGCCGTTGAACCGTGTGGGGTGTAGGTCCCCACCTCCGGGCTGTCGCAGCAGTTCGGTGAAGCGGGGGGCAGCCTGACCCTGGAGACGCAGGGTCGGGTGGGAGCAGCCCCGTCAAAGCCGGGACCGGCCAGTACTGCCAGATGGCCGGGGGCCGGCGAGCGAGACAGAGAGGCGTAACGCAAGTGAACCAGTGGTTGAACCCCCGTAATTCTCGAACCGGCTCGAAACCTGGTGGATCTGGGCCGGGCAGCAGCGCGCGCCCGCCGGCAACGATGCGGCTGGCGACTCCGTCGGAGAGTAACCAGGTCTGCCGAGGAGGCCGTGAGGAAAGCCTGCGGCGTACTCGCGGCGATGCTGTCGGGGCACAGCTGGGCGCCGATCCTGTCAAGCGGTCAACGGTGAACATGGGAACCGCCACGACGCTCCCTGCGACCAGTCGGGCAGTCCGGTTCAGGGAAAGCTCGTCGTCAGCCGATGGCGTGGTGGCGGGGCGGAGCCCCCGTAGTAGTCCGAGGACGGGAAAGCCGTCCACATGGCGAAGGGGGGCAGCGAGTTCGCAAGGAGGGATTGGAATGGCAGGAGGTCGCCGGTGAATACCGACGCATCGTGGCCTGCGGCCGAGTTGGCCAAGGCGCGGGTACTGCGAATCCAGACCAAGTTGCATCTGCGACACGATGTCGCACGTTTCGAGTGGACTACACGGATTGGAGGATTGACTGATGTCAAGCGCGTAGTTCCGGGCTCGTGCTCGTGGCCCGTCCCCACCCCGACGTGCGTCGCCGGCGACCCCGGCGGGGTTCGAAGCTCGGGGGAAAGCTCAAGGACTCCCGTTCCATCCGGGGGTTACAGGCGAGGGGACGACCGGACGGGTGAATTGCGTAAACCTCCGTTGATGCGTCGTCATTGGTAGCCCCGTTGGTGGGATGCTGTAGCGGGGTACAAGGACTAGCCGCTGGGAAGCGGCAGGCGACGGCTGAGGAGTGCACTCAGCCGGGAGAGCACCGCCGTCCTCGGGGTAGAGGAGGCACCCACCCCGGTCGCAGCTCGTGCGTGCGGAACGTGGTAACCCCCGTCGGGGTCCGGTCGTTGGCCGGTAAGCCGACCGCAAGGAAGGCCCAATCCCCCGGTGGGAATCGGATGATCGACAAGCGAATGCCGGCGGTCGAAAGACAGCGGGAAACCGGGACATGATGGTCGGCTCCTTCAGCCGGTCGTCTCGGATAACCGGCCGGATACGGGACGCAAGTGCCCGGACGCGAAAGCGTGCTGACGCGATCAGGTGAGCCTGTGAAGAGGAAGATGACGTGACACCGGAGCCAAAGGACAAGTTAGACGCCACGACAAGAGTCGTGGTGAACGGACCAGAGGACGTGATTCTCGAATGGCGTGCGGTTGATTGGCGCGCCTGCGAGGAGAGTGTACGGCGGTTGCGCCAGCGGATCTTCGCGGCGTCGCAGGCGGCGAAGGGCGGTGGTCTGGCACTTCTGCCCACCTGTGAGCCTTCGGGGCTTGCTTGAGCCGGATGCATCGAAAGGTGCAAGTCCGGTTCTGAGGGGGGCCGGGCGCAGCAATGCGCCCGGCCTACCCGGCCAGTGGGCGACCGACGACCCTAACCGTCGGTTCGAAGACGACGAACCAGTCCCTGGCTGACCTGTGCGGCCGTCTGAATCCCGCGTTGCGGGGATGGACGACGCACTTCCGGCATGACGTGTCCAAGGCGACGTTCAGCTATCTCCAGGCCTTCCTGTGGAAGCGCACGGTGCGCTGGCTTCGCAAGAAACACCCCCATGCCTCATGGAAGCAGCTCCGACGGCACTACCTCCCCGACTGGTGGCCGACGGAGGGCGAGAGGAGCCTGTTCAACCCCAGCGCGGTACCGGTCACCCGCTACCGCTACCGGGGCGAGCGGATCCCCTCGCCGTGGGCCACACAAACGGGAACGGACGCCGCGAGCCAAGACTGAACGAGCTCGTGGAGAGCCGGATGCGGGGGAACTCGCACGTCCGGTTCGGAGGAGCGGGTCGGGGAAACAGTCGCCCGAGAGGGCGGCGACGCGCCCCGGCTCGACTCTCACGCCTGGCTGGCGTCCAAGACCGACAAGACGGCAACCTGTCGGCTGTCGCGGATCGACTGGCAGACGATCGGCCGGATCATCAAGCGCGTCGCCGACGAGCACCTGGGCGAGCTGGACCGGCTGAGCGATCTGTTCGAGATCTCAGTCGACGAGGTCGCGTGGCGCAAGGGTCATCGCTACCTGACGCTGATCGCCGACCACGCTCGCGGGTGCGTGGTGTGGGGCTGTGAGGGCAAGGGGCAGGACGCCGCCGACCAGTTCTTCGCCGAACTGGACCCCGCGATCGCCGCTTTCCCGTCCCCGCCGCCCCAACCTGCCGAGCACCGATCCGCGCCCGCCAAGGCGCCACGCCAGGCGCCGGAGCCCGCGATCATGGTCCCGTTTGGCCCGTGCCCGACCGTCGCGGCCGGCGACGGCATCCCCGGCGCGTGGCTCACGGACGGCGCCGAGATCGACGCGGGGGTCGTCGCGCGCGCCTCGAGGCTGACGGCGGTCTCGATGGACATGACCGGCGGCTACGCCGCCTCGGTGCGCGAGCACGCCCCGCAGGCGACGATCGTGATCGACAACTATCACGTCGTGCAGTTGGCGACCAAGGCGCTGGACGAGGTCCGCCGCGAGCACTGGAACGAGCTGCGTCGAGCGGGCGAGACCGACGCCGCCAAGCAATTCAAACACGACCGCTGGGCGCTGCTCAAAAACCCCGACGATCTCACCGATCGCCAGGCCACCACACTCGCGGCGATCCGCGCCGTTGGCGGGAAGGTCGCGCGCGCCTGGACGATGAAGGAGATGGTCCGCGCGATCTTCGCCCCCGGCCTGACCGTCGACGCCGTCTCAGAGCTGATCGACCGGCTCCTCGCGCGCCTGGCCCGCAGCCGCCTAAAACCGTTCATCCGGCTCGGCCGCACGATCCGCAAACACCGCGACGGGATCCTCGCCGCCCGCCGCCTAAAACTCAGCAACGCCCGCGCAGAGGCGCTCAACAACAAGGTCAAGCTGATCGTCCGTCGCGCATACGGATTCCACTCCGCCAACGCCGCGCTCGCGCTCGTTCACCTCACCTGCGGGCCGATCACACTCACACTCCCACACGAACGCTCGCCAGCGCGCTGATCGCGCGGCAGCTGCGGTTCGGCGCGTACCCCCCGCCAGAGAAGGGGCGGAGGGGCCGATGATCGCGCTCAGTCAAGTCGGTTCTAGTGGTGTAACTCGGGAAGCTCGTCGGCGAAGGGGCTAAAGGCCCCTGAACTTTGAGTTGCACACCTCCTCTGCTGGTCTTGTTGGTTGTGAAGGGGTTGGAAAGGGCTGGGCGGCGTGCTGGGCCTTGGTCGACCGGTGCCTCACCTCTCCCGCCCTCTCTTCGCTGCCAAATCGCGCCCCCGCGCGTGCAGTCAAGGAAGCCGCGTCAGCGGTCCCGTAGGGAGGGGCGCAGCCCCCGACCTTGACGGCTCGTGCGCGGGCGCCACCATCATTGCGAAGAGGGTGGCGGGAGAGCCCGGCCTGCGGGCGGTTCGAACTTAGGCGGCGGTGAGACTGCGCGCCTCCTGGGTGGCTCTGCGCGCCTCCTGGGTGGCTTCGTGTTGATCGGGCTCGGCGGTGGGCTTCACTACAGCTGTTCCCGATCAGCCCCGCACCGCGTCGGTTGCTGCTCAAGCGCGCGCTCAACTGATCGGCACGGAGGGGACTGGGCCGAGGGTTGCGCGATCCAGGCCACGGCCAAACTCACCCCCACTCGAACATCCGTTCGCGTGCCTTCACCTACGATTATGCCCGGAGAGCCGTAAATGACGTCAACGAGCGGCCGTCTGGGGCCGCTCGGTCGCTCGATATCTGAGGCAGGCGGCCTATTGTCGACGTCAACGACGTCAGCGAGAGCGCCCCAGGACGGAGCTGCCGGAAGTCCGACGTTTCGCCCGGCCGTCCGTCGCACTCACCTACCGCGACGCGACCCTCGGGATGCTCCCAAAGGCCGTTCGGCTCGCGTTCGTGTCTCAGCAGCGCGCCAACCCGACGCTGGCCGGAGCCCGTCGACACGCACCGTCCGGGCAGGAAATGGGGCCACGGTGGGGCCACCAGCTCTGGGTCACGGCCGCGAAGCGCTCCCAGCGAGGCGGTTTCGCGTGGCTGCCGCCTCCGCGAAAACACCGACCTTGCAGGGATTTCCCGGGAGTGGGCGATCCAGGACTCGAACCTGGGACCTCTTCCTTATCAGGAAAACCTTTTGTCCCCTCCAGTCGTCCCAACTCACACTTAATCCCTGCAAACCGCTTGCGACCGCGGCGGCGGAAGGGGACTGGAGGGGACTGGCCGCTACAAGCTGGTGGCCCCATCGTGGCCCCACGGCCGCGGTTCGAGGGCAGATTGTCGTACGACCCGGAAGCGGACATCACGCCGACGATACGGTCAAGCCCGGACGCTCCGGGGGCGTGCCGCTGCACGCCTGCATGATCGCTTCCAAGGTGGCAAGCCTCGGCAAGTCGCGCTCGTCGATCACGCGGCTGTAGGCGTCCACGATCGCGTCGCGATGACTCGTGTCCGGGCTTCACCCCAGCCGTTGCCATGCCGCCTCAACAACGTCGCTTGCCTTCCTACCTCGACCTCGGCGGGGCTGGCGAGCAATCGGCGGCGCTGAGGGTGATCTGGTCGCAAGCCAGCCGACGAGCGCATCGCGGGAGATCCTGGGAGAGCGGCCGACATAGCCGGCCACCGGGAGCTCGCCAGCGCGGACCGCGCGCAGGATCGTCTCGACATTGACGCGGGCGATGCGCGCCCCGTCCGCGGCCGTCATCAGCGGGACAGCGGACGACCGCCGCTCCAGCGCGCCGATCCTCGCCTCCAGGGCGCGCAGATACGCGGCCAACGGCCCCAATGAGGACGTCACGATCCTGGCCGCCAGCCAGGATCAGGTCCGGCCTAGCCGTTTTGCTGATCTCGGTCATCACCAGTCGTGGCCGGGTGGTCCACTGCCACCACACCGACCGAGAGCAGGACCGCGAAGCTGGGCTGGCGAACCCCGGATCGTCGCTGCGTCTAGCAAGGGGCGGGGGTCTACTCGCCGAGCGCGCGCCCGCCGTCCACCAGTCGGCGCCACAGCAGCCGATCGTCGAGCTCGTCAACTCGAGATGGCGGTTGAACGCGGCTGCCTGATCGTCCATCGCGACAACGACCACCGCTCGCGCTCTGAACTCGCCGCGCCGAGTGCCTTGCGCTGCTCAGTGCCAGGTAGCGGTCGCGCTCCCCGTCCCGGTGATCGGCGACAGCTCGCTGGTCCCCTTCCTGGCCGAGCGGCTACATGCTCAGCGTCACTGGCGGTCTTGACCACCAGCGATCGCGCCGCAGAATTGACTGCTGCCGGTAGGCCTGCCGGTCCTGTCGCGGGAGACGATGGCGCGCTCGACAACACCGGCGACCATCGCCTGCGTAGGCAGAGGAATGGTGCCATCAGACAGCTGCGGACGCCCTGACGGCGGTGATGAGTCGCGAGCCAGACGGCAGCGGCGCGGCCAACGCGACCGTCATTGAATTCCGAACCGCTGGCTGAGCAGAGGAGCCATGCGTCGCGTCCGACGCCGTGCTGCCGGTCCACGCCTGGAGCGGCAGTCCTGGTGTCGACGCGGTCGTGGCTGCTCTGGTGCTTGCAGCTTCCCGATGTTCAGTTGGCGCCCGGAGCAACGATCGATCGGCCCGCCTCGTCTGCGACGCGCTGCGCGCTTGGCCAGGAGGAAATGCGTCGCTAGGTAACGGGCCCGCGTCGCTGCGAAGGCCGGTGCCCTACCTGGCGCGGCGGCGGTCTTAACAGATGCTGGCGTCCGCATTAGGTGTGGGAGCGGTTCCAGCGCGCTGGCCTTCTCTTGACAATCACGGCACGCCGGCAGGATGAAGCGGTGTGGCGAACGCTCACGGCGGCGTCTCGCCTGTGGGCGACCGTCAGTGACCGGTTAGGTGGATGATGCCGACGCTGTCGAGTCCGTCGAGCACAAGTTGGACGGCGAGTGCCGCCAACAGTATGCCGAAGATCTTTTCGGTGACGAGCATGCGGCTTTCGTCCAGGTGGTCGCTGGCCCGGTTCGCCAACCGGAACACGGCCACGTCGAGGGTGAGCACCACCGCGAGAACGCCGAGGACCATCGCGAAGACGGCGACTGAGTCCGCCTCGGCTGAGAGCGTCACCAGTGCAACGATCCCGGCGGGATTCAAGAGGTAGGGGACCGCGAGCGGGAACACGGCGATGCGCATCGGATCGCGTCCCTTGATGGCCGAGCTGTCGCTTGCTTCCACGCTCCCTAGGACCATCGTGATCGCGATGACAAACAGGATGATCCCCCCGGCGATCGACAGCGAGCCGGTCGAGAAGTGAAGCAGCCTGGATAGGAGCTCGCCGAGCCCGAGAAGGAGCAGCGCCACGACGGTGGCGGTGGTCAGCATCTTGCGGACGATCAGCGCCTTGGTCGCGCCGTCGAGCGGCGCCGTGATCTCAACGAACGGCACCAGCGCGATCTTCGGACCGATCCCGATCAGCAGCAGCAGGAAGGTGTCAATCGCGAGGTAGATGTCGACCGAGGTGTGCTTCATCGCGCCGGCCGGTCGTCTCTCATTGAGCGGGCGCGGCTTTCGGCAGTCGTCCCCGGTAGGGCTGGCACGGGAGCCCTCGCACGCCCAGCCCTGATATCGCGAAGACTCGCCCGCAGTCGGGTTGCCGGGCCAGGGCGTCGTCGTCGAGTCCCGCGCGCGCAGTGGTAACGAACAGCGTCTCCAGCTCAGGCCCGCCGAAGGCGCACGAGGTGGGTCGCTCGACTGGCAGCTGAATGCTGGCTAGGAGCGATCCGTCGGGCGCGTAGCGGTTGACGGCCCCGCCGCCCCACCACGCCGCCCAGATCCCACCTTCCGTGTCGACTGTTAGTCCGTCGGGCACGACGCCGGGCTGGTCGCTGCGCACCAGCGTGCGCCGGTTGGTGATCGCCCCGCTGCCGGAATCGAAGCGGAACGTCTCGAGGCGGCCGGTGCCGCTGTCGTTCAGGTACATCGTGCTGCCGTCGGGGCTCCAACCGATGCCGTTGGCGATCGTCAGGCCGGTGAGCACGGGTAGTGCAGGTGCCGTCGAGCTCGAGGCGGTACAGCGCGCCCGCGCCGGGGGACTCGTCGTAGGCCATCGTTCCGGCCCAGAACCGCCCCTGCGGGTCGCACGCCCCGTCGTTCATCCGCACGTCGGTCCGGTCGCGCTCGGGCTGGGCCAGCTCGCGCACCGATCCGTCCTCGTCGATAAACAGGAACCCCGGCCCGGCAGCCACCACGTATCCGCCTCCGAGCGCGGGCGCGACCGCGCCGACGTGCCGGTCCAGTGAGATCGTGATCAGGTGGTCGAGGCTGCCGTCGGCGGCGAGTGTGCCACGGTGGATTTGTCGGCCGAGGCTGCCGACCCACAGCAGCTCTTGGCGTTCCTCGTGCCAGCGCGGGCCCTCGCTGAGCCGCCCGGGGGTCGCCGACCACGGAACCGCGCTCGACGTGGTCACGCCGTGAGATCGACGACGACTTTGATGTCCTGCGGCTGGCGATCGAGCGCCTCGCTCCAGCGACTGAGCGGCACCCGCCGTGTGATCATCGCCTGCAACCAGGCCGGATCGGCGGTGGCGAGCGCGTCCACGGCCTGCTCCCAATGCCGCCGGCCGGCGTTCACGGTGCCGAACAGCACCGCGTTGCGCAGCACCATGTTGCGATTCATCGTCGTCGCATCGACGTCGAACTGCGGCTCGACGTTCATGATCCCGGTCAGGCACATGATCCCGCCGCTGACCACCCTTTGGCCGGCCGAGCGTCCGACCGCGCCCAGCCCGGTGCACTCGATCACGACGTCCACGCTGGCGTCGACGTCCGCGGCGTCGCCGGCGTGGTAGTGCGCGCCGAGAGCTTCGACGAGATCGCGCTTGGGGCCCTCGGTCGCCAAGTCGACGACGTGCACCTCATACCCTCGCTGCACGCCCAGCAGGCTCGCAAGCAGCCCGATCGGGCCCGCGCCGGTGACCAGCGCCCGGCCGGGGAGGAAGAACGCCCGCTGCGAGATCCGGTCGACCTGGTCCCACGCCTTCGCCAGCACCGAGGTCGGCTCGAGCAGCACGCCCAAGTCACCGAGCTGGCTGGGGATTCGCAGCGCGTAGTCTGGCTCGACGCGCCACTGCTCGCTGCCGTATCCGTGGCGGCGGACGATCCCGCGCTCGGCGAACCGGTCATTGCGGCACATGTCCCACTCTCCGGCGGCGCACGCCGGGCACGGAACCGGATCGGGACGGCGTACGATCCCGACCACCAGATCCCCGGCACGAAAGCCCGAGCCCGCCGGCGCCTCCAGCACCTCGCCGAGACCTTCGTGGCCGATGATCAGCTCGCTCTCGCCGGGCGGCGGCTCGCCGTATTCGCCCTGGGCGATCTCACGGTCCGTCCCGCAGACGCCCATTAGGCGCCCGCGGACCAGAAGCGCACCTTCTGCCTCGGCCGGCTTGGGGACCTCCTGTACGCCGACGCTCCCGCGCCGACCTGGCACCGCCGTGATCGCCCGCATCGCGCCCACCCTCCCACGGGACCGCCGACGCTGCGTCACCCGAAACGGGGGACGCCGCCCCCCACCCGACCCGGAGAATCCTCGCCATGACTTCGGCGGGCGCCACGAACCACGATCTGGTGGTGATCGGTGCCGGGCCCGCCGGCGTGGTGGCGGCGCTTCGCGCGGCGCGACTCGGGGCCGGCACCGCGCTGGTCACACGCGATCAGTTCGGGGGCATGGCCGCCAACGACGGACCGGTGCCCGTCCGAACGCTGGCGCACGCCGCACGCTTGATGCGCGAAGCGTCCCAATTCCCGCGCTACGGCATCACCACCGGCGAACCCACGCTCGACTACGCGCGGCTGCTCGACCGCGTCCGCGAGGTGACCGGCGATGTCCGCACGCACTCACTGCTGCGCGAAGAACTCCAACAGTCCGGAGTCACGCTTCACGAGCACGCCGGCGCCGCGCGGTTCACCGACCCGCACGTGATCGAGTGCGCGCACGCGCCGCGCCTCCACGCCGCGAAGATCATCATCTGCACCGGCGGCATGCCACGCCGACTCGACCTCCCCGGCTTCGAGCTGGCCTGCACCCACAGCGACGCCTGGACCCTCGCCTCCGCCCCTCCCTCGATGCTGGTGATCGGCGCAGGCGCGACCGGAGTGCAGCTCGCCTCGATCTTCAACGCCTTCGGGTCACGCGTCACGCTGTTCGAGACGGCGCCCCGGATCCTCATGAGCGAGGATCAAGACGTATCCGCCGCCGTCAGCGGAGCGCTAGCCGCGTCCGGGATCCAGGTCCTCGAGAACGCCGGGAGGATCGACCGCGTCGAACCCTCCCCAGCCGGAGTCCGGCTGACCTACTCACCCGACGGCACTCCCCACCACATCGACGCAACGATCGCCGTGATCGCAGTCGGCTGGGTCGCCAACACCGCCGAGCTCAACCTGCCCGCCGCCGGCGTCCAGACCGACCCACGCGGCTACGTTCAGGTGAACGCCCAGCTTCGCACCAGCACGCCGCACATCTTCGCCGCCGGCGACGTCACCGGGCACGTAATGGTCGTCCATGAAGCAGCCCGCGAGGCATACCTCGCCGCCACCAACGCGGTTCTCGGCACCACGACCGCCCTCCCCGCCGAGGTGAGCCCCCTCGGCAGTTTCACCGATCCGCAATACGCCTCCGTCGGACTCACCGAGACGGCGGCCCGCAAGACCCGCGAGGTCGTCGTCGCGGCCCAGCGGTTCGATTCCCTGCCACGACCGATCATCGACGGACGCCCCACCGGCTTTTGCAAACTCATCGCCGACCGCCAGCGCCACACCATCCTCGGCTGCCACATCGTCGGAGAACGCGCCGTCGAACTCGCTCAGCTCGCGGCGATCGCGATGGCCACCGACATGAAGGTCGAGCAACTCGCGCTCGTCCCCTTCTCATTCCCCACCTACGCCAACGCACTCGGACGCGCAGCCATCAAAGCAGCCCGAGAACTCGACATCCACACCAGGTCCGCCGAAGAGCGCCTATCCGAGGCAGCCGAAACCGCCACAATGGCCAGCTGAGCTCACGGTCCCCGGCACCCACAATGCGCTCATGCGCCAACAAGGGTGACAAGCACCTCATCGCCATAAACGACCGCTCGCTTTGCGCGGCTAGCGAGCACGCCGCCGAGCGCTCCACGGCCCAGCTCAACGGACCCGGTGCTAGCCGGAGACCCGGATCTTGCAAGCACCAGAGCAGCAGCCGCCCAGGTGACAATCTCGCTGCTCATATCGGACAATAGGAGCCGCGCGTCCGCGGCGGCGTCCGTGATCGGGTAAGTCGCCGGAGCACAAGCGCGCGTCGGTCGGTTCGAAAGCGAAAGCATTCGTCCGGTTCGCTGCTGCGACACGATTGCGTTCCGCGCAACGCGATGGCGCGGTCGGCCGAGGCGGGACGATCGCTCCGGGCCGCAGGGTCGGTCGAGGCCGTAGAGAAGCAAGTAGCGCGGCGGATGCCGCCGGCCTCGACCGGCTCGGCTTCTGCATCGCCGGGCTGAAGCAGCCGTCCGCCAGCCGCGGCGAGACAACTGAGGCCGTGGCAAAGGCATAGCGAGACCGGAGCGACCGCGAGAGCCGAAGCAGTCGTAGCGCGCTCAGTCCCCGCACGCCTGGATGTGGGCGATAGCAGCAGCGCGCGATCCGACGGTCGGCGCCGTTCGTCGCCACCTTGGGACCAGCATCGACGCCCCGCGCGGACTACTGCTTCGATCCGGGCGCTAGCACGAAAGGCTGCAAGCACCCGGTGCGCGGATCTGGCGAGGAGCGGGCCCAGCCAACCTGGGCGACTCTGACCTGCTTTTTGCCGCGCGACACGCATGTCGGCACTCGTGCTGAGCGGTGAGCAGCTAGAGCCGGAACCGCGCGCACGAAGTCGGCGAAGCCCCGGGGTCAGCTGCACTTCGACTTGCTGGCGTCCACGAAGCTCTTGAAGGAGCTCACCACGTTGCCTGCAGCGCCGGTCACCGTCGCGATATTGCCAGGAGAAGGATTCGACTTGAGCGCGTTGACGGCGGTGGTGAGCGAATCGACCGAGGACTTGATTGCGCTGGTCTCGCTCGGGAAGTCGCCCTTGGCCTGGCTGATCACGGTGTTGGCATCGGTCTTGATGTTCGTGAACGCGGCGTCCAAGCCGCCGATTCCACTGCTCGGGCTCAAGCTCGTCACCTGCTTGATCGAGTTCTCGAGGCTGGTTCGAGCCGAGCAGTAGGCGGGCTTGCTGCTGCTCCCGCAACCAGCGAGTGCGACCAGCCCTAGAACGACGACACAGACGACCCGCGCGATCCAGCTCGCGACGGTGCGATGGGGCAGTCTCGCGCTGGTAGTCAAGGTCATCGGATCGAACTGTACGACCTTCCCAACGCCTTGAGCCACATCTCAACCGGGAGATGCGCCAGCGACGATCAGTTATCACCGCGGGAGCTCGAGGGCCGGGCGCGATCATGACCCAGTGTCCGTCTCGATCGCCTACCGGTCAGACCGCTTGCCCCGGCTCATCGGGCGTCGCACGTGGCAGCTGCCGCGATGGCCGGGGCGGCCGCTGCCGACGACCCGGCTTCACCCGCCAAGCGCGCCTATGCTCGCCTTCGAGACCAGCTTATGACGGACCAGTCAAGCATTCCGACGCACGGAGCACCCATCACCCCCGGGACCCGGGCAGACATACCAACCCGGCATCTTTCCGCCCGGCTGTGGCAGAACGGCACGGTGCGGCTGGCGGTCGGGCTGGCGTTTGCGGACGCCTCGATCGTCGTGCTCGCGATGCCGGAGATCGTCACCCGGCTGCATACCTCGATCTCGCACGTCCCGTGGGTGATCACGGCCTACAACCTGGCGCTGATCGTCTCGGCGGCTGCGGTCATCCCGTTTGCTCGGCGACTTGACTCGACGCGGGCGCTGATCGCTGGGCTGGCGTTGTTCGGGCTGGCGTCCATCGGCTGTGGAGCCGCGAACAGCATGAGCGCGCTGGTGCCCCTCCGTTGCCTGCAGGGCGTCGGCGGCGGTGTTCTTCTGTGCGCATCGCTGCCGATGCTCGGCGGCACGGTGCGGCCGGGCGACTCCCCATTTAGCGCGTGGTCGGCCGCGGCCGCAATCGGCATCGCGGTGGGACCCGCGGCAGGCGGCGTGCTCACCCAGATCTTCGATTGGCGCGCGATCTTCCTAGCGCAGGCGCCGGTCGCCGCGCTTGGCGTGATCTTGGTCCTTGTCGAACGCCCCGACCCGGTGAACGTGCTTCCAGACAAGGTGGATCCGCGTGCGCCAGCGCTCGACCCTGTGACGGCCAACGTTGGCCTGACACTGCTCTCGGCAGGACTGATCTGCGCCCTGTTTCTAGTCGTCCTGATGCTGATCAACGCTTGGCGGCTGTCGCCGATCGCGGCCGCGGCCGTTGTGACCACAATCCCGCTCACTACCGCGATCGCACAACGCCATGTACGCGGAAGTTCGCCGATCGCGTTGGGAGCAATCGGCGCGGCGCTCGTGGCGGCGGGCCTGATCGCCCTCTCGTTCGTGACGCATCGCGAGCTCGGCTTGGTGATCGTCACGCTCGCGCTGGTCGGAACCGGCCTAGGATTGGCTTTCCCGGGCCTTACCACAGCCGCGCTCGGGAGCGGCGGACCGGCCGCTGCCCGGGCCGCGAAGACGGTTGCCGCCCGCGATGCCGGGATCGTGCTCGGGTTGCTGGTCCTTACCCCGGTGTTCGTCAACCAGTTGAACACCGCGCCCAATCAGGCGCTGTCCGCTGCCACCGGGGCGGTGCTCACCGCGCCTCTCCCCTCCGGCCTCAAGCTCTCGCTGGCGCCTGGCCTAGAGGCCGCGTACAAGACCGCCCCGCAGAGCGAGCTACCCGACTTCGGCCCGACGTTCGCGCGGGCGAGCGCTCACGCCACCCCTACGCAGCGCGCAGCTCTACGCGACCTCCACAAACAACTCGATTCGATCGTCCAACGCGCCGTCACCACCGCGTTCAAGGTCCCACTCCGCTACGGCGCGATCTTCGCGATCATCGTCCTAGCGCTGCTGAGCCTGCGGCTCATGTACCGAAAGCGGACGAGCTAGGCCGCGCTCGGAGGCGAGCGATCGGTCACAACAGCCCTGCTCCGCCTCCGCGACGAGCATCTTCAGCGTCACGCCGCCGCCCCCGCTTCGCGCGGCAAGGGCGACTCTCCGGCCTGCAGCGTTTGCAATTTTCCTGGCTAGCACCCGGGTTGCGAACTATCTCGAGTTCCGCGCAATGCGCGTCCGGGTTCGCCGGCGGCAAGAGACGTGCAATGCCGGCAAAGCAGGCGCGCAACGAGGCGAATCTGAGGCTGACGCTGCCCTGCTCCGCGAGAAAGCAGGTCCGCGCGCTGATGCCGCTGCAGCCGTCGACGGTCGTCGACGACGACAGTTGCGAGATTGGCGAATCGCGGGGCGGTGCTAGCTCGGGGGCGCCGGTCCTGCTTTCGTCGAGTGTGAGCTCTGCCGCGAGCGCTGAGGGCGTGGCGGCGTGGTTGCCGCGTGCTGGCGTTGCCGGCTGAGAAATTCTCGTTCGGACTTGTTGGCTGTGAGTTCGATGGCTCGGTCGTATGCCGCGACCGCTTCGTCGGTCCGCCCCGCCCGTGTTAGCAGGTCCGCGAGGGCGGCGTGGTATGGCTGGTAGTCGGCGAGATTGACGTTGGCGAGTGCGTCTAGCCCAGCTTCGGGGCCATGGAGCGCGCCGACGGCGACGGCCCGGTTCAAGGCTACGACCAGGTTCGGTTGGACCGCGTAGAGCTGGTCGTAGAGCGCGACGATCTGAGACCAGTCCGTGTCGGCGGCGGTGGCGGCGTCGGTGTGAACGGCGGCGATTGCGGCTTGGACTTGGAAGGGGCCGGGTTGGTTGCGCCGCAAGCAGGCCTGGACCAGTCCGTGGCCTTCCTCAATCAGTTTGGGGTCCCATCGCGAACGGTCCTGGTCGGCGAGACGAACCATCGACCCGTGGGCGCCGACGCGACTGGACCGGCGGGCCTCGCTCAACAGCATCAAGGCCAGCAGGCCAACGACCTCGGGCTCGTCCGGCATGAGCGTGGCGAGGACCCGCCCGATGCGGATCGCTTCCGTTGAGAGGTCGATGCGCGTGAGGGCGGAACCGGCGGTGGCGGTGTGTCCTTCGGTGTAGATCAGGTAGATCGAGGCGAGGACGGCGTGGAGTCGATCGGGGAGTTGCGCGGCACCCGGAATTCGATACGGGGCGTGGTTGTCGCGTAGCTTGCGCTTCGCTCGCACGATGCGTTGGGCGATAGTCGCTTCGGGTAGCAGGAAGGCCCTTGCGATCTCGCCGGTCTCCAAGCCGCCGAGCAGACGGAGTGTGAGCGCGACTTGTGAGTCGGCGGCGAGCGCAGGATGGCAGCAGAGAAACATGAGTCTGAGCTGGTCGTCGGGGACGACGTCGACGAAGCGGTCGAGGGCTTCGCGTTCAGGGGTGGCGTCCGGGTCGGTCTGGTGGCTGTGCATCTGGTGGGCGGTGATGTAGCGCTCAACTCGGGTCGACTCCCGGCGAAGCCGGTCGATCGCCCTGTTGCGGGCAGTGGTGGTGATCCAACCGCCGGGATTCGGCGGGATCCCTCGCTTCGGCCATTGCTCGGCGGCGATCGCGAAGGCTTCTGCCACCGCGTCCTCGGCGAGGTCGATGTCGCCGAGGACGCGGATCAGCGTGGCGGTGCAGCGCCCGGCTTCGCGTCGAAATACCGCGTCGAGGGTGTCAGTCATCCCTGCATCGGGCGGACCTCGATCGGACCGTCGCTGGCGGCGGCTGCTCTCGCCGCCAGGTCGAGCGCGACGTCGAGGTCCGCAGCTTCAATGACCCAGAAGCCACCCATCTGCTCCTTCGTTTCGGCGTAGGGGCCATCCGTCATCGAGACCTGACCGCTGAAGGAACGCACGACCGTGGCAGACGACGCCGGTTGCAGGCCGGCGGCGAACACCCAGGCGCCCGACCGTTGCAGCTCGTCATTGAAGGCTGCGACCTGGGCCATGCGCTGTTGCGCGTCGGGGGTGGAGAAGTCGACGGCATAGTCCTCGTCGTGCCAGGCGGACAGCAGGTATTGGGGCATTTGCTCGGAACCTCCTACTCAGCGGCTCGTGTGACGGGCGAGGACTGGCGCGATGATCGTAGCTGCGAGCAGGTGGATCGCGATCAGCCCGATCTTGCTGGCTGCGTCGTCGCCACCTGCCGCGGGCGCCAGGCAGGACAGTGCGGTAAGCGCCACCGCGATCTGGATGAAACGGCGCCGCGGGAGGGTGCTGCGCCGATTGAGAACGGCGACGAGCATTCCGCCGAGTACGGCCCCGGCGAACGTGAGCTGGGCGAACCCCCCCAGCGGGATTCTCCCGTGAACGGCCAGGTGCACGCCGGCCGCTCGCATGGTCGCCGCCGCGAGCGTCGTAGCGACGGCACCGACTGCGCCCACGACGATCGTTGTGCGCCGCAGCGATGCGGTGGGTGCGCTGATGATGGCTGTTGACATTGCTGAGCTCCTCTCGGGTGACGGACGGCGCCGGATGCGCCGTCTCATTTCCTCCACGAACGGCGATCGTGAAATCGACAGCTCCCCACAGATCTCAGCTCGATTGGGTGTGTCAGCCGCCCAAATCAGCGACACACCGGAGCGCGGGGCCCGATCGTCCTCCCCCTGTTGATCGCCATTCAGTTTGGCCGCGCACGTAAGTCACGGTGCCGCTCATGGTGGTCGTGGTGGGGCGGCCCTCGGAGTCGTGGTCGGGCGGCCCTCGGAGGCTTTCTGGATGCCGGAGGTGGGACCCCGACGTTGACCGTATCGCCGATGGGGCGCCGGTGGAGGCTGACCAGGGCGGCGGGTTCTTGGATGCCCGTCGTCTCGGAACGCGTTAGGCCGTGCGGGCACGCGCAGGCCCGGGCTTCGCTGTCGCGGGGCTCGGCTGCCGGCCCAGCCGAGCGCAGCTCTAACTGCGACCTGCTGAGCCGGACAGCAGCGGCAGGCTAAGGCTTAGTGAGCTCTCGGTGGGCGCGATGCCGCTCGCCCCGGGGGTCGGGCGCCTCACGTGTCGATCACGTGAAGCGCCCGCCAAGCGCTATCTCACCGGCTGGTAGACCACGTACAGAGCGCCGTTGTCGTAGGACTCGGTGTCAGTAAGGCTGAACTTGCCTGCCAGGCCGTCCGAAAACAGGCGCGGCCCGGCGCCTAGCGCCAGCGGAAAGATGAAAAGATGCAGTTCATCCACCAGGCCGTCGGCGAGCATCGCACGTACGAGCGTTCCGCTCCCGCTGACGTATACATCACCTTCGATCTGCTGCTTCAGCGAACGGATCGTCTTGGCGTCGTAGGCGCCCAGGATCGTCGAGTTGTTCCACCCGGCATCCTGGAGCGTCGATGACACGACGTACTTCGGGGACTCGTTCATGAACGGCGCGCCGGGATCGTCAGCAGCGGTCCGCGTCGACCACGTCGGAGCGAACAACTCGTAGGTGTTGCGCCCCATCAGCAGCGCCTTGCTCGATTGCATGATCCGGCCGATCGCACTGCCCATCTTCGGGTCATACCCGTACTCCATGGACCATGCCGGATTGTCGATCACGCCATCGAGCGTGGTGAACTCGTGTACAACTATCCGTCCCATCGTGATCTCCTTACTTTCGATGGCGCCCGATGCGCCGTTCATCCTCTCCACGAACGGCGATCGTGGAATCGACAGCGGCGGTCGCGCTTCCACACGATTGGGCGTCATCGACCTTCCGGCACCCGCACCGAGAGGGCGTTCTCGGGGCAGCGACCCCACCACCGCAGGCGGCGCGCTTGGCACGCGCTCGGCCGGGGCGCTGGTCAGAGCAGCGCCAATCCAGGACCATCGCGCCCGCCCGCGGAGCGGGCGGTGATGCCAGCGGTCGTCGTGA
>CAWEQQ010000007.1:0-111287 GCA_963811155.1 uncultured Solirubrobacterales bacterium
AGCGTCCGTTAGATCGCCCAAATGCCCCACCAAACAAGATTTATGGAAATTCTGAGTGTTGCCAACCGGAATCAAGACCGTCGCTGTCCCGTTCAACAAACAGGATTCATGACTAACAGGTTTGTCGGGGATTCGAACCACCTAACGGAGCACTACTAGGGCAGCGGGGCTCCGGCGAGTGCGGCGATGACGCCGACGACGCCGGCGCCGAGCAGCGTCTCGACAACGCCGCGGCGCAAGCCGAGCAAGGCGACCGCGGCGGCCGCAAGAACCGCGAATTGCCAGCTCTGTTGAAGGGCGTCGGCGAGCGTGATCGCGGCGCCCAGGATCGCGCCGATCGCGGCGGGCGCCGCGCCGTCGAGAAAGGCGCGAGCGTTCGTGTTCTGGCGCACGAGTTCGAAGCGCTCGCCGCCGAGCAGAATGAACGAAAACGACGGTGCGAACGCGACCACCGCGGCAAGCAGGCCGCCCGCGAGCCCGTGAGCGGCATAGCCGACCGCAGCGATCGTGGCGACTACCGGGCCGGGGGTGACCTGTCCGAGCGCGACGGCGTTTAGGAACTCGGCGTTGGTCATCCAGTGATACACGTGCACGGCGTCGCCCTGCATGAGGGGGATGATCACGAACCCACCGCCAAATGACAGCGCACCAACCTTGAACGCTGTCCAGGCGAGCGCCGCGATCCCGCCTGATGACGCAACTGGCGCGAGCGCTGCGAGCGGACCCCAATGGATCCCGAGAATGGTTGCCGGCCGGCGCTGGCGGATGAGCTCGAGCAGCCCGCAGCCGAGCAGGACCGCCACGAGGTAGGGACCGATGAGTACCGCAGCCGCAGCACCCGCGAGTAGATATCCAACCCAGGCTGCCGCGCGCGCGCGATGCTCACGCACGCGGCCGTAGCTCGGCCCGAGCAGTCCGCGTGCTGCCTGAACGGCGACGGCAGCGACCGCAGCCCCGGCGCCCGCACCCGCGCCACGCACCCAAAGTGGCGGCGAGCTCGAGAGAAACAAGACTGACAGCGCAAGCACCAGCAGCACCGCCGGGACGACGAACCCGAGCCCACCCACGATCGCGCCCGGTGCCCCAGCGACGCCATAAGCGCAGAAGATCGACAGTTGCGTGGAAGCAGGGCCTGGAAGCAGCCCGCAGGCGGCGTTGGCGTCCTCAAACTCGCGCGCGTCCATCCACCCGTACCGCTCGACAACCAGCGCGCGGAGCAGCGCGATGTGAGCCGGTGGCCCGCCGAACCCCGTAAACCCGATCCGCGTCCATTCCCGCGCCACCGTGCCCAGCGACGCGCCACGGCCGGACGGCCGATTGCCGATCTCGGTCACTCGAGGACCTCCTCCGCGAGCTCGCGGAGCGCGCGCCTCGTCTCAGCCAACACGCGGCGGCTCGTCCTGGTGGCGAGATGCCGACGCCGCCGGCGGCCGGCGACCAACTCAAGGCGGGAGACGAGCAGGCCTTCGGCCTCCATGCGATGCAGCTTCGGGTACAGCGTGCCGGGGCTGATTCGATACCCGTGACGGCCGAGCTCCTCGCTCATCCACGCACCGTCGACCCCGCGCTCGGCGGCGTGCTGCAGCACGTGCAGCTGCACTGCGCCGCGCAAGCCGTCGTTGCCGCCATCAGGACCACGGAACGGTGGCCTGTAAGACGGCGTCGCTCAGCGCCGCCGTCCGCAGACCAGTGATCTTCTGGTATTCCGGGTTGGCGACCATTTGGCTGAACGCATGGCGGCTCGGGTAGCGAACGAGCAGAACTGCGTCCCAGTCATGCTCTTCGGGCGCGACGACAACCGTCGAGCAGTCACCGATGTAGAGCACCTCTGCGCCGACCTCATCCAAGAACGGGCGAATCTTCTGAGCGTACGCTTGGTAGCTCGGCCGACCGCCCGGCTTCATCTTCAAGAGGTTGAGCATGACGACCGGGCCGCCTGGATCCTCGGTCATAAAGCGCTTCAGGTCCTGGCCGGTGGGATCGACGGGCATTTGCCGTATTCTCGCTCAGCATCGGCGTGAACGTCTGAATCTGGACGTTGAGATCACCGCCGACGTCGCGGTCGCCCCACCGGGCATGGACTGGCGGCGGTTCCGATCGGCTGGATGATCGCGTATCGCCCTGACCAGGGGTCCAACCGGCTGATCAGCGCAGTCGAGTATCTCGAGCAGGGTGGAGCCGAGAAGGTCGTGCTGGGGCCGCCGGACTACCCGGCAGTCGCGCAGGTCGCCAGCGGACGAGAACCAGTCGCAGATCTGATGGGAGACAGGGGCAATAGTGGGAAGTGCGAGAGCTACTCACTGAACGTGGCCGTCCTGTACCACCGAGCCGCATAGTGCTCGAGCTCGTTGCGGTCGAGGACGTCAGACAGGCGTTCTGCGAAGGTAGAGCCGGAGGTCGACAAGCCACACGTGGAGGTGATAGCGCGCATGGCTGAGAACTCCCCGGCGGACCACAACTGGCTGGAAGCGAGCGAGGGATCGCAGCGCCGCAGCGAAGTGCTGACCAGTCAGGCTCATGAGCAGCACCTGGGCGGCACGCCAGCGCTGGATCTTGCGCGCCCCGTCGGGGCTGAGGACTGGGAACGTCTTGGACACCCAGGTAATCGCGTTGTGGTAGATGCCCATTGGCCCGAGGAGCTCGCCGAATTCTTTTTGTGGCTCCCACGTCAACAGCCGTTCTCCTTGATATGCCGCGCGCCCTACGAACCCGGGCAGCTCCGAGAGCACCGTGTATTCGGCGACGTAGGAAGTGTCGTCTCCCCCGAGCGCGTTGGCGTACGCCGGAATCGGGTCATAGACGGTGTTTGGGAGTGGTCGGTGCGGCATCGGAGGAGCGACGGTCAGGACGAGTGCCGCCCCGGTCACGACCAAGACCGCGGCGGCCGACACGAGGCGGGCCGGCGGGCGCCTGGCCTCCCCACGCCGTTTGCCTGCAAACTGCTTCGATTGGACCGCCAGCCTCCCGACGGCCGCGCCGGCGACGACGATCACGGCCAGCAGGGCTCCCCAGGGAGCCCATGCCATGGCCGGAACATGGAGGCCGGCTTGGTAGGCGCTCTCGTACCCCAGCGCGACGGCGAGCACGAGGAGCGCGGGCACGGCGCCCGCGATCGACCAGGCGACGTGGATCATTCCAGCAGTCTGATGATCGGGCGCCGAGTCGTGCGAACGCTCGGTGGCGCCCAGGAATGGGCGTGTCATCTCGGCGACGGTCATAGCGAGCATGACGTTGACCGACGACCAAAGCACGGATGAGAAGTAGTGCATCTCCAGAGATTGGAAGCTGCCGACGAATTGCAGCAACGCGAAGGCCGCCAGCTGCAGCGCACCGGTGAGGCCGACGAAGAGCTGGGTGGTGCCGATGTTCCGCCCCCAGCAAGCAACCACGACGAACGACGCGAGGATCGCGGGTGGTACGAGCAGGTAAGGGTCATAGGGAGCCCAGCTCGCGCTCGCCGAGTGGTTGGCGACGAGCTCCGAGGCGCTGGAGAGGTACTTCGCGGATTTCACTGTAGGGGTGATGAAGTTGAACAAGCCGAGCAGGAGCTTCGAGAAGATCGCCAATAGGCCCGTGACCACGATGGCGGACGCCGCGACCAGCGCCAGGTCCCGCCCGAGATGAGCCGGCTCGCGGCGCAGCCGCACCCCCAAGTAGACGACAATTAGGACGGTGACGAGGGGTACCGAGACCCCATGCGACCAGACCGCCATCGTGAGAAGGCCGGCCGCGACCACTAGCCAAGCCGGCCGCCAGCGCCGGTCTCCGCAGGACAGCGCGAGCGCTGCAAGTCCCCCCGTCAGGTAGGAGACGGCCGCCGAGTCCGGGTAGTCGGTCCCCCACGCGGTAATCACGACGGGACTGCTCATCACGACCGCGATCCCGACGAACCCGGCCCAGCGGCCGTAGAGCGTCCTCAGCAGCCAGTACAGGGGAACTATCGCGACGAGGGCAAGCAGGTATCGGAACGCGAAGAAACCGGGCACAGCCCCGAATAGCAAGTACGCCAACCGTGCGGGCACGAGAAACCCGACGCGCGCGGCTTCGCGGAGCCGAGAGGAGGCTGTGAAAACCGCCTGGTAGCGAACGAAGATGTCGTGAGGGTCGACGATGAACGTCGAGTGCATGCTTGGGTCTGGCAGCTGGGGCGGGCTCATTCCCCTGATCCGCAGGACGGCGTACAGGACCCCGGGAGAAGCGAGGACCGCTGCCGTCTCTAGCGCCGCAGCGATGCGGTTTGACGCGCTTGAAACGTCCGACTGGACGAACGGATGCGTGTCGTCGAGCGTGATGGTCACGGGCCACCGTAAGGTAGCCGAACGCGGCCGGCAAGCTCTCGCTTGACCGTAGCCATCCGGAACTCGGAGCTCGGTTTGTCGGTCTCCGGATCGGGGCTCCGATTACTATCTGGCCAATGCTCCACGGCAAGCGGGTTACCGTCGTTCTCCCGGCCTACAACGCGGAGTCGACGCTTAAACGGACCGTCGACGAGCTCGACCGTGCGATCGTCGACGACCTGGTCCTCGTCGACGATGGCAGCACCGACAGGACGATCGAAGCGGCCCAGGCGCTAGGGGTGACAGCTCTCCAACACTCCAGACACCGAGGATATGGCGGCAACCAGAAGACCTGCTACCGGGCGGCGCTCGGTCTGGGTGCTGACATCGTCGTGATGGTGCATCCCGACTACCAGTACTCCCCGCTACTGGTCCCCGCGATGGCGGCGATGATCGCGTACGGCGAGTACGACTTTGTGCTCGGCTCCCGGATCCTCGCCCAGAACGCGGTCGCGAGGGGTATGCCGAGGTACAAGTACATTTCCAACCGGACACTGACACTCGTAGAGAACCTGCTGATGCGCCAGAAGTTCTCCGAATACCACACCGGGCTTCGCGCCTACAGTCGCGAGCTGCTCGCCGCCGTGCCGCTCGATCGCAACTCGGACGACTTCGTGTTCGACAACCAGATCATCGCCCAGGCGCTGGCGGCCGGCGCCAGGGTCGGCGAGCTGTCTTGCCCGACTAGGTACCACAACGAGGCCTCGTCGATCGGCGTTGCACCAAGCATCCGCTACGGCATCGGTGTGCTACGCACCGCTGCTCAGTACCGCCTCCACAAGACCGGTCTGCGATCGTTCCCGTATCTCGAGGTCTCACCCCTTGCCCGGGGCGCGCTTCCGCCTTGTCTAGCCGGTATCAACGCATAGCGAAACCGGAGTCCAACCCGCGTTGCGTGTGGTGCGGCGCTGCCGCACGGCCATCTGGCGGCCGCCTCGCGGTGTGCGACAACTGCGGCGCCGCGACGACGTATCCGCCGCCGGACGAAGCCGAGCTCCGCTCGGCGTATGCTGGCTCGTACCGGCCGCCGTCGGGGCGCTTCTCCGGTGGCGGCGACCGCGTGCTGCGCCATACGCGGGCGCTGCTTGCCGGGCGGCTCGATCGGCTCGCGCCGGCCGGCCCGATCCTCGACGTTGGGTGCGGCGAAGGCGTACTACTGCAAGCGCTGAAATCCCGGGGGCGCGTCGCGGTCGGCCTCGAGCAGGGCGACCAAGCGGCGCGTTCCCGCTTGGATGTGCGGGAGGTAGAGATCGTGGACTTCGACGACCGGCCGGGAGAGTGGGCGGCCGTCGTCTTCTGGCACTCGCTCGAGCATCTTCGCGAGCCCCGCGGCGCCGTGAGCCGGGCCTGCAGCCTGTTGGCTCCTTCGGGGCTGCTGATAATTGCTGTGCCAAACCGCGCGAGCTGGCAGGCGAGGTGGCTCGGAGACCGCTGGCTCGCACTCGACCTGCCGCGGCACCTCGTGCACCTGCCGGCCCGGGCATTGGTGGACAGCGTGCGGGAGTCCGGCTTGACGATCGATCGGGTCAGTTACTGGCGCGCGGGCCAGGTGGTGTTCGGTTGGCTCGACGGGCTCGTATCGATGCTGCCCAGGCAGCCCAGCCTGTATGACGCGATTCGGCAACCCGAAGCCCGCGCAACCACGATGAGTCGCTCGCGCCAGACCATGACGCTCGCTGCAGGTTTGGCGCTAGCGCCCGCCGCGACGGTCCTTGCGGTGGCCGAGGTCGCCGCGCGAGCGGGCGGGAGCGTCTATCTCGAAGCCCGGCGCTCCTAACTGAGGGGCGCCTCGCGTGCGTCGGGGGCGCGATCTGCAGCGTCGCCTTGTAGATCGAGGCGACGATCGCGAACGCCGGCTTGAGGTTCCCGTACAGGTCGACGAGGCCCTTCTGGTCGAATGGCGGGTCCGGCCAGGGGTTGCCGCCTTGGTAGCCAAGGAACGTGGCGGCGTCCTGGAGCAGGAAGTACATCGCGCCCGAGAGCCACGGTTTGGATGCGAACACGCCGAAGGTGATACGCGGCCGTGTCGGACTGAAACTGGTAGGTGCCGCGCTCCTCGACTGGCCCATTGCGATTGCCGTCGAACCCGAACTCGCTGACGAATAGCGCCTTGTTTGGGTAGCAGGCTCTGAAGCTGTCCAAGAACGGGCTGAGCGCGTCGCGGTCGTCGGTCGCGCCTCCGCCGGCGTCGAACCAGCCGAAGTAGTCGTTGAATCCGATCACGTCGAGCGGCGCGTACGCCGCCTGGCAGGGCACTCCCGGCCAGTCGCTGACCTGGATCCCAACCGGGCGGGTCGGGATCGAGTTGGTGGGCGAGCGCCGCCGCGCCGCGCGATGTACGACCTCTCCGCCGGGGTGGCCGGAGTGGGCAGCTCGTTGCCGATGCTCCACAACAGGACCGACGGATGGTTCTGGTTGGTAAGAATGTTGTCCTCGAGCAATGCGTGTGCGCGCCCAAGCCACCCGCGCTGGTCCAGGTACTTGTTGCTCACAAACTGGTTGACCGGAATCTCGGTCCAGATCAGGATGCCGTCCCGGTCGGCCATCTCTGCGATCTCGGGGTTCGGCGGGTCTGTGCGGATCACGGTCGCACCGAGCGCCCTAACCAAGCCGATCAGCCGAGCGAGCTGATCGGGGTCGAGCGCCCCGCCGGTCGTGATGTTCTGCTCGTGAAGCTCGACTCCGCGCAGGTTCAACAGCCGGCCGTTGAGCTCGAGGCGGCCGTCACGTGTCACCGTTATGCTTCGGACCCCGCTGTATGTCACGTACCCACCAAGGCGCCGACCGCGCTCGTCGGACAGCGTCAGGGTCGCGCGGTAGAGCACCGGGTTGCCGACCGACCAGAGGCGCGGATGGGCGATCCGCACGGTGGCTTGCGCGCTCCAGACCGCGTGCGGCGCGACCGTGGCGGAGCCGAAATCGAGTTGCTCGCTTCCGTAGGAGCCGCGCAGTCGCAGCACCTGCGGCGCGCCGGCCAGGTTGCGGACGAGCACTTTTTCCTGGACCGTGGCCGCGCATGTGGGGCACGCGAGCAGCGGACGAACCTGAACCTGTGCGAGGTCGGCGACCTGCACAGCGCGGAGGTACACCTCCCGCAGAATGCCGCCGTAGTCCCACCAGCCGATGTCCGGCCCAGGGGGCAGATCGGACGACGAGCGTCGACTGTCCACCCGCACGATCAGCCGGTTGACGCCGCCCCGCACTCCGTTCAGGTCAAGCTCGAACGGCAGGTTCTCCCCGACGTGGCTGCCGACCAGGCGGCCATTGAGCCATACGGTGGCCCGGTAGTTGACGGCCTCGAAGCGGATAATCCAGTGGCGGGCGCTCGCGAGCACGTACTGCGCGAACGCCCGGGCCGGCAGCGTGAAATCCCGGCGGTACCAACCGACATAGCCGTCCGCGCTGGTGGTCGAGAAGTCACCGGCGTTGTACGCGTTCGGAATCGTGACAGGCGACCAGCCGGCGGTCGCGGCCACATCGCGCCACCACCCCTGGGCCATGCCCACGTCGTCGAGATCGGCTCGATACAGCCATATGCCGCCAAGGAGATAGCGACCCGTCTGGCCGTCACGATAGAGCGCGCCATACGTGGGAGGCTGAGCCACGTAAGCTGGCCCCTCGCCGCGCGCGACTCCGGCGGCAGCGAGGGCGATAACGGTAACGATTAGGAGCGACCGTGCAAGCACCGACAGCGACCGGGAACGTCCGTTCCACGTCCTCACGTAGATCCAGGTTGGCGGCATCCGTGCCGAATGCCCGAGTCCTCGTCTCGACTCGACGCGGGAGCCTTTCCTCGCCAGACGCTGGCACCAGGAAGGCCGAACGCCCACCGCGGCACCGCCCCGCTCGCCCCCCGATCGCCCCGATCCGATCACTTATTCCCGAACGGACCCTTAGCTGACGAGCAGCACGAGCTTGCCGCGGACATGCCCGGTCTCGCTCAGCTGGTGGGCCTCGCTGATCTGGTCGAGCGGGAACGTCTGCGCCACCGGAAGCGAGAACCGGCCGGCCTCGATCAGCTCGCCTATTTCACTTAGAGCGTGCACGGCACGCTCGGTTCCGATCCCGCCACTGAACCTCACGCCGGTTTCTTGGGCGCCAGTGTAATCAGCGATCGTGACCACGTGCTCGGGGCTGCCCGTCAGTTCGACGAGCGCGGGGAGCGCGCCGCCGCCCGCGGCGTCAAGGGCGGCGTCGACCCCCTCGGGCGCGAGCTCGCGGACCCTCTGCACCAGCCCCTCGCCATATGTCGTCGCCTCGGCGCCCAGCGACCGCAGGTACTCGTGGTTGTTTGGGCTGGCCGTTCCGATCACGCGGGCGCCGCGTGCGCGAGCGATCTGTACGGCGGCGCTGCCGACGGCGCCGGCCGCGCCGTTGACGAGTACGGTGCTACCGGCGCCGACATGCAGCAGGTCGAGTGTGCGCACGGCGGTCTCGATGGCGACCGGCAGGCTGGCGGCAGCGGCGAAGTCGAGCGACGGGGGGATCGGTGCGTAGTCGGTGAGCAGGGCCAGCTCGGCGGCGCCACCGCCACCGGCGGCGAAACCGAACACCTTGTGTCCAGGCGCCACGTCCGTAATCCCGTCACCGAGCTGATCGACAACGCCGGCGACCTCGCGGCCGGTCGTTTGCGGAAGGTCTCCTCCCATCATGCCGCGGCGCATCTTCCAGTCGACCGGGTTCACGCCCGCCGCGCGAACCGCCACCCGGATCTGGCCAGGGCCGGGGTGGGGGTCCGGAAGCTCGACGAGCTCGAGTACCTCTGGACCGCCGAACTGGCTGTACTCGACTGCCTTCATGGTTCGCTCCAATCTCGATCCTGGTGGCAGCGGCGAAGTCCTGCCTTCGTCAGGCAAGTAGTCTGCCAACCTCGCCAACCTCGTACTCTCGCGCCCCCGGCACGAGCGGTTGGCTGGCGCCGAGCGCGCCCGGCCGCGGGTTCAGGCCGGGTCGCTCAAGCCCAAGAGCGTTCTACGAGCCGCGCCCCGCGCACGTCCGCTGGCCCGCGTTCACCCCCACCCCGCCAGCTTTGGACTTGGACCAACCCAACCATGCCCAGGAACCCGGGAGCGCCGGCGTCGCCGCCGGCGCCCGGACCACCAATGGCTGTACGGCTAGTCGTCGCGATAGCTCTCCTCGACGCAGCCTCGGTTCAGATCATCCGACCTCAGCGACGCAGCGGGAAGACCGGCAGGACAACCCGGCCGAACGTCGAGTTGATGACCGCCGCCGCCGACGCATACCAGGCGAGGGCCGCGGTAATGAGACCGAGCCAGCCGCCGAGCTTGATCGTGCCGTTGGTCGCGGCGGTTGTGCCGGCCAGACTCGCGTTTCCGATCGCCAGGACCCAGAACGTCAGCGTCAGCACCAGGAACACCAGCGCGAGCGCACCTGTCGTCCGAATCGAGGCGACGAACATGTACGTCGTGAAGATCGCCCATGCGTACAGGTACAGCGCGAACGCATTGTGGAACTGCGCTGCCACGATGCTATGGATGACGACGAACAACAGGAAGTAAGCCGAGATCCAGAACGCGCCGTACGAAGTGAACGCAACGGCGCCGAATGTGTTGCCCGTTCGGAACTCCCACATGCCGGCGAGGATCTGCGCAATCCCGCCGTACACGAGCGCGATCGGAAGGACGACAAAGGTGCCGCCAGCGTTGATCAGGTCCGCGTTGTACATGCTGAGCAGGAACGTCGTCATCGCGAATGCGGCGAGGCCGAGCGGCCCCGGATCGGCCGGAGTCCAACCGGCTCCGGCCGATCGTCCGGCTGTCGGATCAGGTGCTGGCGCGATATCTGCTTCGCGCGCACGGGGTTGATTAGCCTCCATCCACTCCTCCTCCTCGGATGTTTGACAGATCCGCCATAAGTTGCAGCCGCAGCGAGCGTGGTGCAACCACCAATCGCCGAACGGCAGCCCGCATACGACGAACGGTCGAAATTGTGGGATGAACGGCGACCGCTTGTCGACGTCAGGCAGCGAGAGCACGTCGTAGTCCGTCATCAGGCGCCCGATCTCGGGCACGTCGGCGTCGGCCGAGATCGCCGGCGTTGTGCCCGCCTCCACCAACGCGACACGGGCTGCGTCTCCGCGGCGCAGACCGCGCAGCGAGATGAACTGCATCGTCGAGCGAGAACATCATCTGGGGTTGACAGACCCCCCGGGACGGCTTGAGCTCGGGTGAAAGAGCGAGCAGCCGCCTTCATCGTGGCGCGCGTAGAAGGACGACCCGCGGGCTGCTTCGACCAACCGCTGTACGCAGCGACCGGCCCGACAAGCAGCGATGAGCAGACCAAACGCTGCGACCCGAGATACCTCAATATCGCGGCAGTACTACGTCGGGTCAGCGCCTTCATCACGGAGCGCACCGACAATCGCACGCCGCGGAGCCTTTCCGGGGCCGTTCGCTGGAGGCGCCCGATGAGTCCGTCGGTGCGTCTCACCGACCAACGACGTACAGACGCCTCGCACGACGTCCTCAAAGCGGCTCTACCGGTCGCCGATCGCGGAGCGGAACGGCGGTGGGCCTCGCGCGAGGGGGCCATATGCCGATCGGAACACCGACGGTTCCGCGCGTCGCACGGAGCCGGGCGAATCCCGCGGGAAGTTCAGCGACTCTGCCATCCAGGATCTTGCCAAGCCCGCCGTCGCGCGGTCTCGCTCATGTCGCCGGCGCTGTCGGGTCTTCCCCTGGGCGTGCCCCAATTTGGCTGCCTTGGGTAGGGTCCTCGTACGGTTCCGCGCCTACTTCGCTCCCTTGCGTTGGGTCCTCCTCGGGCGTTGCTCCGACCGTGCTTCCCTGGGTCGGGTCTTCGTACGGCGTTGCTCCGACCGTGCTTCCCTGGGTCGGGTCTTCGTACGGCGTTGCTCCGACCGTGCTTCCCTGGGTCGGGTCCTCTCCGCCCACCCCCACGCCTTGGGTGGGATCTTCGCTGACCGACATGTCTGACTCCTCTCGGCTTGAAATCCTGCTACGCGCGACTCTGACGTCCACGCCGGCAGCCATCGACTCGTCCTGGGATATATCACCGGAGCGCGGCTTCGGCAATACCACGCCGCCGGGCGGGGCATGACGGGCCGTTCTCGAGTCGCTCGCCGCGGGGCGAGCCGGCCGTGACGATTTGGCCACGATTGGCGGCGGCCAAGCCGAAATCGGTGCGACAGGAAAGCCTCGGCATCAGTTCCGCGATGCGCTCGCTCGTAGCAGGAGTGGCCCGCTGGTCGGATCGGGCGCCTGGTCGAGTTCTGTCAGGACGGATGACGATTGGGCGGGCTCATCACCCCGTGTGTTGCTTCGATCGAGGGGAGCGCTCGAGGGTTCGTCACCGCCGGATTGGTCTAATTGCCGCGTTCACGGCGCCTGAGCAGCTGCTCCCGCTCGCGCGCCGCTCGAAGCTTGCGAGCCTCTTGATGGGTCCGCTCGTTACGTTGAGCGATCTCCCTGCGTAGCTCGTTGAAGGCCTGCTCCGACGTCGATCGCCCCGGGCCTGGTTCTTGCCGTGCCGGACCTGGTTTTTGATTCTGCTTCGGCATGTGCTGCACTCCTCGTCGCTCCGCTAGAAAGGCTGGGCCACAGGAAGAATGCGAGAGCGCGACACTCAGGCGGTGGTGGCCGCTTCCAACTCTACTACGCCGCTTCGCCCGGCCGGTCCCGGAATGCAGCTGACGCCTTCGCTCAGCCTCGACGCCGGGCTTACGCTCGAACGCGAGCGCGCCCTTCCGGGCGGGTCGGTGGAGATTTGGAGATCGTCTACGCGTTGACCGCGGACGCGAGCGATCCGCCGGCGCGCGACTGAAACTACCGAGCCCAGCGAGCTCGCCGCGGGTTATACTCAGTGTTCACAGGTCGCCTCCAGCTATCGAGAGGGCTGTAGGGATTCGCTCAGAACAGCTCGATTGGTGGTGCGGAGTCGGCGGCCATGGCTGTCGCGGTTACGTGTCCGTGAGTCTCGCGTTGGCGTTGCATCACGTAGGAGTTTTTGACCTCGGTTAGGTCGGTACGGAGCCGCTCGAGTTCCGCTGCGTCTAGCTCGCCACCTGCGTTGGCCGCGAGTGCACGGGAGTGCTCTACGACCCGGCCTAGTGTCGTTTGTATAGCAGCGGCCGCGCGATCCGGAGCTGTTAGATACACGTTCGCTCCGGCGGCGTAGCCGCGAGTCATGTCGCCAGCGCCGTCCTCGGTGCTGACCATCACGATCGGCGTCTGGCAGTTCAAACCGCCCTCACGAACGGACGCCACGAACGTGTAGCCGTCCATTCGGGGCATGTTCACATCCACGAACATCAGGTCAAACTGGCGCTCGAGCGAGCCGGCGGCCAAAGCGAATCAAACGCCGTAGCAGCACCGCCCACGACCCAGGGATGGGCGGACGTGGTGCCTCTTCAGATCGCATTGTGGCAAGGTGCGCGCTTGGGTCCGCGGCGTCCCAGGCGCGTACGTCGTGCAGTCCGACGACCGGGAGGAGCACGATGCAGAGGGGCCAGTTGATCCGATTCGAGCGCGTCAGTTCCGTTGAGGAAACCGACCGTGGGCTGATCGCGACATTGCATGGCGAGCGGTTGCGCGTGGATCTCGTGCGCGACGACATCGTGCGCGTGAAGATCAGCCGCGGCGGTGTCTTCGACGAGGAGCCGACGTTCGCAGTATGTGTCGATCCCTTGTCGGAGCGCGTCGCGTTCGAGGCCGAGCGCGGTGAGGGCGTGGTTAGGCTGCGCAGCTCGGCGCTCGTTGTGTCGCTGTGGTTGGAACCGTTCCGACTGGACGTCCACCGCGCGGATGGCAGCGCCGTCGTGGAGACCGCGCAAGATGCCGCCGGCGCGTACTGGGGCTACGCGACGCTCAACGACGCGTTCGCCGTCCGCCGCGGCTGCCGCCCGGAAGACGCCATCTACGGCCTCGGAGAGAAGGCCGGGAGCCACAATCGCAGGGGCCGCGACTTCACGCTCTGGAACTTGGACGTCCTTGACCCTGTCTCGTCGTCCGAGTTCACCGCAGGCCGGCGGCCGGAGGATCCGCGCGCCGATCGCACCAGCCCCGAGTTCGACCCATACTACGTCTCGGTTCCGTTCTTCTACCACCACGCGTATCCGGCCGGGACGATGGCGGCGTCGTTCGTCGACAACGGCTTCCGCGCGACGTACGACTTCTCGCAACCCGAGGAGTATGCGATCCAGTTCGATGGCGGGCAGTACACGGAGTACATCTTCGTCGGGCCGAGGATGTCGGACATCTCGGCGGCCTACACGTGGCTGACGGGTCGCATCGGACCGCCGCCGTTATGGTCGCTGGGATACCACCAGTCCCGCTGGCACGGCTACACCCAGGACGCCGTTGAGACGGTCGCGCAACGCCACCGCGACAACGCCATCTCGTGCGACGTGCTGTGGCTCGATATCGAGTACATGGACGGCTACCGCGTCTTCACCTGGGACCCTGACAGGTTCCCCGACCCCGTCGGCATGCTCAGGCGCCTCAGCGACAACGGCTTCCGAGTCATCACGATCATCGACCCTGGCGTCAAGTACGAGCCCGGGTACTGGGTGTTCGACCAGGCGCTCGAGCGCGACATCCTGTGTCGCACCGAAGGCGGCGACATCTACATCGGCCAGGTGTGGGCCGGCAACACGGCGTTCCCGGACTTCGTCACTGAGGAGGCGCGCTCGTGGTGGGGCGAGCTCAACGCCGAGCACGTGCGGTCTGGCCTCGCGGGCATTTGGAACGACATGAACGAGCCCGCGACAGGCGCCATCCCCCCAGGCCGCATGCGGTTCGACCGCGGCCACGCCTCGCATCAGCGCTACCACAACCAGTACGCACTGCTGATGGCCATGGGCACGACCGCCGGCCTGCGAGACGCGATGCCCGAGCTGCGCACGTTCGTCTTGTCCCGTGCCGGTTTCGCCGGCATACAGCGCTACGCCGCCAACTGGATGGGCGACAACCTGGCCCGGTGGGATCACCTGTGGCTCAGCATGCCGATGGCGATGGGCTTCGGCGTGTCCGGGCCAGGCGTTCGTCGGGGCAGACGTCGGCGGGTTCTTTGGCGACTCGCACGCCGAACTGTTCCTGCGCTGGATGCAATACGGCACCCTGACGCCGTTCTGCCGCAACCACTCGCACATCGGCAACGCCGACCAATACGCCTGGGCGTGGGGCGACGCCGTCCTCGACCTCGTCCGCGAAGCGATCGACCTGCGATACCGGCTCCTGCCGTACATCTACGCCGCGTTCCTGCGCGCCACCGAAACCGGCGCACCCGTCCAGCGTCCACTGGTCTTCGATCACCAATACGACGCGGCTGTGCGCGACATCGACGACGAGTACCTGTTCGGGCCCGACATCCTCGTCGCCCCGGTCGTTGCCGCCGGGCAAACCGCTCGCCACGTCTACGTCCCCGCTGGCGACTGGTACGACTGGCACACGGACGAAATGATCGCCGGGAGCCGGTACGCGCTCAGGGCCACCCCCATGGATCGCATCCCCATCTATGCGCGCGGCGGCGCCGTCATCCCCATGTGGCCGGACGCGCCCCCGTCGACGGCCGAGCACCACCCGCGCGTGATCGAGCTTCACGTCTATGTGCCCACCCGCGACGGAATACACGAATCGATGCTCCAAGAAGACGACGGCCTCACCACCACGGCGCTTGACGGCGCGCGATACCGCACGACCTTCACGGTCACGCGCCACGCCAACACCGTCGCGGTCGAAGCCCAAGTCGACGGCAACGGCTACCCCGAATTCGCGCGGCACGCATTCCATCTCGTCATTCACGGAGCCAGGCCCGCCACCGTGCTGCTCGACAGTAAGCAAATCGGCCCAACCGAGCACGGCTTCGTCATCCCGAACTCCGGCCAAGGCTTCACCGCAAAGTTCGAGGCCTACGGGCCCTGAGTCGCGCTCCAAGCGACTCAGGGCTCCCGCGAAAACTACTGCCGGCTCCGACGGCGTCTGCTCGGGCTGCGGCCGCTCGGCATCCGGCCTCGACGAAGGAACTGGTCGCCAAGCCAGCCGGTGGAGAGCCTCAAGTCGCTGGCTTGCGCGCGGCCACGAACTGCGCGAGGCCCGACACGCGCTGCCGGACGTCGACCAGACCGCGAGCGGTCAGTGCGCGTGTCAGCTCGTCGCGGCCGAACACGCGCATGCCGGTGAGCCTCTTCACGAGCGGACGTGTGATGGCCGCGGGCAGGGGACCTCGGTTGCAGCTCGATAGCAGCGCGACCCGGCCGCCCGGCGCGAGCACGCGCGCGATCTCATCCACGGCTCGCATCGGACGCTCGATCAGGTAGAGCGCGGCGAAACAGCAGATCGCGTCGAAGCTGCCGTCGCGGAAAGGCAGCGCGCAGGCGTCGCCTAGCAGGTAGGCGACGTTGTCGGCGTCGGTCTCGTGCACTGCGTGCGCCAGCATCGTCCTCGACGCGTCCAGACCGGCTACCACGCCGTCGCCCGAGGCGCGTGCGAAACTGCGCGTGAAGCTACCCGTGCCGCAGGCCACGTCCAGCACCCGCTCGCCGCCCGAGAGCGAAAGCATCTCTAACGCGATCCGGTGCTCGCCGCGCATCCCAGGCCCGCTCGCCCCCATCAGCAGGCGTCCGCCCAGCGGGCGCCATAGCCGCTCGTAGATCAGCGGCAGCGCGCGGCTGGCCATCAACCGCTGGCCCGGGTGAGAGCCGGTCGGGTCCTCGTCGCCAAGCAGATCGAGATAGCCGTCTCGCAACTTCGGACGGGACGGCCGACGCGCCGGCGCAAACAGATCGAGTGCGCGGTCGATCGCGGATGACGCCGAGACGCTACTCATAGACAGTGCATCATCACCCGGGCTCCACGTCGCCGGGGCTCTCGGGGCAGAGGGCGGTGACCGCCTCGTCCACGGAGGCGAAGAGTCGGTCCTCTCCGATCCGTTCGAGCAGGCCGCTTCGGGCCAAGCTGTTGTGTACGTGCTCTCCCGCTCTGGCGAGCGCGAACGAGATGTGCTCCCGGTCGAGCGCGTCGAGCACCTCACGCAGCGAGCGTGAACCCGTGTAGTCGAGGTCGCTCATCCCGATCGCGTCGAGCACGACCACTCGCGGTGGTCCGATGCCGCGCGCCAGCGCGCCGTGCAGCTGGGCGCGGAAGTGGACCGCGTTTGCGTACCAGAGCGGTGTCGCGAACAGCACGACCAGCACCCCCGGCACCTGGGCAGGCTGCTCGGGGGAGCTGGTCGGGGCCCAGCTGGTGGTCTGTGGGATGCGGCCGAGGACGTGCAGCTGAGGACGGGCACTGAGGCGGGTGCGGTCCAGAATCGCGAGGCCGACCGCCACTGCGATGCCCTGTTCCACGCCGACGAATGCGACCGTGAGGAGGGTGATCACAGCCAACCCGAACTCGAACAGATTAAAGCGCGCGATCGCGAGGAGATCGCGACCATGGAAGATCCGCGACGCGACGAACAGGAGCACCCCCGCCAGGGCCGCCACTGGCACATCCTTCAGCGCCCCTGCCGCGGGTACCAGCAGCACAATCGCCGCCGCTGCGCCGAGACCGGCCGCCTGCGTGCGGCCCGACGCCGCAGCCACGGCCGCGGTTCTCGGCGGGCTCGCGTCCACTGGAAAAGCCCCGACGAGGCCAGCCACGATACTGCCGGCGCCCACGCCGAGAAAGTCGCGGCCCACGTCCACCTCATATCCTCCCTGGTCTGCGAACGCGCGGGTAGTCGCCGCCGACTGGGTCACCACCACCAGCGCGACAACGCCGGCGATCGGCGCCACGCGACCAAGCGTTGACCAGGACAGACCCACCAGTCCGAACCGCGGCGCACCGTGAGCCAGCCTGCCCAGCACCGCAACACCATCGCCATGAAGACCGAGCGCGGTGACGAGGATCGTGGCGGCGACGAGGCCCACGAGCGCGCCGGGGAGCCTGCGGTCCACGCGTTCGGCGACCACGACGATCGCGAACACGGCCGCCCCGATCCCCAGCGCCCACCCGTTGGTCTGACCGAGGTGCCCGACGGTGAACGCGATCCGGTGGACGGTGCTGCCGCTCGCCGCCGCGAGACCGAGCAGGTCAGGTATCTGATGGACGACGATAATCACGGCGACACCAGCCAGAAAACCGGTGATGATCGGCGCCGAGAGGAACTCGGCAATCCACCCCAGACGTAAGAGCCACACCAGCGCCACCAACGCGCCCACCTCCACAGCCAAGATCCCGACGAGGTCCACATACCGGACCGAACCGATCGGCGCCAGGTGAGCAATCCCCACGGCGAACAGAGGGGCGATGGTGGAGTCGGCGCCGACCGACATCTGTGGATTGGACCCGAGCAGCGCGAACAGCACCGTGCCGGCGACGAACGCGTAAAAGCCGGTGATCGGGGGCATGCCCGCGAGCCGGGATGTCGCCAGCTGCTCGGGCACCGCGATCACCAGCAGCGTGAGAGCAGCGAGCACGTCGGACGGCATCCACGACCGCCGATACCCGCGCAGCGAGGAGAAGAACACCAACGGCGCGCGCAAGCGGCCGGCCCGATACCTGACACTCCTCCACATCGCGCTCATCATCGCCGATCAACGCGACCCTCCAGCCGTGTGGTTCTCCAGCTACGCGCTACCCAGCCCCCAGCGGCCAAATCTGCCATCCCGCAGCGCAGTCCGCGCCCAGTCGTTCGGGACTACGCGCGCCGAGCGTCCCCTCGGCCTTGAGCCGCCCGAGCGATGTCTAAGGGTCCGTGCAGGAAACGGGTTCCTGATCCCGGCACACCGTGCCCCTGATCGGCTCCACCGCCCACACGGCGATGGCCAAGAGACTCCGGCCGCCGCCGGGGCGCAAAGGCCCCGCGGAGCGGGCCTCATCCGCGGCCGCTCGGGGCGTGACGGGCTACACGAGCACCCGCCGCCTGAAGTTCCGCAGCCCCAGCGCGAGGAACAACGCGCAGAACCCCAACAGCACCGGGTAGACGACGTACAGGGGCATGTGGGCGATGTTCGTGAGACCTGCGCGCATGCCCTCGGCAACATAGATCAGCGGGTTGATCAGCACGATCGTCTGAAGCCAGTGAAAGCCGCCGAGCTTGACCGGAGACAGCCGCGTCCATTGGTAGTAGGTGCCGCCGAGGAACGTGAGCGGCAGGACGACGAATCCGAACATCAGCCCGATGTTGCGGGGCTCGAACGTCGTCCCGAGCACCAACCCGAGCGACGACATCGCAACGCACGCGAGCGGAATCAGCGTCAGCACGATCGCCCAGTGGACATCAAGATTGGCGTGGACGCCCGGGGCGTGCACGACAGCTGCGATCGGGAACACGATCACGGCCGCGAGCGCGCCCTGTGCTGCGCCGGAGAGCACCTTCGCGACCGCGACCAGCCAGATCGGGCACGGAGCCTGGACGCGGTCCTCGATTTCGCGCGTGTAGCCGAACTCGGTCGACATCTGCAGCGCCACCGCCTGGATTCCCTGGAACATGATCGAGATCGCGACGACGCCCGGGACGAGCACGGTGGCGAAGTGGGATTCCGCCACCGGCCCGGTGCCGGCGCCGACGCCCTGGCCGATCCTCGGGAACACGTACAGGAACACGAACACGAGCAAGAAGGGCTGGACCAGCGTGCGCGCGACGAACTCGCCGAAGTTCTTGCGCAGCACGACGAGATCGCGCACGATCAGGGCGCGCAGCGCGGTGCGGCTGGCGGCGAACGTCGAGCGCGTCGGCTCGAGCGCGATCGCTGCCGGACGCTGCGCAGACACGGCTACGGGCGAGGAAGCGGTACTCGTCCCGGTCATTCGCGCAGCTCCTTGCCGGTCAGGTTGATGAACACCGTCTCGAGCGTCGGCTCGGTGACGGCGAGATCGACTAGGTCAAAGCCGCCGCTCTCGGCTGCGTTCACGACACGCGGCACGATCCGCTCGGCCCCGGTGACGTGCAGCTCGACGCCGCCCTCGATCAGCCTCGTCCGCCTGACGCGCTCGACCACACTCGAGAGGTGCTCGGCGAGCGACGCCGGATCGCCGCTCGTTTTCACGGTCACGATCGTGTCCGCACCGACCGAGCGCTTGAGCCGAGCCGGAGTGTCGAGCGCCAGGATCCTACCGTGGTCCATGATCGCGACCCGGTTGCAGAGCTGATCGGCCTCCTCCATGTAGTGCGTCGTAAGCAGAATCGTCTGCCCCGCGGCGTGAAGCTCACCGAGGATCTTCCACAACGCCAAGCGGCTCTGGGGGTCGAGCCCCGCCGTCGGCTCGTCCATGAACAGGACGGCGGGACGGTGAAAGATCGAGCGCGCCACCATCAGCCGCTGCGCCATCCCACCCGAGAGCGCGAACACCGACGCCTGGCCCCACTTCGTCAGATGGAATTGCTCGAGCAGCTCGTCCGCGACGCGCCGCGACTCCGCCGCCGGAATCCCGAACAGGCGGCCATGGAAGTACAGGTTCTCCCACACCGTCAGCTGCCGGTCGAGCGTGTTCGTCTGCGACACCACCCCGATCAGCTGCTTGGCCAGCGCGGGATGGGCGATCACGTCGACCGAACCGACATAGGCACCGCCGGCGGTCGGGATCACGCGCGTCGTCAGCATCCCCGCGGTGGTCGTCTTGCCAGCGCCATTGGGCCCGAGGAGCCCGAAGATCTCGCCCGCTGCGACGGACAGGTTGAGCTTGTCCACGGCCGCGAAGTCGCTGGCGGCGTAGACCTTTGTTAGATCGACGGTGCGGATGACCGCGGGCGCAGAACCGTCGCCGCCGGCGGTCGGGGGCGTGTTCACCACGGCGCGGCGCCAGGAAGTGGGCTCGGCAGTGGCCTCGCTAGGGCTCCCGCAGAAATTAATGCCGGAATCCGGCGAGTGGCTGGGCGTGG
The DNA here is from genome assembly GCA_963811155.1 of uncultured Solirubrobacterales bacterium. GTDB lineage: Bacteria > Actinomycetota > Thermoleophilia > Solirubrobacterales > Solirubrobacteraceae > Palsa-465. Next base: position 20,181 of record CAWEQQ010000007.1, read on the forward strand.
CTGGCGCCGCCGGCTCGCCCCGATATTGCTGGTGGCAAGTGAGGGCGAGCCGGTGGCGCCAGGCGCGTCCAGACGCCGTCGGAGCCGGCAGTAATTTTCGCGGGAGCCCCTAGCCAATCGATCCCTCCATCTGCAGCTCGATCAGGCGGTTCATCTCGACCGCGTACTCCATCGGAAGCTCCTTGATGATCGGCTCGACGAAGCCGTTGACGATCAGCTTCGAGGCCTCGTCCTCGCGGATTCCGTGCGACATCAGATAGAAGAGCTGGTCGTCGCCGACTTTCGAGACGGTCGCCTCATGTCCGACGTTGACGTCGTCGTCGCCGATTCGAATCGTTGGGTAGGTGTCTGAGCGCGAGTGCTCGTCCAGCAGCAATGCGTCGCAGACCACCTTGGACCTGGAGCCGTGGGCGCCCTTCGCGATCTCGAGCAGGCCCCGGTAGGACCCGCGGCCGCCGTCCTTGGAGATCGACTTGGCGAAGATGTTCGAGGTCGTGTTCGGCGCGGCGTGAATGATCTTGGCGCCCGCGTCCTGGTGCTGGCCGGCGCCTGCGAACGCGATCGACAGGACCTCGCCATGGGCTCGCTCTCCGAGCAGGTAGATGCTCGGGTATTTCATCGTCAGCTTCGACCCGAGGTTGCAATCGACCCACTCGACCGTCGCATCGGCATACGCGACCGCGCGCTTGGTGACCAGGTTGTAGACGTTGGTCGACCAGTTCTGGACAGTCGTGTAACGGATGCGTGCGCCTGGGAGGGCGATCAGCTCCACCACCGCCGAGTGAAGTGAATCAGAACTGTACGTCGGGGCGGTGCAGTTGTGTGACACAACGCCCTCACACACGTAGCTCTCGTCGTCCTCGACGCTCATGTTGAAGACCTCGCACTCTGCGTGAACAGTCTCGATGGAGGAGATCGGCATCCACAGGTAACCGGGATACGGCTCCATGACGCGAGACAGCTTGTCGTCCACCGCGACCGGGATTCGTTCTAGCACGGCCGCGTGCCGACCCCGCCCGACGCTCAGTTCGGGGTCGCCAAGCAGCTGCGGGCGGGTCTCGGCATCGATCTTGGCGGGCACCGCCAGATAGTCGCCCTTGCGTAGCTCCTGTGCGGTTAGCCATTGCGGCTCCAATACCTTGTTGTGCTCTCGCTCGTGGCGGCGCGGAGCGACGAGAAACGGATGGCCGGGCGTCACCGCAAGCGAGCGATAGCCCTCGCCCTGGAAGCGGATGTGGTAGATCGGCCCGGAGTGCCTGCGACGCATCGGCTCGCGCACGCGCCGGAACCGGCCACGATGCGTCAGGACGTCGTCGCCGGCCTCGATCTCCTCGATCGGCTTCTCGCCGTCGTGGACCCGCACCATCGAGCCGGCCAAGTGGCAACCCTCAACGTAATGCACGAAGGACCCGGGCTCGGCGATGATCAGCGTGCGCTCGAACTGGCCCATGTTCTCGGTGTTGATCCGAAAGTACGCCTGCAGCGGCATGTCGATGTGGACGCCTTCGGGCACGTACACGAACGATCCACCGGACCACACCGCAGAGTTCAGCGCCGCGAGCTTGTTGTCGTTCGGCGGGATCACGGTCGCGAAGTACTGACGCACGATGTCCTCGTGCTCGCGCAGCGCCGTGTCCATGTCCGTGAAGATCACGCCCTGCTTCTCGAGGTCCTCGTGAATCTGGTGGTAAACGACTTCTGACTCGTACTGCGCGCCGACGCCCGACAGGAACTTCCGCTCCGCCTCGGGAATGCCCAAGCGATCAAAGGTCCGCTTGACGTCCTCGGGCACGTCGTCCCAGGACCGGCTGGGCGTGTCTGACGCGCGCACGAAGTATCGAATGTTGTCGTAGTCAAGCTCGGCCAGCATCGGGGATCCCCATGTGGGCTGTTTGCGGGCGAAGAAGTGGTCCAGCGCCTTGAGGCGAAAGACGCGCATCCACCGGGGCTCTGACTTGAACTCCGAGATCTTCTCGACGATCTTCCGGCTCAGCCCCTTGGGCGCCTTGTACAGATAGTTCTCGGCGTCGTGGAACCCGTAGCGCTGCTCGTAGTCGGCATTGATGCCCGCGAGCTGCTCGTTCTCGGTCAGGATGGTTGCTTCGGGAGTAGCCACTACTCCACCTCCAGCTTGGTTCTCTCGTCCTCGACGATCACCGAAAATGTGTCCGGCACGCGTGTCCGGAACCGGCTTCTAAGTCCTAGCGCATGGGTCGGATTTACTAAGTTGATCATAGCGCCTGAGGCGATTCGTCCGTGCGTCCCCGGCCGGGACATCGCAGGGAGCACTGCGCAAGGCCCGAACGGTGCACCGCGACCCGAGCGTGAGCTGGTGCTACCACGGCTGTGCCCTACCGCTGTTGAGCAACCAGGAGCCGCCAAGACGCCCGCGTTCGCTGCCAATCTGCGCTTAGCGGTCCGTCGACGACCTCGACTGTCCGGAGCCACTCGAGCGCGTCGTCGAACGCTTCGTGGGCGGCCGCCTCCTGCGCCCAACAGAACGTGTTTGCGACAGCAGTCTTGTGACGTTCCTCCGGGCTACGGAGTGCCGTCCGCGGGCCGTGGCTGGGGACGATGGTGTCGGAGTGAGTGGGGCACGTCACGATCATGTTGCGCTCCTCTGGGGTTAGCGGGTACGTTTCTGACGCGCCGCCAACGAGGCGTCGGGCAACCCGCGAGACTGATTAAGTACTTCCGCAGAGCGGGGGGTCGACCGGGCTCGCTGACGCGTGCTATGGCGTTGACCGTTCAGGTCGAACGCCGACACCGGCCGAGGATTGGAGCCGGAACAGCATCACCGCGCCGAGGGCTGAAGCGCAGCGAACATTCACCATACACCCGCAAGCAAGCCCATCGCCAGCCGCTCTGAACCGCGCCACGCTGGAGCTAGACTTCGATCGGGTCCGAGCCCCTCATGAGCTACCGCGAGACCGACCATCTGCGCGTCCTGATCGCGAATGAGCGAAAGGATCGCCTCGCTCTCGTCGCATCGATCGTGGTCGCGCTTGGACACCAGGTCATCGCGCGCGAAATCGACGTCGAAGACGTCGGTACTGTGACCGCCCGCGAGCGACCCGACGTCGCGCTCGTCGGACTCGGCGAGAGCTCAGAGCATGCGCTCGAACTGATCGACCAGATCGTGCGGGAAGCCGCGTGCCCCGTGATCATCCTGATCCACACGCGGAACCCCGAGTTCGTCAAAGAAGCATCCAAGCGGGGCGTCTTCGCGCACATCAGCGACGCCGACGTCGCGGACTGGCAGAGCTCGATCGACATCGTGCTGCGACGGTTCGCCGAGTACCACGACCTCGAAGGGGCATTCGGACGCCGCGCGTTGATCGAGCGCGCCAAGGGCATCCTGATGGAACGCCACGCGATCGACGAGAAAAACGCCTACAACCTGCTCCGCGAGCAATCGCGGATCAACAACCGAAAACTCATCGACCTCGCCACCGCAGTCGTGGACGGCCACCGCCTCCTCCCCAAGCAGCCGCAAGCTCCTCCCCCGGCCTACTGAGCCCTAAGCAGACCCTGATGGTGCAGGTGAGTGAGGTCGTGGAATTCGGCGGCAGAGGGTTTGCCCGACGAGTTAGATGGGTGGTACGTCACCGCCGCGATGCTCAACGAAACCGACGCCAGGCCTTAGGGCCCGTTCAAGAATTACTGACGGTTTTGACGGCGTCTGGACGCGCCTGGCGCCGCCGGCTCGTCCTCAAATACTCCCGGTATTATCGGGCCGAGCCGGCGACGCCAGACACGCCCAGCCACTCGTCAAATCCCGCCACTAATTCTTGAACGGGCCCTAAGGGACCGCCCGGCGGAGGGAGTAGACTGTGTGCTCAGGCCATTTCACCGCTTCTGCGAAGCGATTCCGGCGGAGCACCGTTGGCCAACCCTCCGAACGGCGATCTCACGGACAGTTTCGTCCCCAGCGACGGAAGAGCCGTCACTATAGAGCGCACGGACGCCAAAGTTGGCGATCCGTGCTCCTCGCGCCCGTCTGAAAGGACCTTCGTATGCCTCTCTTCTTCTTCACCGTGGAGCAGCAGGAACGTGCCATCGTCGAGCGGTTCGGTAAGTTCGTCCGCGTTGCCGGGCCGGGTCTTCAGCGTAAGTCACCGTTCGTCGAGAAGGTGGCCGGCCGGATGAGCTTGCAGGTCGAGCAGTTGAACGCGGATATCGAGACCAAGACCCAGGACAACGTGTTCGTGGTCGTCAAGCTTGCGATCCAGTACATGGTCGGTTCCGACCAGGACAAGGTCAAGGATGCCTTCTACAAGCTCGATGACCCTGAGGTGCAGATGAAGTCCTACGCCTTCGACGTGGTCCGCTCGCACATCCCGACGATGGACCTCGATGAGGCATACGCCGATGCCGACACGATCGCCAAGCACATCCAGGACACACTGCAGACGCAGATGGCGGACTACGGCTATGAGATCATCAAGGCGCTGATCACGAACATCGAACCCGACCAGCGGGTCAAGGACGCGATGAACAACATCAATGCAGCGCGTCGCAACCAGGAGGCTGCGACGGCCCAGGGTGAGGGCGACAAGACGCTGCGGATCAAGAAGGCCGAGGCGGAGTCGGAGTCGATGCGTCTCCACGGCGAGGGGGTGGCGGCGGAGCGCCGCGCGATCGCCCAGGGACTTAAGGACTCGCTGGCCGTGCTCGCTGACGAACAGGGCATCGACCCGAAGGAGGCGATGGGGCTGGTCGCTCTGACCCAGTACATGGACACGATCCGGTCGGTGGGCGAGCACGGCAACATGACCACGCTCCTGCTACCCCACTCGCCGGCCTCGGTCGGGTCGTTGATGGACCAAGTCCAACAGGGCATGCTCACGGGCAACCTGGCCGCGGACGCCGCCAGGAGCGGCGGCAATGGCATCCGCCGCACGCGTCCTGCGTCGCCGCAGACGCTCCCACCGACCGCACGGTAATCGGTCCTCTCTGAGCGCCACGGTGGGGACTCGGACGATGGTTGACGGCAGCCACGGCATGGTCGCGTTCTTGGGGGTTCCCGCTGACGAGCGGCTCTTGGATGAGGACCGCTTCAATCTGCCTGATGCTGAGCAGCATCGGGAGCCGGATATCTCTGCTCGCAAGCATGACCGGCTTGTCGCCGCGGGATCGCTGCTAACGGGCGTCACCTTGATTGTCGGAGCAGCGATGGCGCTGTATGGCGTCTGGCAGGTTCTGCTCAATGGCGGTGGCGCGATCGACGCCGTCCTCGCCGTGGTCGGACTTCTGCTGGCCGGTACGCATTGGGGGTGGGTGCACGTCGCCGAGTACATTGGGCTGACGATCGACGAACGCCACCAGCGCGCGACCGACGAGATCAGGCGCGAGTGGCTCGCGATGATTCAGCCGTACCCTCGCTTCAGCGTCTCGACCAGCGTGCTCGACGACGCCTCGACACGTGTCGAACGTGTCCTGCACCAGCCGGTCCTCACCGCGCAGCGTACGTTCACATTCGTCCGTGAGACGGACGCCGAGACGACCTACGACGCCCACGTCTCGGCGGAAGTGATCGCCACGACTGTCGAGACGATGCGCCGGCAGGCACGGCTCGAAACCGACCGTCTCCGCGGACTCTGGGAAGCCGCCTCAACCGCCTACACGGCAGCGCTGCTCAGTGCCCACGACGACCAACAGCGACTAGCCGCGCAGCGGGCCGCAGCCACCGCGCTGTCCGAGCACATAAACGCGTCGCTGCTCGAACCACCTCTAGTCGAATAGCCGACTGCGACGCGGAGCTGCCCCGCGCTCACCCGATTACATCCGCGAGACGCTGCCGGGGCTGAGGATCCGTCGAGCGCTCGGAACCGCCGGCACGGCGCAAGGTTCGATCGATGACATCGCCCTGCTCGCGCTACGGACGGCGCCGGGCAGCCGCGGCGCCGCGTCCGCATCGATGCTGACGATCCGTGCGTGCTCGTGCGGACTTCGCACGAGCACGATCACCGGCGACGTCGCGCCGCGACCGAGGCCGCAAGCACATCGACCGGACAGAACCCGCCGTGATTCTGCAATCGGCCTCGCAGCGCTGGCCATTGCAGCCGATCGTGCAGCGGCGGGTACGGCGCCGCGCCGTGCGCTCGCGCCCCTGATCGGCCCGCCACCGCTTGGGTTTGCCACCGCCGGCGTGGCGCCAGGACGGCATCGTGGGGGATAGGGTGGGAAATGGGTTGCATTGTGGGGGGAAGTGGGTTACAGTGGGCGCTGCATGACGGAACCCGGGTGGCAGGGCTCCTCCCACCCAGCCACCCGGGTTCGGAGTTCGGTCATCCGAATGAGAACCCTTGATCTTCCGCGGAACCTTCGAACACGCGCTCGATGCGAAACATCGCCTCACGGTCCCAGCGAAGTTCCGCGCGGCGCTCTCCGGGGGCGTAGTGCTGGCTGCCTCGCCGGAGACCACTCCGGGCGCGCCGCGCTCGATCGCGATCTGGCCGCCCGACGCCTACGACGCATACACGGGCGCCGCCCTCGCAGGCTTCAATCCGGCCTCACCGAACGCGCGCGACTTGAAGCGGTTCTTCTTCAACTTCTCCCATGACGCCGAGCTCGACGCAGCCAACCGCGTGATGATCCCGCCGTCGTTGATGGACTACGCCGAGCTCGACAAGGACGTCGTCGTCACCGGCTCCGGCGAGTGCCTGGAGGTGTTCGATCGCGCCAAGTACAGCGGCTACAGCGACGACGTCCTCGTCCGAGCCCCCGACATCGCAGCGAGCCTTGGCGACACTGCTTGACATGACCCAGACACACACCCCGGTCCTGGCCGGTGAGCTGATCGATCTGCTCGATCCGCAACCCGGCGAGGTCGCGGTCGACTGCACGCTGGGCGGCGGTGGACACGCGCGGCTGCTCGCAGAGCGGATCGGGCCCGCTGGAATGCTGATCGGTGTCGACCGCGATCCAGTCGCCGAGGAGCGCTTCGCGGACCTCGCAGGCCGAGGTGGCGTGTGAGACCCGCTTCATCCGCGCCGACTACGTGCGCGCGCTCGAGCAGCTCTGCGTCGAGGGCTTGCGCGCCGACCTCGTCTACTTCGACCTCGGGATGTCCTCGATGCAGGTCGACACGTGGACCCGCGGATTTTCCTACGCCTACGACGCACCGCTTGACATGCGCATGGATCCGGGGCAGAAGCTAACCGCGAAGGAGGTCGTCAACACGTGGGACGAGCGCCGGCTGACGCGGCTGCTGCGCGATTACGGTGAGGAGCGCTATGCGCCGCAGATCGCACGGTCGATCGCACGCGCGCGCCGTCGCGGCGAGCTCGCCTCCACCAACCAGCTCGTCGACGCCATCAAGGCCGGGGTCCCGGTTCCCGCACAGTTCGCAGGCGGGCACCCGGCGCGGCGGACCTTCCAGGCGCTGCGGATCGCGGTCAACGACGAGCTAGCGCAGCTCGACGCAGCGCTGCCGATCGCGTGGACGCTGCTGCGTGCAGGCGGACGGCTGGCGGCGATCTCCTTCCATTCACTGGAAGACCGCCGTGTCAAGCGCTTCCTGGCAGAGCACGCGCGCGGCTGCGTCTGTCCGCCCGAACTTCCCGTCTGCGTCTGCGGCTGCCGCCCCCAGGCAGAGCTCCTGACGCGCCGCGCGGTCGCGCCGACAACCGGCGAAGTCGCCGCGAACCCAAGGTCAAAGGCGGCGCACCTGCGCGCCGCGCGCAAGCTGGAGGTCGACTTCTGATGACGCCAACCGCAAGCACGCCGGCCGCCGCCGGACCCGCGAACGAACGCTCCGCGCATCGCCGCAGGCTGCGCCCACAGCCCGACGGTCGTGTGCCGAGGCGCGTGTCGGGACCTCTCGCAGGCCGTGGTGCGGACGCGGCGGCCGGTCGTTCGACAATCCCCGAGCCTGAGCCCCGGCGCGCGACGGCGGGACGTGCCGCGCCACGCTCTGAGCCGTCGCTCGCTGCGCGAGCGCTGGCGTTCGTGGGCGCGATGCCTGACCATCCGCTGCTCGACCGCCTGGTTCGCGGGCGGGCATGGATCCCGGTGCTCGGCGTGCTGCTCGCGGGAATCGTCGCGATGCGGGTGGAGGTCCTGAAGCTTGGCGCCAGCATCGGCCGGTCGGTGCAGACGACGACCGAGCTGCAGAGCCGCAACGAGCTGCTGCGAGCGAGCGTAGCCGGCCTCTCCAACGAGCAGCGGATCGAGCGCCTCGCGGAGGCGATGGGCATGATGATGCCGGCTCCCGACGCCGTGGCATTTCTGCCGGCCGAGCCCAACGGCGACGCCGGCCAGGCGGCGGCCAACATCCACGCTCCGAACCCATCGGCGTTCAGCGCCTTGCAGACCGCGAACGGCGGATCGTCAGGAGCAACCGGCGCCACCGCTGCTGCCGGCGCCACCGCTGCTGCCGGCGCCACTGCTGCTGGCGCCACGCAGCAGAGCGTCGCGCAGCAGAGCGTCGCGCAGCAGAGCGTCGCGCAGCAGAGCGTCGCGCAGGTGCAGGCTCCACCCACAGCCACGAGCCAGCCAGGCACAACACAGCAGGCGCCAGCCTCGTCGCCGGCCGGCACCGGCGCTTCCTCGGACGGCGCCTCGCCGAGCGGGGGTTAGCTGCCCTGCCGTGACCGTGCTCGACCGCCGCATCAGCAGCCTGTTGATCGCGTTCGTCGCGCTGCTTGGGATCGGGCTCCTCAGAGCGGCGTACCTCGAGTCGATCAAGTCCGGCAGGCTGCAGCGCGCCGCGGCCGTCCAGCAGGTCACCCGCGTCACGGTCCCGGCGCAGCGTGGGACGATCACTGACCGTAACGGCGCCCAGCTCGCGCTGAGCGAGTCGGCCGACGACGTGATCGCCGACCCGTACCTGATCAAGAATCCGGTCAAGGTCGCCAAGCAGCTCGCGCCGTTGCTCGGACAGCCCCTCCTCACGGTGCTCGGCGGCGTGGATCGGCCGCACACGGGCTTCGTGCGCCTCGCCCACCTCCTCCCAGCCAACCGCGCAACCGAGATCCAGAAGCTGAACATCGACGGCATCAACCTGATCCCCGACACGGTCCGCGTCTACCCCCGCGGATCGCAGGCGGCGCAGGTGCTGGGCTATGTCGGCTTCAACGGTCAGGGCCTCGATGGACTCGAGTACCGCTACAACAGCGTCCTGGAGGGCACCAACGGCGTCCGCAAGGTCATCAACGACGCGATCGGACAGCCGATCTCGGTCGACGAGGTGAGGCCGGCGCGTCCGGGCAAGCCGCTCGCGCTGACGATCGACTCGGCCCTCCAGGCCGAGATGGAGCAGGTACTTGCCGGCGTCCACGCCCAGTACTCGCCGCTCAGCGCGACCGCGGTCGCGGTCGATCCCAACACCGGCGCGATCCTCGGCCTCGCCAACTGGCCGAGCGTCAACTCCAACGACCCGTTCGGCAGCCCGGCGACCGCGTGGGAGGATGAGGCGGTCGGCTTCAGCTACGAGCCCGGGTCCACGTTCAAGGCGATCACGGTCGCGGGCGCGCTCCAGGACGGGGTGATCACGCCGAGCACCGAGTTCAGCATCCCGCCCGTGCTCCAGGTCGCCGACCGTGAGATCCACGACGCCGAGGTCCACGGCTACGAGACGCTGTCGGTCGAGCAGATCCTCCAGGTCTCAAGCAACATCGGCGCCGACAAGATCGGGCTGCAGCTCGGCACTAAACGGTTCGACTACTGGGTTCACCGCTTCGGCTTCGGCTCGCCGACCGGCGTCGACCTTCCGGGCGAGCAGCACGGAATCGTCCTTCACTGGTGGCAGTATTCCGGCTCCTCGATGGGGAACTTACCGTTCGGGCAGGGCGAATCGGTGACCCCGATGCAGATGGTCGCTGCCTACGACGCGATCGCCAACGGCGGCATCCTCCGCGCACCCCACATCGTCCAGGCGATCGGCGGCAAGCCGGTTCCGTCGCCGCCTGGGCGCCGCATCATGTCTGCGGCGGTGGCGCTGGAGCTGCGCGAGATGCTGCGCGGCGTGTTCGCCGATGGCGGAACCGCCTCGGGGGCGGCAATCCCCGGATACGACCTTGCCGGCAAGACCGGCACCGCGAACGTAGCGATCGACGGCCACTATTCCGACAGCGCCTTTGTGGCCTCGTTCATCGGGATGGTGCCGACCGTCGACCCGAAGCTCGTCGTCGCCGTCGTCGTCGACCAGCCGCAAGGCTCGATCTACGGCGGGTCGGTGGCCGCGCCGGCGTTCCAGAAGATCGTCGGCTGGGCCGTGCCCTACCTCGGGATCTCGCCGTGTCCGGCTCCCTGCCCGCCGTCAGTCCTTGACGGGGCGACGCCTTGAGGGGGCGGCCGGCGGCGCGCGGAATTGGCTGCTGAGCTTGGCCAGCCGCGCATCCCACTGCCCGCCGACCTCGGCCATCCACGAGACCGCCTCCGATAGCGGCGCCGGCGTCACGCGATAGCGGACGTCGCGCCCGGAGCGCTCGCGATGGAGCAATCCTGCTTGCGCCAGCGCGGTCAGGTGCTTGAGAACCGCTTGGCGGGAGATCGGCAGCTGCGCGGCGAGCTCGGTCGCGGTGGCCTCCGGACGGCGCGCAACCGCCGCCAGGAGTGCCCGGCGTGTCGGATCCGACAGCGCGCCGAACACCACGCCGGCGGGGTCTTGTGGTGTCGTCGCATCACTTACGCGGCCACCAGCGCCGGGCCGAAGACTCCGACCGCCGGCGCCGGGCAGCGGCGTGCCGATCAGGTCGAGCACCTCGAGCGGCCGCGTTTCGACGACCCGCAGCCTGGTGGCCGACTCGCCCTCGGGGTCGAGCGTCAGCTCCACGCGCGTCGCCGGGTCGCCGTCGCTGGCCCACCAGAACGCGAGCCGGCCGGCGGTCGCGGCGCGCGTCGGTGGGCATCCTCCTCGACCCAGCCCGTCTTGATCGACGTCGCGCGAGCGGAAACGGGCGTCGCCACCGGGAAACAGGTCGAGGCGAACCTCGTCGGCGAGCCAGCCAGGGCCGGTGACCACGTCCCAGACTTCCTCTGGTGACGCGGGAAGTAGCAGCTCGCGTTCGATCCGGTCGGTCATCGCGTCACTCCTCTGGGCAATTCGGATAGTGCAACCGGGAAGTTGCATGTCTGCTATGTTGCAGCGCAACCAACTGGTTGCACCATATCAACTACGAGGAGGCCAACATGCCACTCGGTGCCAATGGTCGTCGAGCAGACCGCCCGCGGCGAGCGCTCGTTCGACATCTACTCGCGGCTGCTCAACGACCGCGTCGTGTTCCTCGGCGGCCAGGTCGACGAGGAGCTCGGCGAACCTGATCGTCGCCCAGCTCGTGCATCTCGAGTCCGATGACCCCGACAAGGACATCCATCTCTACATCAACTCGCCTGGCGGCTCGATCTACGCCGGGATGGCGATCTACGACACGATGCAGTTCATCCGTCCCGACGTGCAGACGATCTGCTACGGGATCGCGATGTCGATGGGGTCGCTGCTGCTGGCGGGCGGGGCGCCCGGGAAGCGGATGGCGCTGCCGAACAGCCGGATCCTGATCCATCAGCCGTCCGGGGGCTTCGAGGGACAGTCGACCGACATCGAGATCCATGCCCGCGAGGTGCTCGCCCTGCGCGCGCGCGTCGACGAGATCTACGCCAAGCACACCGGCCAGTCGATCGAGCGCGTGCACGCCGACATGGAGCGCGACCGCTTCTTCACCGGCGAGGAGGCGCTCGCCTACGGTCTGGTGGATCGCGTGATCGAGCGGCGAGATCTGGCGAAGGGGGCGCGTGGCTTCGGACAGGGTTAGGGCCCGTTCAAGAATTATTGGCGGTTTTGACGGCGTCTGGACGCGCCTGGCGCCACCGGCTCGTCCTCAAATACTCCCGGTATGATCGGGCCGAGCCGGCGGCGCCAGACACGCCCAGCCACTCGTCAAATCCCGCCACTAATTCTTGAACGGGCCCTTAGATTAGGGTCTGTTCAGGAATTAGTGAACGATCAGTTACTTCTGAACGGACGCGGCGGGTCGGCGGTGCTTCTCTGCGCAGCGCCCGGCGAGGTGGGCAGCGCGCTACGCGACCGGTCCGGTCTTGCCGAGCTGCGCGCTCCAGCGCTCCTCGATCCGCCCGAAGCGCCAGACCGATAGGGCGATCGCCCAGGTCGCGATGAACATCCCGACGATCACGAAGCCGAGGAAGTTGATGTCGATGTTCTCGAACCAGCTCCAGAACGAGCCGGACAGGTTCAGCTGCGAGGCGATCAGCCCGCCGAGCTCGATCGTGCCGATCACGAGCGCGACGGCGACCGAGAGGCCGGTGATCGTGATGTTGTAGAAGACCTTGCGCACCGGCTTGCGAGAACGCCCAGCCGTAGGCGAAGTTCATGAACGAGCCGTCGATCGAGTCCAGCAGCGACATCCCGGCGGCGAACAGGATCGGCAGGCACAGGATCGCGTACCACGGCAGGCCGGCGCCGGCGGCGCCGCCGGCGAGCACGAGCAGCGCGACTTCGGTCGCGGTGTCGAACCCGAGCCCGAACAGCACGCCGATCGGGTACATCTGCCGCGGCTTGGTGACGGTCCTGGTGAGCCGGCCGAGGAACCGGTTCATCAGGCCGCGCTTGTTCAGCTGCTCCTCGAGCTGCGTGCTCGTCGTAGCGGCCCGTCTGCATCTCGCGGAACACCTTGATGATCCCGAGCAGGATCACGACGTTGATCGCGGCGATCACGTAGAGGAAGGAGCCGGAGACGAGCGTGCCGATCCAGTTGGTCACCTGGTGCAGGTTCGAGCTGTCGTTCTTGACCGGCCCGTCGAGCGAGCGGACGCCGATCGAGAGCAGGAACGCGAGCGCGAACACGATCGTCGAGTGCCCGAGCGAGAACCAGAAGCCGACGCTCAGCGGGCGCTTGCCCTCGCTCATCAGCTTGCGCGTCGTGTTGTCGATCGCCGAGATGTGGTCGGCGTCGAACGCGTGCCGCAGCCCGAGCGTGTACGCCGTCACGCCGATCCCGATCGTGAACGCCCCCGCCGCTGCCGAGGCGGTAGTGCCTGGGCGCGACGAGCGCGATCAGCGTCAGGAAGCCGACCACGTGGAGACCGCCGACGACCAGCACCATCATCAACAGCGTCCGCCTCTGGCCCGCGGTCGAGCGAAGCCCAGAACGCTCGCAGACCCGGCCGGCGCTGGCCGATCCCAACCGTCGCTGCCTGCACCGTATCCTCCTTCACTCGGGGCCGCCCGAACGAGCGCTTGCCCGGTATACGGCCCTAGCTCGATCCCGGATCAATTGCGACCAACTCTTGAAGCGCAACTCGCCGAGATCGGGACAACCTATCGCGACTCCGACCCCTAATGCAAGTAGATGGTAACGACCGCCAGGATTTGCAGGATCGGCCGCTAGTCTGTGGGTATGCGCCTAGCTGACGTTGTGCCCGGGGGGCGCGCGACTGCTTCTGATCTCGAGATCACGAACCTCGCCTACGACCACCGCGCGGTCGTCCCCGGGACGCTGTTCTTTTGCGTGCCCGGGTTCACGCGTGACGGGCATGACTTCGCCGCCCGACGCGATCGCCAACGGCGCGGTCGCGCTGGTCGTCGAGCGGCACCTGGACGTCGACGTCCCGCAGATCGAGGTCGACTCAGTGCGCGCGGCGATGGCGCCGGCGGCGGCGCGCTTCTACGGCGACCCGACGTCGCAGCTCGAAGTCGTCGGCGTCACCGGCACCAACGGCAAGACGACGACCGCCTTCCTGGTCCGCGCGCTGCTGGAGGCGCGCCGGTCGCCAGACGGGCCTGCTCGGGACCGTCAAGAGCGTGATCGGCGGCGTCGAGCATCCGGTGCAGCGCACGACCCCGGAGGCGATCGACCTGCAGCAGACGTTCAGGGCGATGCTGGACGGCGGGGACGTCGCGTGCGTCGATCGAGGTCTCGTCGCACGCGCTGGCGCTGCACCGCGCAGACGCGATCCAGTTTCGCGGCGGCGATCTTCACCAACCTGACCCAGGACCACCTGGACTTCCACCCGACGATGGAGGACTACTTCCTGGCCAAGCGCAAGCTGTTCGTCGATCGGCGGTCCAAGGCATGCGATCGTCAACGTCGACGACCCGTACGGGGCGCGGCTGGCCGGCGAGCTGGCCGCGCCGGTCACGTTCGCGATCGACGCGACGGCGGCGTACCGCGCAGTGGACGTGCAGACGGGCCTGGCCGGCTCGAGCTTCACGGTCGCGACGCCGGAGGGGGAGATTGCACTGAGCTCGCCGCTGCGGGGGCGGTTCAACGTCTACAACGTGCTGGGGGCGTTCGCGGCGGCCCGTGCGCTTGAACGTGCCGATCGACGCTGCAGCCGAGGCGATCGAGAGCGCCGGTCAGGTCCCGGGCCGCTTTCAGACCGTCGACGAGGGCCAGGACTTCGCCGTGCTCGTCGACTATGCCCACACGCCCGACTCCCTGGAGAACGTGCTGCGCGCCGCCCGGACGCTGACCGCCAACCGGGTCCACGTGGTGTTCGGGTGTGGCGGCGATCGCGACCGGGGCAAGCGCCCGCGATGGGCGAGATCGCCCGCCGCCTGGCCGACCGGGTGATCGTCACCTCCGACAATCCGCGCTCGGAGGACCCGGAGGCGATCATCGCGCGAGATCCTCGCGGGCGCCGGCGACGGGGTCGAGCACGACGTCGATCGCCGGACGGCGATCGCGGAGGCGATCGCGGGCGCCGCCCGCGGCGACGTGGTCGTGATCGCCGGCAAGGGACACGAGCAGGGCCAGGAGTTCGAAGCCGGGCGCAAGATCCCGTTCGATGACGTGAGCGTCGTGCGCGACGCGCTCCGGGGCGCTGCACTGCCGCGCTGAGCCGCGCGCCGGCGCGGGCGGTGGGGCGGGGAGTGTCTTGCGGGCGCCGACGCGCCAAGTACATTGGCCGCAACGATTCGGCGAAACGGATGCCGCGGTCGTGCCGCGACGTGATGCCCTGACGAATGAGGACTTGGACCCCCCAGCAGATCGCGGCCGCCGCCGGGGCGCGGCTGATCGCGCCGCCCCGACCGCCACCGGGCCCGAGCGCGTCGTCGTCGACTCCCGCCAGGCCGGTCCCGGGACGCTGTTCGTCGGGCTCGCAGGGGAGACCGCCGACGGCGGCGAGTTCGCGCCCGGCGCGCTCGCGGCGGGGGCCTGGGGCGTGCTGACGACTGCCGGCCACGCGCAGGCCGCGCAATCTGCTCCGACGGGGGTGCTGCTCGCCGCCGAGGACCCCGTCCAGGCGCTCCAGCGCCTAGCGGCGGCGTGGCGCCGAGACGCTCGGGGCCAAGGTCATCGGCGTCACGGGCTCGACCGGCAAGACATCGACCAAGGACCTGATCAACGCCGTGCTCAAGCCCGCATCGGCGGACGGTCGCCTCGCGGGCGAACTTCAACACCGAGATCGGGCTGCCGCTCGAGACTGCTCGCCGCTCCGGCGGGCACGGAGGTGCTCGTGCTGGAGATGGGGATGCGCGGGACCGGCCAGATCGCCGAGCTGGCCGCGATCGCGCAGCCAGACGTCGCGGTGATCGTCAGCATCGGCCCGGCCCACCTGGAGCTGCTGAAGACCGTCGAGGCGGTCGCTGCCGCCAAGGCGGAGCTGATCGCCGGCCTGCGAGCCGGGAGGGACCGCGGTGGTCCCCGCAGACGAACCACTGCTTGCCCCTTATCTGCGTGAGGACGTGACGACCGTCACGTTCGGCGATCAGAGGCGACGTGCGGTTGTTGGCCTCCGAGCGCGACCGCGTGCAGATCGAGCTGCACGGACGCCCGCTGATGCTCCAGCTTGCCTTCACCCAGGCTCACCTGCGCCACGACCTGCTGGCCGCCGTCGCGGCCGCCGACGCCGTCGGCGTGACTGCGTGCGGGCGCGTGGAGGTCGCGCTGACGCCCGGCCGAGGTCAGCGGGTTAGCCTGCCCGACGGCGTGACGTTGATCGATGACTGCTACAACGCCAACCCCATGTCGATGCGAGCCGCCCTCGACGACCTCGCCCGGACCGCCGGCGAGGCGCAACAAGGCCGCTGCGTAGCGATTCTCGGCGACATGCTCGAGCTTGGCTCGCGCGAGCGACGATTCCACGTCGAGCATCGGCAGGCACGCGGGCGAGGTCGGCGTCGACGTCCTCGTCACTGTGGGGCCCGCTCGCAGAAGCGATGGCTGACAGCTACCAAGGAGAGGTTCACACGGTCAAAGACGCCGCCGAGGCGGCCGCGGTCGCCCCAGGCCTGCTGGCGCGAAACGACTTCGTCCTCGTGAAGGGCTCGCGCGGCGTCGGCCTCGAGCTCGTCTGCTGGGCGCTCAGCGGCGGGAGCGACCGCTAGATGCATTCGGTTTCCGGCCGCGTGCTGATCGCGGGCACGGCGTCGCTGCTGCTGTGCCTGTTTCTGAGCCCGAAGTTCATCCAGTTCCTGCGCCGGCGGGAGTTCGGCCAGAACATCCGCGAGGAGGGCCCGGAGGGGCATCGGGCCAAAGCGGGCACGCCGACGATGGGCGGGATCATCATCTTCGCGGCCTGGGCGGTTCCGTTCCTGATCCTGTCCATCGCACGACTGGGAGTCGATGGGCGTGTTCGGCGCCACGCTGGCCTGCACGCTGCTCGGCTTCGCCGACGACTACACGAAGATCGTCAGGCGCCGGTCGCTCGGCCTCAGGGCCCGGACGAAGCTGGTCGTGACGGTGGCGATCTCGGTCGGGCTGTGGTGGGTCGCGACGCAGGAGGCCCATCTGGCGGCACTGATTCGCCTCCGCTTCGTCGACGTCTCGCTCGACGTCGGGCCGCTGTACCCGGTGTTCATCTATTTCGTCGTCGCCGGCACGACCAGCGCCGTCAACCTGTCCGACGGTCTTGACGGGCTCGCGGCGGGCTGCGCCTCGATCGTGCTGCTGGCCTACGTCGGGATCACCTTCATCACCACCGGCCAGAGCGACCTGACACTGCTGGCGGGATGTGGGGTTGGCGCGTGCATCGGCTTTCTATGGTTCAACAGCTTCCCGGCCACGGTCTTCATGGGTGACACGGGCTCGCTCGGGGTGGGCGGCGCGATTGCGGGTCTCGCGGTGATGACGCAGACCGAGGTGCTGCTGATCCTGCTCGGCGGGATCTTCGTGATCGAGGCAGCGTCGGTCCTGATCCAGGTGTTCTCGTTTCACACGTTTCGAAAGCGCGTGTTCCTGATGGCGCCGATCCACCACCACTTCGAGCTCAAGGGCTGGTCTGAGACGAAGATCATCCTGCGCTTCTGGATCGTCGCCTCGGCGTTCGCCGCAATCGCCTTCACCGTGTACCGCCTGAGCATCCGCGGTAGTGGAGGGCGCCAGTGAAGCCTCGGCCCCCGCTTCCGCCCGGGCCGTATCTCGTCGTCGGCCTCGCGCGCTCGGGCGAGGCCGCCGCGCTCGTGCTGCGCGCACCGCGGGGAGGAGGTGATCGGCTGCGACGCGGGCCCGCCGGGGGACCCGCGGCTCGCGCAGGTGGCGGGAAGGCTTTCGCAGGCCGGCGTCGAAGTCCACCTGGATGCGTCAGGTGAGGCCCTTGCCGCCAGGGCCGGGACGCTCGTCAAGAGCCCCGGCGTCCCCCAGCACGCACCCGCGGTCCTCGCTGCGCGCGCCCGCGGCGTGCCGGTGCTGGGCGAGCTCGAGCTCGCCTGGCGGCTGCTGGCGAACGAGTTCGTCGCGGTGACCGGGACCAACGGCAAGACGACCACGACGGAGTGGATCGGGCACGTCCACCGCGTCGCGGCCGTGCCCGTCGCGGTGGCCGGGAACGTCGGCACCGCCGTCAGCACGCTGGTCGGTGCGCTGGACGCCGCCAGCACCGTCGTCTGCGAGGCGTCCTCGTTCCAGCTCGAGGACTCGAGCGCGTTCGCGCCCGAGGCGGCCGTGCTGCTCAATCTGTCTCCGGACCACCTCGACCGCCACCCCAGCTACGAGAACTACGTCGCCGCCAAGCTGCGGATCTTCGCCAATCAGGGCAACGACGACGTCGCGGTTGCGCCGGATGACCTCGGGCTCGAGGACCTCGGTGGCTGCGCCCGGCGGGTGCTGTTCGGCGGCGCCCCCGAGGCCGAGCTGTCGGCTCGCGCGGGATACCTGTGGTGGGATCGAGCAGCCGCTGATCGCGGTGCAGTGAGCTGCCGCTTCCCGGCGAGCACAACGCGCAGAACGCGATGGCCACCGCCGCCGTGTGCCTGGCGCGCGGGATCGACCTCGGGGCGGTCGCCGAGGGCCTGCGGACGTTCGCCGGCGTCGCCCACCGGCTCGAGCCAGTCGGCGAGCACGGCGGCGTCACGTTCGTCAACGACTCCAAGGCGACCAACGTCGCCAGCACGATCGTCGCGCTGCGCGCGTTCCCGGGCGGCGTGCACCTGATCGCCGGAGGGCGCGGCAAGCGACAGGACTTCCCGCCGCTGGCGCCGCTGGTCGCAGAGCGCTGCAGGGCCGTGTACCTGATCGGCGAGGCCGCCGCCCGAGCTAGCCGCGGCCCTGCGCGGGACCGGCGTCGCGCTGCGCGACGTCGGCGACCTCGACACGCGCCGTCGCGCGCTGCGCCGCGGCGGCGCGCCCCGGTGACGATCGTGCTGCTCTCGCCGGCGTGCGCCAGCTATGACCAGTATCCGCGACTTCGAGGCGCGCGGCGATCATTTCCGCGCGCTCGTGGAGGAGCTCTGATGGCGAGCGACGGCGCCGCGGGCCGGCGCGGCGGAGCTGGGCGCTGCGGCCGGCGGGCGGCCGCGCGAGCCGAGCGCTGCGGGCGGCGGCGGCCCCGCGCGAGCCGGGCGCGGACCGTCCGCGCTCGGCGTCGCGCCGGGTGCCGCCGCCGCTCGAGCACCAGATCCTGATGACGGCGACGCTGTGCCTGCTGGCGTTCGGCGCGGTGATGGTCTACAGCGCCTCCTCGCCGGTCGGCGTGCTCGCCGGCTCGAGCACCGGCACCGGCGAGTTCGTCCGCTACCTGGTCTTCGGTGCGATCGGGCTGGCGGCGATGCACGTGCTCGAGCGCCGCGGCGTGACGCTGCTGCACCCGCGGCTGGTCAACCTGCTGCTGCTCGGCTCGTTCGTGCTGCTCGTGCTCGTGATGCTCCCCGGCTTCGGGGTCCGCGTCAACGGGGCGCGGCGCTGGTTCGCGGCCGGGCCGATCCAGTTCCAGCCGTCGGAGCTGATGAAGCTCGCGCTGGTGCTGTACGTCGCGCGCTACCTGGCGGAGCACCCCAAGCGGATGCGCGGCTTCCGCCAGGCGATCGCGCCGATCGCCGTCGTCGCCGGTCCGGCATGCCTGCTGATCGTGGTCGAGCCCGACCTCGGGACCACACTGGTGATCGCGTTCGTGATCGCGGCGCTGCTGGTCGCTGCCGGCATGCCGCTGCGCTACCTCGGCGCGCTCGTCGCGATCGGAGCGTTGGCGGTGATGCTGCTCGCGGTCGCGCAGCCCTACCAGCGCGCCCGGCTGACGTCGTTCCTGCACCCGTGGTCGGTCGGGCGCGAGCACGCGGCTACCAGGCCGTTCAGGGTCAGATCGCGCTCGGCTCCGGCGGGTTGCTCGGCGTCGGCCTCGGCCAAGGCGGTGCAGAAGATCTACTACCTGCCCGAGGCCCAGACCGACTTCATCCTGGCGGTGATCGGCGAGGAGCTCGGCGTCGTCGGAATCTTCGGCGTCGTGTTCCTCTACGGGATGATCGCCTACGCCGGGCTGAGAACCGCGCGCCGAGCCGTCGGGCAGGTATGCCAAGCTGCTCGCCACCGGGCTCACCTCGCTCATCCTGTGTCAGGGGATCCTCAACATCTTCGTCGTGCTCGGGCTGGCGCCGCTGACCGGCGTGCCGCTGCCGTTCATCTCCTACGCGCCGACGAACCTGTGCGTGATGCTCGCGTCGGTCGGGCTGCTGCTGAACATCTCGCGCCCCGGGGCCCGGCGCCTGCAGGTGGTTGAGGCGCCGAGAAGTGAGCGACCCGAGGATCGTGATCGGCGCCGGCGGGACCGCCGGGCACGTCGTGCCGGCGCTGGCGGTGGCGGACGCGCTGCGGGCTGAGGGCGCGGAGGTTCTGATCGTCGGCGGCCGGCGTGCCGAGCGAGAGCTCGTCCCGGCGGCCGGATACGAGCTGCGCAGTGCTGCGCGTCGAGCCGCTGGCGCGCAGGCGGCCCGCGAAGGCGGCACGGGCAGCGCTGATCGACGCCGGTGCGGTCCGCGCCGCGATGGGGATCGTGCGCGAGCTGCGGCCCGACGGCGGTGCTGGGCGCCGGAGGATACGTCGCCGGTCCGGTCGGCCTCGCGGCTGCCCTGCGGCGGGTGCCGCTGGTGCTGATGGAGGCCGACAGCCATCTTGGGCTCACCAACCGTCTGCTCGCCCCAGCGGCGCGGCGGGTGTGCCTGGCGTTCCCGATCGAGGGGCGCGGCGGCCGCCGCTACCGGGTGACCGGCCGTCCAGTGCCATCTCCAGCGACGGATCGAGCCGCTGCGCGGGCGAGGTTCGGGGTCGCACCGCAGGAGACCTGCGTGCTGGTGTTCGGCGGCTCGCAGGGCGCCCGCTCGATCAACCAGGCGGCGATCGCCGCGTTCGGGGGCGCGCGCTTTCACGTCCTGCACGCGGCCGGCGAGCGCGACCTGCCCGATCTGAGCTCGCCGGGGCCGCACTACGACCTGCGCGGCTACATCTCCAAGTTCGGCGAGGCGCTGATTGCGAGCGACCTCGTGGTCGCGCGCGCGGGCGGCTCGATCTTCGAGGTCGCCGCGCACGGGCGGCCGATGGTGCTGGTGCCGTACCCGTTCGCGACCGCAGATCACCAGACCACGAACGCGGCCTTCATGGAGCATGCCGGCGCTGCGATCGTGATCCCGGACGCCGAGCTGACCGCTCCCCGGCTCGCGCAAGAGGTCGGCGGCCTGCTGGCGGAACCGGCGCGGCTGGCGACGATGGCGAGGGCGGCGGTCTCGGTGGCGCGGCCGGACGCCGCAGCCGAAATCGCGCACGAGGTGCTGGCGGCGGCCGCGGATCAGTAGGGGTGGCTCGGGTAGCCGGGGCCGAGCTTACCGTTCGCGTTGGCCGCTTCGACCAGGGTTCGCTCGAGGAAGAACGTGCCGGCCGGCGTGCCGCCATTGCAGCCGCCGCTGCTCTCTCCCGGGACGTGAACCCAGAGGAACGCGTCGACGTGCGGGAACCCGGCGTGGGTAGTTGGCCGGGGCCCGGCGCCGCGTCCAGGCGGGTTGCAGAGATTCTCGTTTCCCTCGGTCGCCGGATCGCGATTGCGCAACGGGCCCACTCCGTTGTCAGCGGTGTTGACGATAAAGTGGGCGCCGTGGGTCAGCTCCGAGACCCGTTCGGCCCAGCGGATCTCCGACGTGGTCCAGTTGAGGTGCGTGTCATTGGTGTAGAAGCCCCGGATGCGGCCCACCCGCACCGCATTCAACACCCGTGCGGTGTATGCCGCGCTCTCCGCGTCGGAGTATCCGCCCTCGATGTAGACGACCGTGTGCGGCAGTGCTGAGACCTTGTCGATCTCGTAGCCGATGTCCTGCTCCCAGGCGGCGAGCGTCGCGCCGGTCATGCAGCTGGAGGACCCGATCGCGTCGAGCTCCAGCAGGGCCACCGCCGGGCGCCGCCCGATCCCCCGCGCGAACTCGTTGACCTGGCGCTCGAACGTTGGTCGGTGGGCAAGGATCTCTGGGAGCGTCTCGCAGTAGCCGTCCTGGTAGAGAAAGTACGTCGTGAGGATCGGGATCGCGCCCGGATCGGCGGTCAGGAAGTCGCACAGGATCTTCTGGGTCTCGTCGAACACCGCGCCGGCCCCGCCTCCCTCGGAGTACAGGCTCAGGCGTTCTTGCTCGGGCTGGTCGCCGATCTTCTCCAGCAGCGCAACCTCGCGAGCGAGCGTCGGGTCGTGAGCCAGCCGCGCGTGCAGCGGACCGCGCTGCAGATCGCGCTTGAAACGGGCCCACGAGTAGCTGTCCGGAAAGCTCGCCGGAACGACGCCGAGCAGCTGCGCGATCGCGCCTGCCGCCTCACCATGGGCGGGGCCGTCGACGAACAAGCGCGCGCCGCTAAGCGGGTCCTGACCCGGAGCCCGGGGCAGCTCCAGCGGATTCGACGGCTCACGAGTGGCGGAGTAGCGAGCGTCCGAGCACCGCGACGCAGCAGCCGCCCCGTCGTGCACGGTGCGCCGGCCGGTCGCTGCGCTCACCGCCACCAGCAGCGCCAGAACTGCCAGCGTCAGCGCCCAGCGTCGCGTCCTCATCGTGGGTGCATAGCACTAGCGCGCCGGCGTCGTCAAGGGCGGGCGGTTGGATACCCTCGCACGTGTGACAGCGGATGACTGGTCCACGCGCAGGCTGCATTTCGTCGGCATCGGCGGTGCCGGAATGAGCGGACTCGCGCTCGCCGCCCGCGCGCTCGGCGCGCACGTGACCGGGTCAGACCGCGCCGAGTCCTCGTACACCGAGCAGCTGCCCGAGCACGGGATCGAACCGACGATTGGACACGCGGCCGCGAACGTCCCCGCAGGCGCCGAAGTCGTCTACTCGACCGCTGTCGGGCCCGAGAACCCCGAGCGGCAGGCCGCCGGCGGACGGGAGCTGCATCGCGCCGACCTGCTCGCCCAGCTCACCGCGCTGCGACGGCCGCTGGCGGTGACGGGCACGCACGGCAAGACCACGACCGCCGCGATGGTCGTACACGCGTTACAGGCGTGCGGGATGGATCCGTGCTACGTGGTCGGCGGCGAGCTACGCTCGACGGGCTTGAACGCCGAGTGGGCGAGCGGGGAGTGGATCGTCGTGGAGGCCGACGAGTCCGATCGCTCGCTGCTGAAGCTGACGCCGCAGATCGCAGTTCTCACCAACGCCGAGCTCGACCACCACTCCACGTACGCCTCGCGCCTCGACCTCGAGCAGACGTTTCGGACCTTCATGGCGCGTGCCGGCCACGGCGCGGTCGTGTGGGACCGTCCGCAGCTGCGAGCGCTGTGCCCGGACGGCGCGGTTACCTACGATGCGCCCCAGCCGGAGCTGCATCCGAGTGGCTCGCGGTTTCGCTGGCGCGGGATCGACGTCGCGCTTGCGGTGCCCGGGGCCCACAACGCGATCAACGCCGCCGGCGCGCTGACGGCGGCGACGCTGGCCGGAGCCGACCCGCGCGCGGCGGCGGCCGCGCTGGCCGACTTCCGGGGCGCCCGCCGGCGCCTCGAGCTGCTCGGCGAGACGGCGGCCGGCGTGCCGGTATACGACGACTACGCCCACCACCCGACCGAGGTGGCGGCCGCGATCGCCGCCGCCCGGACGCTCCAGCCGCGGCGGCTGGTGGCCAGCTTCCAGCCTCATCTGTACTCGCGAACGAAGGCGCTCGCGCGGGCCTTCGGCGCGGCGCTCGCGATGGCCGACCTGGCCGCGATCCTGCCGGTGTACCCGGCGCGCGAGCGCGCCGACGACTTCCCGGGCGTCGACGGACACCTCGTCGCCGCGGCGACCGCCGACGCCTCGGCCGGGCGCCAGGTCGCGTGGACACCGAGCTTCGACGACGCGCGCCGTTTTCTCAGCATGACTCTGCGCGCCGGCGATCTGTGCCTGATGATGGGCGCCGGAAACATCGACGCGCTGGCGCGCTCACTAGTGGCGTAGCCGTCCACGTGGCGCGGGACCTGTGGCGCCGGCCGGGCGCGCGGCGAGCGATGGCTCCGGGAGCCAGCCGGGCCGACATCTACCGTGCGCTTTCATGTCCGCCGCGCCGGCCAGACTCGGGCCTCACGACCCGCCGGCGCGGCGGACCTCGATCCCGGAGGTAGGGGTCCTTGGATTGGGGTCGAACCTGCTTGTTGCGGACACCGGCGTCCGCGGGTCCGTGGACACCAAGGAGCTGAGCGAGATCGAGCTGGACCGCACGATCGATTGGGAGCAGGGATGATCGCCCAGGGGCGGCTGGGCAGGCTCCGCCAACACGCCGGCGAGGCACGGCTCCCCAGGCTTCGCCGGCGAAAGGGCGAGCCGCGACAGCGCCCCGGCGCGCGGCGGCAGGCCGGCCGCCCGCGGGCCGGGCGGGCCGGACGGCGCCCGCTGCTGAGGCTGCGTGCACGTGTCGTGCTGGCGTGCGCGACCGCGTTCGTGGTGCTCGGCGGTGCGTGGCTGTGGGTCCGGGACTCGCCGCTGGTGGCCGTCGACCGGGTCACCGTGATCGGGGCGACGGGCCCCGACGCCTCCGGGATCCGGCAGGCGCTGGTCGCCGCCGCGCGCAACATGACGACGCTCGATGTCCACATGAATGCACTGCAGACGGCCGTGGCGCCGTTCCCAGTGGTCAAGCAGCTACGGGTCAGCACTCAATTCCCGCACGCGATCCGGATCCGTGTAATCGAGGAAATTCCAGTCGCCACGCTGCAGTTCGACGGCCAGACGGTCGCGGTGGCGGCCGACGGTCGGTTACTGCGCGACGCGGTCGCGGCGGGCTACCTGCCGGTGATCGGGTTGCCCGTTACCCCGGGTGGCAGGCGGCTCACGGATCGCGAAGCCCTGCGCGCCGTCGCGCTGCTGGCGGCGGCGCCGTCGCAGTTGCTCGGGCACATCAGCCAGGTGGCGACGGTCGCCCCTCACGGGCTCGTCGCCCAGATCCGGAGCGGCCCGGCGATCTACTTCGGCGATCTGACGACGCTGCAGGCGAAATGGGTGGCGGCATCCGAAGTACTCAACGATCCGAGGTCCGCCGGCTGCGCCTACATCGACGTGACCGATCCGCAACGCCCGGCCGCCGGATCCGAAGCCGACACGAGCGGCGACTCGGTGGCGGGCACGAGTGGGGAATCGACGGCTGGATCGGCTGGCACGAGTGGGGAATCGACCGCTGGATCGGCTGGCACGAGTGGGGAATCGACCGCTGGATCGGCAGCCGGATCGGCGGTGGCTGCAAATGGAGGCTGAATCTAAACTATAGGTTGAGTGTTGTAAAATCGGGACTCTCCGGGGTCCATCGAGGGTTCCGGGATTTGCAATCGAGCTTGCGAAGGGCTGCGATCCGTTGACTTACGGCATCGTTAGGCCGTAACGTGCGAAACTCCCGCTGTCAGCGGATGAGTGCGAAACACTCAACCCTACCTCGAGGGTCGGACGGGACGGTCATCATGGAAACCGGCAGTTATCTGGCAGTGATCAAGGTTGTCGGCGTCGGCGGCGGCGGCACGAATGCGGTCAACCGCATGGTCGACGCTGGGCTGCGGGGCGTCGAGTTCATCGCCTGCAACACGGACGCCCAGGCGCTGGCGATGTGTGACTCCGATATCAAGCTCAATATCGGGCACGAGCTGACGAAGGGGCTTGGCGCCGGCGCCAATCCGGAGGTCGGTCAGAGCGCCGCGGCCGAGTCGCGTGACGAGATCAAGGAGGCGCTGAAGGGCGCCGACATGGTCTTCGTCACCGCGGGTGAGGGCGGCGGGACGGGCACGGGGGCGGCCCCGGTGATCGCTGAGATCGCCAAGAATGAGATCGGCGCGTTGACCGTCGGCGTGGTCACGCGGCCATTCGCGTTCGAGGGCACGCAGCGCGCCCGCCAGGCGCAGGAGGGGATCATGAAGCTGCGCGAGCACGTCGACACGCTGATCGTGATTCCGAATGAGAAGCTGCTCGCGATCGTCGAGCGCCGGACGACGATCCTCGACGCGTTCCGCGAAGCGGACAACGTCCTGCGCCAGGGAGTACAGGGGATCACGGACCTGATCACGATTCCCGGCCTGATCAACCTCGACTTCGCCGACGTGCGGACGATCATGCGCGACGCCGGCAGCGCGCTGATGGGGATCGGAACCGCCGGTGGCGAGAACCGTGCTGCCGAGGCCGCGAAGGTCGCGATCTCATCGCCGCTGCTGGAGGAGTCAGTCGAGGGTGCGATGGGCATCTTGCTCAACATCACCGGTGGCCACGACCTCGGCCTGTTCGAGGTCAACGAAGCGGCGGAGATCGTCCAGAGCGCCGCCGACGCGAACTCCAACATCATCTTCGGCGCCGTGATCGACGACTCGATGCGCGAGGAGGTGCGGGTGACGGTGATCGCGACCGGCTTCGATCATGGCCGCTCGCGGCCGACCGGCCCGCGTGAGACCGGCCGCCGTTCGCGCCGCGACCGCGATGTCACGATGGATGACCGCCAGCGATCGGCGCTGGAGATCCGCGACGACGAGATCGACATCCCATCTTTCCTCAAGGATCGCTAAGGGTCCGTTCAGCCGGGGCCCTCGTTGCACGTGCGTCCCGCCGGACGACGGCGCAGTTCTGATAGTTGAGCGAGTGATCGAGCGCGCCGCGGGTGCCCCCCGGCGCCGTCGTGAGCTAGCCTCACAGCCATGTCCCCGGCTGCGCAGACGACCCTCCGCCGCACGCCTCTCTACGACCGCCACCGTGCCGCGGGCGCTCGGCTGGTGCCGTTCGCCGGGTGGAAGATGCCGGTGCAGTATCAGGGCGTCAGGCAGGAGCACCTGGCGGTCAGAGAAGCCGTCGGCGTGTTCGACGTCTCGCACATGGGGCAGGTGCAGACGCGCGGGCCTCAGGCCCTCGAGTTCCTGCAACGCGCGCTCTCCAACGACGTGCGCCGGATTGCGGAGGGCGGGGCGCAGTACAGCGTCTTGTGCCGGGACGACGGCGGGGTACTGGACGACCTGTTCACCTACCGGCTCGCCGAGTGCGAGTTCCTGACGGTCACGAACGCGGCCAATCACGGCAAGGACCTGGCTTGGCTTCAAGCGCATGCCGGCGACTACGACGTCGACGTGATCGACGCACAGTCGAGCTTCGCGATGCTCGCCGTCCAGGGGCCGGGTGCCCGGGCGCTAGTACGCCGGCTCGCAGACGGCACGCTGCCGCTGCGGATGCACTGCGCCGAGCGATCGGTCGCGGGCGCGGCGACGCTCGTCTGCGGCACCGGGTACACCGGCGAGGACGGCGTGGAGCTGCTGCTCGACCCCGAGGATGCGCCGGCGGTCTGGGACGCGCTGACGGCGGCCGGCGCCGTCCCGGCGGGGCTCGGTGCGCGCGACACGCTGCGCATCGAGGCGTGCTTTCACCTGTACGGCAACGATCTCAGCGAGGACCGTGGTCCGATCGAGGCTGGTCTCGGCTGGTGCGTGAAGGAGCAGACCGCGTTCATCGGCTCCGCAGCGGTCGCCGCCGTGCGCAGTTCCGGGCCCAGAGAAAGATTGGTGCCGTTCGCGATCGACGGTCCCGGGATCGCGCGCCAGGGCAACCCCGTGATCGGCGGCGGCGTGGTCACCAGCGGAACGTTCTCGCCGTGCCTGCAGCGCGGCATCGGCATGGCGTACGTTCCCGTGCAGCGGGCGGAGCCCGGCACGAGAATCGAGATCGACGTCCGCGGCACGACCCGCGCTGCCCTCGTGGAGACCAAGCCGCTTTACCGAAAGGGGTCCTGACCATGGCCGATGCCAGCTATCCCGACGATCTGCTCTACCACCCAGAGCACGACTGGGCCCGCGTCGAAGGTGAGGACGCGACGTTCGGGATCACCTGGTACGCGCAAGACCAGTTAGGGGAGGTTGTGTTCTTCGATCCGCCGGCGCTCGGCGCCCAGCTCAAGCAGAACGAGGCCTACACCGAGGTCGAGTCGGTGAAGGCCGTCTCGGACGTGTTCGCGCCGCTATCGGGTGAGGTCGTGGCCGTCAACGAGGCGCTGTCGGGCAAGCCCGAGGCGATCAACGCGGACCCGTATGGGGAGGGCTGGCTGGTCCGAGTGAGGCTGACAGACCCTGCGGAGGCTGAGTCGCTGATGGACGCTGCGGCATACGAGGCAACGCTGGCGTGAGCCGCTATACGTCAGCGACCGATGCCGACCGGGTGGAGATGCTGCGCACGATCGGCGTTGGCTCGATCGGCGAGCTGTTCGCCGACGTGCCCGCCGGTCTGCGGCTGCAGCGGGCGCTGGCGCTGGGGCCGGGGCTCTCCGAGCAGGAGGTGTTCGAGGAGCTGCGGGCGCTGGCCGCGAGCAACGTCTGCACCGAGGATGAGCTGTCGTTCCTGGGCGCCGGCATGTACGACCACTACATCCCCGCGCTGATCGACTCGATCATCCTGCGCTCCGAATACCTGACTCCTTACACGCCGTATCAGCCCGAGGTCTCGCAGGGGGGCCTGCAGGCGATGTTCGAGTACCAGACGGCGATCTGCGAACTCACCGGCTTGCCGGTCTCAAACGCGTCGGTGTACGAGGGACCGAGCGCCGTCGCGGCGGCCGGCTACGTGGCCAAGGTACACAACGGCCGCCGGCGGTTCGTGATCTCGCGCGGCGTGCACCCTCATGCGCGTGAGACGCTGGCGACGCTGGCCCACGCCTGGGATATGGAGATCATCGAGGCGCCGCTGCACGACGGCGTCACGCAGCTGCCGGCGCTCGACGACGGCGTCAGCGCTGTGGTCGTGCAGCAACCGAACTTCCTCGGGGCGGTCGAGGACGTCGCGAGACTCGCGGGCGCCGCCCACGACGCCGGCGCGCTCCTGATCTGCGCCTGTGACCCGCTCCCGCTGGCGCTGCTCAAGACGCCGGGCGAATGCGATGTCGACATCGCCGTCGGGGAAGGCCAGACGCTCGGCAACCGGCTGGACTTCGGCGGGCCCTCGTTCGGGTTCTTCGCCACGACCCACGCCCTGCTGAGGCGGATCCCTGGACGGATCGCAGGCGAGACGCACGACGTCGACGGCAAGCGCGGGTTCGTCCTCACGTTGCAGACGCGCGAGCAGCACATCCGCCGCGAGAAGGCGACCTCCAACATCTGCACCGCCCAGGCGCTGAACGCGCTAGCCGGTGTGATCTATCTGAGCTGGCTGGGCCGCCGCGGGATCGTCGAGCTCATCGAGCTGCTGCTGCGGCGGACCGCATACGCGCGCGACCGGGTGCAGGCGATCGACGGGGTCACAGCGCTGCACGAACAGCCCGTCGTGCGCGAGTTCGCGGTGGCGCTCGCCGCCCCCGTCGAGAGGGTCATCGCCCGCTGCCGAGACCAAGGGGTCAATCCCGGCTACGCGCTCGGGTGCGACTACCCGGAGCACCGCGACGGGCTGCTGGTGGCGATCACCGAGCAGCGGACCAAGTCCGACATCGACCGCCTCGCCTCGGTGCTCGCGAACGCCCTCGAAGCGGAGCGCCGAACGTACGCGGAGGCGCCGGCGTGATCCGCGCCGCCGACGACGAGCTGACGATCTACGAGCGCTCCAAGCCCGGACGCCGAGCGTTCGTCGCACCAGTGCTCGACGTCCCCGAGCTCCCGATCGACAAGCTGCTGCCAAGGCAGTTGCGCCGCGCCGCGGCACCACGTCTGCCGGAGGTCTCCGAGCCTGAGATCGTGCGCCACTACAACCGCCTCTCGAAGCGCAACTTCGATCTCGACACCGGCTTTTATCCGCTCGGCTCTTGCACGATGAAGCACAACCCCAAGCTACACGAGCGAGCGGCGGCGCTCCCGGGCCACGCGAAGCTGCACCCGTTGCAGGATCCCCGCCGCGCGCAGGGCGCGCTCGAGCTGATGTGGCGCCTGCAGGAGGCGCTCGCTGAGATCGCCGGTCTGCCGCACGTGTCGCTGCAGCCGTCCGCGGGATCGCACGGCGAACTGGCCGGCGTGCTGCTGACGCGCGCGTTCCACGAGGACCGGGGCGAGCAGCGCACCAAGGTGCTGACGCCCGACACCGCACACGGGACCAATCCCGCGACGGTGACGATGGCTGGCTATGAGGTGGGCAAGGTGAACACCGACCCGCACGGCAACGTGGATCTCGACGACCTGCGCGCCAAGGCGAGCGAGCAGGTCGCATGCCTGATGCTCACAAATCCCTCGACGCTCGGACTGTTCGAGACCGGGATCGAGGAGATCGAGCAGATCGTCCACGGTGTCGGCGCGACGCTCTACTACGACGGCGCCAATCTGAACGCGATTATGGGCATCTGCCGTCCCGGCGACATGGGATTCGACATCGTGCACTTCAACCTGCACAAGTCCTTCACTCAGCCCCACGGCGGCGGCGGCCCCGGCGCCGGCCCGATCGCCGTCTCGGACCGGATCGAGCCGTTCCTGCCGCGCCCGCAGGTCGTGCGGCGCGACGGCGAGACGATCACAAACGGCCGCGCCGAGGCGGCCGGCGATGGCGATCGGTACTTCTACGACCTCGACTACGACCGCCCGAAATCGATCGGTCGCCTGCGGGGCTTTCAGGGCAACTACGGCGTGTTCGTGCGTTCCTATGCGTACATCCGGTCGCTCGGAGCGGCGGGGCTGCGGGAGGTGTCGGAGGTCGCTGTCTTGAACGCGAACTACCTGCTGGCGCGGCTGCAGCGCGAAGGGGCGCTCCAGTATCTGCCGGCGGCCCACGAACGGCTCTGCATGCACGAGTTCGTGCTCTCCGGGGCGCCGATGAAGCGCCTGCTCGGGGTCAAGACGCTCGATCTCGCCAAGCGGCTGCTCGATCACGGCGTTCACCCACCGACGGTGTACTTCCCGCTGATCGTCGAGGAGGCGCTGCTCGTCGAGCCGACCGAGACGGAGACCAAGGAGACGCTCGACCGGTTCGCCGAGATCATCGAAGAGATCCTCCGCGAGGCCGAGGAGGATCCCGAGGTGGCGCGCCAGGCGCCCTACACGACGCCGGTCAGGCGCCTCGACGAGGCCGCCGCAGCGCGCCACCCCGTCGTCCGCCAACCCTTCTAGTGCGCCACTAGTTAAGGGCCCGTTCGAGAATCATTGGCGGTTTTGACGGCGTCTGGAAGCGCCTGGCGCCACCGGCTCGTCCTCAAATACTCCCGGTATGATCGGGCCGAGCCGGCGGCGCCAGACACGCCCAGCCACTCGTCAAATCCCGCCACTAATTCTTGAACGGGCCCTAATCTAACGGGCCCCCCCCAAACGCATCTTGAGGTCCATTCTCTGTCGCAGAATGGACCCGAAAATGCGTCAGGTCCCGAAGTCGTGGCCGACGGCGCCGTCGACGCACATAGACGGAAACGCATCTGGAGGTCCATTCTCAAGCTCAGAATGGACCCGGAGATGCGTTTGGGGGACGGGCCCTAACACAGCGTGTGCGGTACGTGATCCTCGGCGGGGGAGCGATCGGCGGCGTCGTTGGCGCGCGGCTGCATCCCGCCAGCCGACGCGCAGGTAGACGGAATTGTGGGAGGGTGCACAACGACATGGATCAGCTGATCGCCGCGCAAGCCGCCGAGATCGCCGCTCGCGCCGAGCGCGAGCTCGAGGCGCTGGTCGGGATCTCCACACCGTCGGGCGACCTCGCGGGCGCGGAGGAGGCGGTCGCGGTCTGTACCGCCTTACTGCCGACTCGAGCAACCGCGGAGCGGGTGCCCTGCTCGACCCCCGGCAGCGCCCCCGATCTGATCGCGCGGATCCCGGGCAGCGGCGCCCGGCGGCTGCTGCTGCTCGGGCACCTCGACACGGTCGTCGGCCACGATGCTCATGTACCGTTGCGTCGCGATCGCGACCGGTTGTACGGCCCCGGCACGGCCGACATGAAGGGTGGGGTGGTGCTCGCGCTCGGGGTCTTCCGAGCCCTGGCGGCGCGCCCGGAGGCGTTCGCGGAGCTGGCGGTGCTGCTCGTAACCGACGAGGAATGGCGCACGCACGAGTTCCAGCACGTGCCGCGCTTCAGCGGCTACGACGCGTGCTTATGCTTCGAGGCGGGGCAGCTTGTGGCGGCCGGCGAGGAGGGGGTGGTCGTCAGGCGCAAGGCGGCGGGCACGCTGCGGATTCGCGCCACCGGTCGCGCGGCTCACTCCGGCAGCGCGCCCGATGAGGGCCGCAACGCGTTGCTCGCGCTGGCGCAGACGGCGCTCGCGATCGCGCGCCATCACGATCCGGGCGGATCGGCGCAGCTGAGCGTCGTGCCCAGCGTGCTGTGGTCCGGGGAGGCGATCAATGTCGTGCCCGCCGCCGGCGAGCTGATCTGCGACCTGAGAGCGGCCCGCCTGGAGGCGTTCGAGCCCGTGCTCGCGGCGGTGCCGCTGGAGCCCGGGGGCGTAACGCTGCAGGCGAGCATGGAGCGCCGCTGGCCGGGGATGAATGCGGAGGCGGCGACGGCGCCGCTGCTGGCGCGCGCGAGCGACCGGCTCGGGCGCCGGATCGTGGGTGTCCCGAGAGGCGGCGCTAGCGACGCCAGCCACTTCGCGTCAGCGATCCCGTTGACCATCGACGGCCTGGGGCCACGCGGCGGCGGAGCGCATACACCAGAGGAGTTCGTGCTCACGGCGTCGCTGCGCGAGCGCGCTGAGGTGGCGCTCGCGGTGGCGGTCGCGGCGATCTACTGAGGGCCCGTTCAGAAATAGTTGATCGTCCGCTCGGGCGCGGCCCGCTCGGCATCCAGCCTCGCCGGAACGGGCCGCGCCCGAGTCAGCGCCGGTCCAGGCCCCGCATCGGAGGCTCTTCGGAGCTTCTTCATCGTCCCCCGCGACCGCATGGCATGCTGTACCGATGAGCGCCACGCTTCCCACCCGCAGGCACCAGACCGAACGGGAGGGCGTGACGCTGCTGGCCGGCATCGTGGCGCTGATGTGGGTCATCGAGGTGATCAACACGCTCGACTCCAACGGGCTCGATACCGACGGGATCGTTCCGCGGGACTTCGGGCAGCTGTGGGGCATCCTCTCGGCGCCGTTCATCCACGGTAGCTTTCAGCACCTGATCGACAACACCGTCCCGTTCGTGTTCATGGGACTGATCATCGCCCTGCGTGGTGCGGCCCGATTGGCGCTCGTGACCGTGATCGTGATCGTGATCGGTGGAATCGGCACGTGGTTGATCGCCCCCGCCGGAACGGTCACCTTCGGTGCCAGCGGAGTGGTGTTCGGCTACGCCACATATCTGCTGGCGCGCGGACTGTTCGACCGCAGCGCGTTGGAGCTCGTGACCGGCGTGGTGGTCGGAGCCGTGTGGGGCGGCGCGCTGCTCGCGAGCCTCGTCCCGCACAACGGCATCTCCTGGCAGGCGCACCTGTGCGGCGGGATCGCCGGCGTGATCGCCGCCTGGCTGCTTGCGGGCCCGCGCTCGGGGACGGGGCGAGCGACTGGCCCTTCGGGGCCCGGAGCGCGGGCTCTGCCCGAGTAGCGGGGCGAGCCGGCGGCGCCAGCCACGCCCAGCCACTCGCCGGATTCCGGCATTAATTTCCGCGGGAGCCCTAGCCCGCTAGCCTCAGGAGCCGTCATGCGGATCTTCTCCGGCATCCAGCCGACGGGGCGCAAGCACCTCGGCAACTACATCGGCGCGATCACTCAATACGTGGCGGGACAGGCCCGCGGGCAGGCGATCTACTGCATCGTCGACCTGCACGCCACCAGCGTCCCCTACGAGCCGGCCGGTCTGCGCGAGGCGGTGTACGACACGGCGGCGACGCTGCTCGCGGCGGGGATCGATCCCGAGCGGTGCATCTTCTTCCGCCAGGGCGACGTGCAGGAGCACCCCGAGCTGTGCTGGCTGCTGTGCAGCGTGACCGCCGTCGGAGATCTCAACCGGATGCACCAGTTCAAGGAGAAGGCAGGCTCGCAGCGCGATCTCGTCTCCGCCGGCCTGTTTTTCTACCCGGTGCTGCAGGCAGCTGACGTGCTCGTCTACCGCGCGCACGAGGTGCCGGTCGGCGACGACCAGCGCCAGCACGTAGAGCTGATGCGCGATATCGCGGAACGCTTCAACGCCCGCTTCGGCAAGACGCTCGTCGTTCCCGAGGGACGCTACCCCGAGGTCGGCGCCCGGATCATGGACCTCCAGTACCCGGAGCGCAAGATGTCGACCACCGGCGGCAGCCCGCAGGGCACGGTGTACGTGCTTGATGAGCCCGCCGCCGTGATCAAGAAGTTCCGCTCGGCGGTCACGGACTCGGGCACCGAGGTCGTGCGGGCCCCTGACAAGGCCGGCATCTCGAACCTGATCGAGATCCTCGCCGCGGTCCGCGGCGTCGCGCCCGAGCAGGTCGAAGGCGAGTTCGACGCGTCGGGCTACGGCGGCTTCAAGCGGGCAGTGGCCGAGGCCGTGATCGCGTACCTGGCGCCGGTTCGCGAGCGTTACCGTGAGCTGCGCGCCGACGAGCAGGGACTCGAGCGGATCCTCGCCCAAGGCGCGGACAAGGCGCGTGCGATCGCCGCGGACACGATGCTTGACGTGCGCCGGGCGATGGGCGTCGGACCGGTCCGGTAGCGACGATAACGTCTCCTGCAGTGCGCCTCATCGACCTCGAGCTCGACCTCGACGTATTCACCGGGCCGTTCGACCTGCTGCTGACGCTGGTCCTGCGCGAGGAAATCGACCTGCTGGAGGTCGATCTGGCCGAGATCGTGATCTCCTACATCGACCATCTGGAGCAGCGCGGCGAGCTCGATCTGGA
Source organism: uncultured Solirubrobacterales bacterium (assembly GCA_963811155.1). Classification (GTDB taxonomy): domain Bacteria; phylum Actinomycetota; class Thermoleophilia; order Solirubrobacterales; family Solirubrobacteraceae; genus Palsa-465. Next base: position 54,490 of record CAWEQQ010000007.1, read on the forward strand.
GGCGGCGACGGAGTTCCTGGTGCTGATCGCGGCCCTGCTGGAGCTGAAGTCCCGACTGATGCTCCCCGGCGAGGAGCCGGAGCCGATCGAGCTCGATCCGGGCGAGGCCGCGGACGAGCTGCTCGCCCGGCTGCTCGACGCTCATCGCTTCCGCGGCGCGGCTGCGCACCTGCGCGACCGGCTCGCCGAACAGGATCCGTACCGGTTCCGTTCGGCGCCGCTGCCCCCCTCGCTGAGACGCGCGTCGCTGAGTGACGCGAGCGCGGTCTACGACGCGAGCGTGCTGGCGGCCGCGATCGGCGAGCTGTTGACCTTGCCCGAGCCGGTCGACGTGCGCCACATCGCCAACCCGAAGGTGACGGTCGGCGAGCGCCTCGCGCACCTGCGCCGGTTGCTGCGGGGTGGCAGTTTCACCTTCGACGAGGCGGTCGCGCGCGCGGATCGCGTGACGATTGCGACCACGCTGTACGCGCTGCTCGAGCTCTACAAGCAGGGCGAGCTGATCTGGTCACAGCCGGAGCCGTTCGGCGAGATCACGATCGCCGCGCCGGCGCTGGCGGGCAGGTTGTCGGCGTGAGTGCCCTGAATTCGTCGTCCGGGGGCAGCGGCGGGGAGGGGGTTCAGCGAGCCCTGAATTCGTCGTCCGGGGGCAGCGGCGGGGAGGGGGTTCAGCGGGCGCTCGAGCCGACGATCGAGGCGCTGCTGTTCCTGTCTTCCGACCCGGTAGACGCGGAGTCGCTGGCCGAGGCGGCCGGCGCTGAGCTGCACGAGGTCGTCAGCGCGCTCGAGCGGTTACGCGAGCACTTCGAGTTCGAGCGCCGCGGGCTCGTGCTGCGCGAGCTGGGCGGCGGCTGGGTGCTGTCGACTAGTCCCGCCGCGGAGGAGGCCGCGCGCCGGCTGTTCGCCAAGCCGCGAACGCCACCGCTGACCCCGGCCCAGGCCGAGACGCTCGCGATCGTCGTCTACCTGCAGCCGGTCTCGCGGCCGGAGATCGCGCGGATCCGAGGGGTCAATGCCGAGTCCGCCGCGTCGACGCTGCTCGAGCGGGGGATGATCGAGGAAAGCGGCCGCTCGCAGTTCGGCGCCGTCCTGTACCGGACGACCGATCTGTTCCTGCGCCTGTTCGGCCTCGGGTCGCTCGACGAGCTGCCGGACATCAGCGCGTTCGATCCCTCCCCGGAGGTCGAGGAAGACCTGCGTGAACGGCTGCTTCGCGCCGGCGAGGCACGGGCCGTGCAGTGACCTGACCGCTCACGAGAGCGCCCCGATCACCTGCTAGCCACCTCGCGCCGCCAGCTGGCCGCATGCGGCGTCGATCTCGCGGCCCCGCGTCAGCCGCACGGTGGCGCTGATCCGATGGCGCTCGAGCTCGCTGCGGAACGCCTCGATTGCCTTCGGGCTGGACCCCGTGAACGGCGAGCCCGTCGGATTGTACGGGATCAAATTGACCTTGTAGACGTGAGGGTTGAGCGCCTGCGCGAGCGCCAGCGCCTGTGCGCGGGAGTCGTTAATCCCAGCCAGCATCACGTATTCGACGAACACCTTGCGGCGCTTGCGCTCGTAGTAGGACTCGCATGCGGACAGCACTTCGGCGAGCCCGTAGCGATCGTTGACTGGCATCAGCTCGGAGCGCAGCGCGTCGTCGGCGGCATGCAGCGACAGCGCGAGGCGGACCGGCAGCGGTTCGGCTGCCAGCCGCTCGATGCCGGGGATCCAGCCGACCGTGGAGATCGCGGTGCGACGGTGCGTGATGCCGAGTTCGGGCAGGCGCTCGCATGCGCCCAGCACCGCGTCGAGGTTCATCATCGGCTCGCCCATGCCCATGAACACGGCGTGGTCGACGGCGCCGGTCCGTCGGAAGTAAAGCGCCTGATCGAGGATCTCGGACACGGTCAGGTTGCGCCCGAAGCGCATCTGGCCGGTCGCGCAGAAACTGCAGGTGAGTGGGCAGCCCGATTGCGATGACAGGCACAGCGACCGACGGCCGTCCCGGTAGCGCATCAGCACGGCCTCGACGGGCCGCCCGTCGCCGGTCGCAAACAGCGTCTTGACGGTGCCGTCGCGAGCGGTCGCCTGCTGCTCGACGCTCAGCGTCGAGAACGGGACCGTGCGCTCGAGCGCGGAGCGGAGCCCGAGCGGCACGTCGGTCATGACCGAAAAACAAGCGGCGCCCTGCGCCGCCCATCTCCAGATCTGGCGGTCGCGGTACGAAGGCTGTCCGAGTTCTCGGAGCCTGCTTTCGAGCAGCCTCAGGTCCATGCTCTTGCGCTTCGTCGCCGAAGCTCTAGGGTCACAGTCAATATCGTGGCACGGAGATGCGCCTGGCCAAGTACCTAGCGTCGTCGGGAGTCGCCTCGCGGCGAGCGGCCGAGGAGATCGTGCGGGCCGGGCGGGTGACGGTCGCCGGTGTGACCGTGACCGATCCGGCACACGATGTCGCCGTCGACGACGAGATCGTCCTCGACGGCCACCCCGTCGAACACGAGCAGGCGCGGATCGTGTACGCCGTCAACAAGCCGGCTGGCGTCGTCAGCACCGCCCGCGACCCGCAGGGACGGCCGACGATCGTCGAGCTGGTGCCGACCGATGTCCGCCTTTACCCGGTCGGGCGGCTCGACATCGACACGACCGGGCTGATCCTGCTCACCAACGACGGTGAGCTGGCCCACAGCCTCACGCACCCGCGCTTCGAGGTCGCCAAGACCTACCGCGCGGTCGTGTCGAAGGCTCCCGTCCGCGAGGCGGCGTTGCAGGCGCTGCGCTCGGGTGTTGAGCTCGACGACGGGCGCACCGCCCCAGCGGACGTCCGGCGGGTCACGGTCGACACGCTCGAGCTGACGATCCACGAAGGGCGCAAGCGCCAGGTGAGGCGCATGTGCGAGCACGTCGGCCATCCCGTCAAGCGGCTGGCGCGAGTCGGATTCGGTCCGCTGCAGCTGGGCGGGCTGAAGCTCGGCGCCTACCGCCGGCTGTCGCCAGCGGAGGTGGCGCAGCTCACCGCTGCCACAGCAGCTCGTCGCGGGGCAGCGTCGTCGTCGTGAGCGCGCGGGAGACGATCTGCGGCGTCAGCGCAACCGGCCGACCGGCGACCAGGCGCATGATCGTGAACTGGTACGCGTGCCGGACCGAGATCTCATGAAAGCCGGGTACGGGGTACGAGCGCTGCATCTGCGAGCCGTTCAGGTTGCAGGCTGCTCCCCACCAGCACGGGGCCACCCGCGGCGCGCTGACCGAGACGACATCGAGCTCGGTGACGCGGATCGCTGCCGGGCTGCAAAACATTGCGCGACCGTGCGCCGCGTCCAGGCGCGGGACCGGGCGGCGAGCGTCGCGGGTCAGCGTCGTGGCGCTCACGGCCGCGCATGTTAGGGCCCGTTCAAGAATTATTGGCGGTTTTCTTGAACGGGCCCTTAGGCCCCGCGGCTTGCGACGGGAATCGGTGCTTAACGCGAACTCAATCGACCGCTTGTCGGTCGGAATCGCCCAGCAGGCAGTATTCCCAGCGATGCGAAAGGACACAACCCACGCCGAGCGACCCGTCCTGCTGGACTCTGGTGCGATCGCGGGCCAGGCCGAGGCGACCGCTCCGCTGCCGCGTTTCGCGCCGCTGCGCGCCCGGGTCGCGATACCGTGGACGAGGGTCAGGTTCGGTCGGCTACACGGACGGCTCGCGCTCGCGACGCTGGTCGTGGCGTCCGTGGCGGTGGTCATGTGCGCGGCCAGCGGTCCCTCCGTGCTCGTGCCGGGCAGCACGATCTCGTTTCCCAACTGGGAGGCCGGGCCGCTGCACGGCCTGATCGGCCGGCCGCTCACGAATGCCACGACGATCGGTCTCGGCTGGAGCGCTGTGCTGCTGGCGATGCTGGCTGCCTACGGCGTCGCGCTGGCGTCGGTTCGCGCGCTGTCGATGCGGGCGATCGCTGTCTTCGTCGTGGCCCTCCACGCGATCCTGCTGCTCAGCCCGCCGCTGCAACTGAACGACGTGTTCAACTACCTCGGATACGCGCGCCTCGGCGCGCTGCACCACATCAACCCCTATCAGAGCGTGATCGCGTCGGAGCTGCACGACCCGGTGTTCGGCTTCACGAGCTGGCATAACCTGCCCAGCCCGTACGGGCAGCTGTTCACGGCGCTGACATATCCGCTGGCGTTCCTGTCGCTGCCGGTCGCCTACTGGACACTGAAGGTCGTTACGGTGCTGTCGAGCCTGGCGTTCATCGCGCTCGTGTGGCGGTGCGCGCTGCTGCTGGGGCGCGATCCGCGATTCGCGGTGCTGTTCGTGGCCGCGAACCCGATCTTCCTGATGTACGAGGTCGCCGGCTTCCACAACGACTTCTTGATGCTGATCCCGATGCTCGCCGCGATCATGTTGATGCGCGCTCGCCGCGACCGAGCCGCAGGCGCCGCGGTGACGATCGCCGTTGTGGTCAAGTTCAGCGCCCTGGTGTTGCTTCCGTTCCTGCTGGTTGCCGCGTGTCCGGCGCAGCGCCGGATCCGGATCCTGACGGGCGCCGCGCTCGCGGCGATCCCGCTCGTCGCGCTCAGCCTGGCGCTGTTCGGCTTGGCGCAACCAAACCTCGCCGACCAGAGCACGTTGCTGACCGACTGGAGCATCCCGAACGTCGTCGGGCTGGCGCTCGGGGTCGGGGGCACGCCGGTGACTATTGAAGCTCGCGGACGTCGGGCTCGTGCTGTCAGTGATCTACCTGCTACGTCGCCGGCGCGGCCTGCTGGTCGATTTCGGTTGGGCGACGCTCGCGCTGATCATCAGCCTGGCCTGGCTGGTGCCATGGTACGTGGTCTGGCTGCTGCCGCTCGCGGCCCTCGGCACGAGTGCCCGGCTGCGGCGGGTGGCGGCGGCGATGACGATCTATCTGCTGGTGACGTTCATGCCGGCGATGGCGATCGCGATCTCGCACTTCGGCTACAACCCGATGGGCACACCGGCCGGACAAGCATCACTGAACCTGCAGCACCGCCTCTCACAGGGCCGGATCACGCTCCCGAGATGCAGGACTCGGTTTCCTTTAGGACGACTTGACGCGACGTCTGTTAGCGTCGGGTTAAGGATGCGTGCCGAAGTCACGGAGCTGCGCGAGGGCGCGACGATCGCGCCTGCCCCGCAGCCGTCGATCGTAACGGTCGTCAGACGCCGGCGCCGGCTGGATCGATTCGAGCTGGCGGTGCTCGCGGCGTTCGCCTGCCTGTCCATGTGGGTGCTCGCGCTCGACCTCTGGCAGGTGATCGCGCACGGGCGCGTCTGGACGGGCACGGACGGCTTCTTCATCGTCGACCAGATGCAGTACCTGGCGTGGGTCAGCTCTGCGTCGCACGGTCTGATCTCGAACATGTTCGTCCTGCATTCGACGCCGGCCGACTACTTCCAGCCGGCGATCGCGATCTCGGGCCTGATCACCGCGCTCGGGGTCGCGCCGTGGCTGTCGCTGCTGCTGTGGAAGCCGGTGGCGGTCGCAGGCACGTTCTTCGCCTTCCGCGCCTACGCGCACCGCAGTTTGTTCGCGCGCTCCGAGCGCCGGGCGGTGCTCGTGCTAGCGCTGTTCTACGGCTCCTTCAGCATCGTCTACGGGTCCTTCAGCGTCGTCGGCGATCTGTTCCCCAGGTTCTTGACCTGGGGCTATCCATTCGGGCTGATCGCGCTTGCGGCGATGGTGCTCGCGCTGCTGATCTACGAACGCGCCCGCAGCGCCGAGCGGGTCGCCTGGACACCGGCGCTGCTCGGGTCGCTGGCGAGCTCGATGCATCCATGGCAGGGCGAGCTGCTGATCCTGATCGTGGTCGGCGCGGAGCTCTACGGCTGGCGAGAGCGGCCGTGGACGTGGCGGCGGCTCGCGCTCGGGGCGCTCACCGTGCTCGGCACCGCCGTGCCCCTGCTCTACTACGTGATCCTCGGGCGGGCTCGACAGCTCGTGGGGGCTGGCCCGTGAGGCGAGCAAGCACGCGTTCCCGTTCTCGGCGATCGCGATCGGCCTGATGCCGCTCGCGCTGCTCGCGCTGCTCGGTTACCGCGGCCGTCCGAAGTCGTTCCTGGCGACCGTGACCCGGGCCTGGCCGATCGCGGCGCTCGCCGTCTACGTGCTGTCCGCGACCGCGCTCAGCGCGACCCCGCTGCACGCCTTCGAGGGCATCACGCTGCCGCTCGCGGTACTGGCCTGCGACGGCCTGCGACGGGCCGGCTGGTGGCGGATCCCCGGCCACCGGCTGCTTGCGATGGTGGCGATCGCCGCCGCCACCATCCCCGCGACGATCTTCCTGCTCCACACCGCCGTGACCTATGTCGCGCCGCAGCCCGGCAACGCCAACTTCATCACGCGCGATGAAAGCAGCGCGCTCGCGTACCTCGCTCGCGACCCGGTCAAGGGCGGCGTGCTGACCCGCTTCTACCTCGGCGAGGTCGTGCCGGAGCGAACCGGCCGCCATACCTACGTCGGCAGCTGCCTGTGGTCGCAGCCGAACTGCCTGTCACGGGCCATCGCCGTCCAGCGGCTGTTCAACGGGGCGCTGTCGCCGGCGTCGGCCCGGAGCTTCGTGCAGCGCAACGGCGCGCGATTCCTGCTCGTCGACTGCGAGACGCCCACCGACCTGTCCAAGTTGCTCGCGCGACTGATCGTGTCCGCGGAGCGCTTTGGCTGCGCACGCGTCTACGAGCTGGTTCCTCGGGCGTCGCGGTCGTAGTGGCGAGCCAGTACCCTCTGGCAGAATCACAGCACGATGCGGCTGTTCGCGCTCCGAGGCGCCAATAGCGTCGAGCGCAACGAAGCCGACGCGATCCTAGACGCCACCGACACGCTGATTCGCGAGCTGATGGAGCGCAACCGGCTGCGTCCCGATCGGATGGTGAGCTGCATCTTCACGCTCACCGAGGACCTCGACGCCGAGTTCCCGGCGGTGGCCGCCCGCCGGCTGGGGCTCGACCGCGTGCCGCTGCTATGCGCCCGCGAGGTGCCGGTTCCCGGATCGTTGCCGCGGGTGATCCGCGCGCTCGTTCACTACTACGCCCCGGACGGCCACGAGCCGCGACACGTATACCTGGGGGAGGCCCGTTCGCTGAGAGCCGATCTCGAATCGGCACAATAGGCGCCGGCGATGGCCCTCGAGTTCGCTGAGCGCATCCGCAGGATCCCCTCCTACCCGGTCGCCTCCGGCTACGACCTCGGGTCCGGCGTTGCGATGCTCGCTTCCAACGAGTCGTACTTTGCACCGCTACCGGAGGTAGTGGAGGCTGCGGCGCGCGTGCTGGCCGGCGCCAACCGCTACCCGGACCCGGCCTACCTGCCGCTCCGCCGCGCGCTGTCGGAGCGCTACGGGATCCCGCCGGCGCGGATCGCGCTTGGCAACGGCTCATGCGACATCCTGCTGGCCGCCGGTGAAGCGCTGCTCGAGCCGGGCGCCGAAGTTGTGCACGCCTGGCCGGCGTTCAGCGAATACCCGCACCTGGCGGCCGCGTCGGGTGCGCGCGCGATCCGCGTCCCGCTCGACGGTGAGGACCACCACGACCTCGGCGCGATGGCGGCCGAGGTGACAGTCGCGACGCGGCTGGTGTTGGTCTGCAACCCGAACAACCCGACTTCCACCGCGGTCGGGCCTCGATGCCGTGCAGGAGCTCCTGGGACGGGTGCCCGGCCACGTATGCGTGATCCTGGACGAGGCATACTGCGAGTTCTCGCTCACGCTGGGCGACACCTACGCCTCGGTCGAACTGCTGCGCAAGTACCCCAACCTGGTGATCCTGCGGACGTTCTCGAAGGTCTACGGGCTCGCCGGGCTGCGCGTCGGCTATGCGCTGTGCGGCTCCGAGGAGCTGCCCGCCGCTGTCAACCAGGTCCGGCAGCCGTTTCACCTGAACGTCGCCGCGCAGGCCGGCGCCGTCGAGGCGCTGCGCCACCAGGACGCCGTCGAGCGCCGGGTGGCCCAGACGCTGGGCGCCCGTCTGGGGCTCGAGGAGGGGCTACGGCGCCTGGGGCTGTGGGTGGCGCAGTCCGATGCGAACTTCGTCTGGCTGCGGCTGCCAGACGCCGATCAGCCCGATCGCGTGGAGGCCGACGTCGTCGGCGGGCTGCGGGAGCGAGGCGTGCTCGTGCGAGCCGGGGGCTCGCTGGGGCGCCCCGGTGCGCTGCGGGTGACGGTCGGGACCGACGAGGAGAACGAGCGGTTCGTCGCGGCGCTCAGCGAGCTGCTCTAGTGGCGTCGAGCTCAATCGTGAACATCTGGTGCTAAGGCTCCCGCGAAATTACTGCCGGCTCCGACGGCGTCTGGGCGCGCCTGGCGCCACCGGCTCGCCCTCACTTGCCACCAGCAATATCGGGCGAGCCGGCGGCGCCAGCCACGCCCAGGCCACTCGCCGGATTCCGGCATTAATTTCCGCGGGAGCCCAAAGGGGTTCCCGGCGCGAGCGTGGTGTGGTACAAACCGTGATGATGAGCGACGGCAGCCACACGTATGCGTACCGCACCGGCTGCCTCTACGCCTGGCGATTTAGCTAGGCGCTCGGCCCGGCACCCAGCGTCCGCGACTGCCGCGGGCTCCGCTCGGAGGTCGAGCGCCGTCAAGCCCAGCAGCGCTTTTCGTAAATTCTCCAGGTGCAGAAAGGACCAGCCGATGATGATCGTGATGAACCCGACGGCCACAGAGCAGCAGGTGCAGGCCGTCATCGAACGAGTGCAGAGCGTCGGTGCGCGCGCGCATCCGAGCCGCGGCGAGGAGCTGACCGTGATCGGCGCGATCGGCGACCGCGAGCACATCGCCCGGCTCGACCTCGAAGGCGCTCCGGGCGTGGACCGCGTCGTCCCGATCATGAAGCCGTACAAGCTCGCCTCGGCGCAGATCAAGCACGGCGAGCGCACGGTGCTCGACATCGCCGGGCGCAAGGTCGGCGGCAACAGCTTCGCGATGATCGCCGGCGTCTGCACGGTCGAGTCGCGCGAGCAGACGCTCGAGACCGCCCGGATCGTCCGCGACGCGGGGGGGACCCTGTTCCGCGGTGGCGCCTACAAGCCGCGCACCTCGCCGTACGCGTTCCAGGGCCTCGGTCAGGATGGCCTGCGCCTGCTGCAGGAGGCCAAGGAGGAGACCGGCCTGCCGATCGTCACCGAGCTGATGGACCAGCGTGACCTCGAGCAGGTGCTCGAGGTCGCCGACGTGATCCAGATTGGCGCGCGCAACATGCAGAACTACACGTTGCTGGCGGAGGTCGGCCTCGCGGGCCGTCCGGTGCTGCTCAAGCGGGGTCTGTCGAGCACTCTGGAGGAGCTGCTGATGGCCGCCGAATACATCCTCAAGGAGGGCAACGATGCCGTGATGCTGTGCGAGCGCGGAATCCGGACGTTCGAGACCGCCTACCGCTTCACGCTCGACCTGACCGCGGTTCCGGTGCTCAAAGAGCTCAGCCATTTGCCGGTGATCGTCGATCCCAGCCACGCCGCGGGACGGCGTGATCTCGTCACGCCGCTGTCGCTGGCCGCCGCCGCGGTGGGCGCCGACGGGATCATGGTTGAGCTGCATCCCCGTCCGGATCAGGCGATCTGCGACGGGCCGCAGGCGCTGGTCGCCGACGAGTTCGCCGACTACGTGGAGCGCGTGCAGGCCGCGGCAGCGGTCGCGGGCAAGGCGCTCTCCGCCGCGGCCGTTTGAGCACCCGGATCGCGGTTATCGGCGTCGGCCTGATCGGCGGGTCCGTCGCCCTGGCCGCGCACGAGCGGCTGGGCGCGCACGTCACCGGGTTTGACCGCTCACCCGCCGCGCTCGCGAGCGCGACCGCGCGGGGGGCGTTGGACCGGGCGTCCGGGACCCTCGCGGAGGCGGTCGCCGACGCGCAAGCAGTGTTCGTGGCCGTCCCTGTGGGCACGCTGGCGGAGGTGATCCACGGTGCGCTGGCGAACGCGCCCCTCGACTGCGTGGTCACCGACGTCGGCTCGACCAAGCGGGCGGTCGTCGCGTCGTGCGCCGACTCGCGGTTCGTGGGCGGTCATCCGCTCGCGGGGGCCGAGAGCGCGGGGGTCGAGCACGCCCGCGCTGACCTGTTCGAGGCAGCGACCTGGTACCTGACGCCGACGGCGAACACGTCCGGCCTGCTCTACGAGCGGCTCTACCGCCTGTTGCACGCGCTCGGCGCGCGGCCGGCGGCGATCGATCCAGACACCCACGACACGCTCCTGGCCACGGTCTCCCATCTACCACATGTGGTTGCGAACGTGCTCGTCTCCCAGGCCGCCGGAACGCTCGCCGCGGGGGGTGAGCGACTGCCTGCGACGGGCCCGAGCTTCCGTGACGCGACCCGCGTCGCCGGGGCGCCGAGCGCGATCTGGACCGACATCTACATCTCCAACCGCGACGCGCTGCGCGAGCAGATCGGCGAGCTGATCAACCGGTTGAGTGATGTGCGGGATGCGCTGCACGCCGCCGACGCGCAGCGCATCAGCTCCTGGAATGACGCGGCCGCCGAGGATCGCCGGCGGCTGCTCGAGGCGCAGCTCGCCGGCGGGCCGCTGTTCGAGCTGCGCGCGTCGGTGCCCAACAGGCCGGGCGTGATCGCGCAGCTGGCGCTCGAGCTCGGGCGCGCCGGCGTCAACATCACCGACATGGCGCTGTACCCGGCCGAGGACATGAGCGAGGGCGTGGTGGCGCTGTGGATCTCCGGCGAGCAGCCGGCCCGGCGCGCGCAAGAGCTCGTCGCCACGCTCGGCTTTCCAGTGGCGCTCGCATGAACGTGCGGTTTGCGCCGTCAGGTCCGCTGCGCGGCCGCCTGCGGCCGCCGGCCGACAAATCGATCTCCCACCGCGCGGCGATCATCGGCGCGATGACCGCCGAGCCGGTGCGGATCGGCAACTACCTGGTGGCCGCGGACACGAGCTCGACGCTCGCCGCGGTCCGCGAGCTCGGCGCGATTGCCGAGCAGCGCGCCGACGAGGTGCTGATCCGCGGCTGCGGCCTGCGCGACGCCCAGGCGCCAACTGGGACGATCGACGTCGGCAACGCGGGCACGCTGATGCGCCTGCTGCCGGGCTGGCTCGCGTTCCAGGAAGGCTCGAGCTTCACGCTCGACGGCGATCAGTCGATCCGCCGCCGCCCGGTCGACCGGATCGCGGAGCCGCTGCGGCGGATGGGCGGCCGGATCGATGCCCGCGAGGACCGCTTCCCGCCGTTCACGATCCACGGTGCCGCCCTGCAAGGCATCGAGTACGAGCTCCCGGTGGCCAGCGCCCAGGTCAAGTCGTGCGTGCTGCTCGCCGGGCTCGTGACCGAGCGCACGACGGTGATCGAGCCTGTCGCCTGCCGCGACCATAGCGAGCGGATGCTGCTGCGCGCCGGAGCGCCGGTGCGCCGCGAGCGCGGCCCGCGGGGGTCGTTGCGCACGACCGTCGGTGGCACCGACGAGCTCGAGCTCGAGCCGTTCGAGGTTCCCGGCGACATGTCGTCGGCGGCGTTCCTGATCGCCGCCGGCGTGCTCGTTCCCGGTTCGCGGCTGGTGCTCGACGGGGTCGGCGTCAACTGGACGAGGACGGGCTTCCTGCGGATCCTCGCGCGGATGGGCGCGATCGTGCTGGGCGAGCTCGAGCCCGAGGGCGCGTTCGGCCCGGAGGAGCCGGTGACCGACCTGGACGTCTGTGCCGGCCCGATCGAGGGCACGACCGTGCGGGCCGCCGAGGTGCCGCTCGCGATCGACGAGCTGGCGCTGGTCGCGCTGCTGGGCTGCTTTGCCGACGGGGACACGGTCGTGCGGGGCGCCGCCGAGCTGCGCGTCAAGGAAAGCGACCGGATCGCGACGGTGGTGGCCGGGTTGCGCGGCCTGGGTGCGTCGATCGAGTCGCTCGAGGACGGGTTCGTCGTGCAGGGCACCGGTGGTCTTCGCGGCGGTCGGTTGAACGCGTGTGGCGATCACCGCCTGGCGCTGCTCGGCGCGGTGGCCGGGCTTGCGTCCGAGAACGGGGTCGAGGTCGTCGGGATGGAAGCCGCATCGGTGTCCTATCCCGGGTTCGCCGACGACCTCGGGCGCCTGGGCCACTAGATGGTGATCGCGATCGATGGCCCGGCTGGGGCGGGAAAGTCGAGCGTGGCGAAGGCAGTCGCAGGCGCGCTCGGGTTCACGTACCTCGACTCCGGTGCGATGTACCGGTGCGTCGCGCTCGCGTCGCTGGAGCGGGAAGTGGCGCCGGCCGAGGTTGCGCCGGCGCTGCGGATCGAGCTCGGCGAGCGGGTGCTGCTCGATGGCCGCGATGTGAGCCAGGCGATCCGTGCACCCGTCGTATCGGACGCCGCCTCGCGCGCCGCGGCGGACCCGGCCGTCCGCGAGGCGATGGTCGCCGAGCAGCGCCGGCTGCTTGGCGGCGGGGCAGGCTGGGTTGCCGAGGGGCGCGACATTGGCACGGTGGTGGCACCCGACGCCGAGGTCAAGGTGTTCCTGACCGCCTCGCCTCAAGAACGCGCGCGCCGGCGCGCGGCCGAGCTCGACGGCGACCCGCGGACCGTGCTCGCCCAGCAGACGATCCGCGACCAGCGCGACCGCGACCGGGTCCACTCGCCGCTTGCGCCGGCACCGGACGCGGTCGTGATCGACTCCACGGGGCTGACGCTCGCGGAGGTCGTGGAGCGGGTTGTGGCGCTCGTGCGCAGCACGGCCTCGCGCTAGCCTCGGCTTTCGCTATGAAGGTCGCAATCGTCGGCTATCCGAACGTCGGCAAGTCCTCGCTCGTGAATCGGCTCGCGCAGTCGCGTGAGGCGGTCGTGCACGCGCTGGCGGGTGTTACACGTGATCGCAAGGAAGTGACAACCGAGTGGAACGGGACCCCCTTGACCCTGATCGACACCGGCGGCGTCGACCTCGAGGACCGCGACGAGCTAGCCCGCCAGGTTCAGGACCAGGCGCGCGCGGCGCTCGCGGATGCCGACGTGGCGGTGCTCGTCGTCGACGCCAAGGCCGGGCTGCGTCCCGGCGATCAGGAGATCGCCGACCTGCTGCGGCGCGGTCCTCGCCCGGTGCTGGTCGCCGCGAACAAGATCGACACCGTCCGCGACCTGCCACTGGCGGCAGACTTCTATGCGCTCGGCCTAGGCGAGCCGCTCGCGGTGTCCGCGGCGCAGGGGCTCGGGACCGGCGACCTGCTCGACCGAATCGTCACGCTGGCGCCCGACGCACCCGCGCCGGCGCAAGCGCAGGACTCCGTTGCACTGGCGGTGATCGGCCGCCCGAACGTCGGCAAGTCGTCGCTCGTGAACCGGTTCGTGGGCGCCGACCGGGTGATCGTCTCTTCCGTCGCGGGGACCACGCGCGACGCGATCGACCTGCCGATGAGCTTCGAGGACCGCGAGCTGATCCTGGTCGACACGGCCGGCATTCGGCGCCAAGCGAAGGTGGGGGAGTCGCTCGAGTACTTCACGGCGCTGCGCTCCCGCCGCGCGGCCGAGCGCGCCGACGTCGCGCTGGTCGTCTGCGACGCGAGCTCAGGGATCAGCGCGCAGGACATGCGCGTGGCCGAACTGGCGATGCGCAGCGGTTGCGCGACCGCGCTGGTGCTCAATAAGTGGGACCTGGCGGGCGACGTCGACCTCGATCACGAACGCGCCCGCGCCCACCAGAAGCTGCGGCTGCGCCCGCGCGTGCTGACGGCGAGCGCCAAGACCGGACGGCACGTCGAGCGACTGCTGGTCGAGGCTGTGGCGCTCGCGGACCGTTCGCGCACCAGGATCCCGACGCCGCAGCTCAACCGCTTCCTTGCCGAGCTGGTCGCCGCCCGCCAGCCACCGGCGGGAACCGCGCGTGGCCCCCGCGGCCACCGTCTGAAGCTGCTGTTCATGACCCAGACCGCCGAGCGACCGCCGCGCTTCTCGATCCAGGTCAATTCGCGGGCGCGAATCACCCGCGACTACGCGTACTTCGTCGAGAACCGGCTGCGCGAGCGCTACTACCTGGACGGCATCCCGCTGATCATCGATTTCGTCGAGCGCAGCGAGCGCCGGGGACCGGCGCAGGCAAGATCGCGCCGTGCTTGACTGACGCTACGCTTCGCTGAGTCCAGCAGCTCCTCGGCCTCGCCGAGCAGAACATGACCACGTCAGCAGACAACGAGTTCCTGTTCACTTCAGAGTCCGTCACCGAGGGGCATCCGGACAAGATCGCCGATCAGATCTCCGATGGGGTGCTGGATGCGGTGATGCGCGATGATCCGTTTGGGCGGGTGGCGTGCGAGACGCTCGTGAACACGGGGCTGGTGGTCGTCTCCGGGGAAATCACAACCACCACGTACGTCGACATTCAGGAGATCGCGCGGGAGACGATCAAGCGGATCGGCTACACGAACGCCGAGTACGGGTTCGATCATCACACGTGCGCGGTGATCAACGCGATCGACAAGCAGTCACCCGACATCGCCCAAGGCGTCGACCAGGCGTATGAGGCGCGGACCGATCCAGGTGATGATGATGAGCTGGACCTGGCGGGGGCGGGTGATCAGGGGATGATGTTCGGGTACGCGACGCGGGAGACCGACGAGTTGATGCCATTGCCGATCTCGTTGGCGCATAAGTTGGCCAAGCGGTTGGCGGATGTGCGCAAGGCGGAGATCGTTCCGTATCTGCGTCCGGATGGTAAGACGCAGGTGACGGTGCGGTATGTGGATGGGCGGCCGGTGGCGATCGAGAAGTTGTTGATCTCGACTCAGCACCGTGATGGGGCGGAGGCGTTGATCAAGGATGATCTGTGGGAGCACGTGGTCGAGCCGGTGTTGCCGGCGGAGTTGTATGACGCGCGGCGGTTGCACAAGAGTTTCCTCGTCAATCCGACGGGGCGGTTCGTGATCGGTGGGCCGATGGGCGATTGCGGTCTGACGGGCCGCAAGATCATCGTCGACACCTACGGTGGGATGGCGCGCCACGGTGGCGGGGCGTTCTCGGGCAAGGACCCGTCGAAGGTCGATCGCTCGGCGGCGTATGCGGCGCGGTATGTGGCCAAGAACGTGGTCGCGGCGGGGTTGGCGGATCGGGCGGAGGTGCAGGTGGCGTACGCGATCGGGGTCGCGCATCCGGTGTCGGTGATGGTCGAGACGTTCGGGACCGAGAAGCTCGGGCGGTCCAAGATCCTGGCGCTGATCTCAGAGCACTTCGATCTGCGTCCGGGCGCGTTTCGCCAGTACCTGCGGCTGCACCGCCCGATCTTTCAGAAGACCGCCGCGTACGGCCACTTCGGCCGCGAGGACCACGACTTCACCTGGGAGCGCACCGACAAAGCGCAAGCGCTGCGGCACGCGGCCGGGCTCGGGCCGGCGGTCGACGAGTAAGGCCGTAATACTCTGGACGCGAGTCCCGCAACCTTAATCGCACGGGTGCAGCCACTGACGCTGACACGCGCCGTTCGCGGCCCGTTCGACTATCGGCTGCGTGCCGACCAGGGAGAGGTCGGGGTCGGCTCGGTGCTGCGGGTCCGGTTCGGTCACGGCCGCATGCTGGGCGTCGTGGTGGGGCTCGCGGATCGTTCCGAGGTCGCGCCCGAGCGCCTTGTCGAGCCCGACGCCGTGCTCCCGGCCTCCGTGCCCGAGGACCTCGTCGCGTTGGCAAGGTGGATGGCGCGGGAGTATTGCTCGACGACCGCGCGGGCGCTCGCGCTGATGCTGGCGCCCGGGATCGCCGACGGGATGCAGACGAGGAAGCTGCTGGTCGCGGAGCTGACCGACGCCGGCCGCGCCGCCCTGCACGACGGCGCGGCGCTGACCGAACGCCAGCGCCAGGCGCTCAGCGACCTTGCGCGCGACGGCCCGGTGGCCGCCGCAGACCTGGGAACGGCGGTCCTCAGGCGGCTGGAGTCCAGGGGTCTCGTCGCCCTGCGTCGCCAGGCGCGCCGACGCCGGCCGGCGCGCCATACCGTCGGGGAGGCGAGCGCGACGCCGCCACCGCTGACGGCCGAGCAGCGACGCGCCCTCGAACCGGTCCTCGGCGCGCTCCCGGCGCGGCGCGGGTGCTTCCTGCTGCACGGCGTGACCGGATCGGGCAAGACGGAGGTGTACCTGCGCGCCGTCGAGGCCACGCTGGCCGCTGGGCGCTCAGCAATCGTTCTGGTTCCCGAGATCGCGCTCACGCCGCAGGCGCTCGCGCGCTTTGAGGCTCGGTTCGGCGACGTGGTCGCGGTGCTGCACTCGGCGCTCGGGCAGGGGCAGCGTTACGATGAGTGGCTGCGGCTTGCCCGCGGGGAGGCCCGCGTCTGCGTCGGGCCCCGCTCCGCGGTGTTCGCGCCCCTGGCTGACATCGGGTTGATGATCGTCGACGAGGAGCACGAGAGCTCCTACAAGCACGAGGGCGATCCGCGCTACGACGCCCGGCACGTGGCCGAGCGCCGGGCCCGCGATCACGGCGCCGTGCTATTGCTCGGGACGGCGACGCCGCGGCCGGAGAGCGCGCTGTCGATGGCGACCATCCGGCTGCGCGAACGAGTCGACGGACGGGCGCTGCCAGCGGTTGAGATACTAGACATGCGGGGGCGCCACCACCCGCTGCACCCCCAGGCACGGATGGCGCTGGCGGACGTGCGCCGGGCGAGCGCGAAGGCGATCGTGCTGCTCAACCGCCGTGGCTGGTCCAACTTCCTCTCCTGCCGGGCCTGCGGGTGGGTGTGGATGTGCCCCAACTGCGAGGTCGCGCTCGTGCTGCACCGCGCCGGCCCGGCTGCCCGCTCGCACATCGCCTGCCATCACTGCGGCCATCGGGAGCCCGTTCCGGGCCGGTGCGCGGCGTGTGGGTCGGTGGCGGTCGCGCGGCACGGCGCCGGCACCGAGCGAATCGAGCACGAGCTCCGTGAGGCGCTCGGCGAGCCCGGCTTCCCGGTGTTCCGCCTCGACGGCGACTGCACTGGACGCAACGAACGCGCGCGCACGCTCGAACGCTTCCACGCGGCACCGGCGGGCTTGCTCGTTGGGACCCAGATGATCGCCAAAGGCCATGATTTCCCGGACGTCTCGCTCGGGATCGTGGTCGATGCTGACCAGACGCTCCGGTTCCCGGATTTCCGCGCCGAGGAGCGGACGTTCGCGCTCGTCACGCAGCTCGCGGGCCGGGCCGGACGCGGGGGGCTCGGAGGGATCGCGGACGCGTGCTGGTGCAGACGCTTGCGCCGGATGCCCGTGCGATCCGGTTCGCGGCGCGCCACGACGCGGACGGCTTCCTTGCCGGCGAGCTCGAGCGTCGCAGGTCGCTGTGCTACCCGCCATTCTCGTCGCTGATCAGGATCGTGTGCTCGGCACGGATCGCGCCGGACGGGCGCGGCGCGGCTGCCACGGCTGACGCAGCTGCCGCCGCCGGCGAGGTCGCCGCGCTCCTGAGGACGCAGATCGACCCGCCCGGGGCCACCGTGCTCGGTCCGGCGCGGCTGTTCGCGCTGCGGGGCCGGGGGCGCAGCCAGCTGGTCATCAAGGCGACCGATCGGGCGGCCGCGATCCGGGCCGTCGGCGAAGCGGTCGATGCGCTGCCCCGCACGCGGCAGACGCGTGAGGTGAGCGTCAGCGTAGACGTCGACCCGCAGTAGTTCCTTGGAAGCCCTCAGGTCGACTCATCCGGCTGCTCCAGTCGCACGCCTTAGATTAGGGTCCGTTCGGGAATAAGTGATCGAATCGGGGCGGTCGGGGGGCGAGCGGGGCGGTGCCGGCGCGTGCGTGGCAGTAGTGGCGCTACGGCGCGCACGCGCCGGTGCCGCATCCGCGAAGTCATCCCGGCCGCATCCGGACGATCAATTATTTCTGAACGGACCCTTAGTGAGATACGCCCTTACACTCAATGTCGTGTCCGACGAATCCACCGCAACGGCCGTCCCGGAGTCCGGGCAGGCCCCCGTCTCACCGATCGACGTCGAGCCGGGCGACGGCGATGAGACCGCCGAGCCGGAGCTCGATCCGGAGGTCGCAGCCCGGCGAGCGGCCGCGCTTGCGCACGTGCGCAAGTTCGGCGACCCGGTGCTGAGGACCCGGGCCCGCCCCGTCCGGCAGTTCGATCGGGCGCTGCGCGACGAGATCGTCCGGATGGGGCAGCTGATGGAAGACGCGCTCGGAGTGGGGCTCGCAGCGACTCAGGTGGGCGTGCTGCACCGCCTGCTCGTGTACAAGGTCCAGCAGCAGTCGCCCGTCGCCGCGCTCGTCAATCCCGAGATCGAATGGACCGGCGACCAGCAAGAGATCGCCGAGGAGGGATGCCTCAGCCTGCCGGCGGTGCTCGTCGACGTCGAGCGGCCGATCCACGTCCGGGTGCGCGCCCAGGACGAGCACGGCGAGCCGATTCTGGTCGAGGCGAGCGGCCTCGAGGCACGCGTGATCCAGCACGAGCTGGACCACCTCGACGGCGTGCTGATCCTCGACCGCACCACGCGCGATCAGCGCAAGCAGGCGATGCGCAAGCTGCGCGAAGCCCAGCAAGCCGCCTGAGCGCCGGCGTCTCAGTGCGGACGGTCTTTCTCGGCACTTCGGAGTTCGCCGCCGCGATCCTGCGCCGGCTCGCAGCGTCGCCGCACCGACCAGCCCTGATCGTCACCCGGCCTGACAGGCCGCGCGGTCGCGGCCGCAAGCTCGCCTCGCCGCCGGTCGCGGACGCGGCGCGGGAGCTGGGGATCGAGCTCGAGCAGCCCGCGACCGTCAACGACGAGGCGGTCCGGGCACGGATTGCTCGCGCCCGTCCGCAGGTCGTGTGCGTGTGCGCATTCGGGGCGCTGATCAAGGATCCGTTGCTGTTGGACCATCTGATGCTGAACGTCCATCCCTCGCTGCTGCCCCGCTGGCGCGGCGCCGCGCCCGTGGAGCGGGCGATCATGGCCGACGACGAGCGGACCGGGGTCTCGATCATGCGCCTGACGGCCGGACTCGACAGCGGCCCGGTGTGCCTTCAGCAGGCGGAGCCGATCGAGCCCGGCGACACCTACGGCATGCTCGCGGCGCGCCTGCAGGCGCTCGGCGGCGAACTGCTCGTCCGGGCGCTCGAGGACTGTCCGCCGTGCAGCGAGCAGGATCCGGCGCTCGCCACCTACGCCGAGAAGATCACCGCCATGGACCGGGTGCTCGATCCGTCGCGGCCGGCGGTCGAGCTCGAGCGCGTCGTCAGGGCGCTGACGCCGCACATCGGCGCACACGTCGAGCTGCCGGACGGAAGCGGGCTAGGCGTGCGCGAGGCTCGTGCGCTGCCCGCGGACGGCCCGCCGCCGGGCGCCGTCTCGCTGCACGGCCCGCGGCCGGTCCTGGGCTGTGCGCGGGGCGCGCTCGAGCTGCTCGCCGTGCAGCCGCCCGGCAAGCGGCCGATGAGCGGCGAGGACTACCTGCGCGGCCTGCGGATGTGAGTGCGCTGAATTCGAGGCCCGGCGACAGTGGTGGGCGGGGGTCTCAGCGAGCGCTGAATTCGAGGCCCGGCGACAGTGGTAGGCGGGGGTCTCAGCAAGCGCGGCCCCGGCGCCGCCGGCGCCGATCTCACCCGCCCGCGCCTGTGCGTTCGCGGTGCTGCGTCGCGTGTTCGAGCAGGGGGCGTACGCCGATCGGGCGTTCACCTCAGAGGCGAAGGCGCTCGCACCGCGCGAGCGCGCGCTCGCGATGCGGCTCGCGTACGGCACCGTCCAGCGACGCGCGACGCTCGATCACATCGTCGCGCGGTTCACCCGCAGGCCGCCGGAGGCGCTCGAGCCGCCGGTCCTCGCCGCCCTGCGCCTGGGGCTGTTCCAGCTGCTGTTGCTGGAGGGAGTGGCCGACCATGCGGCGGTCAACGAGAGCGTCGAGCTGGCCAAGCACTCCAGCAGAGGCGGCGCCGGGCTGGTGAACGCGGTGCTGCGTCGGGCGGCACGGGAAGGACACGCTGTCCTGGGGGCGCTCGACGACGAGACGTGCCCGGGGCGGCGACTCTTCATTCGGTGCCGGAATGGCTCGCCGAGCGCTGGTTCGAAGAGCTCGGCGGCGAGCAGGCGCGGGCGTTGCTGGCCCACAGCAACCTCCCTGCCGAATCCGCGTTGCGGGTCAACACGCTGGTCATCGACCCCGACGAGTTGCGTGCGCGGCTTCCCGTCCCTGCCCGCGCGGCGAGCGGGCTGCGGGAGGGGATCGTGCTCGAGGCGCCATTCGATCCGCAGGCGTCGACGCTCTGGGAGGCGGGTGCGATCATCCCGCAGGCTCGAGGATCGATGCTCGTCTCCCGGGTGCTGGACCCTGGACCCGGGGAGCGGGTGCTTGACCTGTGCGCCGCCCCCGGGGGCAAGACCACGCACCTCGCCGCGCTGATGGGTGGCGCTGGAGAGGTGGTCGCGGTCGAGCGCCATCCGGGTCGGGCCCGGGCGCTGGTCAGAGACCTGCGCGCGGATGCGCGCCGGGTCGGTGCGGGTACAGGTCGGCGACGCGGCGCAGGTGCCCTTCACGCGACCCTTCGACAAGGTACTGGTCGACCCCCCGTGTAGCGGTCTGGGGACGCTTCAGTCGCGGCCGGACGTGCGCTGGCGCGCGAGCCCGGAGGCGATCGTGGAGCTCAGCGCTCTGCAGGCGAGGGTCCTGGCGGCGGGAGCCGCGGCGACCGCGCCCGGCGGCGCGCTCGTTTACTCGGTGTGCACGATCTCGCGGGACGAGGGCGAGGCGGGTGATCGAGTGCTTCCTCCGCGAGCATCCGGAGTGGTCTGCCGAGGATCTCGGGCAAGCGTATCCGTGGTGGAGCCACCGGCGCGATTCGCCGTATCTGCAGCTGCTTGGGCATCGCGACGGCACCGACGGGTTCTTCATCGCCCGCCTGCGGCGATGGTTGCCGGGAACGCTGCCGGTACCCTAGAGAGCATCGTGGCCGAAACTCAGGTCAAGCTCGGTCCAGAGTGCCCCGGGTGCGGGGAGCCGTGGCTGCGGCCCACCGCAGTGCCGGGCCGCTACCGCTGCGTGTATTGCCTGCAGCGCTACGAGCTCGTGTCCGTGTGCCCCAACTGCGGCGAGCACTCGACGATCGTGCGGATGTCGAGCACAGCGATCGTGGCCTGCAACCACTGTCACGGCAGCATGCTGAGGGCGGTCTAGGCGCTCGTGGCCTCGGATCTGCTGCGCGAGGTGCGCGTCGCGCCCTCGATCCTGTCGGCCGACTTCGCGCGCCTGGGAGCGCAGGTCGACGAGGTGATCGCCGCCGGCGCGCGCGTGATTCACGTCGACGTGATGGACGGGCACTTCGTGCCGCCGATCACGTTCGGCGCGCTGATCGTAGGCGCGATCGCCGACCGAGTCCATGGCGCCGGCGCGATCATCGATGTGCATCTGATGATCGACCGTCCCGAGCGCCAGGTGAGCGAGTTCGCACGCGCCGGCGCAGACAACATCACGGTCCACTTCGAGGCGACGCCGCACCTGCACTACACGCTGGGGGCGATCCGCGACGCAGGCTGCTCGGCGGGCGCGGCGATCTGCCCCGCGACGCCGGCGGACAGCCTCGCCGAGGTCGCCGGCGGCACGCTGGACCTGGCGCTCTGCATGAGCGTCAATCCCGGCTGGGGCGCACAGGAGCTGATCCCCGCCTCCTATGGGAAGCTCGAGCGGATGCGACGGGCGCTCCCTGTCTCGGTCGCGCTCGAGGTCGACGGCGGCGTGCACGAGAACACCGTCCGGGCCTGCGTGCAGGCCGGTGCCGGCGTGCTCGTGACCGGCTCGGGGGTGTTCAAGTCTGCCGATCCCGGGGCCGCGTACGCGGCGATCGTGGCAGCTGCCGGCGCGTCCGAAGCCTGACCCGCGTGGCTGAGCCGGGCGCCCTAATGCGATAGGGTGCCGTGGTGCTCCGGGTCGTCGCGTTCATCAGCGTGCTGGTCGTGCTCGCCGTTGCAGGTTGCGGAAGCTCCTCGTCCTCACCCACGGGTGTGAGCGCTGCGTCGTACGTCAAGGCGGTCTGTACAGCGGTCCGGGGCTGGACGTTGAACGTCGAAGCCCGCAGCGGGGCGCTCAACTTAGCCACGGTTACGGATCTCACGCGGCGCAAGGCCGTGATTGAGGAGTTCTTCGACTCCGCCGTCGCGGACACGGGCGCCGTCGTCTCCAAGCTCAAGGCCGCGGGAACGCCGCGCGTGACCAACGGAGAGCAGATCTCGAGCGCGTTCGTCTCGACCTTCGGCCAGCTCCAGGCCGCCTTCGTCAAGGGCCAGCGTCAGGCGCGGGCGCTCCCGACGGGCGATCCGACTGCCTTCCGCAACGCTGACCGGGCGCTCGCGAACTCGGTTGGCTCCGCGGTGAACAACATCGGTACTGGGTTGAGCCGCTTGAAGAGCGCCGAGCTGGACAAGGCGATCCAGAAGCAGCCGGCCTGCGCGCCGTTCACCTCCTAGCTAGAGCTAGACTGATCCCGTAGATCCGTGCCCTCACGTTTTAGGCATTTTCCAGGGAGAACAACCCGGAAAGCCCGTATCGACCGGGGATTCTATGGGCGCGAACCTACCGGATGGACCACTAGTGGTGCATCCCGCAAGTTCGTTGCGGTCTGGCGGCTGCAAATCCTCGCCTGGCTGCGTCCTCGGACCTCAATGTAGCCCCACTACACCTTCGGTCCTGCGTCCTTGCCAGGGCTCGATTTTCGCTCGCCAGCCCATCAACGAACTTGGCGGATGCACCACTAGAACTAGAGATCGGGACCCGCTGGCGCGACCAAGCCGGCTGGGGTCACCCGCCGGCTGCACGCCGGGCGACCGGCGTGGCCGTCCCCCGGCGGTACACGGCCGACAGCAGCCCGCACAGCACGAGCGTGGCGGCGAAGTAGCCGACCTCGACCCGCGTCACCTCGGAGGTGATCGTGTGCGTGGCGACGAACGCGACAAACAGTGCCGCGGCGCACAGCCAGGAGATCGACGCCAGCCGGGCCCGCCCCCTCGCAAGCGCGGCTTGGTTCAGCGTTCCGGAGACGAGATGCAGTCCCATCCCGAGGCCGACGAGCGCGAGCCCGAGCCGGGCGTAGTGGAAGCCCTTGTTGCCCAGCAGCGCCGTCATCACCGGCGGACCGATCGCCAGCAGGCCGAGCGCGACCGCGCCGGCGAAGGCCGCGATCACGAGGATCGTGATCCGGATCGCGCGGCGGAACTCGTCGGCGTTCTCGCGGGCCTCCAGGCCCGCGAGGTGCGGGAGGATCGAGGTCTGGATCGCCTGGAACAGCTGCAACGGCGCGCGGACGATTAGCAGCACGTTGAACACAAATCCGGTCAGTCCGACCGTCAGCACCGCTCCCGTGGAGTTCACTGCGACGATCAGCACGCCCGCATTCATCAGCGTCTGCTCGGCGAACATGATCCCGACCACGGCGACCGCGAAGCCGGCGCCGTGCTTGAGCGTCAAATCGGTCGCGGCCTCTTCCAGCTGCCCGTGGGCCGGGCCTTCGCGGCCGGCGTCGGCGGCCGGCAGCCCGGCCGGCGCGTGGACCCGGATCCGTGAGAACGCGAACGGGATCACGCACAGCGAGGCGAACGGCGCGACCGCCATCCCGAGCCCGACCGCTCCCTGGCCCGAGCCGATGCCGACCGCGACCGCGAGCACGAACAGAAACCGCGAGGTCGACTCGAGGAACACGAGCCCGCCGTACAGCTCGAAGCGCTCGTGGCCGGCCAGCCAGCCGCGCGCGAAGTAGCTGGCAGCATACGCGAGCACCCCGACTACCAGGATCCAGTACAGGGCGCTCGACCCGTCGAAGATCCCGGACTCGATCTCTGGTCGCAGCGCCAGCGCGGTGGCCAGGAACAGGCAGGCGAACCCGGACTGGATCAGGACCGGGACCCGCAGGGCGTGATCGTACAGGCCGCGGGCGCGGCGGTCGGCGATCGTGCGCGAGAGCAGCTGCTCGATCGGTCGGTAGATCACCGACAGGATCACGTACATGATCGCCCAGGCCAGCGAGATCCGGCTGTAGGAGGCCGGATCGAGCACGTGGCTGGCGAGAGCCAGGTATAGGAAGGTGAAGATCCCGGTCGACGCGATCCCGATCGACAGCACACGCGCACCGGTCGCGTACGAGCGGCCCTCGCCGGCGACCGTCGCGCCGTTCTCGGACGATAAGGAAGGCTGCTCCGGTGGGGGCGCCACCGCGGTCGCGCCTGCCCGTGTGACCCCGTCCTCGGGCGCTCGCTGAACCCCCTGCTCGCCGCTGCCTCCGGACGGCGAATTCAGGGCTGTCACCCGACCCGCACCAGCAGCATCGTCCACGGAAACGGCGAGCGAGCCTCGACGACCTCGCCGAAGCGCGCCAGCAGGCTCACGAAGCCACGCTTGGACCAGTGGTTGAGGTGGCCGGGCGTGTTGCCGAGCTGGCCGACATACGCCCCCCGCACGACGTTCAGCATTCGCCACAGCGGCTCGCGGGGGACGGAGACGAGCACGTGGCGCCGCGCCACACGCGCCATCTCGGCGAGCGCCCGCGTGGGATCGGCGACGTGTTCGAGCGTCTCGATCGCCGCGACGAGGTCGAACTCCTGCTCTGCGAACGGCAGCGCCTCGGCGCGGCCGGTCAGGAACTCGAGGTTCTGCCGCCGGCGCCGTCTCCATTCGGAGTGGAGCTTGGGGTCCTCGAGGTCGATCCCGACGACGCGCCCACCGGCAAACCGTCCCGCCCACCGATCCGTGAGCACGCCCTCACCGCAGCCGACGTCGAGCACGGACCGCGGCGCGGCACGGTCAAACAGCTCATCGAGCGAGCGCTCGAAGCCCGCCATCAGGCGCCGGACGACGGGATTGCTGGAGCCGTACTTGTCGTACGTGTTGCCGGTCGGGACCGCCGACTGCGCGACGCCGCTGGCCGGAGTCATACGCCGAGCGCCTCGCGATCCCGGGCGTTGGCCGAGTCCTCGCGCTGGGCGCCCGGCTCATAATGCGATGGCGGGACGCCGAGCTGCAGCTCGATCCGCCGCACCCGCTCGAATGTGCGCTGCGAGATCATCCGCTGCGCGTCGAGCAGGTCGCCGATTACGCCCAGCGCTCCGAGCAGCATTGCGGCATTGAATAGCACCGCGCCGGCGATCAGGGATTGCACGTGGCCTTTGGCAGTGTGAGGGTCCGCGACGAAGTAGATCAGGAAGCGGATGAACAGCGCCAGCGCCGGGATGCCCATCACCACGGCGCCGCTCCAGAACACCTTCAGCGGCTGGTACTGCGAGTACACGCGGAAGATCGACAGCGCGTTGCGGCGCACGTAGGCGCTGACCGAGGGGAACAGGCGCGACTCGCGCGTCCTGGGATTGGTGCGGATCGGCACGTGATCGACTGCGACCAGCAGCTTGCCGGCCTGGATGATCGTCTCGAGCGTGTAGGTGAACTTGGAGACGGCCTGCATCTGCAGGGCCGCCTCGCGGTTGTAGGCGCGAAAGCCGGACGTGGTGTCGGGAATGTGCGTCGCGGACGCATGGCGCACGACCCACGAGCCGAGACGCTGGAGCAGCTTCTTGCCGAGCGAGAAGTGGGCGATCGTGTTCACCTGGCGGTCGCCGACGACCATGTCGGCCTCGCCGCGGACGATCGGCGCGACGAGCTTGGGCACGTCGGCGCCCTCGTACTGGTTGTCGGCGTCGGTGTTGACGATCACGTCGGCGCCCAGCTTCAGGCCAGCGTCCAGCCCCGCCTGGAACGCGGCCGCCAGGCCCTTGTTGTTGGTCAGGCGCACGACGTGGTCGACGCCGTGCGCGCGCGCCACCTCCACGGTCCCGTCGGTCGAGCCGTCGTCGATCACGAGCCACTCGACCGTCTCGAACCCGGGAACTTGCCGGGGGAGACGGCTCAGCGTCAGCGGGAGCTGAGCCTCCTCGTTGAAACAGGGGATCTGGATGATGAGCTTCATCTCTAACGGCTACACCCGCTCGGCTTCGTGGCAGACGCAATCCGGGCGGTAGGGCATTCTGCGGGCAGCGCTGGCTAACACACGGTAGCGAGATACTCAGACTGCAATGAACGCGACGGCGCTGAAAACGCCGGGACCGGCGCGTCCCATCAGTGCGCTCCCGACCGGGTTGCGCCGGCTCCGCGACGGCGCGGAGCGTGGCTCGAGCGGCCGTCTGGCGCCACACCGCGCGGCACTCGCGCTGCTGCTGATCGCGACCCTCCTGCTGCGCCTGTGGGGCATCAAGCAGGGCCTGCCGTACAGCTACAACTCCGACGAGGCGACCCATTTCGTGCCGCGCGCGATCGGGTTCTTCTCCCACGACCTCAACCCGCAGTACTTCCTTAACCCGCCGGCCTACTCATACCTGCTGCAGTTCGTGTTCGAGCTCTGGTTCGGGAGCGCGGACGCGGTCACGCGCGCTTACGCGACCAATCCGACGGACGTGTTCGTCGTCGCGCGCGTGGTCGCAGCGCTGCTGGGTACGATCGCCGTCTGGCTCACCTACCTGGCGGGTGCGCGGCTGTTCGACCGTACGATTGGGCTGCTCGCGGCAGCGAGCTTCGGGCTGGCCTTCCTGCCGATCTTCTACAGCCATCTCGCGCTCAACGACGTGCCGACGCTCGCGCCGGTGGCGCTGTCGCTGTATGGCATCGCGGGCGTCTGCCGTCGCGGCGACCTGCGCGACTACACGATCGCCGGCGCCGGCATCGGCCTCGCGGCGGCTACCAAGTACACCGGCGGGATCACGGTGCTATGCCTGCTCGCGGCGTGCGCGTGCCACGCCGCCCGCGGGACCGCGTGGCTAGCCCTGCGGCGCTGCGCGATCGCGCTGCTGGTGGCGCTGGCCGCGTTCGTGATCGCCAACCCTTACTCAGTGCTCGATTTCTCCGCCTTCCGTTCCGGGGTCGCCCAGCAGGCCTCGCTCGCCGCCGGCGGCCAGGAGCCGGTCAAACTGGGAATCACCCCTGGCAGCGGCATCGCCTACTACCTGTGGACGTTCACCTGGGGGCTGGGCTGGGGCCCGACGGTCGCGGCCGCCAGCGGCGCGGCAATGCTGATCGCGCGGCGGCGGGCGGCGATCGCGCTCGTGCTGCTTCCCGCTCCGATCGCGTTCATTGTCTTCATGGGCGAGCAGCAGCGGTTCTTCGGCCGGTGGCTGATGCCGATCCTTCCGATCGTCGTGCTGGTCGGCGCCTACGCGGCCGTGGAGCTCGTGCGGTGGCTGGCGCGAGCTCGGCGCGTGCCGGCGCCGCTGGCTGGCACGGTCGTCGCGATCCTGATGCTGGGCCAGAGCGTGGTCGCGGTCCTGCACAGCGATGCCGTCCTCTCGCGGCCCGACACCCGCAACCTCACGCGCGCTTGGATGGTCGCCCACGTGCCAGCCGGCGCCAACGTCGTGATCGAGCCGGTCGTGCCCGACGACTGGGCGACCGACGTTGGCCGCCCGCTGCTCTCGACTCCCACCGGCGAGCGGTGGTCGCGGTACCCGACCTGGCTGACCGACGTCGACCAGCACGGCAACCCGCTGCCCGACGGCCAGCGCCGCTACGTGTTGATCGACGAGTACGAGCGCACCCTGCGGCCAGCCCTGCTGGACGAGTACACCCGCAGCGGCTACTGCTGGCTGGTGGTCGGGTCGCTGCAGGCCGGCCGCGCGTTCGCCCAGCCCAAGGACGCGCCCAACGCGATCGCATACTACGCGGCGCTGGCCAACCGGGCGCAGCTCCTCTATCACATCAGCCCGTTCGCGCGCGGCGCGAACTCCGTCCCGTTCAGCTTCGACTGGTCGATCGACTACTACCCCCGGCAGTACCGCCGTCCTGGTCCGGAAATGAGCGTCTACCGGCTGACCGGCGGGAAATGCGGGGTAAGGGCCGCTACCGGCGTTTTGGCGTCGGCCCTATCCTCCAAAGACATCATGCCCTTCAAGCGCGATATCGATCGCCGGCACCTCGCGCGGGCGATCGAGCTGGCCGAGCAGGGCAGGGGACGGGTGAGCCCGAATCCGCTCGTCGGCGCCGTGATCGCGTTCGATGACGAGGTCGTCGGCGAGGGCTTCCATCACTGCTTCGGGGGTCCGCACGCTGAGGTCGAGGCGATCGAGGCGGCCGGCGATCGAGACCTGGAGGGCGCGACCATCTACGTGTCGCTCGAGCCCTGCTGTCACCAGGGCAAGACGCCCCCGTGCACCGATGCGATCCGGTCAGCCGGCATCGCGCGCGTCGTGATCGCATCCGACGATCCGAGTGAGCACGCGTCCGGGCGAGGGCTCGGGATTCTGCGCGACGAAGGCGTCGAGGTGGTCGTCGCTGACGGCGACCTCGCCTCCCGCGCCCGCCTGCTCAACCAGCCGTTTCGTAAGCACTCGCGGACCGGCCGCCCGTGGGTCCTGTTCAAGTCGGCGATGACGCTCGACGGCAAGGTCGCGACGCGCAGCGGCGATTCGAAGTGGATCTCGGGCGAGGCCAGCCGCTACCGGGCCCATCACTGGCGGGCCGAATGCGACGCAGTGGCGGTCGGAATCGGGACCGCGCTCGCCGACGATCCGCAGCTCACCGCCCGTGTGGAAGGCGTCGAGCGTCAGCCTCGCCGGGTGGTGTTCGATTCTGTCGCGCGGCTCCCTCTGGCCTCGAAGCTCGTGCGCGACGCGCGGCGGATTCCCCTGACGGTCGTCGTCTCCCGCGCGGCGCCGCGGACGGCGACCGACGCGCTGCAGACGCACGGGGCGGAGGTGGTCGTCGCGCCCGGCGAGAACGAGCCGGCGCGTGTCTGCTCGGCGCTCGACCAGCTCGGCGCCGCCGGCATCACGTCGATCCTGCTCGAGGGCGGGCCGCGTCTGGCGGGAGCCTTTCTGGAGGCCGGCGAGGTCGACGAGATCCGCCTGTTCCTGGCGCCGATGGTGCTGGGCGGCAAGGCGGCCCACGGGCCGCTCGAGGGTGAGGGCGTCGAGACGATCGCGGACGCGCCGCGGGCGCTGACGCTCGAGTGCGAGCGCGTCGGGGACGACCAGCTGATTTCGGCCCGGATGAAGGAGTGGTGACCGGGTTGGAGGCGTGGTCACAGGGATGAAGGAGTGGTGATGTTCACAGGGCTGGTGCGTTGCCTGGGACGCGTGATGGACCTCGAGCGATCCGCCGGCGGCGTGCGCCTGTCGGTCTCAACAGGGCTGACCGGCGAGCTCCACGAAGGTGACTCCATCGCAGTCAACGGCGTGTGCCTGACCGCCACTGCGATCGACGGCTCGTCGTTCGACGCTGAGGTGATGAACGAGACGCTCGCACGCAGCTCGCTCGCCCAGGCGCGGGTCGGGACCGAGGTCAATCTTGAGCTCCCGCTGCGTGCCACCGACCGGCTCGGTGGTCACGTGGTCCAGGGCCACGTCGACGGCCTCGGAACGGTGGCGAGCGCCGGCGACGACGGCTTGGCGCGCAGGCTCGAGATCGAGACGCCGGCGCAGCCTGCTGCGATACGTCGTGCAGAAGGGATCGATCGCGGTCGACGGCGTGTCGCTGACGGTGGCGACGGTGGATGACGCAGTCCTTTACGGTGTCTCTGATACCGGAGACGCTGCAACGGACCAACCTCGGCGCAGCGCAGGCTGGAACGAAGGTCAACCTGGAGGTGGACGTGCTCGCGAAGTACGTCGAGAAGCTGATCGGGGCGCCGGCATGAGCTCGGTGAAGGTGCCGTTCGCGACGATCGCGGACGCGATCGAGGACATCCGCCAGGGGAAGATGGTGATCGTCGTCGACGACGAGAATCGCGAGAACGAGGGCGATCTGACGATGGCCGCGCAGTTCGTCACGCCCGAGGCGATCAACTTCATGGCCAAGGAAGGACGCGGGCTGATCTGCCTGGCGCTGACTCCAGAGCGCTGCGACGAGCTCGGTCTGGACCTGATGGCGGCCAAGAACGAGTCGCCGTTCGAAACGGCCTTCACGGTCTCGATCGAGGCTCGCACCGGCGTCAGCACGGGCATCTCGGCGGCAGACCGGGCGCGGACCATCCAGGTCGCGATCGATCCGAAAGCAAGCCCGCGCGACCTCGTCCAGCCGGGCCACGTGTTCCCGCTCAAGGCAAAGCCCGGCGGCGTGCTC
The DNA here is from genome assembly GCA_963811155.1 of uncultured Solirubrobacterales bacterium. Lineage (GTDB taxonomy): Bacteria > Actinomycetota > Thermoleophilia > Solirubrobacterales > Solirubrobacteraceae > Palsa-465. The sequence goes on from CAWEQQ010000007.1 coordinate 84,405, forward strand.
GAGCGCGTCGGCCAGACCGAAGCAGCCGTCGACCTCGCGCGGCTCGCAGGACTCAACCCCGCTGGCGTGATCTGCGAGATCATGAACGACGACGGCTCGATGGCGCGCGTCAGCGACCTCGCGCCCTACTGCGACCGCCACGCCCTGAAGATGGTCACAGTCGCCGACCTGGTCGCTTACCGGCGCCGGAACGAGAAGCTCGTCGAGCGGGTCGTCGCGACCAAGCTGCCGACCGGGTTCGGGGAGTTCGTTGCGGTCGGATACCGGTCGCTGGTCGACAACAAGCACCACGTCGCGCTCGTCAAGGGAGAGGTGGCCGGGCGCGAGGACGTGCTGGTGCGCGTGCACTCGGAGTGCCTGACGGGCGACGTGTTCCACTCGCTGCGCTGCGACTGCGGCGAGCAGCTCGAGTCGGCGCTGTCGATGATCGAGGACGAGGGCTGCGGGGTGCTGCTGTACCTCAGCCAGGAGGGTCGCGGCATCGGCCTGCTGAATAAGCTGCGTGCCTACAAGCTCCAGGAGGAGGGGCTCGACACGGTCGACGCCAACCTCCGGCTCGGCCTGCCGGCGGACCTGCGCGACTACGGGATCGGCGCCCAGATCCTCGTCGACCTTGGCCTGACGAGCATCCGCATCCTGACCAACAACCCGAAGAAGATCTCCGGGCTCGCCGGTTACGGCCTGTCGGTCTCCGACCAGATCCCGATCCAGCACGTGCCCAACCCGCACAACGAGGCCTACCTGCGGGCCAAGCGCGAACGGCTCGGTCACACGCTCCACCATCAAGGGCTCGCGCTGGACGATCAGATGCTGCACGACGAGCAGGAGCACGATCGGCTCCAGCTGGATGACTCACGAGGCCTCCAGTAGGCGAGCCAGCCGGATGACTCGGGCGCTGCCCAATCAGCGAGGCCGGATGCCGAGTGTTGGACGATTCGCGCGGCGCGCAATCAGGCGAGGCAGGACGCCGAGCGCGCGCCCGGCGCGAAAGCAAAGCCCGAGGGCGAGCGGAGGCCACAAGCGTGAGGGCGCCTGAACGGCGGGTGGCGCTGTGCGTGGCGCGCTTCTACGAGCAGCTGGCAGACAAGCTCGAGGCCGGCGCCCGCGCGGCGCTGCACGAGGACGGGATCACGGATGTCGACCGGTTAGACGTTCCCGGCGCGTTTGAGCTGCCGCTCGCCGCGATGTACGCCGCCCAGTCAGGCCGCTACGCGGCGGTCGTCTGCCTCGGCGCGGTCATCCGCGGCGAGACCGACCACTACGAGTACGTCTGCGGCGAGGCCGCGCGCGGGATCCAGCACGTCCAGCTGCAGACCGGCGTCCCGTGCGGGTTCGGGGTGCTGACCGTCGACTCGATGGCGCAGGCACTGGAGCGTGTCCATGGGGGTTCCAAGCGCGACACCGGCCGCCACGCGGTGCAAGCGGTGCTTGCTTCGCTGGTGGTCAAGGAGCAGCTGCGCGGCCGGCGCGGGAAATCGGATGACTCGGGAGCCCTTAGCCCTTAGACCTTAGACCGCCGAGGCGAACGGGCCTCCACACGGACGCCATCCCGCCGTTCGCGATGTGGCGCCGAATCTCGTAACGGGCCGGCAAACCGGGCGTGTCCCAGGGTCTCGCGGTCGCTCAGCTCCCAGTACCCATCGCGGTGGACGTCTGTCGGCTTGCAGATCAATGACCGGTGGACGGCTTATACTCGACCGCGATGCCCAAGGTCTGTCAAGTTTGTGCGAAGGGCCCTGCGTTCGGCAACAGCCGCAGCCACTCGATGGTGGCCACTAAGCGGCGCTTTGATCCGAACCTGCAGCGCGTACGGATCGACGACGGTGGAACGCCCCGTCGCGTTTACGTGTGCACGCGCTGCCTGAAGGCCGGCAAGGTCGCCAAAGCCCGGTAGTGAGCGCGCCCGCGCTAGATTCGCAGCGGCGGCGGATGTCCGATCCAAGCATCGTTCGCTTCCGCGCGGTGGTCGAGGCGGGCCTCGCAGAGCTCGAGGCGCGCCGCGACGAGGTCAACGACCTAAACGTGTTCCCGGTCGCAGACGGCGACACGGGCGACAACATGGTGCTTACGTTGCGCGCTGTCCTGCAGGAGCTGGACCGGCTTGCGGGCGCTACTGAGAACCAGGCGATCGAAGGCGTCGGGCGGGATGAGATCGTCGCTTCCGTGGCGCGCGCGGCGCTGCTGGGGGCGCGCGGGAACTCGGGCGTGATCCTCTCGCAGCTGATCCGCGGCGCGGCCGAGGAGCTCGCGAGCCGACCGGGCGAGCTCGTCGACCCGGTACTGATCACCGCGGCGATGGCGCGGGCTGCCGATCAGGCGTACGGCTCGGTGCGCGATCCGGCCGAGGGGACGATCCTCACGGTCGTCCGCGAGATGGCCGTGCAGATGGCGTCCGACCTGGCTCACACGAGCAACGCGCGGCTCGGCCCCGAGGCGACCGCGGAGGAGCAGAACGCCGTGATCGCCGAAGTCATCGAGCAAGCGCTCGCCGCTGGCAAGGAGTCGGTCACGCGCGGCCCGGAGCTGCTGCCCGTGCTGCGCGAGGCGGGCGTCGTCGACGCCGGCGGCTACGCAGTGACGGTGCTGCTCGCCGGGATCATCGGAGCGCTGCGCGGCAGCGAGCCGCCACCGCTCGAGCATCAGGCCGCGCCGCGTGTCACCCATCCCCAGCACGCTTCCTCCACCTATCGGTACTGCACGAACTTCGCGGTCAGCGGCAGAGATCTCGACGGCCGGCGGTTCGTGCGGCTGCTCGAGCAGCTCGGGGACTCCGTGCTCGTGGTTGGCGATTCGACGACGCTCAAGGTCCACGTACACACCGACGAGCCGAAGGCCGTGACGGCGATGTTCGCCGGCGCCGGCGCCGTCTCGCACCTCGATGTGGCCGACATGCGCGAGCAGGTCCAGCGGCGCGCCGAACGACTCACGGACTCCTCGACCGCGGTCTGTGCGGCGCTTGCGGTCACGACCGGCGACGGCATGCGCTCGCTTTTTGAAAGCCTGGGCGTGCGGGTCCTGGATGGGGGGCCAACACTGAACCCGTCCACCTACGACCTGCTGGCCGCGATCCACGCGATCCCCGCCGAGGAGGTTGTCGTGTTGCCCAACAGCCCCAACGTCGTGATGGCGGCCGAGCGCGCGGCGGAGCTGTCGGACAAGAGCGTGCGGGTGGTGCCTTCCCGGTCGCTGCAGGCGGGGCTCGCGGCCGCCGTCAGCCTCGACCCTTTGCGTGGCGCGGCTGAGAACGCGTCTTTGATGGTCGCGACGCTCGTGCGCGTGCGCACCGGCGCGGTCGCGCCTGCCGCGCGCGACGACGTGCAGGGCCGCTTCCGGGAGGGGGACGCGGTCGGATTCGTCGAGGAGGAGATCGTCGCGTGGGGCCGGCCCCGCGAGACGCTGCGTGGCGTGCTCGAGCAGCTGGCCGATAACGCCGAGCTGATCACCTGCCTTCGGGGCGTCGAGGCGCCGCTCGACGACGAGACCGTCCAGGCCCTGGCGGCCGGCGAAGTCGAGTTCGAGCTGTCCGACGGCGGGCAGTCGAGCTACTGGTGGTTGCTGTCGGCTGAGTAGCTTGGGCTCGCCGCCGCCCCGCGAGTCATGATGGGTGACGCCGGTGACTCCGTTCGCATTCGCCACCTCGCGTCCACTTGACCCTGACGAGCTTGGGACTGGTCCAGTCCGCTATCCGCGCCCCTCGCGGCTCGAGTTCGCGCTCGAGCTCGAGGGCGCCAAGGCGCAGCAGGCGGCGCGGACGCTCGGACTCCACACGATCGGCGATTTGCTGGAGCACCTTCCGCGCGACCGCCGGGAGGCGCGGGCGGTGGCGCAGCTCGTCGCCGGCGAGAACGCGACGGTGGTCGTCGTGGTGAGGAGCATCGCCTCGCGCCCGGTGCGGCGCCGCGGCATGCGACCGCTGGTCGAGGCCACCGTGGCCGATGACACCGGCTCGATGAAGGCGACATTCTTCAACCAGCCGTGGCTGGTGCAGAAATACCCGCCGGGAACGCGGCTGGTCCTGCATGGCAAGTTCGAGGCGCACACCGGGTTCGGGGTCCAGGCGCACGCTCGCACCGCGCACGATGCGGCCGGTGCCGCTGCCGGCGCCGTCGCGCACTACCCCGCGACCGAAGGCTTGTCCTCGACCCAGATTCTGGCGCTCGCGCGTCGCCACGCCCGCGAGATCGCCGAAGTGGTCGAGCCCTTGCCCGCGGGTCTGCGGGCCGGCGAGCGCTTGCCCGACCGGCGGGGCGCCCTCGCGGCGACCCACTTTCCGGCCTCCGACGACGATCACGAGGGTGGCCGGCGCCGGCTCGCGTTCGACGAGCTGCTGCTGGTGCAGCTGGCGCTGCTGCGGCGCCGCAGACGGCGACGCGAGCACGGAACCGCTCCGATGCTCGACGACGAGCGCGAGCTCACCGCGCGCTGGCTGGGCACGATGCTGCCGTTCCCCCTGACGGGCGATCAGGAGCGGGCGCTCGTGCAGATCGACGACGACCTCGCCAAGCCGCGCCCAATGCAGCGGCTGCTGATGGGCGAGGTTGGGTCCGGGAAGACCGTCGTCGCCCTGTATGCGCTGCTGCGCGCGGTCGAGCACGGTTACCAGGGCGCGCTGATGGCGCCCACCGAGACGCTGGCCGACCAGCACTTCGCCACGATCCAGGGGCTGATGCCGGGCGAGGCTGTGCCCGCGGGACTGCTCACCGGCGCGACCCCCGGACGGCGCCGCGCCGATCTGCTTTCAAAGCTCGCCACCGGTGAGCTGTCGCTGATCGTTGGCACGCATGCGCTGATCGAGGAAGCGGTCCAGTTTGCTCGGCTTGGGGTGGCGGTTGTCGACGAGCAGCACCGCTTCGGAGTGCGGCAGCGCGCCGCGTTGGAGGCCAAGGGCCCGGCGCAAACGAGCCCGCACGCGCTGCACATGACCGCCACGCCGATCCCCCGCACGCTGGCGCTGAGCAACTACGGCGACCTCGACTTCACCGTGCTGCGCGAGCTGCCGCGCGGCCGTCAGCCGGTGCGGACATTCGTCTGCTCGACCGAGCGTGAGCGGGCGCGTGCCTACGAGCGCATTCGCGAGGAGCTGCGCGCGGGCCGCCAGGCGTTCGTCGTCTGCCCGCTGGTCGAGGAGTCCGAGCTGCTCCAGGCACGGGCTGCCACCGCCGAGTTCGAGCGCCTCCGGGCGGGCGAACTGCGTGAATTTGGCGTCGTGCTGCTGCATGGTCAGATGCGCCCAGCCGCCAAGCAGGCAGCTATGGCGCAGTTTGCATCCGGCGAGGCCGACGTGCTGGTGGCGACATCGGTGATCGAGGTCGGGATCGACGTCCCGAACGCGACCGTGATGCAGGTGGAGGATGCCGATCGGTACGGCATCTCGCAGCTGCATCAGCTTCGCGGCCGGACCGGGCGGGGCTCGCACGGATCGCTGTGCCTGCTGTTCGGGGACAAGGACTCGCCACGCCTGCGCGCGCTCGCGTCCCACACCGACGGGTTCGAGCTCGCCGAGATCGATCTCCAGCTGCGCGGCGAAGGCGAGCTCGTCGGCACGCGCCAGCACGGCGTCGCCCAGTTTCGCGTCGCCGAGCTGCCGCGCGACGCGGACCTGCTCGAGCGCGCACGATGGCACGCGGCGCGAATCGACAGCGAGGACCCCGAGCTCGAGCTGCCCGAGAACGCGCTGCTCGCGGACGCCCTCGCACACGCCTACGGCAGTGAGGCGTACGCGCCGATCCGGGCGTGAGGGGGTGCGAGTGATCGCGGGATCGCGCCGGGGGGCAACGCTGGTCGCGCCGCACGGGCGCGCGACCAGACCCACGGGCGACCGGGTCCGCGAGGCGCTGTTCTCGATCCTCGGCCCTCTAGCGGGCGAAAGGGTGCTCGACCTGTTCGCGGGATCGGGCGCGCTGGCGATCGAAGCGCTCTCACGGGGAGCCGGAGAGGCGACGCTGGTGGACTCGTCGCCGGCGGCGATCGCCGCCATCCGGCGCAACCTCTCAGCCCTCGGGCTGACGGCCGAAGTTCGCGGTCAGGACGTCGTTTCGTTCCTCAAGCATGCACGGACGGACGCACGTCAATACGATCTCGTGTTCCTGGACCCCCCATACCGCCAAGCGAGCGTCGCTGGTCGAGACCTCTCCGACGCGCTGCTGCCGGTCCTCGCCCCGGCCGCGTCCGTGGTCGCGGAAAGCGATCGCCGGGCGCCGCTCGCCCTGGAACTCGATTTGCTGGACGAGCGCCGCTACGGCGACACCCTGATCCGAATCCACCGCAACGATAGTGTCTCCACCTGACAACCGCATCGTGGTCTGCCCCGGTACCTACGACCCCGTCACCTACGGTCACCTCGACGTGATCGGTAGGGCCTCCGAGATGTACGACACGGTGGTCGTGGCGGTCGTGAACCTTCCGTGGCGCAAGGGGCAGACGCTGTTCACGGCCGAGGAGCGCGTTCAGTTCCTGAAGAATGCGACCAGCGCGATGAGTAACGTCGAGATCCAGCCGTTCAGCACGCTGGTCGTCGAGTTCGCCCGCGCGCGCGGGGCGATGGCGATCGTGAAGGGTTTGCGCGCGATCTCCGACTTCGAATACGAGTTCGAGATGAACCAGCTCAACCGCCGGCAGGCTCCGGATGTCGAGTCTGTTTACCTGATGGCCTCGCCCAAGTACAGTTTCCTGAGATCGAGCGGTGTCAAAGAGCTCGCCACATTTGGCGGGGACGTCGCTGAGCTCGTGCCCGACGAGGTGGCCAAGGCGTTGAAGGAACGGCTCGGCCGCTGACGAAACAGAGGTTTTGAGATGGATGTCCTCGTACTGATCGACAAGCTGGACGACCTGGTCCACAATGCCAAGCCGGTCCCGCTGACCGATCAGGTCCGCGTCGACAAGGAGGAGATCTACGACATCCTTGACCAGATGCGCGCCACGATCCCGGAGGAGATCAAGCAGGCGCGCTGGATCGTCAAGGAGCGTCAGGAGATGCTCGCCGAGGCCAAGCGCGAGGCGGAGCGGATCGTCAAGGAGGCGCGCGAGCTTCAGGACCGGCTGATCTCGGACGAGGAGATCACCAAGCAGGCGGAGCGCGGCGCCGAGGACATCATCGAGGACGCTCGGGCGCGCGAGCGGGAGATCCGGCTGGGCGCCGAGGACTACGCCGACGAGATCCTCAACACGCTCGAGGTCAACCTGACGAAGTTCATCGCCGCGGTGCGCCGCGGCCGCGAGCGGCTGGCGGGCAAGGAGGAGGAGCCCGCCGAGGTCTCGTGACGGTCACGTGAGGCCGGACGCCGAACAACTCGGTCCGGTCGCTCCGCAGAGAATCTCCGTTCTAGAGACGGACATCACGACGCTGGACGTCGACGCGATCGCCAACGCCGCTAACACGCAACTGGCCCACGGCGGTGGTGTGGCGGGCGCAATCGCGCGCGCCGGCGGACCGGCGGTGCAGCGCGAGAGCCGGGAGCGAGCACCGATCGCGCTCGGCGAGGCGGTCGAGACAACCGGTGGCGAGATGCCGTGCAAGTGGGTGATTCACGCCGCGACGATGGAGCTCGGCGGACCGACCTCGGCAGAGATCGTCCGGCGCGCGACCGCCAGCACGCTGCGCAGGGCCGATCAGCTGGGGGCGTCATCGCTCGCGCTGGTCGCCTTCGGAACCGGGGTCGGGGGCTTTCCACTCGCGGAGGCCGCTCGGATCGAGGTCGAGGAGGTCCGCAGGCACCTCGACGGCGGCAGCACGCTGCAGCGGATCGTGTTCGCGGTCCGTGGCGCGGCCGCGCGCGAGGCATTCGAGCAGGCGCTCGGCAGTTAGGCCCCGTTCAAGAATTAGTGGCGGGATTTGACGAGTGGCTGGGCGTGTCTGGCGCCGCCGGCTCGGCCCGATCATACCGGGAGTATTTGAGGACGAGCCGGTGGCGCCAGGCGCGTCCAGACGCCGTCAAAACCGCCAATAATTCTTGAACGGGGCCTTAGTTAGCGCACCGCGAACCCGGACACTCCCTGCGGCGCCTCGTCGCAGACTTCGACCCGTTGCACGTCGGCTCGCGGGGGGCCGGTCTCGCAGAAGCGGACGACGCGCTCGACCGCCTCGCGGGGGCCCTCGAGTACCGCCTCCAGGGTCCCGTCGGAGCGGTTGCAGACCCAGCCCTCGACTCCGTGGGCATCGGCGCGCTCGCGGAGCGAGCCGCGGAAGAACACCCCTTGGACGCGGCCGTAGACGATCACCCGGCGGCGGACGAGATGTGGCTGCACTGCAAAGATTCTTGCGCTGCGACGCCAACAGCGGCCGCCGGCCGGGCTTTGGGGGCCTGGACGGGCGTTTCCGTCCGGCGACTGCGCGATCCTGGACAAACGATGAATCCCATCTGGCTACTGATCGGGCTGCTGGCCGGCGCGTGTGCAGCATTGCTGGCGCTGCGGCCGAGGCTGCGTGCGCTCGCGGCCGGGGCCGCCCGCGCGGGTGAGCTCGAGCGCGAGCTGGTGCGTGCGCGGGCCGACCTCGAGCACGAGCGCGCCCGCGCCGAGGAGCGACTCGCGACCGTCAACGACGCCCAGGAGCGGCTTTCCAGCTCGTTCAAGGCGCTCAGCGCCGAGGCGCTGCAGTCGAGTCTGTCGCAGCTGACGCAGATCGCTCGCAGTCAGCTGCAGGCAGTCCAGGCCGAGGCCAAGGGTGACCTGGAGAAGCGCCAGCACGCGGTCGAGCAGCTCGTGGCGCCGCTCAAGGATCAGCTGTCGCGTGTCGACGCGCAGCTGCTGGCGCTTGATCGGGACCGAAGGGAGTCGCGCGGGCGGCTTGAGGCGCAGCTGCGGACGCTGAACGAGACGGGCGAGCGCCTCCGCACCGAGACCGGCGCGCTGGTGACAGCCCTGCGCAAGCCGAACGCCCGCGGTCAGTGGGGCCAGATGCAGCTTCGCAACGTCGTCGAGATGGCCGGCATGGTCAGGCATTGCGACTTCGCCGAGCAGTCCGCGCTTGGCGGTGACGAGGTGTCGCTCCGGCCTGACGTGATCGTCACGCTCCCGGGCGGCAAGCATGTGGTGATCGACGCGAAGGCGCCGCTGCAGGGAGTGCTCGATGCGTATGAGGCGCGCGACGAGGAGGAGCGCCAACGCCACTTGCGCGATCACGCACGCTTGCTGCGCAAGCACGTGAAGCTGCTCGCCGAGAAGGCCTACTGGGCCGAGCTCGAGTCAGCGCCAGACTTCGTCGTGATGTTCCTGCCGGGTGAGCATCTGTACGGCGCCGCGCTCGAGGCCGATCCGGCCCTGATCGAGGATGCGATGGCGCGCAGGGTGTTGATCGCGACGCCGACGACGCTGCTCGCGATGCTGCGGGCGGTGGCTTACGGCTGGCAGCAGGAGCGCGTCGCTGAGTCCGCTCGGGCGATCTCGGAGCTAGGGCGCGAGCTGCACGGGCGACTCGTCAAGCTCTCCGGCCTGCTTGCCACGCTCGGAACCCGGCTCAACAGTGCCGTGAGAGCCTACAACGACACGGTCGGCTCCTACGAGGCGAGGGTGTTGCCAGGCGCGCGACGGTTCGCCGATCACGGTGTTACGGCGGGGCGCGAGCTCCCCGAGCTAGAGCACGTCACCGTCAGCGCCCGAAGTGTGCACATCGCTCAACTGCAGTTGCGCGAGCACGAGGACGACGTGCCCCCGCCGCGGTTGCGCGCGGCCGACCAGCGATAGGGACTCGCGCGAGCCGAGGGCAGCAACGGGCCCTAAGGCGCGTTGTCAGCTGCTGTCGGCGGCCTGACCGTTGGTAGGTGCCGGCGGCTCCCGGAAGCGCCGCTCGTCCCCGGCCAGGCGGTGTGTCTCCCACCAGCGGCGCAGATCCTCCCGCTGGTGGGGCAAGGGATCGGCCGAGGGCTTCTGCTCCTGTACGTGGGCGAGTGCGTCGTCGATCTCGACGCCGGTCCTGAGCGCCACCACGCCGGCCGCGACTGCCGCGGAGCGCTGCCACCCGGCGCGGCAATGCAAGTACGTGCGATGGCCCTGGTCGAGCCAGCCGACGATCACCCGCACCGCCGCCTCCAGGTGCGAGATCGACAGATCGCCGTGGTCGACGAGGCGCAGCCGACGCTCTTCGATTCCGGCCGCTGCCAGCGCGCTCAGCACGACTCTGCGCTGCCCGCGCCTGTACTCGGCATCCTCGACCAGGTTCAGAACGCGCTCGATCCCTAGCAATTCGAGCACCTCGACATCGGATTGATCGAGCGGGTAGGCGCCGATCACGAGTCCGTCAAGTACGTCCGCAAACCCATATGTCCGAAACCACGTGGACACGCTCTCAACATGATCGCGGGTGTTGCGACCCGGCCGCGCCAGCCACGCCCAGCCGCTCGCCGGATTGCGGCACTAATTTCCGCAGGAGCCCTTACACGTAACGGCAACAGGTGAGCACAGTTCAATGGCAGGTGAATGCAGTTGCCCAGAACGCCGCGGCGCGCCGGCCGTGTGGCCGGCGCGCTGGGGACCATTCGGGAGGGACTGCGGTCAGCTTCAGGACAGGGGCAGGGGCCACACGGGGAGCAGAGTCCGGTCGTAGACGGCCTCGCAGAGCTCAGATGCGGCCAGGTAGAACGCAAGCGCGGCGACGGTGATGCCGAGGTAACCACCCCAGTGGATCAGGGTCGTGTGAGCCCCGTACTGGCCCGCGCCGAGGAGGAACAGCGCCGCCGTGAGCAAGACGAGCGCCACGACGACGACCACGTTCGTGCGAAATGACACGAGCAGCATGATTGCGGCGAAGATCGCGAACCCGTACAGCAGCAGGCCCAACGCTTGCCCTTCCTGCGCCGCCGGCACGGCCTTCGCGAACCACAGGGCGTACGCGAACAGCGACATCCAGAAGGCGCCAAAGCCCGAGAACAACACGCCATTGAAGGTCTTGCCGACCCGCAGCTGGATGAGGCCCGCGATCAGCTGCGCGATGCCGCCGAACATCAGTGCGACGCCGAACACAACGGGTAGGACGCCCGCCTTGACTGCATTCGCGTTGACCATGCTCAGCATGAACGTCGTGACCGCGAAGGCCATCAGCGCGAGCGGCGCGGAGTTGCCCCACTCTTGGCTCGTCGCCGGTTGTAGCCCGGCGTGCCCGTTGAGCTCAACCTTGGCCTTGATCGGTGGTGGTGAAACGGTTGCCATGATGCAAATCCCTCCTCCCGGTGCGTCGAGTGTCTCCACGCACGGGTCTCTTGATGAGCATCGCCCTACGCTGACAACCACATCACCGTCCTTGACCGTCTGGTATACGGCGAGCGGCGGCGATGCTCGACAATTTGTGTATGTGCCGGATCGTCCGGAGTGAGGACAGAATCGATTACAGCGCGCGGCTTGACATCGGTACGCCCCACGGCTTCAAGTTGCGGAGAAACCCCCAACTTTAGTCAGTGGGCTGTGCCGCTGCCGAACCGATTTGAGTTCAGTGACTCTAACGGACCCTTAGGGCCCGTTCAAGAATGATTGGCGGTCTTGACGGCGTCTGGACGCGCCTGGCGCCACCGGCTCGTCCTCAAATACTCCCGGTATGATCGGGCCGAGCCGGCGGCGCCAGACACGCCCAGCCACTCGTCAAATCCCGCCACTAATTCTTGAACGGGCCCTTACGGCTAGCTACCCTCGCGGTATGCCTCTGCGTACCGATAGCTTCGACGTCGGGGGCCTGCGCCTCAGCACCGGCGAGGGGCGGCGGCTGGAGCTGCACGTCGCGATCGCTCCGTTCGAGCTGGCCGGGGAGCGCTACTCCGTCGAGCCGCAGCTCATACCGGTGCGGCTCGAGATCTCGCGTACGACCGGCCAGGGGTACGCGCTGCGACTGCGCTTTGCAGCGACACTCGCTGGGCCCTGCATGCGCTGCCTGGCGCCCGCCGCGCCGGTGTTCGACGTCGACGCGCGGGAGGTGTCGCAGCCGGGAGAAGTCGACGAGGAGCTAACCTCTCCCTACCTGGCGGGAGGCGTGCTCGAGCTGCACGCGTGGGCGCGAGACGCGCTGGCGCTGGCGCTGCCGGCGAAGCTGCTCTGCCGTGCCGAATGCGCCGGCCTGTGTCCCGTGTGCGGGGCGGATCTGAACACCGCGGGACCCGAGCACGCGCACGACCGCCAGCCCGACCGGCGCTGGTCGAAGCTGTCCGAGCTGCGGTTTGAGTGAAGGCGCAGCGCGCGGGCTGCGAGCGCCCCCGCGATCGTGTCGCGACCGGCGGCCCTGCTAGCCTGCAGCGTTCATGGCCGTCCCCAAGCAAAAGCAGTCCCACGCCCGGACCTCGCAGCGCCGAGCGCAGCACAAGATCAGCGCGCCGGGCTACAACGCCTGCCCGCAGTGCCACAGCCCCCGGCTTCCACACCGCGTGTGTCCTGTGTGTGGCAGCTACAAGGGACGAGAGGTACTCGCGGACGCTGGTGATCAGTCCGCCTGACGCGCCGACGATGATCACGGTCGCCGTGGATGCGTGCGGGGCGGATCTCGGCCCCAGTGAGGTCGCCGCGGGCGCGCGGCAGGCTGCGGCGCGCGGCATCGGCGTGCTTCTGTTTGGGCCTGCCAAGGAGATCGGTGCGGTCGGCCACGGTGTCCACGTGATCGATGCGCCCGTCTCGATCGCGAAGGCCGCCGACCCCGCGTTCGCGGTGCGCTCCACCCCGGAGGCGTCGATCGTGCAGGCTGCGAAGGCGGTCGCGGAGGGCCGCGCGCAGGCGCTCGTGTCCGGCGGTTCGACCGGGTCTGCGCTGGCCGCCGGGCTGTTCAACTTGCGCCGCGACCGCGGCATCTACCGTCCGGCGCTCGCGCTGCCCGTGCCGATCCCCGGTGCCGGCCCGGTGCTGCTGCTCGACGTCGGTGCGAACGTCTCGTGCCGGCCCGAGCACCTGGTGCAGTTTGCGCACATGGGCTCGGCGTTCGCCCAGGCGGTGATGGGGCTCGAAGCACCGCGGGTGGCGCTGCTGTCCAACGGCGAGGAGCCGGCGAAGGGCACCCCCGAGCTGGTGGCGGTCCACGAGCAGCTGGCCGCGCAGGCGGGCAGGGGCCTGAACTTCATCGGCAACATCGAGGGTACGCAGGTGACCGAGAGCGTCGCTGACGTGGTCGTCATGGACGGGTTCATCGGCAACATCACGCTGAAGCTGATCGAGGGCGTCTCGGGCCGCACGCTGCGGGCGATCCGCGACGCGGCGATGAGCTCCCGGCGGGCCAAGCTAGGCGGCCTGCTGCTGGCACCGGCGGTGCGGCGGCTGCGCGAGGAGATCGACCCGGAGGGGCCCGGAGGGGCGTATATGCTCGGCCTGCGCCAGCTCGGCGTGGTCGCCCACGGCCGCTTCACGCGTCACGGGTTCGAGCGTGCGATCGCGGTCGCGGCCCGCGGCGTGCAAGAGGACGCTATCGGACGTACGCGCAACGCGTTGCAGGTCGCGGGGGCGCTGCGCCCTGGACCCGGTGAGGCCGGCACGGGCGCCGACGGCTCGCCGTCCGAGCCGGCGGTTACGGTATCGGGTCGATGACTCGCGAGCAGGTCTTGTCGCTTGTGCGCGCTCACCTGGCCGACGAGCTCGAGCTGGAGCCCGACACGATCCAGGAATCGACGCGCTTCAAGGAGGATCTCGAAGCCGACTCGCTCGACCTCTACACGCTCATCCAGGAGCTGGAGGACAGCTACGGCGTGAAGATCTCCGACGAGGAAGCGGCCAAGATCCTGACTGTCGGCCAAGCGGTCGATTTCGTGCTCGCGAGCGGGGTGGGGGATCCACATCCGTCGGCGACCGCGAGCCAAGCCCCTGACTCTTAGTGACCCCGAGCCGCGAGCAGCAGACCGCGCCCGGTCGAGAGCCCGGGGCGCCGCTGCGCGCGTTGCTCGAGCGGCTCCCGGAGGACCTGGCTGTGCCGGTGTTCACACACTCCTCGTGGACCACGCGGCGCTCGGACTCCTACGAGCGCCTGGCGTTTCTCGGCGACAGCGTGCTGGCGCTCGCGATCACCGCCGATCTGTATCCGCGACTGGAGGCGGAGCGCTTCGGCGCCGGGCAGCTGACCAAGATCCGCGCCCAGGCCGTCTCCGGACGCTCGTGCCGGACGGTGGCCGACCGGCTCGGGGTGCCGGAGCGGTTGCGAGCAGCGGCGCCGCCGGAGGCGGCGGCGAGTGTCCTCACGCTGAGTGGGACCGAGCGCGTGCTCGCGTCCGTGATCGAGGCGGTGATCGGCGCCTGCTACCTCGCGTTCGGCTACGAGCAGACGGCGGCCGCCGTCGTCGACGCATTCGGACCGGAGGTCGCGCAGGCGCTCGAGCATCCGGTGGACTTCAAGTCGGCGCTGCAGGAGCGCCTGGCGCGCCGCGGCGCGATCGTCAGCTACGACGTGGTCGACGAGCAGGGCCCGCCCCACGACCGCACGTTCTCGATCAGCGCCACGATCGAGGGCGTCGAGGTCGCGCGCGGCACCGGCCGCAGCAAGAAGGACGCCGAGCAGGAAGCCGCGCAGCTGGCGCTGGAGGCGCTGGAGCAGTGACGCGCGCCTCCGGGAGGCCGGCGTGTACCTGAAGTCGCTCACGCTGAAGGGCTTCAAGTCATTTGCGGACCGCACCCGACTGGAGTTCGGCCCCGGCGTGAGCGTGATCGTCGGACCCAACGGCTCTGGCAAGTCGAACATCACCGATGCGGTCCTGTGGGCGCTCGGCGAGCAGTCGCCGGTTGCGGTACGGGGCCAATCGATGCAGGACGTGATCTTCGGCGGGTCCCCGGGACGCCAGGCGGCCAAGGGAGCTGAGGTCGAGCTCGTGCTCGACGACAGCGACGGCACGCTTGACCTCGGCGCTCCGGAGGTCTCGATCCTGCGACGGCTGGATCGGACCGGGGAGGGCGAGTACCGGCTCGCCGGCGCGCGCTGCCGGCTCGTCGACGTGATCGAGATGCTGTCCGACACCGGCCTCGGCAAGGAGATGCACTCCGTGATCTCGCAGGGCCGCGTCGAGTCGATCGTGACCTCCAAGCCGCGCGATCGCAGGCTGCTGATCGAGGAGGCAGCTGGACTCGGCAAGCATCGCAAGCGTCGCCGGCGAGCTCAGCTGAAGCTTGAGCGCACGCAGGCCAACCTCGACCGGGCACTCGATGTCGAGCGCGAGGCACGCTCGCGGCTGCGCCCGCTCAAGCGCCAGGCCGAGGCCGCCGAGCTCCACGCCCGCCTCGAGCGCCAGATGCTCGAGGCGCGCTGGGAGCTGGCCCGCGACCAGCTACGCATCCAGCGGCTCGCCGTGCAAACGGCGCAAACGGCGTCGCTGCAGGCGCACGACCAGCGCGAGGCGGTCGAGCGCGAGCTCGAGGCGGTGGCGACGCGCCGCCAGGCGGCCGAGCAAGCGCTCGCAGCGCGCAGCGCGCAGCGCGAGGAGCTCTCTCGTCGCTGCTTCGTCGCGCAGTCGGCGGGCGAGCGGGTCTCCTACCGGGCCGACGCCGCGCGCTCCGCGGCGGCCGTGATCGACGCGCGGCTGCAGCGCAGCCGCGAACGCCTCGTGTCGCTGCGCGCGCAGGACGCCGCGGATCTGCCCGATCAGGCTGCCGAGTCCAGGATCGCCGAGCTCGAGTCCTCGCTTGCGGCCCTGCAGCGCGACGCCGAGGTGGAGCTCGCCCGTCAACTGTTCGAGCTCGAGAAGCAGCTGCAGGCGGCGGACGCCGAGAGCGAGGCGCGAGCCGCGGTCGTGGAGCGGGCAGCCGGCGTGCGAGCGCAGGCCGAGGCCCGCGTCGAGCAGGCACGTGTCGGGCTGCAGGCGGCCGAGCGGGGCGCCGAGGCCGCGCGGCGTCAGTCCGCGCGGGTTGGAGGCGAGTTGGCGGCGGTCAACCAGTTTCTGCGCAGCCACGCCTCCGCTTCGCACGGGGCGATCGCGCTCGCCGACGAGCTGGAGGTCGACCCCGGCTACGAGCTGGCGCTCGCAGCGGCGCTCGACGGGCGTCTGCGCGCCGCCGTGGTCGCGGACCGCGTCGCGGCGGCAGCGTTGCTGGATCGGACGGGTGCCGATGGGGGCCGGGCGCTGATCGGGGGGCCAGGTCCCGGGCCGACGCCGGAGAGTGGGGACGCGACTGACGCCGGCGCCGAGTGTCTCGCGACGCCGGAGAGCGGCGACGCGCCGGTCGCCGGCGCCGAGTGTCTCGCGACGCCGGAGAGCGGCGACGCGCCGGTCGCCGGCGCCGAGTGTCTGGCCGATCACGTGCGCGGTCAAGCGCGGGCCGTGGCGCTGGCTCGCTTGCTGCTGGCCGATACGTGGGTGCTCGACGGACTTGACTCGCTCCCCGACTCGTTCGCCGGCGTGGCGGTCACGCTTACCGGGCGGGTCTGGTCGGCGAGCGGTCGCGAGCTGCGACAGGCGCCGTCGCTGGGAGAGGAGCGCGTGCTCGCCGAGCGCAACCGAAGCGAGGAGCTCGTGCGCGCGAGCGAGGCCGTCGCCAGCGCCGAATTGGCGGCGCGCGCAGCCGTGGAGCATGCCGGCGCCGAGCTCTCGCGTCAGGACGGCGAGCGCGGCCACGCGATCAGCGCGCACCGGGCTGCGGTGCGCGGCCGCGACGAGGCGGGCGAGGAGAGACGGCGGATCCAGGCGCAGATCGATCGGCGGCGCGCGGCTCCCGACGAGGGCCCGACCGCCTCGCGCATGGCGCAGCTGACCGCCCAGCTATCGGCCGAGCGCGCAACCCGCGACCGGGCCGAGCACGCGCGCGCGGAGCGCGCGATGCGGATCAAGCGCCTCGACGGGGCGATTTCGTCAGACGAAGCGCTCGCCCCTGTTGTGGCGGCGGTGATCGAGGCGATGGGGCGGGCCGCGATCGCGATCGCCGACCGGCGCGCCGCTTTCGAAGCCGCGCTGTCAGCCGACCGCGATGCGGGCGAGCACGTCGCCGCCGAGCTGCGCAGCTGCGCCCAGCAGGAGGCGACCCTGCACGCGCAGCTGCACCGCTGCAGCGAGGCGCTGACCGAGAGCGAGCTGCGCCTGCAGCGGGTGCGCGATCAGGCGGCCGAGGTCGAGCACGAGCTGCGCGAGCTCGCCGCGCGCCTGCAGCTGAGCGACGAGCCCGACGGCGAGGCGCTGGGCCAGGAACAGCGCGAGGCGCTGAGCACCCGTCTGGAGCGCCTCGTGCGCCGCCGGGAGCAGCTCGGTCCCGTCAACCCGCTCGCCCAGCAGGAGTACGCCGACGCGCTCGAGCACGTCGAGGCGCTCGAGCACCAGCGGGCCGACCTCGAGACCGCCCTGCGCGAGCTGCACAAGCTGATCGCCGATACCGATCGCCAGATCCGCGAGACGTTCGAAGAGACCTTCGCCGCCGCCGCGCGCAACTTCGAGGAGGTCGCCGCGCAGCTGTTCCCCGGCGGCAAGGGCCGGCTGCGGCTCGTCACCGAGCGCGAGGCGCCTGCGCAGATGCTCGGCGGACCGCGGGCCCCGCGGGCGGTCGTGCCGGCGGCGGCCGCCGCCCCGGACGGCTCGGACGAGGAGCTCGAGGAGCCGGCGCAGTTGCCCGAGGACGAGCTGGGGGTGGAGATCGAGATCACCCCCGCCGGCAAGGCGATGAAGCGGCTCTCGCTGCTGTCCGGGGGCGAGAAGTCGATGACCGCGCTGGCGTTCCTGTTCTCGGTGTTCCTTGCGCGGCCATGCCCGTTCTACATCCTCGACGAGGTTGAGGCGGCACTCGACGACCTCAACATCGACCGCCTGCTCGAGCTGCTGCGCCGGTACTCGAAGCGGGCGCAGTTCATCGTCGTCACCCACCAGAAGCGAACGATGGAGGCGGCGGACTCCCTGTACGGCGTGTCGATGGCCGCCGACGGGCTGTCGAAGGTGATCTCGCGGCGCCTGCCGGCCGTCCAGGACGCGGCCTAGTAGGGGGCTCGATGGCGCGCGAGTGGACCGACCTGTTCATCGTGGACGGCGCGCCGGCGCCCCAGCCGGACTCGGCTCCCGCCGCCCAGGAGCGGCGGATCGGTCGCTTCCGGCGCCTGCGCGAGAACCTGCGCAAGACGCGCCAGGCGCTGACCAGCGAGATCCGCGAGACGCTGTTCGAGGACCTCAGCGACGAGACCTGGGAGCGGCTGGAGGAGGCGCTGATCTATGCCGACGTCGGCGCCAAGACGACTGCCGAGGTCGTCGCGCGGCTCGAGCAGGAGGCGACCGCCGGCGAGCTGTCCGGGGGCCAGGCGCTGAGCGATCGGCTGGTGGAGCTGCTGGCCGAGATCGCGCGCGCTGGCGAGGACCGGATCGAGTTGCGCGCCAAGCCGACCGTGATCCTCGTGGCCGGCGTCAACGGGACCGGCAAGACCACGACCGTCGGCAAGCTCGCCTGGCATCTGCGGCGTGAGCTCGGGCGATCGGTCGTTCTTGCCGCGGCGGACACGTTCCGTGCCGCCGGGGTCGAGCAGCTCGAGCTGTGGGCACAGCGCGCGGGCGTCGCGTTCGTGAAGGGCCCCCCTGGGGCGGACCCCGGTTCGGTCGCCTACGACGCGATTGCGAGCGCTCGCCGCGACGGTGCCGACGTGGTGATCATCGACACCGCCGGCCGCCTGCACACCCAGGATGACCTGATGGCCGAGCTGGCGAAGGTCCGGCGGGTGATCGCCAAGCAGATCCCTGAGGCGCCCCACGAGACGTTGTTGACCGTCGACGCCACGACTGGTCAGAACGGCCTGCGCCAGGCGCGGCTGTTCTCCGAGGCGGTCAACGTCAACGGTCTCGTGCTGACCAAGCTCGACGGCACGGCCAAGGGCGGGATCGCGCTTGCGATCGCGCACGAGCTCGGGATTCCGGTCAAGCTGATCGGAGTTGGCGAGAAGCTCGACGACCTGCGTCCGTTCGAGCCTGGGGAATTCGCCCGAGCGCTGGTCACCTGAACGTCAGGCCTGGCGAGGCGAATTCGCTTACGGGCCCTTTGGGCTCCCGCGTGCGCTCGTGACCTGACGTCGTAGCTCCGCACCGACCGTTCGCGCAGTAGCCTGACAGTTGACAATGTTCGACTCGCTGGCAGAGAAGCTCCAGGCGACCCTCGCCGATGTGAGGGGGCGCGGTACGCTGACCGAAGCGGACGTCTCGGCGGCGATGCGCGAGATCCGCCTTGCGCTGCTGGAGGCCGACGTCAACTTCAAGGTCGTCAAGAGCTTCACCAACGCCGTCAAGGAGCGAGCGCTGGGGGCCAACGTGATCGGCCAGCTCAACCCCGGCCAGCAGGTCGTGAAGATCGTCTCCGACGAGCTGACCGAGCTGATGGGGGGCGCCGCGCGGGACCTGTCGTTCTCACCCCGACCGCCGACCGTGGTCGTGATGGCCGGGCTTCAGGGATCGGGCAAGACGACCGCCACGGCGAAGCTCGCGCGCTACCTGCGCGACCAGCACGGGTCATCGGTAGCGGTCGCCGCCTGCGACGTGTACCGGCCGGCTGCCGTCGAGCAGCTGGTCAAGGTCGGGACGCAGGCCGGCGCCGCCGTCTACGAGCAGGGCACCGACCGCGATCCGGTCAAGATCGCCGCCTGGGCGCGGGACCGCGCGCAGTCCGAGGGCAAGGACGTGCTGATCATCGACACCAGCGGGCGGCTGCACATCGACAAGGAGTTGATGGCGGAGCTCGCGAACATCAAGCAGGCGGTTAAGCCGCACGACGTGCTGCTGGTCGTTGACGCGATGACCGGGCAGGACGCGGTCAACGTGGCCGAGCAGTTCGCCGAGGTCGTCCAGTTCGACGGCGTCGTGATGACCAAGCTCGACGGCGATGCGCGCGGCGGCGCGGCGCTGTCGGTCAAGGCGATCACGGGCAAACCGATTCTGTTTGCGTCGACGGGCGAGAAGCTCGATCAGTTCGAGCGCTTCCACCCTGACCGGATGGCCCAGCGGATCCTCGGCATGGGCGACGTGATGACGCTGATCGAGAAGGCCGAGTCGGCCTACGACGAGCAGCAGGCCGCCGAGCTCGAGCGCAAGATCCGCAAGCAGGAGTTCGGACTCGACGACTTCCTGGACCAGATGCGCCAGATCCGCCGCCTCGGCCCGCTCCAGTCGCTGCTCGGAATGATCCCCGGTCTCGGCAAGGAGCTACGTAACGCCAAGGTCGACGAACGCGAGTTCGATCGCCTGCAGGCGATCATCCTCTCGATGACCCCCCAGGAGCGCCGCCATCCGGAGCTGATCAACGGCTCACGGCGGCTGCGGATCGCGCGCGGGTCGGGCACCAACGTGCAGGCGGTCAAGCAGCTGATCAAGCAGTTCGATCAGATGCGCAAGGTGATGCGCCAGGTCTCGCAGGGCCGGATGCCCGATCTCGGCGCACTCATGCGCCAGCCCTCGGGCTCGCCGCCCGCTCGGCGTCCGGCCTCGCCTAAATGACGGCGCGCATGTCATCCGGCTGCCAGGCACGCTAACCTCGCTTGCGCAGATGGCAGTGAGACTTCGACTGACACGTATCGGCGGGCGCAAGAACCCGATCTGGCGGGTGGTGGTCGCCGACCAGCGCGCCAAGCGCGACGGCCGCGTAATCGAGACCGTCGGCCACTACAACGCGCAGACCAACCCGTCGACGATCGTGCTCAACGAGGAGCGCGTGCGCGACTGGCTCGCGCGCGGCGCCCAGCCGACCGAGACCGTTCGCAAGTTGCTGCGCACGCAGGGCATCCACTAGCTGCAACGATGAAGGAGCTGCTCGAGTACCTGGCCCGGGGACTCGTCGACCATCCCGACGAGGTGCGCGTGACCGAGGTGCAGGAGGGCGACGGCTCGGTCGTGCTCGAGCTGTCGGTCGCCGACGACGACTACGGCAACGTGATCGGGCGGGGGGGGCGCACTGCTGCGGCGCTCCGCACGGTCGTCAAGACCGCGGCGGTCAAGGACCGGCGGCGCGTGTTCGTGGACATCGTCGACTCCTGATGAGCACCGAAGCTCGCGGCTGGCTGCGCGCTGGCCGCGTTGGCAGGCCGCACGGGCTCGACGGCAGCTTCTACGTCGTGGCACCGAGCCCCGAGCTGCTGCTCGCCGGCTCGACGGTTGTGCTCGCCGAGCGCGAGCTGCGGATCGTCCGCCGCGCCGGCACCGACAGCCGGCCGATCGTGCGCGTCGAGGGCTGTGAGGACCGCGACGCGGCTGCGGCGCTGCGCGCCGAGCAAATCATGGTCGCGCGCCGCGATGCGCCGCAGCTCGAGGACGATGAGTGGTGGGCCGACGACCTTGAAGGGTGCGCCGTGCACGACGGGCCGCAGCGAGTCGGGATCGTCAGGCGGCTGCTCGCCCTGCCCTCTTGCGAGGTGCTCGAGGTGCAGCGCGAGGGCTCCGCCGGCGAGCTCTTGGTGCCGCTCGTGCGCGACGCCGTCCGCGCGGTCGACATGCAGCGGCGGGAGATCGACATCGATCTGCAATTCCTAGGCGAGGAGTAGATGGAGATCGATGTCTTCACGCTGTTCCCGGAGGCGTTTGCGTGGTTCGGGGGCCAGCGGCACGTCGCGGCCGCGATCGCTCGCGGTCACCGCCTGGCGTACGTCAACTACCGCGATTACACGCCGCTGAGCGCCGGACAGGTCGATGACGCGCCGTTCGGCGGCGGCGCGGGCATGCTACTCCGAGTCGACGTGGTCGAGGCGGCGCTGCGTGCGCGCTACGGGGGCGATCCGGTGGCGCTGCCCGGCGAGCGCCGCGTGATCGCGCTCGATCCGAGCGGCCCGCTGCTCGACGACCCGCTCGTCGACGAACTGGCGCTCGCCCCCGCGCTGACGCTGCTGTGCGGTCGTTACGAGGGATTTGACGAGCGCGTCCTCGAGCACTTCGTCTCAGACCGTCTGTCGATCGGGCGCTACGTGGTGGCCGGCGGCGAGCTCGCGGCGATGGTCGTCTGCGACGCAGTCCTGCGCAAGCTGCCCGGCGTGCTAGGGCACGAGCAGTCCGCGCTCGAGGAGTCCTTCAGCAAGGCGCTGCGGGGCGCCCCCGAGTACCCGCACTACACTCGCCCGGCCGAGCATCGCGGCTGGCGGGTCCCGGAGGTGCTGCTCTCGGGCCATCACGCACGGATCCGCGAATGGCGCTTGCAGCAGGCCGGATCGCGCGCCGGCGAGTGCGGCGGGCGCGGTCCGCTACCATGAGGCGGCCCGCGCGGGTTGGGGGCACTTGCGCTTGCCCCGACCCCCAGGCGGCAGCTCGTTGCCGCTGGCCGGCGCCCCGATTATGAGCACCGTGATCGACAACTTGGAGCGTGCCCAGCTCCGCCGGATACCGGCGTTCGACGCGGGCGATCGCCTCCGGGTCCACTTCCAGGTGATCGAGGGGACACGTCGCCGGACGCAGGTGTTCGAGGGTGTCGTGATCAAGCGACAGGGTCACGGGGCGCGGGAGACGTTTACGGTGCGCAAGCAGTCGTTCGGGGTCGGCGTGGAGCGGACGTTCCCGCTTCACTCGCCGAAGATCGAGCGCATCGAGGTGGCCGCGCGCGGGGATGTACGGCGCGCCAAGCTGTACTACCTCCGGGGTCGCGTCGGCAAGCGCGCCCGGGTTCGCGAGCGCCGCTCGACGGGTCCCGAGCAGGCGGTGCAGCGCGAGCTTCTGCACCCGGCGGCGCCGCCGGCGTCCGAGGTCGGATGGGGCCGCCCCGGACCGGTCCGCGGCGGACGGCGCGGAGTCGGTCGAGGCGATCCCCGCGTCGGCGGCGCAGGACGCCGGTCCCGCGGCCACCGAAGCGCCCGTCGGCGAGCAGCAGGTGTGACCACCGCCAACAAGTCGGTCGCGAGCTCGCTGGTCGAGCTGGTCGTGATCGTGGCGGCCGCGCTGGCGCTGGCGCTCGCGATCCAGGCATTCATCGTCAAGCCCTACCGGATCCCTAGCGGCTCAATGCTGCCGACGCTGCACATCGACCAGCGCATCCTGGTCGACAGGATCGGCACGCACTTCACTTCGCCGCACATCGGCCAGATCGTTGTGTTCCATCCTCCCAAGAACTACGCCGGCGGCTGCGCCAATCCCGCCCAGGGCGCGAACGCCGACGGGGTGGACGCTCAGCAGCCATGTGGCGTGGCGTGGTCGTTGGCGTCGTCGGAGACGTTCGTCAAGCGGCTCGTGGGCCTTCCCGGTGACCGGATCTCGATCCGCAACGGCGTCGTGATCCGCAACGGAGTGCCGGAGAAGGACCCCTACGCGATTCCGTGCGATGGCGCCTCGACGTGTGATTTCCCGGGCACGATCACGGTCCCCAAAGGCGATTACTACTTCATGGGCGACAACCGCCCAGACTCCGAGGACAGCCGCTTCTGGGGCCCGGTCCCGAAAGCGTGGATAATCGGAGAGGCGTTCTTCACCTACTGGCCGCCGGACCGGATCGGCTTCTTGTAGAGACCTTGGCGTGGCTAGTGGTGCATCCCGCAAGTTCGTTGCGGTCTGGCGGCTGCAAATCCTCGCCTGGCTGCGTCCTCGGACCTCAATGTAGCCCCACTACACCTTCGGTCCTGCGTCCTTGCCAGGGCTCGATTTTCGCTCGCCAGCCCATCAACGAACTTGGCGGATGCACCACTAGTGGCACTAGATCGCAACCACGAGCGCGGAGCAGTCTGTCGTGAAGTCCCTGATTGAGCTGGTCGTGACGGTGGCAGTCGCGGTGGCGCTTGCGTTCCTGATCCAAGCGTTCATCGTCAAGCCGTACCGAATTCCGAGTGGCTCGATGGAGCCGACGCTCGCGATCGGGCAGCGAATCCTCGCCAACCGGATGATCGAGCATCCAAGCGTCGGCGATGTCGTGGTGTTCCATCCCCCCGCCGGAGCCGATTCCCAGCCCGCCATGTGCGGGGTCGGCACCGAAGGCGCCAACAATGGGCAGGCCTGCGATGTGCCGACACCGCAGGAATCGCAGCCAGACGTTCATCAAGCGTGTCGTGGCCGGTCCCGGTGACGTGATCTCGATCGTCAACGGCCACGTGATCCGCAACGGCGTGCGCGAGAAGGACCCGTACATCATCCAATGCGGGGACGCCCAAGGATGCAATTACCGGACACCGATCAGAATTCCGCCCGGCGACTACTTCATGATGGGGGACAACCGTGGAGAGTCCGACGACAGCCGCTTCTGGGGCCCGGTCCCGGACAAATGGATCATCGGCGTTGCGTTCTTCACCTACTGGCCCCCCGACAGAATCGGCCTCCTGTAACGATCTCGCGCCGGCCAAGCGGGCCAAGCGCCGCGCGCGGGTGGGACGCCGGCTGTTCGCGTTCGATCGCGCGTTCGGCGCGCGCTTCGTCGCCGGCGCCGACGAGGCCGGCCGAGGCTGCCTTGCCGGACCGCTCGTGGCGGCCGGGGTCCTGTTCGACCTCGAACGGATCGGCCCGGGCGAGGTGCGTGCGCTCGGGGACCTGAACGACTCAAAGCAGCAAACCCCGGACGGGCGCGCGGAGCTGTTTCCGGTGATCCTGCGGCTTGCCGCCAGGGTCGCGATCGTCACCCGCTGCGCTCCCGGGATCGACGTGCGCGGGCTGCACGTGACCAACTTGGCCGCGCTGCGAGACGCGCTCGCCCGCGTCGCATGCCCCGCCTGCATCTGCCTCAGCGACGGCTTTGCGGTCAGGGCTGTCGGCTACGACCAGCAGGCGGTGATCGGTGGCGATGGCAAGAGCGCGGCGATCGCCGCCGCATCGGTGATTGCCAAGGAGACCCGCGACCGCTATATGCGCCGTGCCGACGCGGTGCACCCGGGGTGGCAGTTCGCCGAGCACGTCGGTTACTCGACGCCCGAGCACCGCGACGCGATCGAGCGGCTCGGCGTCTCGCCGCTGCACCGCCTGTCGTTTCAGTCGGCGGCGTACCAACAGTTGGCCCTCGAGGGTTAGCCCTTAGGTCTGATCAAAAAGCACCCTCCAGGTGCTCGATGCTCACGAGCCTTCCTGCGAGATCGAACGTCACGGCAATCGCGTCGAAGCGCAGGATGTCCGCGTACGGGCGCTGCGTGCGCTCGATCAGCCACCGCCCGGCCATCTTGCGGACCTGGGCCTGCTTGAGCGTCCGCAACGCCTCGAACGGATGCCGGCAGCCCGGGTTGAGCCGGCGCGTCTTTACCTCGCAGAAGGCAAGCGCGCGGCCGTCGAAGGCGACGATGTCAAGCTCTCCCCACCGCGTGCGGTAGTTGCGCTCGACGATCACGAACCCGCGGCGGGCGAGATGCTCGGCCGCGAGCTGCTCGCCGAGCTGGCCGAGCCGGTGACGGCCGTCCTCGCTCACGACGGGAGGTTAGGCTGGGCGGGTTCGGACACGCACCAGAAGCTACGCGGAGCCGTGTAACGCGTGGGTTGCAGGTTGGGACAATTCGCCACCGGCATCCGCTTGTTGTCGACGCAGAGTTGGCACGCGCCGTCACCCACACGGCGCGTAGTGTCAGTGTCAACACAGCGCGCCGCCGGGTGTCAACTGCGGCCCGTTTGGGTCAAGCTAAGAGCTAAGACCGTTGGCCGTTGCCCAAGGCGCCGGCCGCGGCCGGGTGTTGCGCCCGGTCAGTTCCTACTCGGGCGCGGCCGTCGAACTGGGCCCACCCGGACTCTTCGGTCAGGTTGCGGTAGCGATGTAGCACCTTGTAAAGATGGGCTACCTCCGCCTCGCAGTGGTCGAGCGACCAGCTCTCCTGCGTTATCCGGCCCTTCCAAGACGGTTCATGTGTGGCGGACATTGCAATCTCTCTCCTCAGGGAATCAACGTCAGCCAGCAGCATAGGTACGGGCGCTGGCCTCGGCATCGGTAATCCGCCACATGCAGGCGAGGGCGAATTGCTGTATCGGGTGCGGGCGTCAGCCCGCCTCGGCGCCGGTCGCGGCCGCCGACGGCGAGCGACCGTAGCGTTGCAACAGCGGCGATGAGAGGCGCTTGAGCTCCTCGGCTCCGAAACGTGCAAACAGCTCCCACGCTAGGTCGAGGCTCTCCTCGATGCTCCGCCGGGCGGGTCCCTGACCCACGAACCGGCGCTCGAACTCCTCGGCGAATGGCAGGTAGCGACGGTCGGACTCGGTCAGGGCCGACTCGCCGATGATCGACGCCAGGCGGCGCAGTTCGGCGGCACGAGCCACCAGTGCGTAGAGCTGGTCGGCGACCGCCCGGTGGTCCTCGCGCGTCTTGCCGGCGCCGATGCCGGCGTTCATCAGCCTGCTGAGCGAAGGCAGCACGTCGATCGGCGGATCGATCCCGCGCCGGTCCAGCGCGCGCGAGAGCACGATCTGGCCCTCGGTGATGTAGCCCGTCAGGTCAGGGATCGGGTGCGTGAGGTCGTCGTCGGGCATCGAGAGGATGATCAGCTGGGTCACCGAGCCGGGACGGCCGTGAAGCCGGCCCGCTCGCTCGAACAGCGACGCGAGGTCCGTGTACATGTAGCCGGGGTAGCCGCGACGCCCCGGAATCTCCTCGCGCGCCGCGGCGATCTCGCGCAGCGCCTCGCAGTAATTGGTGATGTCGGTGAGGATCACGAGCACATGCATCCCCTCCTCGAAGCCGAGGTGCTCGGCGACCGTGAGCGCCGCACGAGGCGTCAGCAAGCGCTCGATCGTCGGATCGTCGGCGAGGTTGAGAAACAGGACGGCTCGCTCGAGCGCGCCTGTGCTGGCGAACGAGCGGCGGAAGAACGACGCCTCCCGCTGCGTGATCCCGACTGCGCCGAACACGACGACGAACTCGTCGGAGGCTCCGTGTGACGCGCGCACGCGCGCGTGCGCGGCGATTCTCGCGGCCAGTTCCATCGCCGGGAGCCCGAAGCCTGAGAACAGCGGCAGCTTCTGACCGCGCACCAGCGTGTTGAGCGCGTCGATCGCCGAGACCCCGGTCTCGATGAACTCAGAGGGGTTGGCACGGACGACAGGGTTGATGGGAGCGCCGTTGACGTCGCGGTAGGCCGCGGGGGCGAGCGGCGGGCCGTCGTCGATCGGCCTCCCGGACCCGTCGAGGATGCGG
>CAWEQQ010000008.1:0-84464 GCA_963811155.1 uncultured Solirubrobacterales bacterium
ACGCGCCGCGGGTTGGGTGCCCTGAGCACGGGGTGATCGTCGCCGCGGTCCCGTGGGCGCGCCACGACACTTGGTTCACGCGGATGTTCGATGATCTGGTCGCGTGGAAGGTGGTCGATCAGTCGGCCAAGGCTGTGTGCGAGGAGTTGGGGATTGCGTGGCGTACGGTGGGGCGGATCTGCAAGCGGGTGTGCGCCGAGCGGCGAGCGATGCTCGACCCGTTCGCCGACCTGCGCGAGATCGGCTTTGATGAGATCTCGGTGCGCCGCGGCCAGCGCTACATGACGGTCGTCGTCGATCACCGCTCCGGGCGGCTGGTCTGGGCGGGCGCCGGGCGCGACCGAGCGACGGTCGAGCGATTCCTGGATCTGCTGGGGCCGGAGGGCTGTGAGAAGCTCGAGCTGGTCTCTTGCGATGACGCTGACTGGGTCACGGTACCGGTCGCTGAACGCTGCCCCAACGCCGACATCTGCCTGGACGCGTTTCATGTCGTCAAGGCAGCGACTGACGCGCTTGACGAGGTCCGCCGCGAGGTCTGGAACCACGCGCGCCGGGCTGGTGACGCGCAGTTGGCCAGGCAGCTGAAGGGGGCGCGGTTTGCGCTGTGGAAGAACCCCGACAAGCTCAGCGGTCCACAGCGGAACAAGCTCGCGTTCATCAAGCAGCTCAACGGCCCGATCTACACCGCCTACCTGCTCAAGGAGCAGCTACGCCAGATCTACCATTTGCCCGGCCGCAGGGCGCTGGCGCTGCTCGACGCGTGGCTGAAGTGGGCCAGACGCTGCCAGCTCGAGCCGTTCGTCAAGCTCGCCGCGCGGATCACCGCGCAACGCTACAAGATCGAGGGAGCGCTGATCCACGGACTCTCAAACGCCAGAGTCGAGCAGATCAACACGCAGATCCGCCTGATCATGCGCCGCGGGTTCGGGTTTCGCTCAACCGACGCCGTCATCTCGCTCGCGATGCTGTCCCTCGGCGGGCTGCGCCCGCCCAGGCCACACCAAGCCAACGAGCTCGCGTAACGGGGGGCCCCGGGGCTTCCCAACAACACATCCGTCAAGCAGACCCGGCGGGCAGAGCCCGCACTTGCACCGGGGGGCACATCCCCCGGACCCCCTGGCTCCGACCTCATACTGCGCGCTGCGCACACGGCAAGAGTGAAAGCCCGCCCGGCGGCTCGGCCGGCGCAAACGGCACGCGCCGGCCGCCCCAGCACCGCCGTGCGGCTGACACTGTCAACGTCAACGACAGGCACCCGCGAATCGCGCCTACTGCGCTGCCCAACCCGACACGGCCAAGAGTTCCCTGTCGGCCCCCCCGCCCAGGTAGAATCCACGCACAGGAACGTCAGTAGAGGCGATTTTCGCCCCAGCTCAGCACCATTCGCTTGTTTTAGGTCTAGTCGTGCGCAGCGCCGCGGCCAGAGCCGGACTGCAGCTCTCCGCACACGTTCATGCCGACCTGCTCGTTATGCCGACCTCGACTAGAGAGTCCCGCTCAGGCTCATCAAGGGGCCGGGAAGGTGTCGGCACAACGAGTGCGCTTCGCGGAAGGCGATCGGCCGGTCGCGGCCAGGCTTTTCGCGACGAGCAGATTGGTATCGTCGATCGCCTGCTGCTGCTGGGTCGCGTCGGCGTGAGGGCGGACATTGGCCGCGGAGACTTCCTCGGCTCAGTGAGCGAGCGATCACTTTCCCCGCGTGCAGCAGATCGTTCTCCGGAACGGGACCAAGAACGACCGGCAAAGGCACTCGCGTTATGCCGATTCGAACGGCACGATTACGTTCAACGAAGCCGCCTTCGAGACCATCGTCCCCGCCCACCTCCAGGAGTTCCACGAGATGCGAGCCGAGGCCCGCATCCAATTCACCGACGGGACCGGGGTGCGGACCCACTACACGGTGCCGCACTACCGCGAGCAGCCCGACGGGACCTACAAGTGCATCAACAAGCACCGCATCACCGCGCCCGACGCCGGCTCGACCGGCAACTCCAACACCGCCGAGAAGAATGGCGACGGGCTGGAACGTCGTCACTAAGCACTGCATCTCCGGCCTGGCCCTCGTCTACGGGATTACCAAATGGCATGAACCCGAGAACATCGCCGCCGAGGAACTCGCCCACGAGAAATGCCTGCGGCTCATCGACCCCCACCTCGAACTACAACCCGGGGAGCTCTGCGTCGAAAGCGCCGACAACGCCTTCCATCGCCACGCCTACCGGCGCAAAGCCATGAAGGCCCGCATCGTCCAGAACATCCATCTCGGCTGATACCTCGGTCGCGGGTGCGCGGCACCCCTTCTGCTGGCGGGCAACACTGACCGCGGCCGGGGACGCGGCCCATGTGGTCGGCGGGATGGGGGTTGTGCAGGGGCTCGTCCTCCTGTTCGTCGCCGCCTCAAAGCGATCGCTGGTACTTCGCGAACGCGCGAGTGGCGAGGAACGCGGATACGAACAGGAGCGCGACGAGCAAGCCAACGCGACCCGCCACCAGTCCCCAGTCGGTGTGCTCCATCGCCGCCGAGCGCCCGGCGTCGACCGCCCAGTTGACCGGGTTGAACTTCGCCACGGTGCGGATCCAGCCCGGGAGCAGACTCTGCTGCATCAGCGCGGCCGATAGGAAGGTAAGCGGCAGCTGCACGAAGGTCACGGCGCCGATCACTGTCTCGCGCTGGCGGGCGAGCACGCCGACGCCGTTGGACAGCGACGCGAACACCGCTCCGAGCAGGGCCGCAACGAGGATCAGCACCAGCACACCGACCACGCCGCCCTTGAAGTCCGCCCCGAGGACGAGCGCCAGCAGGACGATCAGCACGGTCTGGATGACGACCGTTAACGCCCCGTAGGCGACGGTCCCCGCGTTGAGCGCGCCGCGCCACACCGGCGAGGCGAGCATCCGGTCCATGACCCCGCCGTTGATGTCCTCGACGAACCCCATCCCGGTCCAACCCGCGGAGAACACGGCCAGCATCACGACCACGCCACGTCAGAGGGCTCAAGGGGGATTGGCCTTGCCACGGCATCCCAACACCGTGGCAAGGCTTCCCGCTGGGTCCGAGACGCTGCCTGTGAGCGCTCATGTCAGCCCACAGGTCGTCAGCCTCAAGTGGCGCTCATCCGGCGTATTCAGCGAGGCCGGATCCTTAGTACCCGTAGCCGGCCGCGGGAGCGGCCGGAGCAGCCGTTGAGGTGCTGGGTGCGTGCGTGATGGCGTTGCCGCTCGGTCCAAGGACGTACCAGAGCGCGCCAAACTCGTTCAGGCCCTGCCCGCGGGTGCTGCCCGGGCTGGAGTCACCCACGTAGTAATAGAGCGGGTGCCCCTCGTATGTGACCTGCTTGACGCCGGTCGGGCTGGTCGTGGTGCCGATCAAGGCCGCCTGAGCTCCGTTCTCGGCTTTCACGGGAGTGACGGGACCAGCGGAGACAAAGCGCGGCCAGACCGCGGCACCGGCAGCGGAGAGGGTGCTGACGTCGGCTCGGTCGCCCTCGAAGAGGTAGAGCGTGCGGCCGTTCGCGTCGACGAGCGTCTTGCCGAGCGAGGTACTCCGGGTGCTGATGGCAGATCCGGCAGCGGCTTGGGATTGGTTGGCCGTGGCGTTTCCGCCACCGATCGCGAAGACAGCCACGGCGACCGCGGCGATGACGATCGCGAGGCCGGCCGAGGCGACGTATTTGATGTTCATGAGCGTCTACTCCTTGAGGTGAGGGTCCTACCCTGAGCGCCTGCGCAAGAGCTGGAGCGCTGGGTTGGTCCGGGGGTGTAGAAGAGAAGACGCCGTTGATTTTCGATCCTTCCCCACATCTACGACATTCTGTAGTTTGTCTTGCCGTGCGCTCGTCTCGGTAGCGTCAGCGCCGTCCGGGTCGGGCTGGGTCGCGCGATTCAGTCCGCGCAGCATCGCCTTGAAGATCGTGTGGTGCACGGGGTAGAGCAGGTACCAGTAGACGAGGCCGACCAATCCGGCCGGATCGAACACCGTCGTCTGGCGTATCTCCGTTCGGCGGTCGTCACCCTCGACGTCGAACTGCAGCCACAGCCGCCCGGGGATCTTCATCTCGGCGGCGAGTAGCAGCCGGCGATCCGGCTCGACGCGCTCGACGCGCCAGAAGTCAATTCGGTCCCCGACGTGGATGGCATGCGGATCCCGGCGCCCCCGCCTCATTCCGTCCCCGCCGCGCAGCTCGTCGAGCCAGCCGCGCAGCCGCCAGAACCAATCCACGCCATACCACCTGGAGCCGATGCAGGACGCGGCGGTGATCGCCGACGCGCAGTCCGATTTCCTGCCCTCCTGTGCCTGGCGGCCGCGTCTGTCCTCTTATTGTTCGTCGCGGTCGCCGTTCTGGCTGGACGGGTAGCCGGTGGTTCGGCCACGCTCGCGCTCCCCTTCCTTTCCCATCAGCCCTGCATTGTCGTTCTCGCCGCAATTCCGGCTGTGCTGGGCGTCCTCGCGGTAAACCACCGTCGCCTAGCCGGGGCCGGCCGGGATCCAGCCGCGCGCCGCGTTCTGCAGTAATCGACTGAGGCCGTCTGGGCTCTCAGCCCCAGCCCGGTGGTGGCGGCTGCCCGGATGCCACTTCGACGCGCGGGCGCGTCGGTCGAAAGAAGATTGGGTGAGCGAGGAAGGATTCGCGAGTCCAGCGTGTCTCTAGAGGCAACACATTCAACGACGCCTCGTAGGAGATCAAAGATGGAAGCAAGTTCACAGACCAACGGCGCTCGGGTTCTGACCCTGGCCCCGGCGGCGATGCAGGGATCCGCCCCGCTCGCCCCGATAAGCGAAACCACGGCGCGTCTACTCGGCGCGGCGGCAGTACTCGGGATCGGTGTGATCCACATCCTCGACGCCGTCGGTACGTACCAAAGCACCCGGTGGATCTTTTGGGCCTATATGGCGCTCATCGCGGCCGCGGTACCGGTAGCCCTGCTGTTGCTCCACTCGGCCTCTCCGCTTGTCTGGTCCGCGGCGGCCGGCTTGGCCGCCGGCCCGTTCGTCGGCTACCTGTGGAGTCGAGCCATCGGGCTGCCCGGGGACGCGCCTGACATCGGCAATTGGTTGTGCACCCTGGGGATGGCGGCACTGTTCGTCGAGAGCTCGTTGCTGGCGCTGAGCGCCACCCGGCTCGGAATCTGGAGGCGTTCACGATGAGCGACCGAAAGCCCCATGTGCGGATACTCCTCGCTGGTACGGGACAGGACGGGATGTCCGCCCGCGTTACTCGCCGCCGCCCGAGCCGCGCTCGGCGCGATGGCCGCTACCGCACTCGCGCTCGTCATGGCGGCGACCGCGACGGCGTCCACAGGGCGTCCTTTCCTCAGCGGGTTCGGCGCCATCAGCAGGGTCGCCTCCACGGTTCCGGCGAGCGGCCCCGCGGCCGGCGACCAGAACCCGTACGGCACTGCGGTCGTTCCGCGGACCGTCGGCAAGCTCGTTCGCGGCGACGTGCTCGCGAGCAATTTCAACGATGCCACCAATGCCCAGGGCACCGGCTCGAGCATCGTCGAGGTCTCACCCAGCGGGCGGGTCAAGCCGTTTGCGGTCCTGTCGCCTCCGACGTCCACGTCGACGGTCGGCCTGACGACGGCGCTCGTCGCGCTGCGCAGCGGCTACGTGATCGTCGGCAGCCTGCCGGCCCCGGGCGGACAGGCGAGCGCGGCGCGAGCAGGCGCGCTAACGGTTCTCAACACCCACGGGGAGGCGGTCGAGAAGTTCAGGGGCGGCGTGATCAACGGCCCGTGGGACATGACCGCGCTCGACGGCGGAAGTCACGTCGTGTTGTTCTTGAGCAATGTGCTCAACGGCACGGTCGCCGCAGGCGGCGCTGACGTAGACGGCGGCACCGTCGTAAGGCTGTCGCTAGAGATCTCACCTGGTCACGCACCGCAGCTGACGTCCGAGCGTGTGATCGCCACAGGGCTGCGCGAGCACACCGACCCCAATGCCCTGATCGTCGGGCCGACCGGCCTCGGGCTCGCTCCGCACGGCGTTCTCTACGTGGCCGATACGGCGCGCAACCGGATCGCGTCGATCCCCGATGCGCTCACCCGGACCCGCGCGGTCACTGCCGGTGCCGCCACTTTGTCTCGCGGCGGAAGGCTCGTGTCACCGCTGGGCCTGGCGATCGCGCCAAACGGCGACGTGCTGACCGTCAACGCCGGCGACGGCAACATCGTCGAGACGACTCCGACCGGCAGCCAAGTTGCGCACAGGACACTCGTCCCAGACGGTGCTGGCGACCTCTTCGGGCTCGCCGTGGCACCAGGCGGGCGGGGCTTGTACTTCGTCGACGATGCCGGCACCGGCACCGGCGCGAACTCACTCGAACTCCTGCACTAGCAGCGCCCGCGGCTCCGGTCGGCGCGGAGAATCCTCTACGACGCTCGGTAGTAGACTGAAGGATATGACCTTCGGACAAGTCCACCGGAGCATCCTCTTCGCCGCCGACCACATGCGCAGAGTCATCGAGCAAGACCTCGGCGTGTCTGGTGATCATGAGCATCGTGCCGGCAGCAGGCTGCGTCAGGGCGCTCACCCGGTCGGTGCGATCGCGCGACGCGGATCGTTGAGAGTTGAGAGCCGCCGCCCGCCGCATCTGATCATGCGCCGGCGGCAACGCTGAGTCATGCCGCCGCGGCGCTCGGCGAGGCGCTGGGCGTTCCGAAGAACTTGGCTTCGGCACACGGTGAGCGCCGACAGGGCGCTGACCGACCCTGCCAGGAGCCAGGCCGGCAGGCGCCAGCTGGTCGGCTGGCCCCGCAGCGAGTCGACGCACGCGGGCGAGATACCGCTGGTGCCCGGTGGTGCGTTCTCATCGAAGGCCAGCAGCGCGGAAGCCAACGGCGCTTCGCGGCCCGCGCTTGCGCGGACCGCCGCACGATCCGCGCTCAGCTCAGCGACGTCCGCGTAGCGATCGCAAAGCGGCTTGAGGACGGGCACGAAAATGAGGGCCTCGCTCAGGACACGGCCGCAGGCGATCCTCAGCGGATCTCTGACCCGGCGGTGATGATGCTCATGCGCGAGTACCGCATCGAGTTCGGCGTCTCCGAGCAGCTCGACGGTTCGGCGTGAGACATAGACGCCAGGCCGCAGATATCCCGCACAGAACGCCTGGGGCCGCGGATCCCGGATCACGCCGACTCTCGGGTCTCGGTCGAGGGACTCGATCGGCTCCAGCACCGCCGTGAAGCGCCGGTGGGCATTGACCTGGCGCCAAGCTGCTCGAACGGCAGCCGCAATCACAGCGGACGCGAATATCCCGAGCACGAGCAAGAGCATTGCTGCGCCGTTCACGGTCGGATAGGTGAACCGTATCCCCGCGAGCACGATCTGCCCGGCGCCCGCGGACGCTTGATGCACCGACGCGAGTGTGGTCGTGATCGTCGCGGCGGTCAGGCCGAGGCCGCCGGCGCCCAATGCGGCCGCCAGCCCGAACACGTAGCGGCGCCCGATGTCACTTCCCGCGGGCAAGGCGCGCGAGTGATCGACGGTGGGCCGGATCCAGCTGAGCGATCTGGCGGGCGAGGTGAGCGAGCGCGACCTCGCCGAATCGCTCGACGATCGCGTCGATAGCCGCGCCGGCGCGAAGATCCGCGTAGTGTTCGCGGGTGTACACGGCCCGGTAGAAGTCGGTCTTCCCCCGGCGCGTGCGGATCAGCAGGCCCTTGGCATCCAACCGGGCCATGATCGTCATATACGTCGTGTACGCGCGCGCGGCGCCACGACCATTCAGAGCTTGCATGACCTCTCGGACGCAGACTTCGTCGTGCGCCCAGATCACTTCCATCACCGCCTCCCCGAGCTCGTGAAGCGCGGGAAGGACGAGGGCGTCTGCGCTTATAGACGAAGACCCCACCGGTTCAGGCCGCCTCCCCGGCGGGCGGCATGTCAGCCGCGACCCGCGGCGCGAGTCGGGCGACGTTGGGAGGGTCCGCGACTTTGGGAGCGCCCACCGGCGCTGTCTGCGCCGGGGCGGCGAGCTGCCCGCGGATCCGCTCGCCCAGCAGACGGCACTGTTTCGTGGCGCGCCGGTACTCGTGCATCCAGTGCCGCATCGCGGCCCAATGACCGGACGTTCGTGCCTGCTCGACCCGATCGGCATATTGCTCCGCCCGCCTGGCCTGGGCGTCCCGCATAGCCATCGCCTGCTCGACCGTCACCTCGCCATCCTCTGCGTCGGGTACGGGACCGAGCATCGTTTGGTTCCTTCGCTGCTGTCGCATGAACACGTCTCCTTTCTACTATTCAGCATAGTAGCTGATTCGAGAGCGCGCGCAAGATCGCCGGTCCGCGCCAGCGCGGACCGGTGGGCCGGCGGCGCCGCGAGCGCCAGTGGGATTGCTATGATGCGTCGTAGATGCCACTCCGAAAGGGCACCAAATCGAGCCGCAAGCCGGCGCCGCCCCCACTGCACGAGCTCGAGTCCGAGGTCATGGAGGAGCTCTGGAAGGCCGGCGAAAGCTCCGTTCGAGCCGTGATGGAGAGCCTGAACAAGCGCGCCGCCAACCCCCGCGCATACACGACCTACATGACGATAATGGCGCGGCTGCACAAGAAAGGCCTCCTCGGCCGCCGTCGCGAAGGCAAGACTGACTACTACGCCCCCGCGTACACGCGCGAGGAATACATGGCGCTGCGAGCCCAGTTCGAGGTGACGGCACTCGTCGATCAGTACGGCGACGTCGCGCTCAGCCACTTCGCGCAGCAAATGGCAGAACTCGACCCAGCGCGCCGGCGGGCTCTGCAACGCCAGGCCCGCAAGGGCTGAGCCAGGCCTTCGCGCAGCGCGCTACGCGAGCGGGAATGCTGCGCGGGCGGAGAACACAAGCATGGTGAGGTCTCCGTAGTCCTCGTACTTGGTCTTCATTGTCTCGATGACCTCGTCGGCGGTACCCTCGGGTGCGGACGACCAGCCGCGTGCGCCCGTCGCCCAGATCCTGTAGGACCCAGGCGACCGTGTTGCCGATGATCAGGTACTGCTCGGGCTCGATCGCAACGACGGGGATGGCTCTGAACGGCGAGTAGGGGATCTTGTCGCCGATCCGCAGGTTCTGGAACTCCGGATGAATCCGCGTCGCCGAGTGGCCTTCGGTGTAGCGGATTCCTAACAGCCGCTCGACCCACTCATGGCTGTACCACCCACCTCTGGTGTGGCCTATCTGCACGATCCACGGCCACAGGGCCGGGGGTGGCGCATCGATTGTGATCGCGTGCGTTGTGTTGTTCCTACGCACCGGATCGGGCACGCGGTCATCGCCTGGGAGCGGTTGACGGGCACCCTCCTGGCTGATTCCCCACCGCAACACCCTCGGCCGACCGAAACGGTGGTAACCAGCGCCGGCCGCGGATGCGGCACCAATGATCCCTGCTCTACCCAGACCATCACCGGACACCCGGCCGATCCGAGAGCCGGAGCCCAGATGTTGAGGATCAGGCAATCCTCGCCCTGAACGTCATAGTCAGGGATCAGCACATCCAACGGCGGGGGATACGGCACCTGGGGCGCATTCGGCCCGAACGCAAGCGCGTCCCGCACACCGCGCCAGGGCTCGACCGGCTGCGGCGCGCGGAACCGATTCGCGCCAAACGGAGGCGCCGCGTACGGGATGCCCTTGAAGGTGATCACACCATCGGAAACGCTGCCGCGCACCTTCCCTTGCCTGGTCTCGACGACTGTGTTCATCGGACGACCTCCTCATGCCCCCGGACCCCGACGGCGACCGCGGGTACAGAGTCCTGAGCGTCAGGGCTGGGAGGGATGCGGCTCACGAAGGCTTCCACCTTCTGCTGCCATCCCTCTTCCAGCGGGCCTTTGAGTCCGGTCACGTGGATCTTGTCCTCGGCGATGTTGACGAGCCCTTTGCCATGAAGGATCTCGTTCATGATCGGTCTCACGCGCTGCCATTTGGCCAGCTCTGCTTCGGTCGGTATCCGCCCGGTCTTCTTGTCCGGCTTCGGTGCCGCCTCGGTGGTCAGGATCGCGTATCTCGTGCCTGCGGGCAGTTTCACGTTCTTCAGGAAGAGAGGTACAGGTCAGCCGACGATAGCTCCGTTCAATCCTCCTTGACGGGAACCGCACGTCCAACCGAAACCCATAGCCAGCGGCAGGGCGTGTCGCTCAGCCGTGGATCCCGCGCGAGGCGGGACGGTCTCCGACGGCATCGGGATGTCCGACCTCGAGAAGCAGGGGCGAGGAGAACACGGTCAGAGTCGTGCTCCCGCTGGTTAGTTAGCCGCAGTCGTCTTGCTTCTCACGACCGGAACACGCGAAATGCTCTGCGTAGCTCGTTGACGAAGATCTCGGGCTGTTCCATGGCGACGAAGTGCCCGCCGTGGTCGACTTCGTTCCAGTAGACGATGTCGGACCACAGCTGCTCGGCCCACGACTTGGGGGCTTTGTAGATCTCCCGGGGGAAGACGCTGGCCGCGATTAGAAAGTCGATCTTCCCGGCGTTGAACGGGCCCGGTCCGGTCGGCGCGCATTCCAGGTAGATCCGCATCGATGATGACGCGATGGTCCCGGTGAACCAGTACGTCGAGATGTTGTCGAGCATTCGGTCGTTGCTGATCGCGTCCTGTGGCTTTCCGTCGTTGTCCGTCCAGGTTTGGAACTTCTCGAAGATCCAAGCGGCCATGCCGACCGGGGAGTCCGCGAGCGCGTATCCGAGGGTCTGCGGTCGCGTCGCCTGTTCGCGCCAGTAGCCGTTGGTGACGGTCTGGAATTCGACCACCCGATCCCATGCGTCCTGTTCTTCGGGGGTCATATGCTCGGGCTCGTTCAGTGGCACGACTTGCGGCCAGTTTGTGTGAACCGCGCGCAATCCCTGTGGCTTTAGCTTGGCGAGGACGTGTACCACCACGGAGCCCCAGTCTCCGCCCTGGGCTACCCATCGCTCGCCGTACCCGAGCCGGTTCATCAGCTCGGACCAGGCGCGGGCAATGCGCAGGTAGTTCCAGCCCGGCTCGCGCGGCCTGTCGGAGAATCCGAATCCTGGGAGCGAGGGAACGACCACGTGAAAGGCGTCCTCGGCCGCTCCGCCGTACCGGGTTGGGTCGACCAAGCGGTCCGATCGAATCGAGGAACTCGACAATCGAACCCGGCCAGCCGTGCGTCAGGATCAACGGAAGCGCGTTCGCGTGCGGAGACCGGGCGTGGATGAAATGGATACCGAGGCCGTCCAACAGCGTCCGACAGTTTTCGAACGAGTTGATCTCGGATTCCAGGCGACGCCAGTCGTGGTGGGTTCGCACAATGTCCGACGAGCTCCTGGGCTTCAGACAGCGGCACTCCCTGGCGCCAGTCCGACATCGGCTCCTTCTCCGGCCATCGGGCCCTCCGGATCCGGCTTTGCACGTCCGTTATCGCCTGTTCGGGCACTTGCACCGTGAACGGGATCACCTCGGCCGTGGCCGGAGGCAGTGAGAGTGCCGACGGACCGCTGCTCATGCGGGAGTGAGCTGCGCGTAGAGAGCGGTGACGTCCGCGGAGAGACGCGATCTGACGGCGATCGAGTCGTGTCGTCGGCGAGGATCTCGAAGTCGCCGGCGACGATCGCGTCGGCTGTCTGGCGGGTGACCTCGCGCGGGTCGATCTTGGGGGCATCGAAGCGCGCGGTTTCCATGAACGCGACATGCAGCGCGGTCACGGGTCGTGCCCTGCGCGCGCAGTGCGAGGCGCAGCCCGTTCGTCGCCGACCACGCCGCGGACTTGGAGATCTCATAGCCCGTGCCGAGCGTCATCCACGAAAGCACCGAGAGCACGTTGACCATTGAGCTCGCGGGATGTGCGGCGAGGATCGGCGCGAACGCCCGCGCGACGCGGAGGATCCCGAACAGGTTCGTCTCGAGCTCGTCGCGGATGGTCGACAGCGGCGCTGTGAGTATCGGCACGCCGAGCAGGATGCCGGCGTTGTTGACGACGATCGATACGTCAGGGGCAGCCTGCGCGACCGCATCCACGGAGGCGTCGTCGGAAACGTCGAGGATCAGCGGGACGACCCGTGGGTCGCGTTGCGGTTGCTCGGAGCGCGACGTGGCGTAAACCTTGGCTGCGCCCCGCTCGAGCAATTCGTCGACGACCGCCCGGCCGAAGCCACGGTGCCCGCCGGTCACCAACGCGACAGCACTTTCGATCGGTGTGCCGGCGGTCGGATTGGTGGTTGTCATGGCGCTCCTCTCTAAGCGTGCGGGAACGCCGCGCCGGCGGAGAACTCGAGCGTGGTCAGGTTCCCGTAGTCCGGGTGTTTGGTCTTCATGATCTCGATCACCTCGCCGGCGCTGCTACTGGCTGCGACGGCGTCGCGGAAGTCGCGGATGTACTGCCGGCTTCCGTCGAGGATCGTTTCGAGGTCCTGGTCGCTGGCGTCGGGTTGCTTGTGGCCGGCGATGATTGTGGTCGCTCCGAGGCTCTCGACGAGATCGATGCTGTCGATCCACTTCTGCCACTCCGCGGGGCCGGTGAGCGCGAGCATCATGTGGATCCGGTTGTAGACGACGTCGCCGCCGATCACGGTGTCGATCGATGGGATATGGACGACTGTGCTCGGTGAGATGTCGCCCTGGGGGACATCGATCACCCGCAGCTCTTGACCCTCGAGGTCGATCACGTTGCCCTCGAGCGGCTCCGGGATCACGGCGGTCCTGTCGACATCGTCTCCGAACCTCCGCTGCCACTGCTTCTCCTGCTCGGCCACCGACGACTTGATGTCGGCGACCACCGCGGCGCTCGCAACCGGCCGCGCGCCTGGGAAGCGCTTCATCAGCTGGCCGATCCCGAGAAAGTGATCGAGGTGCCCGTGCGTGATGTAGATCGTGCTCAGTCGCGTCCCGGTCTGCTCGATCATGTCCCCAAGTGCGCTCACGTCGGACTTGATGTGCCCCGTGTCGGCCAGGACGGCCTCGGTCTCCCCTGTCACAAGCGTCGAGGCGCACGGCGACCAGTGCTTGCCCTCGCCGCCGAACTCACGCATGGGGGTCGTGAACACATGCGTGCGCAGCTGAACGTCGGCGGTTTGCGTCGGATGTCATCGCAGTTGTGCTCCTATCTGGCTGTTCTTGGCTTGAGCGTTTGCGAGGTCACAGCGCTTCGATGCGTGCTGGCACGTGCTTGTGCCAGGGAGTGCCGGCGAACTCGTCGCGCCACTCCGACGACGTGAGTGAGTTCGGGGCGACACCCGGGACGATCGTCTTGCCGTCCGCGCCGGTGAAGTCGAGCCCGAACCCGTTCGGAAGTGACGCGTGCCCAGCGAGCATCGCATCGCTGACCTCGACGACCGTCTCGGCGCTGCCGCGAGCCGTGGTTACCCGGGCGCGACCACCGTCGAGGACGCCGATCTGCGCCGCGTCCTGCGGGCTGATCCGCAGCGCACCGTCTGCGTCCCGCTTGCGCCAGCCTGGGTCGCGGAA
The DNA here is from genome assembly GCA_963811155.1 of uncultured Solirubrobacterales bacterium. Taxonomy (GTDB): domain Bacteria; phylum Actinomycetota; class Thermoleophilia; order Solirubrobacterales; family Solirubrobacteraceae; genus Palsa-465. Next base: position 13,400 of record CAWEQQ010000008.1, read on the forward strand.
GATGTCGTTGGCGGTGAACGAGCGGCGCTCGCCGACCGACAGAACGATCGGGAGCCGGTCGCTGGTATGGCTCACCGGCCCTGCGTCGAGTCTCAGGAGCTCCGCGAGCATCTCGGGCAGCTCGAGCGAGATCCGCTTATCGGCGTGGGCGATCCGCTGGAAGTCATCGCCGTACTCGTCGCGCTTGATGACGACTCCGGAGGGCGAGTCGAGGATCGCATCGAACAGCACATTGCCGTCGGCGTGCCCGGCACGGCGGACCGCGTCGGGATAACTCATCGCGCAGCGATGCGCCAGCCCCCACAGCGACGCCGCGCTCGCAAGGCCGTCGGGGAGCGTCGGCCCGAGCGTCTCATAAAGGACGTACGGCGCCAGGCTAGGCTCGAAAGCATCGGGTTCTCGGTCGTCGGGCGCGCGAACGCCTCCGCGTAGGCTTGTAGTTGCGAAACACTACTAGATGCTCCTGCGGAGCCGGCCGCTCGAGCGATCAGGTAGGAGGCGGCTGATCGCCGGTCACCGCCTCGAGCTCGGCGGTCGGGGCCGGAGGCGTCGTCCCGAGCCGCGCGGCCCACCAGCCAACAGGGACTACCCGCATGGGCCAGCTCAAGTGTCCCGCGGTCAAGCCGCTCGGCGAGCTGTGTGAGCGCGAGGAGCGTGTCGGCTAACCGCTGGTGGTCGACCTCTCCCTCGACTTGGATGGGCGTATGACTGCGGCCTCTCCGCGGGCACCGTTGATCGTCCGGTGGCTCGAGGTGGCCGAGCAGGCGAGCGAGCCAAGCGAGGTCACTCGCGAGCTCAACGCGTCGGTCGATGACTTCGGCGTACGCATCGACGTTGAGCATCACCGCGGCCCATCGGCCGAGCACCTCGTCGCTCTGGGCGACGAGGAGCGCGATCTCATCACGAAGCCGCTGGCGTCGGTCAGCGTCCGCGACCAATTCGCGGATCGCTGGCCCCAGACGCACGGTGTCACGCACGGCGGTGGCGCCCAGATCCATCGATGCCGCCGTGTACGTGCCCGGCGGCATCAGGCTCGCCAGCTGCGCAACGCCAGTCCAGACCAGACGTGCGTCGGGCACGAGTTGGAGCATCACGTACTGCGCAAGCACACTCCAGCGCTGTCGCTTTCGGCGCTCGACCGCCTCGTTGACCAGCGCGACCGTAATCACAACGGTGATCACGCTCGAGGCGAGCCCGGCGAGGAGAGCGTGATGGCCCCAGAAGTCGGCGCGAGCTCGTCCGACACCACCCCACCGACCAGGGTGAGCAGCGCCACCACAGCGATCGCGCGCGTCTCGCGCAGGTATGAGTCGATCGATTCCGAGCGGCGCGGGCCGGGATCGCGGCGGGCCATCAGTCGCGACCTTTACGCCCCTCAAAGCGCGGGGTCGCGGGCCGCCGTCGCCGGCTGCGGACATCGCGACTGTCTTCCTTCGCAGCTGAACAACGTAGCGGGAATAGTAGTTGCAGAAACGACTAGCGGCGTATGAGCTTGAAGATGGCACAACCAATGACACCCGAGAGGCGCGCCATATGAAGGCGGCTGTGATCTACGAGAACGGTAGCCCGGACGTTGTGAACGTTTGGCAGTTGTGCAGTTGATGTTGGTTGCGGCTGGCGGGGCGGTCCGGGCGTCCCCGGGGCTGCTTCGATTTCACGACGCATGCGGCGGCGCAGCAATGGTTCGAGCGTCACGGCGGCTCCGCGAGCAATTATGTCGCGGGACTTGACGGCAACCATGACGGCGTCGCCTGCTCGTCGCTGCCGTGAAGACAACGGGCGGCAGCGCAGCTCCGACACGCGTCCAGAGGACGATCTCACGCTCCGTTCAGCGCGGTAAGGTTGCTGACATGCGCCGGGTTAGGATGACCGGGTTCGCCGGGCTGATCACGTTCGCGTTGATGCCGATGTGTGCAGCATAGTTGACAGGTAAACTGCCGTGCATGGCAACGATGAACGACCCCGATGTGCAGGAGCTGCTCCAGCAGCCCAATCATGCCGTGATCTCCACCCACAACACGGATGGATCGATCCATGAGGCGATGGTCTGGATCGACACCGAGAACGGATCGGTCGCGGTCAACAGCCTCGTCGGGCGGCTGTGGCCGGCCAACCTCGAGCGTGATCCGCATGCGACCGTGCTCGTGTTCCAGTCGGACAACCCCATGCACTACGTCGAGATCCGCGGTACCGCCACGGTAACGCGTGAGGGCGCCAAGGAGCACGCGGATCGGCTGACGAAGAAGTACATGGGCCTTGACGAGTACCCGTGGCATGAGCCCGGCGACGAGCGCGTCAAGTTCCTGATCACCCCGGAGCGCGTCCGGCACGTGAAGATGGGTTAGTGTTAGTTGAGTTAGCTACCAGCGGCCCGCCGGCGTGCGCGGCGGGCCTCTGCCCGGGAGTGGCGCTGCTCTGCCCGCTCGAGGTGCCGTCCGGTCGGTCGGCGCGGCACCCCCGCGTCTCGCCACGGCAGGGTTCGCCGTTCGGCACCGTTGGCTGATCGTTCTCGTTTGAGACGCATTCCGAGAACCGACGTCGAGTCGCGCGGGCGCGACGGAAACGTTCGCTCAGCGATGCCTAGCTTCTCGCGGCAAAGCGAGCCGTAGCGATCGTTCACGCGGCGGCCGGGACTCCGCTGCCCTGCTCGAGCTGCGCTGCGATCTTGGTCGACCATGCCGAGATCTCGTCCCAGTTGCGGCGGTCGGCGAACTCGGCCGGCGTGTTCTTGGCCATCGCGCGCTCGATGAAGTTGTGCGGGTCAACCGGAACGCGACCTCCGAACACGACGTGCTCACGTGCACCCAAGCGCTCGACCTCGACCATGATCTTGGGGGGCTCGAGCCATGCAGCTGCCTCGGGATTGTCGGGCTTCGGCTCACCGACGGGGCCCGAGCTGAAGACCCACCACGGCATCGACGCAAGCACCGCTCGATGGCGGCGCAAGAATTGCCGTGCGGAGCCACGCCAGCGCTTCGCGTATACGGCGCTCCCCAGCACTACAGCAGCGTAGGACTCGAGGTGTCGCACGGTGCCTGCCTCTAGACAGTCGACCTCGAGGCCGTGGCGCTGGAGGCCCTGGGCGATCGCCTCCGCGATCTCGGCCGTTGATCCGTTCTTGCTCGCGTATGCGACTAGGACACGTGTCATCGACTTGCCTCCTTTGCTCTAGATCTAGAGGCCAAGGCTAGATCCGGGTCAGGCTGATTTCATCCGGAGTGGCCACGCGGGCCGCTTGCGGGGAAGTCCGGATCGAGCTGCCCCACCCCGTCCGGCAGGGGTTTCCAACGCTCACTCGGACACCACCGGTCGCGGGTGCTCTGGCTAGGGCGCAGCGTCCTCAGCGCCAGCGCGATCGGCAGTGGCCTGAGCCGCGGCTCCGTGGCCTTGTTGCTCATGCCTTTGTGATGGTCTCGCCCGGCCGAACGATGCCGCCAGCGATCACTTTCGCGTTGATCCCACGGAGATTGACCTCGCGGCCGTCCTTCGAGTTGACGAATTTCAACGCGTCGACGCCGAACCGGCGCGCGAATTTTCCGCACCCGGTGTGAGGCTCCGCGGTCACCTCGATCACGGCCGAACCCATCGAAAGGCGGGTTCCGGGAGGGAGGTTCTCGTAGCTCAGGTCGAGATCGACGTAAAGCTGGTCTCCCGCGAGACGGCCGTGATCGGCGCAGCCTGCCACCAGCGCGGCGACCCGCGCGTTCATCAGCGTCAGCTGCGCTTCCGGGTTCGGCGCCGTGCCGCCCGTGGGGACGCTCCACTTGTCCCCGACCAGTCCGGCATCGGTGCTCAGCTCGGCCTCGGTCAGTACCTCGCGCTGATCGTCGGCCGGGCGCTTGACGATCACCTCGACGCGTCCGTCGTCGATTGGCGACAGGCGGACATTGGCAATGCCGGCTTGCAGGGTCGGGAGCTCGAGATGCCCCATTGATGGTGAATGATGCCGGAGGGATCGCGGTTCACGCGCCCATCTTCCGCTGGCCTTGACCGGTCACTACGGAGTGTCCGACCGGAACAAGACCGACTCTCTGCGTTCCGATCCACAAGACTTAGGTCGTCGCTCATCGGGGGTCAGCGACGCGCAGGAGCGCGAGTCGAGCCCCGGCAGTCACCCGTCCGATTGCCTGAGGATCGAGCAGCGGACGCGCCGGAGGCGATCGTCGCCGACCACGCTCGGCCGGCCCGCAGACGCCTCGTGTGGTGCGTCTCGAAACCTGGCCTCGCGCGCCCGCAAGAGGAACGCTCTGCGAGCAGGGCCGAACGGTGTGCGGCCCTGCTCGTGGCGAGGTGCGGGTCGGTGTTCCCGGCTTGTCCGAGACCCGCTTTGCCGCCGGCGCGGAACTTTGGCGCCACGCCGACGGTGCGGCTCCAGCGTTCCCAAGCGAGCGTTTCGGCGTCGTAGGACGTGGTTCTGGGCTTCTGCATCGCTTGGGGAGGAAGAACTCCGCCGGTCATGCTGAAGGGGTCGCAGATCGTGTGGTTCGGAGCACTGCGGCCAGACGCCTCGTGGGAGACTGGAGCCTGTGACAGGTCCCGCTCGGATCCGTCGCATGGATACGGAGTTCGATTCGAGCACGCGCGCCGTTCGCGGTCCCGACCCGCCGCTGCGGCCGTTGATGTACAGGGATCTGTACGGCTTCGGTGCGCTGACTACGGGCTTGGGGCTGACCGAAGACCTCAAGGCCGGCGTTGTCGACCGCTTTCGCTCGCTTCCGATCGCCCGCTCGGCGGTGCTGATCGGACGCACCGTCGCCGACCTGGCAGTGAACGTGATCAGCCTGATCGTGATGCTGCCGATCGGAGTCGCGGTCGGCTTCAGGCCCAGTCAGCCCCCTTTTCAGGTGGCGCTCGCATTCGCGCTGGTGCTGGCGTTCGCATACGTGTTCTCCTCGATCAGCGCGTCCGTCGGCCTCTCGGTGCGCGATCCCGAGACGGCTCAATCGGTCGGGTTCATTTGGGTCTTCCCGCTCGTGTTCGCGTCTTCGGCGTTCGAGCCGACAAGCTCGATGCCGGGGAGCTCTCCCGCGTTGCGCGTGCAGCGACTCCAACGCGGTCTGGCAGATGCAGGCGGCCAACGACCTCGCGGCTCCCGGTCGGACCGGTGTGGTCGATCATGGCCATGGGCCACTGCCACGCGAATCCGCAAGCGAGCAGCACGCTCCGATCCAGAAAAAATGCACAAGCTGGAGCCCGCTTGCGGGAGAGCCGAGAAGCAGCGACTGCGGCGTGGTGTGGGCCCTCGCGTCGCACGGGCGAACTCGAACGCACGCCAACAGGCGGATCGGCCCGGGCGGACCGGGACGAATGCTATGTCGCCCAAGCGACCGCGCGGGCTTGATGAGACGATGCATCAAAGCGATTGCGCGGGCCGGCGTAGAGGCCCGAGGAGCAGGAATCGTGGGCGATCGGCGGTTCGTCTTCCAACACTTGGGGAATCATGGAAAGTCGGAGGCGACGCTCAGCCATCGCCTCGGCGAGCATCCGCCGGCAGCTCGGCGACCAGTTGACCCGATTCGCGCAGCGTCCCGATCAGACGTTCGTCTCTGCGACCGCAAGTGGCTCGCGTCGTGAGAAATTGAGAACTGACGTGGTGAAAGTCCGAGATCTCGGTGTTTCCGGGTGTTCGGCGCGTCGTGTCGCCGGTTGTTCGGTTGTGAGCCCTACGGCGATGTCGACCAAGAGGTCTTGTTGGCCGCCGATCAGCCTGCGCTTCGCGGCTTGCCGGAGCAGCTCGGTCGATGAGATGCCGTAGCGCTCGCCGATCAGCCTGGCGTGTCGCAGGAAGCTGGAGTGGACGCCTGTCATGCCGAGGGTGATCGCGTCGCGGTCGATCGTCGGGACGGTCGGTTGCAGCGGGGCTGCAACATCCTCGGCGGCGTCGAGGATCATCGGCAGGTCGATTCCGGTGTCGATTCCGAGGTGCTCGCAGACGGCGGCGATCGCTTCTGTCTGCGCGTTCCCGGCGCCGGCGCCGAACGCCCGCAACGAACCGTCGACCTGAGCGGCGCCCGCGCGGATCGCGCAAACGGTGTTTGCCACCCCGAGGCTGAGATTGCGATGGGCGTGGAAGCCGACCTGGGCGTCATCATCCAGCTCGTTGCATAGCGCCTTGACGCGGTCGGAAACCTCCTCGAGCACGAGCGCGCCGGGCGGAGTCCGCGACGTAGACGCACTGGCAGCCGGCGTTGGCCATCACCCGGGCCTGCTGCGCGAGCGCGCGCGCCGGAAGGGTGTGAGACATCATCAGCAGCCCGACGGTCTCCATGCCGAGCTCCCGCGCGGCATCGAAGTGCTCTAAGGAAATGTCTGCCTCACTTGCGTGCGTCGCGATCCTGGCGACCTGAACGCCGAGGTCGTGCGCGGCGCGCAAATCGCTCACGGTGCCCACCCCGGGGAGCAGGAGGCTGGCGATCTTCGCCTGGTGCGCCGTCTGCACGGCAGTGGCGATCAGCTCGCGCTCGTCGACGAGGCTGCGGCCATAGGTCAGCGATGAGCCTCCCAGCCCGACGCCATGCGTGACCTCGATCACAGGAACACCCGCGCTGTCGAGCGCCGCGACCATGTCGCGGACCTGGTCGGTCCTAAGACTGTGACTAGCGAGGTTTGAGCAGTCGCGAAGGCTAGTATCTGTGACCCGTACCTCGATCGGGGCAGTCATACCGTCAGCTCGCTTCGGATGTGTTGGGCGAGTTGTTCGCCGACGCGTGCTGCGGCGGCGGTCATGATGTCGAGGTTGCCGCTGTAGCGCTCCAGGAGGTCGCCGGCGCCCTCGATCTCCAGCAGCACCGTAACTCGCGCACCGTCGAATTGCGGCTCGGCCTTCAGCCGGTAACCGGGGACGTAGCCGGCGACGTCGGCGACCATCGCGCGAACCGACTCGCCGATCGCGTCGCGATCGGCGTCCGGGTCGACTTCACACATCACGGTGTCGCGCATCAGCGGCGGCGGATCGGCGGGGTTGAGGATGATGATCGCCTTGCCGCGCTCCGCGCCGCCGACCGCTTCGATCGCACGCGAGGTCGTCTCGGTGAACTCGTCGATGTTTGCTCGCGTTCCCGGGCCGGCTGATCTCGATGCGATCGACGCGACGATCTCCGCATAGCGAACCGCTGTCACGCGCGCGATCGCGTGCACGATCGGCACCGCCGCCTGCCCACCGCACGTCACCATGTTCACATTCGGAGCGTCGAGATGCGCATCCAAGTTGACCGCCGGCACCACGAACGGCCCGACTGCGGCTGGGGTCAGGTCGATCACGCGGATACCCGCAGCCTCGTACCGAGGCGCCGCCGACGCGTGCGCCTTTACCGAGGTCGCGTCGAACACGAGATCGGGCAGCTCGTCCTGCGCCAGCAGCCAGTCGACACCCTCAGCGCTCGTGACCAACCCAAGGTCACGCGCGCGGGCCAGACCAGCCGACTCGGGGGCCCTCCCGATCATCCAGCGCGGCCGCACATGCTCGCAGCGCAACAGCTTATACAGCAGGTCGGTGCCGATATTGCCCGAACCCACGACCGCCGCGTTGGCTTTCAGCGGGCCGTCACCTCCGAGCCTTCCAGCGCTCCGAAGTCGGCGACGACGGCGGTGGTGCGGCGATCCAATAGCATCGCCACCGTCAGCGATCCGAACATCACGATGCAACAGGCCTCGAAGTGACATGACGCTGCCATAGTCGACAAGCCGCTCCAACTCACCAAGCGTATGGTCGAGAATGGCTCTTACCTGCGTGGTCGTGTCCGGCAAGTGGGTGTCCTCCAATGGTAAACAGCACGGTCGTTGAACAGTTGAACAGGAGGAGATCGTCTGGGGCAAGTTCCGCGCACACTGTTGTCGGCAAGGTCCCTCGTGTAGGAAAGCATCGGCAAGCAAGTAAGCGGGAGCTGATCACCCCGAGCTGGCCCGGCCACAACTGTACGAGTGGCCGCCCACACCCCTTGGCAGTAAATTAGAATCGCTGTCGCCACCCACAAACAGCGTACACCGAGCCCTGGCAGAAGTTGCCATTCCTCGCGGACATGTGGCGAGCTCACGCGTCACGCTCGAAACGCGTTACGTAGGCTTGCCGATAGATCGCTAGCTTTTCGCGCGCCTTGTCGACCGCGCGATGCGGTAGGAGTAGAGCCGGTGGCGCCTCTCCGCGCGGATCGGGGACCGGAGCCCAAGCGTAGCCGGCTCGCGGTGCGCCACAGCAGGACAGACGTTGCCTACCTGGCCCGGTGGCGACCACCATGCTGAAGCTGAAGCTGCCCGCCTCTTCCAGGACCCGTCATCGCCGCGGGTGCTAGCCGACAGCCGCACAGTCAGCAACGGCTCAGCCGGAAACCGACGATGCTGCACATGTTTGACGCCTCTCACGAAGATGCGAGTCGCGCGATCTCAACGCGGGGGGCCGTCGTCGTCGCACGATCGCTTCCGACGGGACGCGATCGCGCGGCGCCAGCCGCCGCGACGATTCCTTTTCCTCTCGCGCCGGCGGGCAGCGCGCTATCGCAATGGGTCGCCGATCGAGCGCCCGCTTCGCCACGCTTCCGAGCGTCGCGCCCATTGCCGAGTCGAGCGAATCTCGTTCGCGCACCGACCAAGGGTGCAGCGCCTTGGCCTTCGAGTGCTGCCTTTCGTCCGAAGCGATAGCCGGCGGAGGACGCAACATGTCATCGCCGACACGGCTTGTAGGTGCCCCGCTACCGGAAATCGAGGGAAGCGTTCACCTCTTCGAGTTCGGCGATGCGTTCCTTCAACGCGGTTGTTGGGCTGTACGCATGGTGGCCACACGCGCCCGCCTACTGGCCCTAGCGTGGTCCCGCGGCGATGGCAGCCTGCGCCGCCTGAACGAGCGCGGCACGGTCGCCGCGCGACGTCTTGAGGTTCGCCTGGATCGTGTAGCGCACGCCGTGCGTGACGAAGTCGATCTGCGGCGGCGAGCATGACGCGCCGCAGGAGAGCGGCACGAACCCCGCACGCGCCGCGCCGCGCACCGTCACCCGCCGTCCGAAAACGCTGGTCGCGCGAGACGCGGTGAACTCGGCCACGAAGCACGCTTCGGCGCCCCGGCAGCCACGGATGGCACCGATCGTCAGGTCATAGCCAGAGCCCGAGCGTCCGCCGGCGGCGTATAGGTGCGCGGCATCCAGCGGCATCGTCGGCGGCAGGAGTACTGCCGGCGCGTTAGGCGCCGCCTCGATAGCGCGGATCTGTCGCATGAAGAGCGCGGGCAGCGCGGTCCGCCCTTCCGCCGCCGGCGCGAGCAGCAGCCCCACGAGGACAACGACGGCCAGGATCAGGCGGCGCACAGAGCCGATCCTAGTCCGTCGGCCCAAGCGCCTCGAGCCACAGGCGTCTGGCGTTGGCTCAGAGTTGCGGCCGGCGCTGCCGGTAGACCGCCACCGTCTCCACGAACGCTGGTTTGGGAGGGCCTCGGGAGCCTTCCTCGACGCCTGCCATTTCCTCGGCAGGCCGCCCGGACTGGCCGCCGCTGACGACACCCAGCCCTCTTCGCTATCGGCCGCTGCTTTCGACGAGAGCCCGCTACAGCGGCTCGTCTAAGGCGGTAGCGTGGTTGACGTGCGGGGCGACCGCCCGGGGCGTGTTCCAGCGTCGTCGGGTTCGTCGCGTGCGCTGATGCGCCGACCCCGTCTGCGCGCGTCCTTGCGCGCATCGCGGGGGCGCCGTAGAGTCGCGCCATGGCGAGCATCACTGTGGAGATCGCCCGGCCGCCCCACGAGGTCTTCGCCTTCGTCACCGATCCCACCAAACTGTCCGCCTGGCAGGACGCCGAGGAGGTGCAGCAGCTCACGGAGGGGCCGGTGCGGGCAGGAACGCGCTTCCGCGAGGTCCACAAGGCCATGGGCCGGCGGCGGGTCGAGCTGACCGAGGTGGTCGAGTGCGATCCCGGCCGGCTGTTTCACATTCGCGTCGTCGAGGGGCCGCCCGTGGACGGGCGCTGGGAGTTCGCGCCGACGCCGGCCGGCGGGACGCGCGTGACGCTCACGCCACTCGCCCACCTGCCCGGCCGGGCGCGTATCGCCAACCGCGCGGTGGAGCAGATGACCGCGCTGGTGTTCCGCCGCTTCCATCGGCGGCTCAAGCGCGCGCTGGAACGGGGAGCCATGTAGCCCCCGGCCGCGGCGCCGAGTCAGAACAGCCCTTGTTGCTGCGCAGAGCCGGCGCCCGCGCTAGCACCCGTCCGGGAGGACCGGGTGACCGGTCCTCGTCCAATGCGAGAGCGACGCTGCCATAAGCGCCCACGCCTCGACGCGGCATTGTAGATTCGCTCGTGACCGTGCTCGAACTCGATCACGTCTCCTGCGTGGTGACCGAGCCGGGCCGTGCGGCGGAGCGCCTTGAAGACGATGGGTGGGAGCTGGACGCCGGACAGGCGCCTCGCGGGCAGGGCACGCGCAACCGCCGCTTGGTATAGCGCGAGCGGTTCTTCGAGCTGTTGTGGGTGACCGACGCAGCAGAGGCACGCGCTAACCCGTTGCAGTTGGACCGTCGCGCCGATTGGGCCAGCCCGGACGCCAGTCCGATCGGTCTGGCGTTCCGCGCCCAGATCGAGCCAGGGCACAGCGACGAGTTCTGGCTCTACGACGCGCTTGGACCGCGCATCTGGATTCATCGCGACAACGAGCGCTTCCCGGAACGTCCTCTGGTTCGTGCTCGAAGCCGGCGAAGAACAGATGCAGCAGCGCCGACGACGGGCGTCGGTCTCCGAGGCCGTCAGGCACCGCCGTCCCGGTGACCTTCACGAAGTCCGCGTCCGCGGACCGTCCGCGCCGTCCGTCCCGTCCTTCGCGGGACCACCGATCATCTACGAGCGAGGCCCGCACGCGCTGGAACTGGTCGTGGGCAGCAAGGGCTCCGTTCATACATTCAGCGACGGCTTGACCACCGTTACTAGCAGCGCTGGTCGGCTGCTGCTTACCATGCAAGGGAGTACTCCGCCCACGAGCGGCCGGATCGCGCCTATCGGGGGAGGCGCTCGCGGGGCGAGCGCACGTCGAGGCCAAAGGGTGGGTTGCCCGCGGCGGGGAGTTCATCCCTGCCAGCGGTACCTCCGTGTCCGCGGAGAGTCAGGCCCTTGCGGCTGGGCGAAGGCATAAGCCGCCGGAATTTGCTGGGTCGTCGGCGTCGAGCAAACGGCGACGTGGCGGTGCATATGCACGTTCTGGAAAACCACGCCGACGGAGTCCCGCTCCGCGACTGTTGCTTCCTCTCGCAGACGAGGGGTCTCGGCGACGCGACGTCGTCGACTGCCGGTTGTCGTCCAGACCAGCACAGCCACCGGCGTCGGCCAGTCCTCGCGCTATCACAGGCTGACCAGTAGTCTCGGCGCGGACGGCGCGTCAGTGTCGAGATTCCTCCCGAAGCATCCACTCCCCGAGCGGCAGCTTTCTCGGGCTCGGCGGCCTCCGCGTTACGGTGACGACGGCCAGCAGCGTCGGGTTCAGCTTGCCGGTGGGGGGATGATAAGAACGGGACCCGCGGTCTGCGCTTCCCTGGGCAATGCTGGTCGGGATCGACACAAGGCGCGCGACAAGGCAGGATCTGCCCGACGTCGGTGCGGGTTTCGCCGGCCAGGGTGTCGTTCTGGGACAGCGAGATTCGTGGTGCTCGCCGGGTGGTAGCTGCGACGCCGACGAAACCTCGTCACGGCCGTGAGAAGATCACCCAATGGGGATGATGCTCGGCCGCCCGCGGTCGGCGATCGTGGGTCGATATGCCCGGAGAGAACGAGGTCAGATCATGAGCAAGCCGTTTCAGGGAGTCATCAACGTCGACATTCGCGACTCGATTCCTGACTGGGCGCCGTTCGAGCCACCGAAGGCACGGGACGGAGCGCCGAGCGTGCTCCATATCGTGCTCGATGACGTCGGGTTCTCGGCGATTGGCTGCTATGGCGGCCCGTAGGAGCAGGGTTTGAAATCGGCCTCGAAGATCGGCTCGAGCACCGTCTTGAGGGCGGCCTGGATCACGCGGTCGCGGAGGGCAGGCACCCCAAGTCGCCGGAGTTTTCCTCCGCGCTTGGGTATCAGCCGCTCCTTGACCGGCAAAGGCCGAAAGCTCCCGGAACGCAGCTCCTCGCGGAGTCCGTCAAGGAACTTCTCCACGCCCACCTGCTGCTCGACATGGCGGGCGGTCTGCCCGTTCACGCCGGCTGAGCGCGACCCTCTGTTCGACCTGACCCGAAGCCACGCATCATCAGCGTGGCCGGGTCACAGACGAGGTTGTGGAGGTCGTTGAACCTCCGGTTGGGATCGTCAGATCAGATGCCCACTTGTTGCGCTGAATCCCGAGTACCCTGGCCTCCGCTGCCGCGCCCGCGCGGTCCGATAGTTCCCGCGCGCCGCGTCGTTGTCAGGACTGCTTGCCGTCCTCGCCCGCAGCTCCGGGGTCAGACTGTCCTCAGCTTCACCGGGCTGCCGCGACAGCCCGGCGGCAGGGTCTTGCACCCCGCACGAACCGGCAGCGCCTCGTGGCGCACCTTGACGATATGAACGGGTCAAGGCAGATGACGGCGTTGGCGCATCGTTCAGCGACCGGGGCGGGTGATCCATTCGGCGTCATCGCAAGACACGGGCTCGATCTGCTTGCAGCGCTCTTTGCCCAGCAGGTCCAGGAACTTCTCGACCGTCTTGCGGTCGCGGCCGTACGCTGCCCATACGAGGCGGCCGGTGTGATGATCGACGATCACGGTCAGGTACTTCTGCCCCGTGCGGATCGAGATCTCATCGAACCCGAGGCGCTTGAGCCCCGCGTACAGGTCGCGTCGTTGCTTGGCCTCCGCGCTGACGCGCTCGCAGATGCTGCCGACGGTCCGCCACGCGATCCGCATCAGCAGACAGATCGCGGTCTTTGACGTGTTGACCGTCAGCCACGCGACCTGATCCTCAAAGCTGCGGGTGAATCCGGCGTCGTGTCTGGCCCACGGGACCGCCGCGACGACCACCTCGTGCTCCTTGCACTGGATCCTGGGCGCGTCGGCCTCGACGTAGCACTGCGTGGTGCCGAGATCCAGCTCCCGCCAGCGCCGGCGCCCATCGCCCTGGTCATATCCCGGGCAGCGCCGGCGACAATGCGGGCAGCGGTCCCGCTACCTGGACCCCGGGCGGACCGACACCACAATCGCGCCATCCGGATCTTCATCGACCGCTTCGACCACTGTTTTCTCGAGCCTTAGCCTCGATTATCGGTGAGGGGTTTGTTCACCGATCGCGTTGAGGTCGGGGATCGCCCGGTGCGGTAGGCGGCCTGGGCGTTTCGGGGGCGAAGCACCGGGTTGGTTAGCGGGATTGGTGGACGGCTCCTGGGCTGTAGTCCGACTTCGCTTGGGAGTCCGCCTTGGTTTCGGCGAATCGCGTGCATCGCTCGGCATGTTGGTGCGCGTGTGGTGATCCCGACTGTCGGGGGCGGGCCCAGTATTGGGTGTAGGGTGCAGCTTCACGTCGTCGACCAGGGAGTACGTTGCATGGCACACGAGTTCAGCGGCTCGGCCGTCATAGATCGCCCCATCACCGAGGTGTTCGAGTTCTTGGCGGACGGGACAAACGACCCGAAGTTCAGCCCGCGGGTCCAGGAGATTCGCAAGGCGACTGACGGCCCGGTTGGCGTGGGGACCGTCTTCGAAAGTACGGTCAAGGACGCCGGCATGAAGACGGGTCGGAGCTTCGAACTGACCGCGTTCGAGGCGCCGAGGAAGATCCGCTGGGCCGAGCGGTCCAAGAACATGATCACGGTCCCGGACGGCGGTTACGACCTCGAGGAGCTGAGCGAGAATCAGACGAAGGTCACGATCCGCAACACCTTTGAGGGCCACGGCTTTGGCAAGCTCATTGTCGGCTTCGCGGCGAGGGCCGCCATCAAGGACGCACCTGCGTTCGCGCAGCGCATCAAGTCAGCGGTCGAGGCGTCCTGACGCCATACGACGGCGGTCAAATACGAGTGCCGATCCGCGCCCACGCCGATGCGCGTTTCGCCGACTTGGACGACGCCTTTCATTCGCCAGATCCGAACGCCTCATGAGTCTCGGTCAGCCGGCCGCGCTGCATAGGTAGTGCGCCGGTTCCGCAGGGTTCTCGGGAGCTCCGCTTTCGGCGAACTGTGAGAACAGTTCGTCAGGCTGCTCCGCGCAGGCCGGCACCGGGCAAGCACTCTCGCTCAGCGCGTGGGCGCCTCGAGGTACACGATCCGGTCGGTCAGCTCGTCAGCGTCGGGGGCGCGGATGGCGTCGACGAGCGCGCGGTACCCCGAGGCTCTACGTGTGAAGCGGTTTGAGAGGGCGATCATCAAGCCTGGATGGTGCGCGCCTGTGGTGGAGTGCTGGGCGGCGATAGCAACAAAGTCGGCGACGTTCTCGGTCAGCAGGACGTGGTGTTGGGCGACGGCGCAGGCGAACACCTCGGGGTCTGGAGCGCCGTTCATCCCGAGATCGGTGATCGTGGTCGCCGGGATCCCGACCGCCTCCAGCGCTCGAGCGAGCGCAGGCGGGTACATCTCATCGAGCAGGAGCTTCAAGCTGAGGCTGCTGCCGCGGTGTGGCTGCGGTGCAGATCGATCCTGGCTTGGATCTCGTCCGGGTACCCCGCTCGGTAGCGCACGACGGTATCGATCTGCGCGCGCGTGACGACACCTTCGCTGGCGAGCGTCTCGGCCGGGTCTCCGACGTCAGCAAGGTCATCGAGCCACATCGCGACCTCCCATACGTCAGGGCCCGTGATCAGCCCAGCGCGGCGTCCGGTCGGGCCGTCGCGGAAGGTGATCATCGGATGCTCGTCGCGGCGCGCGCCCTCTTCGGCGTAGCGCCGGAGTCGATCGGACAGCGTCTCGCCGGCGGCGGTGGCGGAGAGCTTGAGTTTCTGGGCCAGACGATCGTCCAGCCGCACCGAGATGTTGACGGACACGAACTACAGTGTGGCACGTTGTCAACAGCATGGAGGTGCGTGATGCACCGGGCTCTCTTGGGCGCCGCCGGCCACAGGCGCCCCGCGGTCACCACGCTATCGCAAAGTCGCCATTGCGATATCGCACTGCCCGTCGGGACGGTCGTCGGTGACCGGACGCCGGAGGGACGGGAGCATTTCCGACGCTACTGGGAGGCCTCGGTCGATGTTCCCGGGCGGGCCGTCGATCGGCTGGCCGGGATCGCTGCGGAGAACTCGCTGCATTTGGTGGTCGGGGTTGTCGAACGCGATGGCGGGACGTTGTATTGCACCGCGCTGTTCTTTTCGCCCGACGCCTATTTGGGCAAGCATCGCAAGTTGATGCCGACCGGCGCCGAGCGCCTCGTGTGGGGGTTTGGCGATGGTTCCACGCTGCCGGTGTTCGACACACCGTTCGGCCGGCTCGGCGCGGTGATTTGTTGGGAGAACTACATGCCGTTGTTGCGCATGGCGATGTACGCCAAAGGAGTTCAGATCTGGTGCGCGCCGACGGCGGACGGCCGGGAGACGTGGCTCTCGACGATGCGCCACGTGGCGCTCGAGGGGCGATGCTTCGTGCTGTCGTGCAATCAGTTCACACGTCGGCGTGATTTCCCGCAAGACATTCCCAACACACTCGCAGCGGACGCCGTTGACGTCGTAAGCAGCGGCGGTAGCTGCATCATCGACCCGCTTGGCCAGGTGCTCGCCGGGCCCGCCCGGGATGGTGAGGAGATTCTGTTCGCGGACATCGACCTCGATCAGATCGCGCGCGGCAAGTTCGACTTCGACGTCGTCGGTCATTACGCGCGACCGGACGTGTTTCGGCTGCTCATCGACGAGGAACCACACCGGCCCGTCGCTCCGAGTCAGTGAGCGTCTTGGCCGCTCACCCGGAGGCACAGGATGTCCGCACGGCACGGTTGAGCGGCGTTTCGATTCCAACCTCCTGCCCGAGCTCAACCACACCGCCTGACAGCCACCGAACCTCCATTGGTTTGCCGCGCTCGACGTCGTGGTGCATCGAGGACGTCATATCCGGCGCGACCCCGTAGGCGAAGCTCAGGCGCCGCTCGGCGTAATCGTCAGGGAGAGGAACCCCGTGCGCGCGTCCGACAGCAACGACTTCGCGCATAACGTCCAGCAAGAACGCCCGGGTCTGAGGGGCCTCGCGAATCGGGCCAATCGGGACGCACATCGTGGCGGTCGTCGCCGAAAGCCCAACCAGAAAAACGAACTTCTCCCATATCTCCCGGCGGATATCGCTGCTGAGCTCAGCATTGATCCCGCCGGCCAGGCACGCTGCGTGAAACGCGTCGACGCGGGAGGAGCGCCGACCGTCGAACTCGCCAACGATCAGCCGTTCCAACGGGCCGGTTCGCGCGATCGCTGATCACCCCAGGCCGCGAAATCGTCGTTGCGACATAGCCGACCCCACCGATCACGTGAGCCTCGTCGTACGCCGCCCGCAAATAGGAGTCCTTCAGAACCCCATTCTGGAACGACACGAGTGCTGTCTCAAGCCCGACGAGCGGCCGGATTTGGCTCAGGGCAGCCTCGGTGTCCCAGAGCTTGACGCAGATCATCACGACATCAACCGGCCCGATCTCCTGCGGATCATCCGTCGCCTGCGCCTGTTCAAGATGGAACGGTGCCGGCCCGCCCTCGACGCCAAGTCCTTCCCGGTGCATGGCTTCGAGATGGGCGCCACGCGCGGTGAACGTCACGTCCGCACCACCCCTCGCCAGCAACACGCCGAAATAGCCGCCGAACCCACCCGATCCCATCACCGCGATCCGCATGCAGCCCCTACCCAACTACGACCGCCGTGCGCCTGTCAAGTCGATCAAGCCACCCGAGCGACACTGCTGCCCTCACAGACAACAGCGAGAGCACGCCCGGCGCCCCGGCAGACGCCGGGTAAGGACGAACACCACCGGCCTCGGCGGACCGCTGCTTCAGGGCGAAGCAGAAGCCGTGGACGGCGGATGCGGCCGTCTGGACATGACTGCTCTGAAACGAATCCAGTAGTGAGCCGGCGCACGGATGGCCAAGTGGATCAGACGCGCGCAACCTTCCATTCCGACAGCCTCGGGCGGCTGGAATCCGCACCTCGACGCGTCCGCTCCGGTGAGAAGCGGCACTCACTGGGGTCAAGTCGGACACCCGCTGGTCGTGCCCGACCATCACCGACGTCGAACCCGCGCAACGCTTCTCCCGGTCCTAGCGAACAGTCTCGCCGCGCCAGCCGAAGCAGGGAGCGCGGGAACCTCATGCTGCCGGCCACGGGTAGTGTCGCGGCTGCGGGCGCGTCCAGCCGGCGTACGCCTCGGCCGGGTCGGTCGTGTCGTTTGCGGCGCTTGCGCCGTACGTGGCGGCCGTCTGGCTAGCGGGGTAGATGAGCTCGGAGCCGGCGTTGCGCGCTCCGACCATCAACACGATGCACGGGCCCTCGCCCGCGCCGATGATCACGTGCGCCGTGTGCGGGGGGCAGTGCACGAAGTCCCACTGGCGTAGCGTGCGCTCCTGCTCCTCGACGATCAGCACGCACCCGCCTTGCAGAACTAGAAATGCCTCCTGGCCTGACTCGGCGTGGTAGACGGCCGCCGGCTTGCCGGGGCCGAGCACGCGTAGGTTGATCCCGAAGTGCGGGAAGCTGCGCGGCGCGCCCTCAAAGATGAAGCCGTACTGGGCCTCGTTCATGCCCATCGACATGGCATCGGCGACGTTGACCACGAACCAGCCATCGCCCTCGGGCTTCATCCCAGCCTCGGTCTGTACAAGTTTCGCTTCTGCATTGGCGTGCGAGCCCGTGCTCCTCCATTCGGTCGGATAACTTCGGGGGCCTCGATTGATCTGCTCCTTCGGTGGGCGAAGCGGGCGACGCGGTGGCGCTTCGCCGAGCGTAAGAGCGGCTGCTCGTCGCCGAGCCGTTGCTACGCCGCTGTCGCGGTCGAATCGGGCTGGCTGCGGAGGTCCCGGTTCTTCGGGACGAACTTGCTCGCGACAAACGTGGCGCCCTGCGGATCGGTGATCACGGTCATCCTGACCCAGGGGGCATCGAACGGTGGGACGACTACCCGGCCGCCGAGCTCCGCGGCTCGTTCGGCCGTTGCGTCGGCATCGTCGACCGCGAACGTCACGCTCCAGTGCGCGGGGAACTCGGGTTGGTCGTCCGCGATTGGATTGAGCGTTGCGACCACGTCCTCGAAGCCCTCCGGGGCGGCGCCGCTGGCCGCCTGGCGCTTGCGGAGTTCGGGATCGCTCTGCGCCAGGAAGTCGCCGTAGCCCGGCAGTCGCCACATCTGGGCGCCGCCTTCGAGGCCGAGTGTCTCCCATCCGAACAGCGAGCCGTAGAAGGACTTCGCGCCCTGCGCGTCGCGAGTGTTCAGGCCGTTGAAGTTCAACGAGCCGGGTTCGTTGACGATCCCGGCGCCCTTGTGCTGCTTCGCCTGCCAGACGCAGAATGCGGCGCCCTCGGGATCCGTGAACACCGCCATCCTACCGGCGTCCATGACGTCGAAGGGGTCTGTCACGACCCGCTCGCCGGCAGCTTGCACCTTCGAGGCGGCCTCGTCGGCGCTCTCAACCCAGATGTACGTGTTCCACACTGCCGTCGGTGGCCCGCCCTCCGGCTGTGAACCCACGGCGGCTACGTCGCCGCCGCGGCGGCGGGCGATGAAGTACTTGCCGGCTGAGCCCGGCGGCATTGCGTCCTGGAAGTCCCAGCCGAAGAGGTCGCTGTAGAAGGCGACGGCGGCCTCGGGATCGGGCTGGCTGGTGTCGACCCAAGTAAGCCGGTACCCGGCTGGTGATCTCGTCGGCGGGAGCGTGCAGCGTGACGAGCGCTTCGAATCGGTTCGGCGTTGCGGTGATGCTCTGCTCGACGTACGCGGCCGCGTCTTCGCGGGCAGCTTGCGCGGCGTGAAGCGCACGCCGGTCGTCTGCGGCTTGGTCAGGCGGTCGATGCGGAAGGTCCGCCAGTTCTCGCGGCGGCGATCCGCAGGCGAGCGCACTGTCGCACACGCGCAGCTGTCCACTATCGCCGCTTCTCCCAGTGAGTCGCCTAGATGAAGCCGGCCTCGCGCCAGAGCCGACGCGCGAGCCGCCCGAACCGATCCGGTGCCGTGGCGGGCAGCTGTTCCAGCGTGGCGGGCAGCTGTTCCAGCGTGGCGGGCAGCTGTTCCAGCGTGGCGGGCAGCTGTTCCAGCGTGGCGGGCAGCTGTTCCAGGGGGCTTCCTTTCAGTCTCTTTGTTCACACCCTGTCCGTCCACAGGACTGCGTGCCTATGCACGGCCGCGTCCGTCTTGCTCGAGATCGATGGCTCAGCAAACGGCTACGACCGCCGTCGGGCTTGAGCTGGGCAGCGACGACGGCCTCGACCGGACGATTGGTTTCGACGGGACGTCGATCACGCGGCGTCGACCACCGCGACGATTGCTTTTCTTCTCGCGCCGCCGGGCAGTGCGATATCGCAATGGCGACTTTGCGATAGCGGTCGACGAAGCTCCCTAGCCGCCCAGCAAGGTCTCAGCGCGGGCGACGCTGCATATGCAACCAGTCGAATCTGCACACCGCGGCGGGCGCCCTGCTTACGGCGAGAAGCGCGCCAGGGCCGCCAGCCGGGCCCAAACCCGCTCGTCGCCAAACCCGGCGCCGAGTGCTTGCAGCCTTCTTGCAAGCACTTGGGTCGAGGCAAGACGCGCCGCGACCGAGAGTTGGCGGTCCCGCTGAACGGAACCAGTGGTCGACGTCGACGTTCGCGGGTGGCTGCAATGCCGCTAGAGCGGAAGCGGCTCGCGGTCGCCCTGTCCTTCGACGTGCCTGTGCAAACGCGCGTTTCTGCACCCCCGCTACTCAGCCCTGCACTCGGCGAGGGCGGCGTAGTGCGCGCCTCAGCCGTGCGCGTGCGTCAACGGAGTCCGAGGGGAAGAGGTCGTGATCGGTGCGCTTCGCCTTCGCGCGGGAGTGCGTTCGTTCGTCTGCAGGAAGTATGGTTCGGGATCGTGGCGGACGGACTGAGGTCGGGTGGGGTCGTGCGGAGCCCCGCGGTGGCTGGGATCACCAGCGCCCGTCGGGTGTGAACTGTGTCGATGATCTCGGAGTTATCGATTCCCTGGAGGTAGATCGAGGTCACGCCGAGGTTCGCGTGCCCTAGCTGCCGCTGGATGATGACGAGCGGGACGCCCTCGCGGGCCATCTCGACCGCGTGCGCGTGGCGGAGCTGATGTGGCGCGAACCGGCGGCGCACGCCTGCTGCTGCGGCAGTGCGACCGAGAGGTCGACGAGCGAATGACGGTTCCCAGTTACGCCCAGCAGTCGGACCGTGGATCACGCAGAAGAACGCGCCGACGGTGAAGCCGGCACGGAGCTGCCGCCAGGGCTCGAGTTGCTCCCACGCCCAGGTGTCCATCCCAACCTCGCGGCGCTTGTTGCCCTTCCCACGCCGGACAAGGACCGCCCCGCGGCGAGCGTCCATGTCGCTCTCGGCCAGCGCGAGCGCTTCGCTGATCCGCAACCCAGCTCGCCAGAGCACGACGATCAAAGCGCGCAGCCGTGCGCCGTCCGCACTCCGGCCCGCGGCGCGCATCACGGCGATGATTGCGGTCGCGAACGAGTTCGAGCGGGGCCGTGGACTCGAGTTGCTGGTCGCCGGGGCGCCGACCGCGTCGGGGCGGGTGGTAGTGGGCGCTTCTGGGGGGATCCGGCGGCCACGGTGAGCTGCTCGCCGTTGGTGAAGGAGTTCGAGCGGCTCGCCGTCGTGTAGCTCGCAGACATCGCCGATGCGGTGCGCCGCTACCTGGCGGCCAGCGGCGGAACCCCGAGCGGACGGTCGCCGCATGGCCGACGGCCAGAGGATTCGGCTCGAGGTACGCTCGCTCGTCGGCCTGCTGCCGATGTGTGCGGCGACCTTGTTCGACGCTGAGATGATCGACCGCTTCCCCGGGTTCCTGGAGCGCCTCGATGAGTGGGTCGCGCGATTCTCCGATGCGCTGCCGCAGTGCTGGTCAAGCCCGCAGTCTTAGCTAGCTTAGACAATATGGATTGACGGTCCGTCCGGCCCGCGGTGTAGAAAGGGCCGGTTCCCCCACGCTGGTCGTGGGGTGAAAGTCATGCCGCGCGGCTCCACCCGCGCGGCGGCCCACAATCGCATAGGAGGAGCCGGCCATGGCGAAGGCTAGGCTAGTAGTCTCGTCGGTCTGGATGTGCACGCGACGAAGGTCGTCGCGGCGGTGCTTGATGCTGAGACGAGAGAGTTGCAGACGTTCGCGATGAGCGGCGAGACCGCGAAGGTGGCCGCGTTCTGCGCGGGGCTGCCACGGCCGGTCCGCGCGGCGTATGAGGCCGGGCCGACCTGGTACGGGCTGGCGCGCGAGCTCGCCAAGCGCGGCGTGGAATGTGTGGTCGCGGCGCCGAGCAAGATCCCGCGCGCGAGCGGGGTCCTGCGGCACACCAAACCCGCGTATATCAGTCTGACCGCGCGTCGCGCACAGCCTGCCGGACCGCCACCCACCCAGCCGACCACAAACCACGACCTACAAACGCGAAAGCGAGAAATTGTGACGCACAACAAGCCCACACATCGCCTATCCCGTCGGCTGTGTCGGTGGCGGCCCGGCAACGCGCGGGGAACCCGCGAGCTAACTATGAGCAACCCCGCCCCCCCGGGGCTGGCCACGCCCGATCTTAGACAGCGGCTCCCCCACGACGAACCATGGTCCTGCGGCATACCAAACCCGCGTATATCAGTCTGACCGCGCGTCGCGCACAGCCTGCCGGACCGCCACCCACCCAGCCGACCACAAACCAACGACCAACCAACGCGACATGACGCAAGCCGCAAACAGCTGTACCAAACTGGTGTGCACTCTGATCATGCACCCCTCGCGGTCGACAAACGGCTCTCCATATCGGCGAGGGCTAGCTAGCTCACGCCGCCAATCATCGGCGGCTGGAGAACGTGATCGGGGGGTCGATCGCGCTGGCCGGTGTGGACAACGCTCCGAGTCTGCCCGAGAGCGGCTGCCGATAAGGCGGTCGCGGGGTGGTCCGCCTATGCGTGCGCGGCTGCGGTGTCGAGGTTTGGTCCAGCGGTCTCGGCGGACGTGCTTGGCTGCCGCTCCGGGTTGGCGGGAAGGTAGATCGCGGCTCCGAGTCCGATCAGGGCGAGGACGGCGAGGGTGATCATCGCGGCGATGTAGGACTGGTTTCCGGAACCGAGGTCGGACACGAGGATGGTGCCGGCAATCGCTGTGCCCAGGGACGAGCCGAGGTTCGAGACGCTGCGAGACAGGCCTGAGATCTCGCCCTGCTTCTGCTCGGGGAAGGCCGATTGCACGATGTTGACCGACGGGGTCAGCATCGCCCCGACGCCGAGGCCGAAGACCAGCAGCCCGGGCACAAACGCCCAAACGCTGAAGATGGCTTTGATGAGGGCGAGCAGCAGCAGCCCGATCCCGGCGATCGCGACGATGAAGCCGGCGCGGATCAAGGTCCTCTGCTGGTAGCGCTTGGCGAGTCGCTCGGCGGCCAGCGACGAGACGAGGATGCCGGCGGTCGCCGCGGTGAAGATCACGCCGGTCTTGATCGCGCTGAACCCGTGCTCTTCCTGCAGGAAGACCGTAACGGTGAACGTGGTCCCCATTAGCAGCAGCCATTGGATGTTCTGGGTGACCATGCCGAGGTTGGAGATGCGGACGCGAAACAGGCTGGTGGACAGCAACGGCTCTTTGCCGGCGCGTTCGCAGGAGCGGATGTGCAGGAAGAACCAGAGCAGGAACGCGGCTCCGAGCGCGAGGAAGATGACCAGCAGCGTGTTGTTGTTGCCGGCTTGCAGGATGCCGATCACCAGGAACGACATGCCGGCCGCCGACAGGACCGTCCCGGTCTTGTCGAACGGGCGCGTTGGGTCAGCCGGCAAGGGGTCGGTCAGCTTGGTGGTGAGATAGATGATCGTCGCGACGATCGCGGCTTGGAGCAGGAACGAGGCTCGCCAGCTGACTGTCGTCGTGATCAGGCCGCCGATCAGCGGTCCGGCGGCGGCGCCGATCCCGCCCATGCCGCTGATCACGCCGAACGCTTTCGCGCGCGAGCGAATGTCGCTGAACGCGAGCGTCGCGAGGATGTAGATCGGCGGGATCATGAGCGCCGACCCGACCCCCTCGAAGCCCGAGTAGCCGACGATCAGCACGCCTAGACCGTGCTTTCCGAAAGCTCCCGCGAGTGAGGCGATCACGGCGCCAATGCCGTACACGCCGAGACCTCTGAGCAGGCAGCGTTTGCGGCCCCACAGGTCGGTCAGCTTGCTGCCAGGAATCATCAGCGCCGCCATGCACAGCAAGAACAGCGTGATCGCCGTCTGCACGCCGTGGATCGTCGTGTCAAGGTCCTTGCTGATGCTGCTGATCGCGACGTTCATATTCGAGCCCGCGAAGCTCGCGACAAACTGGGTCAGGGCGAGCGGAATCAGCATCCTCCGCGGCGACACGCCCGAGCTCGCCGCAGTCGGGCCGTGAACCTCCGCTGCCGTGTTCTCAGCCATTTCGTGCGTTCGCCTCGGCCAGCGAGATCGCCTCTGCGGCGCCGATCAGCGTGAGGTGGCTGAACGCCTGCGGGAAGTTTCCGACCTGCCGCCGACGTGGCACGTCGTACTCCTCAGAGAGCAGGCCAAGATCGTTGCTCAGGCCGACAAGACGATCGAACAGCGAGCGCGCCGCCTCGATGCGCCCGTTGAGCGCAAGCGCGCTGACCAGCCAGAACGAGCAGGCCAAGAACTGCCCCTCGTCGCCGGGCAGCCCGTCGTCGGTCTCGGCAGTCGAGTAGCGCGAGACGAAGCCGTCGCGACCGAGCTCACGCGAGATCGCGTCGATCGTCCCAGTCACGCGCACATCATCAGCTGGCAGGAAGCCCACCAGCGGGATGTTCAGCACGCTCGCGTCGAGCTCCTTGGATCCGTAGTACTGGGTAAACGTGCGACGCTCGCGGTCATACCCCCGTTCGCAGACCTCCCGGTGGAGCTCGTCGCGCGTCTGCTTCCAGCGCTCCACCGGCGCCTCCAGCTCGAACTGCTCCGCGAGCCTCACGGCACGGTCGAACGCCACCCACGCCATCACCTTTGAGTAGGTGAAATGCTGGCGCGCTCCCCGCGTTTCCCAGATCCCGTCGTCGGGCTCGCGCCACATCGTCTCGACGTGCTCGACGATCTTCCGCCAACGCGGCCAGAGCCTCTCCTCGATTCTGCCGAGCGCCTCGGCACCGATGAACGCGACGGCCATCACCTCGCCGTACACATCGAGCTGGAACTGCTCCGAAGCCGCGTTACCGACCCGAACGGGCTTGGATCCCTCATACCCGGGAAGCTCGTCCAGCTCGAACTCAGTCAGGCGCCGCTCGCCGCCGATCCCATACATGATCTGGATCTTCGTCGGGTCGCCGGTCCCCACCCGCAGCAGGAAGTCGCGGAACGCCAGCGCCTCATCGGTGTACCCGGCCGCGAGCAGCGCCTGCAATGCGAGCACCGAGTCACGCAGCCAGCAGTAGCGGTAATCCCAATTGCGCACGCCGCCGAGATCCTCCGGCAGCGATGTCGTCGGCGCCGCGATCACCGCACCGGTCGTCTCATCGGTCATCGCCTTGAGCGCGATCAGCGAGGTCAGCACCTCGTCCCGATACGGGCCCTGGTAGCCGCAGCGCCCGCTCCACTGCTGCCACCACGCCTCGGTGCGCGCGAGCGCCGAATCGGCATCCTCGACCGGCGGAGTGTCCTCGTAAGACAGATGCCAGGTCAGCACGAAGCGCTCGCGGGCGCCTTCGACCGCGACGAACTCGGCACTTACCGTCGCGTCCTGCACGTGAAGCGACAGCGGAGTGCTGAGGCGAAACGCGTCAGGCCCGGCCGTAGCTATGACCCCGTCCGGCGCCAGCTCGATCCACGGCACGATCGACCCGTAGTCCGGTCGCAGCGAAAGCTCCATCCGGATCGGCACCCGACCCCTCATACCCTGCACGATCCGCATCAAACGCGGCGGCCCACCGCCGCGCCGCGGCATGAAGTCGATCACTCTAACCGCGCCCTCAGAAGTCTCGAAATCGCTCTCGAGCACAAGCGTCCCCGGCCTGTAACGACGAGAGCTCGAGCCCACCACGCCGGCCGGCGCCAACAGCCACCGGCCATGGCGCTCATCGCCCACCAACGCCGAGAAGCACGACGCCGAATCAAACCGCGGCAGACACAACCAGTCGATCGCCCCGTCACGACCGACAAGCGCGGCCGCCCGCATGTCACCGATTAAGCCGTAGTCCTCGATACGCAACTAGGAGCCTCTCTATCGTGGATCGCCACCCCACCGTAAGGGTCGGGCGTGGCCAAGCATCACCCCAACCAGATGATCCTGCGCCGGCGCCCACGACTTTGCTTTTGGCGCGATCCGGCGCAGCGCCGACATGACGATCGATCTGCGCCTGAGCCGGACCGGGGTACACGGAGACCGGGTTATGTGAGTTCCTCAGTCTTGATGTCGTTCGATCGACGATAGTCCTACCGCCTGTGGGAATGTGGACAATCCCCGAAGCACTCCGGAGTGTCGTAAGCCGTCCGCGGGTTGTCCAACGGCCGGGTCCCGAGCCAAGCCACGACCAACCCGTCGGCGCGAGGGCTCGCGAATCCCGGGGGCCGTATCGGGGGCACGAAGGTGTGTCCGACATCGGGTTCGCATGTGTCTGAAATGTGAACGGAACCGGGATGCTTGGCGTGGACTCGTAGGAAATACGGATTGAGGCTGGCATGCTCGGCGGTACTTTCGCGACAGAATAGTCGAGATCTGCTAACGCCTGCCGGGTGGGTTGCGAGCAGCAAAGCGGAACGGCTTGCGCGGTCACACGTTTGGCCGCGACACGTTGGTCTGTGGCAAACCGGGTTGCCTCAGCTAGGAGCTTGTGTGGACCGGCTTGCGCCCGCGCAGATCACGAAGCCCGAGAAAGGTGACGGTCGGTCGCGGGCTGCGGCGTTCGGCGCTTGGCCGGGATCGGGTCCGCTCGTCAGAGGCGAGCTTTGTCTCATCGGTCATGGCACCCGGAACGTGCAGGTTATGGACGTCGAACGAGCAGTTTGTGGACGTCATCTGCCTGGAGCACAGTGGGGTCCGAGGACCGTCTGCTTCTCGATACGGCCCGCGGTCGGGCTCCCATCGGCCGGCGCCGTCTCACGGCGAAGACTCGTGAATCGTCGTGGTGCTCGCCGCTTGTCGGGGCCGGCCCGGGCGAGAACGCCGCGAGGAACACCGCGACGATCCCCAAGCGCGCGGTGAAGCTCGCGACCTCGGGCAGCACGACCCCCACTATGAACCGCCGAGGCTGACCAAGCACCGCTCCCCCGCTCTTGAGCTCATCGCGCAGCTTCGTCGCGCGGCGCCGGAAGTAGCGGACGACCAACACGATCAGCGTGATGCCACCGAGCGCAATCACGCTGCCAAGGACGGGATGCTCGGAGAGGAAACCCAGCTCGAGCGACAGCGAGCCGGGGACCGTCGCGAACAGATACACGTACACCGCGACCCTGAGCACCGTGGGATCTTCTGAACGACGAAACCGGAGAACACGGCGGCAAAGGTCGCTCCCGCGATCAGCGTCACGAACATCAGCATCATCACCAGCGTGCCGATGTTCGCCGGCAAGAAGCCGTTCAGCGCGACCGCAACCGCATACGATGCCAGCACCGGACGGAACGGGATACCGGCATCGGGGAATGACGCGCGCAGGATCGTCAGCCACGCCATCGCCGCGAACACGGTCTGAAGCGTCTCGAGCACGATCCCGCCGGCGATGGCGGTAGCCGGGACCGCCCGCACTTCCTTGAACAGCTGGCGGATCCAATCCGCGACGGGCACTCCGAGCAGGTCGAGGACCAACAGAACCAGCGCGCTGGGGCTCGCGCGGTTGCGCGCCCGCGGCGCGCTTGTCGAGTTGCGCGCGAGCGAACTTTCGTTCACGGCCGCAGAGGCGCGCGAGCTGCTTGTCGACCGGGGAGGCCTCGATCTGGACGCAGAGGAGATCGAGGTTCTACGCGAGCGCACTGAGGGCTGGCCCGCCGCGTTGTACCTCTCGGCTCTCTGGCTTCGAAGCGTTGACGATCGGGGTCGTGCCGTGCGTGAGTTCGGGGGAGATCACCGGTACCTCGCCGAGTATCTCAGCCATGAGGTGCTCGCGGCGCTTGATGCTGACGAACTTTGGTTCCTGCTTCGGGCGGCGGTGCTGGGGAGGTTCACGGCCGAGCTGTGCGATGGCGTGCTCGGCCGTTCGGACTCGGAGACGATGCTCGCGGAGCTTGAGCGTTCCAACATGTTTGTGCTGCGGCTCGAGCGTTGGGAGTGGTTTCGCGTGCATTCGCTGTTTGCGCAGTTCGCCGTTGCCCGGCTCGCCGCGATTGAGCCTGGTACCGCGGTGGAGATCCATCGGCGCGCAGCCGGATGGCTCCGGGCGCGGGGTTTGGTCGTCGAGGCGATCGAGCACGCGGGGGCGGCGGGTGACCACGGAGTCGTCGCCGAGCTTCTGAGCGATTACCACCTGGCGCTGATCCGGAAGGGGAGCGCCGGGACCCTGGTTCGCTGGGTGCGAACGCTGCCGGACCAGTCGCTTATGGACCATCCAGAGTTGGCTGCCGCTGCGGCGACGGCCGCGACTGTCATTGGCGGGCTCACGCTCGAGCGACGCCGACTCCTGCAGCTCGCGGTCCGCGCGAAGGCGGAGCGCCCGGAGCGCTTCGGGCTATATGCCGATGCGGTGATGGCGATGGTGCGCGCCGCTGGGGTCGATACCGGCGTCAGCGACGCGGTGCTGGAGGGTCGCCGGGCGGTGGAGCTTGCAGAGGCGGGCGCAGATGATGTGCTCGTCGCGGCGCTCGCCAGTCTCGCCCTTGCCCTCTACTTCGCTGGGGAGCTCGACGAGGCCTGGGTGGCGGCATCGCGCGCCGTCGAGCACCCGGATGCGGCGCGGCGGGCCCCCGGCTATGCGTTGGCGCGGTCGACGCTCGCGCTGATCGCGGCCGACCG
This sequence comes from uncultured Solirubrobacterales bacterium, assembly GCA_963811155.1. Lineage (GTDB taxonomy): Bacteria > Actinomycetota > Thermoleophilia > Solirubrobacterales > Solirubrobacteraceae > Palsa-465. The sequence goes on from CAWEQQ010000008.1 coordinate 41,364, forward strand.
TGGGCTGCTCGCGTCTGCTCGAGGTCACGCCGAGAAGGCACGAGCGATCGTAGGGGGGACCACCAGCAGCAGAAGCTGGCTCGGCGCGAATGTGGCCGCAGCGATCGGCGCTGTGCTGGCGGGCGAGGGTGAGTTGGCCGCGGCCGAGCGCGAGTTCGCAAACGCCGAACGGTTCTTCAGAGACGAGGTAGCGACCGTGCACCACGCGCGGCTGCTCGTCCGGCTTGCCGACGTTCGTTGTCGGCGTGGCCGCCTCGATGAAGCCGCCGCGACGCTGCGTCAGGCTCGCGATGCGCTTGCCGAGCTCGACGACAGCGGCACCGTCCGCTTGCTCGCCGCCGAGGTCGAGACAGAGCTCGAGCAGGCGAGGCGCCAAGCCAGCGACGGTGAGATCCTAGAACCGCCAAGTGAGGCAGAGCTCGCTGTGCTGCGGCTCCTGGCGACCGACCTGTCGGCGCGACAGATCGCCGGACAGCTGTTTGTCTCAGCAAACACAGTCAGGTCGCATACCCGGGCGATCTACCGCAAGCTTGGCGTTCGTTCGCGCGAAGACGCCGTCGCTCGCGCGAACGCACTCGGCCTCCTGGCAAAAACGCAATCACCTGGGTGATCGGTCGCGACCGTGGCGTAAGACGGGCCGGCTTGTGCCAAGGTGTGGTAGTGCGAGTCCGAAAGTACCGGTTCGAGGCCGAGGGCGAGTTGAGCGACCAGCTGGGACGGCTGTTCGAGGGCATGAGCTTGACGCACGACCACGGGAACACGGTGCTCGTGGGTCTAGTTCGAGACCAGGCGGAACTTCACGGTCTGCTCCAGCGCTTCGCGGACCTCGGGCTAACGCTTCTCAGCGTCGACGCGATCGATCGCGAATCCGAGCACTGATCGATCGACGGGCGATCGCGTGCCCCCTGCGGGAAGTCATCCCGGTCGGTGTAACCGGGACGCGCGAAGCCACATCCGGACCGGGACGTGCCCGAGCGCGCCTGAGACCGATTCACGTTCACCCAGGTGAATGGCCGCGGGCGGCGGGTCGTCCGGCTGCGGCCGCTGTAGCCTCGCTCTATGACCGTCAGCTCAGCGGACCGGCACGGTGCAAATCAAGGTGGACGTTGATGGCCCATGCCTCAGGATCGGCACGATCTCGCGAGAGCTGCCGGTGATCACCGACGCCGTCCGGGTGAGAACTGCCGCGCCGCGGCCACGGGCGAGGTGATCTGCACCGATCGCACTCACGCGATGGCCGTCCGGCTTCCGCCGGCGGCCTTGAGTTCGGTGCGAGCACCCCTCGTCCAGGCGCGGCGGCGAGATCGAACCGAACCGGGCCGATGTCAGCAATCCAATCGAAAGGAGAAGTGCGCAATGGCAACCCTAGTTGCGATTGGCTATCCCGATCAGGGAACCGCGGAGCAGGCGCTCGAGACTGTTCAGCGTCTGGAGGGCGAGTTGATCATCCAGGCAGACCAGGTCGCTGCAATCTCCCGCGATCAGGAAGGCAAACTGCATGTCCACAGCGGCCACGGAGCCGGTGCGACCGCCGGCGGCGCGGCGATCGGCGGGCTGTGGGGCTTCCTGTTCGGCCTCTTGTTCTTCATCCCGTTCGCCGGGCTGGCGATAGGTGCAGGGATGGGAGCACTGTTCGGACATTTCGGCGAGAACGCGATCGACAAGGAGTTTCAGCACCAAGTGCGCGATTACCTCAAGCCGGGCACCTCCGCGCTGTTCATGGTGATCGAGAAAGCAACGCCAGATAAGGCGGTCGCCGCGCTCGAGCAGTACGGAGGGACCGTGATCAAGACCTCGCTGTCAGAAGAGGACACCAAGAAGCTGCAAGACGCCCTGCAGCAGTAACCTGCAGGCGCTCGCTCCTAGGTACGCCCGCGACGTCGCGATCGGCAGCTGCCGGCTGTTCCGCGCGTGCAACTGCATCACTTCGATTGAGAGGAACATCAGATGGCTGTTGTTGGACCAGAAACGCATCAGAAGCTGTCGGGGATCTCGGCCGGCAACCTCGAGATTTTGGAGGACGCGGTCGGGCTGCGTGAGCTCAATCGCGAAGGCAGCGGCCTGGACGGGCGCACCTTCGCGCTCGTCAAGATCGCTGCGCTGATCGCCCTTGATGCGCCACCGGCCTCCTACGCATGGCAGATCGCAAACGCGCTGGAGGAGGGAGTGACCCCCGAAGACCTGATCGGCGTGCTGCGTGCGATCGCGCCGCAGGTCGGCGGTCCGCGAATCATCGCGGCAGCCCCCGAGATCATGGTCGCGATGGGACTGCCGCTCGATGAGGAAGGGCAGGCGTAGCGATGCCACTCCTCAGACGGCGTCGTCCACTGCTGCGGGCAGCCGCAGTCGGAGGCGGGGCATATGCAATGGGCAAGCACCGGGCGCGCAGCCAGCAGGAGGAGCAGCAGCAGGCCTACGACGAAGGCCTGCAAGCAGCCACGACCCCCGGTCCCGCTCCCGCGGCTCCAAGCGGGATCACCGCCCAGGATACCGAGCGCTTGGCGGAACTGGGAAAACTGCACGAGCAAGGAGTCCTGACCGACGAAGAGTTCTCACAACAGAAAGCCAGAATCCTCGGCATGGGTTGATCTGTTTCGACGCACGCGAGCAATGAGCATCGCGTAGGGCACGATCCGGGTCGCCCTTTCGCTGACCCATTGGAGCGACTTGACTTACGCTCGTCTTCCGCAAAGTCGTGGTCGTGGTCGTGGTCGTGGTTTTGGTCTTGGCCGTAGTGACGGTGGTTGTCCTGGCCGGCGCCGTGACCGTGGTCTGCGTTGTCGTCGTCGCCGTAGTTGTCGGCTTCACGATCGTCGTGGTGTTGCCGATGCTACTGAGTTGGTCGGTGCCGAGGGCGTGCTGGAGGAGCCGCCGTTCGCTGCCAGCACGACGATCACGACAGCCGCGGCGACGGCGAGCACGATCGCGCCGGCGATCGCCCAGCCGTGGCGTCGCGACCTGTCCTTTGGACCTGGAGCCGACGGAACGCCGGACGATGAGGCATCCGGGTGAGCCGGCTTGTCACGTGGCTGGTTGCCGCCGGGCGGATCGCCTCCGGGTCCTTGCGGCATCATCGTTGACCTACCGATGTTCCCACGTCCGCCATGTCCTCGGGTGCGTGGTAGATCGCCAGCCCATGGATGATCCACAGGCTTAGCGCGAACACCGCCAGCGACCAGAATGGGTAAGCGGGGAGCTCAAGCAATGCGCCGAGTGCGGCCAATGCGCCGACTGCGATGCCGAAATACCGCCCGAACGCGTGCGCATGCCCGTGCGCTTGGTTGTTCGTTGGAGCTCGATCAGGTCCGGCGGCTCGCGGCGGCCAACGGAGCTGACCGCCAGCGTGCCCGGGCTCGCGTGGCCGGGCTCGTCGAGCTGGTCCGGACCCTCTCGGAGCTGTTTGCCGTGCCGAGCGGGCGACCGTTTGCGATCGGAGAACAAGGAGCTGACGATGGCTGATAAGCGGCAGAAGCGGGTGGCGGAGTTCATCGCGCCGTTCCGTGTCGAGCCGGGTTCGAGGGTGACGCTCGGCAGGGATTTCGATCCGTCGTTCAAGGCCGGCATCAAGAAGAAGAAAGAGGGAGTCGCGCTGCTCGCGACCGGCGTGCGACTGCTGGCAGAGTATCAGGCGCGCTTGGCTGCCCAGGACACGTGGGGCGTGCTCGTTGTGCTGCAGGCGCTGGACGCCGCCGGCAAGGACGGGACGATCCGCCACGTGATGAGCGGCATCAATCCTCAGGGCGTCCATGTGCACAGTTTCAAGGTTCCCTCGGCCGAGGAGCTCGATCATGACTTCTTGTGGCGCTACGCGCAGCGGCTACCCGCGCGCGGCGATATCGCGATCTTCAATCGCTCTCATTACGAGGAGGTGCTCGTCGTGCGGGTGCATCCCGAGAACCTCGATCGACAGCAGCTTCCGAGCGCGTCGAAGAAAGGGGATGTGTGGAAGCGGCGCTACGGGGAGATCAATGAGTGGGAGCGCTACCTGACCGATAACGGGCTGCGGATCGTGAAGCTGTCCTGAACGTGTCGAAGGAGGAGCAGCGGACTCGGTTGCTGCGGCGGATCGACCTCCCGGATCACAACTGGAAGTTCTCCACGGCCGATGTCCGTGAGCGGGAGCGCTGGGATGACTACCAGAGGGCGTTTTCCGAGGTGCTTTCGCACACGAGTACGGAGTGGGCGCCGTGGTATGTGATTCCGGCTGATCGGAAGTGGTTCGGGCGAATCGGTGTCGGGGCTGTGCTGGCTCACGCGTTGATGGAGATCGATCCTCGTTTCCCGGCGATCTCCGAGGAGCAGCGCGAGGCGCTGTTGGAGGTCAAGGAGGCGCTGGAGGCACAAGCGCCGAAGGGGGCTGCGCCTGACCCGTTCGAGCAGAAGCAGCGAGATGCGGAGTCCGAAAAGCCGGACGATGGTGAGGCCCGGCCGCGATCACGGCCCGCGGCAACGACCAACGGGGCCGAGGAGCCGAAGGCGGAGCGGAGGCGGTAGCGATGGCGACGAGAGCCGACCCAGACGCCGAACCGAACACCGGCAACCGCGCGTGGTACGGCGTCTCCTCGGAGGAGGTCACGGCGAGGCTCTCCGTCGATCCGGCGGTCGGGCTCTCGAGCCAGAAGGCCGCCGAGTTGCTCGATCTGCACGGACCGAATGCGCTACCGGTGGAGCAGCAGGTTGCGGGCTGGAAGCGGTTCGTCGGGCAGTACCGCAGCTACATGCAGATGATCCTGCTCGGTGCCGCGATCGTGTCGCTGGCGATCAAGGAGTGGAGCACTGGAGTGCTGCTGGTGGTGATCACGGTGGTCAACGCTGTGGTGAGCTTGCGGCAGGAGGGCAAGGCCGAGAGCGCGATGAACGCGCTGAAGGCGATGGTGAAGGCGACCGCGCGCGTCCGCCGCGATGGGTCCGAGGCCGAGATCGCAGCCGAGGTGGTGGTCGTCGGTGATGTGGTGCTGTTGGCGGCCGGGGACGAGGTGCCGGCGGATGGGCGGATCATCCAGGCGAGCTCGCTGCAGATCGACGAGTCGGCGCTGACGGGTGAGAGCGTGCCGGCGTCGAAGGGGGTCGACGCGCCGGCGGGCACGGATCTCGCTCCTGGCGATCAGACGGACATGGCGTTCATGCACACGCCGGTCACGCACGGCAGCGGCGTGATGATCGTGACCGCGACCGGCAGCGAGACGCAGGTGGGGAAGATCGCCGGGATGCTGGCGAGCACGGCGAGGGAGCAGACGCCGCTGACCAAGCAGCTGAACACGCTGACCCTCTGGATCGCAGCGGCGGCGGGCATCACGATGGTTGTGATGTTCGTGCTTGGCGCGCAGCTGGGGCAGTCTTCGACGGTTGTTCACGAGTGCGGTCGCGCTCGCGATCGCGGCGATCCCGGAGGCGATGCCGACGGTGTTGCAGGTGATCCTGTCGCTCGGCGCCAAAGACCTTGCCGAGCACGGGGCGGTGCTCAAGGATCTGGCTTCGGTCGAGACGTTGGGTTCGACGTCGGCGATCAACTCGGATGAGACCGGGACGCTGACGATGAACCAGATGACCGCGATCGAGGTGGTCGACCCGATCGACCGCTACACGGGCTCGTGGGGCTTTACATGGCGATCGTCCTCGACGTGCTGATCTACTTCGGCAAGCAGCACTATCGCAGCACCGCGGTGGGGTCATCGATCGGGCTGACCGCGTTCGCGCTGATGCTCGTCGTCGCTGCCTACGAGAGCCGGAGCATCTCGCTGTCGACCCTCGCGAGCGCGACGTTTGACAACCGTTCGATGAATTGGAGGGCGCTGGCCGAGATCGCGCTCGCGGTGATGGTCACGCAAATGGACCTGTTCAACCGGCTGCTGGGCACCGTGGCGCTGAAGGCCGGGCAGTTCGGGCTCGCGCTCACCGCCGCCGTGCTGCTGCTCGCGCTGTGGGAGATCGGCAAGCTGATCGCCCGCCGTCAGACAGCAACCACGGGGCCCAGCACGTCCGATCCGTCGAGCGCTCCGCCGGGACTCGTCACGGGCTCTTGAGCTCGGTGGAGCGCTTGTGAGGGCGTGGCGTTCGCTTCCCGGCGCGCGAGCGCTCGCGAGCTACCAGAGCTCGTGGCTTCGCCGCGATGTGGTCGCGGGACTGGTGTTGACGACGCTGCTGGTGCCGCAGGGGATGGCCTACGCCGAGCTCGCGGGGCTGCCGGCGATCACCGGCCTGTACACGACGATCCTGTGCCTGACCGGCTATGCCGTGTTCGGGCCGTCGCGGATCCTGGTGCTCGGCCCCGACTCCTCGTTGGGGCCGATGATCGCGGCCACGATTTTGCCCATCATCGGCTCAAACGGGAGCCCCGAACGCGCGATCGCGCTGGCGTCGATGCTGGCGCTGATCGTCGGGGCGATCATGATCGCCGCCGGGATCGCGAAGCTCGGGTTTATCGCCGACCTGCTCTCCAAACCGACGCAGATCGGCTACATGAACGGGCTGGCGCTGACGATCCTGATCGGGCAGCTACCCAAGCTGTTCGGATTCTCCGTCAGCGCCAACGGGTTGATCGACGAGGCCCGCGCGTTCGTGCACGGACTGGCCTCGGGCGAGGCCGTCGGTGCCGCGGTCGCGATCGGCGTGTTCAGCCTCGTCGTGATCCTCGCTCTCGGGCGCTGGCTGCCGCGGATCCCAGGCGTCCTGGCGGCGGTGATCGTCGCGATCGCAGCGTCGGCGGCGTTCGATCTGGCCGACCACGGCGTCTCGCTCGTCGGAACGCTACCCAAGGGATTCCCGCCGCTGACACTGCCAAGCCCGATCTCGGACCTTCCGCTGTTGGTCGTCGGGGCGCTCGGGATCGCGCTCGTAGCGCTGACCGACACGATCTCCACCGCCTCCTCGTTCGCCGCACGGACCGGGCAGGAGATCAACGGGAACGGCGAGATGATCGGGATCGGCGCCGCCAACGTCGCCGCCGGGTTCTTCCAAGGCTTTCCGGTCAGCACGAGCGGGTCGCGGACCGCGGTCGCCGAGCAAACCGGCGCCAAGACACAGCTCACCGGAATCGTCGGAGCCGCGGCGATCATCCTGATGCTCGTGCTCGTCCCCGGCTTGCTGAAAGACCTCCCCAACCCGACGCTCGCAGCCGTCGTGATCGCCGCGTCACTGTCGCTCGCCGATCTGCCTGGGACCATGCGACTGTGGCGTCAGCGTCGCGTCGAGTTCTTGCTCTCGATCACCGCCTTTCTCGGCGTCGCGTTACTCGGCGTCCTCGCCGGCATTGCGGTTGCGGTGGCGCTATCGATTCTCAACGTGTTCCGGCGAGCATGGTGGCCATACCAAACCACGCTCGGTCGCGTCCCCGGAATGCCCGGGCACCACGACCGCGATCTTCACCCTGAGGCCGAGGTGCTTCCCGGTCTTGTGATCTTCCGATTCGACGCAGCGCTGTTCTTCGCCAATGCGAGAACCTTTCGAGATCAGATCCGCCGTCTCGCGGCCGCCGACCCGCGGCCGGAGTGGATCCTGATCGCCGCCGAGCCGATCACCGACATCGACACGACCGCCGCTGACATGCTCGCCGACCTCGACGAAGAACTCAACGCCAACGGCACCTACCTCGTCTTCGCCGAGCTGAAAGACCCGGTCAGAGCGAAGCTCGAGCGCTACGAGCTGATCGGCCCGCTCGATCCCGACCACTTCTTCCCCACCCTCGACGCCGCGCTTGACAGCTTCCGTCAGCAGAGCGGCGCCGAGTGGACACCGCCACAAATATGAGCGCGAGCCTCGATCGGCCGTGACCAACCCATCCCGGAAGACAACTCGATCTCTTCGGATCTCGAAGACCCCAAGCCATCGAGCGCCGTCGAACGCATCGCCCTCGGCTGATCGCGCATCCGTCACAGCACCCCGAACCCTCGCAAACGATGCACTCAACACCGAAGAGCACTGGCGGTCTGGCGAACGCGCTCAGGTTCGTGCGCATCGAGTTGGACAGCTCGACTTGGCCCATTAGATTAGCGACGCTCGTGGGCCAGGTATTCCTCTTCGCGCTTGCCGCAGCCTTGAATCCGACGCTGGTTGCCGCATCGACGTTGATGATGCTGCTCCCGAATCCGAAGCGGCTGATGCTCGGCTATCTGCTCGGAGCACTGATGACCAGCATCACACTCGGACTCGTGATCGTCTCCTCGCTTGAGAGCTCAGACGCGGTGACCACGACCGAGAACACCCTCAGTCCGGCCGCAACCCTGGCGCTTGGTGGGATTGCGCTGCTCGCGGCGTTCGTGGTGGGGACGGGCCGTCACCAACGTGTTGGCGAGCGCAGGCGAGCGCGCAAGAAGGATAAGGGTCTGCCGCGATGGCAGCAGGCGCTGGGGCGGGGTTCGGCGAGGACCACGTTCGTAGTCGGCGCTTTGCTCACGCTTCCTGGCGCCTCCTACCTGGCCGGACTCAGTCGGATCGACAAGCTCAACTACTCGACCGCGGAGACCGTTGTGCTGGTCGTCGCCTTCAACCTGATCATGCTGGGGCTGCTGGAGATCCCGCTGCTGTGCTTCGCGATCGCCCCGGACCGGACCGTCGGAGCGATCGAGCGAGCGAAGGCATGGATCGGGCGCCACGGCCATCGATTCGCGGTCATGATGCTCACGGTGCTCGGCGGGCTGCTCGTGACCAAGGGCCTGATCGAGCTGCTCAGCTGACACGCTGATCGGACTCGGGGCTTCCATCTTGCTTGCCGCAAATCCCGAACAGCAACCAAGCACGCTCGTCGAGCCCGTCGTTCCGGGCCCGCGCGACACCGCAGCCGAGCACGCATAGGCAGAGCACCCCGCGACCGCCTTATCGACAGACGTCTCGCGCGCGATCTGGGACGTGATGGTCAATCGGCAATTAGCTGAAGGCGAAGAGGTGCGCTTCCCAGGGCTCGAGCGCCACGTACAGGCCGTCCGCTGCGAGCTCGCTGCCGTCGCGTTCGAAGGATCGATCGTCGAGCCTGTCGGCGAGCTTCCAGCTTCGGCCGGCGAGGTCCGTCCACGGTAGATGTATGCGCGCCTGCGGGTGACCGTCGGAGAGGTTGACCACGACCAGGTTGCGCGACTGCCGGCTTGACCAGCACCATGCAACAAGCTGACGGTGAGAGTCGTTGTCTGGCCACCCGGTGGATTGGCATAGGCGCCAGTCGCCTTTGCGCAGATCGGCGTCGGCGAGGGCGTGCAGCAGCCGCTCGTAGAACGAGCGTAGTTGGCTGGCTGGTGGCTCGTCGGGTCCGCGGCTGAGGAATACTGGGATCCTCGTGCGGTGGCCGTCTAGCTGGCCGTCGTGGTACAGGCGTGCACCTTGCAGCGTGGACATCACGACCGCGGCGGCGCGCGCTTGGGCAGGCCCGAAGGTGGCGGCTGCACGCGGCTCGTCGTGATTCTCGATAAACCGAATCAGCCGCTCCTGATAGCAGCGGTCCGCCAGCAGATGCGCGCGCACCGATTCGGCGGGATCTCCAACCAAGCGGTCGTAGAGACGCTTGTCATAACAGAGGTCAAAGCCCTGCTGCTGAAGCGCCCACTCCATGTCCCAGTACGCCTCGGCCATGAACAGGAGGTCCGGGTGGGCGTGCTTAACGCGCGCGATCAGCGTCGGCCAGTAGTCCTGTTCCGGGGTGGACCCCGCTCGCGCGCCCCACGTGCGGGCGAACACCTCGTTGGTCATCAGCATCGCCATGTCGCAGCGCAGCCCGTCGCACTGGTGGCCGATATCGATCAGCGTTTCGGCGACGGCCTGGCGCAGCGCGGGCGAGAACGCGTTCAGTTGCACGACGTCGGGCCACGGCGGGAAGTACGGATCGCGTCCTTTCGCGACCACGCCACGATCGGTCCGCATGAACGCCTCTGGGTGCGACGCGAGCTCCTCGTCGCTACCGGCCAGGAAGCATTGCGGGCGGTCGCTCAGCCAGGGATGGTCGGGAGCGACGTGATTTGGCACGTAGTCGAGGATCAGCCCCAGGCCGCGCTCGGCGAGCTGCCGGCGGGCCGTCGCGAGCGCGTCCGGACCGCCGAATCGCTCGTCGACGATGTAGTCGCGCACGCAGTAGGGCGAGCCGATCACGTCCTCGGGGCGCAGGTCCGGCAGCGCGGCCGGGTTGCCGGCGTCGAGCTGCGGATCGGCGAGCGCGATCTGCAGCCCCGCCGGGCTGCGCCGCCACACTCCCATCAGCCACACCGCGTCGACCGACAGCGCCTCCAGCGCGTCCCACTCGGCCGCTGGGACCTCTCCGAGCAGCAGCGGTCGGCCACGTTGACGACCGAGCCGCTCGAGCCACACCGCGGTGTTGATCTCATAGACGGTCGGGCGAGCCGGCAGGCGCACAGCAGGACGCTCAGTCGCCGGCGGCTGTCGCCGCGCCTGCCTGCGCGAGCATTCCGGCGCTGAACAGCGCCAGCAACGCAACGGTGCCCGTCCACCCGGTCTGGTGGCTGGCGCCTATGCCGGCGCCGTTGTCGCCGTGGAAGTACTCGTGAAACAGCAGCAGATCGTGCCAGTGCGGATCGGTCTGGAACTTCTCGATCCAGCCGTACACCGGCCGGCGTCGGTGCTCGTCCTCGGTGAACGTCGCCACCAGACGCCGGCTGATCTCGCCCGCGACCTCGCTTAGAGTCAGCGCGCGGCCCGAGCCTGTGGGGCACTCGACCGTCAGCCGGTCGCCGTAGTAACGGTCCAGCTGAAGCAACGCGCGAACGATCACCAGATTCATCGGAAACCACACCGGTCCGCGCCAGTTGGAGTTGCCGCCGAACATGCCCGTGTCGGACTCGGCCGGGAGATAGCGGACCACGTACTGCTGACCGCCCCAGTCAAACACGCACGGCTCGTCGAGGTGCCGGCGAGAGATCGCGCGGATCCCGTGCGGGCCAAGGAACTCGTCCTCGTCGAGCATGATCTGAAGGATCCGCCGCAGCCGCTGCTCGTCAACGAGCGAGAGGATCCGCCGACCTTCGGGGTTGGGGCCGGGACGTTGGGCCAGCTGCGGCAGCGCGTCGGAGAATCGCGCGACCCACTCATCGAGGCGCTCCAGGAACCCGGGGAAGCGGTCAATGACCTCAGGGTCTAACACGGTCGCCGCGCACATCGGCAGCAGGCCGACGAGCGAGCGTACCTTCAGCAGAATCGTCTGGCCGTCGGGCATCCGCATCACGTCGTAGTAGAAGCCGTCCTGCTCGTCCCACAGCCCGGTGTCGCCTTCGGGCGGGTTCATCGCGATCGCGATCCACACGAAGTGGGCCATGAACTTGAGCGCCATGTCAGCGTAGGAGGGATCGTGCTTGGCCAGCTCAGCGGCGATCTGCAACATCCACTGGCAGTACAGCGCCATCCACGCGGTCCCGTCGGCCTGCTCGAGCCTGCCGCCGCCGGGCAGCGGCGCCGAGCGATCAAAGATCCCGATGTTGTCCAACCCCAGGAACCCACCCTGGAACAGGTTGCGGTCATCAGCGTCCTTGCGATTGACCCACCACGCGAAGTTGGACATCAGCCGATGAAACACGCGCGCGAGAAACTCGGGGTCGCCCGCGCCGCGGATCTCGGCCTCGCGCTCGTAGACAAACAGCGCCGCCCACGCGGTCACTGGCGGGTTGACATCGCTGAAGTTCCACTCATACGCCGGAATCTGCCCGTTGGGGTGCTGATAGCGCGTCTTGAGCAGCAACTCGATCTGCTCCTTCGCGAAGTCGACATCGACCAGCGACAGCGGCGCGCAGTGAAACGCCAGATCCCACGCCGCAAACCACGGGTACTCCCACTTGTCGGGCATCGAGATCACGTCGCCCGCGAGCATGTGAAACCACGGCACGTTGCGCACCGAGCTGCCGGAGGCCCGCGGATCCCACGGGTTCACACCGTGCTCGCGCAGCCAACGGTGCACGTCATACTCGTAATACTGCTTGCCCCACAACAGCCCCGCAAGCGCCTGGCGCATCACCATCGCCTCGTCCGCCGGCAGCGCTGGCGGGATCACCGTCGCGTAGAACTGATCGGCCTCGGAGCGCCGCGCCTTCAACACGCGATCGAAACCCGACCCCAGCGGCTTGCTTTTCGGTGCCCCGCCCGCCGCGGAGCCGTCCGACGCCGTCAGGCGCAGCCGAATCGACGCGCTGCCCCCCGCTGCGATCTCGAGCACGTGATCGGCGGCGACTTTCGTGCCCGTGCGCTTCGGGTTGACCGCATCGCCAGCGCCGTGGACGATGTAATCGTCGATCGCGTCCTTGACATAGCGCGAGGCGTTCGGGGATCCGAACAGGCGCTCGTTATTGGTTTCGTTCTCGCAAAACAGCAGCCCCGCCGACGCGTCGACGCACAGCAGCCACTCGCCCAACTCCGGGTGCGACGCACGCGCCGCGGCGACTCCCGAGATCCCGTCGACGGCCGTCAGCGTCGGTTTCGCGACCTCGTCACCCCACGACCACGTGTTGCGAAACCACAGCGTCGGCAGCAGGTGCAGGCTGGCCGTATCCGGGCCACGGTTATGCGCCGTGACAAGCATCACGATGTCGTCGTGCGCCCCCTTAGCGTACTCGACGATCACGTCGAAATAGCGGTCCTGATCGAAGATCCCCGTATCAAGCAGCTCGTACTCCAGATCCAGCTTGCCGCGGCTGCGGCTGGTCTGCGCCAAGTCCGTGTACGGAAACGCCCGCTGCGGGTACTTGTACAAGCACTTCAGGTAGGAGTGCGTCGGAGTGCTGTCCAGGTAGAACCAATACTCCTTCACATCCTCGCCGTGATTGCCCTCCCCATTGCTGAGCCCGAACATCCGCTCCTTCAGGATCGCGTCCGCGCCGTTCCACAACGCCAAGGCCAGACACAGCCGCTGGCGCTCATCGCAAATCCCCGCAATCCCGTCCTCACCCCACCGATACGCCCGCGACCGTGCCTGGTCATGCGACAAGTAGTTCCACGCGTCTCCACCCTGGCTGTAATCCTCGCGCACCGTCCCCCACTGACGCTCTGAGAGATAGGGACCCCAAGCCTTCCACGCAACCGCGCCGGTACGCGCGTCCTCCAAGCGCTGGTGCTCGGGAGTCCTCGACCTCGCTGCGGTCGTCGTCATAGCTAAAGTCCCTCGATCGCTCAACGGCCAGTTGTTACCTTCTTGTGACCACGATGCCCGCGGCAGCGTGCAATCACGCTCGCGGAGCCTAAGGTTCCACACGCCCGCCAGCATCACCCAAAAAGGATGACAACGGGCTTGGCCCGAACCAGCCGGGGCGCGTGAGCGCCCCGCCTTCCAACGGTATCCGGCACCCGCGAGACGCCGCGGCCGGGCTGGACCGGAGGGCGCTACACGTGGATGCGATATGTCCTGGCGAGCGAGCCTGGCGCTTGTGCTGACCTCATCGAAGAACACGACACCTTGCACCCCACACACAATTCCGGCGACACGAAGGACCAGAGCGAAGGTGCCGCTCGGGTTCTCGCCCGCGTTCGTGGGTTGGGCATGATGCGGAGGGGGCCGCCGACGAAGCCGGCTCGGTGCTGGGACCGTGCCCTGCTCGCCGCGAGTCGGCGCATTGCGGCGACCTCTCCGGCGCACGGTTTCACCGACGAAGCCGGACAGCCGTGCGTACCGAGGTGATCGCCAACAAGCACGTCGAGGCGCTGATCCCGACGGTTGTGTTTGGTGTGACCGAATACCGGTTCGAGCATCTGTTTGCGTTTTCGATATAAGCGCTCGCCCACAAACGGACACCCAAGCGCTGGAGCCCGAGACCGAGACGCGGGCGACAGCGGACGGCGAGTTTGAGTTCGATGCGGAGCGGATCGTCGCCCGCGTCCAGGGTCGCGAAGGGTGGCTGCGCGACGCCAAACGCCAGCTCGAGCAGCGCCGCTGGCAGGAGCCCGATCCGATTTCGCGCTCGCGCTCGGAGCGGCTGGTGTTGGCGGCCGAGCGGCTGGAGGCCGATCTCGATGCTGAGCGCGCCGGCGACGAGGCCTATGAGCACTATCGCGCGACCGGCCGCGACACGCAGGGCCGGCGGCTCAGCCGTTTGCCGAACCCATATCAGCCGCCGGAGGCCCCGGGCGGGAAGGTCAACGTGACCGATCCCCACAGCAAGCGCATCAAGGCCAACGACACCTACGTGCAGGGCTACAACGCCCAAGGTAGTTCGCCGGGCCGGCGCCGGACCGCTCAGCCAGGAGAGAGTGACGAGCCCGACGCGCGAGCTTGTGACTGCATTGGCGCGGGACGCAGAGGCCGTCGGGTTCGGCGCGGTGTGCCGGGTCGCTCGGGGTTCGGGCGGGGCGCTCACGACTGGGCGTGACCTTCTTGGGGCTCGCCGTTGGCGCTCTCGCGACCGGTCTGGTGGCCCAGCAGAGTCAGAAAGGCGGGTGCGCAGGTCGGGCACTCCATCGGGCATCGGTCGCGGCGCACGCTGCCTCAGGCGCGGACGGGCTGCGCGTGCGCGGGCGGCGGCGTGGGCAGTCGCGGGCAACTCGTGCGATGGGCCCAGCCGTCGATGATCACGGCGTCGTGTTCGAAACGGAACGCCAGCTGGTCCATCGTATGGACGATACCGAACGCAGGCGAACACACGTTCGCTCCGGAGGGTAGGTTGGGATACGCCGCGGCGGGGATGATCAACCTGGTGGCGAGGGCGTTCGGCCAGGTACTCGATCGCTGTCTGTTCATCGAAGACGTCGAGTGACAGGAGCGGGGCGAACTGGCGCACCTCGCGGTTGCGCGAGGTGACCAGCACGCGGCCGTTGCCGGCGGGGGGCAGGCAGTCCTGAAGCCCCGCTGGCGACTCGACGTTGTCGAGCGCCAGTAGCCAGCGCTCCTCGCCGCGGCTGAGGTGCTCGAGTGCGAGGTCGCGCCGCTCGGTCGGCGACAGCCCGTCGACGGCCTCGCCGAGCTTGACGGCGAGCTGCGCCAGGTCGGCGACGCCACCGTCCTCGGCCCGGATCCAGGCCACCAGGTCGTACTCGCCGCCGTGGGTGTTAACGTAGCGCGCCGCGACCTGGGTCTTGCCGACGCCGCCCATGCCGGTGATCGCCTGCGCGATCACCGCGCGGTCGGCTAGGCCGAGCGCCTCGAGCTCGTGCTCGCGGCCGGTGAACGAGGCTGTCAGCGGTGGCACGCCGAACCAGAGCGTCTTTCGCTTGCCCGGTTGGGGTGGGGGAGGCGGCTCGCGCTGGGAAGCCCGGCGCAGGATGACGTCCTCCAGATGCCACCGCGGACGAGGCGCTCGAAGTCGGCAGGGTGGGTGTAGGGCCACCACAGCTGCGCCTTAGCGGTCCCGGACTGAGCGTCGCCGGTTGGAGTACCGAACCGCTTCCAGAAGATCCCGATCACGATATCCGCGTCATCGATCTCCGGTCGTCGATCAACCCCTGCGGACCCTCCAGATGCAGGCCGGGCCGTGCGTCCGTCTCCCAGCGCCACACGGTCAGGTGATACCCCTGCGACGCTGCGACGCGACGATTGAGCTCATCGACGACTGAGACGACTGCGTCGCGCTCGGTGGCGACGTCGCCGGGGGAGACGACGACCACCCCGAGCAACTGGGCATGACGATTGCCCGGCGTCACGGAGGGGATCGTAACCGCGCCGCGTAACTGGCAGGTCACGAGCCTCGACTGCTGCACGTGCCCGTTGGTGTCGCGGACAAAGACACCAATGGGGGTGTCGCGCGGCTCACCGGGCTGCTCGCCGCCACGAGCTGGGCATGCGCCAGCTCGTCCACCGCGGCGGTCGCTGTTGAGCTGAGACGTGATGGAGCCCCACAAGTCTAGTCTGTCCGGAGTGCGGGAGCCCGCTGGTGACCAGTCCTTCTGCGCATCGTGCGGTGTGAATCTCACCACGCAGGAGCGACTGCCGACACGCCAAGAATGGGAGAGCTCGCGCGGAGCTTCGACGAGCTCTAGCGCTGAGCCAAGTCAGCCATCTGCGACCCGCCCGAGGGAGTCCGCGGCGTCGCCTGCTGGCCCCTGGCAGCGGCTCCGGAGAGGCCGCGCGGCGCTTCTGGCTGCGCTCGTGGCTGTCGTGACCGTCGCTGTGGTCGTCATCGTCGTCACCTCGGGCGGCTCCTCAGGCGGGCTTAGCCAGTCCGAGGCTAACCCCACCTACACCGGTCCGCTGAGTGGCTACAACGTGACGGATCCTCGTAACACGCAGGTGGCCACCGCTGAGATCGAAGGCGTCCTCTACAACGAAGCTAGAGCAGCAGACCGCTCGCTTGGGCTGCAATCTATGAGCTCGGCGGGCCCGCTAAAGGACCTATCCTGAACTCCTTTCCTCGCGGCGCGCAGCGGGCGGGTAACCCAGGTCCTGGTCGACGAGATCCCGGCTTGCGGCGATAAAGCGCTCAAGAACGACGTCAAGCAGTCGCATCGTCGCTCGGGAGCTCTGCTCGACCTCGCGTACCAGCTCCAGGTCCTTCAACGCAAGCCGGACCGGAAAGCCAGCGGGTAGTCATGGCGGCGCATCTCGTCGAGCTTTTGCCGGGCGTAGGCGGAGCCGAGCGGCCCGCCGTCGAGGAGCGTGATGAACTGCTGCCGATCCAACCCCATGGCCTGGCACAGGTGCATCGACTCTGCCAGTGCGGCCACGATCGTGATCATCGAGTGGTTGGCCGCCAGTTTGAGATCTGAGATCGGCTCGCGCGCGAGCCGATCTGCGAGGGTCTTGAACTGCTTTTGGTAGTCGATTGTCATCCCGAGCACGTGCCTGGCTTCGGCGAACTTGGTCTGCAGGTTGCCGGTGTGGCGGAAGCGGAACGTCCGTTGGGCGTGCGCGCCCTGCTCGGCTTGGTGCAGTGCGGCGCCGAGCGTGTTGGCGCATACGATCCGGATCGGCGTCACGGCGGCGGTGACGGCCATCGAGCCGTCGTGGCTGTTGGCGACGTAGATGTAGGTCGCCGATAGGTCGCCGCCGAGCTCGACGTGTTCGGGCAGGCGGCCGAGCACCCAGACTCGCCGGCCGCCCCACAGGCTGCCGGCGGTCTCGAAGTGAAGCTCGGGGCCGATCAGCGCGTCGAGGAAGCGAAACGCGTCGATGTTGTCGACGACCTCGTACTCGTGGGAGACGATCCCCGAGGACTTCGCCGGTGTCCTGGCGCAGGTTGGCCTTGAATCCCTTCGCGGGGACCAGCTGCTGCGGGTGTTTGGTGCCGAGCTCATCGGTCCGCTCGGGTGCTTGGACGACGAGCACGTCGCCGTGGGTGACTTTCCAGCCGAGTCCGGCCTTGTCGAGCGCATTGTCGATCGACCGCGGGTATTGGTCGAGCACGACGCCCAGACCGTGCCAGGGCATCGCCCTGACGCTGAACATGTGATCGTTGCTGGTGATGCCATGAGACATGGTTTCCTTGTTCCTTGTGATTTTGGATGGTGACTTGGCGTGTCGCGTTATCCCGAGCCCGCCAGGTCGTGCTGATTGGCTATGCGCGTCTCGGTTCTGGGACGCGCGGTCGGCGGTCGACGCGAGGCGCTGTCAGCCGGTTCTGTTGACCCGACGCGGACCGCGCACCGTCGATGCTGTGCGGGCAGGAGGTCGACGCCCAATCGGATCCCCCTGCGTTTGCTCAGCTTCCGGCTGACTGCGCGGTCGGTCGGCTCGAGAGCGAGCGGGTGCGACTCGACGTCACGTCGTTTGTGGCGGCGGTCGTGTGAACGTTGTGCGCGGGCCGCTAACCTGGATGGTCGGCGGCGGGTTAACGAACCGACAATCGAGGCTGACGAGATGCGCCCGCTGGTTCGTCAGCTGGGCCGGTGATCGGACGACCGAGAGCTGTCAAATCGCAAGCGGCGGGTGCCGCAGCGGCGCTATGGCAGCTGCGGCGGTGGAATCTCGCCGTCCCAGATGTTCGGGCTGGGAGCGGTCTTGGGTTGCTTGGGCGGGCCGCTGTAGCCGGCCTCGATCATCGCGTCGAAGTTCGAGCGCTTGATCAGGACCCGGCGGCCGACCCGCACAACGGGTAGGAGACCGTCGGTGAGCCAGTTGCGGACGGTTTGCTGGCTGAGCTTGAGCACCGTGGCGATCTCGGCCACGGTCATGAACGGGTCCGGCACCGACCGTGAGGCGACCGGTGATCCAGCGCTCAGCGGTCTGGTGGCGAGTCTGTCGTTGGCAGCGATCGCCGTTCGCCGGTCGAGATCCTTGGCTGTGGTCATCGATTGTCTTCGAGATCAGCGAGGACAATCGCGACTTGACAGGAAGCGATCCGCCGTCGTTGTGGTCGCGGATGTCGTTCTGGCAGCGTGCGTGCGTGCATCCCGTGATCAGACGCCGCGTCCGCCGGGGCACTAGCGCCAGAGCGCGCAATAACGCTGGCTGCATTTCCAGCCGGCCGGGTCGGCGAATCCCCAGGGCCCGGTCCGGCCCGCACTGCTCGTAGCAGGTGGCGATCTGGCTGACGGCGAGCGCGATCCGCGCGAGCGCTCCGCGCAGCTGCCCGGTGGTGCGGGTGGTTGTCAGGAGGCTGGCGGTGATCTGCTTTCGCTGTTTGCCGGGCTTGGCGACCTGCGCGAAGCAGAACTCGTGTGCGGTGGGTGGCGTGCAGACAGCGTGCGGCGAGGTACAGGCCGGCTTGCGGGTCGCTGTCTGCCTTTTGCTGGGCGAGCGGCATGCCCTTGATCTTGTAGCCTCGCCAGTGGAGAAGGTTCGTTCGCCGTCGGCGACGGGCGGCGGCTGTCACAAGCGTGGATCTATCAGTTCGTCGATATCTCGCCGCAGCGTGATCGGGTCGACGGCGGGTAGGTGCTTCCAGCGCTCCAGGAGCGCCTCGGCCGTGAGCCCCGGGCGCGGAAGCGGGCGTAGCTCCGCGACGAGCGGTTCGCCGCCGAGTGGGCACGAGGGCGGGCGATGGGCGCCGCCGAAATCCTCGGCCTTGCGCGTCCCCGTCCGCCAGGGCATCCAGCCGGGCTCACCCTGCGCGAGGTGGAGGTGCTGCGGCTGGTGGCGGCCGGCCTTACCGACGCCCAGGTAGCCGAACGGCTGGTGCTCAGCGTGCGCACAGTCCACTCGCACGTGCGCTCGATCTATCGCAAGCTCGGCGTGAGCTCCCGATCGGCGGCCACCGGTTACGCGTTGCGGCAGGGCATGGGCTAGGCAAGACTGCCTAGCCTCCGCTCGCCGATCCGGTAACAGGTTCGGCATCCCTGCCGTTGGCGAGCGCGGCGGCCGGGCGTAGCGTGGCGTCGATCGTTCGGGTGGACACTGTCATGACCCCACAGCCCGCAAATCGCCAAGCCGTCGCCATCTCCCTGTTCGGTCGGCTCGCCATCCGGGAACGGACCCGATCACTGGGTGACCGCGACCCGGGCGCAGCCGGCCCCAGGCAGGTGCTCGAAATCCTCTTGGCCGCACGCGGCCATCGCGTTCCCACCGATCGCCTGGCCGATCTGCTGTGGGGCGAGCGCCTTGCGCAAAACGCGCCCGCGGCGCTTCAGACGTTCATCTCTGTACTTCGTCGCCGGCTGCTGGCCGACCGGCAACGCGGGCGCGAGAGCTCGTGTTCACCGGGCCCAATGCGTATCGGTTCGCCAGTGAGCTGGCCGACCTCGACCTCGACCCCTTCGATCAGCTGCTCGAGCGTTCAGGAGAGGCCGCGACGCGCGAGGCGCGGCGCCCGCTCCAGGAGGCACCGTCGTCGGGCTGTCCTATCGGCAGGCGGCGCGCCACCTTCGTACGCGCGAGGCGACGATCACGAGCCGCTTGTCCCGCGGCCGCCAGCACGTCGCTCGAGCTCTGGGCGAACCGGCCAGATCATCGAAATCGGTGCGCTAGAGATGCCGATCGGGTTCCCGTCCCTTGCTGCCGGAGTGGAGTCTTCTCGTGGCCGGTAAGAGCGGCATGCCACCACGCATCGCGACGGTCGAGTACCTCGTCGAGGTGGCCAAGGACTGGACGCTCGCTCGCTTCGCGGCCGCACAGAGCAGCGAGTTCGTGCCCGGTCCCCATCGCTTCGAACTGAACGGTGCCGGCGTTTTGCGGCACGCCCTCGCGCCAGACTCCCCCGAGGCGTCATCTCCGCTCGAAGCCGTTCGGCGAGCGCCCACACCGACCGCCTGGTCACACAGCACGCTCGTGACCTTGCTCGCTGACTCCGACACGGGCACGCTGGAGTTCGAGCAAGAAATGATCGAGATCTTGGCGATGGAGGGCGAGACGGTGCTAGCGGAGGCTGCCGCAGTGATCCGCATTCCCGGTCTTGCGCCGTGTCTAGGCCCCTTCCACTGTCCCTGATGACCCCACACGAGCCGCGCCCAGTCCCGCTCATCGACGGATTAGCGCGGAGCGAGACAATCACGCAGTGATGCTCCCCCCACCACTACGTCTTCTCGTAAGCGCCGCGCGCTTGCGTTATGTCGATGATCGCGCGGCGACGATGGGCGAGCTCGCGCGTGTGGTCAAGCCGGGGGGCCCAATCGGGATGGTCGAGTTCGGCGTTCCGCGTGTTGCCGGGTTGCGGGTGCTGTGGCGTCTCTATACCCGTTTCGGGTTGCCGTTGCTCGGCCGGCTCGTGTCGCCGGCGTGGTTGGAGGTCGGGCGTTTCCTCGGGCCGAGCATCGAGGAGCTGCACGACGCCCAACCGGACCTGGTCGGGCTTTGGGAGACGGCCGGGATCCAAGATGTGAGCGTCCGCACGATGAGCTTCGGCGCTGGGATCGTGATGTGGGGTGTGAGGGATGGCGACCGAGCGCCGTAGGCTCGACCGCCCCGCGTTCTACGCGCCGCCGAGCGGCGGCTGGCGGGATCTCGTCACGCTTCTTCATCCGCCGTACACCGCCTGGCACTTGAGCTACGTCGTAATTGGCGCGGCCGCGGCGCCCGTAGTTCACGCCGGCCGGCTCGGTGCGACGCTCGGCGCGTTCTTTCTTGCCGTCGGAGTCAGCGCCCACGCGCTCGACGAGCTGCACGGGCGACCGCTCCAGACAACCCTACGCCGCCACACACTGATTGGGCTGGCCGCGGCGGGGCTGGTGGGTGCGGTTGGGATCGGTGTCGCCGGCGTCGTCGTCGTCTCGCCGCCGCTGATTCCGCTGGTGGTCCTCGGAGCGCTGATCATGCCGGCGTACAACCTCGAGCTGGCCGACGGGCGATTCCACACCGACGGGTGGTTCGCGCTCGCATGGGGTGGTTTCCCGGCGTTCACGGGCTACTTCGCGCAGTCGCTCACGATCCGCCCGGCGGGCGTGCTCGTCGCGGCGGGGTGCTGTCTGCTGAGCGCAGCTCAGCGTCGGCTGAGCACGCCGGTGCGCGAGCTCCGGCGGCGCACCACGATCGTCACGGGCGAGCAGCAGCTCACCGACGGCAGCTCGGTGGAGTTGACGAATGCCCGGCTCGCCGCGCCGCTGGAAGGCGCGCTGTCGTCGCTCTGGATCGCGGTAGTCCTACTCGCCGTGGGCCTGCTCGCCACCAAGCTATAAGCGCCAACCCCGACGGGTGCGCACGACGCTCAGGAGGCGTCGCCGGCGGGGTTGGCGTGCATTGGCATGTCGGCGGCGCGGTAGGCGTCGATGCCGTCGAGCGTTTCGGCGTGGAGCAGGGCGGCGGTGAGGTTGTCAAGCTGGTGCCGGTGGGCGCTGAGGACATCGGTCACGTCGCGGTGGGCGGTGTCGATCAGGCGGCGGACTTCGTCGTCGACGAGTTGCTGGGTGGCCTGCGAGGTTTCACCTGCACCGGGGAGCAGGGGGCCGCGCCCGTCGGCAGGCAGGACCGCGACGAGGCCGATCGCGTCGCTCATGCCCCAGCGCCCGACCATTTGCCGGGCGATCATTGTGAGCTGCTGGATGTCGGCTTCCGCTCCGGTCGTGATCGTCCCGGAGACGATCTCCTCGGCGACGCGTCCGCCAACCGCCACGTTGAGCTTGGCGAGTAGGTCCTCGAGCGTGTAGGAGACCTGTCAGCAACAGCACAAATGCCACGAACGCGCGGGACCGATGCGGCGGCCGCGACACCGGCGGATCCGGCATACCACGCCCGTCAGGAGCAGGAGCGACCCGCCAGCCGCGCTCATCGCGCGGCATCCGGCCGTCTGGCTTGTTCGACGTCAGAAGCTTGCGCATAGGAGCAGATACTACTGCAGTACGTAGTAGTTTGCCGCGCTAGTCGCCGGAGAGCCACCACCTGACCTGGATCGGCGGCGATGTCGGCGATAGTAGCCCCGGTCAGACACGGGGCCAGGGCTTGAACCAGTTCGGCGCCCTCTGGTACGTCGTCGCGGCCAACGGCAGCGCAGTCATTTCCGCCCCCAGCTCTCCGGCAGCGACTGCCCCGAGCGGCGGCGCGACAGGCTACAGGTACTGACAAACCGTTCCCCCTGCGGGCACACGCAGAGAGCCAGAACACCTTCACAACAGCACCGGCGCCGGGTCTCCGCTTTCGAGCTGGGGCACGGCGCCGTTGCGACGACCGAGCTCAGGTCGAGGTCGAGCTTAGACGTTCGCGAGCTGAAGGAGAGTCGGGGGCAGTGGTGTCAGAAGGTGACGGGGAGGCTGCTCGACGAGAGGCTGGGACGAGCTCACTTTGAGCTGACGTTCGTCGGCATCAATAGTGCTCAGGTGTGCTTTGGCCGCGGCAATCTACCGGCCGCCCGATCTGACCGTGGACCCGCGCCTGAAGCGAAGGCTGCTGAGGAGCGCGAGGTGATCGCGCGGGTGCGGAGCAGGAGCCCGAGCTCTCCCGCGATCTCGGCTGGTATGTCGCCGCCCAGCGAGGCGGCCCGACCGTTCGAAGTCATGGGATGAGGCACGACCATACGGTGCGCTTGGTCGAAGGTCTCCTCGGGCATCTCAGCCGCCCGCTAGCCGCGGTCGTCGACACCGGAGATTGATCGGGCCGGGCACGACTGTCCCGTCTATACTCCTACTGTACGTCGTAGGCCAACCTTCCCGGAAAGGGTCTGACTGCCCCCAAGTGCGACACGTGGTCCAATGGACGCGCTCGACAACGCGTCTGTAGCCACAAGCGGGTGCTCTTCGCGATCGAGCGCGGCGACATACCGGCTCAGTATTGGAATTCGAGCTTCGCGGCCGGCAGTGAGCGCCAGCGCCGCCCGAAGACGTAGCGATGCTCAATGTCATTTTCCGCGGGCAAGGCGCTCGAGCGATCGAGGGTGTTGCGGATCCAGCTGAGCCATCTGGCGGGCGAGGTGAGCGACCGCGACCGCGCCCAATTGCTCGACAATCGAGTCGATTGCTGCGCCGGCGCGCAGGTCTGCGTAGCGCTCACGGGTGTAGACGGCGCGGTAGAAGTCGGTTTTGCCCCTGGCGTGTGCGAATCAGCAGTCCCTTGGTATCCAGCCGGGCCATGATCGTCATGTAGGTCGTATACGCCCGGTCGGTGGCGCCTCGACCATTCAGGGCCTCCATGACCCTCTCGCACAGAGATTTCGTCGTGCGACGGTACGAGCCGAGTAGTTGCTATGATGCGTCGTAGATGGCGCTCCGGAAAGGCACCACTCGAGCCGTAGCTCGGCTCCTCTCCCACTGCACGAGCTCGAATCGGAGATCATGGAGGAGCTCTGGAGGTCCGGCGAGAGCTCCGTGCGGACAGTTATGGAAACCCTGAACAACCGCGCCGACGAGCCGCGCGCGTACACGACCTACATGACCGTCATGGCGCGGCTGCACAAGAAGGGCCTCCTGAGCCGCCGTCGCGAAGGCAAGACCGACTACTACGCGCCAGCGTACACGCGCGAGGAATACATGGCTTTGCGAGCCCAGTCCGAGGTCGCGGCGCTCGTCGATCAGTACGGCGACGTCGCCCTGAGCCACTTCGCGCAGCAGATGGCTGGGCTCGACCCGGCGCGCCGACGGGCTTTGCAGCGCCAGGCCCGCAAGGGCTGAACGCGCCGAGAGCGGGCGGTGCCCGCAGTTCGCTGAGGCGCCTGGACACCGGCAAGGCTGGATCAGAGCGGGGATGATCTGGTGGCACCTGCTGCGGCCAGCGGCGCAAGCACGGTGGTTGCGATCGCCACGGTAGGCCGTGAGGCGGGGCGGTTGCCGGCGACTGAACCGGCCGGCGGTGGAGCGAGGGGCTGTTCCTGGGTCGCTCGCGTCGAGCCGGCTGACTCACGTCGGTCTATCCTCGGCGAGGCGATATATGGGACCGTCGAGTGAAACCGTGTAGATATGCCCGATCGTGTCCTGGCCGAAGGACGACATGTCGCGCACCGACAGTCCGGTCGTGCGGTTGCCGCTCGCGTGTCGCGCGCTGAGCATGACGGCGTTGATCTGCGCCTTGCAGAGGTCCCCGTAGAGGTAGCTGCCGTAGAGCCCCGGTAGCGCGTGGTCTCTGACGACGTAGCCGCCGATGATCGCGCAGTATCCCTTGCTGTGGACGGTGACGAGCGCGGGGAAGACCGCGCCGGGAGCGTTGCCGGACTTGTTGCGACGATCTCCCTCGAAAATGCTCCACCCGTAGTTGGCGCCCGCCCCCTGACCGCGGGTGGCGAGGTCCACTTCCTCCTGATGATCTTGGCCCACGTCCCCGATCACGAGAGAGCCGGTCAGCCGGTCAAATGAAAAGCGCCACGGGTTGCGCAGCCCGTAGGCCCAGATCTCCGGACGCCTGCCACCCATGCCCGTGAACGGGTTGCCGTTCGGGATCGAGTAGCCACCACCTGGCCCAGGACGGATCCGCAGCAGCTTACCCAGCAGGACATCGGTGTTCTGACCGTTGTTCATCGGATCGTTCTCGCTGCCGCCGTCGCCCACACCGATATATAGATCCCCGTCCGGTCCGAACTGCAGCTGCCCGCCGTTGTGGTTGGCATGCAGGTGGTGATCGATCGTCAAAACCCTGCGGGCGCTGCCCGGGTCCGCGCGATTCGCGTCGCGCATCGAGCGGCGGTACTGGACGACGCGCACGTTGTTGGCGCGGTCTGTGTAGTCCACGTAGAAGAGCCCACTCTGCGCATAGTCCGGCGCGAACGCCATCGACAGCAGACCCTGCTCCTTAGCGCTCGAGTTCACGAGCCTGGAGATGTCCAAAAACGGACGCGGCCGCGCACGCCCTCCGACCAGCACCACGATCACGCCAGCCTTTTCGACCACGAACAGACGCTGCGAATCGCCCGGCGCCCCGGTCACATAGGTCGGTTGATGAAACACACCGACGCGTACCAGGCGCAAGCCCGCGGCCCGCGCGGCCGCATCGACGGCGACAGGCGCAGCGCCGGACCCACAGCCGGCCACCAACAGCCCCATACACAATGCCGCGGCTGACAGCGCCCGACCCGCACCCGCCACGACCGTCCAGAAGCTGACGCGCACGCGACTCATGGCTCCACCGGCGCCCGCGTCATCGGCACGCACCTCCGCCGCCTCCTATACGCGCATCGAAGCGAATGTAACGTAAGCAGCGGTCTCGTTATCCATTATCCGCACCAACACGGTAGCTGCTTGAGCAAGCGAAACGCCTAACCGAAGGCACCGCAATGCACACGCTGGGTCGTCATCCGTTCGACGCATCGTGATACCACCTACGTTCCCAATGGCTTTGATTATGGCAGTGCACACTTCCGTGCTCTGCCATCAGCCGCTGCACCCGCGGCCGGGGTGCTTGTCTGCCAGCTGATCGGTGCGGCGAATACGAGCTTGAAGAAGACGACGAACCCGAGTGCTGAGAGCAGCTCTAGGCCGGCGGCGGTTGCGATCCACTTGGCACAGCCTTCGATCACTCGCGCCGGGACGGGGGCGAGAGCCGGGAGGATGAGGAACGTGGCCGCGGCAGAGAACACGAGCAGCGCGCTCCAGAGCAGCGATCGATATGAGCGGTGCTTCTCCGCAGCCACCTCGCCGGCGCTGTCGTCGGGCATCGGTATGGGATCGCTACGAGCGCGAGCCGGCGGTCTCGACGGGCCGGGGAGCGGTCGCGGGTTGGCGGCGCTTACCGCGCGCGGGGACAAGCGTCGAGACGTTGAGCCGGGCTGCGCGCGCGCCGAGGATGCTGAGCAGTGCTCCGGTGACCAGCTCGCTCAGCCAGGCTGAGTGGTTGGTCGCGTAGCCGAGCAGCCATGGGCTTGCGGCGAGCCAGAGGCCGGCCGCGAAGACCACGAACGCGGCCGGACGGAGGATCACGATCAGCAGCGTTAGCGGGCCGAAGGCGAAGAGGAAGAAGACGTGGCTGGCGACGGCGGGGGGGCTGCTGGCGTAGCCCCAGATCCAGGGGCCAAACGCGACCCATAGCGTCAGCGCTCCGGCGGCGAGATTCAGCCTTCGCTCTTGCAGCGTTTTTGTTAGTAGTGATTTCACTGGGTCGTCTCCGCTGACGGGTGGGTAAAGAGGACGTAGAGCAGATAGAGGGCGGGGAGCACGGCGATCAGGACGGCGGCGCCCGCGATCGCGAGTGCGGTCAGGGCGGCGTGGGTGGCGGCCGCGGTGTGGATCGTCAGCCGGGTACCGATCAGCCGCGGGGATTGGGCGATCAACCAGACGTGGTTTGCCTCCCACAGCGGTCCGATCGTGCGCGTGAGCGCGGTGCGCTGCTCCGGGCTGTTGCCGCAGGTCAGATCGAGGATCCCGGCCCCGAAATCGGCGCCGGCGAGGATCGCGTAGGCGGTCAGCGCGAATCCGAGACCGATCGCGATCAGGTTGGGCAGGCTCATCTCAGGCCACGCTCACGATTGCGCTCGACGACAGAGTCGGGGTCTCCGTCGAGACCCGTCGCACGCCCCACACCGTCACCGCGCTCAGCGCGATGTAGAGCAGCGTGAACCCGGTGAAGGTGGCCCCCAGTCCGGGTGTGGTGGTGATCGCGCTCGAGGTTCGAAACACTCCGTAGACGACCCAGGGTTGGCGTCCGAACTCGCTCACCAGCCAGCCGAGCTCGTTGGCCAGGAATGCGAGCGGCCCGGCGGCGGCCAGCGCGAGCAGCGTGAGGCGGTCCTCCGGACTGGGGCCGTTGTGCCGGCGGCGCAGCCAGTACCAGACGCTCATGAGCACGAGGCCGGTGCCGATCCCGACCATCCCGATGAACGCCAGCCGCGCCTGGCCCGCCAGCGGCGTGCGATCGGCCTTCGGGAACGTGTCAAGCCCGCGGACGGGCGCGTTGGGGCGGTCGTAGGCGAGCAGGCTGAGCAGGTTTGGGACCTTGACGTTGATCCGGGGGATCTCCTGGTCAGCACCGAGGGCGGCGCGCTAACGGATGACATCAGCCCGTCGGTGGCTGGCTACCGAATCCGTCTGGTCGCACAAGGACCGGCGACCGCGCACGGCGAGGGCCACATAGCCTTTGCCAGGTCCACCTGAAGCGCTGGGGCGGAACGACAGCCCGAGTAAAGCCTGTTCTACGCGCCTGCGTAGTATAAGCCGGATCTACGAGCCTGCGTAGTGCTGATCCTCCTGTTCGCACTGGCGGAGCGGCGTGCGGCTGAGCCGGTGCTGCCCTTGGGCCTCTTTGGGGTCTCGGTCGATGTCATTTACTCCTCCTGGATCGCGATGACGCGCTTCAAGCCGGGGCATGTCCGGATTTCGCCCCGTACTTCACCTTGTCACTCGACAGACGTGGCTTCTTTGCGAACGCACGCGAGTGCGCGGAGTTCTGCGGCCTGCTCCACGCTGAGTTGCGCTTCAACCTCGATGTGATGACCATGCAGCAGTTCAAGCGGTGGATAACGGCCCAGCCGAGATCGGCATGAGCACGGTAACGGTCACCGCCGCGCCGCGGCGTGCTCGCGTTCGTGGGCTCCCACCGACCACCAGTCGGTCGGCCTGCGCCTGTTCGTGATGGCCTTCGTCCTCTTCGCCATGCCCGGCATCCTGGCGCGGGTGGCGATCATCTTCGTCGCCGGCGCGGCCGACCGGCTTTCTTGTCAGCGTGGGCTTTGGCTACGAGGGGCAGGCGTGTTTCTTCCGTGTCGCAAATACACGCGCGAGGAACACATGGCTTTGCGAGCCCAGTCCGAGGTCGCGGCGCTCGTCGATCAGTAGGGCGACGTCGCCCTGAGCCACTTCGCGCAGCAGATGGCTGGGCTCGGCCCGGCGCGCCGACGGGCTTTGCAGCGCCTGGGCAGAAGATCGCTGCCCTAAAAGCCCTAATCTCCAACGCGAGCTGCTCCCAGGCGAATGCTCCGGCCGGATGGCCGAGCGTGAACAGCTTGCCCTAAATCTTCTCAGCGCCTGGCCCGCAAGAGCCGAAAACAGTCAGCCGTTGGCGTTCGTCGCGCTGGCGCATCTCTGGGGTGCGATCAATCGAGCCCCGTCGCCGGTACAGGCCAACGATATGTCGTCCCGATCAAATCCGCCCGCTGCCGGCCGGTCTTCGCGTCAGCAGCCACGTGCGCGACGCTTGCGCTTCCAAAGCGGGCTGGGTCGAAGCAGCACCGTCGACCTGGCTCGGAAGCCCGATCTCGTCGCCGCCGATTCGAGAGATGGGAAGCTCGGACAGCGAGTCGGCCATCCGTGGCCCTCCCGCTACGTCACCCGCGGGCTTCTATGCCCGTCAGCTGGTGGTGCAAGCGCCCCGGTAGATCTTCTTCGGGATCGCGTGCGTCCGGCACGGCTTGGCACGGTCGACGGTCACCCACACGCCGCTCTTGGCCTTGTAGACGGCGATCGCGTCGAAGCCGTGCTTGCCGCCGACGACGATGCCCGAGTACGCCCAGCCGCCGGCGCAGCCGAACGACCCCTCGAATTTCGCGTTCTTCGGCTGCGCCGATCCGCGTTTGAGACCGGCGCTGAGCGCCTTCTTGGTGCACGGCGGGTACGGCTTGCTGGCGGAAGCGCCAGCCGAGGCGGCGAACGCGGCCACCACAAGCAGCGCGGTGGCCAGCAGGACGAGAGCATCCCGTATCGTTTTCATGCCTTCAAGCTACCGTCCTCGCCGGACGGTCGCATCCGGGTCAACACTGTCGACGTCGGCGTCCGCGCGTGGGTCCTTTGTGAGCTGACAGGTGACGCCACCGCCGATCTCAGGGACCGCGCTTTCGGCCGTCTCTTAGACGGTGGCGGAGCAGCGCATTTCCTTAGGGCCCTAAGCCGAACACTATCCGCGACCGGGCTCGCAACAACCGCTCGCAGATCGTCTTCACGAAGCCGGCCCCGGGCCGCGCCAAGGGCCGGCCGATGATCTTCTGGCAGACCGCCCGCACCGCCCAGCGCGCCCGCCCCAGCCAGCGCGTCCCGACTCGTCGCGCCTCCCAGCTCCAGCAGCTGACGATCGAGATCGACACCCGGGAGCGCTACCCGTACAAGTTCGCCGGCCGCCCGGTCGACAGCCGCCGCACCGCGCTGCCGGTCGGCGACTACGCTGTCCGCGGCGCAGAACGGCTGATCGCCGCCGTCGAGCGCAAGACACCGGAGGACTTCGCCGAGTCGCTGATCGACGGCTCGCTCAACTACGCCCTCGCCGAACTCGCCGCCCTGCCGGCCGACGCGGTCGTCGTCGAGCAACGCTACGGCGCGCTACTGAACCACGACCACAGCCAGCCAGGCTGGCTGTTTGAAGCTCGTCGCCCGCCTGCAGGTCCGCTATCGCGCAGTCCTGATCGTGTTCGCGTAGGGCGCAAACTCGCCGAGGAATACGCCTACCGCTACCTCGCAGCCGCGCTCGTCCACCACACCCCCGAGCACGCGCAGCCCGCAGACGGCCCGCCTGAGGATTCTCGACCAACCGGACCGTCGTGATAACCGGCAGCTGCGCACAGCCCCGGCAGCGGCCCGCGTCCCGCCGTAGCGACCCCCGCAGCGACCCACCGGCCGTCAGCCACTGTCATTCGACCGCCGTTCTACACTTCGCCAGCCTCGATCGAGCGTGAAGTCGAGAGCGCCGCCCGCTACACCGTTTGGCGCTCGCGCCGGCAACAAAGGCGAGCGTACGAGCGCGACTGGCGCGTGTTGGCCGACTGGAGCGTCACGCGCGTGCTGCGGCCGATGCCCGCGGCGCCGGAGACGGGCGCCGCGTTGCTAGCCGCCGAGGCTGCCGCGCGTTCCGCCCGGTCACGATCGGCAAGCCCGCCGCCGCGATCGCCGCAGCGCACCGCGCTCAGTCGGAGACGACGCGTCGGCGTTGCCGAAGGCCGTGCACCCATCGTGCTGGAGGATCGTGAACGTTCCCGACGCCCCTTAGGTCCGGATCCCGACGCCCGGATCGAACCGTCCATGGTGTCGGGGTCTGTCGCCGAGCGATCAGGTTTCGCGTTTGACGTGCAGCTCCTGGAGCTCCTGGTTCCCTCTTGCGACCACGCGTGGGCTGTCGCTTATCAGCCCGCGGTCGCGCAGCCACGGGAGGCCGCTACGAGAGCCGTCGAGCACGACGAGTGTGGCGTACGCGTGCTCGCTGCTGACTGAAAACCGATGCGCCTCTGTCTCGACAAGGAACCCGTCGACTTCGAGGTCGAAGCCGCCGTGTCCCGGATCGATTTCGATTGTGACCTCTCGGTCGTCCGGGACGACGAGCGGCGGGGCGCAACCGCCGTGCATCGCCAGCGGCGTGCACACCAAAGCATTGGTGCCCGCCGCCAGCAGCGAGCCCCCAGCCGCCATCGAATACGCGCTCGATCCCACCGGGGTCGCGACCACGATCCCGTCACCCGCCATGCGAACGTAGAGCTCCCCGTCGACGCACACCTCGACGACCAGCTGCGTGCCCCCGCGCCGAGCGAGGACGAGATCGTTGATCGCCCAGGCAACGTGTGCCCCGCCGGCGCCGACGTCGAGCGCCGGCAAGTGGCGTGCCAGCCAGTCGCCGGCGGCAAAGCGGTCGAGGGCTGCGCGCAGCTCGTTCTCCGGCACCGTCGTCAGTACCCCCAGGCTGCCGCAGGCGACGCTCAGCACCGGCGTCCCGGTTCTGGCGGCTGCGTGCAGCGCTTTGAGGATCGTTCCGTCTCCGCCGAGCGCGGTAACGAGGTCGCACGCGCTTACTTCGCCGGAGGGCGCAACCGGGGGCTGCTCACCAGTCGGAATCTGCACCAGCCGAAGGCCACGGTCCGCCGTCCAGCGCTGGAGGATCTCCACGGCATTCTGCACCGGGCGGGTGGGGTGGACCAGGACTCCGACGCGCTCCATGTGCGGTGCAGCTTACGGGGGCTCCGCAGACAGCAACCCTACCGCTGTGCACGCGGGGGGCTCCACGCTGCACGCGTGGGGTGCGGAGGTAGTCGTAGGTGCGACGGAAGCGGGCATCGCATTTCGGTCGCCACGGTAAGCATCCCAGCTGTGTGGAAGTCCCCGTATGTCCGCTGATCGTTTGGGAACTGCGACATCCCCTCAGAAGAGCCGCCCCGCATGGCCCCTCAGCACGGCAGGCCAGGAACGCCGAGACCTCCCTTCGTGACGCTGCAGGACTCGCCGGTGCAGCAGGCCCTAGACCCGGTATGCGCGCGGAAGCGGGTCCACCGTTCAGGTGGAAGCATCTCGATCTACCTGGGGGTGCTAGCCAGTGGGTGACGGTCGTGGGCTGGCCTGGATCGGTCATGGCTTTGACCTCGTCGAGGCGCTGCTGTCACGGACGCTGACGCGTTCATGCTGACGGAGGTGTTCCTCCCAGGAGCCGACGACGAACTGCTCGAGGACGCGCCCCGGGTCGGCCGCGTCGCGCCACACGCGCCGACTCACTGCGCCCGTGCGGCGTCGAGCGTAGCGCCCGGCGTATAGCGCCTGGACGAGCGCTTGCTCAAGTCCCGGCCGCGGCCGGTACTCGAGCGTCACCAGCACCGGTCCGTCACGGACCGCTGTGCCGACGAGGTGCGGGTCTGGCCAGTCGCCGGCTGGCAACAGATCGGATGGCGAAATGGCCTTGAATGGCAGCCAGACCCCGCCCGTCAGGACGACGAGCGCGAGCCCGACAGCGGCGGCGAGGAGCGCCACGGTCAGCCCTGTGTTCTGCGCGACAGCACCGAACACTGCGGCCCCGAGGGCGCCGCCACCTTGGAAGATCACCAGGTCGTAGGACATGCCGCGTGCCTTGGCCCAGCCGGGGAGCGTCGACTGATACTGGGAGTTCAGGCTCGAGAGCACGAGGATCCACGCGACGCCTCCGATCACGAGCGCCAAGCCCGCCAGCGTGCTGGCGGTCATCGCTCCCGCCGATATGCGCGCACGCAGGCGCGGCAGTCCCGCCGCGCCGATGACGGCTCCGATGCCCACGTCACCCAGCAATAGTCCGTAGCCGCCGGAGCCGAGATGCAGCCGGGTGTGGGCGACCACAGGCAGCAGCGCCCATGGGCGGGCCGCGACAAGCTCGCCCATTGCTACGCGAGCGCTCGATGCGCGCAGGACCCGCCGAGCGGCGAGCAACCCGTCCGACGAAAGCACTCGCCCGCCGCCCTCGGAGAGTCCAGCGCTCCGGTCTGGCGCACGCCTCATGGTGATCGGCGGGAAGATCCGCTTCGCCCGAAGGCAGCAGCGCAGCAAACCCCGGCGAGTGGCCGCGCGCTCTGCGTGTTTATGAGATGATCGCGAGCGGCGGATGAGCGTCAACGCCAATCAGGAGACGGTTCGCGTCGGGTTGCTGGGCATCGGCCTGATGGGATCTGCGATGGCCCATAGGCTTCTCGATCGGGGCATCGCGGTGATCGCGTGGGACCGCAATTCTGACCACGTTCGTGCTCTCGAGAGTCGCGGTGCGGCCCCGGCCGGAGCGCCGAGGGACGTGGTGAGCGGCGCCGGGGTTGTGATCACCATGCTCCCAACCGCGGCTGTCGTCCTCGAGGTGGTGGAGCCGTTGCTTCAGGATTGGAACGAGAGCACGATCTGGTTGCAGATGAGTAGCGTAGGGGCGGCCGAGGCAGACCAGCTGACGAA
Source organism: uncultured Solirubrobacterales bacterium (assembly GCA_963811155.1). Taxonomy (GTDB): domain Bacteria; phylum Actinomycetota; class Thermoleophilia; order Solirubrobacterales; family Solirubrobacteraceae; genus Palsa-465. Next base: position 74,073 of record CAWEQQ010000008.1, read on the forward strand.
GGTGGCCGAGGCGCACGGGGTCAGGCTCGTCGACGCGCCCGTCTCGGGCAGCACTCATCCCGCCGAGGAGGGTGAGCTGACGATCCTGGCCTCTGGACCTGACTCCGCGCGCGCCGCGGTCGAGCCGATCTTCGACGCGCTGGCGTCGCGGGTGCTCTGGGTTGGGGGCGCCGGGATGGGCTCACGTCTGAAGTTGGCGGCTAACCATTGGATGATCGCGATGGTCGCCGCGCTGGCGGAGTCGATGCATCTTTGCCAGGCGATGGGGCTGGATCAGGAGAAGTTCATTGCGCTACTTGACGGTGGACCGCTCGGCTCGGCCTATGCGCTGCAGAAGCTGGCCGAGATGCGCCGCCATGAGTATCCGGCTGGATTTCCGGTCCGGCTTGCGTTGAAGGACCTAGAGCTCGTGCGCGAGGTTGAGACAAGCTCCGGAACCCGGATGCCGCTCCTGCGTGCGGTTCTCGAGTCGTTCGTGTCCGCAACCGAGGACCTCGCCGACCAGGACCTGGCGGCGATCTACGAGCTCGACGTGCCCGCTACTTAGTGTCGCGTCTCGTTAATTCGATTAATTCGTTGGCAGTAGCGTTTGATCCAGTCGAGGATGTGCGGTTCTCGAGCGTCTTGTGACCGCAGGCGAGAATCTCGCCGACCAGCGGGTGGTCCCGCCTTGCATATCGCGCGATACGCTGGTCGCGATTAGGTAAAGCAGCTTCTGTTCATCACGCATCTGGACCTCCAGGTCGCTTCCAAGGGGCGGCTCGTGAGAGCGCTCGGTGTTCGACGCCTCCTCCGGGGTGCGGCTCCTCGACGCGGTGATGGCGAGCTGCGCGGGTCCCCGGCGTGTTCCCGCTGGTCAGGATCGACGGCCGTCGATACGCCGACGGGGGTCTGCGCTCCCCCTACGACGCCGACCTCGCCGCCGGAGGGTGCGCATGGTGTGCTGTCGCGTGCGTCTTGGTCTCGTCTCAGCGCGGCTGGTCCACCCTTTGAGTTCGGTCGTCACCGGCGCCGAGAGTGGGAACGCCGGATCGTCCTCCGGCGGGTGCGTCTGACGTCCAGCCGCTCGAGACTGCGCGTCCGACCTGCCGGGCGTCAGTTCCCTGTGCGCACGGGTGACGCCGAGGGAGTACTTCTCGTCATACGTGCTGATGCTTCAGACTGCCTGCAGTCCGCCTCCGCCAATGGACGAAGCGACTCATGTCGAGACTGAGACCTCCAGGCCGGCAGCTCACCGCCAGATGAAGTACTCCCGGTGGATCGCCTTCAGGGGCACGCCCGCGCGGTGGAGGCCGGATTGGAACGTGCGGACCATGCCCTCAGGCCCGCAGAGAAAGACCGACAGAGCAGCGGGGTCATCGGCCACCGTCGCGAGGACCTCGTCGGGAGTGAGGCGCCCGTCGACGGTCGAGTTCACGAGGTGCAGGCGAAGCTCCTCGTGGCGGTCAGCGATTCCCTCGAGCTCAGAGGCGAAGGGCGCACCGCCGTCCGTTGAGGTGTAGAAGAAGTCGATTCGGCCGGGACCGGGCTCATCGTCGAGCGTGCGCAACCAGCTGAGGAACGGTCCTATTCCAACGCCCCCGGCGACCCACACCTGATGATCGCCGCCCTTGCCGTGACTGAAGCGACCGGAGGGTCCGCGAATCACCGCTGGCATACCGGGCTGAACCGACTCGCGCATTGCCGTCGTGTCGTCGCCGAGTGCCTTCACTGTGAACCGCAGGACGTCGGAGCTGGGCGGGCTGGCGATCGAGAACGGGTGACGTCGCCAGCCGGGGGCAGCCTCGAGATACAGCATCGCGAACTGGCCGGGGACGAAGTGCATCGGAGCACCAAGGGGTTTGAGCGAGATTTCCATCATCCCGTCGTCGAAGCGCTCGACGTGCTCGACCTGATAGTCGTGAAGCGAGACGAAATGACGCGCAAGGAACTCGCGATATAGGTAGAAGGCGAGTCCGATGCCTCCAATGGTGACGTAGATCCACCGCAGCGCGGGCGCTCGGGGGAATGGCGTCGCATCGAGAATCCCGTGGACGAACGCGATCGCGACGAACACGCCGGTCAGCCGGTGGAACGACCGCCATCGCTCGTAGCCGCCGAGCAGAGCACGCGCGTGGCGGAGCCCAGGGAGGTCCCGCACGGCGACGACGCCAGGCCGGACGAAGCGTGGCAAGACCGACCGCCAGCGAGGGACGATTGCCCACACAACGAGCGCCAGCAGTCCGAGCGCTCCAACCACACCGAGGGATTTCCCGGATCCACCGCTCGGCATCCTCTGCTGCCGCTGCGGATCCTCGCCGACCGCGCGCGCGGTGGTTCATATCTCGCGGTCGGGATCGCCACCGCGGCGATGTTCGGCGCGTTTTTGTTCCTCACCTACTTCTTGCAGAACACCAGGGGGTACACGCCGATCCAGACCGGGCTGGCGTTCCTGCCGCTGCCCGCCGCGATCGTCGCGACCTCGATGACCGTCCAAAACGTGCTCCTCAAACGCGTCGGGCCACGACCGCTGATGACGTTCGGGCTGCTGCTCGGCGCCGGCGGGATGGCGTGGCTGGCGCAACTGACCCCCACCGCGGGCTACGGCGCGGAGCGCTCAAGACTCGACAAACAGGGCGGCGACCCATCGCCTGCGCTGCCTTGGGCGGTGGTTCCTTTAGGGACCATCCGCGGTGGTTCGGAACCGGCGGCGAGCGGATTCGACTCCTGGCTCGGTGGCTGGTTGGTTTCGTTGCTCATCGGGTGATCGCGAGAACACCCCAACGCAGTTGCGACCCTGCTTTTTGGCGCCGTAGAGGGCGCGGTCGGCCTGTCGCAGCAGATCGTTGGCATCGGCTGCGTCGGCAGGCAGCACGGCCACGCCGAGGCTCACCGAGATCGCGCCGACGCCCGGCACCTCGGCGCGCTGGATCTCGGTGCGGAGCTTCTCGGCGATGACGATGGCCCCGTCGCGATCGGTGTCGGGAAGCATGATCACGAACTCGTCGCCGCCAATGCGGGCGGCGAAGTCACTCGCGCGGATCGTTGAGCTGAGGCTGCGGCCGAGCAGCGTCAGCGCGTGATCGCCGCTCTCGTGTCCGTGGCGGTCATTGAGCCGCTTGAGGCCGTCAAGATCGAGCAGGATGACCGCCACGGGAGTTGAGTTGCGAGCGGCTTGGGCGACGAGGCGCTTGAGCGTCTCGTCGGCCGCGCGGCGGTTGGGGAGCCCCGTGAGCGAATCGGCCCTTGCCGCCGTCTCGGCCAACACGAGGTTTCGCTGGTTGGCTAGGATCGGTGCCGCCTGAACCACCGACTCGTGCAGGCGATCGCGGCGATCGCCCTTGACGGTCTTCGCTGAGGCGACCAGCACCGAGCCGATGATCTGCCCTCCGACCAATAACGGCTCGCACGCGGAGGTCCCCTCCGTCGCGCCGCAGATCTCGCAGTGCAGGAGGCTCTGGTCTCCCGGATGGCGATCAAAGGCGCGGCCGAGTCGCATCGCCATGCACGAGCGCGGACGCAACTTCTCGCCATTCGCACGGAGAACGAGGGCACCGGCTGGGTCAGCGGGAGTGATATCCAAACGGTCGTCATTGGTGCGGTTGAGGACGGCAACATCGGCCTCAGGTAACAGTGTCTGAATGTGGCGGATCAGCAGGATCCGCGATTCCTGCTCGGACTCGGAGGCGTGCAGCAATTCCCGCAGCTGGGCTTGATCACGATGACGTTCCGCCTCGCGGCGCGCCATCCGACGGGTCAGCAGCAACCCGACCCCGCCAAGCATCGTGGCGAGCGCGAAAACGACGGCCACAGCAACCCCCGTCGCCACTGCGAGGGCGTGATGGCTTGAGTTGCGAAGTGAGGCGTCGAATGCGGTGTGCGTTGCGCGGAAGCCATCCATCTGCTTCCTGCTGTGCTCGATCGCAGCGAGCGACGGCTGGCGACCGGTGCGCTGAAGGGTCAGGATGGCGGCCTGGGTCGTGGCATGCCACGCGCTCGCCCGCTGAGCCTGCTCAGCGAGGCTCCGTCCCAGAGCCGAGTTCCCAGCAACCAGCGACCGAAGCTCCGCCAGGCTCGACGCAAACACGCGCGTGCCCTGATCCCACGGCTCTAAAAAAGCCCGCTCGCGGGTCTCGTAGAACCCCCGCGCCCCGCTCTCCTGGTCGAGCATCGCGCTGAGCATGCTGTCGGAGGCCTCCTCCTGGCGGGCGCCGTGCAGGACGGCGCTGCGCTGAACATTCGCGGTCAGAAGGACAGCGCCCGCGATCAGCGCCACAGGGAGAGCAAGCACGACACCAACGCGCCGCAACCGTCCGCCGACCGACGTCATCGAGGGAAAACCGACATGGATCTTTCTATCGGCGGCTCGGCGTCACGATCGACAGTAGGACGCCCATAACCCAATTCGGGAAACTACGGAGTCGCCCGCCTATCGGACCACGCCGGACTGCGGCCCTCGACTTGCACCCGCATCGCCGGAGGACCGCTCGCGCGCTGGCTCAGATGCCTTCGCGCCAGCGAACATCGCTCCGACTCCGAGGACCATGATCACTGCGGCCGCCCACCGTGGCTATCGCCGATCAGCGGCGTGTTTCACCCGCGTCTCGTATTGCGCGGGTACCGCTTGGAGAGCACCGGTGTGGCCGCCGTGTGGGGCTTCCCAGAGTGTCTTGGGTTGACGGGCAGCGGTATGGCCGCCGGTTTCGCGATCGGCTAGCAGCCGAGCGGCTCGCGAATCTGGAGGTCGCCGGCGACGTCGTCGCCGGCGACCTCAACGTGCCGAGGCCGGGCTCGCGCTGTTGGCCGCTCTCGTCGCTGCCCTCGGTTCAGCTGCTGGTCGCGGCTGGGCTTGTCGACGTGCGCCAGCGCAGTGCGCGTCATGGCGGTTCCTCGTTCGCGGTCGTGGGCGGGGCGCCGTTCTCAGGCACGTGCCCGACTCGGACGGAGTAGCCTGATAAGGCAAGCGCGGCGATTGCGATTGCGCTCGCGAACACGGCGGTCACGATCATCGCTGGATCGAGGGTGTTCAGTTCAAAGAACCGGCGTGTCGCGGGGAGCAGCAACGCCGCGATGTAGACGCCTGCGAGTACGACGCACATGCCGGCGACGAGCGTCGAGCGGCGCCGCGACCCTTGTGCCTCGAGCGCCATCACGAGGTACAGGCCGCACGCGACGAGGATCGTGACGGCCACGGTGCGGGAGTCGACGACGGAAAGGTCGAGATCGTGCAGCGCGAACAGGTAGCCGCCGACCAGCCCGGCACCGACGAGCGTTCCGGCCGGCACAGCGAAGTGCGCGACGCTGCGCACGAAGCTCTCTGGCCGCCACGGCCCGCTACTCGGCGCGAGCGCGAGGAAGAACGTCGGGATTCCGATCGTCAGCGTGGCAGCCAGCGTGAGGTGTCGCGGCAGCAACGGATAGGCGTCAGTGCTCGTGCCGATCGTGAGGATTAGAAAGGCAGCGAAGGCCGACTTCGTGACGTAGAGCTTGGTCACTCGCTGCAGGTTGCGCAGCGCGCGGCGGCCCTCCGCCACCAGCACCGGGACGCTGCCGAAATCGCCGGAGATCAGCACCAGATCGGACACACTGCGCGCCATCTGGGTACCGCTGCCCTGCGCGATCGCCAGCCGCGAGCGCTTCAGAGCGGGCACATCGTTGACCCCGTCCCCGACCATCGCGACATAGCGACCTTGCTCACCTAACGCCTGGACGATCGCCCGCTTGCCCTCAGGAGAGATCCGTCCCACGATCGTTGCGTGGAGCGCGAACGCCCGCCGTGCCTCGGGATCTTCCGGGATCTCGCTCCCCTCGTGCACCCCGGCCACCGGAATCCCGACGTCGCGCGCGATCGCAGCCACCGTCTGCGGAGCGTCACCGGACAGCACCTTGACCTCCACGCCTTCACCCAGCAGGTAGGCGATCGTGTCCTTGATGTTCGGGCGCAGCTCCTCGGCGAGCACGACCACGCCCAGCGGCTCGAGCCCCGTCGGAGGCTGCTCGCCAGGGTCCTCGGGCAGTGGCCCGTCCCCGCGAGCAACCGCGAGCACGCGCCGTCCCTCTCGCTCGCGTCGCTCGGCGACCGCGGTCAGCGAACCGGCCGGCACGCGTCCTCGCGCGCCGAGGTACCAGCTGCCGTCCGCAAACGACACCGCGCTCCATCGCCGGCGGCTGGCAAAAGGCACCTCGCCGAGCGTCGCCCGCGGTTCGGCGGGGCAGGCGTCCGCGATCGCCTGCAACGTGACGTTCCGTGCGGAGGCGCTCGCAGCCAGATCCCCGAGCGCCGAACGGATCCGCTCCTCGGTTCCACCGGCGGTGGGCAGCACTTCGACCACCCGTAGCGCAGCCTCCGTGAGCGTCCCCGTCTTGTCAACGCAGATCGTGTCGACCGACGCGAGGGACTCGATCGCGTTCAGCTGTTGGGCCAACACGCCGCGGCGGGACATCCGAACGGCCGCCGCGGCATAGGTGAGCGCGACGAGCAGCACGAGACCCTCCGGGATCAGGCTCACCACCCCAGCGGCCGAGGTCGCGACCGCCGTGTGCAACGGCACGTGTCGGTGATACAACGAGAACCCGAGGATCGCCCCCAGGAAGAACACCAGTCCAACCAGCGCGTAGAGAAGGCGGTTCACCGCCTGCTCGAGCGGGGAGCGTGGATGGCGAAACGAGCGCGCCTCACCGGTCAAACGGGCCGCGAAGCTCTCAGCGCCCACAGCAGACACCTCATAACCCCCCGTGCCCTCGACCACGAACGCCCCCGACCGCACCTCTTCCCCGACCTCTCGGCGGGCAGGCTCGGACTCCCCGGTGAGGATCGACTCGTCCAAACGCACGTCGGCCGCCGACACCAGGCGGCCGTCGGCGATCACCTGATCCCCCGGTTCCAGCATCACCAAGTCGCCCACAACAACGTGCTCCACTGGGAGTTGCCTCACCGATCCATCGCGCCTGACCCTGGCCTGCGGGACGACCAGTAGCGAGAGCCGGTCAAGCGCGCGCTTCGCCCGCACTTCCTGCGTGATCCCGATCCCCGCGTTCGCGACGATGATCCCGACAAACAACGCGTCACGGACGTCGCCGAAGATCAACGTCACCGCGCCGAACCCCGCCAGGATCGCATTGAACACCGTCAGCACGTTCGCACGCACGATGCTCGCGTAAGAGCGACTCGACGCCCGCCGCCGACGGCTACCAGCCGCCACCAGCCGCCGCTGCGCCTCGACCTCGCTCAGCCCCACGAGCGCGACACCGCCCGACGGCGCCACCGGCACCGCGCGATCCCCGAGCGCGCCCTCATGCTCCACGCCCACATTCTGCCCGCCACGCACCCTCACACGAGACACCAGCGAGTCTCCCGGCAGCAAGACAAGCGCGGGATCCGCCTGCTGACGCAACAGCGCGCTGCCAGCTCAACGATCACGTCCTCGCCCACGTGATGCGAAGATTCAGGCGTGCGCCGATCCTGTTGGCGCCAAGAGCGTTGACCCTCTGACATCCTTTCCCTTCGCGCGCGCGATCGCGATCCCCTCCCAGGTGCGCACCCGGCGCATCTCGACCCCGAACTCAACGAACATCACGTCCACGATGAACAACATCGTGCCGCGCGGCATGAGGCCGTCGACGCAGCAGATCAGGATGTCTCTGACGCCGCGCTGCTTCAGCTCGGTGCCGCGCGCACCTGCAGGGGATCTACGGCGTTGAGGTCAGCCCCGCTGATCCGCCGATCGGACGGCACTCCGTCATTTCTGGTCTTCGTTTGACAGCGAGCGACGACGTCGAAGGAGTGCTAGCGCGATGGCTGTGAGCGTGAGGGCGGCGACGGCCAGCGCGATCGTTCCGCGCCTGGCTGAGAGCTGTCCGAGGAGAGCTGTGCCGATGCCGTAGGCGCCGAGCGTCGCGATGCAGGTTGAGATGATCGCCGCGAGCGCGTTCCAGGCCAGGAACGTGTTGCGAGGCATCCGCAGCGCCCCGGAGACCCAGGTGGGCGTCACGAACACGGCGAGCCGCCCCCAGCGGCGGTAGATCCGCTCGCCAGCCTTGATCGCTTGCTGGCGCTGGCGTTGCCAGCGTCCAGGGCGTTCGGAGACCGCGTCCCCCGCGCGGGCTCCGATCAGGTAGCCGACGTATCCGCCTGTCCACGCAGCAACCGTCGCGACGACGATCACGAGCCATAGGTTCAACTCCCCTTCGCTCGCCAGGACCCCGGCAGCCGCGAGGACGCTGGCGCCGACGATCGGAACACCGACCCACGAGGCCGCGACACCGAGGTACAGGATCACGTAGCCGCCGACGCCCGTGCGCGCCACTGCGACCATCACCAGGACCGAGAGTGGATGCACGACTGTCCTCACCACCCCGCGGTGCACCGGCGAGATTCGTCTCTTCGCCGGGCGCTCGTAGCCGCGGCGTTCATTTTGCGCGCGCCGGTACGTGCGCTCTCGCGGTCGATGCGCGACACTTGCTCGGTCGAGAGTCCCACCGATTCTTCGGCAGAGCGAGCACGCGCGATCGGCGAGAAGATCATTATCGACTGGCGGAGATCGCGGTTCGGCATGGGCTAGTTCCGGATCGGTCTCGGAGTCGAACTCGAACATGGGCGGCGTGATCCAGCCACGAAAGTGGCCGATAACGATTGTCTTGAACATCGAGTGCCCGTTTTCGAATCATTTCCGAAGATCACGAGTGTGCAACTGCGGGAGCGGACGTCAACCAGAGCACGCCACGAAGGTGATCCGTGGTAAGTACGCGGTCGCTTGCGCAGCGTGGCGGACGGTTCAAGCCTCGGAGTGCTCGTAGTACGCTGAGGATCACTGCGAGGTCGATCGCCTCTTGAAAAGCGCGCCGGCGACGCACGGCAGGTAGCCGGCTGCCACGACTGTCATCGCGGTGAGGCTGAGGCCATGCAGGTGAGCACGCCTTAGCGGGCGATGAACAGCGAGCGACCTCGAGCTTGTCCTCGGGGAACTGCTCGGCGTAGGCGCGGTCGACTACGAGCACGCGGCCGACGCGCTTGGCGACCGAGCGACGGTCTCCGGAGATCATCGCGATCTGGCGCACGCCCTCGGCACGCAGCCGCTCCACAATGCGCTGCGCGTCATGCGCATCTTGTCGGCCATCACGATCACCCCGGTTGACTGTTGTGATGGGCTTATCGCGATCGGTTCTCCTCGGCGCGGTCTTTGGCGTGAATCTGTTGCCCGCGTCCGGCCCGCCGACGCGGGCGGTTCTGGCGTGCTCTTCCGGCTGCGGTCAAGTCTCGCCGCGGCTGCCGCTGGCGATCATCGGCGCGCTCGCAGCGGCAACGGGCCGGCTTGTCCTCGGGGGCCGGTCTGTGATGGTCCTCACAATCGGGTTCATCGTCGTAGGGACGCTCGCGCTCGCCGTACTTGAGTTGTGGGTGATCTTGGCGCTCGGAGAGCGCGATGACCGCCGGCGCCAACGCTCCCACCACCAATCTGAGTTGCGCGCTGGGAGGAGCGTTACGCGGTCGACGAAAGGCCTGCCGGAAGGCCGATCGTGCGACCCCGGACCCCAACTCGTTGACGCTGGACACGGCTACCGGCGGGTCTGGACCCGCCGCGCGCGAGGCGCAGCACGACGCGTTCCACGCGCCAGGCTGTGACCGAAGGTAGCGCGCTGGCCGAGCCCGGACGGGTCGCGAACCATGCACCTCTTGGCGCTGGCCTCAGACGGGCCCACCGCCGCGACCAGCAAATCCAGCAACAGAAACACGAGCACCGCGACGCGGCGGCGGGTGCCGTTCAGTCCTGCACGGATGCGCGCCTCGCGAGATCCCGCGAGGTTGGCTTGGCGGCGGGGTGGCGATCCCGGGGTGGGAACTGGGCGAAATCTTTGATTCGGTGCACGCGGACCGCTTATCCGCTATCCGGTCTGCCAAGATGTTCTTGACGCGGGACTTCCGGCGCCGGGTTGACTGACACCGTGGCACGTTCGAGATCATTCGGCCGCGACACCGGGCTTCAGGCCCGGATGTTGCTGACGCTGTTCCTCCTCGGGCTCGTTTACGCCGTCCTGATCGGCGTCCTGTTCGCCGCGGGAGCCGGCGCGGTCACGATCGCGGTCGTCGCGGCCGTGCTGTTTCTGATCCAGTTCTTCACCTCGGACAAGATCGCGCTGGCCTCGATGGGAGCGCACGAGGTGAGCCCGCGGCAGGCGCCTGAGCTGCACGGCCTGATCGAGCGGCTGTGCATCCAGGCGAACCTTCCCAAGCCTCGCGTCGCGATCGCGCAGACCGCGATGCCGAACGCGTTCGCGGTCGGGCGCTCGCCGCGGACGGCCACCGTCTGCGCGACCACCGGCCTGTTGGAGCTCCTTCTGCTTCCGAGCTCGAGGGCGTGATCGGCCACGAGCTGACCACGTCGCGAACCGCGATGTGATGGTGATGACGATCGC
>CAWEQQ010000009.1:0-61003 GCA_963811155.1 uncultured Solirubrobacterales bacterium
ATCCGGCGCGATGCTCCGCTGAGGTCCAATAGGGAGAGGGGGCTGCCGTTTGCCGTCCCAGCCACCAACGCCTCGACGAGAGCCCGGTCGGCCGGGTCGGTGACCGCGGGCCAGCGAGGAGCGAACGCTGCGGCCGCGAACGATCAGCCCGCGTGAGAACGGCGGCGAGCGGACGACTAGTCCGACAGATCCCGATCCACCCGCAGCTCACACCGCACTCACCGGCTGGCCTCAGCGAGCACCGACAATCGATGTCGAAGTCCGTGGGTGTAGATACGAGTTGAAGCGGAAAGCCCGCTTGTGGTGCTGGTTTGCGAGTGCTGTGCGCTTATGCGCCGCGTGTGCCTACGGCCCGCTTGGCCCGCGGCGGTGGTGATGTCGCCTACTTCGTAGCTCCAGGGACGCCAGCGCGTCTTGAGGAGCTGGCATTGGTCGGCGGTGAACTGGGTGCAACTGCGGGAGCGGATGTCAACCAGAGCACGCCACAAAGGTGATCCGTGGTATGGACGCGGTCACTTGCGCAACGCGCAGGATGTGAGCGCCCGCGAGGTTGGCTTGGCGGCGGGGTAGCGATCCCGGGGTGGGAACTGAGCGAAATATTTGGTCCCGTCACGCGGACCGCTTATCCGCTATCCGGTCTGCCAAGATGTTCTTGACGCGGGACTTCCGGCGCCGGGTTCACTGACACCGTGGCACATTCGAGATCATTCGGCCGCGACACCGGGCTCCAGGCCCGGATGTTGCTGACGCTGTTCCTCCTCGGGCTCGTTTACGCCGTCCTGATCGGCGTCCTGTTCGCCGCGGGAGCTGGCGCCGTCACGATCGCGGTCGTGGCGGCCGTGCTGTTCGTGATCCAGTTCTTTACCTCGGACAAGATCGCGCTGGCCTCGATGGGAGCGCACGAGGTGAGCCCGCGGCAGGCGCCTGAGCTGCATGCGTTGATCGAACGGCTCTGCATCCAGGCGAACCTTCCCAAGCCTCGCGTCGCGATCGCGCAGACCGCGATGCCGAACGCGTTCGCGGTCGGGCGCTCGCCGCGGACGGCGACGGTCTGCGCGACCACTGGCCTGTTGGAGCTCCTTTCTGCTTCCGAGCTCGAGGGCGTGATCGGCCACGAGCTGACCCACGTCGCGAACCGCGACGTGATGGTGATGACGATCGCGAGCTTCTTCGCATCGATCGCCTCGTTCATCGTGCAGATCGGCTTCTGGTTCGGCGGTGCGTTCGGCGGCGACGACGAGGACAGCGGGCCCGGCTTCTTCGTTGTGATCCTCGTCTCGGCGGCCGTATACGTGATCTCGTTCGTGTTGATCCAGGCGCTCTCGCGCTATCGCGAGTTCGCAGCCGACCGCGGCTCGGCGATCATCACGGGGCGCCCGAGCGCGCTGATCTCGGCGCTGATGAAGATCAGCGGCAACATGCAGCAGATCCCGCAACGCGACCTGCGTGCCGCGTCCGGCGAGCTCGCGGCGTTCTACATTTTCCCGCCGAAGGCCAAGCAGACGGTGGCCAACCTCTTCTCCACGCACCCGCCGCTCGAAGCGCGGATCGCGGCGTTGCAGCGGCTGGAGGCGCAGCTTCAGGGCACGGCCTAGCTGCTGGCAGGCGTCGAGCCGGACGTTATCGCCGAGCGGCTCGCGATCGGCCTGGGCGAACTCGACAATCGACGTGGGCTGATGAAGATGATCCGCCGGCTCGAGCGGTTCTCCCGGCCCCGCCTGGCATTCGTGCTGCATCGGCGCTTCAGCGACGTCGTGTTCGGATCGCTGGTGATTGCTGGGACCGCCGGTGCGTTCTTCGCACCGCCCGTCACCGGGCTCGACACGCTGCCGGCGCTCGGCGTCGTGCTGCTGTCACTCGGGGTGTTGCTTGAAGACTTGCTCATCGTCGGGCTGGGGCTCGCCGTCGGGATCGCGGGCGTCGCGCTCGAGATCGGGGTCGGGAGCGCGGCGATTCACCTGCTTCACGGGATTGGGTAGTCCGTCGGACCGGAACTGCAGGACGCTAGCGGCTAAGGGCCCGTTCAAGAATTAGTGGCGGGATTTGACGAGTGGCTGGGCGTGTCTGGCGCCGCCGGCTCGGCCCGATCATACCGGGAGTATTTGAGGACGAGCCGGTGGCGCCAGGCGCGTCCAGACGCCGTCAAAACCGCCAATAATTCTTGAACCGGCCCTAAGTGCCCTAAGCGATCGCCGAGAGCGCACCGGCGACCATCGCAGCGATCGTCGATACGAGGATGTCGCGATTCTTGATGTGGCCGAATTCGTGCGCGAGGACACCCTTAACCTTCTCAGCCGGCAGCTGCGCGAGCAGTCCCTCGGTCATCGCGACCGCGGCGTGTTTGCGGCAATTGCGGGTTACGGCGGGGGAATCAGCTGAACGCTTCTATGTGCAGTTGCTCTGTGGGGACGCCGAGGGCGCGCGCGGACGCGATGACCGTTGCTGTGAACGGGGCGGGCCCGCAGACGTACACGTCGCGCGCGGTGATGTCGGGGATGAGCTCCTTGAGGGTGCCTGGGTCCAGCGGCACCTGCGTCCGCGGGCCCACGAGCTCGATAAGCCGGCCGCCCCAGCGGCGAGCCAGGACTCCGACTTCTCCCGCCAATACCAGCTGCTCGGAACTCGACGCGCGCAACAGCACCACACTGTCAGCTCCGTCGTGGAGGTCTTCTAGCAGTGCGCGCAGTGGGGTGACACCGACGCCGGCGCCGACGAGGGCGACGCTGCGCACCTGACGCGCGTGCTTGGTAAACGCACCGTAGGGCCCTTCGACCGTGACACGGGTGCCCGGGCGCAGTCGCGCGATGGCTCGGGAATGCTCACCTTGCGCGCTTACCGTTATCCGCAGATACGGCGGGGCGGGGAGGGCGGACAGGGAGAACGGGTGCGATTGCAGCCACAGCCCGCGGGCCAAGAACCGCCAGTGGAAGTACTGTCCTCCGGACACCGCGAGCCGGTCCAGGTGTCGGCCTCTGACGACGATGGACCACACGCCTGGCGCTTCGCTGAGCACCTCGACAATCCGCAGCCGGTGGGACGCGCTGCGCCAGACTGGCACGCCGATGCGGCAAGCGAGGACGACGCCGGCGGTGCACAGCCAAAGTAGCGTCCATGCCGCCCTCGCAACGGGGTGGTGCACGAACGACGCGCCGGTCGCTATCTGATGGGAGAACGAGAGCGCAAGCGCCAGATACGTCAGCAGGTGCACGGTCCACCACGTTTCATGGCTCATCCGTCGGCGCGCCGCGCGAATCGAGAGGCCGACGATACCCACGAGCAACGCTAGCGAGACGCTCGCGGCTACCATCCCTGGATAGTCAGACAGTGCCAGCGCGAACTCGTGCCATGCTCCGGTGCGCTGCAGTTCCGCGTATCCGACGATCGACGTGACGGCGTGCACCGCGAGCAAAAGAAGCGGCCACGGCGCCAGGAGCCGATGCCATTTCGCGAGCCGGGGTTGTCCGACGAGACGCTCAAGCGCCGGCAGGCGGGCGACGAGCAGCACCGTCAAGAGCAGCAGGTACGCGCCCGTCAGTCCGGTGAAGCGGCCGACGGCGACCGAAATGCCTCCGGGTGCGTGGAGCGCCGCGACTTTCAGCGACGCGGTGGCGCTAGCGAGGACAGCTCCGAGACCAAGGCCCGCGAGTCCGATCAACACGTCAGCTGCCAACGGGTTCGGCGCAACCCCTTCGCGACGCTTGGAGCGCTGGCCTGCGAACTTATGCGAGACGCGGCGCTTGCGCACGCGAGCGACGGTCTCGCTCGCACCGCGCTTGCGAGGGTTCGTGAACGTAGCGCTCGACATTGCCCCAACTTTGCCTGCCGAAAGTGATAAGAGCGTGAGAACTACGTGAGGAGCCCCTCACGGTCACGGCGAAACGCGGCTGAGGAGGGCGAATGTAAGGACATTCAGACGCAGCTATTACGTTGCGCTTTCCTAGAGCCTGCACAGTGACTGACATGAACGGCAAGCGCCCCAACCCGACGTTGAGCCGAATGCTGGCAATTGGAGCCAGCGCACTCGCTATCGGGTGCGTGACCGGCACGGTCGCCCAGCGCGTCGGAAGTCCTGCCGGGGGTGCGGCGCCTGCGCAGCTCAGCGCCGTCGTTCAGAAATCGTCGCGGGCCGGGGGCCCGGTCGTGACCCGCTCGTCATCGTCGACCCAGGCTGCGGCGCGGCCGGTGACCGGCGCCTCCGCTGCTCCGCGTGTCTACGCGTCAACTCCGGTAGTCACGCGCTCGTCCTGACTGTTTGTCCATCATATACTCGGCCTGGGAGAAGTGCGGATCGGTGGTGGCCGCGCGGACGTCCGCTGCAGTTCCGCTCTGCGCAAGCCCGATTCCCGGAGACGCGGTGTGCGGAGGAGGAGAGCTTGTTCGTGGCCGAGGAGCCAACCACAACGACCACCGTGACATGCTGGGCCTGATGCAGACCCGCCGGTCGCCCGCCAGGTACCCCGTGAGGTGATCGATCACCTCACGCGCGTCGTCCTCGATGCCGTGGATGAACGTGGACTTACGGCGCCTCAGGACGGGCAGTCCCAGGGCGTACAGGCCGGGGCTGTCGACGACACCGCCGTCGTGGCGGAGCTGGCCCTTCGCGTCGACGACGGGCACGTCGAGCCACCGGTAGTCGGGCCGAAACCCCGTTGCCCACACGATCGCGCGGATCTCGCCACTCCGGAGGTCAAGCTGCAACCGCGGCGACCGGGGCACCTGAGTCGGTGCGTCGCGCTCGGGAGCCTCGACCTCAGCATCCAATCCCCCGGTCCGAGCCCACTCGTCGAACGCACCGAGCAGCCGTCCCATCTTCAGGTCAGCGAGCGAGCAGACATTGCGCAGACCGCCGGAGAACAGCGCACGGCCGTCACGGACAGCCGCCCAGCGGCCCACCAGCTCGATGCCCATCGCCGCCAACGCGTTGAGATCGAGCGTCGTTCGCTCAGGGGTCCCAACGAGCTGCGGCGACGGTAGCCGCCGCGCCCGCGTGAGATCGTCGACCTCGTCGTGCCGCTGGTCCCACACGCCAGACGCGTCCATCCACCACAGTACATCGCGGCCGCGATACGTTCGCGGCAACCGCACGTGCTCCCCGACCGAGAGGGTCACCGGCCGGCCCGATTGCCGCAGCTCGGCCGCCAGCTGCACGCCGGTCGCCGACGCCCCCACGACGAGCACACCGCCGTCGGGGAGCCGGTCCGGGCCGCGGTAGCCGAACGGCGTCAGCTGCTCGACGTTCGGCGGCACCGCGTGCGCAAAGCCCGGCGCCGCCGGCTGGTTGCAGGCTCCGCTTGCAAGGACCACCGCGCGCGACCGGATCTCGCCGCGGCTCGTCGTCACGTGGTAGCCGTCGTCGGTCCGCCCCAGCGAGGTGACGTTCGTGCCGGTCCGAACGCGAGTGCGAGCAGGCGCAGCGAATCGATCGATCAGCTCGACCACTTCGGCGATCGTCATGTAGCCGTCAGGATCCGGGCCTTCGTAGCGAACGCCCGGCAGGCGGGTCTGCCAGTTGGGAGTCAGCAGTCGCAGGGAGTCCCAGCGCTCGTGCCGCCAGGAGTTCGCGACCTCGCCGCGTTCGAGCACGACGTGGTCGATCGACCTTTCGGTGAGGAAGTGGCTGGCGGCGAGTCCGGCGTGCCCGGCGCCGATGACGACGGTGGTGGCGCGCTCGATGGCGAGGACCCTCAGGCGACCGTGACAGTGATCTCTGTCGGGTTCGCGAGGGCGTCGAACACCGCCGAGCGCTTCTGGGACTGGGCGACCAGTGCCTCGATCTCCTGCTTGGAGGCGTCCGCGTCGATCGTGAACGTCACCTTGATGTCGTTGAAGCCGTTGCGAACGTCGCTGTCGACACCAAGAAACCCGCGGATGTCGTGGCTGCCCTCGACCGTCGACTCGACCGAGCGCAACTGAATCCCGCGATTCTGCGCAATGGCCGCCATGCCCGCGCTCAGGCAGCCCGCCAGCCCGACGAGGAGATATTCGATCGGCGTGATCCCGTTGTCCTCGGCGGCGAAGATCTCCGGGTGATCGGTCTCGAACACGGATTCGGTCCTGTGGCTCTGCTCCTCCCCGAGGCCGAAGAAGTTCTGGATCGCCGTCGTGCTGTGGACGCCGCCCTGCCACTTGGACGATGCCCGCCACCTGAACTGGGCGGCCTCCGGCGCGCCTGCCAGGACTCCGCGAGCGTCGAGCAATGCCTGAACGTTGACTCCATTGTCGATCGTCGTCATATCGCCTTCCGGCCCCTTTTTCGCATAATGTAGTTTCTCAATAAGGAAGCTGGACAATATCACGACCCCGGGGAACAGAGAGATGACCGCGCCCACGGCGCCAGCCGCGACGCTCGCGGCCGGCTCGGTCGGAACTGTCGAGACGCGTTATCTCGACCTGCCGAATCCGGTGCGGCTAGACTGCGGACGGGAGTTGCACCCGGTCCGCGTGGCCTATGAAACGTATGGCGCGCTCTCACCCCGGCGTGACAACGTGATCATGGTCTGCCACGCGCTCAGCGGTGACGCCCACGCGGCCGGCGTCTCGCGGACGGCACCGGGCCAGAGCACCCGCGACGGGTTCGGGGCCGATGATCGCGATGGCGCGGCCGGCAAGGGACTCGGCTGGTGGGACGGGATGATCGGCCCCGGCAAGGCGTTCGACACCGACCAGTACTTCGTCATCTCCACGAACCTGCTCGGCGGCTGCCGCGGGACCACGGGACCCTCATCGTTCGACCCAGCGACAGGCCGGCCGTACGGCTCGGACTTCCCCGTGATCACCGTCGCGGACATGGTGAGAACGGAGCGCGCATTCCTGGACGAGCTCAGGATCGAGCGGCTCGTGGCGGTGGCAGGTGGCTCGCTTGGGGGGATGCAGGCGTTCGAGTGGGCGATTCTGTTCCCCGACCAGGTCGACGCCGTCGTGGCGATCGCCAGCACGCACGCCCTCCACCCGCAGGGCATGGCCTGGAACGCGATCGCCCGGGACGCGATCATGCGCGACCCGGCGTGGCAGCGCGGCCACTATCACGGCACCGAAGACGTACCGAACGCCGGCATGGGCGTGGCGCGAATGATCGGCCACATCACGTACCTCTCAGCGCCCGCGCTGAGTGACAAGTTCGGCCGGCGACTTCAGTTCGCGCAAGACATCCGCTACACGGTGACCGAGCCGGAGTTCGAGGTTGAGAGCTACCTGCGGCACCAGGCCGACTCGTTCGTCAGGCGGTTCGACGCCAACACTTACCTCTACATGTCGCGGGCTCTGACGTACTTCGATCTCGCGCGCCAGTACGGCCGCGGGTCGCTCACACGCGCTCTCGAGGGCGTTTCGGCGCGGACGCTGCTGATCGCCTTCAGCTCGGACTGGCTGTACCCGCCGTCGGCATCGCAAGAGATCGAAGACGCGCTTCGGGGGCTCGGAAAGCCCTGCGAGCTCCATGTGATCGATGCGCCGTACGGCCACGACTGCTTCCTGCTCGAGGAGGCGCGGCAGACGCCGATCATTCGTCGCTTTCTCGAGGGGAGTCCGTGACCGACGAGCGCGACCGACCCGAGGAGGCCCGTGCGTTCGGATTCGAGACACGGCAGCTCCACGCCGGGCAACGGCCCGACCCGAACACGGGAGCTCGCGCGGTGCCGATCTTCCAGACGACCAGCTATGTGTTCGAAGACCCGGAATCGGCTGCGGCGTACTTCAACCTGCAGGAGTACGGGAACACGTACTCGCGCATCATGAACCCGACGGTCGCCGTCTTCGAAGAGCGAATGGGGAACCTCGAGGGCGGGTCCGGCGCGGTGGCGTTCGCCAGCGGGATCGCCGCGCAGGCAGCCGCGCTGTTCACGCTGCTGCAGCCGGGCGACCACGTCGTCTCGTCCTCGGCGCTGTACGGCGGGACGGTGAACCAGCTCAAGCACCTGTTGCGAAAGATGAGCGTGGAGCTGACGTGGGTCGATCCCGACGATCCCGACGCGTGGCGGAAGGCGGTCCGCGCGAACACCAAGGCGTTCTTCGGCGAGACGATCGGCAACCCCGCCGGCAACGTGCTGGACATCGAGACCGTGGCGTCGCTGGCGCACGATCACGAGTTGCCGCTGATCGTGGACAACACGTTCGCAACGCCGTATCTGTGCCGCCCGATCGAATGGGGGGCCGATATCGTGATCCACTCGGCGACCAAGTTCATCGGCGGCCACGGGACGAGCATCGGCGGCGTCGTCGTCGAGGCCGGCACGTTCAACTGGTCGAACGGACGGTTTCCGGTGATCGCGGATCCGTCGCCGGCATACCACGGCCTGCAGTTCCACGAGACGTTCGGGACCTACGGCTATCTGATGAAGCTGCGGGCCGAGACGCTGCGCGATCTCGGCGCGGCGCTCGCGCCGCTCAACGCGTTTCTGTTCCTGCAGGGGCTGGAGACGCTGTCGCTGCGGATGGAACGCCACGTCGACAACGCGCGCGCGGTCGCGGCGTTCCTCGAGTCGCACGACCTGGCCTCGAACGTCACCTATCCCGGCCTGCCGGGAAGCGGATACAGGCCGCTCGTCGAGAAGTACCTGCCGCGCGGCGCGGGCGCGGTGTTCTCGTTCGACTGTGCCGGTGGGCGAAGCGGCGGACAGGACCTGATCCGCGGCATGACGCTCTGGTCCCACCTCGCCAACGTCGGCGACGCGAAGAGCCTGATCATCCATCCCGCCAGCACGACGCACCGCCAGCTGAGCGACGCCGAGTTGGAGGCGGCCGGTGTCGGGCCCGGAACGGTCAGGCTGTCGGTCGGCACCGAGTCGGTCGACGATCTGATCTGGGATCTGGTGCAGGGACTCGCCCGCGTGAGATGACCGAGCTCGAGCGGTACCAGGATCCGTTGACGATCCAGCGCGTGCTCCACAGCGCGAGCACGATCGCGATCGTGGGTCTGTCCCGCAACGAGCTGCGCGCCAGCAACTTCGTCGGCTTCTACCTCAAGCGCCACGGCTACCGGGTGATCCCGGTGAATCCTCGCGAGACCGAGGTCCTCGGAGAGGCGAGCTACGCGAGCCTGTTGGATGTGCCTGTGCCGGTGGACGTCGTGAACGTTTTCCGCGCGCCGGATGCGCTGCCCGCGATCGCTCGGGAGGCTGTGGCGATCCACGCCGGCGCCCTCTGGTGTCAGTTCGGCGTGATCAATGAGGAGGGGGCGCAGATCGCCGAGGACGGCGGCGTGACGGTCATCATGGACCGCTGCCTGAAGGTCGAGCACGCGCGCTACGTGGGCCGGATGCACTGGTTCGGCTTCAACACGGGGCGGATCACGTCCGTCCGCACCGGCCTTCAGTAAGAGTGGTATCTAGGTCGAGTTAGCGGGAGGCCTCTGGTGACGGCGTCGAGGTGGAATCCACTGATGTGGGCGTCCAGCTCGTTTTCCACCGTGCGGGGCCGATGCTCGCAAGCATCGCCCGCCCGAGCTTCTCCGGTCGGGCGAACTGCGCCCAGTGGCCCGTGGGGCAGATCAATGTAATCGACATCGCGGACTTCGTAAACTCCCGCGCCGGTGCTAGAGTCACGAAATTGGACTTTCTCTATTGACTCGCTTAGACTTAGCTACACTCGCGGCTGTGAAGAAGTTGCTTTCGTTCCCGAATCCCGTCAACCAGAAGGCGGCCAGGGTCGTGGGCGGGGCTGTGCTCGCGACTGTGATCGCGATCCTGCTGACAGCGTGGTATTGGCTGCTGATCCCGCTCGCCTACGGGTTCTGGGCGCGATTGCTGACTGGCCCGAAGCTGTCTCCGCTCGGTTGGCTCGCCCAGAACGTGGTCGCGCCCGCGATTGGGTGCGAAGAAACCCGTCGCGGGCCCGCCCAAGCGCTTCGCGCAGGGGATCGGTGCGGTGATGTCGACGGGTGCGTTGCTGCGGGCATTCTTTGTCTCGCGTGCCGTGGCTGACGGTGCGTTGATCGCGTTGCTGTTGGCCGCAGGGTTGGAGTCGATCTTCGGGTACTGCTTAGGGTGCAAGCTGTTCGGCGTGCTTATGCGTCTCGGTGTCGTGCCCGAATCCGTGTGTGCCGAGTGCGCCGATATCAGCGTGCGGCTCGGAGCAGCTGCGCCGTCCCCATCGACGGGCCCTCGCTGAGCAGCCGTGGGGTAGAGGGCCCTCGGGCAAGCTTCGTCGGTGAGGCCGCGGCGTCTGAGTGATCGATCGGGGTGACGTTGTTGCGCACTGCTCTGCAGACCGCGGCCTTGCCACTCAAGCGCATCGAGCAACGTCACCGTCTGCAGGCGATCTCGAAAGCCGCCGGGCGTGTCCTTGACGCGCCCGGTGTCGATCGATGCCTGGTGCCTTTCGTTCTTTGCTATACGTAAAAGACTAAGTCAATTGATTTGATCAAAAGCCCCGAAAAGCGGTTGTGATTCGGGGAAATTCAGCGGACCGACAAGGGGGCTGAGCATGTTCTTCCGACAGATCCTGCATCACGACCTCGGCTGTGCGTCGTACGTCATCGCAGCGCGAGGCGAGGCACTGGTCGTCGATCCGAAGTGGGAGATCGGCGAGTACGTGGATGCGGCGCAGGAGGCCGGCGCGAACGTCCGTCACGTGGTCGAGACCCATTTTCACGCCGATCACGTGTCAGGGCGCCGGCGACTCGCTGACGCGACCGGCGCCGTCTCGCACCTGCCTGTCGATCCGCAACGCCCCGCCGCCGGCGGGCTTCAGGAAGGCGACGTATTGCGGGTCGGCGGCCTGCAAATCGACGTGATCGCCACTCCGGGCCATCGCCCCGAGCACCTCGCATACCTCGTCAGCGATCGTGACGTCCGTGGCATGCAGCCGCTCCTGTTGTCCGGTGACTCGCTGCTGGTCGGTGAGCTCGCCCGCCCCGACCTGGTCGTCGAGGCCTCGGAGGGAGCGCGCGCGTTGTGGGGTACCGTGCGGCGCTTGGTCGAGCTTGGCGAGCAGACCGAGCTGTGGCCGGGTCATGTCGGCGGATCGCTGTGTGGCAGCGGAACGCTCTCGGAGCAGCGTTCTTCGACGATCGGCGAGCAATTGCGAACGAACCCGTTGCTGTCGGTCAGTGACGTTCACGCGTTCGTTGCAACGCTCAATCGGAGCATCCCAACGCGTCCCCCGCGGGTCGAGCGCGTGGTGGCGCTCAATCTCGAGGGAGCGCGGGAGCCGGGGCCGCTGCGCGAGCTGGACGCCGCGGGACTTGCGTGCTTCGTCTCCTGCGGCGCCGCTGTCCTCGATGCCCGTTCCCCGGATGTGTTCGATCATGGTCATCTCGCGGGCGCCGTAAACCTGCCCACTGGCCGTCGAGGAGTCGGTACCCGCGCCGGCTGGGCGATCGATGCGCAGGAACCGCTCGTGGTCGTGTCGGAGACACTTGATGCTGGAATGCATGTCGCGAGTGTGCTCTACGCCGCCGGCGTGTGCAGCGTCGCGGGAGTGTCGGTGGCCGATCCGGACGAATGGGCTGCAAACGGACTCGATGTCCGTCGCGCCGGCGCGCTCACACCCGAGGACGTCGTCGCACTTCTTTCTGCACGCGAGCTGCAACTGGTCGATGTCCGCGACCGCAACGAGTGGTGCGCCGGACATATCTCTGGATCGCTGCACCTGCCGCTGTCGAGTTGGGCGACGGGCGCGCCGCCGCGCTGCCGTCACGGCGTCCGATGGCGGTTGCGTGCGCGACGGGCCCCCGCGCGGCGCTCTCCGCGAGCGTTCTGCGCCGCCGCGGCCACGCCGACGTCAGGCGTGTCAAAGGCGGGATTGGGGATCTGGCCGGAGGCGGCGTGTCGCTCGTGACCGGCGGCCGATGAGAGGCTGACGTAGCTCGGCGTCTCGAGCGACATGGTTCTCCTCTCGTTGGGGCATAAACCATACTAATTCAATTGAGGTAGTCGGTCGACCAACGTCGCTCATGAAGGATGGGAATGGCGCTCTCCAGTCCGAGGGCCAGCGGCGCATGACCTCGCTGCACAACGCGCGACTAAACGGGTCGTCGAATACGACACGCTCCTGATCCACATCCACTGGGACCCAGCGTGGATCGCCGCCGACACCGAAGACGGTCAAGTCTCTGAACTCACGCGACTCACCCGCGCCGAGCCCCAGCGGGCGCCGCCGAGCATTTGAGCGGCGGCGCCTGTGCGCCGGGCGAGGGCGCTGATCGGGGGGCGCCCGGCTGCCGGAACTCGTTGCGCTATGCGTGGTGAGGCCGATTGGCAGTTTGATGCTGCGGGTGGCGAGTTGTCGTAGTGTTGCGATTAGCGCGTCGATGTCCTCGCAGGTGTTGTAGAGCGCGAGCGAGGCGCGGACGGTGCCTTCGTGTCCGAAGCGGCGGACGATGGGCTGGGCGCAGTGGTGACCGGCGCGGACCGCGATCCCTTCGCGGTCGAGCGCCTCGCCGATCTGCCTCGGGGGTGTGCCGTCGAGGACGAACGACAGCACGGCGGCCTTCTCGGGCGCGGTGCCGATCAGCTGAGGCCCGGGATCGCGAGCAGCTCGGCGGTGGCGTAGTCGAGCAGCTCGTGCTCGTGGCGGGCGATGTTCTCCAGGCCGATCCGCTGCACGTAGTCGAGCGCGGCGCCGAGCCCGACCGCGTCGGCGATGCTGGCCGTGCCGGCCTCGAAGCGCTCGGGCGCCGGCTGGTAGAGCGTGCGTTCGAAGGTGACGTCGCGGATCATGTTGCCGCCGCCCTGCCACGGCGGCATCGAGTCGAGCAGGTCTTGCTTTCCGTACAGGACGCCGATCCCGGTCGGGGCGAACACCTTGTGGCCGGAGAACACGTAGAAGTCGCTGTCGAGCAGCTGCACGTCGACGGGCATGTGCGACACGGCCTGCGCTCCGTCGATCGAGCACGCGCGCGCCGTGGCGGTGGGCGAGCTCGGTCATCTCGCGCGCGGGGGTGATCGTGCCGAGCGCGTTCGAGACGTGCGAGAACGCGACGATCCGCGTGCGGTCCGAGAGCAGCCGCTCGTATTCGTCGAGCATCACCTGGCCGCGGTCGTCGACCGGCGCGACGCACAGCCGCGCGCCGGTCGCCTGGCAGAGCTGCTGCCAGGGGACGATGTTGGCGTGGTGCTCGAGCCAGGTGATCAGGATCTCGTCCCCGGGACCGACGTTCGCCCGGCCCCATGCCTGCGCGACGAGGTTGATCGCCTCGGTCGTGCCGCGGACGAACACGATCTCGTCGCTCGAGGACGGCGTGCAGGAACCGCGCCGCCTTGCTCGCGCGCGTGCTCGTAGGCGTCGGTCGCGCGCGCCGCGAGCTCGTGCGCGCCGCGGTGGATGTTGGAGTTCTCGTGGCGGTAGAAGTCGCTCGAGGCGCTCGATCACGGCCATGCGGTTTCTGGGTCGTCGCGCCGTTGTCGAGCCACACCAGCGGCCGGCCGTGCACGCGCTCGGCCAGCACGGGAAAGTCGCGGCGCAGCGCGTACACGTCGAACGCCGGGGTGCGCGCCCGCGGCGACGCGAGCCGGGAACGGGCTCGTGACGGGCTCGTCCGCCGCTGGAGCGTTCGTCAGCCGGGCGGCGTCCTCGAGGAGGTAGTGCGAGCCGGCGAACGGATCCTGTAGCGCGCCGCTGGGCGCGTCCGCGAGCCCGAGTTCGGCGAGCGACAGCGGATCGCCGCTCAGGGCGAACAATCCGCCTCGCGTCGAGGGTGGCGGCGGCGCGGGCACGGACGGGTCCGGTTGTGGCGCCTGCGGCAGGTATGACCATTGCTCCGGGGCGGCTGCGTCGGGCGCTTCGTGCTAAGAGCCCGGTGATCCTCGCCGGGCCCGGCCGAGGGGTCGCGGATCGCCGCCGTGCCGTTTGCGGGGTGGCCGTTGGGGGTTGGCAGGATGCCCGCCGGCGGTCGCTGGGACTCCGCGCTCGCTGGGAGACGGGACCGACGCGAGCTGCTCGGGGTCCAGCGCCGGGTAGCACCGCGCCGGGCAGCGCCCGGAAGATCTCGTTCGCGAGCCGTTGGATCTCGCCGAGATCGAACGGTCCGCCTTTGGTCACCGATTCGGGCTGCTGACGTCGCTGCGGGCGGCGCGGGCGGATCCGAGTTCGGTGGGCCGCTGCCGTTGTGTTCAGCTGCGGTAGGCATGGTCGTATTGGTGGTATTTGTTGATTTCGACGTTCTCGAGCACGGCGACGGCGTCGTCGGTCAGGATCGCCGCCGAGCAGTACAGCGAGATCAGATACGACGAGATCGCTTTGCGGCTGATGCCCATGAACTTGACCGACAGCCCGAGTCCCTGATCGCCCGACGGCCCGGGCTGGTAGAGCCCGACGACGCCTTGGCGGCTCTCGCCGGTGCGCAGCAGCAGGATCTGGGTCTTGTTGTCGGTGACCTGCAGCTTGTTGCTCGGCACGATCGGGATCCCGCGCCACGTGACCACGGGCGAGCCGAACAGGCTGACGGTCGCGGGTGGGACGCCGCGGCGGGTCGCTTCGCGGCCGAACGCCGCGATCGCGCGTGGGTGGGCGAGGAAGAACGCCGGTTCCTTCCACACTCGCGTGATCAGCTCGTCGAGATCGTCGGGCGTCGGCGGGCCGCCGAGCGTCTTGATCTTCTGCGCGGCCGCGATGTTGTTCAGGATCCCGTAGTCGGGGTTGTGCAGAAGCTCGGATTCCTGGCGCTCCTTGATCGTCTCGATCGCGAGCCGCAGCTGTTCTTTGATCTGGTCGTAGGGGTGGCTGTAGAGATCCGAGATGCGGGTGTGGACGTCGACGACTGTCGTCACCGAGCTGAGGTAGTACTCGCGGGGCGCCTCGTCGTAGTCGACGAACGTCTCGGGCAGCTCACGCTGGTCCTCGCGCTGCGAGCACGCCGTCAGCACCCGCGATTCGTCGCGGACCTTGTTGACGCGGTAGATACCCGCCTCGACCCCGACCCACGGCAGCAGGTGAACGAGCCACCGGGGCGAGATCGACAGCATCGTCGGCGCGGTCTTCTGCGCGTTTGCGAGCTGACGCGCGGCGACATCGCCAAGCGCCAGATGAGGTTCTGCGGTCGTAGCCATCGTGTTTCCTTTCAGATCTGAACCTGTCCGCGGGTCAACTGCTCAGGACCCGCTCATTTGACTTGTTGTGTGAGCATGGTTTGCCTGCCGTCCGACGCCGCCGCGTTTGCGACGCGCCGGGTGCTGTCGTCGGCCGCGCGGACCGATCGCCCGTCGGCGTCAAACAGTCCCTCGACCGAGAAGTACCGCTCGCCGGTGTCATACGAGAACGTCAGGACCACTTAGCCTAGGTAGTTCCTACCGACGGAACGAGACCGCCCCGTCGATCCATCGGGGCGAGCAACCACTCATCGGGCCGCGGCAAGCTCGACCAGCTGCCGGCAGTCCGAGCACGGCGCCGTCCGAACAAGGTTCTCGCCCAAGCGCGCAACGTTCCGCCGCGTATTTCGGTCGCGCCGCGTGGTTCCCGCTGCATGAGCCCGCGAGCGAGGTGCTGGGCGAAGTCCTCGGACACCTCGCGGTCGGACGCATCCATCACCGTTAGGGAGCCCTAACGCGATCGATGCCGGTCTGGACCCAAAGCTTCGAGCGCTGGCCGCCATCCCAAAGGTGCTCGATTTGCAGGCAACTTTACATAAGAATGTTATCTGGCGTAAGGCTACTCCTTCGCTCGTGTCGTTCCCGCGTAGCAGAAGCCGTCTCGCGGTGTATTAGTGGTATACGAACATACGTTCTGAAAAAAGGAGCCCAGAATGGCGACTACCACCGAAATGGCTAACACGACCAATCCCAGCCCGAGCGTGAAGAGCCCGGCGACCCATCAGCGCGGCATTCAAGCGGCGCGTCAAGTGACCGTTGTTGAGAGGACCGCGAAGCTGTCCGACGAAGTGCTCGAGTCGCTCGAGGCGGCTCAGCGGGCAGGGATCGAGGCGGCGGGGCGGTTCCTCGTCACCGTCGAGGAGGCGTTGCCACAGGAAGTCGAGGGCACGTCCGAGGTGGCGAAGAAGATCACCGAGTCGGGCCTGGAGCTGGCCGACCGGTTGGTCCACACGCAGTACAACGTTCTCCGCAAGGTGATCCACAGCGCTGGCAAGTCGCTGACCAGCCGCGACGGAGCAAATCTAAGCGCCGCCAAGTAAGTCATCGACCACACAACAGCCGGCGCATCGGAGCGCACTGGCGCTCGGCGCCGGCTGGGTTGTAGGCGGGGCATGGCTCGCGCACGCGTACAACACGTCCGGAGGTGATCGCGATCGGCTCACGTCAGATCAACGAGCGCTGTCCGAGGTTAGGGAGTGAGGCTATCTTCGCTCCGACGAGAGAACCGCGGCGGCGCACGACCAGTGTGGGCGCGCTGACAGGGGCCCTTGTCGCGATCGTATTGGCAGGCTGCCGAGCCGTGGTTTCGGGGACGGTCGAGCTGGTCAGCTAGGCAGGACGCCGGCGAGTTTGAGCAGCAACAGTCCGGCGATCAGGAGGATGTAGCCGCGTAGCAGGGCGAGCGCGAGCAGTTGCGGGCGCGTTCGGGTTGCGGGCCGCAGGAGCTCGAGCGTGGGGGCGCTCCATGTTCGTCTCTGCCACGGGGTAAGTGCTGTGGTGGGGATGGGTGGTCGGCTGTTGCGCAGGATGCTGGCGCCGAGCGTGACGGCGCCGGCGAGCAGCAGCCCGGCGGTTGCTAGTGTACTGTCTCCGAAATGACTTGACAGTCTATCCGGGGTGTACAGCCTTCTCCAACAACGAGATTAACTGTCAACTCAAATACGAGACACTACACTAGCAGGGCCGTATCGATGCTGAGTCGAGGGAGGACGTTGGTGATCGTGAGCAGGGTGGACAGGCCGAGGATCGCTGCGACCGTGGTCCCGGCGATTGCGTTGAGCCAGCGGCCGTTGGTCAGCGGTCCCAGCAGTTGTTCGTCGTTTGCGAGGATCAGTAGCAGCACGAGCGTGCTGGGTAGCAGGATGCCGGCGAGCGCCTGCACGAGCGTCGTGAGCGCGCCGAACGGGAGGCCGGGGATCAGCACCACGCCGGCGGCGAGTGCGACGATCGCGCCGAAGCTGGCGTGAAACGCCTTCGCGTCGCGGAGGCTGCGGTGCAGCGAGTGCTTGTGACCGAGCACCTCGGCGATCGCGTAGGAGCCCGAGAGCGATACGGCGGCGGCGCACAGCAGCGACGCGTTCAGCAACGCGATCGCGAAGATCGCGCCCGCGGCGGCGCCGAGGTGCAGGCCGATCGCGTGCGCGACCGCGCCGACATCGGTGAAGTGGTGGTGCGCCATAGTGCCGGGCAGCGCAGTCGCGCTGAGGATCAGCACGGCGCCGGCGGAGGCGGCGAACAGGGCGGCGCCGATCGCGGTGTCGGCTCGCTCGTAGCTCAGCCAGCGTGGGGTGATCCGCTTATCGACGACATTTGATTGCTGGAAGAACAGCTGCCACGGCACGATTGTCGTGCCGATCAGCGCGATTAGCAGCAGCACCGTCGAGCTTGCGCTCGTGCCGTGAAGGGTTGGGATCAGCCCGGCGGCGACGGTGGCGGGTTGGGGGTGGTGGATCAGCGCGAGCGGGATCAGCGCGAGGTCGGCTGCGATCATCAGGTACATCGCCCGTTCCCAGCGACGGAAGCTGCCGGTCGTGGTCACTGCGATCAGCACCGCTGCGGCGGCCGGGACGGTCAGGTACCGGCTGGCGCCGAAGTAGGAGAGCGCGAGCGCGACGCCGATGAACTCGGTGATCAGTGTGGCGAGGTTCAGCACCAGCAGGTCGCCGAGCGAGAACGCACACCACAGCTTGCCGAACCGCTCGATCGTCAGTCTTGCGTGCCCGGAGCCGGTCACCGCACCGAGCCTTGCGACCACCTCCTGGGTGACGTACAGCGCCGGGCACAGGAGCAGCAGTACCCAGAGCAGCCGGGTGCCGTGATCCTGTCCGGCCTGCGCGAACACCGAGAACGTGCCGGCGTCGTTGTCGGCGACCATCACCACGAGCCCGGGCCCGGCGACGGCGAGCAACGTTGAGAGCTTGCGCCTGGTCGAGACGCGCGGGCCCGTGTCGAAGGAGCGCACGGTGCCGAGCGCTCCTTCGATGTCGCCGATGTGCGCGCGGTCGAGCGCGTTACGGCGGTCCGCGGCGGGCGCAAACGCTGGAGTCGTGGAGCTCATCGCCCGTGATCCCGATCCGCTAGGGCTAGGCGACCTGACGCGGGCGTGGGCGCCCGCGCGCTGAGCGGTTCAGGACGCGGCGGACTGGGCCCGCTGTGCGAGGGTTCGCCGGCCACCTCGTTCGCGGGGCGCTCGAGCGCCCGGACGTGCTCGAGCGCGTCGTCGATGAGCGCCGCGACGTGGTCGTCGCGCAGCGCGTATTGGCGTGTGCGTCCGATCCGACGCATGCTGAGGATCGAGTGTTCGCGCAGAACCCGCAGCTGGTGCGAGACGGCCGATTGCTCCATCCCGACGGCGGCGACGATCTCAGACACGGTGCGCGGCCCGGATCGCAAGCACACCAGGATCTGCAGCCGATTGGGGGTCGACAGCGCGAACATCGTGTCGGCCATACGCTCGGCGGTGCGATCGGGAAGCCGAGCGCTGGGATCGGGTGAGGTGGCCACCGCGCGGTGCTCAGCCCGGTTTTCGTTGACGCGCTGTGCGCCGCGACCCGCGGCGAACGTGGTGTCGGGTCGTGTCGGCAAGCGTCCGTATCATATGTAGGCAGCTTCATCCTTTCATGCGATGCAGCGGGCGTTCGCGGGCGGCTGATGGCGGCTGAGTGTCGCCGCGCCGCCGCGCATCGTGATCGCACCCGCTCCTTCGCGAAGGATCGTATCGACGCGCGGGCTGCACGGTCCGTGACAGGAAAGGCGAGGAGGGCGCCGTGAGCGGGACGGCCGCCCCGCCAACTCTTCGCCCCCGAGGGGCTACCTCCCGCCGGACCGGTTGCCTGCTGTCGAGCCGCCGCCTGAGCCCGCACGCCGGCCGCGTGCGTGGCGGATCGTGGTCGCCTACCTGCTGATGGTCGTGCTGAGCGCCGTGACGACCGTGGTGGTCGTCAAGATCGAGATCGGAACGCTCGCCGGCGATCTGAGCTTCCACAAGGCGATCCAGGTGTCCTCGCGGTCGCTCGCCCCGGTCGGGTTCGGCGATCCGCACACGATCCTGCTGATTGGCAACGATTAGCGCAACCAACGACCCTGACGCCGTTGCGCAGGACGCGCAGCTGGTGTGAGACGACGGATTGCGCGATCCCGACCGCGTCGACGATCTCACACACCGTTCGCGGTCCGGATCGCAGGCACACGAGGATCTGTAGGCGACTGGGGTTAGACAGCGCGAACATCGTCACGCTGATCTCGGCGGCGACCTAGGACCCGCGTTCGGCTACGACCGCTCGTCGATTCGCTGTCGGACGGCGCCCCAAGGTCGACCGCATGTGCTCGGATACCGCGACTGGCCTTGACGCGGAACGATCGCAGCGCGAGGATGCGTTCCGGCGACCGGAAAGGAGAGGTCATGAGCAGATTCATGGCTGACTGTCGCCGCTGGCCCAGCGAGACCAACTGCTCGCTGGTGATCATCGGCGAAGAGGACGAGGTGGTGCGCGCTGCAGCGGAGCACGCCGCTTCAGTTCACGGGCACGAGGACACGCCGGAGTTGCGCCAACAGCTCCGTGAGTTTCTCGAGCCAGCAGAAGCGTATACGCCCGGGCCGCGGGCGCAGGAACCGCTTCCGGGGTAGCGGCCCAATCGCCCGAAGGGCGCGCGGCGAGAGCGGCCGCTGGCTTGCGCTGGGTTGCCGGCGGTGGGTTGTGGGCGGACGGACGGACGGCCCCCGGCTGCGGGAGCCCATCGCGTGGACGCTGGACGGGCGGATCTGGTTGAGCGCGATCAGCAGTGCGGCGCGGTTCGGGATAGCGCCCGTTTGGACCACGGCGGGCTACTCAGACGGCCCGTGGCCATTGGTCGGCCGGGCTGGGCGATCGCGGGGTCGAGACCGAGCGCGGGCGAGGAGCCGGCGGGACCGGGTTCTCGCTGTGTTGAGGAAGACCAGGCTGTCCGCTCGCGGCCGGCGTCGAGACTAGCTAGCGTGTCGGCGCTCTTGCTTGACTTTGCGGCGCAAAACCTAGTAGCGTTTGCGGGGCAAAGTCGATCCGATGGAGAGCGCACATGAACGGCACACGCGACACGGACAGCACCGCGATGGGTGAGGACGAGCGCGGACTTGATCCCCGTGAAGCGGCGAGACTGCTGGAACAGACCAACCTGGACGCTCAGCGCAAGTTCGACATGAGGTCGCCCGGGCTCTCGCTGCTCGGCGCGGCGGTGGTTCTGATCGCACTGGGAGCGGTCTGGCTGTCGGTCCGCGGACAGCACCCCTACAGGGGGCCAACAGCGGCGGGTCTGTCGGTCATGTACGGCGTCTTGTTCTGCTGGATCGGCGTGGTCGTCACCGTCAATCGACGCGCGATGACCGGTCTCAGCGGGCGCTCAGTGCGCCAGCAGCGCGCTTATGGAGCGGCCGTCGTGACGGCGCTGGTCGCCGTGTCGGTGTTCCAGGGGGTGCTCAGGCACGACGGGGTCAGCGACGGGATCGTGTACGGGATCTACCCGCTGACGGCGCAGCTGATCGTCCTGGGCGCGTTGGGGGCAGCTGTCGCGTCGACACGAGAGGACTGGCCGGGGTTCGGCGTCGCTATCGCGGTCATGCTCGTCGCCACCGGAAGCTCGTTCGCAGGACCGGCAGGGGTATGGCTGAGCGACGGCGTGGGGTGCTGCGTCGCGGTCCTCGGATATAGCGCCGCCCAGGCCTGGGTGCGGCATCGGTGACCCTCGACGCCCTTGACCCGTTGATCCACGTGCCCGCACGGTTGCGGATCACCGCGACCTTAGCCGCGCTGCCCGACGGCGACGCGCTCTCGTTCACGCGCCTGCAAGAGATGATCGGGCTGACGCCCGGCAACCTGATCACACACCTACGCAAGCTCGAGGACGCCGGCTACCTCACCACCGAGAAGACCGGCAACGGACCCGCGTCGCGAACCTCGGTCGCGCTGACGATCCAGGGGCGCGCAGCACTCGACGCCTACACAGAGACGCTGCGCGACCTGCTCGACGGCCTATAGACACTCGAGACCAGATGACCCCATCTCTTAAATAGCCCTTGGCTAACAAGGCGGTCGACACCACTTTCGGCGGCGAGCTCGCTGAGCAGGTGCAGGGTCTTGGCGATCCGGCCGAGTTCGCCGATGGCGCGGCCGAGGCTACTCGAGCACCCCTGACGCACCGTCGCCAGCAAGCGACGGCCGTCACGTACGCACACCGACGCGAATCACAAACCGAAAGACCTAGACGGGGCGGCGCTCCCGTGGCGGCGCGCTCGGCGCAGGCCGGCTTCCCGGCCGTACTACTGTGTGGTCTCGCAATGGGCACCACCGCGCTGCTCCCACCGGCCCCGCGTTCCGAGGGACGGGACGTTCTCGAGCGGTTCCACCCGGCCGTTAGAGCCTGGTTCGAGCGGCGGTTTCCGGAGGGCCCGACGGACGCCCAGCTGGGAGGCTGGCCGGCGATTGCGGCCGGTCGGCACACGCTCGTCAGCGCCCCGACGGGGTCGGGCAAGACGCTGGCCGGCTTCCTCGCCGCGATCGACGCGCTGTACCGCGCCCACGAGGCCGCTGAGCCGATCGAGGGCAAAACGCAGGTCGTGTACCTGAGCCCGCTCAAGGCGCTGGCCGTCGACATCCACACGAACCTCCAGGAGCCGCTTACGCAGATCGCCGATGTGGCGCGGGAGCTCGGCTATGAGCCGGCGCCGATCACCGTTGCCGTGCGGACTGGAGACTCCAGCTCGTCGGAGCGGCAGACGATGGTCCGCCGGCCCCCGAACTTGCTCGTCACCACTCCGGAGTCGCTGTACCTGTACCTGACCGCCGAGCGCTCCCGGGCCACGCTGGCCACCGTGGAGACGATCATCGTCGACGAGATTCACGCACTGGCCCGCGACAAACGGGGGTCGCACCTGGCCGTCACGCTCGAGCGTCTCCACGCCGTGGCCGAAAAGCCGCCTGTCCGGATTGGCCTCTCGGCCACGGTCCGGCCGCTCGAGGTCGCCGCCCGCCTGCTCGTCGGTGCGGGCGAGCCGCTCCCCGAGATCATCGACAGCGGGCACCTCCGACGCCTCGACATCTCGCTCGAGCTGCCCGACGGCGAGCTCGAGGCGGCCATCTCGAGCGACCACTTCGACGAGATCCTCGACCGAATCGCCGGCCACGTGGCCGAGCACCGGACGACGCTCGTGTTCGTCAACACGCGCAAGCTGTCCGAGCGGGTGGCTCATCAGCTCGGCGAACGGCTCGGCCCGGAGCTCGTGGCCGCCCACCACGGGTCGCTCTCGCGCGAACGCCGCCAGCGGGTCGAGCACCGGCTGCGGGCCGGACAGCTGCGGGCGCTCGTGGCCACCGCCTCGCTGGAGCTGGGGATCGACGTCGGGCCGGTCGAGCTCGTGTGCCAGATCGGCTCGCCGCATAGCATCGCCACGTTCCTGCAGCGGGTCGGGCGGGCCAACCACCACCGGACGGGCGTTCCCGCGCGGGATCGTCTATCCGATCACGCGCGACGATCTCGTCGAGTGCGCGGCGCTGCTGGCCGCGGTCGTCCGGAGCCGCCTCGACCGGCTCCACCCGCCCGAGCAGCCGCTCGACATCCTCGCCCAGCAGATCGTGGCCGAGGTCGCGGCGCACGGTGACGACGGGATGGCCGAGGACGAGCTGTGCGCCCTGCTGACGCGCGCGTGGCCTTACCGGCAGCTCACCCGCGAGGCGTTCGAGGAGATCGTCGAGCTCGTCTCGGCCGGGATCGAGACCGGCCACGGGCAGCGTATGGCCTACCTGCACCGTGACCGCGTCAACGGCCGTGTGCGGGCTCGCCGCGGCGCGCGGCTGGCCAGCCTCACGTCCGGTGGCGCGATTCCCGAGACCGGGGACTACCGCGTGGTGATGGAGCCGGGCGACGTGTTCGTCGGCACCGTGAACGAGGACTTCGCGATCGAGTCGATGCAGGGCGATGTGTTCTTGCTCGGGACGCACCCGTGGCAGGTCGTGCAGGTGACCAACGGCGTCATGCGCGTGGGCGACGCGGCCGGCCGGCATCCGACGATCCCGTTCTGGCTCGGCGAGGCGCCCGGCCGCACCGACGAGCTGTCCGACGAGGTGTCCCGGCTGGCGCACCGGGGTGGCCGACCACCTCGACAACGGCGGGCGGGAGGCCGCGGTGAGCTGCGTCTGCACCGCGTCCGGGATCGACGGCATCGCGCGGCGAGCTAATCGTCGATTATCTGCGGGCCGGGCGCGCCGCTCTGGGCGGAGTGCTCCCGACTCATGACGACATCGTGTTCGAGCGGTGCTTCGACGAGACCGGCGGGATGCAGCTCATCGTCCACAGCCCGCTCGGGGCGAGGATCAACCGGGCGCTCGGCCTCGGGTTGCGCAAGAAGTTCTGCCTGACGTTCGACTTCGAGCTCCAGGCGGCGGCCAGCAACGATGCCGTGCTGCTGTCGCTCGGGCCCCAGCACTCGTTCCCGCTCGAGGACGTGCCCGCCTTCCTGCGCTCGCACAACGTGCAGGACGCCGTCACGCAGGCGGTGCTGCGCAGTCCGATGTTCACCGCTCGCTGGCGGTGGAACCTCAACCGCTCGCTCGCCGTGCTGCGGCGCAAGGGCGGCAAGCTCAACCCGTTCAACATCCAGCGGATGGAATCGGACGATCTGATGGCCGCCGTGTTCCCCTCGCTGGCCGCCTGCCAGGACAACGCGCCGGCCGGTCCCGTCCCGATCCCTGACCACCCGCTCGTGCGCGAGACCCTCGGGGACTGCCTGACGGAGGCGATGGACATCGACGGGCTTAAGAGCGCTCGTTCGCCGGTTCGAAGAGCGGACGATCCGCGTTCACTTCGTCGACACGGTCGAGCCGAGCGTGCTGGCGCACGAGATCCTCAACGGCGCCCCGTTCACGTACCTCGATGAGGACACCGAGATCGGCGAACGCCGCTCCCGGGCGGTGCCCCTGCGCCGCGGGCTGCCCGTCGAGCCGTGCGAGCTGGGCCGGCTCGACCCGCAGGCGGTCGAGCGCGTCCGGGCCGAGGCGGCGCCCGACGTGCGCGATCCCGACGAGCTCCACAACGTGCTCCTGTCGCTCGTGGCCATCCGTCCGTGCGCGGAGTGGGCGGGCCACTTCGGCGCTCTGGCCGCGCAGGGACGGGCGTTCGAGGTTCGCGACGGGCGACGTCCTCTGGGGCGCCACGGAGCGCCGGCGCGAGCTCGAGGCCCTGTTTCCCGGCGCCTCGTTCAGCCCTGATCATGCGCTGCCGGTCAGCCTACTCCGCCGGCCAGAGGCGGGAGCCGACGACGCGGCGGTAAGGCTCGTGCAGGGTCATCTCGAGGTCGTGGGTCCGGTCACCGTCGACGAGCTCAGCGCCGGCACCAGGCTCGCGCGATCCGCCGTCGTGATCGCCCTCGAGGCGCTGCGGGGGCGCGGGTTCGCGCTGAGCGGCCGGTTCGAGCCCGAGCGCGGCGAGCAGTGGTGCGCCCGGCGGCTGCTGGCCCGCATCCACTCGTACACGCGAGAGCGCCGGCGGGCCGCGATCCGCCCGATCACCCAGGAGGAGTGGCAGACGTTTCTCGAGTCGTGGTGGCACGTCGCCCCGGGGACTCAGCGCCACGGCCGGGCGGGCCTGGCGGAGGTGATCGAGCAGCTCCAGGGGGTCGAATGGCCGGCCGGCGAGTGGGAGCGGATCTTCGCCGAACGGGTCGAGTCGTACCAGCCCGAATGGCTCGATGACCTGTGCCTGTCCGGTGAGGTGGCGTGGGGGAGACTGTCCGTGCTCGAGCCGGTCCGGGACGGCATGCCGGACGGCGGGGTCCCGGGAGCAGCGGCGAAGACAAAGACACCGTCCCGGCGCACTCCGATCACGTTCATGCTCCGTGACGACCTCCCCTGGCTGCTTCAGGCGCACCGGGGCGCGATCGTGCCGGCGCAGCCGGGCGACGGGCCGGGGCGGGACGTGCTCGACGCGCTCCGCGGCCACGGCGCGCTGTTCCACGCCGACCTCCGCGCGATCACGAACCGCCATCCCGCCGAGATCGAGGAGGGACTGTGGGACGGCGTTGCGCGCGGCTTGATCACGGCCGACGGATGGGCCGCCGTCCGCTCGCTGCTGAGCGCCCGAACCCGGTTTGCCGGCCGACAGCAGCCGCGCTATAACCGGCGCCGGAGTCGAGGTGGATGGCGTCACGCCGCGGAGGGCCGGTGGACGTTGCTCCCGAGCGTCGAGCCGTGCGACGAGATCGATGAGCTCGCCGAGACCGTGGCCTGGCAGCTGCTCGCGCGCTGGGGCGTTGTGTTCCGCGATGTGTACGTGAAGGAGCGGCTGGCCATGCCGTGGCGGGAGATCCTCTGGGCGCTGCGTCGCCTCGAAGCCCGGGGCCTCGTCCGGGGCGGGCACTTCGTCACCGGCGTGACCGGCGAGCAGTTCGCCGAAGAAACGACGCTGCCCCTGCTCCGCCCGCGGCGCGGTGGCCGCGCGGGGGCGTCGGAGGCCTCGCCCGTCCGCGCCACCGTGGAAGCGTGACGCGCTCCTTTCTCTGTGTGCTGGCGTGTCTGTGCCTGACGGGTCCGGCGGTTCGCGGCGCTGCCGTCGCGCGGGCTGGAAAACGGAATCGCGTTCGACCTCGTCGGCCGCTTCGGCCACCAACTGCTCGTCACGAACGTGGCCGGGTCCGTGACCACACTCTATGCCATCGACTGCCGCGGGCGTGTCCGGGTGCTGACGAACCGTGGACCGCGAGTGGAGGGAGGCCTTGCCGTCGCGCCGCCGTCGTTTGGCCGCTTCGGTGGCGAGCTGATCGCGCCGGACGAGCTGTCCGGGAACCTGTACGCATTGGGCCTGATGGCCGCTCTGCGCTCGTCGTCCGCTCAGGCCTGGCGTCCAGCCAGGACACCGGGGTCGAGAGCGAGGGGTTCGTACCGTCCAGCTTCACCGAGGCGCTCGTGGCCGATCGCGAGACGCGAGGCAGCCGCCACCCAGGGGACGACAAGATCCTCGGGCTGTCACGGAGCGCTCTGGCCGCGGTGGGCGTGAGAGCGGGCGATCTGCTCGTGGTCACCGAGGGCGGCGCGCAGACGATCGCCGTCAGCTGCGGGCGATCGTGCGTCGCCCGCCACGTCGCCTCGGGAGGGCCGACTCCTCCTAGCCAATCGAGACCGCGAAGACGTGCATGGCTGGCTGGCCGGCCACGGCTTGTTGGCTGACGTTAGGCAACGTTATGTATTGGACCTGTTTGTCCGCCTGCAGCGGCACCGCGGCGTAGTAGACGCTGACCTTGTGGTTGTCCTTGCCGGTCGTGGTGTTGAGGTAGGGCATGTTGTCGAGGATGTCCCCGCCGGGCGCGGCGGCGTTGGTAAACCAATCAGCGAACGCGAGGCTGAACGACTGGGTGGTGCCGTCCGTGTAGGTGATCGTCGCGGTTCCCGTAACCGTGCCGTTGTTAGCGGCGCCGAGGAGACCGAGTGTCGAGCCTGAGCCGGACAGCGGAATCGTCTGGCCACCGGCAACGACGTTGTCTGCTGACCCTGTGGGCACGTTGGGCCAGGCGAAGGTGAGCCCGTCATGGGTCACGGTGGCTCCGGCGGTAAGGCCATCTGCGGCTAGCGCCTGCGCTGAATAGCTAAAGCCGCCGCCGTCCAGGTTGCCAGCCGAAGGGTTGGAGTCGTCGCTGATGCCTGGATTGTCGAAGGCGGCGCTCAGCGACGAGAAGGGCACGGAGATCTCGCCCTGGGCAGTCGCATCACCAGCACCATTTGCGTCCTGGAAGGTGGCCTGCGCGGAGAGCTCGTAGCTGCCGGGACTCGCGTTGGCCGGGACGGCCATGCGCCACGTGGTCTGTACGGTCTGGCCGCCGTTGACGAGCGGGAAGCTCGACTGCGAGGTGGCCTGCACCGTCCAGCCGGCAGGGGCGGTCAGGCTCATCTTGACGTTGGTGAGGGGCGCGCTGCCGGTGTTGGGTAGGTTCGTGGTCGCGGTCAGCGTCGTGCCGGCTGGAACGATCGACGGCGCGGTCAGCGAGAAGGGTTGCTGCACGACGATCGGCGTCGAGCCCGTGACGCCGTTGACCGTCGCGCTGATCGTCGCGACCCCGGCCGCGACCGCTGTGAGCAGCCCGGCTGGGCTTACCGTCGCCACGTTTGGGTTGCTGGTGCTGTAGGTCACATTGGCGCCGGACAGGTTCACGAACGACTCGTCATTGTTGACCGCCTCGACAATGTTGTCAGCCGTCGCATGGGGCTGCTCGAGCGCGGGATTGGTGTCGTTCTGGATCCACGGGTTCTTGCCCGTCAGGTCAAGCGTGTCGCCCGGCTGGAAGATGACCTTGTCCGGCTGCACGGTGACGTACTGGATCTTCGGGGTGAGCGTACCCTGGACGGTGACCGGTCCGGAGCCGGTGATGTCGCTCGAGTCGGCCCCGACCATGAACTTATAGGTCCCGTCGTAGACGACCTGCTTGAGCTGGCTCTCGTCCCATTGAGAGAGGTCGCTCATGTTGACTGCCAGGGTGATGTGCTGAGTCTGCTCGGGCGCCAGGACCCCGGTCTTCTGGAAGCCTTCGAGCCGTTCCGCGGGCAGCTCGACCCCGGGGATGCTGGGAGGCGCGACGTACAGCTGCGCCACTGTCGCGCCGGGCACAGCGCCCGTGTTGGTGACGTTGAAATCGACTTGGACGGTGCCATCGGGGGTCGTGGCCCCGGGGGCCATTTGAATGTCTGAGTACTTGAACGTGCTGTAGCTGAGTCCGTATCCGAACGAGTACGTGGGCGTGCCGGTGAAGTACATGTAGGTGCGGCCGAGCCCTCCGGTCTGCGATGGCGTGAGGCCGTAGTTCTCGATCGACGGCAGCTGTGAGTCATCCCGGTACCAGGTGAAGTCCAGATGCCCGCTCGGGTTTTGCCTGCCAAACAGCACGTCGGCCAGCGCTGTGCCCTGGCTCTCGCCGTTGTATGCGCTGAACAGGATCGCCGGAAAGTCGCCTTGCACGCTGTCGATGTTCATCGGTCCGTCGGATTGGATGACAAGCGCCACGCGCGGGTTGCCCAGCGCCGCGACCTGGCTGATCAGCGAGCTGTAGTTGCCCGGCATCCCGATCGTGGTTCGATCAATCTTCGGCACGATCAGGCTTGAGTGCTGGCGGATCTCGCTTGCGATGCTCTCGTCGGTGCCCACGAACACGATCACGAGGTCCGCGTTCTTGATCTCCGCCTGAGTCTGGGCGGAGAGCACCGCGGGGCCGGTCGCGGTCGTGGACGTGCCGGCCGAGTCGAAGTACACGTTGGCGTTAGGGTTGGCACGCTCGACCGCCGCCGAGATGCCCTGAACGGCGTTCACCTGCAGATAGGGATCCCCGGAGTAGCCACCAAGCGTGGTCGTGCCCGCCAGATTGCCGAGAATCACCACGTTGGTGAGCTTCGCCGCCTTGGCTGGAAGCAGCGGCACTGTGCTGCCAGGGACGTTGTCGTTCTTGAGCAGCACGAGCGCGTTGTCGGCCACCGTGCGAGCGAGCGCCTGGTGTGCGGGGCTTTGGATCACGCGCCTGGTGATCCGCGTCCACGGGACATCACGTCGGGGATCGAATTCTCCCGTCTGCATGCGGACCGTGAACAGGTGCACCAGCGCGTCGTCGATCACGCCCTCGCTGAGGATGCCGGCGTCGATGGCCTGCTGAATGTTGGCCAGCGTGGCTTCGCCTCCCGTGCAGTTGAGGTCGGTTCCAGCCCGCAGCGCGTACGCCTGGCCCCCGGTCGCGCCGCTGACCTGCTGGCCCGTCGCGGTGTCCGTCCACACAGCGCCAGTACCGCCGCTATTCGTGCTCCAGCCCGGCGGAGCCCAGTCATGACCCCCCGGCGGGTTCTGGTAGGTGGTCGTGACCGCGCCACAGTCCGATGTCGTGTAGCCGTCAAACCCGTACGTCCGCTGCGCCAACTCGTTGGTCGTGTAGGTGTCCGCCACCGATGGCGTTCCGTTGATCGCGTTATACGACGTCATGAACCCCGAGACATGAGCGTTCTCGAACAGGCTCTTGAACTGGGCGGTGTAGTAGTCGCGGACATTCGCGTCGTCGGTATTCGAGCTGCCCGAGGTGCGATCACCCTCAACGTCATTGAGCGCATAGTGCTTCGCGGTGGACGCCACCTTCAGGTACTTGCTCAACGGCGCCCCCGAGAGGGTCTCGCCCTGGTAGCCGTCCACGAACGCGCCGGCCATCTCGCTCGCCAGGTAGGGGTCCTCGCCGAACGCCTCGTCGGTCCTGCCCCAACGAGGGTCGCGATCCATGTTGACCGTCGGCGCCCAGTACGTGAGGCTGCCGTAGTTGCCAGGCGAAGGTCCGAGGTTGTTTTGCCCGGTCTCCCACAGCGACTTGTCCAAAAACCCGCGCGCCTCGTCGGAGATCGCGGTCGTCTCCCGATACATCAACTGCGGATCCCACGTCAT
This sequence comes from uncultured Solirubrobacterales bacterium, assembly GCA_963811155.1. Classification (GTDB taxonomy): domain Bacteria; phylum Actinomycetota; class Thermoleophilia; order Solirubrobacterales; family Solirubrobacteraceae; genus Palsa-465. The sequence goes on from CAWEQQ010000009.1 coordinate 29,445, forward strand.
CGTCGAGGCCAAGTTGCTAGGGAAACTCGTCGCGTGCACCCCGCCGGTGGCGCTGCCGGGATTAGTATTGGCGCCGAGGCGGTTGATCCCGTGCAGCCCCTCGTTCCAGTACGTGTATTGCTGCACGCCCAGGCTGGGAATCGCGGGGGCATCGTTGGTGTGCAGTTGAAGCACCTTCTGCGCGAGCGTCATGCACGACACCAGGTCGGCAGCGCGCTCCGCGAACGAGTAGCTCGTATCGCGGTAACTCGGCAAAGCCCCGCCGCACGCGTACGACGTAGACCCTGCGGCCTGGGACGTCGACCCGCCGGCCCCCAGCAGAGCCACCGCAGCCACGACCCCCGCCACCCACTGACGCAGCCACCGTTTGCCGGTCGGTTTCATACCCGCACCTGTAGGCGCTCGGCGTAAGGGTAGAAGTCGAACAGATCAGTCATGTCCTTGCGGCTCCTCTGGACGTGTACTCGCTTTGGCGCGACAAGCACCATAAACAACGAGGCCGGCCCAGAAGACATTGACCTTGCACGCATGACAGGAAAGCCCGCCAGACCGGTCGACGAGCTCGAACGCGGTCGCTCGTGGACGGGTCAGCACGCGGCGCACCAAGGGCGCAGAGTCCTGTGAGCAGTGGCCGGGGAGCGAGTCATCGCTTGCCGGCAGGCGTCGTTGCAGCGGCCAGGTGGCGCTCGAACCAGCGACCGGCCAGCCGCGCCACCTCCTCAAGCGCTCCGGGCTCCTCGAACAGGTGCGTAGCTCCCGCAACGATCGAGAGCTCTGACGGGGCGTTCAGTATGCGCTGGGCCTCGCGGTTGAGCTCCAGCACGAGCTCGTCGCGGCTGCCCACGATCAGCAACACGGGTGCGCGCACGTCGTGTAGCCGTGCGGCTGCCAGGTCGGCGCGTCCGCCGCGGCAGACGACCGTGCCGATCTCGTCGCCGAGCTGTGCGGCGGCCCACAGAGCGGCGCCCGCGCCGGTGCTCGCGCCGAAGTAGCCCGCCTTGAGACCGGCGGTCAGCGGTTCATGTTGAGCCCAGCGGGTCGCGGCGACGAGCCGCCCGGCGAGCAGAGTGATGTCGAATATGTTGGTGCGGTCGAGCTCCTCCGCGGGCGTCAGCAGGTCAAGCAGCAGTGTCGCGAGCCCGTGCTCGTTGAGCGTTCTAGCGACCTGCCGGTTGCGGGGGCTGTAGCGGCCCGACCCGCTGCCGTGCGCGAACACAACCAAACCCTCGGCGTCCTCGGGCACCGTGAGATCACCGACGATCCGCGTTTCGCTGTCGATCGGAATTCTGACCTCCCGCGGCAGCGCGCGTGGTCGGTCGGCGTCCGGGGGATCACCCGCCAGCAGCCCTGCGATCTCGGCGTCCGAGGTCTGCTCGAAGTCCTCGTACCACAGGCCGACCGCCCACAACAGCTCTGGCTCCAGCAGGCAGACCACCTCGTCGGTTTCCTTGCGCAGCGACTCAACAGTGTCGGGTGCGCCTACCGGCACCGCCAGCACGAGCCGGCGCGGATCACGCGCTCGGACGGCGCGCAGTGCCGCACGCGCCGTCCCGCCCGTCGCCAACCCGTCGTCAACGACGATCCCGGTGCGGCCCTTAACTTCCTGCACGGCCCGGTCGTCTCGGTAGCGCTTGACGCGTGCATCGACCTCGGCCTGCGCGCGGGCCACGGCGGCCTCCAGCTCCTCGTCGCTGATCAAAAGCTGGCGAATCGCCTGATGGTTGAGCACTCGCACGCCTCCCTCAGCCACGGCTCCGACCCCGTACTCCGGATTGCCGGGCGCGCCGACTTTGCGCACCACAAGCACATCGAGCGGCGCTCCGAGAGCCCGCGCGACCTCGTAAGCAACCGGAACCCCGCCCCGCGCAAGGCCAAACACGACCGGTTCCTCGCCGGCGAGCGAACTGAGCCGCTCGCCAAGCTGGCGCCCTGCGGCGTAGCGATCGGCAAACCTGTTAGCAACAACCTCACGCATCGAAAGCTCCCCTCAGTGGCCGCAGATACCTCCGAGCACTCGCGCGAGCAGCGGCGCATGGAGCTCGCCTGGAAGTACAGGCGTCGCGTGCCTGGCCGGGGCGGCGCGGTCGCTGTTGTTGACGGACCATCTGGCGCGCACCTGATTTCGTTCGTCGGTCCTCCGGCATGCCGCCTGGCAGCGGACGCCGATCAACCGACGCTAGCCCAGCAGCAGTCAGACGACATCCGTGGCGATCCAGCGCCCGAGCCAGGAGGACTACTGAACATCCGGGTAAGCGTGCGCTCGTCTATCGTCCGCTCTGCCTCGACCTTGCATGCCGTCAACTTCGCGCCGGCAACTTCACCGCGTCGAGTGCGAGCGGCGCGCAAATCACTGCCGGCCGATCCGACCGCATTAGCTTGCGTCGAAGTATGACGAACGCCGGTGCACCGAGCAGTGCCGGCACGGCCAGCTGGAAGAGGCGGTAGGCGAGCACCGCCGCGGTGGCCTCCGCGACATTGACGCCGTAGAGCGCGAACACCGCGATCAGCGCGCCCTCGGTGCCGCCGATCCCGCCGGGCAGCGGCACGAGGTTGCCTAGCTGGCCGATCAGGTAGCCGAGCACGAGCGTGCCGACCGCGGGCATGTGGCCGACGGCCGCGAAGCCGCACCCGAGCGCTGCGATGTCGAAGCCCATGTACGCGAACGAGCCCACGGTCACTCCGAAGCTGTGCGAGCGCAGCAGCGCGATCGCTTGATCAACGCCATCCGCGCCAGTCGTCAGCCCCGCCCGCAGCTTGACGCGCGCGCGTTCGCGCCACCGATCGCGCTCGACGCCCGCGCCGCGTTCCCCCAGTGCGCGCAGAAGTCGTGGGCTCAGTCCGACCAGAAGCACGCCGAGGGCCGTGATCAGCGCAGGGACGAGCGTGAGCACCGCCGAACCCTGGCCCGCCACGATGCCGGCGAACACTCCGACTCCGACCAGCACGAGTGCAAAGAAGTTCGCGGCGCTCGTGACGATGAAGAAAGCGACGGTGCGGCGAGCGATGTGACCGGTGGGCATGCCGGCCTGGCGCAGCGCCCACACACCGAGCGCGAGACCCCCGGCGCCACCGGCCGGCAGCAGCGAGTTCGCCGCTAGCTCGGCCATCCCGATGTCGTAGCTGAGCACCCACGACATCTGCGAGCAGAACGTCGCGCGAAAGACAAGCAGATAGCCGGCGCACGAGCCGACCTCGGCGAGCGCGAGCGCCGCGATCCAGACCGGGTCGGTGCCCTCGAGACGCGCCCGCACTTCGTCGAGCCCCGGCACGGCGCTGATCGCGATCGCGCCCACTGCTATGACCGCCGCGATCTCGGCGACCCGAACCGCGAGATGCCGGGGATGGAGCGGGTCAGGGAACGTCGCACGGTCCGCGGCGGGTGGCGCGGCGATCGAACCGCTCACCTCAGCAGGCTCCGCAGGCCGCCGAAAACGTCCGTCTGCCCCTGATCCACGGCCTCCGGCCACGTGATGCTGGGCCGTCCCGACCGCTTCTTGTGAAAGCCAACAAACAGCTCGTCCGAATTGGCATGATGGTCCTCAAGCCAGGCGCGGAACTCGGAAGATGTGTCGAAGAAAGTCGGCTCCATGAGTCGGCTCCATGAGCAGCAGATCAGGTCCTGCCGCATGATTGAGTCGGCGCTCCCTGTCTGCCCGGGCGGTGCGAGTGGACCGTAAACTTTACTGCCGAGCATGCGTAGGTCATCGCGTTACGTGTGCGTGCAGTTGCGGATGTGCTCGCCGGACCTGAACGCGATCGTTGCACCATGTTAGACGCTGCGGTGGTCGAGTTGCGCGCGCAGTGCCTGACGGAGGCGGCGGTTTACGACGGCCGTGAAGGTGACTTGGCGCGCAGTCCCACAGCGTTCGCCTGCGAGCTTGCCGACACGGACTGTGACGCTGCCGTGGCGTTGCTCGACGTAGCTTCGCGGGCGGCCGTTGCGTACCTTGACTCCTCCGACCTCGTGCGGCTGCGGATCGCGCCACGTCACCCCCGGGCCTCCCAGTCGACGCTCGAGCCGGACTCCCCCTGGCAGACGATCGGGACGATTGCCAAGCTCGCATTCGGGCTGCGCGACGACACCGGCCTGAGCCACGCATCACGATGACCGCCACACCTCCGAGGCACCCGACTGAGAGCCCACGCGGCTGCTCTAGCTGGCTCGCAGAGGCTGAGCGGATCGATCTCGCCGTGTATGCCGCGGTCGCCGGCACAGCGACCCCGCGGCTTGACGGCGCGATGCGGCGGCTCTCGCGTGCGGCCAATTATTCGCGTCTGTCGATCGCGTCGGGTGTGATCCTGGCGCTAGTCGGAGGCCCGCGCGGGCGGCGCGCGGCAGCCTCGGGCCTGGCCTGCGTGGCGGCCTCGGCGACGATCGTCAACCTCGTGGTCAAGCCGATCGGTCGCCGCCCTCGCCCCGACCGTGCCGCCGAGGAGGTTCCGCGCGAGCGTCAGGTTCAGATGCCGGGATCGCGCTCGTTCCCGTCAGGGCACACGGCGGCGGCGGTCGCGTTCGCTTCGGGGGTCGGGCGCGTCCTGCCGGCGGCGGGCGTCCCTCTGCACGCGCTCTCGGCGCTGGTCGCCTACTCGCGGGTCCACACCGGGGTCCACTATCCCGGCGACGTGTTGGCCGGAGCGCTGATCGGCGCCGTGATCGCGGACATCACGGCGGGCACGCTGACCCGGGCGTTACGCGCGAGTCCACCGCCGCGTGGGTATGGGTCCACATCGACTAGCCGGCTGCGCTGATCAGGCAGCCTGATCGGTGCTCTGCAGGATCGCTTCGAGGCCTTGTAGTTGGCGGCGGACGCCGCTGCACACCTGGTCGCAGAGTTCGAACACGCTTGGGTCGCTGATCGCGTAGCGGGTGTGGTTGCCCTGCTTGGTGCGACCGACCATGCCGGCGGAGTGCAGGATGCCCAGGTGCTTTGAGACGTTCTGCTGGGAGGCGCCGAGCGTTTCTTGAAGCTCGCCGACGGTGGCGTCACCTTCACGCAGACGGTCGAGCAGCTTGATCCGCATCGGCTCGCCGAGCACCCGGAAGCGCTGCGCGACGAGTTCGATCAAGGGCTCTGGAAGGGGATGACGCACTGAAGCACGGTTGCTCATGGAACCGATAGTATCACAAGCAGACAGTTGTGAAGTTGACGGACACTACCGGGCCGACTATAAGCTACACAACTAACTAGCTAGACTAAGGGTCCGTGCAGGAATAAGTGATGCATCCACTCGCCTCCACCTGGGCAAACGAGGCGAGAGAGCCTTGCGTGAGCAGCGCGTTGACCGAGCCAAACGTGGCGTTGACTTGCAGTCGCGCGACCTCGGCCACCGCGGCCTTGTACGTCTGGCGATAAGCGGCCGCCTGAGGCTGGTTGACCGCTCCGCTGGTCGCGGCGCGCGCGATCGCGATCAGGACAGGATACGATGACCGCCGAGTGGCGTGGGCACGCGCCAATCCCCCGTCAGCGGCGCCGGCCCCCATCAGGAAGGCGAGCGCGACTGCCACCAGCAGACGAAGGGCTCGCATCGCACCGTATGTAGCACATCCCGTTCCGTCCCGACCGCCGATGCGATATGCGCTCGGTCCATCGCCACTCGACGTCTCGCCGCAAGCGAGCTACCCTGCAGGGCGTCGAGGAAAGGAGAGTCATGGCGTTCTCGCCTGGAGATCATGTTCTTGTTGAGGCCGAGTCGACCGAACGCACCAGCCGCCGCGGTGTGATCGAGGAGGTTGTGCATGATGACCCGCACCCGCGGTATCGCATCCGGTGGGCCGACGGGCACGAGAGCATCTACACGCCTGCCGACGGCGCTTTGAGACTGGCCAACAGCGATCCCGACTCGACCTGACGTCCTTCCTGGCTGCGTGCCTGCCGGGAGCGAGGTGCCGCTCCTCAGATTAGAATTAGAACGGAGCGGCACCTTGTGAAACGGTTACGGAAAGCGCAAGCGAGCCGACAGCGGACGTGTGTCGCGGTCCGTGTCGACGCTACGAGCGCGTCAGAGTCAGCTTCCTGATGTCGCTGACAAGCTCGGTCCAAGCGACGCCTGAGGGCCCGATGCCCTGGTTGTTGAGCATCTCCTGGGTGACGACGACGTGCGCCTCCTGGGCGTAGGTTTGGTGGAACGGGACGGTGAGCAGAAGCTCTGCGCCCCAGGTCACGCATTTGAATGTCTCGGCGTCGTACTCGCGGTAGGGGATCCCGTGTCCGCCCCATGAGCCGGGCGAGCTATTGGGATCGCTGTTGGGGTCGCCCACGACACTCCACTCCGTCTGGCCTTGCGCGGTCTTGGGCAGGGCGATGCCGATCTCCAAGTCAACGAACTCGTCGATGGCGATCCTGCACTCGTCGAGGTTACCTGGATCGACGGCAACCGTCGCGACGATCGTGTGCGTTGCTCCGTTGGCTCCCAGGCCGGGCTGCTCCCAGTATTTCATTGCCGCGGACTCGTCGGTCCCCCGGTCGGTCGACGGATCGTTCGGGTTGTAGCCGGTGATCGCGGAATAGAGGTTGACGGCGTCCTGGTCGGTGAACGCGGGCGGCGGGGTGTCCGCATCGAGATGGAAGTCCTCGATGCTGTGGAGCATCATCGCGATTACGCAATCGCCGAGGCGATCGTTGGCGAGCATGCCCCACTGGAACCCGGGATGAGGACGCGACACGGCCGCGGGCGGGTTCGCGAGCTCATGACGAATGTAGTCCGCAAGCTTCAACGTGGGCTTGTGGAGCTTGGCCAGATCGAGTCCGAGACCCGGCGATTCCGGCAACGTCGGCGGGGTGTGATGGTCGCGCAGGCGGAAACTGGTGTCTGTGATTCGAGTCATTCCGAGCCTAGCCTCCTCGATGTTTGTTGGCAACCGCGGGGCATGACTGTCACGCGGTTGGCGCGAGACTACGCGTTCCCGAATGCAACGACCAGCCCCCCTAGGGGTAAGGCCTTACACCCGGTCAGGCCGTGGAGGATGCGCTGGCGGAAGCGGAAGCGAGCGTCGCCGGCCAGCCCTGATATTCCGCGTCCTGCGTCGGCTGGTTGTCAAGACTACGCACCGTGTTTGCGCAGTTTGCTCCGATGACACGGACGTTGCCGCTCATTACCGTAGCTGCTGAACGGCGATGAGCAAGTCAACGGAACAAAAGCAAGGCGTGTCTGCGGCGAGTGACCGACGGTTGCTCTACGCGGCGCTGCGCGAGCGCACGTTGCGGCAGAGCCGCCAACGCCAGCAGCTCATCGAACGACTCGTCGAGCGGCAGCACGAACGCGCGCTGCGCCTGTTTCGTCGGGGCCGCTAGGCGACTGACGGTCAGGCGGGGAGGAGCCGGCTTGACCGCTGTGCTGGTGCAAGCCGCCGAAGCCGGTGTGACCCCTCCATCGGCTGGCGACCTTCAGACCCGCTGCTGGTCAATGCGGTGTAACCTGACGGGCTCGCGCGGGGCCTCGTGAATCGTGCCCGTTCGACTCCTCGGGTGCGCGTGCCGCGCGCGTCAGCACGAGCAGCGGACAGCGGGCGGCGCGTGCAAGCTGCTGGGAGGTGCTCCCGTGCACGAGCCGGCCGATTGGACCGTAGTCGCGTGAGCCGACGATCAACAAATCGAGCGAAGCACTGAACAGCGCCAGCTCCTCGGCCGGGTTCCCGTAAACGGCGTGCGCCTCGACGCCGCCGAGTGACCCGATCCGTTCCCGCGCGTTGTCGACGAGCTCATCGATTGCACCGTCGATCGGTGCCGGGCTCCCGAGGAAGGCGTAGCTCGGCAGCGAGACCGCCTCGAACGCGGACAGCTTCGCAGCGTGCTCGGCGGCGACCTTTCTCCCGATTACGACGGCGTGCTCGCTCTCGGGCGATCCGTTGTAACCAACGCCGATCTCGCGGACCGCTACCGACTGCTCCGCGTAGCCGGAGGGAGCGATCGCAATCGCGCATGGCGCGCCATTGAGCGCGGCTCGGGTGTCGTCCCCCATCAGGACTCGGCCCAGCAGGCCGTGCCGTGAAGAGCCCACGACCAGCAGGTCGGCGCCGATCACCTCGCACAGCTCGTGCAATCCGCGTCCAACGGAGGACGAGTTGCGCCAGCGAAGCTGCGCTTCAACGCCCGCTTGATCGCGTGCGTGCTCGAGCAGCTTGAGCGCATGCTCTCGCTCGGCGACGTCGTGCTCGGTCTCCGACCCGTGCCAGATACGCGCGTCGCCTGAGGAGACGTTCGCGAGCGTGAGCCCACCGTCCTTCGCCAGCAGCACTTCCGAAAGCGCGATCGCATCGCGACCGCCGCCGTGAGAATCCACTCCCACGAGGACGTTGGTGAACATTTCGTAGTCCTCCTAACCCAGCGGTTATCGCAGATCCTTCTATCGTGATCGACAAAGCCGAGGTTGCCATCCGTGGTGTCCCGCGCTCTGGTCCGTAGGATGCCGCCGCAGGTCCGCACCAACGATCCTTGCTTGGCCTGCGGGCGTCGATCCGAAGAAGATCGAGGCCAGGACGCACAACGGCGTCGTCGAAGTGACGATCCCGCTCCCCAAGCTGGCGAAGAAGGAGACGATCGCGATCACACCGACCGCCGCCTGACGCGCCCATCTGCCCCGGAGCCGGCCAAACCGCTTCGGCGGATCGGCCGGCTCCGACGCGTCGCCTAGTGGCGCGTCGGATCGACGACCCGGGCAGCGAACAGGATCGTGCCTGTGACGTCGTCGCGCAGGTACAGCAGGAACGGATGGTCGAGCCTCAGCTGCACCGCTAGGCTCGGTGCCGCGATCGCCGTCGGCGTCAGGGCGATCCCGGTCGCGGCGGTCGCGACGGTGCCGAACTCATCGACGTCGAGGTCCGCCGCGTGCTGGACCTCGGAGATCTTCAGCCTTGCCTGGCTGGTGATCCCGGAGAAGTCCGCCCTGTCGGTGAACGCAAGCGGCATCCCGAGCGCCGCGAGCAGATCGTTGAGCTCCTCTGCGCCGGCTAGGTGAAAGCGCGGCATGCGCACCTCGACGAGCCGCGGCGCGAGGGCCTGCTGGAGGCGGGCGAGCGCGGCCACGCTCAGTGCCCGCTCGAAGCTCGGCAGCGTTCCGGGCTGCGGCATCACTACGAGCATCGAGAGCGTCGAATCGAGATACGGTAGCTCCAGTGCCCGGTAGCCGGAGCCGCGGCCGTAGAGCAGCTGCACCGGTGCCTGGTTCATGAACTCCGCCGTGACGCGCCCGCTGGCGGCCGTGAAGAAGGAGCCGCGCGAGGTCGCGGCGGGGTCAAACGGGCTCGACCAGCGGGCTCGCAGATAGATCGCGTTGGCCAGCACGAGTGCGGTCTGGACGGTGATCGAGCCGGGGGGCATCAGGTCGTTGATGAGCTTGCTGGTGCGCGCGGCGACCCAAGTGTTGATCGTCTGCCTTGCGGCGTCGGGTTCCGAACGGAAGTCGACGAGCTGAGGCGCCGCGCCGAAGTCGTCGCTGAGCGTCTGCGCGAACCGCGGTTCGAGCGACACGCCGGATTGCGTGAACAGTCCGTTGGCGATATCCAGCCGGGCCGCGTCTCCGGCCCGAGCGCCGGGCGGCGGCGCGGTGGCCCGAGCTAGCCGCGCGGCCAGGGTGGCATTGCCCGCCTGCAATGGTTCGAGGGCGGGGGCGTGAAGCACGCGGCCGAGCTGGCTTGCGGTTTTGCCCGCGGCGCCGGCGCCGACCATCGCCAGCGCTGCCTGGACGCTGTACGGAGAGAACACGGCATTGGTGCTCGCCAAGCCCAGCCGCGGGAGCATCTCGAGCGCGAGGGCATTGGTCGCCTGCGTCGCAACCGTCGCGCCTGCGAGGCCCGTCCGCGACACGTTCCCGACTGTCCGGCTTGCCGTGGCCTTGCCGCACGCCACGAGGGCGAGGACGACAAATGCGCAAGCGAGGAAGTGAATCGCGCCCCAGGCCAGTCGGGTCATCGGGACTTTGATTGGTGCGGCGACAAGGGGTATCAGCTCGCGAGTCTAGAGTCGGGAGTCGCTCAAAAGTCTGCCGCTGTCGCCGGTCCGACGCAGGCGACGCATGGCTGTGGCTCGACCATTTCGGCAATCTCGGCGAGCTCACGGCGGGTGATGGAATCGATCTCGCGCAGATACATGGTCGGGTCGAGAACGTGATCGCTGTGCTGCATGATCAATTCGACGGCGTGGTCGAGGCGTGACCTGACGGACTCGAAGTCGAGCGCCACCGCCCCTGTCGAGTATGCGCGGAATCTGCGGTGCTCCTCTTCCGTTGGCCCATCGGCGCGGAGGTCGGCGAGGATCGTCTGGATCCGTCCCAAGGCTTCGTGGAGGTCAGACGGTGCAACGCTGCAGCTCACTGATAGGACCGTGGCGGTCTCGTACCCCCACACCTGGGCCTCGACCCAGTAGCAGAGCGCGTGCTGCTCGCGCAACTCATCAGACAGCCGCGATCCCATCGGTCCGCCGACCAGTTGCGAGAAGACCTCTGCGACCGCGCGGTCGCGCCGGCGCTTGAGGTCAAGCCCGCGAACCTGGTAGCCGAGACGAACATGGACGACGTCACCGTCGCGCTGTTCGAGCTCGGTCCGTGGCGCGAACGGCGGCATCGGCGACGGCGCCGCCGGCGGCGGGCGCGTCGGGATGCCGGACAGCAGCTGCTCGAGTCCGTCGCGATCGCCGAGGTGATCAAGGTTGCCCGCGACCGCCACCAGGCCTCCGGCAGGGCTCCACTGTCGCTCGCGAAACGCGAGCAGTCGGTCATGTGTGAGCGCCTGGACGTCGGCGAGCTCGCCGGCCACGTTCTTGGCGAGACGATGGCCGGCGAACAGCGCAGCGCTCAGCAGATCGTCCGCGCGCGATCCCGGGTTCTCGCTGGCGTCGGCGATCTCCTGACAGATCACAGCGCGCTCGCCGTCGAGCTCCGTCTGCGCCAGCAGAGGAGTCGCGACGAGTTCGGTGAGCAGCTCGATCGCCGGCATCGCGGACTCGGCGCGAACCGCGGTTGAGAACTCGACGCAGTCGATGCTCGAGACGCCCTCGAGCTCGGTGCCCAGATACTCGGCCGCGCGGTTGAGCTCGGTCGCGGTCCGGTGCTGCTCGGTCCCCTTGAAAGCCAGGTGCTCGAGCAGGTGGGCCGCCCCGACTTCGTCAGGATGCTCGTGGCGAGCGCCTGCGGGGAACACGATCGCGATCGCCGTCGCCAGTCGGCCGCCTACGGGCATCTCGACCAACGGCATCCCGTTGCGCAGGACCGTCTCGGACACGTCCGTGCTCTCCACGCCCCGATCGTAGCCGGGGTCGTGCGGAGCTCGCCTGACAACCGGGCTCGCCGCCTTCGCCGCCGCGCCGCGCGGCTGCGGTGGCATAGGACCCGTCACCGTCGGCTCGCGGCCGGCGGTGACCGCGAGCGCAGGGGCCATCGACGATACTGCCCGCTTCGATTGGAACGGACCACAGAAAGGCGACATCAAGATGACCGCAGTTCGCGCGGACGGACGCCAGCCGGTCGGCGCTGGACGCATTCACCGCGCTGAAGAGGGAGATCAGCGGCTACGTGCAGGGGGCCGGCGAGGCGTGGGCTGAACGGATCGAGCGCGAGCGCCGGGTGCCGCCAGCGCTCTGGGACGAGCTTCGCGAGCACGGCTATCTGCGGCTCGCCGCTCCCGCTGAGTACGGCGGCCAGGGCTTCGAGCTGACGCGCTACCTGCAGCTGCTGGAGATCTTCTCGAGGTCGCACGCGTCGCTGCGGATGATCGTCCACGTCTGCAACGGGATCTGGCGGCCGATCGCTGCGCGCGCCAATCCGGAGCAGCGCGACCGCTTCCTGCTGCCGCTCGTGGCCGGCGAGATCAGAGTCGCCTTCGCGCTCACCGAGCCGGCCGCCGGCACCGGCGCGGATCTGCGCTGCAGCGTCGTGCGCGAGGGCGACGTCTACTACGTGAGCGGCGAGAAGCACCTGATCACGTTCGGGTGCAGCGCCGACTACCTGCTGCTGATCGCGCGGATGGCGGGCACCCAAGGCGCCGACGGCACGGTTGCGCTGATGGTGGGGCCGCGCGGCGAGGGCGTCCGGGCGCAGGTGATGCCCGAGACGATGGGTGTGCGCGGCACCGATCACGGCCATCTGGTGTTCGACCGCGCGCCGGTCGAGGTCGCGAACCGGCTGGGCGAGGAGGGGGAGGGGCTCGAGGTCGCGCTCGGCGGCTTTCTGGCGCCGAGCCGGATCGCGCTGGCGATGAGCTGCGTCGGCCTTGCGCAGCGCGCGCTCGAGCTGGCCGTCGGCTACGCCAAGCGCCGCGAGACATTCGGGCGCCCGATCGCCCAGCGACAGGCGATCTCCTTCAGGCTCGCAGAGATGGCGACCGACATCGAGGCGGCGCGAGCACTGGTGATGCAGGCCGCGCGCACCTGGGAGCGCGACGGCGGCGCAGTCGCGCAGGCAGCGATGGCGAAGCTGTTCGCCAGCGAGATGCTGGCGCGGGTGACCGACGCGGCGCTGCACGTGCACGGCGGGATCGGGTACTTCTCGTGCAGCCCGATCGAGCGCGTGTACCGCGACGCGAGCGCCCAGCGCTTCGAGGAGGGCACGGCCGAGATTCAGAAGATGACGATCGCGCGCGAGTTGCTGCGCGGATGACCTCGACGAGCGAACCGGGAGCGCTGGAACCGGAACGCTTAGCGCCCTCGCCGCGCGCCGGGTTCGAGGGCAAGATCGCGCTGATCACAGGCGCCTCTCGCGGGATCGGGCGGGCGCTCGCGCTGTCGCTCGCCGCTCGCGGCGCGACCCCGGTGATCAACTACCGCCGCAACGACGAAGCGGCGCGCGCGACGGTCACGGAACTGCAGCGTCTGGGCGCGACCACGGTCGCGATCCGGGCCGACCTCGAGAGCCTCGAGCAGATCGAGGCGATGTTCGACGGCGTACAGGAGCGCTTCGGCCGCCTGGATTTCTTCATCTCAAACGCCTCGGCGAGCAGCTTTCGCCCGCTGATGGAGGTGGGGCCGCATCACCTCGAGCGGACGTTCAACCTCAACGTGCGCGCGTTCGTGATCGGCACGCAGCGAGCGGCCCGGTTAATGGATCGGGGGGGCCGGATCGTCGCGCTCTCCAGCTACGGCAGCCACCGGGTGTTTCCGACCTACGCGAACCTCGGCGCCGCCAAAGCGGCGATCGAGGCCTGGGCTCGCTACATGGCGGTCGAGCTGGCGCCGCTGGGCATCAACGTCAACGCGGTCAACGGAGGCATCATTGCGTCCGATTCCTCGGCGTACTTCTACGGCACCGGTCGCGTGCCGGCGCTCGAGACGGTCGTGCCGAGGATTCCCAAGCAGCGGCTGGGCACGGTCGGAGAGGTGGCTGACTGCGTGCTGTTCTTGCTCTCGCCGGCGTCCGAGTACGTGACCGGCACCACGCTCGTCGTAGACGGCGGGCTGACCGCGGTCTCGCCGCCGTTCGCATCTGATCCGATCGAGGGGGGCTGAATGCGCTACATCGAGATGGACGTCGGCGCGGCCAGGCTGCGCGAGGGGCCCGAGCCGCAGCTCGCTCCCGGGTTCGCGCGCGTCCGGGTGCTGGCCTGCGGTGTGTGCGGCACCGATCGAGACCTGCTGCACGGGATGGTGCTGCCGACCGGCGCGTCATACCCGGTGCGGCCGGGGCATGAGGTCGCGGGGATCGTCGAGCAAGTCGATGGCCATGACGGGTACGTCGCCGAGGGCGATCTCGCAATCCTCCACCCGCTGGCACCGTGCGGGCACTGCCCACCGTGTCTGCACGGCGAGCGAGAGCAGCGCTGCGAGGCGATCCGCACGCTCGGGATCCAGGATCCGGGCGGTTTTGCCGAGACCGTCGTCTGGCCCGCGGCGCGGATGCTGCCGGCCAACGGGATCGATCCGGCCGCTGCGGCGCTGCTCGCAGACGCGGCGGCGACGGCGCACAACGCGGTCCGCCTGGCGGGCGTGCCGCGCGGTGGCAGGTTGTGCGTGCTCGGCGCGGGTGGTCTGGGCACCGGTGGCCTGGCGGTCGCCCGGGCGCTCGATCCCGATGTGCGCCTGGCCGCGGTCGTTCGCAGCGAGGCGAGCGCCGTCCGCGTCGAGGCGCTCGGAGTCGAGGCCCACCGCGGGCTGGGCGACGCCGCGCGCGACCTGCGGCGCATTCTCGGGCGGATGGACGCGGTGATCGACTTCAGCGGCCGGCCGGAGGCGCCCGCCGAGGGCGTCGCGCTGCTGCGTCGCGGCGGGCGTCTGGTGCTCGGATCGCTGGTCGACGCGCCGCTCGCGCTGGGCGCCTCGAGCACCTTCATGGCCCGCGAGCTGCAGGTCGTGGGCGCGTATGCCTCGGGGCTCGAGGACCTCGCGGCGGTGATCGAGCTCGTCCGCGACGGCCGCCTCGATGCGAACGCCTGGGTGTCGCATCGGCTGCCGCTGGCGGACTTCGAGCACGCGTTGGACCTCGCCGAGGATCGTCCCGACGGCATGGTTCGCGTCGTGGTCGAGTGCGGCGCGAAGTGACTCCGCGCCGCGCCGGTGGTCAGGCTGCGACGGCTGCAACCACGGCATCGCGCATCGCCGAAGCGCAACGCGGTCAGCTCACCGCATCCGGACGATCAGTTATTTCTGAACGGGCCCTAAACTAACCCAAGTGGCCGGCTGGGCCGCAAGCCCGTCTGCAGCGCTATGCGGCGACGTGGTCGCCGACCGGGACCCGGAGGCGAGCTCGGCGAGCGCCTCGCTGATCGCGAGCGGGCGCTCGAGCGGCGCCATGTGCCCGGTCTGCTCGAGGATCATCAGCGTGTGGAGCTGGGGCAGTTCCGCCGCGATCCGCCGTGCGTGCGACGGAGGCGTCAGCCTGTCCTGCTCGCCGGCGATCACGAGCGTCGGCACCGTGAGCCGCGGCACCGCGTCACGCAACGCGAGCTCCGACAGCGCGATGCCGACCGTCGCGCGCACGTCGGGCGGGCAGGCGATGAGCATCCGTTCATAGAACGCCACCTGCGCCGGACTGGCCGCCGGGCCGAATGCCGTATAGCGCACCAGCGCATGGCTGAGCGGGGTCGAGAATCGCGGCATCGGCGCCCGCGCGCTGAGCAGTCCGGCGGGAGGGAACGCCCGGCTGAGGATGTTCGCCAACGCGGGGACGGGGATCAGCAGCTGCTCGGCGAGCAGGTCGCCGACGCCCGTGTTGACTAGCGCTGCCGCGCTCGCTCGCGCGCGAACGTCGTGCTGCCCGGCCCAGGCAGCGATCGACATCCCACCGAGTGAGTGGCCGGCGACCGTGGCCCGCTCACCGCTGGGCACCGACGCGGCGAGCACGGCCTCGACGTCCTCGCCGAAGCGCGCGACGGAGTAGTCGCCGCCGACGGCCCGTCCGCTGTTGCCATGGCCTCGAAGATCGTACGCGACGACTCGAAAGCCCCTTGCGGCAAGCTGCTCGATCACGTAGGTCCAGAAGATCAGCGATTCGGTCCACCCGTGAGCGAGGACGACCGAAGGCCCCGGCTCGCGGCCGAACACCTCGGCATGCAGCTTGGTGCCGTCGGCTGAGCGGATCGTCAGCGGCCGTCCCGACGGAGGCGTTCGCAGCCTCGCATTCTCCGGGTCCGCCGCGATCCGGCGCAGGTGGCGCCACTGGATCGCGGCCGCCACCGCCCCGAGCCCTGCGGCCTCGAGCCACAGTCGACGCGCTGAATTCGCTGACCCGCGGCGGGGGCGGCGAGGATGCTCAGCGTGCGCTCGCCCGGCTCGCATGGCAGGGAAGCCTACATCGATGTAGCAACGCCGAGGACGATGGCAGCGGCGCGAACCGCTTAGGATTCGCGGTATGCGCATCGGAATACTCACAGGAGGAGGCGATTGCCCCGGCCTGAACGCCGTCATCCGCGCGGTCGTGCGCAAGGCGATCGACGGTTACGGCGACGAGGTGATCGGCTTTCGGGACGGTTGGCGCGGCGTGCTCGATGACATCAGCGAGGAGCTGACGATCGAGTCCACGCGTGGCATCCTGCCGCGCGGCGGCACGATCCTGCACAGCTCGCGGACCAACCCGTACAAGCGCGATGACGGCGTCGCGCGGGTGCGCGAGACGCTCGACAAGCACGGCGTCGACGGGTTGATCGCGATCGGCGGCGAGGACACGCTCGGCGCCGCGCACCGCCTGTACGGCGACGGCGTCAGCGTGATCGGCGTGCCCAAGACGATCGACAACGATCTCGGCGCGACCGACGTGACGTTCGGCTTCGACACCGCGCTATACGTCGCCTGCGAGGCGATCGACCGTCTTCACACGACCGCCGAGAGCCACAACAGGATCCTGGTCGTCGAGGTGATGGGCCGCCACGCCGGCTGGATCGCGCTGCACTCGGGGATCGCCGGCGGCGCCGACGTGATCCTGATCCCGGAGATGCCGTTCGACATCGACGAGGTCTGCGGCCATCTCCGCCGCCGCCACGAGCGGGGCCGCTACTTCTCGATCGTCGTCGCCGCCGAGGGGGCGGTGCCGAAGGCGGGGTCGGCGATGACGCTCGACACCGGGGAGCTCGACGAGTTCGGCCATCCGCGGCTCGGAGGGATCGGCACCCGGCTCGAGCGCGAGATCGAGCAGCGGACCGGCTACGAGACCCGCGCCACGGTCCTCGGGCACGTCCAACGCGGCGGCACACCGACCCCGTTCGACAGGGTGCTCGCGACCAGATTCGGCCTCGCCGCGATCGATGCCGCGCACGACGGCGGCTGGGGGATGATGGCCTCGCTGCATTCGACGGACATCGAGCTGGTGCCGCTGGCCGACGCAGTCGCGAATCTGCGCACCGTCCCGGTGGAGGAGTACGAGCGCTACGGAGTGCTGTTTGGCTGACAGCCGCGGTTTGGGGACGGGTCACGTTCACACGAGCGCGGCTCGGCCCCGTCGCGCTCGGTCTATGCTGCGCGCAGTGCTTCGCTCCGCCTGCACGGCTCCCCGTCGATGACCGCGCCGGACATCGACATAGCGCTTGACGGCCTCTGCGTGGACACGATCCGCACGCTTTCGATGGACGCCGTGCAGAAGGCGAACTCGGGCCACCCCGGCACGCCGATGGCGCTCGCACCGGTCGCGTACGTGCTGTTCTCGCGGGTGATGCGCCACGACCCCCGCGACCCGGAGTGGCCCGACCGCGACCGGTTCGTGCTGTCGTGCGGCCACGCGTCGATGCTGCTCTACTCGACTCTGTACCTGAGCGGCTACGACGTCAGCCTCGAACAGGACATCGAGCGGTTCCGTCAGCTGGGCTCGGGCGCCGCCGGCCATCCCGAGTACGGCCACCTGCCGGGCATCGAGGTCACGACCGGCCCGCTCGGGCAGGGCATCGCCCACGCCGTCGGGATGGCGCTCGCAGAGCGCATGCTGGCCGTGCGGTTCAACCGTCCCGGCCATGAGATCGTCGACCACCGCACGTTCGTGATCGCGTCCGACGGCGATCTGGAGGAGGGGATTTCGGGTGAGGCGTCTTCGCTGGCAGGCCATCTCGGCCTCGGCCGCTTGATCTCGGTCTACGACCAGAATCACATCTCGATCGAGGGCGACACCAAGCTGGCGTTCACCGAGAACGTCGGCAAGCGCTACGAAGCGTACGGATGGCATGTGCAGGACCTCCAGGGGAGCATCGCGCTGGACAGCCTCGAGAGCGCGCTGCGCGGCGCGATCGCCGTTGAGGACAAGCCGTCGCTGATCATCATCCGCACGCACATCGCCCAGGGCAGCCCGAACAAGCACGACACCGCGGGGGCGCACGGTTCGCCGCTCGGTGAGGAAGAGGTCAAGCTGACCAAGCAGGCGATGGGGTGGCCGTCACTGGATCCCTTCTACGTGCCCGACGATGCGCTGGCCCACTTCCGTCGGTGCGTCGAGCGTGGCGCGGAGCTGCAGTCGAACTGGCGGCGTCGGCTCGACGCTTATTCAGCGGTGCACCCTGAGCTTGCGAGCGAGCTCGAACGGCTCGTCAGGCGCGAGCTGCCGGCCGGCTGGGACTCGGACGTGCCGCGCTTTCACGCCTCCGGTTCGATGACCGCGACGCGCAAGTCGTCGCAGACGGTCCTGCAGTGGGCGGCGGCGAAGGTTCCCGAGCTCGTCGGCGGCTCCGCCGATCTCGCGCCCTCGACGCTGACGAAGATCGATGGCGCCGACGACGTCGAGCGGGACTCC
Source organism: uncultured Solirubrobacterales bacterium (assembly GCA_963811155.1). GTDB lineage: Bacteria > Actinomycetota > Thermoleophilia > Solirubrobacterales > Solirubrobacteraceae > Palsa-465. Next base: position 47,574 of record CAWEQQ010000009.1, read on the forward strand.
TATGGCGGGCGCAACATGCACTTCGGGATCCGCGAGCACGCGATGGGCGCGATCGTCAACGGCCTGACATTGCATTACCTCCGCGGCTATGGGTCGACCTTCTTCACGTTCAGCGACTACATGCGCGGCTCGATCCGGCTCGCGGCGCTGATGGGGCTGCCGTCGATCTTCGTGTTCACCCACGACTCGATCGGCCTCGGCGAGGACGGGCCCACGCACCAGCCGATCGAGCAACTGGCCGCGTTACGCGCGATGCCGGGGCTGTCGGTGATCCGCCCGGCGGGCGCGAACGAGACCGCGCTGGGGTGGCGCTACACGATCGCGTCCAAGGACCACCCGAGCGCGCTGGTCTTGTCGCGCCAGGGGGTCCCGACGTGGAACCCGGCGGGCGTGCCCACCGACTGCATCGATCGCGGCGCGTACGTGATCCGCGACTCCTACAAGGAGCCCGACGTGCCGGATCTGATCCTGATCGCGACCGGGACCGAGGTGCACATCTGCGCTCGGGCCGCGGACCTGCTAGAGGCCGACGAGATCGCCACGAGTGTGGTGAGCATGCCGTGCATGGAGCACTTCGCCTCCCAGGACGCCGAGTACCGCGACAAGGTCCTGCCACCGGCGTGCACGGCGCGAGTCTCGGTTGAGGCGGCGAGCACGCTCGGCTGGCACCGGTGGGTGGGGGACCGCGGGATCACGATCGGAATGGAGGGCTTCGGCGCCTCGGCACCCGCAGGTGCCCTCTACAAGCACTTCGGATTCACGCCGGAGAACGTCGCGCAGACGGGCCGGCAAGCGTTTCAGAGAGCGAAAGGTTCTTAGATGAGCACCGTCACCGAGGTCAATCCACGCCTGCAGCGCCTCACCGAAGCCGGCGTCAGCGTGTGGCTGGACCAGATCAGGCGCTCGCTCGTGCAAGGCGGCGAGCTGGCCCGGATGGTCGCCGAGGAGTCCCTGCGGGGCGTGACCTCGAACCCGTCGATCTTCGAGAACGCGATCCTCGGCTCGGCCGACTACGACGCAGACCTCAAGGAGCTGGCGCGGGAGAACCTCGACGCGCAGGAGATCTATGACCGGCTGGCACAGTCGCGACGTGGCGCTGGCGGCCGACGTGCTCGCGGACGTCCATCGCGAGACCGGTGGTCGCGACGGGTTCGTCTCGCTGGAGGTAGCGCCCGACCTCGCCCACGACCGCGAGCGCACGCTCGACATGGCGCGCGTGTACTGGCAGGCGGTCGACCGGCCGAACCTGATGATCAAGATCCCCGGGACGCCGGAGGGCGTGCCCGCGATCGAGCAGGCAATCTACGAGGGGATCAACGTCAACGTCACGCTGCTGTTCGCCGTCCGGGCCTACGAGGCGGTGGCGGAGGCGTACATCCGTGGGCTCGAACGCCGCCAGGCGGAGGGACTGCCGCTGCACGTCAACTCGGTCGCGAGCTTCTTCGTCTCGCGTGTGGATACGAACGTCGATCGCAAGCTGACCGCCGCCGGGCGCGAGGACCTGCTGGGCACGGCGGCGCTGGCCAACGCGCGCGCCGCGTACCGCCGCTTCAAGGAGATCTTCTCGGGACCGCGGTGGGAGGCGCTTCGCCACGCAGGCGCGGCGGTGCAGCGGCCGCTGTGGGCGTCGACCGGCACCAAGAACCCCAACTACTCGGACACCAAGTACGTGGACGGGCTGGTCGGCGCGCACACCGTCAACACGATGCCGATGGCGACGCTGCTGGCGGCCGCAGACCACCTCGTGCTCAGCGGGCCGACGGCAGAGCAGGATCCCGCGCCGCGAGCTAGCCGCGCTCGCGGAGGCAGGGATCGACATGGTCCAGGTCACCGACGAGCTGCTCGTCGAAGGCGTCAAGCAGTTCGAGGACGCGATGGACCAGCTGCTCGCCGGGATCGACGAGCGGCGCGCCGCGGTCGTCATCGGACGGCCGGCGACGATCGACGCGAAGGTGCCGGCGGCGCTGCAGGAGCCGATCGCGCGAGCGCGTCAAGACGGCCGTCAGCGAACGCGTCGCGCAGCGCGTCTGGCGCCGCGACCCCTCGCTCTGGGGTGGTCCCGGGGTGGCTGAGATCGAGGACAGGCTCGGGTGGCTGACGGTCTCCGAGCCGATGCTCGAGCACGCGGGCGACCTGCACGCAGTTCGCGCGAGGAGGTTCGCAGCGAGGGCTTCACCGACGCCGTGCTGCTGGGCATGGGCGGCTCGTCGCTCGGGCCCGAGGTGATCCGCCGCTCGTTTGGCGATATTCCGGACGGCCTGCGCCTGCAGGTGCTCGACTCTACCCATCCCGACGTCTTGCTGCGCGTGCAGGACTCCGTCGACTTGGAGAAGACGCTGTTCATCGTCTCCTCGAAGTCCGGTGGCACGATCGAGACGCTGTCGCACTACCGCCACTTCAAGGCGCTCGCGGCGCCGCATCAGTTCGTGGTCGTCACCGATCCCGGCAGCCCACTCGAGCAGCTGGCCAAGGACGACGGTCTGCGGCGCTGCTTCATCAACCAGCCCGACATCGGCGGGCGCTATTCGGTGCTGTCGCTGTTCGGTCTGGTCCCGGCGGCGCTGATGGGCGTCAACATCGAGGCGCTGCTGCACCGCTGCCAGGTCGCCGAGCAGAACTGCGCGCACTACGACTCGAGCGAGTCGAACTCCGGGCTGTGGCTCGGCGCCGCGATCGGCGAGCTGGCGCGCCAGGGGCGCGACAAGCTCACGTTCTTCGTCTCGCAGCCGATCGAGAGCTTCGGCCTGTGGGTCGAGCAGCTAATCGCCGAGTCGACCGGCAAGCACGGACGCGGGCATCCTCCCGGTCGTCGACGAGCCGCTCGGGGCCGCGGCGGCATACGGCGAGGACCGCGTGTTCGCGTACCTGCGCAACGCGCGATCAGTCCCGACGAGCAGGTCGACGCGGCGATCGAGCAGCTCGCGGCCGCGGGGCACCCGACGATGACGCTGACCGAGCCACGGCGCCGGTCGACCTCGGCCGGATCTTCTTCCTGGCCGAGTTCGCGGTCGCGGTCGCCGGATGGGCGCTCGAGATCAACCCGTTCGACCAGCCCAACGTGCAGGAGGCCAAGGACAACACCAAGCGCGTCCTCGAGTCGGGTTCGGTGCCCGAGCTCGGCGCCGCGGACGACGACGCGCTGCGCGCGCTGCTGCGGCGACGCCAGTCCGCCGCACTACGTCGCGATCATGGGCTACCTGCCGGCATCGGACGAGCTCGACGCGGCGGTCTCGAGCTGCGCGCGGCTCTGCGCGCGGCGACCGGCGCCGCGACGACGTTCGGCTACGGGCCGCGGTTCCTGCACTCGACCGGCCAGCTGCACAAGGGCGGCCCGCCGACGGGCCGCTTCCTGCAGCTCGTCGACGACCCCGAGCGCGACGCGGACGTCCCGGGCGCCGGCTACTCGTTCGGGACGCTGATCGCCGCGCAGGCGGCCGGTGACCTGCAGACGCTCCGGGCCCGCGGGCACGCCGCCGAACGCGTCAAGCTCGAGGGCGACCCGGCGGCGGCGGTGCGGGCGCTGAGCGAGCGGATCACGGGCCTGCTACAGGGGAGCTAGAAATGCGGATTGGCTTCGCCCGGCGTGGGAAGATGGTGTCCTCGTGAGTGCTGCGGCCGTCGAGCTCGCCGACAACCCTCTCGTCGAGGGACTCGAGCGGCTGCCGGTCCATCCGACGTCGCTGGTGATCTTCGGCGGGACCGGGGACCTGGCGCACCGCAAGCTGCTGCCGGCGCTCTACAACCTCGCCCACGAGGGCGCGCTCCCGGAGCGCTTCGAGCTGATCGGCGTCGCCCGGCGAGAGCAGGAGCACGATGACTTCCGCGAGATGGCGCGCGAGTCGATCCAGCGCTTCTCGCGCCGGCGGCCTGACCCGCATGTGCTCGACGGGCTGATCGAGCGACATGCGCTACGTGCCGGGCGCATTCGACGACGACAGCGTCTACGTCGAGCTCGACCGCGTGCTTGAAGGAGTTCGACGCCCGAGCCGGCGGCGCGCTCGACCGCGTGTTCTACCTCTCGACGGCGCCCCAGTTCTTTCCGGTGATCGCCGGCAAGCTCGGCTCGGCGGGACTGAACCGGTGCGAGAACGCCCAGACGCGACTCGTGATCGAGAAGCCGTTCGGCTACGACCTCGCGTCAGCGCGGGCCCTGAACGTCGAGGTGCTGGGAGTGTTCGATGAGTCGCAGGTCTTCCGGATCGACCATTATCTCGGCAAGGAGACCGTCCAGAACCTGATGGCGCTGCGATTCGCAAACGCCTTATTCGAGCCCGTCTGGAATCGCAACTTCATCGACCACGTCGAGATCACGGCCGCCGAGGACATCGGCATCGGCGGCCGCGCCGGCTACTACGAGGGCGCAGGGGCGCTGCGCGACCTGGTCCAGAACCACATGATGCAGCTGCTCGCGCTGCTGACGATGGAGCCGCCGAGCGCGTTCGAGGCCAATCGGCTGCGCGACGAGAAGCTGAAGGTGCTGGAGGCGATCGTGCCGCCGTCGGTCGCCGAGGTGCCCTCGATGACGGTGCGCGCACAGTACGGCCCCGGTGTCTCAGGTGGGGTCCGCGTGCCGGGGTACCGCGACGAGGAGGGAGTGGCGGCCGACTCCCGCACCGAGACATACGCCGCCCTTCGACTGCATGTCTCCAACTGGCGCTGGGCCGGCGTGCCGTTCTACCTGCGGACCGGCAAGCGGCTTGCGCGCAAGGTGACCGAGATCGCCGTGACGCTGAGGCCCGTCCCGCACCTGGCGTTTCAGAGCATCGGCTCGGTTGGCGTGCAGGCCAACCAGATCATCCTCACGGTACAGCCCGACGAGGGTGTGTCGGTGTCGCTGGGCGCGAAGATCCCCGGCCCGCGGATGCGGATCCGTCCCGTGAACATGGAGTTCCGCTACGGCACGTCGTTCTTGTCGGAGTCGCCGGAGGCCTATGAGCGCCTGATCCTCGACGCGATGCGCGGCGACGCAACGCTGTTCACCCGCAACGACGAGATCGAAGCGCTATGGGGCATCATCGACCCGATCCTTACCGCTTGGCACCAAGACACGACTTCCGAGATCCCGCAGTACCCGGCGGGATCGGCGGGTCCGCGGGAGGCCGATGCGCTGCTCGACGGCGAGCGCAAGTGGCGGCGCCTGTGATCACGGCGCGAGCGGCGTCGGGCCCGGTCGCGGACGTGTGGGCCGAGCAGGACACGAACCCGGACGCGATCGAGGCGGCGCTGCGCGAGCAGTTGCGCACGCGCCACGCCGCCAACCAGGCGCTCGCCCCGGCCCGCGTTCTCAACCTGATTGTGATCGTGGACCGCGATTGGAAGGGGGAAATCGCCAACCGGCTCGAGGCAGTCGGCCGCTATCACGCGTCGCGCACGGTCCTATGCGCCGTCGAGGATGGGCGCACAACGCTCGACGCGGTTGCCGTGATGAGCTACAAGGAGCCCAAGGAGGAGGGCGCGATCGGGGTGATTCACGAGCAGATCGAGATCGACATGGGTCCCGAACATCTCTCTGGGATCGAGACGATCGTCGACCCGATCGTGGCGTCGGAGCTGCCGACCGTGCTGTGGTCTCCGCACGGGCACGAGGAAGCCGTCCGCGCGCTGCTCGGCATGATCGACGTGATGCTGATCGACTCCGACACGCTGCTGGACCCGCCGTCCGCGCTGGCGCGCGCCGCGGAGCAGATCGGACAGGCGTACGTCGTCGATCTGGCCTGGCTGCGCACCACGCCGTGGCGCGAGCGGCTGGCGGCGAGCTTTGACCCCGTCGAGCGACGCACGGCGTTGGCGCAGATCGCCGGCCTCGTGATCCGACACGAGCCGAGCTCGAACGCCAGCGCGCTGCTGCTCGCGGGCTGGATCAGCTCGCGGCTGCACTGGCAGCCAGCGCCGCTTCAATCCCGACACGGCACTGGCGGGCGGGGCACGGCGCGCCAGGGGGGCGAGCAGGTCTCGATCGAGCTGGCACCGGTGCAGCAGAGCACGCCCGGCCTTGCCGGTGTGACCGTCACGTGCTCGGACGGGTTCTCGCTGTCGCTGGACCGCGCTCGCGGCGGCCTGCGCGCGCGGCAGTCCTCGCCCGGCGAGCCGAAACGAGTGTGGCAGGTGCTCGGAGCCTCTCGGGGCGAGGGAGGGATCCTTGGCGAAGGCGTCCGGCAGGCGCTCCTTCGCGATCCCACCTATGGCCCCGCGCTCGCTGCGGCGCGGGAATTCTGCCCGTGAGCCTCGTATTCGAGGTCGTCGAGGATCCTGCGCGGGCCTGCTCGGCGCTGCTGGTCGGTGCGGTGGCGGCCAGCGGTCAGATCGTGCTTGCCGGCGGCTCGACCCCGCGCGCCGCCTATGTGGAGTTCCTCGATGCCGTGCGCGACGTTGGACTCGAGCTCAGGGGCACGACGTTCTGGTTCGGCGACGAGCGCTGCGTGGCGCCCGACGACGAGCGCTCGAATTACCTGATGGTCAAGCAATCGCTGCTTGACGGCCTCGGCGAGGGCAACCAGCCGCAGGTCCACCGGATGCAAGGCGAGCTCGGCCCCTGGCAGGCCGCGGATGCCTACGAGCGGGCGCTGCGCGAAGCGGGATGTCCACCGTTCGACCTGATCCTGCTCGGGATCGGGCCGGACGGGCACACCGCTTCGCTGTTTCCCGACCAACCGTCACTGTCCGAGCGCACGCGATCGGTTGTCGGAGTCGAGCAGGCGGGACTCGAGCCGTACGTGTCGCGGGTCACGCTTACGTTGCCGGCGCTTGCGTCGGCCCGGCACGTGGTATTCCTGGTGGCCGGCGAGTCGAAAGCCGCCGCGGTCGCCGCCGCGTTCGGTCCTCACGCGCAGCCCGATCCGCACTTGCCGTCCTCGCTGCTGGTCGGGCTCGCAAACGAGATCACCGTCCTGCTCGACCCCCCGGCGGCGGCCGAGCTATGAGCTCGGTGATCGGGGTCGACCTCGGCGGCACCAAGGTCGCCCTTGCGACGCTGCGCGACCGAGCGCTCGGAGAGTCGGTCGTGCAGCCGACCGTGCTGACCAGCGCCACGGAGCTGATCGAGCAGCTCGTCGGATTGATCGGCAGCGTCCGCGGCGATCGTCTGGACGCGGTCGGGATCGGGGTGCCCTCGGTCGTCGAGTTCGAGACCGGACGCGTCGTCTCGTCGGTCAACATCCCGCTCGTCGACGTGCCGCTGCGCCAGACGCTGTCCGCGCGGCTCGGGGTGCCTGTGTTCGTCGACAACGATGCCACCGTCGCGGCGCTGGCAGAGGCGCACGACGAGCGCATGACGCTCGTCGCGCAGCACCTCGTGATGCTGACGATCGGCACCGGGGTCGGCGGCGGCTTCGTGCTCGGAGGCCGAATCTACCGGGGTGCGACGGGCGGCGCCGGCGAGATCGGTCACACGATCGTCGGCCTCAACAACGCCACCGCGCTTCCCACCCCGGGCCGCTTCCCGCAGCCGCCGTCGCTCGAGTACCTCGCATCGGGCCAAGCGCTCGACCGCCTGGCCGCCCAGGCGGCCGGACGTGACCCGGAGTCCGCCCTCGGACGCATGTTGGCGCAAGGCAAGCCAGTCCTCGGTCCCGACGCCGTCACCGCCACCCTCGACGGCGATGCGGTGGCTGCCAGGATGGTCGAGGTCTGGGCGGAGCGGATCGGGATCGGGATCGCGAACGCGATCAACACTTTCGATCCCCAGGAGGTCGTGATTGGAGGCGGCGCGGCGCAGGCCGGCGACCTTCTGTTGGAGCCCGCCAAGCGAATCGCGCAGGGGTACGTGCTCCCAGGGCTGAGAAACCGCACTACGATTCGGCTCGCCCGGTGGGGCGTGCGCGCGGGCGTACTAGGAGCGGCGCTGGTCGCCCTCCACGAGCTGGAGGATCATGCGAACTTGGAGGGGTGATCCGAGATGATCGTCGCGTGCGGGTTTGACCACGCCGGCTTCCCGCTGCGGGCGCGGCTGCTGCCGTTGATCCAGGCCGCCGGGCACGAGATCCTCGACCTCGGCGCCGACACGCCGGAGCCGGTCGATTACCCGGACAAGGCGCTTGCCGTGGGCCGCGCCGTCGTCGCCGGCGAAGCCGACCGCGGCATCATCGTCTGCGGTTCGGGCGCCGGTGTATCGGTTGCCGCGTGCAAGATCCGAGGCGTCCGGGCAGCGACGATCCACGACACCTACACCGCTCACCAGGCTGTCGAGCACGACGGCGTCAATGTGCTGTGCCTGGGCGGCCGGGTGATCGGGGCCGAGGTGGCCGCGGAGATCGTGACCGCCTTCCTCGGAGCGTCGATCAGCGACGAAGACCGCCACGTCCGGCGGCGAGCGAGGGTGCAGGAAATCGAGCGTACCGGCGGTGTCGACGAAGGGAGTGGCCTGTGACCATGCGCGTGATCGAGTGCAACACCTGCGGCGAGCCGCTCGCCGCGGCCACCGACGACGAGTTGCTGCGGCGGCTGCACGACCACATCGAGGCCGAGCACGACGCGTCCGACTATGACGAGCAGTCTGCTCGCGAGACGATCGAGCACGAGGCCTACGACGCCAGTGACAGCTGACGGCGCCTAATAGTGCTTTGTCAGGTCCGGAATTTCGGGTGAACACGACGTCCACTCCCAAATTCCTTCTTCCACACCACCACACGTTTCTCCGGAATCAGGGCCAACGCGATTTGGGGCCGAGTTCGGGAACATGACAAAGCGCTACTAAGGGCTCCCACGGAAATTATTGACGGCTCCGACGGCGTCTGCTCGGGCCTCCGCGCGCTCGGCATCCGGCCTCGCCTGAACGCGCGGGGCCCGAGTCATCCGGCTGCCTGACACCGCCCGCTCGCCCTCAAGTACCACCAGTACTATCGGGCGAGCGGGCGGCGTCGGACCCGACCAGCCACTCGCTGGATTCCGCCACTAATACTAATTTCCGTGAGAACCCTAACTGACGTGGAGATCGTCGTCATCCGCCACGGCGAGACGGAGTGGAGCGTGGCGGGGCGGCACACGAGTCGCACCGACCTGCCGCTAACCGAGCCCGGCCGCCGGCGCGCCGGCGCCCTGGCCGGGGAGTTGTCGAACTGGTCGTTCTCGCTCGTGCTTACGAGCCCCTTGCGCCGGGCGATCGAGACCTGCCGGCTCGCGGGCCTCGAAGCGCACGCTCAGGTCTGCGAGGAACTGCGTGAGTGGGACTACGGCGATTACGAGGGCTTGACCACACAGGAGATCCGTGAGCGCGACCCGCAGTGGCAGCTGTGGCGCGACGGGTGCCCGGGCGGCGAGAGCCCAGTGCAGGTCGGCGCCCGCGCCGACCGTGCGCTCGAGCGCCTTCGCGGGGCGGGCGGAGACGCGGTGGCGTTCGCCCACGGCCACATCCTGCGCGTGGTCGCGGCACGCTGGCTGGGGATGGCGCCGGCCGCCGGCGGGAGGCTCGCGCTAAACGCCGGCGGGGTCAGCGTGCTCGGGTTCGAGCGCGAGACGGAGGTTCTGCAGCGCTGGAACTCGTGACAGCGTCTTGGGCGGGCTGCCGCGTGTGCGCGGTCTCGAATGCGGCTGGAGGGACTCGAACCCCCAAGGGCTTGCGCCCACACGGACCTGAACCGTGCGCGTAGACCAATTCCGCCACAGCCGCCAGCGGGGGGAACTTAGCACGTCGCGGGCCGGCGGACGATGTTCTGCCCCGACGCGGCCGCGAGGCTCGGCTCACGCCCAGAACCGAAACTTGCCTGCAACGAAGGCTCTTCTGTGCTTCTCTTCGACTCCGCGTGGGCGGCGCGTGTCGACCTCAGTCCGCCGATAGAATTAGACAGCAGCGCTGGCACCTGCCAAGCCCGCAGCACGGGTGCTGGAGCTGCTTGCTTGAGGGCCCACACTGCAACCGCCAGATCGCAAGTCCTGCAAATCGCCGCGCGTGTGGCCATCGGAGATTCAACACCCGGATGCCCGACATCCCAAAGTGAACGGCCGCCGTCCGGTTCGTGCGGCGGCGCAGGTCACGCGGCGGGCCGGCCTCTGCGCGGGCAGGCAGTCTTGGCGCTCTCCCGGCGCGCGCGGGATCGTTGAGCGGATCTCGGGCCTTAGGGCCCGTTCAAGAATTAGTGGCGGGATTTGACGAGTGGCTGGGCGTGTCTGGCGCCGCCGGCTCGGCCCGATCATACCGGGAGTATTTGAGGACGAGCCGGTGGCGCCAGGCGCGTCCAGACGCCGTCAAAACCGCCAATAATTCTTGAACGGGCCCTTACCGTGTGTGGCGGTGGATCTCGGCGGACGCGATCCGCCCGCGGAACTACCGCTCCTGGATTTTCCCGCGCGACCCGCAGTTCAAAAAGAAGGCGGGACTGATCCTCGACCTCTATGACGGCCGCGGGGAAGGGCAGCTGCTCGAACCCGGCGACTATGTTGTGTGCGCGGACGGGAAGCCCTCGATCCAAGCACGCTCGCGCAATCATTCAACCCAGGCCGCCAAGCCCAGTGGCGATTGTCAAGGCCGGCCGAAGATTGACCCCCTGGCGCCGCTCGAGTGGAAATTCACCCGCCAAGACCCTCGACCGGGTGCTCACGCAGATCGACAGCACCACCGAAGTCAGTCTCCAGATTCAAGCCGCGTTACCCCCAGGAATCCGTCAAGGCATCAACCGTCAAGAAACTTCGCCGCCAGCGAACCAGCCATCAACCAGTGGCCGCCCCAACCGCCACGTATTTGCGAAAGCGACCACCAATTACTAACTACTAAGGGCTCCCGCGAAAATTACTGCCGGCTCCGACGGCGTCTGGACGCACCTGGCGCCACCGGCTCGCCCTCACTTGCCACCAGCAATATCGGGGCGAGCCGGCGGCGCCAGCCACGCCCAGCCACTCGCCGGATTCCGGCATTAATTTCCGCGGGGGCCCTAAGGATGACCAATGAGCATCGGGCACCGCCCGGTCCGCACCGCGCCGGCGGCACGCCGGCTATCCTGGTTGCTTCGCGCGAGTCGCGACGGCTTGCGATGCCACCCGCTGGCGGATCCCCGCCGCTATCGTCTAGGGGACTAGGACGCCGCCCTCTCACGGCGGAAACCCGGGTTCGAATCCCGGTAGCGGTACTCACAAAAGCCCTGCTAAGCGAGGCTTTTTCCGTTCTCTGTGGTCCATTCGCGGACCAATCCTGCGAAAGCGGGCCCGCAAAAGGGCGTGACTCGGCCCGATACCGGAGGCTGCGCGACCGTCTGGCGCTGGTGGGACGATCGAGCCATGGCACGGCCAACCCGAGCGCGAGGCGCGGTCCGGCGCGGGCTGCGAGCTCGCGGCGGTCGCAGCGTGAACAACGCGCGTCGCCAGCAGTTCGCCGGCTGGCTCACGCCGGAAAGACGGCGCTGGGAAGCGTCGTCGTCGGGCTGCTCGGGCTCGCGGTCGCGATCGCGGGAGCGGCGGCGCTCGGCGGGCTGTTGGTTCTCACGGCCCTCGGGCTGGGTTTCTGCGCGCGCGGCTGGCTCTCGCTCGCTCGTCGCAGTCGGGTCGGCGCCCGCTCAGAGGACGCCGTCCAGCGCGCGCTGGCACCGCTGCAGGCAGAGGGCTGGCGGCTACGGCATTCGCTGCCGTGGCAGGGTCAGGGAGACATCGACTCGGTGGCGATCGCGCCCAGCGGGATCGCCATCGCGATCGAGACCAAGACCAGGACGTACGAAGCTCATCATCTCGCTCGGGTGAGGGAGCAGGCGGGGTGGCTGTCGCGGCGCCGGCGAAGATGGGCACGAAACGGGGCCCTTGCAGTCATGTGCCTCGTTCGTGTGCGGGGCGTCGAGCGGGTCGAGGACGACGTCCTTGTGGTGTCCATCGACCGGTTGACGCACGTCCTTCGCGTCGCGGCGGGAATGGGGCCAGACGCGCGCTCGGCCGGATGAGGGACGCGAGGCTCCGGCCGGCTCTACCCTGCTCGTCATGGCGATCATCAGCTGCCCGACCTGCGATGCGCGCAACCGGGTCGCCCCGATCGCCCAGGGAGTGCCGCGATGCCCGCGATGCAAGTCCAATCTTCCTTGGGTCGTGGACGCGGACACTGACACTTTCACGGCCGAGACGACCGCGTCCGTGCCCGTGGTGGTGGATTTCTGGGCGGCGTGGTGCGGACCCTGTCGGATGATCTCGCCCGTGCTCGAAGATCTCGCCAAGCGTCACGTGGGGCACCTCAAGGTCGTGAAGGTCGACGTCGACGCGAATCCCGGACTCGCGACCAGGTTTGGCGCGCAGTCGATCCCGTTGCTCGTCGTGATCCGGGATGGGCAAGAGATCGACCGCGTTGTCGGGGCGCTTCCTCGCGCCGCGCTCGAACAGCGATTGCGGCCAGTGCTCGCCGCCTGATTGTTGATCCACCTGGACCCTCCGCGAACGGGGCGTCTCTCCAGGCGCGGAGTTGCTCGAGCCGCGGGGCAATCAACTAGGTCCGCGACGTGATTGCGAGGGCTGCAATGCATCCGCGCCGACTCGCCGGCGACCAGAGGATGCTCGTGGGCGAATCCGATTCGTACGCCGGCACCAACGACCCGGCCGGAGCGGGACTACCGGATCGTCGCCGTTGCGATCGTCGGGCCGGGCCGTGGTCGCGTCTCAGAGGTGCTGTAAATAGCGTCGGTGCTGTCAGAGCAACGGCGTAGGTTCCCTCAGGTCCTGGCAGACGATGAAGGAGGCCTACGCCGTGAGACGTACCGTACCGCCGTCGGCGGAGATTGAAGAGCAGATCGAGAATCTGTTGGCTGTGGGGGTGGGTGAGAACCCGCGCGAGTCGCTCTCTGAGCTGGCCCGGCTGGGGGCGCGGCTGATCATCCAGCGCGCCGTGGAGGACGAGTTCGACGCGTGGCTAGGCCGCGCTCGCTATGAGCGCCGGTCGGGGTCCGCGCGCGGGCCCGGCGACGAGAGCTCGGCCCTGCGCAACGGGTTTCGCCCGCGCAAGGTCCACACGCTCGAGGGCGAGCTGGAGGTCGACATCCCCCAGGCCCGGGCCGCGGCTGAGCCGTTTGTCTCCAAGCTGTTTCCGTGCAGCACCAAGGTGTTGCGCACCGAGCCGCTGCGGGCGATGGTGATCGGCGCGTTCGTGCGCGGGCTATCGATGCGCGACATCGAGGCATTGTGCGCCGAGGCGGGGCTCGGGAGCCTGTCGAAGGCGACGGCGTCGCGGATCTGCCAGGAGCTCCGCGAGCGCTATGAGCACTTCAAACGCCGCGACCTCTACGACGTGCAGGTAGTGGCGCTATTCCTGGACGCGGTGTTCTTGCCGGTCCGCCCCGACGGACCCAAGGAGGGCGTGCTGGTCGCCTGGGGGTTCACCGAGGCCGGCGAACGGGTGCTGCTGGCGGTGATGCTCGGCATGCGCGAGTCTCACGCGGACTGGCTTGAGCTCGGCCGGGATCTGATCGCCCGCGGACTCGGAGCCCCGTTGCTCATCGTCGGCGACGGCGCCCCGGGCCTGATCAAAGCCGTGG
>CAWEQQ010000010.1:0-28240 GCA_963811155.1 uncultured Solirubrobacterales bacterium
CTTATTCCCGAACGGACCCTTAGTAGTTAGTAGTGCTCCGTTAGGTGGTTCGAATCCCCGACAAACCTGTTAGTCATGAATCCTGTTTGTTGACCGGGACAGCGACGGTCTTGATTCCGGTTGGTAACACACCCAGAATTTCCATAAATCTTGTTTGGTGGGACATTTGGGCGATCTAACGGAGCACTATTAGTAGCTGCGAGAGCTGAGGGTGGAGTCTTTCTCCTGCTTGGGCTTGATCCTCTCCAGGTACCAGTCGATGAACGCGAGCACGTTGTACTCACGCAGGCGCGAGAGGGGCCCCGGGGCGAAGACTGGATTGCGGACTCCCGCGTGGTTGCGCTCGCACAGCTCCCAGTCCTGCTCGCTCGTCACCCGCCAGAACGCCAGCAGCCGGTCGACGTCGTGCGGCGGTGGCGCAGCAGGCGCACGACCTCGGCAGGGTCGCCGAGACGGTGCTCCTCGCCACCGGTGACAAGCACGTCGCGCAGCTCGCCGAGGCCGACGTGGTCGCCCTCGGGGTCAAACACGACCACGGAGTTAGCCCAGGCGCACCCGTTGTTCACAGATCAGTCCGCGTGTCGCGGCCGTTGGCCACGAACGCGATGCGCAACAAGCCTGTCGCGGTCATCGGCGCGAGCGCCGGGATGTTCGGCGCGGTCTGGGCACAGGCCGAGCTCGCCGTCGCGTTCGATCGACTTTGACTCAAACGAGAGCTCCGGGTGGCGCTCAGCGTCGAAGAAGTCGCGTCACAGAGGGATTTCAGCGAGCCAAAGTGGTAGCTCACCGCCGCAACGTTGGCCTCAGCAGCATCCGTGAGCTCCCAGAGAGTCACGCCATCCTCGCCGCGTTCGGCGAGCAGGTCTAGCGCAGCGTCCATCAGTCGGGTCCGCGTCCGCTGACCCGCCTCGCGGCGTTGGTCCACTCTCGTTGACTCCATGTCAACTAATTCAATCAGATGCTTGAACACGCACGCAAGCCTAACCACTTGTGTGTCGCACACAAGCATGCCCGCCACTTCGGGATACTCGAAGCTGTGGGGCGCCTACCTGCCACTCGAGGTCGTCGTCTCGCCCCCGCTCAGCGGGTTTGGACGAACTCCGCCGGCTACGGTGGGAGACGACGACCGCTTGCGGGCGGTCGGACGCCGGCAGCTGCCGCAGCCGCGACAGGAACGCCTCCAGCCGCGGATCGTCCCCGTTCGCGCCCATGCCGTCGGCCAGCTTGAGCGCGGGCAGCTTCGTCTCGCCGGTCGCCGAGCGCAGCTCCTCGCGTGAGCCCTTGCGACGAAACGGCCACGGGCTGCCATGGCCGGCAATCACCTTCTCAATACTCGATGCCGGCAGCGTGCAGCGCCTCTTGCACGCGCCGACACGGATGCATACGCGGCCCGCCGTCATCGCCGTGGCAGACGAACAAGTCGGAATGTCGGTCCTCGATGCTGCCGGCTCCTCAGAAGACACGGTGCCTCCTTCGCTCGTTCACGACCCGTCCTCGTTAAGACTCAATGACTGTGTGAGTAATCATTTAATCATCGCCGGCCGGTGATCCGAGATCACAGGCGATCGCGCGTCTATCGATTACGGCGCTGGGCAGGCGCTGCAGGGCGCATCGGCGTTCCGCAAGGTGTTTTCGGAGGTGCCGAGAGCCGTGCCGTGCGAACTATCTGACCGTCGGGGTGGCGGTCTACAGTTCCCGGCGCATCCGCACGGCAGGGGCGAAGCGTGTTTCGACCGTTCCCACGACATCGAAGCCGAGCTTTTCGTAGAAGGCCCGGGCTGGGCCGACGGTTACTTCGAGTCGGGGCGCGCCTGCCTTCCGTGTTCGCTCGCATGCGTCCTCCACGAGTGACCGCCCGATTCCGCGCCGCATATGATCGGGTTCAACGAAAAGACCATCGAGCTCGTGGGCACCGCCTTGACCGGGGAGGACCACTGAGAAACCGACTGCAGTGTCGTCGCCGAGCACGGCGACCCGGGTCCAGCCGTTGTCGATGAAGTGCTGCGGGAACTCGACCGCGTCAGGATGGGCGGCGAGCTGCTCGCGATACTCCTCCCAGACATCGGACGATCGGCGCTGTAACGCCTCAAGCACCGAGGCCTCCCGCTCGCGTGCGTTCCGGATCCTCATCAATGTCACGTGGACTGGCACCACGACCCACGTTCGTCTGGATCACGGGCGGTCATCGGAGAGCGCGGCGGCGTGTCGTAGTGCGTCCGGGTAGCAGGCGGACAGCGCGAAAATCCCCGCGCCGGCAACGACCGTTACCTCTGCTGGCTGCAGTAGCGGCAATGCGGGCACGTCGGTTGTGCACTGACGCGACAGCGAGGCTTGCCTCGGGTTCGAGTTTCCACGCCGTGATCTGGATCTTGACGCTGTTTCCGTTCACCTGCCGGTCGGGAAAGTTGGTGACGCCGTGGTCGCGCATGCACGTCGGGAACTTGTCTGCGTTCGAGGTCGTGAAAGCCTTGTGCGAGGATCCGCTCGAGCCCGAGCTGGACGGCTTGCCCGAGACGCCGCAGGCTGCTAGCAGAACGGCGGTCAGGGCCGCGAGGACGGTCAGCGAGGGGAGGTGCATAAGGCGATCTGCTTGCATCGGTGGTCAGGGGCGCAGTGCCGTGAGGGCCTGTTTCCCCGTTCCCCTTATCCGCGCCTGCGGTTCTCCCGCAGCGCGTCGGTCGATTTGCTGTGTCATGGCTTAGTGGTCCCTGTCGCAAATACGCGGCGCTTGCGCTAGCCGTTTCGCTCGGCTGGGCCGGAGGATTCGCGAATTCCGATCGTCAAAGAACTTACGAGCCAGACCGCTTAGGCTGCGCGGCGGGCGAGATAGACCGAGGTCGCGATCGGAGCCAGCACGAGAAACGCGAAGACAGCGACTCCGAGAATGTTCGAGGCGGTGCTCGGTCCGGCGGCGTTGGTGCAATGCTGTACGCCGCCGGCGATGCCGTAGCAGAATTTTTTGGTGGGCGCGCCGATCGCGATCAGCCCGATGAATACGCTGGTCGCGAGGCCGCCGGGTACGACGAGCGTTCCGATCCACTTGTCGCGCGTGGTCCAGGCGCGCGAGTTCCACAGCAGAATCAGACCGGCAAACCAACCGAAACCGAGGATGAAGCCGCCGAACAGGAGCAGGATGATCGCGGCCCATTCTTTGGTTCCGCGACGATCCGGGAGCTCGTCCGGATGCGGCGTTTCGGCCGCGATGATCGCCTCGGGCTCGCCGAGCTTGTCGAGAACGGTGAGTGCCTGCGCATCCGACGCACTCGGGTCGATCGCCTCGGACAAGTGCCCCTCGATCTCGGCGAGCAGTTCCCGCAGCCGCCCGAGCGGGAGACCACGTCCGGCGCGGCGCAGGCGCTGCAGGTACTCGGCAGCGAGCGGATGGAGGGTATCGGCCGTCATCTGAGTACTCCGTTCTCAAGCATGGCGTCGACCGAGTCGCGGAAGCGCGTCCACTCGATCACGAAGCCGCCGAGCGCTGCTTGGCCGTCTGGGGTGAGGCGGTAGTAACGGCGCGGGGGCCCTGACGGCGATTCGCGCCAGGTCGTATCCACCACGCCCTCGCGACGCAGCCGGCCGAGCAGCGGGTAGAGCGTTCCCTCCGTCGTCACCAGGCCGTCGGCATCACCGAGCGCGCGGACGAGCTCGTAGCTGTAGCGCTCGCCGTCGCGCAGCAGCGCAAGCACACAGAATTCGAGCACGCCTCGCCGAAGTTGCGAGATCGCCGTTTCCCGGATCTTCGCTGCCATGCGACACAAGGTAGCAGGCTGCGCCAGGACAGTCAATCCGTTCCCTGGGGTCCTCGGTCGCGGGCCGGGACGCTTCGCCAACCCGTGGCGTCGAGCCTCGCGCTGCTCGCCGCGGGCTGCGGCTCCTCCTCCCCCACCAGTCCGAACAGCGGGTCGCCGGCGAGCTTCACGACCACAGCGTTTAGGTACTCCAGCTGCATGCGCAACCACGGGTTGCCGAGCTTCCCGGACCCGGGAAACGGCACGGAACGTGCGGCATCACCAAAGCAGCGCTCGCCGATCCGCGGCGGCTAGACCCTGCTCATCGCCAACACGGGGTTTAGTTAGACACACCGGCGATGCCGATCGCGGCAGGCCCGCCGGGCTCGTCCCTCCTGTCCGCGCGAAGCAGCGACGGGACGCACGCTCGCGTCCGTGTTGCGCGGGGAGATCGCGGCGCCGCTCGGCGTCGCCGACGAGCTGCACTTCGGCGTGCCCCGCCACCTCCTGACACGAGTTGCCCGAGCCGGCCCCGACGGCGCTGCGCCACCCCGGGCAAAGCCCGGCTCGCCGCTCGACCGCGCCATCCCGGCCGGCGTGCAACCGACCGCCGCCTTCGTCAACCGCCACGACACCCTCGCGGCCGACATTCCATCGCAGGGAACGATGACCGCACGCGCCGCCGCGCGCATGTACGCCGCGCTCCTCGGACACATCGAGGGTGTCAGGCTCGTCTCGCCCAAGGGCCTGCAAACGATCGCTGCACCGGCGTTCTCCGGCATCGATCAGGTGATGGACTTCCCAACTTCCCAACTTCCTGGGCGCTCGGCAACAGCCCCGCACGCCTGGGCAGCGCACAGCCGCGTCCGGGCTCGACCTTCGGGATGGTCGGTTCCAACGGCACGGGCCGCGTACGCCGACATCGACTCTGGCGTCGCCGTCGCCGTCATGCGCAACCACACCTCCAGCGACTTCTCCGTAGTCATAGCGATCGACGACATCATCGCCGCACACCACCGCTGATCCCGGTCAAGACCGAGTCGCACCTCAGCAGGAAGAGCTGCTCTCGGTGCCTGCCAGGAGCGGAACTCCCACTTCATGTCGCGTGAGATGGCCGCGATTGCGCTTATCGTCACAAGCGAGTAGGCTCGGGTGGAGCGGTCGCTGACCAAACCGACCAGCCGTTGCTGCAGCGGACCTGCCGTCGCTGCGACTAGCCGACGCGATTGACCTCCGCCCGCGTGGACCCCGCTATGTGGGTCTGCGGCCCCGGGCTTTGCTTGGGGCGATTGAAATCAACAGGAGGGCATCTGATGTTTGTTCTGATCGTGCTGTTGCTGATCCTCACCGTCCTCGGGTGGTCTGGGGTTCGCCGCTCACTTGCAATGGTTGCTTCTCGCCGTCGCGGTGATCCTCTGGATGCACGGCTTGTTCGTGGGCATTGCCACGAGCGGACTAGCAGGTGGGCGCAGGCGCCGGAAGTGGGATGGCCGCTGATGAGTGACTCCCAAGGCTCCTCCTTCTCGCGCGCAGCGGGCACACCGGGCTGCTTGTCTGGAGCGTCGCCGTCGGCGGATTGGTCCGCGTGCCCGCGTGGGTGCAGCGGGCGCTTTGGTCTGGGGATTGCCCGCTGCCTCTTGCAGGGCAGCGTGCGCGACGGCGGCTCGGACGGCCGCACGGGCGCGAGCGTTGTGGCCGGGGCCGGAGCCTGGTCGTGATCCCCGTGGCCGTAGATGCCTCGATTGCCTACCGACGTCGGCAGCGCGGTGGAGTTGGGGTCCACGAGTTCGGCGATCGCGCGGTCGAGTCTGCGCATGCGATCACGAATACCGGTTTGTTGTTCGGGCATTCCGCCTCGCGCGGGTACGATCCGCGCGAGCAGATTGCCGAGCACCCCGATACGCCTGAGCGGATTGAGGCGATTGACGCCGCGCTCGCGGCGGTCGACTGGCTGGGCTGGGAGCGGCGCGTGGCGCCGGCGGCCACGCGCGCCGAGCTGGAGGCCGTCCACGACGCGCGACTGATCGACATGATCGAGCGGCTCGTCGACGGCGGCGGCGGGTCGATCGACACAGACACCCACGTTGACGCGGCCAGCTACCGCGCCGCGCGGCATGCCGGCGGCGCGGCGTGCGCGATGGTGCGAGCGCTGATCGCCCGGGAGGCACGGATCGCGTTCGCGGCGCTGCGCCCCTCAGGACACCACGCCGAACGATCCCGCGCGATGGGCTTCTGCCTGTTTAACAACATTGCCGCCGCGGCGCAGCTCGCGATCGACCAGCTCGGCGTGCGGCGCGTGTTCATCCTCGACTGGGACGTCCACCACGGCAACGGGACCGCCGAGATCTTCCGCCGCCGCGACGACGTGCTGTACGCGAGCATCCACCAGGCCAACACGTTCCCCAACAGCGGCCCGCTGCGCGACGCCGGGTCGGGCGCGGGATTGGGCTACACCATCAACCTACCCATCCCCGCCGGCTCCGACGGCGAGCGGTGGCTCTCGTTGCTGGAGCACGTGGTGCTACCCGCGGCAACCGCTTTCGGTCCTGAGCTCGTGCTGATCTCGGCGGGCTTTGACGCCCACCGCGCCGACCCGCTCGGCGGCTGTCTGCTTGAGAGCTCCGACTTCGCGCGCATGGCCCGCCAGGTCCGCGATTTCGCACAACACGCAGACGCCCCGATCGGCGCCGTGCTCGAGGGCGGCTATGACCCGCCGGCGCTCGCCGAGTCCGTGATTGCGACGATGCGCGCGCTCGGCGGAGACGGCGCGGCCGAGTCGATCGCTCCTGACCGCATCTACACCCGACGAGCGGCCTCCTACGTTGGACACCACTGGGACCTGTAGCCAGCGCTCGCTGCCCGAAGCGACCCGGAGCAGACCCGCAGCCGCGAGCAAGGTCGCCCGCACGCTCGACCATGTGCACCCAAGGCTCAAGCGTACCGGCGCGCGCCCACCAGCCGGCGCAGCTTGAGCTCTACCTTGACCCCTGGGAGGGATCCTGCCCGCCGTAGCCATCAGCGAGCTTGAGAACGATCCGATGAAGACCGCCGTGCTGCCCTCGGGAGTCTCGGCCAGGACGCGAGGCCGCGCTCCGGTGCGATCCGGATGGCAACGGCACAGCGCACCCGCCGCCGGCTCTTCGGGATCGGGCGACGTGCCGTGGGAGGCGCGATCGTGACGCCAGTACCTAAGGACCACCACCACCGAAACGACACGGGAGCACATCATGCGCGCTGACATCGTCCCCGGCGGGATCTTCCCCGACTACGAGCTGACCGACCACGCCAAGACTCGGCGCCGTCTGAGCGAGCTGCAGGGGTCCGATCCGATGATCCTCGTGCTCTCGCGGGGTCACTACTGCCCGAAGGACCACCAGCAGCATCTCGAGCTCGCCGCCTGGCAGCCGCAGATCGCGGTCGCCTACACCCGGATCGTCACGATCTCGACCGACAACATCGTCGAAAGCCGCGAGTTCCGGGCCTCGGTCGGCGCCTACTGGACCTTCCTCTCCGATGCCGGCCGCAAGGTGCAGAAGGACCTCGACATCCAGGAGTACACCGACCCGCATCACGATCCGATGGTCCCGCACACGCTCGTGCTCAAGCCGGGGCTCGTGATCCACAGTCTCTACAACGGCTACTGGTTCTGGGGCCGGCCATCGATCGAGGACCTCCGTCGCGACCTCCGCGAGGTTACACGCGAGATCCGGCCCGACTGGGACATCAACACCCCCGAGCAGCGCGCGGCCTGGGAGGCCGGCGATCGATCGAGGTTCTTCCACGACGTCGATCTCGACCCCAGACTCAGGACGGCTGAGTAGGACCGTCCGATGAACGAGACGATGCAGATCGAGCTCCGGACGGTTGCCGGAGCCAGGATCCGGTACGCCGAGAGCGGCGGGCCCCGCGGGCAGACGATCCTGCTCAAGAGCCCGTGGCCCGAGAGCATGTATGCCTTGCTCCGATCTGGTCGTCGCGTGTTGACTTCTTACCTACTAGTAGATAAGAATACTGGTGGTTGATCAGTCGTGCGAGGAAAGGGACCGGTGGTGAAGGAGACCGAACATAAGAGCTTCGGGCAGCCCGATGAGACGCGCGAGTTTCCTATTGGGCAGGCGCAGGCGCAGATCGTCTTGGTCGGGGGTGCCGAGGTCGGCCGGCTGATCTTCCAGCCCGGGTGGCGTTGGTCAAACGACGTCAAGCCGATTGCCGGCACGAGCAGCTGCGAGGCGCCGCACTTCCAGTACCACGTCTCTGGCCGGATCCGGATGGATGACGGCACGGAGATGGTCGCGGGGCCTGGCGATGTCACCTCGCTGCCCAGCGGCCACGACGCGTGGGTCGTGGGCGACGATCCCGTAGTCGTCGTCGACTGGTACGGCGCCAGCAACTACGCCAAGGCGAGCTGAAGTCCGGCCGGGGCCAGGGCGAGGAGGGAGCAATGCAGCGAGGGGACGGTTACGTAATCGCGCACCGTCGGGAGCTCGAGCGGACCGGCAACTGGATGCTCGTGCGGCGCTCGCTCGACTGCCAGTCGTTTGGCGTCAACCTGGTTGATATCCCGCCGGGCGAGTCGATCCCCGAGCACGATGAGACAGAACGCGATCAAGAGGAGCTGTTCTTTGTGATGTCTGGCTCGCCGACGCTGGTGATCGACGGCGAGGAGCACGCTGTGCCGGCGGGTACGTTCGTGCGCGTTGACCCCGCGCACCGCCGTACTGTGCGCAACGACGGCTCGGAGCCCTGCTCGACGCTGATCGTCTCGGCGCCCACAACCAGCGGGTACACGCCGATGGAGTGGGCATGACCGCGAAGGACGGCAAGCGGTTCGCGGCCGCGGCCCGATCGACGCCATCACCCGCCGTCGCGACTGGACGCGGGCGGGGCAAGCGCGGGCTGGCCGCGTGAGCTTCCGGCGATGACCGCGTTTCCAACCGTGCGAGTTGCAGCGATCCAGGCGACGCCGGTGATTCTCGACGCCGAGCGGTGCGTAGAGAAGGCCGAACGGCTCCTGCACGAAGCCGCGGATCGAGGGGCGCGGCTCGCGGTGCTGCCCGAGTGCTTTATCCCCTTGTACCCGTCCAACGCGTGGGCGCGAGGGGCGGCAGGGTTCGGAGGCTGGGATGGGCTGTGGGAGCGCTTGTGGGCCAACTCGGTCGATGTCCCCGGTCCACTTGTGGACCGGCTGGTAGGCGTTTGCCGCGAGCGCGAGCTGTTCTGCGTTCTCGGTGTCAACGAGCGGGAGTCCGAGCGACCGGGAACGCTCTACAACACGCTCGTCTACCTGGGACCGTCTGGGTTGCTCGCGCGCCACCGCAAGCTGATGCCCACCCAGCACGAGCGGCTCTTTCATGGAATCGGCGCCGGCGACGATCTGGTGGTTGTCAGCGCCGCTGACGCGCGCGTCGGCGGGCTGATCTGCTGGGAGAACCGGATGCCCCTCGCGCGCTACGCCGTATACCGCGGCGGACCGCAGATCTGGGTCGCGCCGACCGCCGACGACAGCGACGGGTGGCTGGCGTCGATGCGTCACATCGCGATCGAGTCCGGCGCGTTCGTCGTCTCGGTGCCTCAATTCATCCCGTCCGCAGCGTTCCCAGACGATTTCCCGGTGCCACTGCCCCCGGACAAGGACGTGTTCGGGCGCGGCGGCGCGGCGGTCATCGAGCCGTCGTGGGGCGAGGTGATCGGAGGACCCCTCTACGACGAGGAGGGAATCGTGCTCGCCGACTGCGACCTGCGCGTCGGGCTCCACGCGAAACGCTGGTTTGACGCTGTAGGGCACTACAGCCGCGAGGACGTCCTCGCGCACGAGATGGCCGGCCTGGGAGAGCGCGCGGAATGAGCTCCCCCTACCACAACGGCTCCCGCAGCCTGCAGGACCGCTTCGACACGCGCAGACTCGCCGACCGACTCGACGAGAAGTTCCTCTCACGACCCACCATCGACGCCGACGATCGCGCCTTCATCGAGCGCATGGACATGTTCTTCCTCGCCACCGCCGACGCGGACGGCCGGCCCCAATGCTCGTACAAAGGAGGCGATCCAGGCTTCGTCCGGGTGCTCGATGAACGCACGGTCGCGTTCCCGAACTACGACGGCAACGGGATGTACCTGTCGATGGGCAACCTGCTCGTGAACCCGCACGTCGGCATGCTGTTCATCGACTTCGTCTCCATGCGCCCGTCACGACTGCGACTCAACGGCACCGCGAGCATCGACGAATCAGACGAGCTGATCCACCAGTACCCCGGCGCGCAGTTCATCGTCCGCGTCCGCGCGACCCAGGTGTTCCCCAACTGCCCGCGATACATCCACCAGATGGCGCTTGTCGGACGATCGCGATTCGTCCCGCGCCCACACCACGAAACACCCATTCCGGACTGGAAACGATCCAACTGGGCATGCGACGTACTACCAGCGCGGCGACCCGGCTAGCACGCAATAGGGCCCACGCTCGTCGCGCACTTCGTCATCTATACGCACCCCGCTACCGGCACTCGCCCAACACACACCCGTTCGCGCCAACCGCGAGAACCGGCGCTCCCAGGTGCCGGATCGGTCCGCGGCCCGACGCCGACTCTTTCAGGGACGGAGAGCGCGCCGCGCGAGCCCGTTTGGATCCCGCAACTTTCAGGTCGGCATGGTCGCGTCGGGGACCGGCTTGGGTTCGTTAGACGCATCCCGCTCACGCGCACCTCGGGTCAGCACGAGTAGCGGGCAGCGCGCGGTGCGTGCGAGCTGCTCCGAGACGCTTCCGTGCACGAGCCGCCCGAGTGGCCCGTAGCGGCGGGAACCTACGATCAGCAGGTCGACCGCAGCTCCGTACAAGGCCAGCTCCTCCGTCGCGGCGCCGTAGGCGGCGTGCGGCTCAACGTCGCCGAGGGCGGCGATCCGCTCACGCGCGAGATCGACCAACTCGTTGATCGACTCGCCCACCGGGGCGGCGGCGGGGGCCGCGGCGCGGCCGACCATGTACGCCGGCAACGACACGACCTCGAACGCCGACACCCGGGTACTCGGAGCGATCGAGCGCGCTGAGCGAGATCGGTGTCGGCTACAACGGATCGCCCGAGAGTGAGCACGCGCTGTCCGTCGCCAGGACGCTCGCAGCCGTGCAGAGCTGTGAGGCCAGCGGCAGCGGTGCTCAGCGGCCCTGGTCTCTGATTGCGCACTCGCCGCGTTGCGCGTCGAGCGCGTCGATCAGCAGCTCGAGCATCCGCTGCCAGGCCTGTGGCTCGACCTGCTTCGCGGCGCGGGTGGCGGCGAACAGCAGCCGGAGGTCGAGCGTCGTCGCGTCGCTCCGAACCCGCCCCTCGGCGCGGGCTCCCGCCAGCAGTCGCTCGAGCGCGCGCGTCGCGCGGTCGGTAGCACAGACGACGTCCGGATGATCGATCACCGCGATCCGGGCCGCGCCCAGGAAATCGTCGCCCGATTGGCGCTCGACGATCGTCCACAGCATCCCGGTCAGCGCCGACCAGCGGTCTCCCTCGCGTGCAGCGGCGGCGCCGGCCGCGTCCGCGATCTGCTGCAGACTTCGCGTGACGAGCGCTGCGAGCAGTTCATGCTTGGACGCGAACTGGCGGTAGACGCTCGCGACGCCGGCGCCGGCCGCCGCGGCGACTGCAGGCATCGGCGCGTCGAGGCCGTCGCGGGCGAACACCTGGCCGGCGGCGCACAGCAGGCGCTCGCGCTTGGCGTCGGCGTCGAGCCCCGCCCAATCGCGCTCGGGGTCGGTGACTGTCCACGCGTCGCCGGGCCCGCCTGAGCCACCGGTGTGCTCGGCCTCAGTGGCCGGAATGCTCATTCCGGTAGAGTAGCGCGATGCCGTCGGGGACGCACGAACAGCCACGTACGCACCCGACCCTGATCCTCGCGGTGCTGTCGCTCGCGGGCCTCGCCTATGCAGTCCTGAGCTCGGCGGTGATCCCGGCGCTACCGACCATCCAGCAGAGTCTGCACACGACCGAGACAGGTGTCGCCTGGCTGCTGACCGGCTTCCTGCTGTCCGCCTCGGTCGGCACCGCGATCATCGGGCGGCTCGGCGACATCTACGGCAAGGAGCGCCTGCTGCTGTGGACGCTGGTCATCCTCGCCGCCGGGACGCTGCTCGCGGCGCTGTCCACCTCGCTCGCGATGCTGATCTTCGCGCGCGTGATCCAAGGCGTCGCCGGCGGCATCTTCCCGCTGTCGTTCTCGATCGCCCGGGACGAGTTTCCCGCCGACCGGGTGGCTGGGAGCATCGGCCTGATGTCGTCGATCCTCGGCGTCGGGGCCGGCATTGGACTGGTCATCGGCGCGGTGATCGTCGAGCACCTAAGCTGGCACTGGCTGTTCTGGATCCCGCTCGCGACGACCATGCTCGCGGCCCTGTGCACCTGGCGGTTCATCCCCGAGTCGCCGGTCCGCTCGCCCGGAAAGGTCAACTGGCTCGCGGCCTCGCTGATGAGCCTCGGCATCTGCTGCGTGCTGATCGCGATCTCGCAGACAACCGTGTGGGGCTGGGGCAGCGCGCGCACGTTGGCGCTGCTCGGTGCCGGGTTCGCGATCTGCACGCTCTGGATCGCGGTCGAGGTTCACAGCCGCGAGCCGCTCGTCGACATGACGATGATGCGGATCCGCGGGGTATGGACGACCAACCTCGCGGCGTTCCTGCTCGGCGCCGGCATGTACGCGTCGTTCATCGTCTTCCCCCAGTTCGCGCAACTGCCAAAGAGCACCGGGTTCGGGTTCGGCGCGTCGGTCGTCGTCTCCAGCCTCTACCTGCTGCCGTGCGCACTCGTGATGGGGCTGCTCGGCACCGTCGCAGGCCGCGTCGCGCGGCGCTACGGCTCCAAACACGCGCTCGTCGTCGGCACCGCCGTCGCCGCGGTCTCCTTCGGCTGGCTCGCCGTCGCGCACCGCCACCCGTACGACATGCTGATCAGCGCGACCCTGCTCGGAATCGGGATCGGGCTCGCGTTCGCGGCACTCGGAAACCTGATCGTCCAAGCAGTACCGCCAAACCAAACCGGGGTCGCAAGCGGGATGAACACCGTCATGCGAACGCTCGGCGGCGCGCTCGGCGGACAGATCTCGGCGACCTTCATCGTCGACCACACCGCCCATGGATTGCCGACCGTGACCGGGTTCACCGACACGTTCGTGATGGCGACGCTGTTCCTCATCGTCTGCGTCGCCGCCGGCACGCTCGTTCCCGGCCTACGGTCAGCGTCGGCGTCGTCGCAACTCGACGCGCCGATCGCACCGTCCGCCGAGACCGCGTAACGCCACCTCGCCCAACGCGAGCGTGCATCAACTCGCCCTGCGAGCCGGCACGGGCGGAGCCGCGGTGCGCCGGCCAAGCTCTCCCCCGACTACCAGCTCCGGACCATCACCCTTCCCGCAACACGCCCGACGGCAGCGGACGACCTCACGACTCACTCGCCTCCGAACCACCCTTCCACTCGGGATCCGCTGGCGAACACGTCGCGATCGTCAGCCCGTGATGACGGGCGACCTCCACGCTCTGCGGGTTGGTTGAGCACAGCGATCCCGCACACGTGATCCACGCTCACCGTCTCCTCGTTATCTGTCTTCTCTGCCCGACCCCGTTATGTGCCTGGATGAGGCGTCGAGACGGTGGTCAGGGCGGTAGACCGCCCAGCGGCGTCGCGTTTGGCCACATAACGCTCAGAGCAGTCGAGCCAGTTCAGCAGCGTCTCGTCGGTCCGCCAGATCGGGAGAGTGCGGGATGCCTCCGAAACATCCATCTAAATCTAAACTCATATGGAGCAAGCGTTGTCAAGCCCAGGCCGGTGGGTTTTCGTCGGTGCGGTGGGGTTGCTCGGCTGAGGGGGCGGCGGGCCTGACGGGTTGCGCGACGCGCGGTCAGACTCATATTCGCGGGTTGTCACCGCAGGACCGTGTTTCGTCGTGAGAGCCCGCTCTCTAAGATCGAGCGTGACCGCTTGTGGCGGCTGCTCATAGTTTGACCGCGGATGCTCTCGCGCGTGGGGGCCTGGCGGGTTCCGCCGCCTCCTCAGCCGAGTGTCGTGGGGGTGGTTGTCAGTCAAGCTTGGTGCTGTGGGTGCTTGCGGGTTGGCCGCCTCGTGAGCGCGGCCGATCGGGGGTCCAGGAGCGGCGCCGCGTGGGGCGCTGCAGCCAGGCGGTTGCGTCATTTCCGGGATGTCAGTCAGTGTGCTTTCCCCTGTCCGGGGGGCAGAGACTTGCGATTTGGTGACGGGCGTGCATGCCCGTCACCAAATCGCAAGTTACCCGCGACCAGCAGGCGTGGCTGTTTGGTGCCGGTGGTACGGCGAGCATCTGCTCGGCGTCATTGGTGGACGTCACCGGCCGCCGGGAATCCCCGGCTGCGAGGCCCGGCCGATCCGCCGACAGTCGATGAGATGATCCGGTTCGCGCCGCACCATCTCAGGCACGCCCACGCCATTGAGATTGCGCAGAAGGGATCCCGTCGCCAATCATCCAGCGCCAGCCCGGGCGTGCGCACCTCGGGTAGGGGCAGTAAAATGGGCAGACTCACACACGGTTACCACTGGGGGACAGCGTGGCGGGACCTCATTCACGACCAAGGCGTTCGTGTCTAGCTTGCTTGATGGTGCTCTGCGTGGTTGCCGCGACACCGTCCGCAGCGATCGCAGATTACCCCCGCGTTGACGCAATGGGCGCTCACATCTCAAAGGCGAGCATCTCCAACGGCCGCGTGACGGTCAGCGCCACGTTTCACCGAACACACCTTTTTTTTGCGCAGGTCTACGCGAATCCCAAGAGCCCCAGCCGGATCCGGTGGGTTCGCACCATAGCGCTCGGCGAGCATCACGTGGGGCTCAGCCACGTCAGCTTCCTACTCGGGACACTAACGCCTGGTAACTATGGGATCGTCATACTCCGGACGCGCACGGCCTACCCGTGGTTGTCGGTGCCTACCGGAGGTCCGCAGACCACGACGTGGCTCGGACTGACTGTCAAGCAGACCGGGCAGGTGGTTGCTGTCAGGCCTCAACATTCGGCATAACGCTCCTGTGCGACAGGTACTCGAGCGCGAACATATGTGCGCATAGTCGCCAAGCGGTGCGCGCTTCCGTCGTCGAGCGCGCGCACGAGCTGCGGCAGGTTGGCCCTGAGCAG
Organism: uncultured Solirubrobacterales bacterium; assembly: GCA_963811155.1. GTDB lineage: Bacteria > Actinomycetota > Thermoleophilia > Solirubrobacterales > Solirubrobacteraceae > Palsa-465. The sequence continues at coordinate 14,859 of CAWEQQ010000010.1, forward strand.
CTCCGCCAGATCGCTTGCCACCAGCAATATCGGGGCGAGCCGGCGGCGCCAGCCACGCCCAGCTACTCGCCGGATTCCGGCATTAATTTCCGCGGGAGCCCTAAACACGAACACGACTCGCGTTACAACACGCTGCCGTGTGCCTCCGTAGCGCGCGGCACCGACACGCGCGGCAGCTGCAGCGCTGCTTTCCGCGCTGGGGCTAAGGCGCTCGAACAACTCGCGTGGGGGCGGCCCGATCGGCACGCACCGCTCAGCATCAGGAACTCCGGCGGGGATCGCAGTCGCCTCGTGAATGGGGGCGAAACGAGGTCGGCTCGCGGCTCATTTGGGGTGTGGAGCACCAGCCCGCCGATGCCGCTGCGCCGCGTCACGGCCGCGTCCGGCTGACCGACCGCGACCGCAGCGTGCTCGCATTCGTCGCCGAGCACCGCGTCGTCGTCCGCGCGCATGTTCGCGCGCTGCTGGGCGTCGGCGACGGCGCCGCGGCTGGGCGGCTGCGCGCGCTCGCCAACGCCGGCTTCGTGGCGCGCGAGCGATCGCCCGACGGGCATGACGACTGCTACACGATCAAGGCGAGGGGCCTGGCTGCGCTCGGCAGCACGCTGCCGGCGACGCGGCTCGATTACCGAGGCTACGAGCACGACGTCGGCGTCGCGTGGATCTGGCTGGCGGCGCGCGGGGGGCTGTGGGGCCCGGCGCGAGAGGTTGTCTCCGAACGCCGGATGCGCTCCCACGACCGCAGCGAGGACGGTCGTCTCGCACCGTTCGCGGTGCGGCTCGGCGGCGTCGGTCCCGGCGGCGGTCAGCGCCTGCACTACCCCGACGTGCTGCTGGTCCTGGGCGACGGCAAGCGCGTTGCGTTCGAGCTCGAGCTGTCGGGCAAGTCGCGCGTCCGCCGCGAGCGGATCCTGTCCGGCTACGCTGCCGATCCCCGGATCGACGCGGTCGTGTACCTCGTCGACAAACCGTCCGTCGGCCGTGCGATCCAAGCGACGGCGCGCAAGCTCGGGATCTCCGATCAGATCCATGTTCAAAGGGTGCAACGCCGCCGGTCGGCGCCCGAATCGCAGGCCGGCGTGCACCGTGCCGCGTCCAGATCCCGCAGCACGTCGGCGGCGGCTGCCTCGAGATGAGCGAGCCGGGCCCGGCCTGCGCGACCTGGTGATCGGCGACACCGCCGTCAAGATCGCGCCCCGCCAAGATGTTTGCCTCCACCACAACAGCCCTGCAAATATGCATAAGATGGCGACCGAAGTGCCCCAGATGGCGACCTAACGCCGCACGCGACCGGCGCCCGACCGGAGCTTCGACGAATTCGCGCGATCGGCTTCGTGGTCGGGGATCCGCCCCTGCGTGAGCGCATTACCGCGATACGCAACTAGCTCGACGCGCTGGGGCGGGAGTACGAGATCGGATATCTGCGTGTGGCGAGACAGCAGCGTCTCGACGAGGTGAAGGGCCTCGACGGGCGCAGCCCACGACACCAGGAGACCACGATGCCGAAGTACCTGCTTCTCAACCACTACCGCGGCGGCCCGGAGCCGCACCGTCCCGTGCCCCCGATGGACCAGTGGGCCCCCTGGGGACGTGGAGGCGCACATGGCCTTCCAGAGGCACGTCAGCGAGCTGCTGCCGGAGAGCAGCGAGTACGTCGACGTGCAGGCGCGCACCTGGGTGCGCTACGGCGGCCCGGACGCCGCGCCAGTCACCACCGACGGCCCGCTGCCCGAGACCAGCGACGTGGTCGCGGGCTGGTACATGATCGACGTCGAGTCGCACGAGCGCGCGTTGAGCTCGCGGCGTACGTCTCCTCCGAGCCCGGCCCGGGCGGGGAGCCCCTGTACGAGTGGATCGACGTCCGGGAGGTCATGTCCGAGGCGCCCTCGGACGACTGACCCGGCGTGATCGACGAGCCGACGCGACGGCTGGACGAGGGCGCGCTGCGCGCCCTCGTCCCGCGGGTGCTCGCGGGCCTGGTCCGCCGGGGCGAGGACTTCGATGCCGCCGAGGACGCGCTGTAGGAGGCGTTGCTGGAGGCGCTGCGGGTGTGGCCCGAGCACCCGCCGCGCGACCCGCGCGCGTGGCTCGCGACGGTTGCGACGCGGCGCTCGTCGACGCCCGTCGCAGCGAGGTCGCCCGACGCCGCGGCGAGGAGACGACATACGCGGAGCCGCGGCCGGCCGCCACGGAGGAGGGCGACGACACCCTCTTCCTGCTCTTCTGCTGCTGTCACCCCGACCTCGCGCCCGCCTCCCAGGTGGCGCTGACCCTGCGCGCCGTCGGCGGCCTCACCACCCGGGAGATCACGGACGCCTTCTACGTCCCGGAGGCGACGATGGCGCAGCGGATCAGCCGCGCCAAGCGCGCCCTGCGCGGGTGCCGGCTGGACCAGCCCGGCGACCTCGCCGTCGTGCTGCGCGTGCTCTACCTCGTCTACACGGCCGGCCACGCGGGCCGGGTCGACCTGGCCGGCGAGGCGATCCGGCTCGCCCGCCAGCTCACCCTCGCCACCGAGGAGCCCGAGGCGCGCGGGCTGCTCGCGCTGATGCTCTTCAACCACGCCCGCCTCCCGGCGCGGCTCGACCCCGAGGGCCGGATCGTCACGCTCGACCGGCAGGACCGCGGCCTGTGAGACGCCGCGAGATCGCCGAGGGCGTGCGCGTCCTGCAGTCGGCGCTCGCCATGCAGACGGAGCAACGGCGCCCCGGCCGCTACCAGGTCGAGGCCGCGATCGCCGCCCTGCACGACGACGCGGCGAGCGCCGAGGAGACCGACTGGCCGCAGACGCCGCCGACCCCCGACCAACCAGAGTGACCTGACTCGCGTTCCGCAAGCGGATCGGCTTGCGGGACGCGTTCGGGCCGGCGCTCGGGCTCACGGCCTGTGCCACGTGAGCTGCGCTAGCCGTGCCATTTCACCTGCGCCCGACGCCGGATCCTGCGAAGAGTAGAAGCTTCGCCGAGAGTGCCGCGCGGGCGACAAAGGGGTGCCGGACAGCCAGCTAGGGTGGATGGGACGGCCGACGTGGCCGGCACATTCGGCCCCCGGGTCATGTCATAGCCCCCGGGTCATGTCATAGGCGGGTGGCGGTGCTGCTGGTCTGTTGGGACCAGCAGCACCGAACAGCGTCTGCTGCGATATCAGGCGAAGTAGTGGCCCGTCTCCACGTCCTCGACCCAGCCCGGATGGGTCGGCTCCCACCCCAGCAGCTCGCGGGTCCTGTCGTTTGAGGTCGGGTTGTCCAGGCCGGCGAAGGCGGCGAGGAAGCCGAGGTACTGCGGCGCCTCCTCAGCGGTAATGCTCTTGGTCTCGATCCCGAGTTTGCCGGCGATCGTCTCGGCGATCACTTTGCGCGGGATACCCGTGTCACCCACGCCGTGCAGCGTCGAGCCGGCAGGGGCCTTCTCCAGCGCCAGGCGGTAAAGCACGCCGATGTCGTAGGTGTTGGCCGCCGGCCAGACGTTGGAGCCGTCGCCGGTGTAGGCCGCGCCCCCGCTCTCCTGGGCAAAGCCGATCAGCGCGTGCGTGAAGCCGTGGTGGTCGAGATCGCTGTGCACCATCGGCGCGAGCCGGACGACGGAGGAGCGCACGCCCTGGTGGCCGAGAGCGACCGTGTAGTTCGCCGCGTCGGTCCGGGGACCACCCTCGGACTGGTCGTCCTCGGTGCCAGGGCGGCCGGTGATCCCAGCCATGGCTAGCATCAGGGTGCCGCCGGTCGACACGAAGGGCTTGTTGGTGCCGAGCAGGGCCTCGCCGATCGCGTTGTGGGCGGCCATGTCGGAGTCGACCGCGCCGATGAAGTCGCCGGTACGCATCGCCTCGTGCTTGAAGGCGAGATGGATGACGCCGTCGGCCTCAGCGGCAGCGGCCGCCATACCGTCGAGGTCGTCGAGATTGCCCCGGCGGACCTCGGCGCCCATCGCGGCAACGGCCTCGGCCGAAGCGTCGGAGCGGGCGAGGCCGACGACCTGGTGGCCGTTGTTGAGAAGTTCGGGGATGACGGCGGCGGCGATATGGCCTGAGGCGCCGGTTACGAATACGCGCATTGGAAGCTCCAGTCGGTGTGATATGTCACCTGGTGTCATTACCATAGCACCCTCATGGCACTTGGTGTCATCGCTACGCTCAGAGTCGATGTCACGCTGGAAACCGGACGCACAGGGCCGCCTGATGAGCGCCGCGATCGAACTGTTCGACGAGCAGGGATATGAGGCGACGACCGTCGCTGAGATCGCCGAGCGCGCCGGGCTAACCAAGCGCACCTTCTTCCGCTACTTCTCGGACAAGCGAGAGGTGCTGTTCAGCGGCAGCCAGGAGCTCCAACGCCTCTGGCTGGAGGGGCTTGCCACCGCACCGGCGGAGGCGAGTCCGCTCGCGGTCGTGACAGCCGGACTCGATCCGGTCGCGGCGATGTTCACCGAGCGCCACCCTTTCGCCCGGATCCGCGCTCAGATCATCGAGGCCAACCCGGAGCTACAGGAGCGTGAACTGATCAAGCTGCAGAGCCTCGCCGCCGCGATCAAGGGCGCGCTGGTGAAGCGGGGCGTCTCAGTGAACGCGGCGATCCTCGCCGCCCAGGCGGGCGTGACCGTCTTTCACGTGGCATTCGCTCACTGGGTACAGCAGAACGACCCGACCGCGTTCCGGCGGCTGATGCACGAGTCGCTGGAGGAGCTTCGGTCGGTGACCGCCGCCTACTAGGTCCTCGGGCCGCTGAGCAATGCCCGGCGGCCGCGTGCTCGACGCGCCAGGCAGACCGGCGAGAGGATCGCGCCGAGGACGAAGAACGCCCGCAGCGCGATCTGCCGGGCGTTGGCTGACATCATGCCGATGCCCAAGCGGTCAAGCGTCGATGCCTTCTTCGCGCAACTGAGCGATGTCGAGTGGCCGCACCTCGAGGCACTCAGAGAGCTGAGCCTTGAGGCCGACCCGGAGGCGCGGGAGGAACTGAGGTGGAACCTGCCGGTGTACGTTCGCGGCAAGAAGACGACCCTGTGGATGCTTCAGAACTTCAAGAACCACTGTTCGCTACGGTTCCCGCCACCGTTCTTCGCCACCCAGAGGCCGCGGTTCAGGCCGCTGGCTTTGAGGCCGGTGAGGGCTGCATCAAGCTCCCCTACGAGCGCGAGCTGCCAACCGAGCTCCTGAAGGCGCTGATGCGGGCACGGGTCGAGGAGTACGCAGCGACCGGCGCCGGGTGGAATGACCGCTGACCGCCGGCTACGTCCAGTGAGGATCGCGGTCGTTGACGGTCACGACCACCTGGTCGTAGTCGCCGCGCGCCTCCTCGGAGCGCAGGAACTTGACGCGCTTTACCAGGATCGCCGGGCCTGACGAGGATGTTGTCGAGACGACCTGATTACCTGATCTCGGGTGCGGAAAATAGTCCGGTCATCGATCATGGCGCGGCGCCGCCAAGCGCGGCCTGCGTCGGGGCGCAGAGGTTAGCGCGACGACGCCGATCGCCGTTTCGCGTAGCTAGACCACCAGCCACTCAAGCGTGATCAGCGGTTCGCTGCCGCATCCACAAACACGCAGAAGTCTCGCCGGCGCCGAGCCGGGTGGGTTTCGCTTCTGCTCTCAGCCGGATGGGGCTGCGCGCCCTGCTTTCGCCCCGCGACGAGCATCAGGTCCGTGCCGGTCGCGGACCCGGTTTGCGCGGAATCCGCGCACGCGTTTGTCCATCTGCTTGCAGGATTTCTGGCGCTAGCGGTCGGGTCGAGATAAGCAGCCGCCCACGAGCCCGAGGTGGCTGCTCGCGTCCAAGCCGTCGCTTGCCCGCTCTCCACGCTTGCTCGAGAGAGTCGATTTCGCGAGCAGCGGTGGTGTCCGGCCGCCGCGCGTGGCCCCTTCGCCGCTTATGCAGCCACGGCGGATCTGCTCGGAGTTAGCTGACACACCGCACGCGAGCTAGCACCCAGACCTAGGGCGGGGCGTCGCGGACTTGTACTTTGGGCTCGGTTGCGAGAGAACGCTTGGCGTTAGCTGGAGATCGATTCCGCCTGCACCTGCAAGCGGCGACGAGCAAGATTCGCGTGACTTCACCGCCGACGGTCGCGACCGCGGGACGATCCCTTTCGACGGGGAGCGATCACGCCAAGTCAACCAGGCGCGTGATCGCTTCGCGCGGGAGGGAATCACGCGACGCCGACGATGGTCGACGATCGCTTTGCGCAGCGGGCGTCACGCGCACGGACCTGCTTGCGCGCCGGCAAGCCGTGGAGATAGGGGTCGCCACGTCCAACACGACGCGCTAAACGCCCGAGACCGGTCCGTAGACGATGCTTCGCCGCCCGCCTCCCAGCCGCCGATAGCAGCCACGCAGCCCGCTCCCCTGCTGGCGGCTGCGGTCCGGAATCCCGCCGGCGCCAGAGCATGCGTCGGCTTCGATCGCCCCGGGCTCCTGCTGCCCGTTCGAACCGAGCGTCAGGCCGAGCTTCGGGAGCAGAAGTTCAGGACGGCAAAGCAAGAGTCCAGTGGCGGCTGAGCCCAGCTCATGCTCGCCGTTGAAAGGGAGCGTCCGCACGGCCTCCAGAAGCAGAAGTCCGAGACCGCCAGCGTGGGCACACTCGGAGCGTCCGGGCGCCGGCGGGCGGACTGGTCCTCATGGGCGAACCCGATCGTCAGCCACGCCGCCGATCCGGCACGACCCCGGCGACCGCTTCGTCGCCTTTGCGATCGCGGTCCACGAACCGCCCGGAGCGTCAAAGCGATCGCCGGTGTAGCTCCGGCGGCGCGAACGAGTTCGTGCCGAGCGATCGTGCGGCATCGGCCGTGCGGACCGGGAAAGCGATCGCCCCGTTGGGCCGGCGTCGGTGGCTGCTCTTGGCGTGGACCAGCCGTCTGCTGACCGCGCATCTGGTGGCTGCAGTAGCGGCGATCGAGGCGTGTCGCTCGCCGATTGGTGACGACTGCTCTCGGCAGCCGTCCGCCGAGGCAGTCTCGCAACTGATCGGCGCGATCCCTGCGTCCGAGCTCCCCGACCCGGGCGAGCGTTATGCCATGTGCCGCTGCGGCGATTCGGAGGACAAGCCGTTCGGTGACGGCAGCCACAAGCGCGTAGGGTTCGACGGCACCGGGGCGGCGTCACATCGGACGTGGGCGCGGGAGACTCGGCGAGCTGTTCGGAGCGGTTGCGTACTCTGAATTTGGATGCCTACCGGCCAGCCATCGCTTCCCCCCGGCCCGCCGCTCCCGCGCGCGCTGCAGACGGCCGGGTTCATGGTCGGCGGCGCGCGGTTCCTGGATGCCTGCCGGCGCAGGTACGGCAACGTCGTGACGCTCCGGACCCTGTTCGACAATGGCTTCGTGATGGTGTTCGACCCCGAGCTCGTCAAGGAGGTGTTCCAGGGCTCGAACGAGCAGCTGCACGCCGGCGAGGCGAACGCGCTGCTCGGCCCGATCCTCGGGCGGCGATCGGTCCTGCTGCTCGACGGCAGCGAGCACCTGCGCCACCGCAAGCTCATGCTGCCCGCGTTTCACGGGCAGCGGATGCTCGCCCATATTGAGGCGATGCGGGCGGCTACGGACGCGGAGATCGACACGTGGCCGGTCGGAGAGCCGTTCGCGCTGTTGCCGAGCATGCAGTCGCTGATGCTCCGGGTGATCCTCCGCGTCGTCTTCGGCTACGAGGACGGGCCGGCCGAAGCCGAGTTGCGCGCACGGCTGCGCGCAATGGTCGAGCCGATCGCCAACCCGAACACGAGGACGATCGCCATCGCGCTTCTGCGCCGCCGCAACCCGACAACCGCCTCCGCGGACTTCGAGCGGCGCCGGCGGGCCGTCGACGAGATCCTCTACGCGGAGATCGCCCGCCGGCGGCAGGAGGCGGATCTCGATGAGCGCGACGACGTGTTCTCGGCGTTGCTCCTCGCGCGCGACGATAGTGGCGCGCCGTTGAGCGACGAGGAGGTCCGCGACGAGCTGCTGACGCTACTGATCGCCGGGCACGAGACGACCGCCACGGGACTCGCCTGGACGTTCGACCTCCTGCTCCACGACCAGCGTGTGCTCGCTCAGGCACGCACGTCGGACGAGCGCTATGCGGACGCGATCATCAAGGAGGCGCTCCGGATCCGGCCGGTGATCCCCGCCGTCGGTCGCGTCGTGCGCGACCGGCCGTTCCGGCTCGGCCGCTATGAGGTCCCGGTGGGCATGGAGATCAACCCGTCGATTCGGTTGATCCACCGCCGTGCCGACCGGTATCCCGATCCGAGCCGCTTTCGGCCGGAGCGATTCCTCGAGTCCGATCCGCCGGACACGTACACGTGGTTGCCGTTCGGCGGCGGCACGCGCCGCTGCCTCGGGGCGAGCTTTGCGCTGACCGAGATGCGCGTTGTGCTCGCGCGCGTGCTCGAGCGGACCGATCTCCGGGCGACCCAGCCCGAACTCGCGAAAGCGCAGCTGCACGCGATCACGCTCTCGCCGAAAGGAGGGGTACCGGTGCTCCAGGAGCGCGCGCCGCTCGTGCCGGGTCTCAAGCGGACGGTGCGCGCGCCGTCACAGCCGGACCATCGCGGCGCGCCGTCGCTGACCTGATCGCGGTAGAACGACGTCAACGCCACGGCAACGGTCCGGTCGAGTGACGGGAAGCCTGGACAGCGCCGCTCTTCGTCCCCGGCTCACATAATATAAGCAGCCACCCGCAGAGAGCACCGGTGAAGGCGGCCCTGCGGACACGCCCATGTCGACGAGCGACTGCCGGTGCCTTGCGGCCGAGACTGCTGCAATGCGCCAAATTCAACGACGTCGGCTTCGGGCTCGAGGTCGTCGCTTCTGTCGGAGTGCTCTCCGAACTCCGCCAAGCATCCGGTCCCGGCGGTGACAACGGCGATAGCGTTTGCCGCGGCGACCTCGCGACTCGCAGATGCGTAAGCGATCACGAGGATCGGGTCGCGCTGATGAGTGCGTTCGTGGCAAAGCACTTGTCCGGTCGCGGTGCTTGCGACGACTCTTGCTGGGCGATTGCGAGCGCGCGCAGGGACCGCGCGATCGTTAGCTCAGGCGGCTTGGTCTTGGTCATCAGCACGCGGGTCACGGATCTCTCCGCGGATCCGCGAGGCGCTTGCTCGCGAGCCGCGGGCCAGCTAACGCCCAATCGCGTGTCTCGACTCTGTGCGTTGCGACAAAGTCATCACGATTCTCGGGCGGGCCTTCAGCTGCGGAGGATCCGCTCTGGCCCGCCTGAGCCGCTCTCCCGAGGTCGGTTGAGTGACCGCTGCTTCCACGCAAAGCAGAAGAGTCGCGACGCCGACTCGAGCCGTCCGAGGCTCGCGCTTGGGAACGATTGCAGCGCTCTGGTTCGCGCTTGACGGCGCTGCTGCTTGAACGCGACAAGGCAGCAGTCGTCGCCGTCAGCCGCCCCTGCGCCGGCCGATCTGATTGCCCCTCGTGACAGCTTCGTTAACGGCCGCCCAGATAGAGTCCGTGCCGTAATCGGGAACCCCTCCGGAGCGCAGCTCTTGACCAAAGTACAGCACCGCGGTCGCAGTCATCGGGCTCGGCGCATTGCTCGGCTCCCCTCTTGGCTGCAGGTGCGCGTCCAGAACCGCACGGCCGCCAAGGGCGCACCACTGGTCCGGGAGGGGGCGCAGCAGTTCACCAGTCCTGCTGAGGCCGCCAGCGGAGCGGACGTTGTGGTTACCAGTACGCTGGATGACGCCGCCCTGCGCGCGCTCGTTCAGTCTGACGGTCGAGGACATCTTCTTCTCTCCTCGACCCGCAGGCGATTCGTGACACGTTCCGCGAGCTGCGGCGCACCGACGACACGACCGTCGACACGCCAGCGCCAGCGCCAGCGTTCGACGAGTACCCCGATCACGAAACAGCGCGCGCCAAGTACTCCAGAACACAGGAGAAGTGGACCGGTACTCGCTGGAAGAAGTTCCTGCTCGAGCACTACGGGATCCCGTTCGACGACGTCAGCTGGTACGCGCGTGTATCTGACCGAATGCGACTCGCCGGCCAACTGCCCAAGCCGCTGGTCGACGTCGTCGATTCCCTCGAACTTGCGGCGATGGACGTCACGGACAACGTGGGGTAGAAGCCGGAGCTGATCAGCTCGTTGGGATGCGTAGCACCAGCCGACGACCCGCCCGTGGCTCAGGGAATGCCCTGGCTCTCTCTCGCTCGCACGACAGCGCGACAAGCAGCCAATGGCCGCATCGATGTCAGGTCAACCGCAGCGCCCAGTCTCAGAATCACGGTCCGGCGAGCAATCGTCCGACGATCGCTTCGATCCTTGGGGGCTTGCAGAGAAGAAAAGTCCCTTCCATTGCCACGTTCATGCAGACGATCGCTTCCGTCGCGGCGGCTACGTGCGGCCCGCGACTGCGATGGCGACGATGCGATCGCGACAGTCGGGAGTGCGGCGGCCGGAGCGGCCTCGCGCTTCGCTCGGACGGCGCCAACGCCCGCGCTTTCGAGATCCACGGTAAGCGTGCGCGGGCAGGGCGGCCGCGGACTATTCCCTCCGCGTCGTTGCAGTATGAACGCCGGAGCAGGGCTAGGCCGCGCTGAGGTCAGCCAACCTCGGGACCACACGTTCTCCTAGCTCGCTAACGAAGGCGACCGGGTCGGGTCCGATCGGCACAACCTCTGCGAGCTCGACGCCAAGCCGGGCGTATTCCTCCATGCTGGATATGAACGCTTCGACGTCCTCGAGCGGGTTGCTGCCCACGACCAAGATCGTCTTCTCGATCGTTGCCGGGTCGCGTCCTGCGCTATCGCAGTGGCGGGTGAGTACCTCGAGCTTGTGCGCCACGACCGCCGGGTCCCGCGCGAACAGGTTGCAAGCGTCCGCGTACCGAGCGACGAGTCGTAGCGTCTTTCGCTCGCCGCTCCCACCGACGAGGATCTTCGGCCTCGGCCTCTGAACGGGGTGCGGAGAACAAATGGTCTCGGCGAGCTGGTAGTAGCGGCCCGCATAAGGTCCCTCGTCATCGCTCCACATCTGACGGCAGATCTGAAGTGTCTCCTCGAGACGCTCGAACCGCTCACCGAGCGGCGGGAACGGCACTCCGAGGCCCCGATGCTCGCGCTCATACCATGCCGCCCCGATGCCGAGCTGCGCGCGACCGCCAGAGAGGACATCGAGGGTAGTGACGATCTTGGCCAACAACCCGGGATGACGGTAGGTGACACCAGTGACGAGGAGCCCCAGCGTGATGTGCTCCGTCCGGCCGGCGAGGAAGCCGAGCGAGGTATAGCCCTCCAGCATCGGATCCCGCGAATGGCGAACTGCTCCATCTGGAACCAGTGGTCCATCACCGAGAAGGTTGAGCAACCACCCTCCTCGGCAGTCTGTGCGGTCGCGGACAACGTCGAGCCAAGAGCCTCTGGACCACCCGGAAGGGTGAAGTTCACGAAGTGGATACCTAGCTTCATACGCAAGCCTGCGACACAGATCAGCTGCGACCATCCTACCGCCGCACACCCCTGATGCCTCGAACGGCCCGGTGACTTGTGCGTCGCCAGCCCGTCTTCTTCTCGGCCGGACGAATCCTTAACACCATCGTCGGACCCAAGATCCACCTGCGTGCGCTTCCAGAATCGCGCAGATTGCGTGCGCCTGGGGCGCCGGCGCCGGACGTCTCCCGTCGCGCTGGGGCCAGTGCAGGCCGTCGTTCCCAGCGGTCTGCATATGTAGGCGGCCAGTATGCGCGCCCGCGAGTCAGCTGCGCTTTCGGCGACCATCAGGGAGGAGCCGCCGGCGCGCGGCGCGCCCTGCTGTTCGCTCGATGCAGGTCCGATGAGATCGCTTGCTGGGGCCACTCGGCTGGCAGGCACGGGCACCGAGATCACTATCGCCTCGCCCGGGAACGCAGGTAACCGGCGAGCGCTTCGCCACACGAAGGCGATCGCCCGCTCCACGAAGAGGCTGACGATCACTTGGGCGACGATGGGCGCGTCTCGGCTGCACCTCCCTGTTCCGGATCGACGGCTTGCCTCAAGACGAGCTTGGCTCCGACCGAGTTCCTGAGCAGCGCGAGATCCTCCTCAGCGACTATCCCGAGCCGGCCGCCACTGACCGGAGATGCGCGATGCCGGGTCGCGCAGTCACCGTACGCATGAGCCCGATGAGCCGGGCGGGCAAGAAAGGCGCCGGCAGGAGCTCGACGGCGGCGGTCCGACACACCTCGAACCATGCGTCATCCGCGGGTGAGCGCTCTGGCACCAAAACGCCGCGGACAACGGAGCCGGAATGAAGGTGCGTCAAGCAGTGCACGTAGCGCAGCAACTGGCCGAGCCCACGCCGCAGTTGATGCTCCTCGTTGTCAGAGTTGATGGACTTGACCTCGGCGGCCATTCGCGTCTGAAGAAAAAGCGCCGAAGCCTTCCTGGAAGAACCGATCCATCGTCGGCTCGGTCAGCGTGCGGACGTAATACGACGAACAGCGCCCCGTCACGTCCCACACCCAGGAGGTTGAAGAAGAGGTCGAAATACCAGATCAAGAAGCTTCCTGTCGGATACCCCTGCTTCCTCGCTGCGCGGCGAACTCTCATCGCACAAGGTATCAACGGCTTCATGGATGGCTTGCTAGAACGCCGCATGCGGCGGGGGTCGCGATCGAGGACCTCATCGACCAAGGCGAGAACGACAAGGTGGAATACAAGTCTTCTTTGCGGTGGGACTACAAGGAGGGAAAGGTCACGAAGATTCCTCAGAAAGCAGTCGCCAAGACGTTGGCTGCATTCTTCAACGGCGAAGGAGGCACGCTGCTCATAGGGCTCAAAGACGACGGAGAGATTTTGGGCATCGAGCCCGACCTATCGACACACTCCACGACAAACCCGATCTCGACGGCTTTGGACTGGCCTTCACTCAGATTGTCGGGAACTACATGGCAATGGATCGCGCCGCTCTCGTCGAATTCACGATCTCCGAAAAGGACAACAAGCAGCTCGCCGTGGTCTCCTGTCCGCCGAGTGGCACTCCCGTGTTTGTTCAAGATGGCAACGAGGTCGAGTTTTGGGTCAGGGCTGGACCTTCCAGCCGGAAACTCAACGTGCTCGAGACGAATCAGTACATCCACCAGCACTGGTCGGCTGCCGCCTAGAGCCGATTGTGGGCTAGCCGATGCCCACGGAGGTCGAATGCGCTTCGACATCGTCCCTCACGCCCTTCCACGCGAACGCCCAGCGTGCGGCGGCTTCCGCCTTTCGCGCAGGGAGGCGTTGGCGCCGCTTTACGCCGCGCGAGTGCGTTGATGACCTATGTTGCGGCGAACTGGCCTGCTCTCCGCGTGCAGCGGGGGCGGACCCGCCAGCGGCCACAATCCCGCAGCGCGACGAGGGCAGGGCTCGGCGCCGCCTGACGGCGCCACATGGGCTTCTTCTCTGGCCCGGCGGTCACGGCGTCGTGGCGCATCGCGCTAACT
>CAWEQQ010000011.1:0-95283 GCA_963811155.1 uncultured Solirubrobacterales bacterium
GTCGCTGCTGAGCGGCGACACGATCGCGTACAACCTGTGCGGGCTCGGCGGCTCCAACTGCGCGATCAGGGTTGGCACAGCGTCGACGGATCGTCTGCTGCTCCTGCGCCGGGAGGCGCTCGAGCTGGCGCTGTACACGTTCAAGTACATCAGCGGGACCGACAACGTCGTCGTCGTGCTGCCGCCCGGGCACACGACGCAGACACCTGCACGGGCATCTGCGCCAAGCCTCCGAGCCCGGGGACGACGACCGCGCCGATCGACATCGCGGTCCTGCTCGAGCGCCAGGCGCTGCACCGCTGCTCGACCAGCCGCTCTCCTTCACCCTTCCGGAGCAGTTTCCGCCGTCCGTCGCCGAGATGGCGTCCGCTCCGGAGGCCGGGCTCGTGGATCAGGTCACCGCCCGCGGACTGTTCTCCGAGCGGCTCGTGCAGGCCCAGGACGGCAGCAACCTGATCGTCCTCAATCAGCTTCCACCTCAGTAGCCGACTGATAGCCGTCACAGCTCGTGACGGGCAGCCGCGGGTAGCGGGGGAAGCGGCCCGGCTCGGTGCGCGAGCGCCGGCAGAGCGAGAACACCGAGCCGCGCCTATTTCGCACGAGCTGCTGGTGGCGACAGGCGTTGCACAGGCCGGCCGCCGGGCGGCCGGGGCTGTTGGCGCCCGGCTTGCTCAACCGTGCGTCACCTGCTGCTCCATCCGGTGGGCACAGCTCGAATGTAGCTTCCGCGAATTCCGCCATCGGTCGGTCTCCTCGTCCGGTCCCGAGAGCCTACAGCGGGCAGCTACCTCCACACCGGGCCGTCGCCTCGTGCCAGAGGGTGGGGATCCCCATCGGTGGCACTCGCGCGAACCGCAACCGGCCCCGCCAACGTCCTCGAGAGCGCGGTGCCAGCCGATGGGGATCCCCACCCGACTCACTATACTTTTTGAAGTTTGCCCACGTTCCGGAGACTGCTCGGCTTCCTGCGCCTGTATCGACGCGCTGTCGTGGGGTCGTTTGCGCTCGCGTTCGGGGCGATGGTCGCGACCGTGCTGATTCCGTATCTGACCGGGCGCGCGATCGATGCGATCCGCGTCGCACGACAACCACGAGCTCAAGACGTTGGCGACGTGATCGTCGCCGCCGGTGTCGCCCGGCTGGGGTTGAGCGTCGCGCGCCGGCTGGTTGCCGGACGGGTATCACTCGGCGTGGAGCTCGATCTGCGAAACAGGCTCTACGGGCAGCTGCAGCGGCTGGAGCTCGCGTTCTTCGATCGCCAGCAGACCGGGCAGCTGATGTCCCGCGCGACGGTCGACCTCCAGGCGGTGCGGTTCTTTCTCGGCTACGGGTTGATCTTCATCGCGCAATCACTGCTGACGATCCTGCTGGCGGCGGTCGCGATGTTCGCGCTGCGCCCCGAGCTGGCGGCGCTGTCGCTGGCGCCGGTGCCGTTCGTGGTCGTGATCGCAGCGCGCTACGGGCACCGCTCGCAGCCGGCGATGCGCGAGGCGCAGCAGCGGATCGCAGAGCTGACAGCCGAGGCGGAGGAGAACATCTCCGGCGTGCGCGTGGTGAAGGCGTTCGCGCAGGAGCAGCGCCAGCTCGGGCGCTTCCAGCACTCCGTGCAGCGGGTGTTCGACCAGCAGCTGTACGCCACCAGGATCCAGGCGTTCTACGGACCGCTGATCAGCTTCCTGCCCAACCTGGGGCTCGCGGCGATCCTGCTGGTCGGCGGCCGCGAGGTGATCGAGGGCTCGCTCACCGTCGGGCAGTTCACGGCCTTCTACGCGTACCTGCTGATGCTGATCTCGCCGATGCGCACGCTCGGCTACATGCTCGGGGCCGCGCAACGGGCGACGGCATCGGGCGCCCGGATCTTTCAAATCCTCGATCGCGCGCCCCGGATGACTGTCGCCGCCCGACGCCCCGGCGCTGCCCGACGGACCCGGTCAGGTGTACCTTCGAGCGCGCCGGCCTCACGTTCGAGGGCGCGACGGCGCCTGCGCTGCGCGACGTCGAGCTCGAGATCGAGGCCGGTGCGACAATCGCGGTGGTTGGCGCAATGGGCGCCGGCAAGACCGCGCTCGTCTCGCTGCTGCCGCGGCTATACGACGTCACCGAGGGCGCGGTGATGATCGACGGCGCCGATGTGCGCTCCGTCGATCTCGTCAGCCTGCGCCGGGCGATCGCGGTCGTCAACGACGACCCGTTCCTGTTCTCCGCCACTGTGCACGACAACATCGCCTACGCGCGCCCGCGGCGCCTCCCGTGCGCAGGTGCTCCACGCGGCCCGCGCCGCCCAGGCCGATGACTTCATCAGCCAGTTGCCCGACGGCTACGACACGCTTGTCGGCGAGCGGGGGTTGACGCTGTCGGGGGGACAGCGTCAGCGGATCGCGATCGCGCGGGCGTTCCTGGCCGATCCCCGGATCCTGATCCTCGACGACGCGACCTCCTCCGTTGACGCCTCGACCGAGAACGAGATCAAGCGCGCGCTGGGCGAGGTGCATGCGCGACCGGACGACGTTCGTGATCGCCCACCGTCTGTCGACGATCTCGCTCGCAGACGAGATCGTCGTGCTCCAGGACGGGCGGATCGCGGCTCGCGGGACGCACGACGAGCTCCTCGAGCGCTCGGACCTCTACCGCGAGATCGTCGAGAAGGGCATGCCCGACCAGGTGTTCCTGACCCACAAGCCGGTGGAGGCCGTGGGGCTGTGAGTGGGATGCGAGCATCCGCCGGCGCCTGCGCCAGAACCGGGGTCGCGCCCGCAAGCTGCGGGGACTGATCGAGCTGCTGAGCCCCTACCGCTGGCGCGTGCTCGCGATGTTGCTGTCGCTGGTCATCGCGACCGGCGCGGCGCTCGCGCCGGCGCCGCTGGCGAAGCTCGCGATCGACGACGGGATCCAGCGCCACGATGTCGGCGCGCTCGACGTGATCGTCGCCGCGTTCCTGCTCTCGGCGGTGCTGTATCTGGTCGCGTCGTATGCGCAGACCTACCTCGTCGGGTGGGTCGGCCAGCGGGCGCTCCAGGACCTGCGCGTGCGGCTGTTCGCCCACCTGCAGTCGCTGTCGATCGGCTTCTACTCGCGTAACCGGACCGGGGTCGTGATCTCGCGGCTGACCAACGATGTCGAGGCGCTCGACCAGCTCGTAGAGGACGGCATGGCGACCCTTTTCCAGTCTGGTCTGATGCTGATCGGGGTCGTGGTGATCCTGATCGTGATGGACGCGCACCTGGCACTGCTGACGCTGCTGGCGCTGCCGCTGCTGGTGGTCGGCGGGGTCGCGTTCCGGATCGCGTCGGCCGACGCGTACCGATCGACGCGCGAGAAGATCGCCACGATCACCGGATACCTCCAGGAGACGCTGTCGGGGATTCGCGTCGTGCGGGCGTTCGGGCAGGAGCCTCGTCACATCGCGCAGTTCGGCGACCTCAACGAGGATAACCGGATCGCGAACATGAAGACCGTGTACCTCAACGGCGCCTACTTCCCCGCCGTGGAGCTGCTCTCGGCGCTGGTGACGGTCGAGATCCTGCTGATCGGCGGCTATGAGGTACTCAGCGGCCATGCGTCGACCGGCGTCGTGTTCGCTTTCATCGCCGCGCTCAACAACTTCTTCGACCCGATCCAGCAGCTGTCGCAGCTGTACACCACCTACCAATCGGGGATGGCGGCGCTGGACAAGATCTTCGAGCTGCTTGACGAGCGACCCGAGCTTTCAGACGCACTGGGCGCGGTGCGGTTGCCGCAGGTCCGGGGCGAGCTGAGGTTCGACGGCGTCTCGTTCCGGTATGGCTCAGACGACGACGGCGCGTGGGCCCTGCGTGACATCGACCTGCTGATCGCGCCCGGCCAGACGGTCGCCCTGGTCGGCGAAACCGGCGCCGGCAAGTCCACGCTCGCCAAGCTCGTCGCCCGCTTCTACGACCCCACCGAGGGACGCGTGCTGGTCGACGGCCACGACCTGCGCCACGTAACCGCGCACTCGCTGCGCTCGCAGATGGGGATTGTCCCCCAGGAGGGCTTTCTGTTCAGCGGCACTGTGCGAGAGAACATCTCCTTCGGCCATCCGGGAGCGTCTGACGAGGAGATCGCCGCCGCGGCTCGCGCCGTCGGCGCCAACGCGTTTATCGAGGCGCTCGAGCACGGGTACGACACACAGGTGGGCGAGCGCGGCGTGCAGCTCTCGGCAGGCCAGCGGCAGCTGATCGCGTTTGCCAGGGCGCTGGTCGCCGACCCGCGGATCCTGGTCCTCGACGAGGCCACCTCGAACGTCGACGTCCACACCGAGAGCCTGATCGAGCACGGCCTGCGGCGCCTGGTGGCGGGCCGCACGGCGATCGTGATCGCGCATCGCCTGTCGACGATCCGGCATGCCGGGCGGATCGTCGTGCTCGAGGCGCGCGGGAAGTCCGGGCGGATCGTGGAGCAGGGAACGCACGAGGAGTTGCTCGACGCCGGCGGCCGCTACTGGCGATTGTATCGTGACTGGGCCGAGCAGGCCGCTGTGTAAATGCCGATCGTCGTCAGCGGGCTTGCGATCGCGCCCGTGAAGGCGATGCGGCTGCGGCCGGTCCAAGACGGTAGGCTCCGCGAGGCGTGAGCGAGGACCGGGTCAAGATCGAGGTGGCAGACCACATCGCGGTCGTCACGCTGAACCGTCCCGACAAGCACAATGCGCTCGACATCCCGATGTTCGAGGCGATCCTCGACGCAACATCGCAGCTCGCCATGGCCACCGGCGTGAGGGCGGTGGTGCTGCACGGGGAGGGGCCGAGCTTCTGCTCGGGACTGGACGTGATCAGCCTGATGGCGGTCGGGCAGGGACTCGACGGACTGTTGGAGCCCCTGCGCGGCGAGGCTCCGAACCGCTTTCAGCGCGCCGCCTACGACTGGCTGGCGCTGCCCGTGCCCGTGATCGCGGCCGTGCACGGAAGCTGCTTCGGCGGCGGCCTGCAGATCGCGCTCGCGACCGACATCCGGATCGCGACGCATGGGGCGCAACTGTCGGTGAGGGAGATCACGTGGGGCCTGATCCCGGACATGTCGATCACCCGCACGCTGCCAAGGCTGGTGGGCATCGACGTCGCCAAGGAGCTCACCTACACGGGTCGCGTGATCAGCGGCGACGAGGCGCACCGTCTCGGTCTCGTCACGCACCTCGGCGACGACCCGCTCCGCGCCGCGTGCGAGCTTGCAGCCGAGATCGCGGCCAAGTCCCCGGATGCGATCAGGGCCGCCAAGCGCCTCTACGACGAGGCCTGGACCGGAGCGCCGGCGCAGACCTTGGCGCTCGAGGCTTCGCTCCAGCTCGGAATCGTCGGCAAGCCAAATCAGCTCGCGGCAGTCACCGCGGGCGTCACCGAGCAGGCGGCCGAGTTCGTCGACCCCTAAGCGCCCGCGCAGGAATAATTGATCGTCCGGATGCGGCTTGCAGCCGGTGACTGTGCCGAGAGCCGGAAGCGACACGGCGGCTGGTGGACTGGGGAACAGGGACTCGAACCCCGACTTCGACGTCCAGAGCGTCGCGTGCTGCCATTACACCATTCCCCAATGCCACAAAGGACACTGCTTTGCTGGGACCCGAGTATAGGTCGAGAGGCCCAGCAGCGCCGGCTATGCGTGACCGCCGGTGGGTCCGTAGCCGTTGGGCGCGAACTGCGGTGTGATCTCCGATTCGAGCCCCGGATCGAGGATCAAAAGCACCTGATCGCCGGCCTCGATCACCGAGTCGGCCTTGGGGACGAAGCCCGAACCGCCGCGCAGAACCGAGATGATCAGCGACCCGTCCGGGAGGACCACGTCCTTGACGCGGCTTCCCGCCGCCGGTGAGCCCTCCCCCACCTCGAGCTCGATGATCTCCAGGTGTTCCTCCTCGAGCGCAAGCAGCTGGACGAGGCCGTACTCGGGCACCTCGTGCTCGATCAGGCGCAGGATCAGGTCGGTTGCCGACACCGCCGGCTGAATCCCGAGCAGCTTGAAGTGCTGCAGGTTGCGGGGATTGTTGACGCGGGCGACGATCCGCTGGACGCCATAGCGCTCCTTGGAGACCTGGCAGATCAGGATGTTGTCCTCGTCATCGCCGGTGACCGCGATCACGAGGTCGGCGCGCGCGATTCCGGCTCGTTCGAGCACCCACAACTCGGTCGCGTCGCCGTACTGCACAGCGTGCTCGAGCTCCTCCTCGACGACCCGGTAGCGGCTGTGATCAGACTCGATCAGCGTCACCTCGCGGTCCTTGGCAATCAATTCCCTGGCGAGGTTCCACCCCACCTTTCCAGCCCCGGCGATGATCACGTACATCTGCTTGCCGACCCCCTCACGGCGCCAGCGCCAGGTTCGCCGCCATATCGATCGCTTGCTGTGTCGGGCAGATGGTGAGCAGGCCCTGCTCGGAATACCAAGCGGCCCGGCCCGGATCGGCAACCCGCACGACGACGCGCGGGACCTTGAACCTTCGCTGTGCGATCTGAGCGATGACCAGGTTCGTGTTGTCTCCGCTCGTCGCCGCGATGAACACGTCGGCCTCCTCGATCCCGGCCTCGATCAGCCCGTCGATCTCGAGCGCCGTGCCGACCGTGAACCGCCCTCCCGCATCCTCCCAGGTGGTCGACTGGTCCTTGTCGAGCCGCTCATGCGAAAGCGGATCGCTGTCCATCACCGAGACCTCGTGGCGCGCATCCAGGGCGCGCTTGGCGAGGGCCGACCCGACCCGGCCACAACCGATGATCAAGATGAACATGGACTGGACTCTAAAGCGTGGATGGCGGCGGCTGCCGCGCCAGGAAACACTCGCGCCGTGGCCGCGAGCACGGCGGGCTGTTCCAGGACCCCATCAAGCTAGTGGCATCGCGCTTGAGCAGATCGGCACGCACAAGCTCGAGATCGCACCCTCTGCGGACGCGGAGACGAGCAGCGCAGACCGCGCCCACCACGCCTCGCCCGGCAAAGCTGCGTAGGTGCATGCCGCGTTCAGGGGACTCGCGTGACCCACGACCACGTCACAAACTGCATCACGCGAGCCCGTCCCCTGAACGGGGCGGCACCGGAGCTAAGGGCTCCCGCGAAAATTACTGCCGGCTCCGACGGCGTCTGGGCGCGCCTGGCGCCACCGGCTCGCCCTCACTTGCCACCAGCAATATCGGGGCGAGCCGGCGGCGCCAGCCACGCCCAGCCACTCGCCGGATTCCGGCATTAATTTCCGCGGGAGCCCTAAGTAATTATGGGGATGATCAACAGTGCGACGATGTTTGCGACCTTGATCATCGGGTTGATCGCCGGCCCAGCGGTGTCCTTGTAGGGATCGCCTACGGTGTCCCCGGTGACTGCGGCCGCGTGCGCCTCAGACCCCTTGCCGCCATACGCGCCGTCCTCGATCAGCTTCTTGGCGTTGTCCCACGCGCCACCGCCCGAGGTCATCGAGATCGCCATGAACAGGCCGACGACGATCACGCCGATCAGCAGTCCGCCGAGCGCCTGGACGCTGATCAGCCCAACGATCAACGGGACCAGGATCGGGATCATCGCCGGCAGGATCATCTCGCGCTGCGCGGCGCGCGTCACGAGCCCGACGCAAGTGCCGTACTCCGGCTGCTCGGTGCCCTCCATGATCCCCGGTTTCTCGCGGAACTGGCGGCGCACCTCCTCGACGACCGCGCCGCCGGCGCGCCCGACCGCCTGCATCGCCAGCGACGCGAATAGGTAGACCATCAGGCCGCCGATCAGCAGGCCGATCAGCACCGGCGGGCTGCCGATCGCGAACGTGTACTTGATCCCGACCTCGCGCTGGAACGCGTTGAACAGCACGAGCGCGGCAAGCGCGGCGGAGCCGATCGCGTACCCCTTCGTGACCGCCTTGGTGGTGTTGCCGACCGCGTCGAGCGGATCGGTGACGTTGCGCACCTCCTCGGGCAGGTCCGCCATCTCGGCGATCCCACCGGCGTTGTCGGTGATCGGTCCGAACGCGTCGAGCGCGACGATCAGCCCGGTCAGCGACAGCTGCGCCATCACCGCGACGCCGATCCCGTAGATGCCTATCCCGCCGCCCCCGGCCAGCTTCCAGGCGCCGAGGATCCCGAACGCGATCACCAGCGCCGGCGGCGCGGTCGACTGAAAGCCGGACGCGAGGCCCTGGATGATGTTCGTCGCGTGACCCGTCTGAGACGCCCGGGCGGTGCCCTTCACCGGCCCGAAGCGCGTCGAGGTGAAGAAGTCGGTGATCACGAACAGGCAGGCGGTAACGGCGATGCCGATCAGCGAGCACAGGTAGAGCTTCCACCAGTGCGGCGCCGTCCCGGCCACTGTCAGCTTCAGCGTCAGGTCGTGCATCATCCAGTAGGTGATCGGGAGGAACGCGAGCGCGGCGAGCAAGCCCGAGGTGATCAGCCCCTGGTAGAGCGCGCGCTCGACGTTCCCGGCCGCCGACCGCACCGCGAACGTGCCAATGATCGAGGCGATGATCGACAGCGCGCCGAGCACCAGTGGGTAGAGGGCAACCGCCGACTGCTGGCGGAACAGCAGCACACCGAGCAGCATCACCGCGACCGCCGTCACGGCATACGTCTCGAACAGGTCGGCGGCCATGCCGGCGCAGTCGCCGACGTTGTCGCCGACGTTGTCGGCGATCACCGCCGGGTTGCGCGGATCGTCCTCGGGAATCCCGGCCTCGATCTTGCCGACCAGGTCGGCGCCGACGTCGGCGGCCTTCGTGAAGATGCCGCCGCCGAGGCGTGCGAAGACCGAGATCAGCGAGCCGCCGAAGCCGAGGCCGATCAGCGCGTTGATGGCGTTGCGCTCGCTCTCACCGACGATCCAAGTGAGCACGCCGTAGTAGCCCGCCACGCCGAACAGTGCGAGCCCGACGACGAGCATCCCCGTCACCGCCCCGCCGCGGAACGCCACCCCGAGCGCCTTGGCGATGCCGCCGCGGGCGGATTCGGCGACGCGCGCGTTGGCGCGCACCGACACGTTCATCCCGATGTAGCCGGCGGACGCCGAGAGCAGCCCTCCGATCAGGAACCCGATTGCGACCCGGATGTTTTGGATCGGGATCAGGACGATGAACAGGACCACGCCGACGCCGGCAATCGTGGCGTACTGGCGGTTCAGGTACGCGCGGGCGCCCTCCTGCACCGCGGCGGAGATCGAACGCATGCGTTCGTTGCCCGGTGACAGCGCGAGCAGCGACTGCGAGGTGAGAACGCCGTACACGACGGCGGCGGAGGCGCACACGAGCGCCACCAGGACGCCGTGATGCGTCAGAAAGCTAGACAAGAAGGTCCTCCGGGGAAGCTCTTAGATGACGACGGCGCGCGTGAGCACGGCCAGCAACGGAAAACGACGAAAACGAAAAGGGCCCGCCGCCCCTAATCTTCGAGCGGAGGCCCGGACTGGGGAAGTCTAGCGTGCGCGGCGGCAGGACGTGCGCCCCACGTTTACTCAGTCACCCGCTGACGACTCTTCGGCGATGGTCGCCGCCTGCGCCGCAACGGCTCCAGCCGCGGCCGAGCTACTGGCGGGGCACCCACAGCCGCCCGCTGCGCTGGGCGGGCCCTGGCTCGCCAGGCTTCGGCGGCGGTGGCTCGGGCGCTTGGCGCCGGCGGGCGCTTGCGCGCCGGCGGGCGCGGGGTCGCCAGGCGGCGCACTGGCGGCCTGCGGGCCCGCTGCAGGCGCCGAGCCAGAGGCACTCGCCTCAGGCGCCGGCGCCCCC
This sequence comes from uncultured Solirubrobacterales bacterium, assembly GCA_963811155.1. Lineage (GTDB taxonomy): Bacteria > Actinomycetota > Thermoleophilia > Solirubrobacterales > Solirubrobacteraceae > Palsa-465. Next base: position 9,698 of record CAWEQQ010000011.1, read on the forward strand.
CCGATCCTGACGAACGCCAGCTGCAGCTGGGAGAGCGCGTCGCGGATCGGCCGCGCCTGCGCCGGCGCGGACTGCTCGACCAGTGGCAGCGCGGCGCGGATCGCCTCGATTGCAAGCCTGACCTGGCCGGGATCGCGCTCGGACTCCGTGCCGGGTGCCAGCCCGGTTCGCCGCATCCCCAGGTTGACGAGCGTCACCACATGCTCGACGAGCAGATGCTCGACCCGGACTTTCTTGATCTCGGCCTCGTAGGCCGCGCGCAGCTCCTCTTCGGAGGGCTGGCTCTGTCCAGTGCTCACCGTGTCACCTCCGCGGTACATCCAACGGCTGGAGCATACGTGTCTCGCGTCTGCGCGACGCTCGTTGCGTAGATCTCGGCGGAGGCCGACGCCCGCATCGCTCATCCGCCGCTGCCGTTGCGCGCCGTTGAGCTCGGGCAGCGCGACCTCGATCCCCAGTTCCGCGCGCGCCGGCGCAGACCACTGCAGCAACCGCTCGACGGTCTGCGAAGCGGGGAACAGCTCGCCTCGCTCGAGATCGATCAGCTCGCCGTCGAGTCCGTGACGGACGGCCCGCCAGACGTTCTCCTCGATCAGTGTGTCCCGGCGGGTCGACGAACGGCACCGAGCCGTCGATGTCGCGCGCCGCCTGCGCCACGCACGAGACGATCAGCGCCGCCAGCCCCTCGGACTCGACCGCCGTGCCCTGGGCGTCGCAGATCCTGACCTCAACCGTCCCGAACGCAAAGTGCGGCCGGACCGACCACCACACCTGGGTGTACTCGACGATCGAGCGGGTCCGGGCGAGAAACTCGATGTACGCCGCGTACGCGTCCCAGCTCCCGAACGCGTCCGGAACGCCGCACCGCGGGAAGCTCTTGGTGAAGATCTGCGTGCGCGCGCTGTGCAGCCCCGTGTCGCGACCGTCGAGAAACGGCGAGTTGGCGCTCACCGCGAGCAGCAGCGGCAGCACCGGTCGCAGCCGGTCGCACACGAGCACCGCCCGGTCGGCGCCGCGGATCCCGACGTGAACGTGCAGCGAGAAGGTGTTGTTGCGCCAGGCGACGTACTTGAGTCCCTCCTCGACGCGCCGATAATGCTCGGTGTCGATGATGTGCTGCTCGCGATAGTCAGACCACGGATGCGTGGCGGTCGCGCCGAGGGCGATGCGGCGCTCGGCCGCAAGGGCGAACAGCCGCCGGCGGCGATCGCGTTGCGCGGCCGTCGCCGCGGCCAGGTCCTCGCCGCGCCCGGATCGGATCTCGACCTCGGAGGAGATCAGCTCGCCGGCCAGCGACTGCGACAGAACCGGGTCCGGCGATGCGGCGTCGCTGAGCTCGTCGAACCGGGAGCTCAGCCCGAGGTCGGTCGCGTCGAGCAGCGCGAACTCCTCCTCGAGTCCGACCGTGAAGTCGGTGGAGGCGTCGAAAGCCGCGCGGGCGCTGTCAAGGGCTAAGGCCACGACCTCTGAACGGGCCATTAGGTGAGGTAGAAGTACAGCGCGTAGAGGAGGTCGACGGCTGGACTCGAGGTATGGACCGTGACCTCCGGCGGGACGTGGAGCAGCGCGTCGGAGTAGTTGAAGATGATCTTCACGCCGGCGTCCGCGATGTCGTCGGCCAGCGGCTGCGCGGCCAATGAGGGGACCGCGAGGACCGCCACGACGATGTCCTCGTCGTCGATCACTGCGCGCAGCTCGGAGTTGTGGCGCACGGTCAGAGGGCCGATCTTGCTGCCGACCTTGTGCTGTCGACGTCGAACACGGCCACAACCCGGAAACCGTGATCGGCGAAGATGTCCGAGGTCGCGATCGCGGTCCCCAGATGGCCGGCGCCGAACAGGGCGATGTTGTGCTGTCCGGAGGTGCGCAGGATCTTACGGATCTGCGTCACGAGCGACTCGACGTTGTAGCCCACCCCGCGCTTGCCGAACTTGCCGAATCCCGACAGGTCGCGGCGGATCTGAGTCGAGTTCACGTGCGTATAGTCGGCGAGCTCCTGCGAGGAGATCGTCTCCTTGCCCATCTTGCGTGCCTGCGTGAGTACCTGCAGGTAGCGCGACAGCCGCGCGGCGACGCCGAGCGAGAGCTTCTCCCCCGGCTTGTCGATGCCCGGCTGAGCCTCGGTATCGCGACCGACCGTATAGCTCATCCGGACCCCACTCTACTAGCGCCATCGCGGCTCGGGAAGGTTCGATCAGGCGCTCTAACTCGGCCTCGTCGACGAACAGCTCGAACGCCTCGACGCCGTCGATCGTGACCACCGGGATTCGCTCGAGGTACGCGCGCAGCAGCGCGTCGTCGCGGTCGATGTCGCGCTCCTGTAACGCGAATGGGTGCTTGGCGCGCACCCGCGCCAGCACGGCCCGCGCATCGTCGCACAGGCAGCAGCCCTCGCGCCCATACAGGATCACGGTCTTCATCAGCCGGCGAAGCACTCGCTCGCCGGTTGCGTACACGTCGAGGTCGAGGTAGTCGGGATACGCGCAGCGGGCTCACGAACCGGGCGGCGCTGGCGATCATCGCGGCGTTGTCGGTGCACAGCTCGGGCGCGGGAACGTCGAGCTCCACGTCGAGCTCGGCAAGGCGCCGGCGCAGCGGCGCCGTTGGCGGCCACGCCGCCGCCGATCGCGAGCCGCTGCAGGCCGGTCGCTGCCAGCGCGCGCTGCACGCGCATCGCCAGCGACTCGACGATCGCATGCTGGTAGGAGGCCGCGAGATCGGCGCGGCGGCGCTCGCGCTCGGGCGCTGCGAGCTCGCGCATCCTGTACAGCAGCGCGGTCTTCAAGCCCGCGAACGAGAAGTCCAGCCCGCGCAGACCGGCGCGCGGTCGGGAACTCGAACGCCTCCGGATCGCCATCGCAGCGCGAGCCGCTCGAGCGCCGCGCCGCCCGGGTATCCGAGCCCCAGCAGCCGAGCGCCCTTGTCGAACGCCTCGCCGGCGGCGTCGTCGAGCGTCTGACCGAGCACCTCGAATCCCGGTCCGGGGTCGCTGACGCGCGCCAGCAGCGTGTGACCGCCGCTGGCGATCAGGCTGAGGAACGGCATCGCCGAGCGGCGCGGTCGCCGAGCAGGCTCGCGGCGACGTGGCCGTGCAGGTGGTCGACGGGCGCAAGCGGCAGCTCGTAGGCGGCGGCGAGCGCCTTCGCGGTGGCGACCCCGACCAGCAGCGCGGCCACCAGTCCCGGACCGCGCGTCACGGCGACGAGCTCGAGCCTCGTCCAGCGAGGCGTCGGCGGTCCGCAGCGCTTCGTCGACCACGCGTCGCCGATCAGCTCGAGGTGCTGGCGCGAGGCGATCTCGGGCACGACGCCGCCGTAGCGGTCGTGGATCCCCTGCGAGGAGATCACGTTCGAGCGGATCTCGCCGTCGCTGTCAGCACCGCCGCGCAGGTGTCGTCACAGCTCGTCTCCAGCGCGAGGATCACCCAGATGCCGACGACGTCGAGGCCGTCGTCTCAGCGGTTCGCCACATGATCACCGCGTCCTCGCCGGTGTCGTGGTAGTAGCGGGGCCTCGTGCCGGCCGAGCGGAACCCAAACCGCTCGTAGAGCGCGATCGCGATCGCGTTGGAGGTCCGGGCCTCGAGCGTGAACGACTGCTCGCGCCCGGCGCGCTCGAGCATCTCGTCGCAGCAGCGCGCTCGCGATTCCCTGCCGGCGCCTGGCCGGGTCCACCGCGATGTTCATCAGGTGCCATACCTGGTCGTAGCGCGAGCAGATCAGGTACCCGAGCACCTTGCCGCCACGGTCGCCCTCGACCGCCGCCAGGCACACGCCGGAGGGCTTGGAGAGCTCCAGCACGAACATCGCCAGCGACCACGGCGTCGGGAACGCACGCCGCTCGATCGCGATCACCTGCGGCAGGTACGAGTAGGAGAGCGGGCGGATTCTGATCGGCGAGCTGGTCATTGCGGGGTGACGGAACGGCGGGCGATCTCGGCGTCCGGGAGGCGCAGATACTCAGGGCGGACATCCTCGGGGGCGCCGGCGGGCCGGCCCCCAGCGAGCCGGCAGTGGTTGGCTGCGCTGACCCTGTGTAGCTCCGAACCGTCCGGCGGGACACGCGATCCCGAACGCTCGAGCACCTGCCTGAATTCTACCGCCCCGTCGCCGATCGCCAGCACGCTTGGGCCCAAGCCCAGCTCGCAGACGCGCGCCGCAAGCGCCTCGGGGGTGAACGCACGCTGCGCCAGCAGCATCGGCTCGCCGCGTTCGAGGTCTCGCGCACGCCAGGCCGCGGCGAACACTTCGCCGCGGCGTGCATCGAGCACGGCCAGCACGGACTCGAGTCCGGCGAGCGGCGCGCGCCGGGCGTTGAGCGCCAGCGACTGGAGCGTCGAGATTCCGACCAGCGGGATCGACCGCGCCTGCGCGAGCGCGCGCGCGGTCGCGATCCCGATCCGCAAGCCCGTGAACGTGCCAGGGCCGACGCCGACCGCGATCCGCTGCACCTGCGCCCAGCCGATCCCAGCCTGCGCCAGCAGCTCGGCGATCAGTGCCAGCAGGTGCGTGGCGTGCCCGGACCGCTGCCCGGGCGACGGGTCGTCTCGCGCCTGGAGGATGTGGTCTTCGCCCAGCGACAGCGCGACGGTCGTCGCCCGGGTCGCGGTGTCGAACGCCAGGACCCTCAACCGATCTCCACGACGCGCCGGTTCTCGCCGGCGTGCCGGATGCGAACGTGCGCCGCGATCCGGGCAAAGCGAGCGACGGTCGCGTACCTCACCCTGCGGCCATTCGACGAACGCGATCCTGTCGGGGCCGAGGTAGTCGGCGAGCAGCTCCGGGTCCTCATCGGCGAGCGCCGGAACTCGGAACAGGTCCAGGTGGGAGACCGGCACGGGCGCCGGATAGCGCTGGCCGATCGTGAACGTCGGGCTGGTGACCACGGCTCTCACTCCGAGCGCTCGGCATGCCCCGCGCACGAACGTGGTCTTGCCGGCGCCCAGCTCCCCCTCCACGAGCACCACGTCGCCGGCGGCCAGCGTGGCGGCGAGCTCGGCTCCGAGCGCCTCGGTCTGCGCAGCGCTGCTCGTCTCCAGGCGGCGCGGCATCGACGCAAATGTAGACAAGCCATAGCTCGGGCTGAGGGCGCCCGTGCACCGAGCCTCCGCCGTAATCGGTACCGTGATCGTGCAATGACCACACGCGTAAGCGAACCAGCAGGCCGGATGGCTGGCGCTAAGAGCGCGATACGAGCCGTCGCTTGCCGCCTTGCGCGGCTCCGATACCGCCAAGGCGGCCGGTCTCGCCGGCGCGATGATCGCCAACAACGTGATCGCGCTCGGATCGACGATCGTGTTCGCGCGGCTGCTGTCGGACTACGCGTCGCTTGCGGCGCTGGTCAGCTACTTCCTGATCCTGTCGGTCGCCGGACAGGCGATTCAGGTGGCGACCGCGCGCGAGGGCGTGCTCGGCCATCTCGGCGTCGGCGCCGGATTGGCCGCAACGCTGCGGCGGTGGATGTGGTCTTGTTGTGGTTCACGCTCGCGATGACGGTCGTCTCGATCCTGCTCCGCGATCCGATCGCGCAGGCGGTCGGCGTCAAGCACGACCAGTGGGCCGCGGCGATCGGCCTGCCGGCCGGATGCCTGTGGATCGGGCTGTCGATCCTGCGCGGCGCGCTGCAGGGCGTCGGCGACTACAAGTCGGTCGGCATCAGCCTGATCGGCGAGCAGAGCGCGCGGCTGGTATTCGGCGCCGCGCTGGCCGCCGTCGGGCTGGGCGTGACCGGGCGCCTACCTCGGCACCCCGATCTCGTTCATCGCGATGGGGGTCTTCTGCGCCGTCGCGCTGCGGCGCGAAGTCGAGAAGGTGAGCGCGGCGGAAGCCGACGCCGGCGCCGTCGCCGCCGCGCGGCCCGCCCCGCACTCGGCCTGTGGACGCACGTCAAGCGCGCGTGGGCGCCGATCGCGGGCCTGATCGTGATCGCCGTGCTGCAGAACATCGACATCATCGCCGCCAAGCACCGGTTCACCGGGACCAAGGATCTCGCCAGCTCGTACGCGGCGACGGCGGTCGCCGCCAAGGTGCTGATCTGGGTCGCGATCGGCGCGAGCTTCTACCTCGTGCCCGAGGTCTCCCGGCGGCGCGCGCGAGGGCGAGGACACGCGGCCGGTGCTGGCGCGCGCGATCGCGATCATCCTCGTCTGCGCGGTCCCGGTGCTGCTGATCTTCGCGTTCGGCGCCCGCCAGCTGTTGCGGATCGCGTTCGGCGCCCCACCGCCTCGAGGCGTCGGACTCGCTGCTCGTGCTCGGCCTGGCGTTCACCGTGCTCGCCTGCACCTACCTCGCGATCCAGTACATGCTGGCGCTGAAGCGAACCTGGTTCTTGATCGCGCTCGGCGCGGTGGCGGTCGCCGAGCCGCTGCTGCTACTACAGGCGTCGCGCAAGCCGAGCGGCTTCGCCGCCGTCGTGCTCGCCGTCCAGGCCGTCGGTGCGCTGCTGGCGTTCGCGCTCGCGCTGCGGCGCGACCGCCCGCACCCAGCGGCCGCGGTCGCCGAGCCTGCGTAGCTACTGTCCCCCCGGATAAACGTCTACATCGCGCGAGCGATCACAGTAGGGTCACAACCGTCAACCCCACCAATGGGAGGTGAGATGGCGGTCACGAAGATCATCGAGCTGGTCGGCAGCTCGCACACGAGCTCCGACGATGCCGTCAAGGCGGCGCTCTCGGAGGCGTCGGCGACCCTGCGCAACATCAAGGCGCTCGACGTGGTCTCGGTCGGGCTGCGCGGCGACAACCTCGACGAGTGGCGCGCACTGGTGCGCATCTCGTTCCTGGTCGAGCGCGTCAGCGAGTAGCTCGCAGCGCGCGCCGATTGCTTCCGGGGGAAGTAATTAGAACAACCCGAGTTGTGCCGCCGGCTCCGGCACGGCCACGGCCGGCGGCTCCTCGGGCTCGGGGTCGGGAATCGGCTCCACAATCGGCACGGCCGGCTGCGGCTGCGGTGGCGCACCGAGCGCCAGCAGCTCCGGAATCCGGTGAAAGTCGGCCCGAAGCGCCTCGAGCGTGGACGCCGTGTAGAGCGCGGCGGCTGGGTGATACAGCGGGTACAGGCGCACCGCGCGAGGCCCGATCACCCGGACCTCCTCGCGCCCATGGAGCCTCGTGATCCCGGTGGCGTCGGCCCGCAGCAGCTTGGTCGAGAAGTTTCCGAGCGTGCAGATGACGGTCGGCTCGATCAGCTCGATCTGCCGGCGCAGATAGTTGCTGCAGGCCTCGATCTCGTTGGGATGAGGATCGCGGTTGTCGGGGGGCCGGCACTTCAGGACATTCGCCACGAATACGTCCTGGCGCATCATCCCGATCTCCGCCAGCAGCTTGTCGAGCAGCTTGCCCGCCTGCCCGACGAACGGCAGCCCCATCCGGTCCTCGTTGGCCCCGGGCGCCTCGCCGATGAACATCAGGTCGGCGTCCGCGTTGCCCGAGCCGAACACGACCGTCGTGCGGGTCTGGTGTAGCGGGCAGCGCCGGCACGCCCGCGCCTCTTCATAGACGGCCTTCAGCAGCTCCCGGCGCTCGCCAGCGGTTCGCATCGCGGCTGCGATGGTAATCGCGGCGCAGGACGATTCGGGACCCCGGCCGCCGGTGAACGGCGCAATCAGCGAGGAAAGCGTGCAGGGATCATGAGCCTGGCACCAGCCGCCGCAACTGCCACCGCACGATGTGTGAACGCCACAGAGCGCCGCGGAAAAGTACGGTTACGACGCGGTTTTCGGGTAGCTATTCTGATCATCCGGCCGTCACGTTACCCCGGACGGACCGCAAGCCCAACGCCTCTCTTCTTCAACACACCGACCGGTATCTCACATGCGGGAACTGGAACGGGATTCCACTTCGGACGCCCCTGCCTGTAAGCAGCTCGCGGTCGTCGGCCGCGGACGACTCGGCACCACGATCGCCGCCGCGCTGCGCGACGCCGGCTACGAGGTGACCGGCCCGCTCGGACGCGGCGCGCCGACGCGCGGGGCGCGAGGCCGTGCTGTTGTGCGTGCCCGACGCCGAGATCGCCCATGCCGCGGCCGCGCTCGCTGGCGGCGCGCTGGTCGGACACTGCTCGGGCGCAACTGGCCTCGATGTGCTTGCGCCCCACGAGGCGTTTTCGCTGCACCCGCTGATGACCGTGACCGAGGACGGCGCCCACTTCGCCGGCGCTGGTGCCGCGGTCGCGGGCAGCACGCCACGGGCGCTTGCGCTCGCGCGCCGGCTCGCCGGCGCGCTGGGCATGAGCGCCGTGCCGGTCGCCGAGCAGGACCGCGTCGCGTATCACGCGGCCGCGTCGGTCGCATCGAATTTCCTGATCACGCTCGAGGCGGCCGCCGAGCGGCTCGCGAGCAGCGCCGGCGTCGAGCGGGCGCTGCTGGTGCCGCTCGTGCGCGCGGCCGTCGAGAACTGGGCCAGGCTCGGCGCGCCGCGGGCGCTCACCGGGCCGGTCGCCCGGGGAGACGAGGCGACGGTCGCCGCGCAGCGAGCAGCGATCGCGCAGCGCGCCGCCGACCTGCTGCCGCTGTTCGATGCGATGGTGCACGCCACCCAGGCGCTGGCGCGGACCGGCGCCGAGTGGGGCAACGCCGGGCAGACGCTCGCGTGAGGGCGCCGGCGTGAGGACGCTGAGAACCGTGGCCGAGGTGCGAGCGGCGCTCGCCATCCCACGCCGCGCGGGACGCTCGATCGGCCTGGTGCCGACGATGGGCGCGCTGCACGAGGGCCACCTCTCGCTGATGCGCGGGGCCCGTGCGGAGTGCGATGAGGTGGTCGTCTCGCTGTTCGTCAACCCGGCCCAGTTCAACGAGCCGTCAGACCTCGAAGGCTACCCGCGCGATCAGGCGGCCGACACGGCGCTCGCCGCCGGGATCGGAGTCGACTTCCTGTTCGCGCCGGCGCCCGAGGAGATCTACCCCCCTGGCTTCGCAACCACGGTCTCGGTCGCGGGCATCACCGAGACGTTCGAGGGCGCTCATCGCGGGCGCGCGCACTTCGACGGCGTGACGACCGTCGTTGCGAAGCTGCTGAACATCGTCGGGCCCGATGTCGCCTACTTCGGCCAGAAGGACGCGCAGCAGGCAGCCGTGATCCGGCGGCTGGCGCGGGATCTGGACATTCCCGTCCGGATCGATACGTGCCCGACCGTGCGCGATCCGGACGGGCTTGCGCTGTCGAGCCGCAACGCCCGTCTGTCCGCCGGCGAGCGAGCCCGCGCCACGGCTCTGCACCGCGCGCTGACCGCGATTCAGCGGGCCGTTGAGTCGGGCGAGCGCGACCCCGCTGTCGCCCGCGTGATCGGCCGCGCCGAGCTCGCCCGCGCGCAGCTCGAACCCGAGTACCTGGAGCTGGTGTCCGCTGACACGTTCACGCCCGTACGGCGCATCGAAGGCAGCGTGCTGGCCGTCGTCGCGGCGCGGGTGGGCGCCACTCGTCTGATTGACAACCAACCGCTCTCGACCGCGCTTGCGGCGGGAAGCACCAACAGAGGGAGAGACCGGCATGCAGCGCACGATGCTTAAGTCGAAGATCCACCGTGCGACCGTAACCGACTGCGACCTGCACTACCTCGGATCGATCACGATCGATCCCGATCTACTCCACGCAGCCGACATCCGGGAGTTCGAGCAGGTCGCCGTCGTCGACGTGGACAACGGCGCCCGGTTCGAGACGTACACAATCGCCGGCGAACGCGGCTCGGGAGCCATGAAGCTCAACGGCGCCGCGGCGCGGCTCGTGCACCGCGGCGACACGATCATCGTGATCTCGTACGCGGCCTACAACGCCGAAGAGCTGGCCGAATACAACCCGCGCGTGGTCCACGTCGATGCGCGCAACTCGATCATGCAAATCAATCACGAGGTGGCGACCCCGCTAGAGGCGCCAACCATCGCGTAAAGGAGAGAAACCCAAGATGTCTGCAACCCCACCGACGCCGGTCCCGCAGCGTCTCGACGCCCCGCTGCCGATGACGCTGCCCCGCATCGCGGAGAAGAAGCGGCTGGCCGAACCGATCGTGATGGTAACCGCATACGACTACCCGTCCGCTCAAGTGGCCGAGGAGGCCGGTGTCGATCTCGTGCTGGTCGGCGACTCCGGTGCGATGACCGTGTTGGGCTATCCCTCGACCGTTCCGGTGTCGACCGACGAGATGCTGATGCTCGCCTCGGCGGTCCGTCGCGGGCTGACCACGCCGCTGCTGGTCGGCGATCTGCCGTTCGGCTCCTACGAGGCATCCGACGAGCTGGCGATCGCCACCGCGCAGCGATTCGTCAAGGAGGCCGGCTGCGACGCGGTCAAGCTCGAGCGCGGCGGCACGAGCGTCCAGCGGGCGCACGCGATCGTCGAGGCCGGCATCCCGGTGATGGGCCACGTCGGGCTCACGCCCCAGACCGCAATCGCGCTCGGCGGCTACCGGGCGCAGGGCCGCACGGCGCAGCGCGCCCTGACGGTGGCCGCGGACGCGCTCGCACTCGAGCAGGCCGGGTGTTTCTCGATCGTATTCGAGGCGATTCCGGCGGCCGTGGCCGAGGTCGTGATGGAGCGCGTGACGATCCCCGTGATCGGGATCGGAGCGGGACCGGCGACCGACGGCCAGGTGCTCGTATTCCACGACCTGCTGGGAATCTACGACGGCCACGCTCCGAGGTTCGCGAAGCGCTACGGCGAGATTCGCGCGCAGATGGTCGCGGGCGTCGCCGAGTATGCCGCCGAAGTTCGCGCCCGCAGGTTCCCCGGACCAGAGCACACGTACTCGATCGACGCCGACGAGCTCGAGCGCTTCCGGGAGGGCCTGCGGCAGACCACTTGACCGCGGCAGAGCGCGCCCGGGCGACTACTATCCGAGGCGATGCCGCGCCTCGGGCAAGTGTTCGCGCCAAGGGACCGGGTCTACTTCGAGCTGTTCGAGGAAGCCGGCCACAACATCATGAAGGCCGCCGATCTGCTGGATCGGCTGATGTCTGGCTATCCGGACAGCAAGGAGCTCGCGCAGGACATCCTCGTCTGCGAGCACGAGGGCGACCGGATCACCCACGACATCATCCAGCGGCTCAACCAGACGTTCGTGACGCCGATCGACCGCGAGGACATCCTCGCGCTCGCCTCGGCGCTGGACGACATCGTCGACTACACCGAGGAGGTCGCCGACTATCTCGGCCTGTACCGAATCGAGGCGCCGATGGATCAGGCGATCGAGCTCGCGCGCGTATTGAAGGCCGCCGCGCGGCAGATCGCCGAGGCGATCCCCCGTCTGCGGGGGTTCCGCGACATCTCGGTCTACAGGATCGAGATCAACCGGCTCGAGCACGAGGGGGATCGGATCACGCGTGAGGCGGTCGCGTCGCTGTTCGACGGGGGGATCGATCCGATGGTCGTGATCCGCTGGAAGGACCTGTTCGAGCGTCTCGAAGCGGCGATCGACGCCGCCGAGCACGTGGCGAACATCCTCGAGGGGATCGTGATCAAGAACTCTCGTAGTTAGGGCTCCCGCGAAAATTACTGCCGGCTCCGACGGCGTCTGCTCGGGCTGCGGCCCGCTCGGCATCCGGCCTCGCCGGATCGGGCCGCGCCCGAGTCATCCGGCTGCCTGGCGCCACCGGCTCGCCCTCACTTGCCACCAGCAATATCGGGGCGAGCCGGCGGCGCCAGCCACGCCCAGCCACTCGCCGGATTCCGGCATTAATTTCCGCGGGAGCCCTTAGGGGCCTTAGGGGCCCTTAGGCCGGCGCAATATGAGAGTCGTCGCCTGCCTGGAGGCTGTACTCGATTCGGCGCAGGACCCTCGCGGGCACCCCCGCGGCGATCGAGAACGGCGGGATATCGGAGGTCACGACCGAATTGGCGCCGATCACGGATCGCTCCCCGACCCGCACCCCGCTCGTGATCACGACGTTGGTGCCGCACCAGACGTTGTCGCCCACGTACGTATTGCCCTTGGTGGTGAAGCCCTGCCACGGGACCGGCATGACCGGATCGTCGAAGCGGTGCGAAGCATCGGTGACCAAGCAGCCGTTGGCGAGCATGCAATGCGAGCCGATCTCCACTAGCTCGAATGAGGCGACCATCACGCCGAGGTTGAGGAACGTGCCGGCCCCGAGCCGGATCCGCGCCGAGCCGGGCGCAGTCAGCCACACCCCGGGCTCGAGCAGCGCGTGCGCGCCGACCTCGAGCCGCCCGTCCCGCAGTGCCTCGAGCACGTTGCCGTGCACGGGCCAGCGAACGAACGCCTCGCGGCGCATGAACTCCCAGTGGATCCGGGCCCGGTTCCAGGGCAGTGAGTTGCGCTCATACCAGCGCCACTTCTGCGCCCAGAGCCTGATCTGCGCGGGCGTTGCGTCCATCTCGGCTAGGAGCTCCTCCCCTGCGCACTCAGCGGGCGGCGGCGGCGGCCCGATGACGCGGCGTGGCCCGACGCGACTTGCGCCCGCCTCCCGCGGACGCAGCGACCGGCAGCACGTCGGCCAGGAAGCGCCCTGTGTAGGACTCCTGCACCCGCGCCACCTGCTCGGGCGTGCCGGTGGCGATCACACGCCCGCCCTCCTCCCCGCCCTCTGGGCCGAGATCGATGATCCGATCGGCGAGCTTGATTACGTCGAGGTTGTGCTCGATCACGACAACCGAGTTGCCGGCGTCGACGAGCCGCGTCAGGACCTCGAGCAGCCGCTGGATGTCGGCGAAATGCAGGCCGGTGGTGGGCTCGTCGAGGATGTAGATCGTCCGTCCGGTGGCAACCTTGCACAGCTCGGCGGCGAGCTTGACCCGCTGGGCCTCGCCACCGGAGAGCGTGGTCGCGGGCTGCCCGAGGCGCATGTATCCGAGCCCGACGTCGTGCAGCGCCTCAACGCGCCGGCGGATCTTGGGGATATGGGCGAAGAACTGGAGCGCCTCCTCGATCGGCATTTCGAGCACGTCCGCGACCGTCTTGCCCTTGAAGCGCACCTCGAGCGTCTCACGGTTGTAGCGCTTGCCGTGGCACTGCTCGCAGGGCACGTACACGTCGGGCAGGAAGTGCATCTCGATCTTGATCTGGCCGTCGCCGCGGCACACCTCGCAGCGGCCGCCCTTGACGTTGAACGAGAACCGGCCCGGCTTGTAGCCCCGCGCGCGGGCCTCTTGGGTCTTCGAGAACAGCTCGCGGATCTGGTCGAACAGCCCGATGTAGGTGGCCGGGATTCGAGCGCGGGGTGCGCCCGATCGGCGACTGATCGACGGAGATGATCTTGTCCAGCTGCTCGACCCCCGTGATCTGCCGGTGAGCCCCCGCCCGCTGTCTTGAGCGGTGCAGGCGGTTGGCGACGGCCTTGTAGAGCACCTCGTTGACGAGCGTCGACTTGCCCGATCCGGACACGCCGGTCACGCAGCACAGCACTCCCAGCGGGATCTTGACATCGATCCCGCGGAGGTTGTGCTCGCTGGCGCCTTCGATCTGCACGGAGCCAGATGGCCTGCGTCGCCGGCCGGGGACCTCGATCACGCGCGTTCCGGCGAGGAATTGGCCAGTCAGCGATCCAGGCACCGCGGCGATCTCGTCGGCGGTCCCCTGCGCAACCACATAGCCGCCGTGCTCACCTGCGGCAGGCCCCATGTCGACCAGGTGATCCGCGGCGCGCATCGTGCCCTCGTCGTGCTCGACGACCAGCACCGTATTGCCGAGGTCACGGAGGCGCTCGAGCGTCGCGATCAGCCGCTCGTTGTCGCGCTGGTGCAGGCCGATCGACGGCTCGTCGAGGATGTAGAGCACGCCAACGAGCGAGGAGCCGATCTGGGTCGCGAGGCGGATCCGCTGCGCCTCGCCACCCGACAGCGTTGCAGCTGCGCGCTCCATCGACAGGTAGCCGACGCCGACGTTGTCCAGGAACTGCAGCCGCTCTTCGATCTCGCGTAGCACCAACCGCGCGATCCGGCGGTCGTGCTCGCCGAGCTCCAGGCCGCGAACCCAGTCCAGCTCGCGGCGCGCCGACAGGGCGGTGAACTCGTGGATCGCTGTCCCGGCGACCAGCACCGCACGCGACTCGGGGCGCAGGCGGGCACCCTTGCACTCCGGACACGGCCGGAGCGTCATGTACTCCTCGATCTTCTCGCGCGAGAACTCGGACTCGGTCTCGCGGTAGCGGCGCTCGAGGTTCGGAACGATGCCCTCGAACGTCGTCGCGTAGGAGCGGCGGCGCCCGAAGCGGTTGCGATACGTGACCTGCACCCGATCGCCGTTGCTCCCGTACAGGAAGAAGTCGCGCGACTGCGCCGGCAGGTCCTTCCAGGGGGTCTCGAGATCGACGTCGTAGCGCTCCGCGATCGCCTGCGTGAGCTGGTCGTAGTAGTCGGAGGCGCTCACGGCCCACGGTGCGATCGCGCCCTCGCCGATCGACAGGGACGGGTCGGGAACCACCAGCTCGGGGTCGATCTCCATCTGCGAGCCGAGCCCGGTGCAGCGCGGGCAGGCACCGTGCGGGGAGTTGAAGCTGAAGATCCGCGGCTCGAGCTCGACGAGGCTCGGGCCGTGTACGGGACAGGCGAAGCGCTCGGAGTAGGTGTGCATCCGGCCAGGCGGGGTGGAATCCACGAGCTCGATCTCCACGAGGCCGTCGGCGAGCGCGACAGCGGTCTCGATCGAGTCGGCGAGTCGCTTGCGCAGCTCGCCCTTCATCACGAGCCGGTCGACGATCACCGCAATGTCGTGCTTGTACTTCTTGTCGAGCACGATCTCCTCGTCGAGCCGGCGCAGCTCGCCGTCGACCTTGACGCGGGTGAAACCCTCGCCGCGCAGCTCCTCGAGCTGCTTGCCGTATTCGCCCTTGCGCCCGCGGACGATCGGCGCGAGCACCATGAAGCGCGTGCCGTCCGCCAGCTCCATCACCTGGTCGATGATCTGCTCGGCCGATTGGCCGGCGATCGGGCGGCCGCAGACGTGGCAATGCGGATGGCCGATCCGGGCCCACAGCAATCGCAGGTAGTCATAGATCTCGGTGACCGTCCCGACCGTCGAGCGCGGGTTGCGCGAGGTCGTCTTCTGGTCGATCGAGATTGCCGGTGAAAGCCCCTCGATCGAGTCGACATCCGGCTTGTCCATCTGGCCGAGGAACTGGCGCGCGTAGGCGGACAGCGATTCAACGTACCGGCGCTGGCCCTCGGCGTAGATCGTGTCGAAGGCAAGCGAAGACTTACCCGAGCCCGACAGACCGGTGATCACGGTCAGAGATTCCCGCGGGATCGCGACCGTGATGTCCTTCAGGTTGTGCTCCCGGGCGCCCGAGACGACGATCTGATCCACTGAGACGAGTCTAGTGGAGCGAACAGATGTTCCGGTGCGTGGAATGCCGCTCTTTCGGCGGTTCCCGGAGGCCGCTACCCCTCGACGCTTGTGTACACCTCGTCGAGCAGGCTTCCCCGGTCCGCGAGCTGGAAGTTCTCGGCGAGGTAGCGGTCGGTCTCCTCCCGCGGCGTTCCGTTGAGGGCCATGTTGAGCGCGATCAGCCGCGCGCCCTCGGTGTCGGACGCATCGCCGGCCTCGCCAAGCGAGACGCCCGCCGCGTCGGCGAACGGCTGGTCGGAGGACGCGGGAGCCTCGAGCGAATCGACCTTCGCCTCTACGGCCTCGGGCTCCGCGAGCGGCTGCGCAGCGGCCAGCTCGTCCGGCATCAGCTCGAATTGCGGCCGGGGCGTGACCGCTTCGTGCACATCGCTCAGGTTGCCTTCGAGCAGCTGCAGATCGGCGTTGAGACGATTGGCCCCGGACCGCAGCGACTCGATCAGGCCGCCGAGCTCACCATCCATCGCGTCCAGCCGTTGGAGCATCATGGCGGTGGATTCCGAGACCTTGCCGACGTATTCGCGCGCCTGCGCGGTGGCGTCCTGGCGGGTCGCCTGCGCCTCGCTGGTGGCCTCGGCCTTGATCTCCCGCGCCTCGTCCTCGGCCTGACGCTGGATGTCCGCGGCGCTGTTCTCGGCGGCCTCAACGATCGCGCGGACCTGCTCGCTGGCGGCGGATGCGAGCGTGTCGGTGCGCCGGCGCGCAGACCGCTTCAGCTCGTCGACGTCGTCGGCGAGCTGGCTTAGATGGGCGTCGACCGCGTCTGGGTCATACCCCCGGCGGCCGATGGGGAAGTCCTTCTTCTCGATGCTCTGACGTTCGAGGGCCACGCGCTACCTCCCTAGCCGGATACTGACAGCGACCGCAGAGTACCGGACCGGGCTGGGGCTCGCGGCGTTCCGGAGCGTAGCCGGTGCTCAGTAAGGGCCCGTTCAAGAATTAGTGGCGGGATTTGACGAGTGGCTGGGCGTGTCTGGCGCCGCCGGCTCGGCCCGATCATACCGGGAGTATTTGAGGACGAGCCGGTGGCGCCAGGCGCGTCCAGACGCCGTCAAAACCGCCAATAATTCTTGAGCGGGCCCTTAGGTCGAGTCATCCGGCGGCGACCGCGAGATCGAGCTCGCGCTTGAGGTCCCGGATCTCATCCCGGAGCTTGGCCGCGTACTCGAATCGAAGCTCTTCCGCCGCCACGAGCATCTCCTCCTCGAGCTCGACGATCGTCTTCTCGATCTCGGCCGGCGCCATCGCCCCGGCGCTCCGCTGCCGGCGCCGGCGCAAGCGCGGGACCTTCGAATCGGACTGCAGGAACTCGGCGATGTCGGAGATCCCCTTGACGATCGTCTCGGGCGTGATGCCGTGCCGCTCGTTGTACTCGCGCTGGATCGCGCGGCGGCGTCCGGTCTCCTCGATCGCGACCCGCATCGCCGCCGTCTCCTTGTCGGCGTACATCAGGACCTTGCCCTCGACGTTGCGCGCGGCGCGGCCGATCGTCTGGATCAGCGAGGTCTCGCCGCGCAGGAAGCCCTCCTTGTCGGCGTCCAGGATCGCGACCAGCGACACCTCGGGCAGGTCGAGCCCCTCGCGCAGGAGGTTGACACCGACCAGTACGTCGAACTCTCCGAGCCGCAGCTCGCGGATGATCTGGATCCGCTCGAGCGTGTCGATCTCCGAATGCAGGTAGCGCACCCGGAATCCCATCTCGAGCAGGTAGTCGGTGAGGTCCTCGGCCATCTTCTTGGTCAGCGTGGTCACGAGCGTGCGCTCGTCGCGCTGCACCCGGGCGCGGATCTCGTTCATCAGGTCGTCGATCTGGTTGCGCGTCTCGCGGACCTCCACCTCGGGGTCGAGGATCCCGGTCGGGCGCACGATCTGCTCGACGATCCGGCTCGCGTGAGCACGCTCGTACTGGCCAGGCGTCGCCGAGACGAGCACCAGCTGGGGGGTGATCGAGAGGAATTCCTGGAAGGTCTGCGGCCGGTTGTCCAGCGCGCTGGGCAGCCGGAAGCCGTAGTCGACGAGCGTCTGCTTGCGCGACCGGTCGCCCTCGTACATCCCGCCGATCTGCGGCACCGTCTGGTGGGATTCGTCGATGAAGCAGACGTAGTCGTCGGGGAAGTAGTCCAGCAGGCAGTACGGCCGGTCGCCCGCGTTACGTCCATCCAGGATCCGCGAGTAGTTCTCGATCCCGGAGCAGAAGCCAAGCTCGCGCAGCATCTCCATGTCGTACTGGGTGCGTTGGCGCAACCGGTGGGACTCGAGCAGCTTGCCCTGCTGCTCGAGCTCGGCGCAGCGCTCGATTGAGCTCCCGGCCGATCTCGGTGACGGCGTCCTCGATCATCCCCTCGCGAACGTTGTAGTGCGAGGCCGGCCAGATCCCGACGTGCTCGAGATCGTCCTCGATCAGCTCGCCGGTCAGCGGATCGAAGTGCTGCAGGTGCTCGACCTCGTCGCCGAACAGCACGATCCGAAACGCGGTCTCGGCGTAAGCGGGAAAGATCTCGAGCGTCTCCCCCGGACGCGAAAGGTCCCTCGCGAGAGCGCCGTGTCGTTGCGCGTGTACTGGATCGAGACGAGCTTGCGCAGCAGCGCGTCGCGGTCGATCATCCCGCCCTTGTTGAGCGTCTGCAGGTTCTCGTCGTAGGTCTCCGGCGACCCGAGACCGAAGATGCACGACACGCTGGCGACGATCACGACGTCGCGCCGCGCGAACAGGGCCGCGGTCGCCGAGTGGCGCAGGCGGTCGATCTCCTGGTTGATCGCCGAGTCCTTCTCGATGTACAGGTCCTTGCTGGGAACGTACGCCTCGGGCTGGTAGTAGTCGTAGTAGGAGACGAAGTACTCGACCGCGTTGCGCGGGAAGTAGGTCCGAAACTCGTTGCACAGCTGAGCGGCCAGGGTCTTGTTGTGCGCGATCACCAGCGCCGGCTTCTGCACCTGCTCGATCACGCCGGCCATCGTCATCGTCTTGCCGGTGCCCGTTGCACCCAACAGCGTCAGGAACCGCTCGCCGGCGACGATCCCTTCAGACAGCGACCCGATTGCCGCTGGCTGGTCGGCGGTCGGGCGAAAGGCGGCATCGAGTTCGAAGCTCGGCACGACGTTTGAGCGTAGCGGGCGCGGCGGACGGATCAGCCTCCGCGACTTCCGCTACCTGTAGCCGAGCTCGGTCGCATAGGTGCGCCGGTACTCCCGCTGGGTCTTGAGGACCCGCTGGACGTAATCCCGAGTCTCCGGGAACGGGATTTCCGCAAGCGTCAGGCGGTGACCATCCGCGCGCGCCTCCGCCACCCAGCGGTCGACGTTCGACTCGCCGCCGTTGTACGCGGCCAGCGCGAGCATCGTGTCGCCGCGGTAGTGGTTGAGCAGGAAGCGCAGGTAGTAGCTGCCGTACGCGATGTTGACGGCTGGCGTTGCAAGGTCCGCCGTCGTGAACGCGGTCGCGCCGGAGCGGTGCGCGAGGAACTCGGCGGTGGCGGGCATGATCTGCATCAGGCCCTGGGCACCGGCGGACGACGGCCGCGAGTCGAACTTGGTCTCGGCATAGATGACCGCGGCGATCAGCGCCGGATCGAGCCGCTTCTCGGCCGCCTGCTGGCGAATCACGTCCTGGTCGGAGAGCGGCAGCGTCAACTCCTGCACCGCCATCTTGAACAGCGGCATCGCGAGCACGATCCCGACCACGGCGAGACCGATCGCGGCGAGCAAGAGGCCCGCTCGCCGCCGGCGGCGGGCGGCGGCGCGCCGGGCCGTGGACCGTCCAGGGCCGCGCGGGGCGGGCTTGCGGCGGGGCGGCTTGCGGCGGTCTAGCGCCGTGGCAGTGCGCGGGCTCATCTCTGGAGCATTTCAAGAACGGCTGACAGCTGGGCCTCGAGTTGG
Source organism: uncultured Solirubrobacterales bacterium (assembly GCA_963811155.1). GTDB lineage: Bacteria > Actinomycetota > Thermoleophilia > Solirubrobacterales > Solirubrobacteraceae > Palsa-465. The sequence continues at coordinate 28,863 of CAWEQQ010000011.1, forward strand.
TCGACCGTGCCGTCGTTGACTACTTGGTACGTCGCTCGTTGCGCTTTTTCCTGCTGGGAGAGCTGCCGCGCCGATCGCTCCCCGACCGCCTGATGGCCACGAGTGCCCGCGCGCTGCGCCCGCACCGCCTCCTCGGCGACGATTGCGATCGTCGCATCGAAGGCGCTTTCCATCCCGGACTCGAACAGCAGCGGCACCTCGACGACGGCGGCGCGGGGCGGCGGCGAGGCCGCCTGGACTTGTGCGCGCCAGGCCGCCATGCGTTCCCTCACAAGCGGCCACAGCAGCCCTTCCAGCCACGAGCGGTCGGCTGGGGCCGCAAACGCGCGTGCCGCGACGGCGGCCCGGTCGATCGCGCCGTCGCGCAACACCGATGAGCCTAACCGCGCGACCACCGCGTCGCGCACCTCCCGCGATTCGTACAGCTCGTGCACGACCGCGTCGGTCGACAGGACCGCAGCCCCCTGCCGTGCGAGCGCCTCAAGCGCGGTGGACTTGCCGGCGCCGATGCCGCCCGTCAACCCAATAAAGGGGACCACGCGGACGGCGATCAGCCAAGTTCGTCGGGCGCGTCCTGCGACCGCGGTGTGTCGGCGATGGCCTCGGAACCAGCCGCGGCGTGCGGCTCCTCGGTCCCTTCCGAGGAAGCGGTCGTGTCGAGCGCCAAGCCGGTCTCCTCACCGGCGAACACATCCTCGGACAGTCCGAGCTCGGGCACGTCATCGAGATCCGCGGCGTCGGCCTCGGTCGGCGGGAGGATCGGCCGCACGGGAAGGACCTGGCCCTCGACGCGCTTGATCGACAGCGACAGCCGGCGGCGCTCGGAGTCGATCTCCAGGATCTTCACGCGCACCGGATCGCCGGGCTGGATGATCTCGCGGGGGTTCTCGACGTGATGCTGGGCGAGCTCGGAGATGTGGACGAGACCCTCGACGCCGTCGAGGATCTCCACGAACGCGCCGAACGTGACGACTTTGGTGACCGTGCCCTCGAGCTCGTCGCCAACGTTGTACGTGTCGACCACCCGCTGCCAGGGATCCTCCTGCGTCTGCTTGAGCCCGAGCGAGATCCGCTGGCGCTGGCGGTCGATGTCGAGTACCTTGACGGTGACCTTGTCGCCGATCGAGAGGATCTCGGAGGGGTGGTTGACGTGCGACCAGGACAGCTCCGAGATGTGAATCAGGCCGTCGATCCCGTCGAGGTCGACGAACGCGCCGAAGTCGACGATGTTCGAGATCGTGCCCTCCACCACCTGTCCGGGCTGGAGGCGGTCGAGGATTCGCTCGCGATCCTCCTTGCGCTGCTCCTCGAGCACCGCGCGCCGCGAGAGCACGACGTTGTTGCGCGAGCGGTTGAGCTCGATCACCTTGCACTCGATCGTCTCACCCATGTACTCGTCGAGATTCGGTACGCGCCTGATGTCGACAAGCGAGGCCGGGAGGAACCCCCGGACGCCGAGGTCGATGATCAGCCCGCCCTTGACGACCTCGATCACCTGACCCTCGACCGGTTCGCCGGACTCGGCCGCCGCCTCGATCCGGCGCCAGGCCTTCTCGAAGCGGGCCCGCTTCTTGGACAGGATCAGCCGCCCGTCCTGGTCCTCCTTGGTGAGGACGAGCGCATCGACCTCCTCGCCGAGGTGGACCTCGTCGCCGGGGTCGACCGACTTGCGGATCGACAGCTCGCTGGCGGGGATCACCCCCTCGGACTTGTAGCCGATGTCGACCAGCACCTCGTCCGTGTCGATCCGCACGACGTGGCCGCTGACGACATCGCCCTCCTGGAACGGGTGCAGGGTGGCGTCGTAGTTGGGAACGATTTGGCCGTCGATCTCGAGCAGCAAGCCGTTGGATCCCTCAACGACCTTTGCGTTCGGGTGATCGGCCAGCGTCAAGGTGGTTGCGCTAGACATTCGTTGCTCGGAGGATAGCCGCCTTGGGCGCTCCGTATCATCGGCACACGATGCCGGTCCGAGCGACCAAGCGCGGCGAGCAGCGAACGCCGCTCGATCGCGACTGCGACGTGCTGATCTGCGGAGCGAGCTTCGCCGGTCTCGCGGTCGCCCGCGAGCTCGCGCAAGCCCGTGCCGACGTGCTGATCGTCGACCGCTACGAGATCGGCGAGCGGCAGACATCTGCGTGCGCAATTCCCACGACCTGGCTGACGGCGCTCCGGCTGCAAGAGTCGCTGCAGCAGACGTTCGAGCAGCTCGTGATCCACACGCCGCACGGGACCGTGCGATACGACCTGCCGTGGACTTTCTCGACATTCGACTACCGGACCCTGTGCGGGCTGCTGGCCGAGCAGGGCGCGTTTCAGTTCGAGACCGCGAAGGTGGACGGCCGGAGCGGGCACACGGTGCACAGCGACCGCGGCGAGATCCGAGCGCCGCTGATCGTCGACGCGCTCGGTTGGCGCCGGGTGCTGGGCGCCGGCGAGAAGATCCAGCCGCCGGACGCGCTGCTCTCACGCGGGCTCGAGGTGCACCCGTTCGGAGCCGGGGACGAGATGGAGGTCTGGATCGACCACTCCTACGTGCCCGCTGGCTACGGCTGGAGGTTTCCCGCCGATCAAGAGCTTCGGATCGGCGTTGGCTCATTCGATCCGCGCTTCCATGTCCGCGAGCCGACCGAGCGGCTAGCGCGGGAGCTGGAAGCCGACACGGTCCGCTATCAGGGCAACTGGATCCCCCACGCGCTCCGCGACGCGACCGAAGACGCCGTGTTCTTCGCCGGCGACTCCGCCGGGCACTGCCTCCCGCTGACCGCCGAGGGGATCCGGACCGCGCTGTACTTCGGCATCGCCTGCGGGCGCGAGCTGCGGGCCGTGATCGAAGGCGCCCACACCCGTGAGCAGGCGCTCGCCCGCTACCACTCGTTCTCGGCCGCGCACGCGAGGCCGTTCAAATGGATGCTGCGCGTCCAGCGGCTGATCCCGCAGATCGCGCCGCGCCTGCTGACGCGCGGGCTGCGGACGATACAGAGCAAGCGGTTCGTCGACTGGTCCTTCGGTCACTACCTGGCGCTCGCCCATCCCGACTTTGCCGCCGCTCCGGCTGCGACAGCCCAGGCTCGCTGAGCCGGGATCAGTCGGCGAGCGCCGGCCGCGCCAGTGCTGCCGGATGTGCGACTAGTGCTGCCGATGTGCCACTAGTAACTAGTGCTGCCGATGTGCCACTAGTAACTAGTGCTGCCGATGTGCCACTAGCGTCCGCTGATCCTGATCTGGCGCGCGAAGAAGCCCCAGTTTCCCCAGCTGTCGGTCGTTCGCACCACGATCCGGTAGACCCCGTCGCGCTCGAAGGAGTGTGATGCGCGGTGATCGCGACCGGTGCGCCCGTCGCCAAAGAACCAGTCGTAGGAGACGATCCTGCCCTCGGGATCGGTCGCCCGCGCGGACAATGACACCGGCCGGCCGCGGACCGCCCTGCGCGGAGCCGAGAAGAAGACGGCGTCCGGCTTGGCGCGCGGCTGGCACGAAGAGGCGGTGTTGCTCCAGATCTCTTGCAGGTAGTAGTGACCGCCATCGATGACATCGTCCCAGGCGCCGGTGCCCGTGCCGCCGAGCGCGGCGCCGTAGCTGGTGATGCAGAGGTCTGCGATCTCGTTTCCGGCGGCGTCGAGCCAGGCATCGCCGAGCGGATCCGTGACCGTTTCGATCTGCTCGTGGCTGACCGTCGAGATCGCCGGATCGGCCGTGCTGGAGTTCGGGCGCGGGTTGTCGGACTGGCAGTGGCCTGGAACCGCGTTGTAGGGAATCACCGCGTACAGGATCCCGTCCGACGTCGAGGAGTGATAGCCGCAGTAGCTGCCGTCGGTCTGCCCGCCGAGGGCGCAATCGGTCGGCCCGAAGAGCTCGCAGTCGCCGAGACCGTTGGGCGTGACCAGGAAGTAGATGTCGTTCGCGCCCCGGGGGAGGTGATCGGCGCTGATCACGTGCTTGATCTCGGTCTCGAGCTGCTGATCGGTCAGACACACCGTCCAACCCGGCCCGGCCTGCGGCGGCTCAGTGCAACCGTTGGCGGGCAGCGGGTCGGTCGCGATCGTGGCGCCGCCGTACACGGAGGCGTACGCCGCCGGGCCGTTTGCGTCCGTGTACTGGCCGCTCAGCCCGTACATGCTGCTGGTCATGTGACTGTCGGCTGCGACCTGCTGCAGGAACGTCTCGATCAGCGGCACGTAGCCGGGATCGAAGGTCAACGATGACCCGGCCGGCTGCCAGAAGATCAGGTGCGTCCGGTTCCAGTGCAGCACCTCGCCGCCCCCGTAGGGCACGTTGGCAGTATGCGCGAGCAGCGCGCGACGGATTTGCATCCGCGTCGGCACGTCGGGAACGACCCCGCCGAAGCTCCTTGCCTGCGCCGCTCCAGCCAGCACAGCATTTGCCTGCGCCGCTCCAGCCAGCACAGCATTTGCCTGCGCCGCTACAGCCAGCACAGCATTTGCCTGCGCCGCTACAGCCAGCATGGCAAGCACGGCCAGCGCGGCGGCCAGCGCGGCCTTGCAGCAGTCGCTCACTTGGCCGCCAGCCAGTCGAACCCGACGCCGGCGTCGACGGCCAGCGGCGGGTCCATCGCAAATGCGCCCGCCATCTGCTCGACGGCGATCTGCTGCACCGCGCCGGCCTCGTCGGCGGGCCCCTCGAACAGCAGCTCGTCGTGGATTTGGAGCACGAGCCGCGAGCGCAGCCCAACCGCAGCGACGGCTTGGTCGCAGCGCACCATCGCGACCTTCATGATGTCGGCGGCCGTCCCTTGGATGACCATGTTGACCGCGAACCGCTCGCCCTGCTTGCGCAGCTCCCACCGCCGTGCCCGCAGCTCCGGTACCTGTCGCCGGCGACCGAACAGCGTCGAAACGTACCCGTGCTCGGTGCCCTGCGAGATCGTCTCCTCGATGAACCGTGCGACGGCTGGGAAGCCCGAGAGGTAGCGCTGGATGAACTCGTCCGCCTCTTCTTGGGGAATATCGAGGCGGTCGGCCATCCCCCACGCCGACAGCCCGTACACGATTCCGTAGTTGATCATCTTCGCTTTTGACCGCATCCCCGGATCGATCTGCTCCGGCGTCACCCCAAACACGCGACAGGCGGTCGCGGTGTGGACATCCTCGCCACGCCGGAAGATTTCCTTGAGCACATCCTCGCCGGCGATGTGGGCGAGCAGTCGGAGCTCGACCTGAGAGTAGTCGGCGGACACGAGCAGATTTCCCGGTTCCGCCACAAAGCAGGCCCTGATTTCCCTCCCGAGCTCGGTGCGGATCGGGATGTTCTGCAGGTTGGGGTTGTTCGACGACAGCCGGCCGGTGGTCGCCGCCGTCTGGTTGAAGGTTGTGTGGATCCGTCCGTCGCCGGCGATCAGCAACGGCAGCGCATCCAGGTAGGTCTGCGCGAGCTTCGTCAGCTCACGCCAGCGCTCGATCTTCTCGATCACCGCGTGCTCGTGGCGGATCGCCTGCAGAACCCGCGCATCGGTCGAGTAGCCGGTCTTGCCACGGCGCTTGCGCGACAAGCCGAGCTTGCCGAACAGCATCTCCTCGAGCTGCTTCGGGGAGCCGAGCACAAACTCCTCTCCGCACAGCTCGAAGATCTCGAGCTCGAGCGCATCTGCCTCGCGCACGACCCGCGCCGAGATCTCGCGCAGCCGCTCCGTGTCCAACTTTAAACCGGCGTTCTCCATCTTGCGCAGCACGCGGACGAGCGGCAACTCGACCTCATCGAGCAACTCGGTCAGCCCGCGCCCGCGAATCTCCTCGCGCTGCCACTGCGCCAGCGCGTGGACGAGGATCGCGTCCGCGGCGGCGGCGTCATCGACCGCAGCCGCAAGTCCCCGCTCCTCGCACAGCTCCCGAAACAGGTATGCCCGGCGAGCCGGCTCGAGCAGGTATGCGGCGACCTCGGTGTCGTGTACGAGGACCGCGGGCACCTCCCCGAGCGACTTGGCGTCATGGGCGATTACCGGCCGCTGGCCGGCCGCGCGGACCAGTTCCTCCGGTGCGCTGCACGATCCGGCCAGCACCTCGGCGCCGCCGGCGTAAACACCGAACCGCCACGTCGAGTCCGTCGCGAACAGCGCATCCTCGGGGATCTCGGGCGCGCCGACGGCGATCGCGATCTCGGTCTGCGGCAATCGTTGCACCTCCTCCAGGCCGGCCTTGTGGACGCGCGCGGCGAGCGCGCGCTCGGCCGCCGGCGCGGGGGCGGCCAAATCGGCGGACCCGAGCGCCTCCTCCAGGCGCCGCAACGGCTCGCGCAGCTCGAACTGGCGGAACACGTCGCGCAGCTTCGACCGGTCCGGCTCGCGTGACACGAACTCCGCCAGGTCGAGCTCGAGCGCTAGATCGCGGTGCGCCGTCGCAAGTTGCTTGGACACCCGGGCTTCGCCGGCGTGCTCGATCAGGTTCTGCTTGCGCTTCGCGCCGCTGATCTGATCGACGTGCGCAAGCACCGACTCGAGCGAGCCGAACCGTTGCAACAGCTCGGCGGCCGTCTTATCACCGATGCCTGGGACGCCCGGGATGTTGTCGCTCGTGTCCCCCTTGAGGCCGATGAAGTCGGGGATCAGCTCCGGCGGAATCCCGTAGCGGTCGATCACCCCCTCGCGGTCGTAGACACGCGTGTCGGTGATCCCCCGTGAGGTGGTCATGATCCGGACGCCGTTGTCGACCAGCTGATAGGCATCGCGGTCGCCGGTCACGACCATCACCGGGATCGGCGGCTGCGCAGACTTCGCCCGCTCCACGATCGAGGCAATCACGTCGTCGGCCTCGTATCCCGCCACCGCGAGGTTGCGGTAGCCGAACGCGTCGACCAGCGGCTCCAGGTGCGGCCACTGCTCCTTGAGCAGGTCCGGGCGGCTCGACCGCTGCGCCTTGTATTCGGTGTAGATCTCCTTGCGCCCCGACGAGCCGGCGTCCCACACGACGACGGTGGCCCTCGGGCCGTAGTCGGTCAGGATCTTGACCAGCATCGACGCGAACCCGAAAATCGCGTTGGTGGGCACGCCGGTTGAGGTGGCGATCGATTCGGGGAGCGCGAAGAAGGCGCGATACGCGAGGCTGTTGCCGTCAATCAGGAATAGCTCGTCGGGCACTGTATGTCAGGCTATCTAGCCTCGTGGCGGCCACACCAAGTCCCCAGTCCAGCCTCATCGTTCGGGTCCATATCGACCACTTGTGCCGCTTCGGCTTTGCGACGGCCGAGGAGGTCCGAAGCCGATGAGAGTCGCGCTCACCGGCGCCACCGGGATGATCGGCCGGCCGCTCGCGACGGCGCTCGGTGAGCGAGGCGACGAGCTGCTCGTGCTGTCGCGCCGGGCCTCTAGCGCCGCCGGCGTCGCGAGCGGGGCGCGGATCGTCGAGTGGGATCCGACGTCGGGCCCGGCCCCGGGACTGTCGGGCGTCGACGCCGTCGTTCACCTGGCCGGCGAGCCGGTGGCGCAGCGCTGGACGGCGGGCGCCAAGGACCGGATCCGGCGCAGCCGGGTGCTGGGCACCGCGAACCTCGTCGCTGGCCTCGCGGCTGCCGATCCGCGTCCCGGCGTGCTCGTGTCGACTTCCGCCTCGGGCTTCTACGGCGATCGTGGAGCCTCGCCATTGGAGGAATCGGCCCCCCCGGGGCCGCGTGACGACTTCCTTGCATCTGTCTGCATCGACTGGGAGGACGCGGCCGAGCAGGCCGCCGAGCTGGGAGTCCGGGTGGCGATCGTCCGCAACGGAGTCGTGCTCGACCCCGGGGGCGGCGCGGTCGCGAAGATGCTGCCGGTGTTCAAGGCGGGTCTCGGAGGGCCGATCGCAGGCGGGCGGCAGTACATGCCGTGGATCGCGCTCGACGACGTCGTCGGCATCTACCTCGCCGCGCTCGACGGCGGTCGTGCGTGGTCGGGCCCGGTCAACGCCTGCGCGCCGTCACCGGCGACTAACGCCCAGTTCACGCGCGCGCTCGGCCGGGCGCTGCACCGCCCCGCGTTGCTGCCCGTGCCCGCGTTCGGTTTGCGCGCGCTGTTCGGTGAGATGGCATCGGTGCTGCTGGCAAGTCAGCGGGCGGTGCCCGCCCGCGCCACCGAGCTCGGATATCGGTTCCGCTGGGGCGAGCTGGAGCCGGCGCTTGCGGCCGTGCTCGGATAGCAATTAGGGCTGCCGCCGGCGCGGCAGCGGGCCCTCTTCCTTCCATCGCGATCCGGGGCGGCCCGGCAGCAGCAGCACGATCACCAGGCCGACGGCCGACAACAGCAGACCGAAGGTCAGGCCCACACGCTCGCCGTAGCCCTTGCGGGCCGATAGCCACGACCCTCCAGCGGCCGACAGCAGCCACACGAATAGGAGATAGAGGGCCTTCGCGCCGATGGCTGCGAGGATCGTCATGCGCCGAGGTAGGCCCGCTGGACGTTCGGGTCGTCGCGCAACTTAGCCGAGTCGCCGGTCAGGACGATCCGGCCCGTCTCGAGCACATAGCCACGACGGGCGGTGTCGAGCGCATAGTTGGCGTTCTGCTCGACGAGCAGGATCGCGACGCCCGAGCGGTTGATCTCCCCGATCGTCTCGTAGATCCGCTGGACGAGGATCGGGGCGATTCCCATCGAGGGCTCATCCAGCATCAGGAGCTTGGGGCGGGCCATCAGCGCGCGACCGATCGCGAGCATCTGCTGCTCACCCCCGGACATCGTGCCCGCCTTCTGGCGATCGCGCTCCTGAAGCCGCGGGAACAGGCCGAAGACCCGGTCGAGGTCCTCGGCGACGTCCTCGCCGCGGCGCAGGTACGCCCCGAGCTCGAGGTTCTCACGCACCGTCATGCGGGGAAAGCAGTGACGTCCCTCGGGCGCTAGCGCGATCCCGCGCCCGACAATGTGGTGCGCCGGGACGTGCGTGATCTCCTCGCCGCCGAACACGACCTTGCCCGAGCTGGCCGGCGTCAGCCCCGAGATCGACCGCAGCGTGGTCGACTTCCCCGCGCCGTTTGACCCGATCAGCGTAACCACCTCGCCTTCGCTCACCTCGAGGGAGACGCCCTTGAGGGCCTCGATCGAGCCGTAGTGCGCGTGGATGTCTGACACCTGGAGCAGCTGCTGGCTCACTGCGGGGCCCCCAGGTAGGCCTCGATCACGCGCGCGTCGGCGCGCACCTCCTCCGGCGGACCTTCGGCGATCTTCTGGCCGTGGTCGAGCACGGTCACGCGCTCGGAGACGTCCATCACCACCTTCATGTCGTGCTCGATCAGCAGGATCGTGAGCTCGAGCTCGTCACGCATCTTGCGCATGAAGCTTGTCAACGCGGCGGACTCCTGCGGGTTCATCCCGGCCGTCGGCTCGTCCAACAGCAGCACCGTCGGCTCTGACGCCAGGGCTCGGGCGATCTCCACCCGCCGTTGGTCGCCATATGGCAGCTGCGCGGAGAGCTGCTCGAAGGCGCTCTCGCGCAAACCGACGTAAGCCAGCAGTTCGCGCGCGCGCTCCCGGACCGCCTGCTCCTCCCGCCGCACCCACGGCGGCCTGAAGATCGACCCGAACACGCCGGCGCGCATCCGGCTGTGGCGCCCGACGATCACGTTCTCGACCGCGGTCATCGCGCCGAACAGGCGAATGTTCTGGAACGTGCGCGCCACGCCGAGGCTCGTGATCACGTCCGGCCGAGACCGCGTGACCTCGCGTCCGCCCAGCAGGACCCGTCCCGAGGTGGGCTTGTAAAGGCCGGTCAGCATGTTGAACACGGTCGTCTTGCCGGCGCCATTGGGACCGATGATCGAGACGATCGAATGCCGCGGTACGTCGATTGAGACGTCGTCGACAGCCACCAGTCCGCCGAACTCCTTGACCAGATGGTCGACGCGCATCGCGGCCGTCGCGCCCACGGAGTTGGTCGCGGTCGTCATCCGTCAAATCCGGTGGTCTGAAAGGCCGTCGGCTCCGCGAGCTCGGCGTCCGTCGAGCTGACCCCGACCTTTGCGGTCAGCTCGAGGCGACGTCTTCGCTCCGGGATCAGGCCCTGCGGCCTAAGGATCATCATCATCACGAGCAGGAAGCCGTAGATCCCGAACTCGATCTCGGTCAGCGGGAAGTTCAGGCCGAGCTTGCTCGGGAGCGTGTTCAGTACATCCGGGATCAGGTAGAAGTTGATGTAGCCGAGCAGCAGTCCCCCGGCGACCGCCCCCCAGATCGAGCCGAGCCCACCGATGATCACCATTGCGAGGATGAAGATCGAGAACCCGAACTGGAACTGGCTGGCGTTGACCACGGTGAAGTAGGTGCCGAGGAAGGCACCGGACATGCCCCCGAACGCTGCCCCCATCGAATACGCCATCAGCTTCGTCCGCACCAATGGGATCCCCATCGAGACGGCGGCGACCTCGTCCTCGCGCAGCGCGACCCAGGCGCGGCCGAGCCGGGAGTCGCGCAGGCGCAGGTTGACGAACAGGACGATCAGCAGGATGCCGAGGATCAGCCAGTACCAGGGCCGGAGATTGAGCTCGTTGAACGAGCCAATTCCGGGAAAATAGGGCGAGTCGACGGCGCTGATCCCCAGATTGCCGGCCGTCAGCGTCATGCCGCCGCCGACATGGACGCTCTGGCCGTTGACTGCGACGACGCCGATGATCTCTCCGAACGCGAGCGTCACGATCGCGATGTAGTCGCCGCGCAGGCGCAGCGTCGGCACGCCGATGAGCACCCCGGCCAGCGCACAGATCGCCGCCGCTGCCACCAGGATCAGCAGGAAGTTCAGGTGGATGCCCAGCAGTGTGCGCGCCACCGGAGACACGAGCACGTGGATGTGCGCCTTGAAGAAGAAGTCCGAGCCGAACCACCCCACCGAGTACGCCCCGAGCGCGTAGAAGGCCACGTAGCCCAGGTCAAGGAGCCCGGCGAATCCGACGACGATGTTCAACCCCAGCGACATCACCGCGTAGGCGACCGCGATGATCGTCGCGTTCATGAATCCGCTGTCGACCGAGAACAAGAACGGCAGCACGATCGCGATTGCGATCAGGATCAAGGCCAGCGCACGGCTCCACCACGGCGGCACTGACCGCTGGATCGCCGCCCGCCATTCCTGCAGCTGGGCGCGGCGCTCTCCCCAGCGCGACGAACTCGTCGCGGGCTCGCTCATCCCGCCTCCCGCGTCTCCTCCCCGAGCAGCCCGCGCGGTCGCAGGACCATGATCAGGATCAAGTAGCCGAACACGACCGCCTCGGTCCACTGCGGCCCCATCCTCGAGTCCGCCAGGGCCTGGATCACGCCGATGATCAGGCCGCCCAGGACTGCCCCGCGGATGTTTCCGATCCCGCCCATGACCGCCGCGGTGAAGGCGATCAACCCGGCCTTGAACCCCTGGAAGTACCAGATGTTCGTCTCGTACAGCGCATATATGAGGCCAGCCGCCCCGGCGAGCATTCCGCCGAGCAGGAAGGTCAGCGAGATCGTCTGGTTGACGTCGATGCCCATCAGCCGCGCCGCCTCGGGATCCTGGGCGGTGGCACGCATCGCGCGCCCCATCCGGGTGGTGTTGATGAACCGGCCGAGCACAAACACGAGCGGGATCATCACTCCCAGCGCGAGCAGGTAGCCGCGCGCGACCTGGACGCCGAAGATGCTGAAGACCGTCTTCCCCTGACCGATCAGGTCGTTGACGCTCTGCGGCGAGCCACCGCGCCACAGCAGCCCCACGTTCTGGAGGATGAACGAGAACCCGACCGCGGTGATCAGCGCCGCGAGCTTGGGGGCGCTGCGCAGGGGCCGGTAGGCGACGCGCTCGATCAGCACGTTGAGCGAGCCGCATACGACCATCGTGAGCAGCAGGGTCCCGAGCAGCCCGCCGATTAGCGGGGCCGTGCCGGTCGCAAGCCCCAGCCCGAACACCCCCCACAGGCCGACGGCCGTGAACGACCCGATCATGAACACGTCGCCGTGGGCGAAGTTGATCAGCTCGATGATCCCGTACACGAGCGTGTAGCCGATCGCGATCAGCGCCCAGATCGCCCCGTTTGAGAGGCCGACGGCGAAGTTGAAGCCGAGCTGGGTCAGGTCGTAGTGAATCACCGGATGGCCAGCGACAAACCCCGCCTGATAGCCGTGCGTGAGGTCGCGAATGCCGTAGTAGACCGGCAGCACGGCGAGGGCGGCGATCAGCCCCCAGCGACCTACCTGCTTGCGAAGCGCCGCGAGGGGGCGCGCCGCGGCAGCGCGAGACGTTGGGGATAGCGAGCCAGCTTCCATGAGTCCGTGGCAGTATCCAGGATCTAGAGGGAGGGTAAGGGCTCCCGCGAAGAGGGGCGCGCGACGCGCCCCCCTTTCACGGCTTCTCAGATCAAGGCGATCAGGCTACGTGTTGGTCGCCGTGACCGACTTGTAGAACACGGGCTCGCCATTCGAGCCGACCTTGTAGACGCCGTAGGACTTTATCGAGGTGTCCCCGTACTGGTTGAAGCCATACGTGCCGAGCACGGACGGACGAGCCTTGGTCGCGAACAGCGCGTGCAGCACCGCCGACTTGCTGTTGCCCTGCGAACCGAGGCTTGCGATCGTGGCCAGACCGAGCTTCATGTCCTCGTAGCCGTAGATCGCGTACGGATCGGGGTTGGAGACGCCGTACGCGGCCTTGTAGGCGGCCAGGAACGCCTTGCCGCCCGGGTACGCAGGGAGGTCCTGGGTCGGCTGCGTGCACTCGAGCAAGGGGTCGATGCTCGCCGGCACGCCACCCTTCGCTGCGTTCGTCCACGAGTCCGTGCACATGCCGTCGCCCCCGAAGATCTTGGCCTTGGGGAGCGCCGCGTTGATGTCCTTGGTGATCTGCACGCCTCCGTTGGAAACGATCGCGGCGTAGAAGAAGCAGTCGGCGCCCTGGCTCTTGACGGTCGACGCGTAGGAGGTGAAGTTCGGAGCGGTCGGGTCGACGCCGGTGTTGCTGGTGATCGTGACCCCGTAGAGGCCCTTCTCCACCTCCAGGTCGGCCGCGAGACCGGACCCGTACGCCTCCTTGTCGTTGGCGACCGCGACCCTCGTGCAGCCGGCCTGCTTCATCGCGATCAGGTCGGCCGCCGCCTGGATCGTGTCGATCGGCACGACCCGCAGGAACGTGCGGGTGCCGGTCGGATAGTACTTGTTGGGCTCGCCTGGCAAGCTGCCCGGCAGGTTCCTGGTGAGGCCGACGAGTGTGTTCGCCGGGCTCACCTGGGGAACACCCGCCTCGTTGAGGATCGGGATCGAGACCTCGCTGCAGCCCGAGTTGAACTCGCCAATGTAGTAGACGGTCTTCGAATCCGCTGCGGCTGTCCGCGCGTTGGCGGCACACTGGCTGGGGTCCCACTTACCGGCGGCCGCGGTCGAGTCGTCGAGCGACTTGTAGTTGACGGTCCACTGTCCGGCCTTGCCATGAGCCTGCGAGAGCGCCAGCTTGATCCCGTTGACCATCGGGTTGGTTTGGGCTGTCGACGCTCCCTGGAGCGGCAGGCTCGAGTAGATGTCGACCACCTTCGAGCCGCTCGCGCTGCTCGAGCCGCTGCTGGCAGCGCCGCTGCTCGAGCTGCTACTGCTTCCGCACGCGCCCAAGGCGAGCACCGTGATCGCAAGCAGACTTCCCTTCATCGCGTTACCAGAAATCGCATACGCCTCCTTGTGTGTCGTTCATGGCCTTCCGAGGCTTGCCGAGGGTGGCGTAGTGCCCCGGGGTTCCCGATGGCGGCAGCGTAGTGGCGGTCGCGGACGCCAGCAAGCCGCCCGAATCGGATCATCGCAGTTCCTTAACGGAACGTAAACCGCTGACTCTGCGGCGCGCTCACCGGCGATCAGGTGGCGAGCACCCGCTGCACCGGCGATCAGGTGGCGAGCACCCGCCGCAACGGCGATAGGTGGCGAGTGCCCGCTGCAGCGGCCATCAGGTGTCGATCGCCCTCCAGAAGCAAGCCGACCGGCGACGATCCGGTACACCCCGTAGCGCGTCAGCGTCGTGTCGCCGTCGGGGTCGATGCTGTAGGTGCCGATCGCGCTGTGGCGGTGGCGGGTGGCGAACACCGCCGCCACGACCTTGGACCGCTGCGCGGCGCGCCGGCCTCCGTCGGTCGCGCGGTCGATCGCGCTGAGCATCAGCTTCATCGCCTCGTAGCCGAAGATCGCGGTCGGCTCCACAGGGCCCGAGCCGCGGTCGTACGCGGCCCAGAACGCCGCCGCGGCGCGGCCGGTGGCGCTCGGCGCGAGCGTCGGGGAGGTGAGCAGCACGCGCGGGCCGATCGCCAGCGGGATTCCTCCCTGCGCCGGATCCGTGAAGGTCGTCTCGGCGAGCCCGGCGGCAACCGAAGATCGTCGCGCGCGGGAAGCGCGGCGGCGATCTGCTTGGTGAGCAGCGCGGCGTGGTTCTCGGTCAGCGCACTGATCAGCACGCAGTCGGCACCGCTCTGAGCGACGCTGGACGCCAGCGAGCTGTAGTCGGTCGCCGTGGGATCGAATGCCTGGACAGCGACCACCTGCAGGCGGCGTCGGCCGGGCGGTCAGCTGGAACGTCGTCGCCGTGTCCTCGCCGTCGAACTCCCCGTCGTCGAGCACGTACGTCTTGCGGCACCCGGAGCTGAGCTGCAGCTTGACCATCGCCGCGGCCTGGACGGTGTCGTTCGGGACGACCCGAGCGTAGGTCCGTATGCCCGTCGGGTAGTACTTGGCCGGCTCACCCGGAGCGGCGCCGGGGGCGTCGCTGGTCAGCCCCACGGCCGTGCTCGCGGGAGTGATCTGCGCGATCCCGGCGCGGTTGAGCACCGGGATCGAGATCGCGCTGGCCCCGGAGTTGAAATCGCCGATGTACCCGATCGTGGTCTTGTCCTGGGCCGCCTCGTGAGCGTTCAGGGTGGTCTGCCCCGGGTCCCACTGACCTCGCGCCGCGATCGAGTCGTCGAGCACCCTGACGACGATGTGGTATCGCCCGACCGCATTGCGCGCTTGCGCGAGCGCAAGCTGCGCACCTGCGATCACCGCCTGCGCGCTGACGCGCGAGGCGCCGTGCAGCGGGACGCTCTCGTAGATCGTGAGCGTGTCTCCGGCGATTCGGTTGCCGATCGCGGAGCTGGCCCCGCAACCGGCGAGCGTGGCGCAGATCGCGAGCGCGACCGCAAGCCGCACGATCCGCTTCCCGGAGGCTCGGCTCACCCCTCCCGCCCCTCCTCTCGTCGGCCACCCCTGGATCCGGCTCGGCTCACCCCTGGACTGCACGAACTTGAACGGAACCAGCGTGCCGTCCTTGAAGTGGCTGAACACGAACGGCCCGATGTCGGGATCTCCGTTGCTGTTCAGCGAGTAGGTGCCGAGCACCGAGGGCCGGTCTCGGATCCTGAAGAAGTCCTTGACGACCGTCGCGCGCTGGTTGGCCGCGGAGCCCGCCTCGCCCAGGACCGACAACACGGCCTCCATCGCCTCGTAGCCAAAGATCGCGCCGAGCGCGGGGGAGTGGCCGTAGGCGGCCTTGAAGTCGGCGAAGAACTTCGCCCCCGACGGGCTGAGGTCGGCCGGCAGGAATCCTGGCGCGGAGATGTAGGTGCCACGCTGGGCGGCGGACGTGAGCTTGGCTGCAAACGTGGCGTTGTCGAGCGCGGACGGGCCAAATAGCTTCGTGCCGGGATTCGCCTGCACGGCGGCGTTGAACACGGAGGCCGCCTTGCTCGGATCACTGCCACCGTAGAACACGGCATCGGCGCCCCCCTCGCTGGAGACGACCGTGATCGCCGGCGAGGCGTCGTCCTTGACGGCGAGCGCGATCGCTTTGCCATACTCGCTGCCGTCGTCGGCGACGAACAGGCGCGTGACACCGAGCGCCCGCATCTCCTGCACCTGCGCCTTGGCCTCGAGCGCCGCGCTCGGCACGACCCGGGCGAACGTATAACCGAACGAGCCGTACGCCTCTTTGTAGTAGCTCTTGGGAGCGCCCGGGACCGCTGCGGTCGGCTGCGTGTAAGCGAGCGCCGTGTCGCTCGGGCTCACCTGAAGGACGTCCTGATCCTCAGTGATCGGGATCGAGTCCGCCGAGGCGCCCGGGTCGACCTCTCCCAGGTACGCAATCGTGCTCGAGTCCTGAATCGCGGTGCGCGCGTTGTCGGTGGTCTTGGCCTTGAGCGGCTCGAACCTGATTCGGAACGTTCCCACCTGCGCCCCGTTCTGCTGCAGCGCGAGTTGCTCGGCGTCGAGGATGTCCTGCGCCTGAGCGGGATCGGCGGTCTGTGACGGGACGCTCGCGTAGATCGACAGCGTCTTGCCGGTGATCCCAGCGATCGAGCTGGTCGCGCCCGTCGTGCAGCCGCCGGCCGCGACCGCGAGCGCCGTCAATAGGCAAGCTGTCAGGGCCCGGCTCGGTGCGAGCACGCCTCGGCGCATGGCGTGACCTTCAGTCCCGCCGGCCGGGCAGGAACGGAAGCACGTTGCGGACCCCGATCGCAACCAGCACCATCAGGATCGCGATCAGGATGGCGTCGAAGCCGCTCACGCCGAGCGCCCACAGCACAATCCAGAGGCACAGCCCGGCGGTGGCGGTGATGATCAGGCCCATCCCCCCAAAATGCTAACCGGTGCGAGCGCGCGGCGGAATCGTTGTCAACGCGACCGCGAACTCGCGCACCAGCTCCAGCACCGACACGGCCGGATCCGGCGCCTCGCGGGCAGCTCGAACCAGGCGGGTACCGACGATCACGCCGTCGGCCCCGGCGGCTGCGGCGGCTGCGGCCTGCGCGGGCGTCCCGATCCCGAAGCCGACCGCCACCGGCACACCGGTGTGCGCGGCCGCGCGGGCGACAACCGCCGCCATGCCGTCGACGCGCGCCCGCTCACCTGTGGTGCCGGTCACCGACACCGTATAGAGGAACCCGCGGGCCTTGGCGCCGATCCGCTCCAGGCGCTCCTCGGGCGTCGTCGGCGCGACCAGCGGGACGAGCGCGAGACCGCGATCGTCGCACGCCTGCAGCACCTCCGCCGCTTCCTCGAGCGGCAAGTCGGGCACGATCAGGCCGCTCGCGCCGGCCGCCGCGAGCGCGTCGGCGAACCGGTGCAGGCCGCGGGCGAGGATCACGTTCGCATAGCACATGATCACGACGGGGACTCGCTGCGACACCGCTGTGCAGATCTCGAGCACCCGGTGGAGGTTCGCGCCCGCACTCAACGCCGCGGTCGCGGCCGCGTGGATCACCGGCCCGTCGGCCAGCGGATCGGAGAACGGGACGCCCAGCTCGATCAGGTCCGCCCCCGCCTGCGCGTACGCGAGCCCGATCCGCTCGCTGCTCCCAAGGTCCGGAAAGCCGCCCATCATGTAGGGCATCAGCGCGGCACGCCGACCGTCGGCGCGGGCGCGGGCAAACGCCTCGGCGATCGCCTCGACGCCGCTCATCAAGACCGGCCGCCCAGCAGCGCGAGCGCCTCGGCCAGATCCTTGTCCCCCCGCCCCGAGAGGCACACGAGATCGAGCTCGCTGGGCCCGTTCGCGAGCGTCCAGGCGAGCGCGTGGGAGCTCTCGAGGGCGGGGATGATCCCCTCCAGGCGCGCTGTGCGGGCGAACGCCGCCAGCGCCTCGTCGTCGGTCACCGCCACGTAGCGCGCGCGGCCCGAATCACGCAACCAGGCGTGCTCGGGGCCACTGCCCGGGTAGTCGAGGCCCGCCGAGATCGAATGCGCCTCGAGGATCTGGCCGTCCTCGTCCTGCATGATCGCGGTCAGCGCTCCGTGCAGCACGCCGGGAAGACCGCCCGCCGTCAGGGGCGCTCCGTGGCGGCCGGTGTCGATGCCCGCGCCGCCCGCCTCGACGCCCACGAGCTCGACGCTCGTGTCCGCAACGAACGGGACGAAGATCCCGATCGAGTTCGAGCCTCCTCCCACGCACGCGATCACGCGCTGTGGCAGCCGCCCCTCCTTCTCCAGCACCTGCGCTCGCGCCTCGTCGCCGATCACCCGCTGCAGGTCTCGCACGAGCGCGGGATAGGGCGCCGGCCCGACGCATGAGCCGATGATGTAGTGCGTCCTCTCGACACTGGTCACCCAGTCGCGAATCGCCGCCGAGACGGCCTCCTTGAGCGTACGGGCCCCGGCCCCGACCGGCTTCACGGTGGCGCCGAGCAGGCCCATCCGCTCAACATTCGGCTTCTGGCGGCGCATGTCCTCGGTGCCCATGTAGACGATGCACTCGAGGTCCAGCAGCGCGCACGCGGTCGCCGACGCGACGCCGTGCTGCCCGGCTCCGGTCTCGGCGATGATCCGGTGCTTGCCCATCCGCCTGGCGAGCAGCGCCTGCCCGAGCGCGTTGTTGATCTTGTGTGCACCGGTGTGGTTGAGGTCCTCGCGCTTGAGGTAGATCCGGTGGCCGGCCGCCTCGCTCAGTCGGGCGGCGAGAAACAGCGGCGAGGGACGCCCGACGTAGTCAACCAGCAGCGCATGCAGCTCAGCGCGGTAGCTGGGGTCCTCGCGTGCATCGATCCATGCGGCTTCCAGCTCGGCGAGCGCCGGCATTAGCGTCTCCGGCACGTACTGGCCGCCGTACGGGCCGAAGCGGTGCTCGACCGCGCTCATCTCGCCGCGTGGGCCGCTGTGACAGACGACACGGCGGCCGCGAACGCGTACAGCTTCGCTGGGTCCTTGCGCCCCGGCGCGCGCTCCACGCCACTGGCCACGTCGACCGCATAAGGTCCCACGACCGCGATCGCCTCGGCGACGTTGTCAGGCTTCAGGCCGCCCGAGAGGATCAAGGGCGCGGTCCTGCGGTGCGCCCGCGCGATCTCCCACGAGAACGTCTCGCCGGTTCCACCCGGGATCCCTGGCGCGTAGCTGTCGAGCAGGTGAAAGTCGGTGTGAAACGACGCCAGGGCCTGGATGTCCGCGCCGCTGCGGACCCGTGCCGCCTTGATCACCCTACAGCCGGTGCGCCGAGCCGCCTCGGCACAGAACGACGGACCTTCGTCGCCGTGCAGCTGGAGCATCGTCAATCCCACTGCGTCGGCGGTCCGGGCGACGTCGTCCAGTGTCGGGTTCACGAACACGCCAACGACCTCCGCCCGTCGCTTGAGCGCCGCGGCGATCTCCACCGCCGCATCGAGATGGCATCGCCGAGGCGAGCGCGCCCAGAAGACCAGCCCGATCGCCCACGCGCCGGCGTCGACAGCGTCGCTGGCGTCATCGAGGTTGGTCAGGCCGCAGAACTTGATCTTCGGAACGCTCGCCACGACGGACATCGTAGGGGCGCAGGAACGACTCGTGGGAGCGTGGGCTCGATCGCCAACCTCACGGGCGAGGCTTGGGAGCCGTGACCAGCACCCCGCGGCGGGTGCCGAGCGCCAACAGCATCGGCTGCGCCGTGTTGACCGGCACTGCGAACGCGATCCCGACGCTGCCGGTGCCGCCGTTGGCGGCCATCTCGATCTGCGAGTTGATCCCGATCACACGTCCGTCGGCGTCCAGCAGCGGGCCGCCAGAGTTGCCAGGGTTGATCGGGGCGTCGGTCTGGATCACGTTGTTGATCGCGAATCCGTTCGGCGCCCGGATCTGGCGCTGCAGCGCAGACACGATCCCGCTCGTCAGCGTGCGGTCGAGCCCGAACGGGTTTCCGATCGCAAGCGTCGGATCGCCGACGCGGACAGTCGTGGAGTCGCCGATCGGCAGGGGCTTGACCGACGGCACGCCGCTCATCTGGACCTGCAGCACGGCGAGGTCGTTGCTCGGGTCCTGGCCGACGACGACCGCCTTGCGGCTGATGGCGTCCTCGAACTGCACCGTCACTCCGGTTCGCGGGTCCGCGCCCTCGATCACGTGGTAGTTGGTGAGGATGTGACCCTCGGTGTCGATCAGGAACCCCGAGCCCGTCGAGATGCTGCTCTCCTGCTCTGGGAAGAGATCGAACGGATCCTCCGCCCGCTCGATCACCCGAGCGCGGACGAACACGACACCCGGAGCGTCGCGCACATAGATGCCATGCGGCGTCAGGCCGGTGCCGTCGCCTGACGCCGGCTCGGCGGCCGGCGCCTCCTGCACGATCGTCTGGGTCGTGCGACGGCCCGTGATCCCGAGCGCAAGGAACGCGAGCACGACCACGAGCCCGCCGAGGACCGCGGCAACAAACTGCGAGCGAAGCAGCAGTTTCATGCATGACTGAGTGTTCACCTGGTGCTGAAGTGCACCTAAACGCGGCTCCGGGAGAGTTCACGGCAGGCGGCCTCGACGTCGGGCGCGCGCATCAGCGCCTCGCCGATCAGCACTGCGCTGACTCCTGCCTGCGCCAGCTCCTCGAGCTCCGCGCGCCGGCTGAGGCCCGACTCGGCCACCACCGGGATCTGGGGAGGGACGCCGGGGAGCAACTCGAGCGTGCGACGACGATCGACGGCAAGGGTCGTTAGATCCCGGTTGTTGATCCCGATCAGGCGGGCCCCGCTCGCCGCCGCCGCGTCGAGCTCCGCGCGGTCGTGGACTTCGACCAGCGCCGTCAGCCCGCAGGCATCGGCCTCGCGCTGCAGCGCGGCGAGCTCGCCGGGCGACAGCACAGCGACGATCAGCAGGATCGCATCGGCACCCGCGGCGAAGGACTCGAGCACCTGGTAGCGCTCGACGATGAAGTCCTTGCGCAGGATCGGCAACTCCGCCGCCGTCCTGGCTGCGCGCAGGTCCGCCAGCGAGCCACCGAAGCTGGGCCCCTCGGTCAGCACCGAGACCGCGCTCGCGCCGCCACGTTCGTACGCGCCCACGACGTCCTCGAGCGCCAGCCCTGCGCGGATCAGGCCCGCTGAGGGCGATCGGCGCTTGTGCTCGGCGATCACCGATACGCCGGGACCCGCGATCGCGTCGGTGAACGAGCGCCTGTCGCCGGCGCTCGCCCGCTGCGCCGCGAGCCGCTCCAGCTGCGCCGGCGTGATCTGGAGCTTGCGCCGGCGCACCTCCTCGCGCGTCGCGGCGACGATCGGTTCAAGCGCGTTCACCCGCGCCCCGGCGCGAGCTCGTGCGTGCGCGCCACGAACCGCTCGAGTGCCCCAGCCGCGGCGCCCGAGTCGATCGACTGCTCGGCGGCGCGGACGCCGTCGCGAAGCGAGCCGGCGCCCCCGCCGGCGTAGATCGCCGCGCCGGCGTTGAGCACGGCGAGGTCGCGTGCAGGGCCGCGATCGCCGGCGAAGATCCGGCGGGTGGTCTCGGCGTTCTCGTGCGGCGTGCCGCCCGGGATCGCGTCCGCCGGCGCGCGCGGCAGCGACACCTCCTCGGGCGTGATCGAGTAGCGACGCAGCTCACCGTCGACGACCTCGACGATCCGCGTGGGAGCCGAGATGCTGAGCTCGTCGAGGCCGTCCTCGCCGGTTGCCAGCAGCGCGTGCTCGGTCTCGAGCAACGCCAGCGCCCCCGCCATCGTCTCTAGGTACGCCGGATCCGAGACCCCGATCAGCTGGCGGCTCGCTCCCGCCGGGTTCGTCAGCGGGCCGAGGAAGTTGAAGATCGTCCGGACCGCGAGCTGCCGGCGCACCGGGACCACGTACCGCGTCGCCTGGTGGTGGGCTGGCGCGAACATGAACCCGAACCCGACGTCCTCGATGCAGCGCGCCACGCAAGCGGGCGCGAGATCGATACGCGCGCCGAGCGCCTCGAGCAGATCGGCCGATCCCGAGAGGCCGGTCGCCGAGCGGTTACCGTGCTTGGCGACCGTGCAGCCGGCGCCGGCGGCGATCAGCGCCGCGGTCGTCGAGACGTTGAACGTGCGCCGGCCGCCGCCGGTGCCCGCCGTGTCCAGCAGGCGGTCGCGATCGACGCGCACGCCGGTCGCCAGCGAACGCATCGCCAAGGCCAGGCCGGCCAGCTCCGCGACGGTCTCTCCCTTTGTCCGCAGCGCGATCAGAAAGCCCGCGATCTGCACCTCGGTCGCGCCGCCGGCCATGATCTCCGACAGGACGGCGGCGGCGTCCTCCTGGCTCAGGTCCCGGCCGCCGGCGAGCGTGTCGATCGCCCGCGTGAGCAGATCGGGCGCCGTACTCATGCAGTTCGTGAGAGGAAGTTGGCGAGCAGCTCGCGGCCCTGCTCGGTGAGCACGGACTCGGGATGGAACTGCACGCCCTCGGCCGGCAGCTCGCGGTGCCGGACCGCCATCACCACGTCGGCGCCGACAGCGCTGCGCTCGAGCACATCGGGCAGCTCCCAGTCGGCGACCAGTGAGTGGTAGCGACCCACCTCGAGCGGGTCATGCAGGCCCCTGAAGATCGTCTTGCCGTCGTGCTTGATCGTGGTCGTCTTGCCATGAACGGGCTGGTGATGGACCACGCGTCCGCCCCACGCCTGCACCAGCGCCTGGTGGCCGAGGCACACGCCGAGGGTCGGGGTCCCGGCCAGCGGGAAGCGGCGAACTGCCTCGAGCGAGATCCCGGCCTCGTTGGGCGTGCACGGCCCCGGGGAGACAATCACGCGGTCATAGCCCCGGATCAGCAGCTCGTCGACCGTTGCGTGGTCGTTACGGACGACCTCGAGCTCGGCGCCGAACTCGCCGAGATACTGGACCAGGTTGTAGGTGAAGCTGTCGTAGTTGTCGACGACCAGCACTCGCATAGCGCGAACGGTAACGCGGCGGCGCCCCCGGGATCTCACGGGCAGATCAGGAACGGGGGGATCGCCCCCCGACGATCCCCCAATGAGATCGCCCCCCCGGGCGATCTCACGGCCACCCGGGTTGGGCGACCGCCAGCTCGATCGCCTGCAGCACGGCTCGGGCCTTGGCTTCCGATTCGCGGTACTCGTAATCAGGCCGGGCGTCAGCGACGGTGCCGCCACCGGCCTGCACATGGGCGACGCCGTCCTTGACGACCACGGTGCGGATATGGATGCAGGTGTCGAGGTCGCCGGTATAGCTGGCGTAGCCGATCGCCCCGCCGTAGCCGCCGCGCTTGACCGGTTCGAGCTCGTCGATGATCTGCATCGCGCGTACTTTGGGCGCCCCCGACAGCGTGCCCGCCGGCAGCACGGAACGCAGCGCGTCCAGCGCGCGCACATGCTCGCGCAGCCGTCCGGTGACCCGCGACACGATGTGCATGACGTGGCTGTAGTTCTCTACGACCATGAAGTCCTCGACCTTGACGCTGCCGTACTCGCACACCCGGCCGAGATCGTTGCGGCCGAGGTCGACGAGCATCACGTGCTCGGCGCGCTCCTTGGGGTCGGCGAGCAGCTCGGCCGCCATCCGGCTGTCCTCGTCGGCGCTTGCCCCGCGCGGCCGCGTGCCCGCGATCGGACGCGTCGAGACGTCGCGCCCGGTGACCGTGATCAGCGGCTCGGGGCTCGCGCCGGCGATCTCGAAGTCGCCGAAGTCCAGGAAGTACATGTAGGGGCTCGGGTTGACCGCGCGCAAGCCGCGGTAGATCGAGAACGCCTCCACCGGCACGCGCGCAGACCAGCGCTGCGAGGGGACGACCTGGTATGCGTCGCCGGCCCAGATGTACCGGACGATCCGCGCCACGATCGCCTCGAACTGGTCGCGGGTCATGTTCGCTTCAAACGCCGGCCCGCGACGGCCGGCGTCCGGCGGCCGCGCCGGCCCGGGGACCGGGCCTCCGAGCCGCGAGCGGACCTCGGCGATCGTCTCCACCGCTCGTGCGTAGGAGGCTTCGAGGTCCTCGTCGGCGTAGACGTTGGCGAGCACCGTCACGGTGTGCTTGAGGTGATCGAACACGACCAGCGCGTCGGTGAACATCAGCGCCAGGTCGGGAACCCCCAGCGGATCGGGGTTGGGCTCGCCGAGCGGCTCGACGGTTCGCACCAGGTCGTAGGCGAACATCCCGACCGCGCCGCCGGCGAACGGCGGCAGATCCGGCAGCGGCGCAGGGCGAAAGCGCGCCAGCTCCGCCGCGGCGAGCGCGTACGGATCGCCCGCGTCCCCGAGTGACCAGCGCAGCACGCTGCGGGGGCGGCAGCCGATGAACGAATAGCGCCCGACGCGGCCCTGATCGGCCGACTCGAGCAGGAACGCCGCCCCCTGCGCGCGCAGCTTCAGGAACGCCGACACCGGAGTCTGGCAGTCGTCGATGAACGTCTCCCGGAGCGGAATCAGGTTGTGCTCGCGGGCGAGTGCCCGCACGGCGGCCAGCGACAGCGTCGCGCCGGACGCGGCGCTAGCGCTGGCGACGGCCATCGAGCACCCGCTCGGCGTCCTCGAGCGACAGTCCGCGGCCCGCCAGCAGAACGGCGAGGTGGTACAGCACGTCGGCAGCCTCCTCGGCGACCCGTTCCTGCGACTCCTCGCGCGCCGCGCGCACGACCTCCTCGGCCTCTTCCTCGACCTTCTCACCGTTTCGCTGCTGGTCGGCCAGCAGCGCCGCGGTGTACGAGCCATCCGGGCGAGCCGCCGCGCGGGCCCAGATCGTCCGCTCGAGCGTCGGCAGCGCCTCGTGCGGCGCGGCCGGATCGAGCTGCCCGCGGTGAAAGCACGTTCGCTCGCCCGTGTGGCAGGCAGGACCTGACGGCTCGACGAGCGCCAGCAGCGCATCGCCATCGCAGTCGTAGCGGATCGCTTTCAGCGCCTGCGTGTTACCGGACGTCGCGCCCTTGTGCCACAGCTCCCGGCGCGAGCGGCTGAAGAAGTGCATCTGGCCCGTCTCGCGGGTCAGTCGCAGCGCGTCGGCGTCCATGTAGGCGAGCATCAGGACCTCGCCGGTGCGCCAGTCCTGGACGACGCACGCGACCAGGCCCCGCTCGTCGAATGCGATCTCGGACTCGTCCACGTCACGACGATTCTAGGTGCCGCCGGCGGCCAGCCCGGCCCGCGGCACTCCCGGGACGCGGCCCGTCACTCGATGCCCAGTCGGTCGAGCAGCCGTTCGTCGCCGCGCCAGTGCCGGCGCACTCGCACCGACAGCTCGAGGTGCACGCGCGCGCCCAGTTCGCGCTCGATCGCCCCGCGCGCGGACTTTCCGACCGCCTTGATCATGCGGCCGCCGGCCCCGATCAGAATTCCCTTCTGCGACTGGGTCTCGACCAGGATCAACGCTTGGACGCGCACGAGCTGCGGCTCGCGGTACTCGATCTCCTCGATCTCGACCTCGACCGCGTGCGGGACCTCCTCGCGCGTGCGCGCCAAGATCTGCTCGCGCACCAGCTCCGACAGCACCTGGGCCTGCGGCTGATCGGAGCGCTGCGAGGGCTCGAAGTAGAACGGTCCCGCCGGCAGCAGCGAGATCAGGTGCTCGACGAGCGCCCGCACCCCCGAGCCCTTCCGGGCGGAGACCGGGAAGATCTCCTCAGCGACACCCAGATCAGCTGCCGCCTGGAGCGCTCTAGCCGCCCTCGCGCGGTCGGCACGGTCGACCTTGTTGACCGCGATTACGATCGGGGCCGGGGCACCCTCGAGCAGGTGGGCGATGAACCGGTCCCCGGGGCCGATGCCCTCCTCGCCGCTGACGACGAACAGGCAGCCGTCGGCGTCCGCCAGCTCGCGCTCGACGCGACGCTGCATCCGCTCGGTGAGCGCGTCTCGTGGCCGCTGGACGCCGGGCAGGTCGACGAGCACGAGCTGCCATGCAGAGCCGGTCGCAACGCCCCGGATCGCGCGGCGCGTGGTCTGCGGCTTGTCGGAGACGATTGCGAACTTCGCGCCGATGATCGCGTTTGCGAGCGTCGACTTGCCGACGTTCGGTCGGCCGGCGAGCGCGATGAAGCCAGAACGGGTCTGTGGCGCAGCGCTCACTGCACCCATCGCATCAGCTCGGCCTGCAGCGCCAGCATCTCCCCGTCGTCGGTCTCGTGATCCATCCCGCTCAGGTGCAGCGCCCCGTGGACGATCGCCTCGCGGAGGTCCTCGGTCTGCTCGGGACAGATCACGATGTCGCCGAGCTCCCGCGGTCCAGCGGCCGCCCCGTCCTCGTCGATCCCGAACGACAGCACGTCGGTCGCCGCATCGTGGCGCCGATGGTCGCGGTTGAGCTCGCGCATCCGCTCGGCGTCGACGAACTCCACCGCGACGTGGCCGTCGGCGATCCCGGCCGAGAACAGCGCAAGCCCGCACAGCTCCTCGACGTCGACTGCGGTCGGGCCACCGGGCGCGACGCGCTCGATCCCGATCACCTCGACCTCCAGCACTTCCGAGCTGCCGGGCCCTATGCCCTCGGGCCCGCGGCCCGCTCGGCCGCGGCCGGGCCGCCCGCTCGCCGTCCGGGCTCGCCCGATCGGGCGGCCGCCGCGTCATCCTGCTGTCTCGCCTCGATGGGCCGCGCGCGAGTCATCCGGCTACGCTGACGGAGCTCAGGCGCCAGCCGTTGTGAGTGCTCGGTGTAGGCGGCCACGATTCGCCGCACGAGCTTGTGGCGCACGACATCCTCCTCACCGAAGCGGACGAACTCGATCCCCTCCACATCGTCGAGGATCTCGGCCACGACCACCAACCCGGAGTCCTGCTCGCGCGGGAGATCGATCTGCGTGATGTCGCCCGTGACCACCATCTTCGAGTTGAAGCCAAGCCGCGTCAGGAACATCTTCATCTGCTCGGGACTCGTGTTCTGAGCCTCGTCGAGGATGATGAAGCTGTCGTTCAGGGTGCGTCCGCGCATGAACGCGAGCGGCGCGACCTCGATCACTCCCCGCTCGAGATGCTGGGTCACGCGCTCGGGCTCGAGCATGTCGTGCAGCGCGTCGAACAGCGGACGCAGGTAGGGATCTACCTTCGCCATCAGATCGCCGGGCAGGAAACCGAGCCGCTCGCCCGCCTCGACGGCCGGCCGGGTTAGGATGATCCTGTTGACCTCGCGGCGGCTGAGTGCGGCGGCGGCGAGCGCGACGGCGAGGAACGTCTTACCGGTGCCAGCCGGCCCGATGCCGAACGTGATCGTGTTGCGGCGGATCGAATCGACGTAGTGCTTCTGGTTGACGCTCTTCGGCGCGACCTTTGTCGTGCGATGGCGCCAGACGACGTCCTCGAGGATGCTCGCCGGCGACTCGTGCGCATCGAGCGCCCGCGCGACAGCCTCGATCGTCCCGGGCGCGATCTCGTGTCCCTGTGAGATCAGCTCGGCCAGCTCGCGCACGACCCCGGCGGCGTCGTCGACGGCGGCCGGCTCGCCGTCGAGCGTCAACACGTTGCCGCGCAGGAACACGGCGCAGTCGAGGTGCCCCTCGAGCGTGCGCAGCACGGCGTCCTCACTGCCCGCGAGCTCCGCGGCGACGGCGTTGTCGAGCTCGACCTGCCTACGCACTCGGCGCCTCGAGCGCCTTGCGCACGCGCGCGGAGGTGCGCTTGCCGTCCGCACGACCGCCCGCCTTGGCCATAACCGCCTTCATCACTGCACCCATGTCCTTCGGGCTGCCGGCGCCCGTCTGCGCGATCGCCGCGGCGATCAGCGCGTCGAGCTCGGCATCGGCGAGCTCGGCGGGAAGGTAGCCCTGGATCAGCTTCGCCTCGGACTCCTCCTGCTCGGCGAGCTCCGGGCGCCCGCCGTCCCGGAACTGGGCCGCCGCCTCGAGCCGGCGCTTGCGCTCGCGACGGAGCACGACGAGCTCGTCGTCGCTGCCCTCCTTGGCCGCCTTCTGCAGTTCGGACAGCACCAACCGCAGCGCGCTGACGCGCTGTTTCTCGCCGGCCTTCATCGCGCGGGTCATATCACTGTGAACCTGCTCGAGGACCGTCATTCCTACCGTTAGGATAACCCCGTCGCAGACGCGACCCGACACTCAGCAGCGGCAGACGATCCCGTCGGCGTGCAGCTCCTCGCACACGACGTCGACCAGCCGCCCCCGCCCCGCCGCCGCAGGGGCGAGGTAGCAGCGCGTGTAGTCGGCCGTGTAGCCCGAGCACTGCGTGTCGGCGACCTTGTCCACGAGCACGCGCTGCCGCGTTCCGAGCTTGGCCGCACGATGGTGGCGCGAGCGCACCTCCGAGTGCCCGCGCAGCTCCTGTGAGCGGCGCTTCTTGTCCGCCGCCGCGACGCGGTCCCCGAAGGCCGATGCGGCGGTGCCCGGCCGGGGAGAGTAGGAGAACACGTGCACGCGGCTGATGCCGGCGGCGTCGACGGCCGCCAGCGTGCGGTCGAAGGCTGCTTCGTCCTCGGTCGGAAAGCCAACGATCACGTCGGTCGTCACGTTGCACTCCGGGACCTCCGCGCGCAGCGCGGCGATCCGGCGCAGGTACTCCTCCGCGCCGTAGTGGCGCCCCATCGCTCGCAGGACCGCGTCGTCGCCGGACTGCATCGGGACGTGCAGGTGCGGGCAGACCTTAGGCTCGCTCGCGAGCGCTGCCAGCAGCGAGTCCTTGACGTGGAGCACTTCGACGCTCGAGAGACGCACGCGCTGCACGCCGGGCACGTTCGCGACCTCGATCATCAGCTCGCCGAGCTCGAGCCCGCGCTCGGGGTCGCGGTAGTCGCCGACGCTGATCCCGGTCATCACCATCTCAGGCTGGCCGTGCTCGACGCGACGGCGCACCTCGGCCAGAACGGCGCTCGCCGGCCGCGACCGGGCCGGCCCGCGAACCGTCGGGATGATGCAGTAGGCGCAGTGGCAGTCGCAGCCGTCCTGCACCTTGACGAAGCCGCGGGTACGCGCCGCCGGTGTCCCCGGCTGGCGCGCGAGCAGGTCGTGCTCGAGGTCGACGCACCCCCCGAGCCCGCTCGCCATCGTCGCTGCGACCTCGTCGGCGGTGCCCACAAACGGACGCACCGCAGGATCGATCCCGGCGAACTGCGCGGCGTTCAGGTTCACCGCACAGCCGGCCACGTACACCTCGCGAGCGCCCCCCACCTTCATGGATCGCCGCACCGACTGGCGCGACTTCGCCTCAGCCTCGGCCGTGATGCAGCACGTGTTGATCACGTGCAGCTCCGCGTGGGCTTCCGGCGCCTCGGTATGGCCCGCCGCCAGCAACGCGCGCCGGGCGATCATCGCGTCTGCCTGCGAGACCTTGCAACCGAGGAACTTGACCGCGAATGTGGCCATCGGTCCGGACGGTACCGGTCGCGCCGACAGCGGCGCCGGCTCCAGTCCCCGCTACCCACTGATCTTGGTCAGAAAAGACCCACTCGCGACCGGCGGACCGTCGTACTCCCGATCCGCCGCACGCTGCGCTGTCCTCGGGGCGGCGCGAGGTGAGAGGAGAGAGGACTCGGACGCAAGACCAGCCCGGGGCTTAGGGCGCGGCGCGGCGAGATCGAGGAGCAGGCCACCGAATGTCACGCCGATCGCGAGCGGGTTAGGCACCTTTTGGTTTCACCTCCTTCAAAGTCTCGAGAGTTCGTCATCCCAGCGTCGCGATCAGGATGCCCCACGGCGCGCAGGCGGTCTTGGGCCCCGTGGCCAGAGTTCGCGCGGCCCGCGTTGTCCACGCGGGAGAGCGCCGCCTGCGCAAGCCGTTTCGGAAGCGCTACCGCTCGAGCAGCAGGGCTGCCCACTCGCCGCACGTGCGGCGCGCCCTCTCGGCCAGCCCGTGCGCCGCGAACGCATCGGCGACCGCGGCCGCCTCGTGCATGAGCAGGCCGCTCGCGATCACGCGGCGGCACTGCGAAGGAGCCAGCGGCGCCCACGTCAGCAGCAGGGGGGCGAGCAGGTTGGCGGCGATCGTCGGCGCCGACGGCACGGGCTCGCGGCGTAGGTCCAGGCGCGCCACCCGCACCTCGACGCCGTTGATGCGCGCGTTGCGCCCCGCCGCGCGGACGCTCGCGGGATCGCTGTCGAGCGCAGCCACCGGCCCGAATCCGAGCTTCGCCGCCGCCACGGCCAGCACCCCCGACCCGCACCCGAGATCGACGAAGGCCCCCTTGGGCCGGCCGCGCGCTCGGCATCCGGCCTCGCCTGGATGCGCGGCGCCCAAGTCATCCAGCTGCGCCAGGTCCAGCATCAGCTCCAGGCACAGCCGGGTGGTGGCGTGCGCGCCGGTGCCGAACGCCTCTCCGGGGTCGATCACGACGTCGATTGATGTCCCGGTTGCCGGCTCCCACGGCGGCCGGACGGTGAGCCGGCGGTCGAGCACGAGCGGCCGGTGGAACTCGCGCCAGCGCTGTGACCAGTCGTCGGCGATCTCCTGCGTGCTGACCTGCACCAGCGCGTCCCTGGCGACGGCGCGCAGGTCCGGCAGCGAAGGCAGCTCGCCGGGTGCGCCGTAGATCGCGTACTCGACCACGTCGCCGTCGTCGATCTCCTCGACGCCGGCCGGCGCCAGCTCGAGCAGCTCGGCGAGCACCAGCTCGGCCTGCGCGCGCGCGACCCGGACCGCGAGTCTGAGCATCGGTGTCAGGCGGGCGCCGGCCGTCAGCCGCCGAAGTGCCGCTTGAGCTTGGCGAACACGCCCTCGTCGGTGCGCAGGTTATGGTGCGTCATCGAGTCAGCGAGCTGCTCGAACAACTCGCGCTGCTTGCGGTCCAGGTGGCGCGGGATCACGACGTTGATGACCACCCGCAGGTCGCCGATGCGCCGGCCGCGGAGCGCCGGCATGCCACAGCCGTGAAGCACCAGCGTCTCGTGGGGCTGGGTGCCGGCCGGGACGTCGAGCTCGACCGAGCCCTCGACGGTGGGAACGGTCACGGTCGTGCCGAGCGCGGCGAGCGGCGCCGGCACGTCGATTGCGGTCACGAGGTCGTCACCGTCGCGCACGAAGCGCGGATCCTCACGCACCCTGATCAACACGTACAGGTCGCCGGGGGGCCCCCCCCGCTCGCCCGCGTGGCCGCGTCCCGAGATCCGGATCCGCTGGCCGTCGGCGATCCCGGCTGGGACGTCGACAGCGACCTTGCTGCGCTTGACGCTACGACCGCGGCCGCGGCACACGTGGCAGGGTTCGCGCGCGATCCGACCGTCGCCATGGCAGACGTCGCATGCAGCGGCGCGCACGACCTGGCCGAACGGCGTGCGCGAGACCGCCCGCAGCTGTCCCGTGCCCTGGCAGCGCGAGCAGGTCTCGATCGGCGTGCCCGGCTCGGCGCCGTTGCCGTGGCAGTGCTCGCAGCGCGCGATCGCCTCGTAGGAGACCTCGACCGTGCTGCCACGCGTTGACTGCGCCAGGTCGATCTCCGCGCTCGCCGCGACGTCGCCGCCCTGCATCGCACCGGTGGCGCTCCCGCCGCCGCCGAACAGATCGCCGAACGCGCCGCCGCCGCCGCCGAAGAACGCCTCGAACAGGTCCGACACCGAGCCGAACGTCTCGAAGTTCGGAGCATAGCCGCCGCTGCGCAGGCCCTCGCGACCGTAGCGGTCATAGGTGGCGCGCCGCTCGGGATCGGACAGCACCTCGTACGCCTCGGCGGCCTCCTTGAACTTGTCCTCCGCCTGCGGATCGTGACTGTTGACGTCGGGGTGAAGCTCACGTGCCAGACGACGGAAAGCCTTCTTGATCTCGCCCTCACCGGCGTCCCGGGCGATGCCGAGCACCTCGTAGTAGTCGCGGGGGGCCCTAGCGCTCGTCATAGACGTCGGCGATGAAGCTCGAGAGTTGGGCGGCGGCCGCGCGCACGGAACGGATCGCGTGGCCGTAGTCCATCCGCAGCGGCCCGATCACTGACACGGTCCCGAGGCTGCGCTGCGGCAGCCCGTAGGCGGCCGCGACCAGTGCAAGCGAATGGAGCACCGGCGCGTCGTTCTCGGTGCCAATCCGGACCAGCACATCGCGCTGCGAGACGGCGCTGCGCAGCACACCGAGCAGCTGGACGCGCCGCTCCAGCATGTCCATCAAGGCGTTGAGCTCGGAGACGTCGTGGAAGCGCTCCAGCCGCAGCAGACGTCCCGTGCCCTCCACGTACAGCGTCTCCGGAGCAGACTCCTCGAGGTCGGTGAACACCGGCGCGACCGCACCGATGAATTGCGATTCGGTGCTCGAGAGCGACGGATCATGCAGCCGCTTCTGCAGCGTCCGAGCGCCGAGGCCGAGGCCGACGAGGCGCTCGTTGAGGTAGCTCGCGGCCCAGTCCGCGAGCCCGGGGTCAACGGGCCGTGCGAACGTGAACATGCGCTTGCTAACGCCGCCAGTCGAGGTGATCACGACCACCATCACGACCTGGGGCTGCAGCACGAGCACCTCGACGTGGCGGATCGTCGACGTCTCGATCGGCGGCGCCGAGACGAGCGCGAGCAGGTTCGTGACCTGCGAGAGCGTCTCGGTCGTGACTCGCATCGCTTCATCGAGCTCGCGGCGGACCAGCGACAGCGACAGGCGTGGTTCGTTGTCCTCGGCAGGCAGTAGTCGATCGACGAAGTAGCGGTATCCGGCCTCGGTCGGCACCCGCCCGGCCGAGGTGTGAGGGTGCGCGAGCAACCCCAGCTCCTCAAGGTAGGCGAGCTCGTGCCGGATCGTCGACGGCCCCCATTCGACGCCTTCCGCGAGCACCCTGGAGCCCACGGGGACGCCGCCCTCGAGGTATTCGTCGACGACCCTGCGCAGCACAAGCTCCTGGCGATCGCTCAACACGCTTTGATTGTAGGTCGGCCGACCGCCACCCCAGAGCCCTACAAACGCAGCTCGGCTAAGCCGTTGCGGATGATCCGGCGCCCGGACTGCACGACCTGCGAGTCGACAATCGCGGTCCCATCGCTGACCTCACGCACGGTTGCGGTGACGAGGACCTCCTCGCCCGGCACTCCGACGCCGCGGAACTGCACCGCCAAGCGCTTGAGCTTTTCGGGGCCGCCGGCGGCGTCCGCATGCGCTCGCGCGACCTGTGCCATCGTCCACAGCCCGTGCAGGATCCGGCCCGGCAGGCCGACCTCCCTGGCGAACTGATCGTCGATGTGGATTGGGTTGAAGTCCCCCGACGCGCCCGCATAGCGAACAGTCAGGTATGCGTCGGGCGTGACCCGGAGCTCGATCGTGTCGCCCTGCTTCACGTCACGCCCCGCACGATCTCCGTCCATGTCCCGATGCACACGCGCTCGCCGCGCTGGTTG
Source organism: uncultured Solirubrobacterales bacterium (assembly GCA_963811155.1). GTDB lineage: Bacteria > Actinomycetota > Thermoleophilia > Solirubrobacterales > Solirubrobacteraceae > Palsa-465. The sequence continues at coordinate 61,666 of CAWEQQ010000011.1, forward strand.
GCTGAAGCCGTCTGAAACACGTAGAACGCCAGTCCGGCGCTCTCGGAGACCTCCTCGACGGTCGCCGTCGTGCTGATCTCGTCCCCGGCGACTACGACCGGCCCCCAGGCGAACTCCTGGCGACCGTGGACCGTCATCGAGTAGTCGAGCCCGACCTCGGGGTCGAATAGCGCCTGCACGAGCGCGAGCCCGGCGTACACGACGGCGAACATCGGCGGCGCGACGAGATCGGCGTAGCCGGCGGCGCGCGCCGCGTCGAGATCGTGATGCAGGGGATTGGTCTCGCCCACCGCAAACGCGTACTCGCGGATCTTCTCCCGGCCGACGAGGTAGCTCACCGCCGGGTAGCGCGTTCCGATTGCGTCCGTTTTAGCCGGCATCCGGCCCGGCAGTCTATTCGCGCTTGCGCCCCTCGGAGGTTCACTGTTCGGCGACGTCCGCGCCGGCCAGCGGCCGGCTGCCCGCGGCGCGCGTCGGAAGTCTGCCTGCATATGGCACACAAACGTCCCACGTCCCGCGTGGCGCTTAGGGCTCCCGCGGATGGGCGGTGGACGCGGTCAAATGATCACCGGCACGATGCCGCCATCCACCGACCACGCTGCGCCAGTGACGAACGAGGCGGCCTCCGAACACAGGAAGGCGATCACGGCCGCGATCTCCTGCTCGCCGCCGTAGCGGCCAACAGGGACGCCGGCGGCGGTCGAGCGGAGCACCTGCTCCCGGGTCACCCCCTGGGCCCGCGCGGCCTGGTCGGCCAGCCCGCCCGGTCCGATCCAAAGTTCGGTCGCGACGGGGCCGGGCGTGACCGCATTGATCAGCACGCCACGGCTCGCGTAGCGGTCGGCAAACGCGCGCGAAAGCGACAGCGTCGCAGCCTTCGAGACCGAGTAGGCGACGTTGCGCTGCCCCGGGCGCTTGCCCGACGAGGACGAGACGTTGACGATCCGGCCCCAGCCGCGGTCGGCCATGATCGGCACAGCGGCGCGCATCAGGCGCATCGGCGCCATCACGTGCAGCTCCCATTGCTCCTGCCACTCAGCGTCGGTGAGCTCCTCGAGTTGACGGGCCGCGCTCGTGCCGGCGTTGTTGACAAGTGCGTCGAGCCGCCCGAGACGGCTGATGCACGCCTGCGCGAGCCGCTCGCCGGCGTCGGGGTCGGTGACGTCGAGCACGACGATCTCCGCCCGCGCGCCGGCCTCCGCGCACGCAGCGGCGACTGACGCGAGCGCGTCCTCCCGGCGCCCGACGAGCAGCAGCGACGCGCCCTCCGAGGCGAGGATCGTCGCAGTCGCCCGGCCGATGCCACGCGAGGCTCCGGTGACGATGCAGGCGCGATCTCGCAGGCCGAGGTCCATCGGCACGGATTCTCACACCGTGGGCGCCCAGCGACCGGCGCGGGGCGTCCAGATGCGCTGAGACTCTTGTCTGGGCGCGATCAGCCCCACGTCGACCGGCGCGGGGCGTCTCGATCCGCTGAGACTCTTGTCGAGGCGCGATCGACGCGGTAGCCTGATGGTATGGGCAAGCGTGCGACGTTGAGGGCATCGGATGCCGATCGTGAGCAGATCGCCGAGCGGCTGCGCAAGGCGACGGCGGAGGGACGGCTGCTCGCAGAGGAGCTCGAGGACCGGTTGGGCGCCGTGTTCTCGGCGCGCACCTACGGCGAGCTGGACGCCCAGGTGGCCGACCTGCCGGGCGCGGTCCAGCCACGCCAGCAGTCCTCGCTGCGCCCATGGATCGTGCCGGCAGTGGGGCTCACGATCGCAATTCCGGTGGTGCTGGCGCTGATCGCGGCGGTGCTGTTCATCGTCACCAGCGTGTTCGCCGTGTGGATGCTGTGGGTCGTGCTGGGCTGGTGGTTCTTGGGCCACCGCCGTCGCCGTTACGTCTCCGCCCAGGGTCGCTCCTGGCACGCCTGCGGCGGCCGTTGGCGCGCGTAGGCCTAAGGGCTCCCGCGGAAATTAAGGGCCCGTTCAGAAATAATTGATCGTCCGCTCGGGCCGCGGCCCGCTCGGCATCCAGCCTCGCCGGAACGGGCCGCGCCCGAGTCGTCCAGCTGGCCGGGATGACTTCGCGGATGCGGCACCGGCGCGTGCGCGCCGTAGCGCCACTACTGCCACGCACGCGCCGGCACCGCCCCACTCGCCCCCCGACCGCCCCGATCCGATCACTTATTCCCGAACGGACCCTAATGCCGGAATCCGGCGAGTGGCTGGGCGTGGCTGGCGCCGCCGGCTCCCCCGAGCGCGAACGCCGAAACAGCGCGGTGCCCCGAAGGGGCAGAGCGCCCATAGCAGCTGATCCCTAGCTCTTCTCGCCCAGCTCCAGCACGGCCAGGAACGCCTCCTGGGGGACCTCGATCCGGCCGACCTGCTTCATCCGCTGCTTGCCACGCTTCTGCTGCTCGAGCAGCTTGTGCTTGCGCGTGATGTCGCCGCCGTAGCACTTCGCGGTCACGTCCTTGCGGTAGGCCTTGATCGTCTCCCGGGCGACGATCCGCGAGCCGATCGCCGCCTGGATCGGCACGTCGTACTGCTGGCGCGGGATCTTCTGGCGGAGCTTCTCGGTCAGGGTGCGACCGGAGTCGTAGGCCTTGCTGCGATGGACCAGCATCGACAGCGCGTCGACCGGCTCGTTCGCCAGCAGGATGTCGAGCTTGACGAGATCGGAGACCCGCATCCCGATCAGCTCGTAGTCCAGCGACGCATAGCCGCGGGTGCGGGACTTCAACTGGTCGAAGAAGTCGAGCACGATCTCCGCCAGCGGCAGGTCGTAGGTCAGCTGCACTCGCTCGGACGACAGGTAGTGCATCCCCGAATGCTCGCCGCGGCGCTCCTGGCAGAGCTCCATGATCTGCCCGATGAACTCCTTCGGCGTGAGGATCGAGGCGCGGATGTACGGCTCGCGGACCTCCTGCACCTTGGTCGGATCGGGCATGTCGTTGGGGCTATGCACCGGCACCACGGTGCCGTCGGTGAGCGTCACCTCGTACTCCACGCTCGGCATCGTCGCCAGCAGCTCGAGGTCGTACTCGCGCTCGAGGCGCTCGCGCACGATGTCCATGTGCAGCAGGCCGAGAAAGCCGCAGCGAAACCCGAACCCGAGCGCATCGCTGGTCTCCGGCTCCCACGACAGCGCCGCGTCGTTGAGCGTGAGCTTCTCAAGCGCGTCGCGCAGATCGGGGTAGTCGTCGGAGTCGATCGGGAACAGGCCGCAGAAAACCATCGGCTTGACCTCGCGGTAGCCGGGCAGCGGCCCGCTCGCCGGATTGCGCTTGGCCGTCAGGGTGTCGCCCACGCGCAGGCGGGTCACGTCCTTGATCCCGGTGATCAGGAACCCGACCTCGCCGGCTCGTAGGGCCTGCGCCGAGGTCATCTGGGGGGTGAAGAAGCCGATGTCGTCGATGTCTGCCTCGGTGCCGGCCTGCATCGCGCGGATCGCCTCGCCCTTGGTGAACGTGCCGTCGACGACCCGGATGTACGCGATCACGCCGCGGTACTGATCGAATTCGGAGTCGAAGATCAGCGCGCGCGGAGGCGCGGACGGATCGCCCTGCGGGGGCGGGACGCGCCTGATCAGCTCGTCGAGGATCTCCGTCACGCCCTCTCCGGTCTTGGCGCTGATCCGCCTGACGGTCTCGGCTGGCTCTCCAAGCAGGTCCGCGACCTCCTCCGCGACGCGCTCGGGCTCTGCACCGGGGAGGTCGACCTTGTTCAGGCACGGGATCAGCTCGAGGCCCGAGTCGATCGCGAGATACGTGTTCGCGACGGTCTGGGCCTCAACCCCCTGAGAGGCGTCTACGACCAGCAGCGCGCCCTCGCATGCCGCCAGTGAACGCGACACCTCGTAGGTGAAGTCGACGTGTCCCGGCGTGTCGATCAGATGCAGTTGGTAGGACTGCCCGTCCTGCGGCGATCGGTAGAACACGCGCACGGCCTGCGCCTTGATCGTGATCCCGCGTTCGCGCTCGAGGTCCATCGAGTCCAGCAGCTGCGCGCGCATCGACCGCGGATCGACCGTGTGCGTCAGCTCGAGGATCCGGTCGGCCAGCGTCGACTTGCCGTGGTCGATGTGGGCGATGATCGAGAAGTTGCGGATGTGGGCCTGGTCGGCCATCTCTACAAGGGTATTTCGCTGGTTGTGCCAGCCCGTCAGACGCGCTTCGCGAGCCGGTCCGGCAGCAGCCCCAGCTCCTTGAGCGCACCGCGTCCGGCGACGCCAATCGTCAGTAGACCGCCGAACATTGCGACGGCGTCGATCGACTTGCGTCCCTGCTTGTCCCAGTAGTCGTCCTGGAGATCGAGCCACAACGCGAACTCGTCGAGCGTCAGCGCCGACGCGATCCCGAACGTCGTGGCGCTGACGCGCGACGCCCACCGGTGGCGGTGTGGGGGCGCGCCGATCCCCCACTGATACGTCCACACGTACCCGCACGCGAGCAGGCCGAGGATCCCGAACGTGCTGTGGTGGATGTGGCGCCCGCCCTCGCCGATGTTGTGAAACGGGCCAATGCCGGCGCGGATCGAGTGCGTGATCGTGCGGGCGGTGGCAAACGCGGTCGTGAAGCCGACGGCGCTCAGCAGCGCCCGCTCGCGGCGCGGATCGGAGAAGTGCCGCTCGTAGAGACTCGCCGCCTCGCTCACCCACCAGAGGCTACCGCGCGACCACGCAGACGGCTGACCAGCAGCGCCTCGATCTGCCATGCCTCGGGGATTCGCATCACCAGCACGAGCTTGGCGTAAAGCAAGCACGCGACGGCGATCGCGATGGCGACCGAGACGGTCTGCCCCGCCAGCGAGCTCCCGACCAGCCGGTCGATCCCGGTCCACAGGCCGAGGGTGACAGCGACCATGATCGTGGTCGCGACGATGATCCGGATCGTGATCATCAGCGTCTGCGTCCCCTCGAGCCGGCCGTTGAACCCGACCCGCAGCCGGTGCAACTGCAGGCCGGTCATCACGATGTTCGCCACTGCGGTCCCGATCACGAGACCCGCGATCCCGAGCGGTTTGTACAGCGCGACGCTGACGATCACGTCGACGACCATGTTCATCGCTGCCAGACGGGTCGGGATCCAGGGTCGCTTGAGCGCAAAGAAGGTGCGGGTCAGCAACAGGTTCACCCCGGCGAACGGCAGGCTGAAGGAGAACCAGAACAACGCCGTCGAGACGAGATAGGTCGAGTGCGGACCAAACGTGCCGTGCTGATAGACGAGCCGCGTGATCGGCGTCGCGAGCACCGCCATCAGCGCAGCCGAAGGGATCAGCAGCAGGTTGATCTGGCGCATGCCGTTGCCGAGTGTCCGCCGCATCCTCACGGCGTCGCCTCGGGCCGCGAGCCGGCTGAGCGTCGGGAACAGCACGGTCGCAACCGCAACGCTGAAGATGCCCTGCGGCAGCATGTAGATCCGGAACGCGTCGTTGATCGCGGCCGGCGCGTTGTTGGAGACCAGCGAGCCGAAGCCCGCGTTGAGGAAGATGTCCAGGTTGACGATCCCGATGCTCATCGTCACCGGAATGAACAGGATCAGCACCTGGTGAACGCGCGGATCGCGCCAGTCGACGGCGAACGCGAAATGGAAATCGATCTTCCGCAAAGCCGCCAGGACCATCAGCAGCTGCACGACGGTCGCGACCAGCCACGCGACCGCGTAGGCGTAGACGCGATTCGGCCCATGGAAGTGGGGACGGAGGGCGATCAGCAGCACCAGGATCACGAGGTTCCAGACCGCGGGCGCGATCGCGGGGATCGTGAACTGGTCGTAGGACTGCAGGATTCCGACGACGAGCCCGGTGATGCTGAGCAGCAGCACGACCGGGAACAGGACGCGCGACAGGCCCGCGGTGAGCGCGGTGCTGATCCCGCTGCCGGTGAACAACGGCACGACCAGGCCGGCGACCGCCATCCACAGTGCGGTCAGCGCCCCGAGGACGATCAGGATCACCCAGAACAGAGTCGAGGCGACGCGCAGCGCCTCCCGCCTGCGGCCCTGCTGCAGAAGCTCGGTGAACACCGGAACGAACGCGGCCGACAGCGCGGCTTGCGAGAACAGGTTGCTGAACAGGTTTGGGACCTGGGAGGCGAGCGTGAACGCAGACGCCGCAGCCGAGGTCGCGAAGAACGCCGCTTGGACGACCTCCCGTCCGAGTCCTGCCACTCGCGAGACGGCGGTGGCGACAGCGAAGATCGCTGTGTTGACCGCGATCCGCCGGCGAGGAGGAGGCGGCGGGGCGAGCCCGGGCTCGCGCTCGACTGGCGGTGGGGTCGACACTGTCACCGGGCGGCTATAGTACGGACGCGCCGCGGCGGAACGCTGCGGTCCGTCTCGTCGGTTCCGTCCTCCATGGCAAACATCCACTCACAGAAGAAGCGGATCCTCCGCGCCGAGCGCGAGCGGCTCGAGAACCGCCGCTACACATCGAAGATCAAGACCTACTTCCGCCGGCTGGAGCGGGCGGTGGCGGGTGGCGACGACACGGTGGCGGATGCCGAGCACCGGACGCTCGTGCAGACGATCGACAAGGCTGTCAAGCGCGGCGCGCTGCACCGCAACACGGGCGCGCGCAAGAAGTCGCGCGCGGCGCGGGTACGGCACGGCGGCGCCTAGCGAGCCGCTGCTGCGCTCGTGCCGGCCAGCACGGTCGCGACTCGTTCGAGCGAGATCCCCGGAAGTGGCGCGAGAGGCGCCCGCTCTAGCGGCACATCCGCTGCAGCGCCCGCAGCGCGACGGTGTCCTCGCTCGCTCCGCCCGCGCCCCCGCCGCGCGAGGCGAGTTCCAGCTCGGCAAGCTCCACGATCGCTGCGCGCAGCTTGTCGGACCCGGTGCTGCGAGCATCCTCGATCAGCCGGTCCGCAGCGCGCGAGGGCATCCGCAGTCCGCGCTTGATCTGCGCGACCGGTTCGCCGGCTTCGATCGCCGTGGCGATCTCGTGGGCCGCCCGCAGCCGCTGCGCCATCCAGTACAGAAGCCCCGCGACCCGCTCGCCCTGCGCGCGCAGCGCTAGGTACATGCGCGTGGCGGTCTTGGGGTCGCCGTTGACAAGCGCGTCCGCGAGCGACCATGCCTTGCGCTCGGCCGACGGCGCGGTCAGCGCCTCGAGGTCGGCCGCCTGCAGCCGCGTCCCGGGCTCGGCCGCGAGCGCGACCTTCTCGAGCTCGCGCAGCAGCCGCTGCTGGCGATCCCCAACGTGCCCGATCAGCGCGCGGGCGGCGTCGGGCTCGAGCCGCAGGCCCAGCTCGCGGGCGCGAGCGATCACCCACTTGGGCAGCTCCCACGGCTTGACGGCCTCCTCGGCACTGATGTCCCCGCCGGCCTTCCGGACCGCGTCGTGCAGCCGCTTGGGCGCCTTGGCGCGGGTGTCCTCGCGCGCGAAGAACGCGACCGTGGTCTCGGGCGAGATCGCCTTCAGCGCACCCTCGAGCGTATTGAGCTCCTTGTCCTTCCACCGCTCGACGCCGTCGACGACGATGAACCGGCGTCCCAGCGCAAGGGTCATCGCGCTCAGCGCCCCGGCCACCGCGTCGGGAGTCGCCTGATCGCCCTCGAACAGCTCGATTCCGTGCACGCCGCTCGTGCCCTCGGCGAGCAGTCGCAACCGGGCGCGGCGTTCCGCGATCCGGCCGTGATCGTCGCCGTGGACGAGGTAGGCCGGCTTGAACGAAGGCACCGGACCGAGTCTAGGGCTCCAGCGAAATTACTGCCGGCTCCGACGGCGTCTGGACGCGCTAGCGAACGACGACGTTTACCAGCTTGTCGGGCACGACGACGACTTTGGCGATCTGGTGGCCGTCGACGCGAGCCCGCACGCCGCGGGCTTCGAGGCACAGTCGCTCGAGCACCTCGCGCGCGGCGCCCGTCGGCGCCGAGACTCGATCGCGGACCTTGCCGTTGACCTGGCAGACGAGCTGGAACGTCTCGGCGACCAGCATCGTAGGGTCGGCGGCCGGCCACGGCTCCTCCCACACGCGGTTGCCGGTCAGCAGCTCGTACACCTCGGCCCCCAGATGCGGCGCAAACGGGAACAGCAGCGAGGCGGCGGTCGCGGTCGCGAACCGTCGGGCGGGGAGCTCGGCGTGGCGCTGCGGGTCATACAGCTCGTTTACCAGCTCCATGATTGCGGCGATCGCGGTGTTGAACGCGAACCGCCCGCTGATGTCGTTGGTGACCTTGTCGATCGCCCAGTTGGTTTTGCGCACGAGCACCAGCGAGTCGCCCTGCGGATTGTCGGGCTGACCGGCGTCACCGGGTTCGCCGGCGAGCTCGTCGCCGAGCCGCCACAGCCTGGAGAGGAACTTGTGCACGCCCGCCAGCGAGCTGTCGGACCAGGCCGCGTCCTGATCGGGCGGCCCGACGAACAGGATGTAGCAGCGCGCGGCGTCGGCGCCGTAGCGCTCGACGATCGGGGTCGGGCTGATCACGTTGCCGCGGGACTTCGACATCTTCTGACCGTCAGGCCCGAGGATCATGCCTTGCGTGAACAGCGCCCGGAACGGCTCCTGAACGTCGAGCAGCTCCATGTCCGCCAGGGCCTTGACAAAGAAGCGCGCGTACATCAGATGCAGGATCGCGTGCTCGACGCCGCCGATGTACTGGTCGACCGGCATCCAGTACCTGAGGATCTGGCGGTCCCATGGCGCGCGGTCGTTATGCGCGTCGCAGTAGCGCAGGAAGTACCAGCTCGAATCGACGAACGTGTCCATCGTGTCGGTCTCGCGCCGGGCGGGCTTCCCGCACGCGGGGCAGCTGGTCTTGACCCAGTCCTCGGCCGCCGCCAGCGGCGCGCGGCCTTTGGGCTGGTAGTCGTCGATTTCGGGCAGCTCCACGGGAAGATCCTCGTCGGGGACGGGGACGATCCCGCAGCGCTCGCAGTACACGACCGGGATCGGACACCCCCAGTAGCGTTGGCGCGAGACCAGCCAGTCGCGCAGACGGTAGTTGACCGATGCGTGGCCCTTTCCTTCGCGGTCCAGCCACGCGATGATCGCCTCGCGCCCCTCGACCGCGGTCATGCCGGTGAACTCGCCCGAGTTGATCAGGACCTCGTTCTCGGTATGGGCCGCGAACGCCTGGCCCTCGGGCGCGTCCCCGCCGGCCGGCGCCACCACCTGCCGGATCGGCAATCCGAACGCACGCGCAAAGTCGTAGTCGCGCTGGTCGTGCGCCGGGACCGCCATGATCGCGCCGGTCCCGTACTCCATCAGCACGTAGTCGGCGACGAACATCGCGATTTGCTCGCCGGTGACCGGGTTGGTGACCGTGCGCCCTAGCGGCACTCCGGTCTTCGGCTTCTCTGCGGCGCCGCGAACCTCGGCGGACTCGGTCAGCGCCCGATTCACGTAGTGATGGACCTCCTGCTCGTGCTCGGTCCCGGCGGCCAATCGGAACACGTCCGGATGCTCGGGTGCCATTACGAAGAACGTCGCACCGAACAACGTGTCCGGGCGGGTCGTGAACACCGGATAGTCGATGTCCAGCTCCTCGCAGCGAAACACGACCTCGGCGCCGTCGCTGCGACCGATCCAGTTGCGCTGCATCGCCTTCACGTGCTCGGGCCAGTCGATCTGATCGAGGTCGTCCAGCAGCCTGTCGGCGTAGTCGGTGATCCTGAAGAACCATTGCTCGAGCTGGCGCAGCTCGACCTCGGCGCCGCAGCGCTCGCAGCGCCCGTCGATCACCTGCTCGTTGGCGAGCACGGTCGCGTCGTTGGGACACCACTTGACCGCCGCCTCCTTGCGATACGCGAGGTCGCGCTCGAGCAGCCGCAGAAAGATCCACTGCGTCCAGCGGTAGTAGCTGGGCTCGTGGGTGGCGATCTCCCGAGACCAGTCGATCGAGATCCCCCACGAGCGAAACGCCTGCTGGAAGGCTGCAATCGAATCGTCGGTCGACTGGCGCGGATGCACCCCGGTGTTGATCGCGTAGTTCTCGGCCGGCAGCCCGAACGCGTCGTAGCCCATCGGGTGCAGCACGCGCTGGCCGGTGCGGCGGCGGAAATGCGCAATCGCGTCGCCGAGCGCGTAGTTCTTCAGGTGGCCGATGTGCGGCTCACCGCTCGGGTACGGCAGCATCTCGAGCACGTAGGACTTCTCCGGCGCGATGCGGTGGCCCAGGCCGGCCCCGGCCGGGTCGTTGGAGACCGTCCACGTGCGCTCCCGCGCCCACACTTGCTGCCACTTAGGCTCGATCTGCTCCGGGTCATAGCGGCGTCGAGACATGCTGGATCTCAGGTTACTTGCGGCGTGCCGGGCTTGAGCGCTCGTGGCCGTCGCTCGCGGCGAGGCGGCGACGGGCGAACGACCCGCGCCAGCCGCCCACCTCGGCTCCCGCTCGTGACAGCCGAGCGCCGGCGCCTCACCGCGACCCGCTCGCGCCGGCCGGCCACCTCGGCTCCCGCTCGTGACAGCCGAGCGCGGGCCTTTAGGGTTCGCACGGAAATTAGTGGCGGAAACCGGCGAGTGGCTGGGCGTCTCTGGCGCCGCCGGCTCGCCCCGATATTGCTGGTGGCAAGTGAGGGCGAGCCGGTGGCGCCAGGCAGCTGGATGACTTCGCGGATGCGGCACCGGCGCGTGCGCGCCGTAGCGCCACTACTGCCACGCACGCGCCGGCACCCTCGCGCTTGCGGCCCGCTCGGCATCCGGCCTCGCTGCAGCGGGCCGCGCGCGAGTCATCCAGCTGCTCGCCCCCCGACCGCCCCGATCCGATCACTTCTTCCTGAACGGACCCTTACCATCCTGTGCGTGGCTGAGAACGATCACGCTGGGCGGGAGGATGCGCCCGGGGCCACGGCGGGCACGCGCGACGAAGCGGCCGCTGCCGCGCAGGCGCGCGGTCGACCCGCCGCGCGCGCCGGCGGCGTCGGCACGGCGCGCGCACGCCGTGCAACCGCCGCCGGCACGGCGAGCCACGTCGAGTCGATCATCGGCGCCGCGGAGCAGGCGGCAGAGCGAATTCGCTCGCAGGCAGAGGAGCGCGTCCGCGCGCGGATCGCCGAGGGCCAACGAGCCGCACAGAATCGCATCGAGGCCGCCGAGGACGAGGCGGCCGAGATCCTGAGGGCCGCCCGCGAGGAGGCGGCCCGGCTGCGCCATGCCGGGCGCTCCGAGGCGGACAGCGCGATCGCCGGCGCGTCGACCGAGGCACTGGGGATCGTGGCCCGTGCTCAGGAGAGTGCCGATCGCGCACGCGCGGAGGGCGAGCAGGCGAAGGCGAGGGCCACGAGCGATGCGTTGACCGCGGCAGGCAAGGCTGAGGAGGCCGCCACGCAGATCATCGCCGACGCGAGCACCGCTGCCGCCGGCGTCCGGGAGGAGGCGGAGTCGCACGCGCGGAATCTGTTGCGCAACGCCCGCACGGCCGCCAACGACGTGCGCACGGAGGGGATGGAGATCGTCGACCACCTCCGCCAGATGGGCGACTCGCTGCGGGCGAACGCACAACGTCTGCTGCAGGACATCCAGATGATCCATTCGCAGATGGTCGCCGAGATCGACCGCGCGGACGGGGAGCTGCCACATGGGCAGCCGCCGGCGCCGAGCCGGCGGGGACGGCTGAGCACCGGTCGGGTACGAGACACCGGCCCGACGCCCGACGGCGACATGCTCGACGTGCCGGAGTTCATCCCGCCACGCTAGAGACTAGGGCCGGCGTGGACGTGTCGGCCGGCGCGCCAGAGGAGGGTGTGGCACGCCCCGGCGGGGCGCGCAGGGCACACCGGAGACGAACTGCGCCAGAGCCCCAATCCGTTAAGGATGGGATGGTCGCCAGTCTCCGCGGCGACGGACGCCAACACTGAGCGACGATTCCCATCGTCGGCTGCGGCACGGCGAGCCGGACATGCACTAAGCTTGGAAGGGGACCTCGCTTTCGAAGGGGCTATAGCTCAGCTGGGAGAGCGCTTGCATGGCATGCAAGAGGTCGCCGGTTCGAGCCCGGCTAGCTCCATACAGAAAAGCCCTGGAAACGCGAGGGTTTTCGCCCTCGCGTTGAGGCGATCGTGACGACAATTCTGCCGAGAGACCGCCCCTGCCACGACACCTGCTGCACGCCGTGCTCCACAAGCGGCTCGGGCAGACGCTCGGACCGCCACGCGTACAGGCGAACGCCGATGCCAAGGGAGACCGGCAATGACTGCACAGCGACGGGAGGATCCCCTCGTGGGACGCGCGCCTCGGCGTTGCAAACAACCGATCCGAGCTCGCAATGTGTGTCGGGTGATAGCGGGCGGCCTGGTCCTCGAGATCACTGGCTGGGCGACTGCCGTCGCGCGCCGAGATCCACGCCACGTCGGGTAGACCCAAGTTCGACTCGGCGCTTGCCTGGTCATCCGGAGGGTCTGCCGCCGCCGTCCCGGTGGCCTGCTGGCAGATGGGTTCACGGTTGTCTGATCGTGGCGCCGCGTCGGCACCCGGTTGCTGGCGAGGCTCCGGTGCGCGCGCAACGGTGAGCGCGCTGCCCGGGGTGCAATCGGCAACAGCGGTCTGTGGCTGCGCAGAACGCCTGCGGCCCATTTGTACGGGCCGGTACGGGCTCAGGCGATAGAGCGCCATGAGTGGGGTGACGCGGCCGCGGATCGCCTCGCGGCGTGGAACACCATCCGCGCTCGCCACGCGCTCTTGGAGCTTGAGGATCTCCGCGGGCATCCGGGCGGCGAACTCCTCACCCCACCGATGCCAGGGCAGCGGCTGGTGGTCGAGCAGCAGCATCGTCCGGGCCGTGTTCGCCTCCACGTGACCCGCCTGCACGAGCGGCTGGAGGTGCAGCACGACCCGCTCGTAGCCGAACCGGATTCCGAAGTCCTGCAGGCGCCCGTATCCGCCGTGGGTCTGCGGCAGCGGGTCGTAGAGCTCGTCGCCGAGCACGGCTGCGGCGTGACCGGTCGAAGCCCAGACGCCGGACTGGCGCCGGCGGCCGCGATGATCGTCGTCGAGCACCCACCAGCGCGCGATCGCGTCGCTGAGCTCGACCGCACCAGCCGCGACGGCGTGCTGCTCGAGGTGGTGGCGCTCGCCGTGGACTTGCAGCAACTGCCCCGGCTCGCGGCTGGCGCACAGGTCCCGTACGAGCACCTCGACCTGCTCGGGGAGCTGCACGAAGCGTCCGTTGAGGTAGCGGGTGATCCAGTGCCGGCGCGAGTCGGTGACGCTTCCCGGCGCCTGCGTGGTGTCGTGGCGCTCGTGCTGGCCGAGCAACACGACCTTGGTCCCGTGACCCTGGCCGCGTAGAAGCCACGGCTTGTCCTCTTCGCCGAGCGGTCGCCAGAAGTCGCTGCGGCCATCTGGCCAGTGCTGCGGTGCGAGCCCCCAGCGGCCGTCAGGGTGGCGCTTGAAGCACACCAGCGAGCCTTCGCCTTGGTGCCAGGAGCGGTATTCGAGACCGTGAGGGTTGTGCGAGCCTGCGGCTACTTTGGCTCCCACGCCGAAGTTGCCTGTCCCTGACTGCTCGCGGCCGCTCGCCGCGAGATTGTTGATGTAGTAGCGCAGCTGCTCGGCGGTCATCCCGGTCCCGGTGTCGATCACCGACAGCTTGCGCACCCGGCCGCCCGAGGCCTCGAGCCGTTCCCGGTCGAGATCCCACACGACCCGGCCGCCGGCGCGACCGCCGAGCGCTGCGATCGCGTCGAGTCCGTTGACCGTCAGCTCACGCAGCCCCTGGACGTCGGTGCATTCGCTGCCCAGGCGCTCGAGCAGGAACGTGGGATTCGCGACCGCGAGTTCATGCCAGCCGCCGCGGCAGGCCGGCTCACGGCGGGCAGCGTGGTTGGTCTGGGCGAGCGGTGTGGGCACCTCGGTTGGTAGGTACCGGATGTATCAGCCGATGGTCCCCTCGATTGGGCTCAGTTGTCGGAAAACGCGTCGGCTCGTGCGGCGGCCCAGCTGCCATACAGGTCGATGACCGTCGACGGCGAAGGCCAGTCGCCGTCCTGCAGCCGCCTGAGCGCTTCGCCGCCACGCCGGCGCGCGTGCGTCCGAGACCAGTCCGTCGACGACGGCGGCCGGCCATAACGATCCCGCCACGCCCGCATCGCGTCGCGCACCCACTCCCGCGTCCGCGTCGGCTCGATCGCACCGGGATGGCAGCGCCTGCAGTACGCGTACGCATCCCCCTTACCGCCCCGCACCGTAGTCGGCGCTCAACAGCCCCGACAGACCCCTTGATAGCGGCGCTTGACCTCGCGGGCCTTCTCGCCAATAGGGTCCCAAGCGTCCAAAAGGCGTTAGCGTCCATCCCGGCGGAGAGGAACCAGCATGCAGAAGAAGCCCAGAGACGTCGTCGTCGTGCGCGTAAGCGAGCAGGGAGACCGCGAAGACGAGAACTTCCACTCGCCCAAGGCCCAGCTCACCAGGGCCAGGTTGTGGAGCAAAGATCAGGGCAACCGCGTTGTCGATGCCTTCGAGGAAATCGACGTGAGCGGCAAGCTTCCGCTCGTCAGGCGGCCGGGGCTGCTGAAGGCGATTGAGATGGTGGAGGCCGGTGAGGCCGATCACATCGTTGTCGCGTACTTCGACCGGTTGGTGCGCTCACTGAAGGTGCAGCTCGAGGTGATCGAGCGCGTCGAGCACGCGGGCGGCGAGATCTATGCGATCGACCACGGCAGGCTGACCAACGGTACGGCGGCGACGCGGATGAGCAACAACATGATGGGTGCGGCGTTTCAGTACTACGCCGAGGTGACCGGCGAGAAGGTTCAAGCCGCCCAGGAGCGCGTGGTGGCGCGCGGGGTGCTGCCCAACTCGCAGGATCTCGCCCGGCTACGTGCGCGGCGAGGACGGCGTGCTGGTCGTGGAGCGCGCCAAGGCCCGGATCGTCGTGCGGGCGTTCAGGCGCCGTGACCGGGGCGCCTCGCTGGTGGAGATCCAGGCGTTTTTGGCCGAGAATGGGATCGAGCGCTCGATCTCCGGCGTGGAGTCGATGCTGCGCTCGCGGATGTACCTGGGCGAGATCCACTTCGGCGAGCTGCACAACACGCGCGCTCACGAGCCGATCATTAAGCATCGCGCTCTGTTCGAGCGCGTGCAGCGGCGGACGGTCTCGCGCGGGCGTCAGGCCAAGTCCGAGCGGCTGCTGGCCCGCCTCGGTGTGCTGCGCTGCGGGACGTGCGGGTCGCGGATGGTGATCAACAGCTACACGCGGCAACTACCGCTGCGGCAACACGAGCGCGAACCGGTGCCAGCGACGAGCGGCGGTCAAGGCCGACCGCGTCGAGGAGATGGTGCTGGACGCGGTCCGGGCGTACTGGGCCACGGCCGACGTCCACGGCCGCGCGTCGCGCAGGCAGCAGATCCGCGAGGCGGACGAGGCCATAAAACGCGCCAACGCGGATCTCGATAACACGATCCGGCAGCTCGGCGAGCTGGGATTGCTGGGCCGGCCCGCGAGCCAGGAGACCTTGGAGAAGCTGGCCACGGCTCTCGATGACGCGCACGCCGCCCGGGCCCGACTCGGCGATCGGGGCGAGAGCAACATCATCGGTCCTGACGACATCGACAAGCTGCGCGAACCTGCGAAGCGGTTAGCGGCTTGGCGACGGCTGATCACCGACACCGTCGAGTCAGTCACGGTCGCGCCGGCGATGACGGCGGACGGGCGCCGCAGTCGCCTCTGGGACCCTTCCCGGATCGACATCAGGTTCCTGGGACAGCAGCTCGCGCGTGACCCGGTCGAGCGCGCGCTCGACCTACGTGCGGATGCTCCGCGGTATCGGCAACATCGGTAGCCCGTGGGTCGGAGCCGTTTGTGCTTGCAAGACGCCGCGGATCGGGCCGCCAGCAAGCACCTCGGCGACTCCCGCAACCTCGGCAAAGCAGGCCCGCGCGCCGATCAAGCCAGACGCCGCACAGTCGACGACACTGCGATGCCCGAGTTTGGCGACGAGCAGGGCCCGCGATCTCCTTCGGCATCAGCCCTGCTCTGCTGAGTTCGCGGGACTTCTGGTGTGGTGTGGAGTACGAGCCCGGGGGCAGCGCGACCAAGCACCAAGCAACAAAGCCACGCTCAGACGCTTCCATGACGCCATCAACACCGGCGATCCGGAGCTCACTCGAAGACGATCGACGAGCTCGTCGAGCCGGACGCACTGATCCGCAAGCCATTGCCGATTGAAACGACGGGGCGCAAGCGGCGGCGAAGAGAGTGGAGCACGCCCCAAGGGTAGATCGTCAGCCGCCGTGGCGAATCTGATCTCGCGCCTCTGCGTAGCGGAAGAACTCAAAGGCGATGAGGCCGCATACGGTGACCGTCACGAGGCCCAGCGCGAGAAGCGCAGACATCGCCGTGGCGGCGGGAGCCAAGCCCGCGAGCAGGCCAGCGACGACGAGCCGCGGGCGGTTGAAGGAGCCGATGTTGCGCCGCTTGAACGCGCTGAGTGCCAGCAAATAGAGGGCCACGCCGCCGCACAGCGCGACTGCAGGTACGAGCTGGAGGTGTGCGTCGACCTGCAAGAGCGTGCGCTTCACCCCGATTGCGAAGACGATGATCCCGGCGAGCATCGGCAGGTGCAGGTAGGTGTAGGAGTCGCGCGCGATCAGAACCTGGTCGCGCGGAGGTGCGCGGCGCAGCCTGCGCTCTGCCACGATCGAGACCACATCGAAGTACGCCCACCACAACGCGGCGGCGGTGGCGATGCCGAATAGCGCGCCGACGATCACCCCGGTGCCTAAGCGGACCCCGCCCGCGCCGACGCTGAGCGAGACGATCGACTCGCCGAGCGCGATGATGATCACCGCGCTGTGGCGCTCGGCGAAGTGGCCAGGTTCGACCCGCCAGCCCTCGACGCCCCGGACGACGAGCCCGCCGTAATCGACGAGCAGCGCGGCGGCCCAGCAGACTGCGCGCGGTGCTCCGCTCAACGCGCCCCCAATCACGAGTAGCGCCGCCGCGGGCAACATCGTCGAGGCCAATCGCGATACTGCTGCGGCCAGGGTCGGATCGTTCCGCGCTCGCGCGACCGCCGCGTAGCAGCCTATGTGCAGCGCGCGTACGACGAAGTAGGCGATGCCGAAGATCAACCCGTCGCTGCCAAACGCGTGCGGCACCGCCAGCGAGGCGATCAGCATCGCCGCCATCGCAGACAGCAGGATCACACGAACCAGACCCTCGTCGGTGTTAGCTGTGTTGCCCAGCCACGCATATCCCGACCACGCGAACCAGAGCACGGCGAGGATCGCCAATCCCTCGACGAGTCGAATCCACGACGGCCGCTCGGATACGAAGCCGGTCGCCTGGGTGATCGCAAACACGAACACGAGGTCAAAGAACAGCTCGAGTGGCGTCACACGCTGCTCGACTTCTTCGGGTGCCTCCATAAGGTCGGCCGGGATCGCGGCCGAGGCTCCGCTCGCTGCAAGCTCCACAGCGCCCGCCGGCTGAGCGATCTCAGGGTCCTGTCTTCGTGCGAAGCTCAAGGATTCAGGTGGTTCGAGCGATGAGGTTGACCACGAGCCAGTTCGTATGCCTTCCAAGGTTGGCACGTCCACTCACCCGCCTCGGACTCCGCAACGTCACGCGCCCGACGATACGGACCGACTTAATCGCCTCGATACCGACATCGACTGGGGCGAGACCGAGTCCGTGCAAGCCCCTCGTACCGACCCCTTTCGGCGGAGCCTCGAGGTCACCGGACACAGGTCCGGGCTCGGAAACGAAGTAGAGCCGCACTGGCTACGTTCGAATCGAGGGACCGAGCGCGCGCGGCGAGCAAACGGTGATCGTCGGTATCGGCGACTTCTGTGCCCGCCGCACCACGGCTACCGCCCGGTCGCACAAAGGCTTCCGCAGAGGCGGTCCGAAGCATGAAACATCCGAGCGCCCGTGGAAACTCTCAGCCCTGATGACCGGCGCTCAAATTGACGGTTTCGACGATGCGTGATCTCCTGGACCGGCGCTCCAGACGAGGACGGGCTGTCCGGTTCATAGGCGCGGTCGTGCTTGGGCTGGCATGCGCTGGGACACTCGCCGCGCTTGGTGTTTCACGCGATCTCCAGGTGATACCGGTCGCAACGCTCGTAGCCGCAATGCTCATGCTTCCGCGACACCGCGAGCGGTGAGCAAGGCGGAGTGAGCCGGCCCGAGGGACCTGCGACGTGCGGGAGCATGGACGCGACCCCGACCCGTCCAACTCCCCTGCCTTGCCGGCAACTCGGGCATCTCGCCGACGGTTGCATCGTCCCTGCAATGCGCGGGCAGCGAGAGCGCGGTGACCCTGTCCTCACTCCTGAGGCTGGACCCTTTCGCAGCGGGTACCTCAGCTGTGACGCGACTGGCTCCTGGATCCCAGGATGGGGTCAGCCAGCGACCGATGAGTTTTTCCGCGCCCGTGGGTCCGTATGACGGAGAGATCGAGAAAGGACAGCGATGAGCGAGCCGAACACCCGAACCCTGGAGCTGCCTGGCGCCGTGCTGACCTACGATGTCCGAGAGGAGGAGTCCGAGAGCGCCGAGCCGGTGCTGCTGATGATTGGATCACCGATGGACGCGAGCGGGTTCACGACGCTCGCCGGCCACTTCCCGGATCGCACGGTCGTGACCTATGACCCGCGAGGGGTCGGACGCAGCCCGCGGGCGGACGGCGTCACCGGCGCGACGCCGGATGAGCACGCGGAGGACCTGCACCGGCTGATCTCCGAGCTCGACGCCGGACCGGTGGACATCTTCGGCAGCAGCGGGGGAGCGGTCAACGCGCTCGCGCTGGTGGCCCGGCACCCGGAACAGGTCCGCACGCTCGTCGCCCACGAGCCGCCCCTCGCGACGGTGCTGCCGGATCGAGAGGAGGTGCTCGGGGTGACCAGGGACATCCACGAGACCTATCAGCGCGATGGTCTCGGAGCCGCGATGGCGAAGTTCATTGCCTTCACGAGCGTCAGGGGGCCGACTCCGCCCGACCTCCCGAACCACCCTCCGAATCCGGCCGACTTCAATCTCCCGAGCGAAGACGACGGCAGCCGGGACCACCCGCTGCTGGGCCCGCACATGCTCTACGTCACCGCCTACGAGCCCGACTTCGACGCCGTGCGTGGAGCCTCGACGCGGGTCGTCGTCGCGGGAGGCGCCGAATCAGAGGGCACGTTCCCCTACCGCGCCGCGCTGGCCGTGGCGGAGCAACTCGGGACCGAGACGGTGATCTTCCCGAGCCACCACGGCGGGTTCCACGAGCAGGGCGACCCGGACGCGTTCGCCGCCACCCTGCGCCGGGTCCTCACCAACGTCGGCTGATCGACCGGCTGCTGGACGACCAGCAGCGGTCTCGCTTGACCGCCACCTCCCCGGCGGCAGCAGCGCCCGCACAGGTCTTTGATCGGACCCGCTTCGCTCGTCGGACGGCCCTTCCCGCTCATGCCGTGCCGCACGCGCTTCGCGCGGCAAGCAGAACCGCCGGGGCGCCTCCGAGGCCTTTCGCATCCCCAAGTGGAAGCAGCGGTCTGGCGGCGGCGCGTGCCGTGAACAGCGCTAACCGGGGTCCTGACTAGAAGCTCGTTGCCCGCGCTGCCCAATGCCTCCGCAGTCCCCTCGAGCTCATGAATGGATCTGCTGGAAAGGGGTCAGCCGTCGCGCCGAAACGGCCGGGTGAAGAACCGCCCCATGCCTTTGAAGAAGCGCCCCATGCGCTTGAAGAACCGCCCCACGCGCTTGAAGAAGCGCCCCAAGAACACGACTAGATCATGGCGCGTACAAGCACGCGCCGCAAGGCCGGGATCCGACCGTCGAGTCGGGCTACTTCTACATTCTGGGTTGCGATGCGAGCGGTCCGCGTCGGCGATGCCTGGGACCTTCTTTCGCTCTCCGACGCGCAGCTCGCCGGGGGCGATGAGCGTCCCGCTTCGCGCGCTCGCCGGTATTGGCTGTCGACCCGTGGGTTGAGATGAAGATCAACCCTCGGTTCAACCCCGGAGCCGACGACAGAACCGGCCACGCGGAAGATGATGGCGCCATGACAATCACCGATTACCTCATCAACGCAATGTTCCTTCTGCTCGTGGCACGCCAGGCTCGCGAGCGCGAGCTGGACCGCCGCAGCGTCATCGTCCCGCTGGTCATCCTGTTCTTCGTCGCACAGATGTACCTGCACTCGATCCCGACCGCCGGCAACGACCTCGTCCTGATCGGCCTGCTGGCAGCCGTCGGGCTCACGCTCGGGTTCGCGTCGGGCTTCGCGACCCACGTCCGCGCCGGCGCTAACGGCCTGGCCGTCGCCCGCGTCGGCTGGCTCGCCGCGGGGCTGCTGGTCGCGGGAATCGGCTCGCGGATGGTGTTCGCGTTCGCCCTCGGCCACGGACTGCGCCCCGATATCGCCAGCTTCAGCATCGCCCATCACATCTCGGCAGCCGCGTGGCCGACTGCGCTGGTCCTGATGGCGATCTGCGAAGTCACCACCAGGATCGCGATCGTGCAGCTCCGCGGCCGCAAAGCGACGAGCGATCAGGCGGCCTTCACGGCCACTATCCCCGCCACGGCCTGATCGCAGCAAACGACAATTTTGTCCGATGCCGGCCCGCCATGAGCGGGCCGGACGCGTCTATCGGAACCGCCCAGGCGTCATTGGTAACCGCTGGCTATTCGCGGGCCCGGATCTGCCGCGGGTAGGAGCGCCGGTCAGCCGCCGCGACTCACCCGGCGGCCGTGACGCCCCGGTCGACTGACCGATGCTTGCCCAACAGTCAGAGGAGAGCGGAATGGGACCAGCACACGATCAGACCCGCTTTGGCGGCGCGACGTACCTCTCGCCTTCGCGCCGCCGGCCCCCCGTATGCGCGGATCTCGCGTACGCGCGGCTGCCGTCGCGGCCCAGACCGGTCGCTGCCACTCCGGAGACGCGCCTGCCGCGCGAACCAGGGAAGACGGCTACGCTCCCTGGGAAGCCGGCATGGGAGGGCAGACGCGGCAGACCCGAAAAGCACGGATGCAGGGCAGGCCAACTTCTTCAGAGATCGGCACGCTGTTGGCATCGAGCTGGGAACGCCTGATTGGGTGCGAGGCCGCCGCCTTCTGTTGGTCGAGTGTCCCGGTGCCAGTGGGCGAAGTGCGAGACTTCGCGCGTGGCGCGGGTCGGCGCTCAGGTTTGGTCGGTGGTGTGGAGGTCGGGCTCGATGGGGGTCGCTGCCCAGCTTCCGAGCAGTTGGAGCGCTTACTGTGATTTGGTGCCGGGTTCGGCGGTGTAGGCGAACATGGTCAGGCCTGTGTCTGCCGAGAGCGCCATCGCCTCGTAGGTGAGCTCGAGGTCGCCGACGATGGGGTGGCGCAGGCGCTTGGTGCCGGTGTCGTGGAAGCGGACGTTGTGAGCGGCCCATTTCGTGCGGAACGTCTCGCTCTGCGTGGAGAGCTCGCCGATGAGATTGGAGAGTTCGCGGTCGTATGGGTCGCGCCCGGCTTCGGAGCGGAGGATCGCGACGACCTCGTTGGCGACGTGGTCCCAGTCATCGTAGAAGTCTTCTGAGCGGGAGTCGAGGAACACGAAGCGGGCTGTGTTCGCGGGTCGGCCTGGGGTGAGGTAGGTGGAGTAGAGCGCGTAGCCGAGCTGGTTGGCGGCGAGGATGTCCAGTCGCCCGTTGCGGACGAACGCCGGCGCCTGGGTGATGGCGTCGAGGATGCGTTGCACGCCGGGGCGGATCTGCTGCTTGGTGGGCCGGCGCCGGCGGGTGGCGGTGGCGGGTTGGGTGGCGCGGGCGAGATCGGTCAGGTGTGAGCGTTCGGCGTCGTCGAGTTGGAGCGCTCGGGCGAGGGCGTCGAGCACGCTGTCGGAGACGCCGGCGGCGTTGCCGCGTTCGAGGCGGGTGTAGTAGTCGACGCTGACTCCGGCGAGCAGCGCGACCTCTTCGCGACGAAGGCCGGGGACGCGGCGGTTGTCTCCGTAGATCGGGAGGCCGACCTGGTCGGGGGTGATTCTCGCTCGCCGGCTGGTGAGGAATTCGCGGATCTCGCTCTTGGCGTCCATCTCGTCTGATCAGGCTACCCGCGCCGCGTTGGGGCTGGGAGGCCCTGTCAGTACCTGGATCGACAGGGACTCTCACTCCCGGCGATTTGGTGCTTTCTTGGGGGCGATGAATGAGATTCGACGTAAGCGAGGAGGCGTGTAGATGCGCGCTGCTGTCTTCAACGAGCCCCGCTCGATCACCGTTGCCGAGCGGCCCGACCCGGTGATCAGGGAGCCGACCGACGCGATCGTCCGCGTGGTCCTGGCGTGCGTGTGCGGGTCTGACCTGTGGTACTACCGCGGCGAGTCGCCGTTCTCGCCAGGGCCGATCGGGCACGAGTTCATCGGCCTGCGTCGAGGACGTCGGGTCGGAGGTCCGCACAGATCGCGAAGGGTGATTTCGTGATCTCGCCGTTCGCGTTCAGCGACGGGACGTGCCCGCACTGCCGGCATGGGATCACGAGCGCGTGCTCCGCGGGCGGGTTCTTTCCGATGAATGGCGATGGCGGCCAGGGCGAGGGGGTGCGCGTCCCGCTCGCCGACGGAACGCTCGTCACCGTCCCGGGATCGGGCTACTCGGATGCGATGCTCGCCTCCTTGCTGACGCTGTCGGACGTGCTGGCCACCGGTCATCACGCGGCCGTGTGCGCTGACGTCAAGCCCGGGAGCGTGGTCGCGGTGGTCGGCGACGGCGCGGTCGGCCTGTCGGGCGTGCTTGCGGCCTCTCGCCTCGGCGCGGAGCGGGTGATCGCGCTCAGCCGGAACCCCGTCCGCCAGCAACTCGCGCGTGAGTTCGGCGCGACGGAGCTCGTCGAAGCGCGGGGCCAGGAGGCGACCGAGGCGGTCAAGGAGCTGACCGACGGCATCGGCGTCGACGCGGTGCTCGAGTGCGTCGGCACCGCTCAGGCGATGCAAACGGCCGATCTCGATCGCGCGGCCCGGATCGATGGTCGGCTATGTCGGCGTCCCTCACGGCGTGGAGTTGCCGATCGGAGACATGTTCTTCCGCAACGTCGGCGTTCGCGGCGGCTCCGCTCCGGTCCGCGCATACATCCCGCAGCTGCTGCCCGATGTGCTTGAGGAGCGGATCAACCCTGGGCGTGTGTTCGATTTCGCAACCGATCTGGACGGTGTCGCGGACGCGTACGCGGCGATGGACGAGCGGCGCGCGATCAAGTCGCTGCTGCGGATCGGGATGGCCTGACGATGACGTGGAGGAACGAGGAGCTTTCCGCGGTCGCGGCGCCGGACGAGCTGCAGATCGCCACCCGCCGGCGCGACGGGACGCTCCGCAACCCGGTGACGATCTGGCACGTCCGCCACGGGGACGACCTCTACGTCCGGTCGGTGAACGGGCCAACCTCCGGCTGGTACCGCGGCGCTCAGACCCGCCGTCAGGCGCGGGTCGCGGCCGGCGGCGTCGAACAGGACGTGGAGCTGGTCGAGGCCGACCACGGGCTCGATGACCGAATCGACGCCGAGTACCGAGACAAGTACCGCCGCTACTCGGAGAACACGCTGCGGCGGATCACCAGCCCGGAAGCGCGCTCCACGACGCTCAAGCTCGTCCCCAGCCAGAGCGCATGAATCAAGGAGATGAACACATGGTGAAGCGAACCCTCGGAACCAGCCTGGAGGTCTCGGCGATGGGCCTCGGGTGCATGGGCATGAGCTTCGCGTTCGGCCCGCCGCCCGACAAGCAGGAGATGATCTTGCTGATCCGCGCCGCCGTCGACCGCGGTGTCACCTTCTTCGACACCGCCCAGGTCTACGGCCCATACACCAATGAGGCGCTTGTTGGCGAGGCGCTCGAGCCCGTCCGAGATAAGGTCGTGATCGCGACGAAGTTCGGGTTTGATCTCGAGGGGAGCATCGGCCCGGGGGCGCTCGACAGTCGCCCGGAGACGATCCGCCGGAGCGTCGAGGGGTCACTCCAGCGGCTGCGCACCGACATGATCGACCTGCTCTACCAGCACCGGGTCGACCCGAACGTCCCGATCGAGGAGGTCGCCGGCACCGTCAAGGAACTCGTCGACGAGGGCAAGGTCCGCCACTTCGGCCTGTCCGAGGCGGGCGTGCAGACGATCCGCCGCGCCCACGCGGTACAGCCGATCACGGCCTTGCAAAGCGAGTACTCGCTGTGGTGGCGCGAGCCCGAGCAGGCGATCCTGCCCACGCTGGAGGAGCTCGGGATCGGCCTGGTTCCGTTCAGCCCGCTCGGGAAGGGGTTCCTCACCGGCACGATCGACACGACGACCGAGTTCTCCAGCGACGACTTCCGCAACACCGTCCCGCGCTTTGCCGACCGCCAGGCCCGCGAGGCGAACCTGGCGTTCGTCGAGCTGCTGACCCGGATCGCGGAGCGCAAGCAGACGACAACGGCGCAGATCGCGCTCGCCTGGCTGCTTGCCCAGAAGCCGTGGATCGTCCCGATCCCCGGCACGACGAAGCTGCACCGCCTGGAGGAGAACCTGGCCGCCGCCGACGTCGAGCTCACGCCCGACGAGCTGCGCGAGATCGAAGATGCGCAGATCGAGGCCGAGGGCGCGCGCTACTCGGAAGCCGCCCAACGCATGATCGACCGCTAGGAGAAACCAGTGCAGATCACAAGAAGCTCCCTCGCTACCGGAACCGGGCCGCCCGACTGGTTCACCGGCGGTGTCTACGTCGACACGATCACCAACCCGACTCCACCGTCACGGCTGCAGGCCGCCAGCGTGCACTTCACACCCGGCGCCCGCACCGCCTGGCACACCCACCCCAGCGGACAGACGATCTACGTCCTGGAAGGCGTCGGGCGCTGCCAGCGGCGCGGCGGTCCCGTCGAGGTGATCCGTCCGGGCGATCGCGTGTTCTTCGAGCCCGGCGAGGATCACTGGCACGGCGCCGCGCCGGACCGGTTCATGACCCACCTCGCGATGCTCGAAGTCGACGAGCACGGCCAGGGCGCCAGCTGGGGCGAGCACGTCACAGACGAGGAATACAGCACCGCCCCGGCCGAAGCCTGACGCGAACGCCCCAAGGAGAGCCTGATGCCCGCCAGCCCAGCAGCACAGCGTAACCATGACCAGCTGTTCCCCGGCCACGTCTCGACGCTGAAGGTCACCGATCCCGAGCTGATCGAGTACTTCGACAACTTCGCGTTCGATGAGATCCTTCGCCACGGCAGCCTCGACACACCGACCCGTCTGATGGTGCAGCTCGCCTCGCTGATCGCCTGCCAGGCCCTCGCCGAGTATCGGGTCATGCTCGGCGCGGCGCTCACCGTCGGCGTCACGCCGGTCGAAATCAAGGAGGTCGTCTACCAGGCCGTCCCCTACGCTCGGGATGGGCAAGGTGTTCGACTTCCTCCACACAACCAACGACGTCCTGATCGAGCGCGGGGTCAAGCTGCCGCTCGAAGGCCAGTCGACGACCACGCCCGAGACGCGCTTCGAGAAGGGGCTGGCAGTGCAGAAGCAGATCGTCGGCGACGAGCTCATCGACCAGATGTACGCCACAGCGCCCGAGGACGAGATGCACATCCAGCAGCTGCTCTCCGCCAACTGCTTCGGCGATCACTACACGCGAACCGGCCTCGACATCAAGACCCGTGAGTTGCTCACCTTTGCGATGCTGATCTCGCTCGGCGGCTGCGACCCGCAAGCCAGGGGGCACGTCGCCGCGAACCTCAACGTCGGCAACGACCGCAGCGTGCTGGTCGGCCTCGTCACGCAGCTGCTGCCGTTCATCGGCTACCCCCGCACCCTCAACGCGCTCCGGGCGATCGACGACGTCACGTCGGCGAGCAGCAACGAGAAACCGTGACCAGTCATCCCATACCCGTGCTGGTCGTTGGCGCGACTAGCACTATCGGACGGCTGGTCGTCCACCACGAGAGGATCTGACATGAACGACGTGACCGTAGTCATCGGACCGGGGCTGATCGGCCAAGCGATCGCGCGGCGGGTCAGCGTGGGCAAGCACGTCCTGCTGGCCGACATGCGTCAGGAGAACGCCGACGCGGCCGCCGAGACGCTGTCCAACGCCGGTTACGAGGTGAGCGTGGCGGTCGTCGACGCATCCTCTCGTACCGACGTTCATGCTTTCGCGGAGACGGCCACGGGCCTCGGCGCGGTCACGGGCCTGATCCACGCGGCGGGCGTCTCCCCGTCACAGGCGTCGCCTGCGACGGTCCTCAAGGTCGACCTGTACGGCACTGCGCTCGTGCTGGAGGAGTTCGGCGAGGTGATCGCCCCGGGCGGCGCGGGCGTCGTGATCGCGTCGCAGTCCGGGCACCGCCTGCCGCCGCTCGCCGCCGAACAGAACACAGCGCTGGCCCTGACACCGGTGGAGGAACTGCTGAGCCTTCCCCTTCCTGCAGCCCGACCAGGTGACCGACTCGCTTCACGCCTACCAGCTCGCAAAGCGCGGCAACTCGTTGCGCGTGATGGCCCAGGCGGTCCGCTGGGGCAAGCGCCGCGCGCGCGTCAACACCATCAGCCCGGGCATCGTCATCACGCCGCTGGCCAAGGACGAGCTCACCGGTCCGCGGGGCGAGGGGTACCGGCGGATGATCGAGGGCTCCCCTGTGGGGCGCGCTGGCACCCCCGACGAGGTCGGCGCCTTGGGCGCGCTCCTGATGGGCCCCGACGGCGGGTTCATCACCGGCAGCGACTTCCTGATGGACGGAGGAGTAACCGCCGCCTACTGGTATGGCGAGCTCGCCGAGGTCCGAAACTGATCGCGACGAGCGATCGGGAATCCCGCCGACGTATGAGAACGCAAAGAGCCCGACACGCGCATTCATGAGTCTGCAGGGCGGCCGCGCCACCTGAGATCCGCCCTGCTTGGCGCTCACAGCAGGGGCGCAACCGGCGACAACCGACCGCGCCGAAAGACCTGGGTTTCGCCAAACTCGGGCATCGCTGTGTCGTCGACCTTGCGGCCGTGTGGCGGGATCGGCGCGTGGGCGTACTTTGACGAGGTTGCGGGAGTCGCCGAGGTGCTTGCCGGCGGCCCCGATCCGCGGCGACCTGCAAGCACACCTCGCTGTCCCTCGCGTGGCGGAGCGGTCAGCCGGGCCCACGCTGGGGTCGCTGCTGGCGCGGACGAATGGCCGTAGCGTTTGCGGCGACCGTTCGGCGCCCCCCTCCGTTCACAGACGGCCAAGCGCAAGCGAGGGTCCGTGTCTCGACGGCATCGACGCCCAGGCGTTCAGGCGCCGCCGAAGGCGTCGGCGCGGGCCGCCGCCCAGCTCCCGTACAGATCGATGACAGTGGACGGCGCGGGCCATTCTCCGGCCTGTAGTCGTTTGAGCGCTTCGGCGCCGCGCCGGCGTGCGTGGGTGCGCGACCAGTCGTAGGACGACGGCGCAGCGCCGTAGCGCGCTCGCCATGCGCGCATCGCTTCGCGAACCCGTTCCCGCGTCCATTGCGGCGCAATCGCGCCGGGATGGCAGCGTTTGCAATACGCGTAGGCGTCGCCCTTGCCGTTCCGTGGCGCGGTGGGCGCCCCGCAGCCGCGACAGACTCCCCGGTAGCGCGCCTTGACCGCGCGTGCCTTGTCGCCGGTTGGATCGTAGAGATACGTCTTGATGGTTGCTTCTGCGCGTCCCAGCCGACGAGCGATCTCCGCGATCGACAGACCCTCCTGGTCGCGGTAGTGGCGGGCGAGTTGCGCCGCCCGGCGCCGTTCCGCGACACGGTCGAGCATCAGAACCGCAAACCTACCGGACGTGCTGGACAGCCCAGTCGAGCGCAAAGAAACGGCCGCCGGGGAAGGATCTCTCCTCGTGGTGCCGCGGCGGGCAGGTGACTCCAGACCTCGCGACCTCCTGCCTTGGCCACCCGTTCCCGGCTGAGTCCTTTGTTAGCATCAGACGGGTCGGCTGAGGTAGGGCCTCGGCGAGGTGCCTTGTGGTCCTTTTCCGAGACCCCCCTCCCGAACCCGGCGTGACCATTTCTGATCACCGGGCTCTCCAGCGACTATTCCGTGTTTGATCACGGAGGACACTCAATACCGTTTCGGCGTTCTGCATTACGCATACCTCCCAGTACAGCCGGCTCAGTCGAAAGACATCCCCGGCCAGCAGGTAGTACTGGACGATGCCCCGGTACTCCGCCCCGTAACGGCTGATGATCGCGTGATCCTCCTCGTTCATCAGCTCAGAGCGGTGCATGGGATTTCCCCGTTGCATGTATCGGGCGCACTTGGCCTTGATCACGTCGTCGGGCACGCGCAACCCGATCACACCATTGGCCGCTCTGCGGCCGCCTGCGATCACATGGTCGGCGTGCTGGACTTCGATCTCGTAGCCGAGAAACCGCGCCGCGCTCGTGCGGGCGTGGGTGATCAGTGTCTTTGTCTCGGACAGCTCCAGCTTGAGATCCTCTTGCAGGAACTGCGCGAGGCGATCTTTGATCTCCTCGGCTTCGGCCTTCGGTCCGGCAAACCCGAGCAGGATGTCATCAGCGTACCTGACGTAGCGCAGCCGCCGGAAGTCAGGATCCAACGGATCCTGACTTGGGAGGTCGCGCTGCTGCTTGCGCAGCGCCCGCACCGCGGCATGATCACCACGCTGGCGGGCGCGAGAGGCCGCGTTCTCCACTCTCTTGTACTCGGGATTACGTCTCCTGAGCACACCTCGGGTGTGTTCCGGCAGCAGAGCCGTCTCGACGAATTTATCCAACCGGTCCAGATACACGTTGGACAGGATCGGGGAGAGCACTTCGCCCTGCGGCGCGCCGCTGAGCGTCGTGTTCCAGATCCAGTCTTCCAAGTACCCGGCCTGCAGCATCTGCCCGACCAGCCGAAGCAACCGGCTATCGTGGATCTTCTCACCCAGCGTCTTGAGCGTGACCTGATGGTCGAGCTTGTCAAAACACTGGGAGATATCACCTTCGATAAACCAGGTTGTTCCTGTCCATTTGCGTGCCACCTCGCACAGTGCGGTGTGACAGCCACGGTCAGGCCGGTAACCGTGGGAGTGATCGGAAAACTGCGGCTCGTAGTACGCCTCAAGCAGCAGACGTATCACTTCACCAACCAGCTTATCCGACCACGACGGCAGACCAAGCGGCCTCTGCTTCCCGTCCTTCTTCGGGATATAGACACGCTTGACGGGCTTGAATCGATAGCGCTCATGACGCAACGCGTCGATGATCCGCTCAATCTTGCCCAGCGTCATGCCATCCGCGGTTTCCGCGTCAGCTCCGGGCGTCATCGCCCCCTTGTTGGAGTTGTGCCGACCTTCGGCACAACTCCAATTAAGCCGACACGCTCGTTAAGCCGACCGCACCGCCGGACTTCTGTTTCAGATGCGCTGAGACGTTCAAACCTGTTGGCATATTCACAGCTCCTCCAGGAAGCGCATGAGCGTATCGGGGGGCTGATATCTGCCGGGCTTGGCGGGTAGCGGGTTGGTCCGGTCGATCGCCTGCTGCTTGTGGCCCATGTCGGCATGCAGGTAGGCGTTGGTGCTGGAGATCTGCTCGTGACCGAGCCACAGGGCGATCACGGTGACGTCGTTGCCCGAGAGCAGCAGCCGCATCGCGGCGGTGTGCCGCAGCGTGTGCATCGTCACGTGCTTGCGCTTGAGTGACGGGCAGCGCTCGGCTGCGAGGACCAGGTGGCGGGCCAAGCGCCGTTCGATCGCGTCGCGGCTGAGGTGCTTGCCGGTGGTGGTCGGAAACAGCGGGTCAGTCGGGTTGCCAGCGCGCTCGGCCAGCCACGCCTTGAGCACCTTCCTGGTTTGCGGCACCAGCGGCGTTCGCCTCTCCTTGCGGCCCTTGCCTACGCAGTGAACGTTGGCGCCGGTTGAGAGCGTGATGTCGGCGCAGATGAGGGCGGCCAGCTCAGAGATCCGCAGGCCGGTCTGGATCGTGAGCGCGAACATCGCGTGGTCACGCCGACCCGTCCACCGGCTTTGGTCGCAGGCGCAGAGCAGCGCCTCGACCCCCTCCTCGGTCAGGTACGTCACGAGATTTCGCTGGGTCCGCTTGTGCGGGATCGCGGGCACGCGAGCGATCGAGGCCGCGTGCTCGGGGTGGTGCAGGGCCAGGTATGAGAACAGCGAGTGGATCGCCGCCAAGCGGTTGTTGCGGGTCGCGGGCGAGTTGCCCCGCTCGCGCTCGACGTGGTCGAGGAAGGCGGCGACCAGCGGCGCGTCGAGCGCTGCGATATCCAGCTTGCTGGGCGGCTTGCCGGTGCGCTTGGAGGCGAATTGCAGAAGCAGCCGGAGCGTCAGGCGGTAGGCAGCGATCGTGTTCGTGCTCGCTCCACGCTGGCCGATCAGCCTGTCTGTGAAGTAGGCCTGCAAGGCGGGCGCGAGCGCGCTCATGACCGGCCTCCGAACCGCTCCTCCAGCCGCTCGGCGGTGAGCTCCATCAGCTCTGGCACCGCGGACACATACCACCACGTCCCGGCCGGGCTGGCGTGCCCCAGATAGTCAGACAGGGCCGGCATCCGACCGGCGACCTCGCCCGACCGCTGCAAGCGGATCAGGGTGTCCACTGCAAAGCGGTGCCTGAGATCATGCATCCTCGGGAGCACGGTCGCGGTGCGCAGCCCGATCTCAGTGGTCAGCTTGACGAACGCCTTGCGTACGCAGCAGTAGCGCAGCGCGGTGCCGACGCTTGAGAGCAAGAACGTGCTCGCTTTCGGCCGCCGGCACAGCCGGTCGCGATCGTCGGCATAGCTGCGCAGCTCCTCGGTGGCGCTGGTGTGCAGTGGAATAAGCCGCTGCCGGCCGAACTTCGCATCTGTGATCGTGATCACGCCGGCGTCCAGATCGACGTCGTCTCGCTGGAGCGCGAGCGCCTCCCCGACACGCATGCCCGAGACGGCCAACAGGCCGAACAGCGCCTCATAGCTCGCAGCGCGCAGCGACGGGCGCAGCGCCCTGGCCGCCTCAAGCAGGCGACAGACCTCCTGCGCCGACCACAGGTAGGGAGTCGGGCGGCGCTGGCGGGCGCCGAACACGTCTGGCGGCGGCACCTCGGTCTGAGGGTCGATCGTCTTCATGTATGAGGCGAACCCGCGCGCCACGCTCAGCCGATGCGCCCACTGGATCGGCTGCACTGCCTCCGGCAGCCTGGCCCAGGCGATCGCCAGCTCGCTTTTCACCGTGGTCTGATCGGCGGCCTCCAGGTATGAGACCAGCTGCGGCAGTATCTGCCCGTGCTCGGTGAGCTTGAACCCCAGCGCGCGGCGCAGCCGCAGATACTCATCGACGTGCTGCCTCAGGCCGCTCATCGCGGGCCTTCCTGCACCGGCCACGGCCGCGCCAGCTGCCTCAGGCGCTCGAGATCGACACGGGCATAGATCGCGGTGCTGGCCGAGCTGCGGTGGCGCAGCACCTGGCCGATCTGCCCAAGCGGCACGCCACTCGCGATCATCTCGCACGCCGCCGTGTGGCGCAGGCGATGCGCCCCCACCGGCTGGATCCCGGCTCGCCTGCACGCCCGGCGCACGATCGTCGAGATCCCGCTTGCTTGTAGCGGCCCGATCGGCGCTCTGGCGCGCAAGAACACCTCGCGGCGATCCGACGGCGGCCTGCCGCGATCAAGATACGAGGCGATTGCCTCACCCACGTCAACCGGCACCGGCATCCCGTCACAGCGCCCGCCCTTTCCGCGGATCAGGATTTCTCCCGCCCGCCAGTTGATCTCATCGAGCCTCAGCTGAGCGACCTCAAACGCGCGCAGCCCCAACCGCAACAGCATCAGGATCACCGCGAGGTCGCGGCGGCCGACCACCTGTCGCCTGTCGCAGCTTGAAAGCAGCGCCTTGGCGTCAGAGCGGCCGATCCTCTTGGGCAGCGAGTCGCGCCGCCGGCCTCCCACAGTCAGCGCCGCCTGCGAGAGGTCCGACCCAAGGAGCCCCTCGATCAAGCAAAAACGCAGAAACGAGCGCAGCGCGGCCACGAAGTACTGCGCCGAGCCGGCCGAGACCCGCTCGGACTCGCGCAGTACCGCCTGAGTCACCTCGCCCGCCGTCAAGCCGGCAAGGACAGGATCGTCCCCGAGCCCCTCCAAGAAGCGGCGAGCGTACGCCACGTATGCCTCGGCCGTGCGCGCCCCCAGGCCACGCTCGGACAGCAGATAGCGACCAAAGGAGGCCAGCAGCTCCTCGGCGCGCGAACCAGGCGGCTCAGGCTCGTGCTCGAGCACCCCCAGCCCGCGCAGAACATCAAACAGCGCGATCAGGCCAGGACGCCGGCAGTAGGCGACATAACCCAAGGCACGCTGCTCTGCGGCGAACTCATCGAGCATCGCCCGCGTCAGCGAGCCGGCCGTCACGCCGCGCACCTCAAGCCAGCGGCTCAGCCGCTCCAGCTGCCGCAGCTTTCCGCCCACCGTCAACGACGCATAGCCGCACTCCTTCAACTCCTGCAAGTACGCGTCGGCGAACGGGGCCAGCGGCCCCGTCACCTTGACGTTGCAAACCCTGCTGGTCGGTGTGGCCATCAAATCCTCCTTCGTCGGGGAAACGAGCCGGGAAGGATTGCCACAAACGACCGCGTTATGCCGATACATAACTCCGCCGACATCCCAACGTGCAAGACCTTTCTCGCAAAGGTCGGCCTAACGAGCGGGTCGGCTTAATTGGAGTAGATGCGCCCGTAGGCCAGCAGATACAGCTGCGGGTTAAACAACTGCCGGTACAGCTCATTCAACGGCAGGCCGCGCATACCGCGTTCACGGAGGACATCCAATACCCTTTCAGCGCTCTGCATTACGCATACCTCCAGGCCTTCGGATCTCCAGTCACCTGTGCCCCTTCGCCTTGCGGACGGCTTTCCCGTCCTCCTTGGTGAGGCATGACTCTCACGACTACTATGGGCACTCCGTCGCCTTGGGGCTCGCGCCCCGTAGGCGATCCCACGTTCGTCCCTGCTGTACGTGTATAGCGTGATTTAGGTGTCCCGTTCGTGTCCTTGAATGCTCTCATTGGGCATCACTCCATACCCTGGAGGTTGCGACGGCCTGAATAGGATGCCGCCACAGGGCTGGCGCCGGTTACAGACGTCTTTCCGGCGGACGAGGAGTTGCGTCTTCTGGACACTAGGCTATCAGGCAATCCAGCTTTCACCATGTCACGCGGATCACCCATCGCGTCGTTCCATACGCCTGGACACGACCGCTGGTTTGCTGCCAGGCTACGGTCCCTTTTGTCTTTCGACTCCGGGTTAGGCATCAGATCCACGAACATTCCTCCAAGTTCCTCCCGGCTGAACCGGGGATACAGCAAGGCGCCTCGTGGCGCAAGATTCATCTCCTTAATTGCCCTCACTGGGCAACGCTCCGCGCTCCGGAGGTTGCGGCGACAGAAAAGCGATGTCGTCGCAGGGCGCGGCGCCGGTTTCGGATGTCTTTCCGGCGGACGATGCCTTGCATCTTCTGGAGATTGGGGTTATAGGCAGTGTAGCTTTCGCCATATCACGCGGGTCCCACGGCGCTTCACCCCTGACACCTGGGCTTGACCGCCGGTTTGCTGGCATGCTGTTGTCCCGTTCACCTTTCGGATCCGGGTTAGCCATCAGACCCAAGAACCTTCCTCCGAGTTCCTCCCGGCTGCGCCGGGGATACAACAGAGCGCCTCGCGGCGCATGTTTTCTGGCATGCGATTGTTCCTTTCACCTTTCGGATCCGGGTAAGCCATTGGACCCAAGAACATCCCTTCGAGTTCCTCCCGGCTGCGCCGGGGATACGACAGAGCGCCTCGCGGCGCAGTT
>CAWEQQ010000012.1:0-60329 GCA_963811155.1 uncultured Solirubrobacterales bacterium
GGGCGCGCCCGCGCTGGCGGCGCTCGCCGAGGCGGCGGCGGCCTGCAACAACGCGAGGCTCGAGCCCGACGGCCACGCAACGGGTGATCCGACCGAGGTCGCGCTGCTGCAAGCAGCGCGCGCGCTCGGGGCCGACGTCGACGCCGACCGCCGCGACCGGCGCCGCCGCCACCGATACAACTTCGACCCGCAGCTCAAGCTGATGACGACGCTCGAGCTTCGATCAGGACGCGAATGGCTGGACACCAAAGGCGCCCCGGAAGAGGTCCTGTCCCGCTGCGTCACCGTGCTCGCCGCGGACGCCAAAGAGCTCCCGCTCGACGCCGCGGAGCGTGAGCGGATCATGGATCAGGTCGAGACGTACGCGCAGGACGGGCTGCGCGTGCTGGCGCTCGCCCGGCGGGCGCTGCCAGCCGGCGCAGCGGTCCCCTCGCGCGAGGAGGCCGAGCGCGAGCTGTGCTTCCTCGGTCTCGTGACGATGCTCGACCCGCCCCGCCCCGAGGTCCATGACGCGATCGCCCGCTGCCACAGCGCGGGGATCCGGATCATCGTCATCACCGGCGATCATCCACTGACCGCGGCGGCGATCGCCCGCCAGGTTGGAATCGGCGGCGAGAACCTCGTCGTCGTCAATGCGGAACGGCTCGACCACCGTCACGAGCGGGAAATCAAACAGATCGTGTCCGGAGACCGCGAGGTGATCTTCGCGCGCGCCTCCCCCGACGCCAAGCTGCACATCGCCGAGGCGCTGCGCGCCGAAGATCACGTCGTCGCGATGACCGGCGACGGCGTCAACGACGCCCCCGCGCTGCGCCGCGCCGACATCGGCGTCGCGATGGGCCTGTCGGGCACCGACGTCGCCCGCGAAGCGGCCACGATGGTGCTCACCGACGACAACTTCGCTTCGATCGTCGCCGCCGTCGAGGAGGGCCGCGTCGTCTACGACAACGTCCGCAAGTTCATCGTCTACATCTTCGCCCACGCCACACCCGAGGTCGTCCCGTTCCTAGTCTTCGCGCTCGCCGGCGGCGCCGTGCCGCTGCCGCTGACCGTGCTTCAGCTGCTCGCGTTCGACGTCGGCACCGAGACCCTCCCGTCGCTCGCCCTCGGCCGCGACCCCGCCGAGCCAGGCATCATGCAACGACCGCCCCGCAAGCGACCCGAGGGCGTGATCCGCCGACCGATGCTCCTGCGCGCCTGGCTGTTCCTAGGCCTGATCGTCGCCGCGCTGTCGATGGGCGGCTTCTTCTACGTGCTCACACGCGCAGACTGGCACCCGGGCGACCCGGTCGGCGTCCACAGCCGCCTTCACCACGCCTACCTCCAGGCCACGACGATGACCTTCCTCGGCATGATCTTCGGCCAGATCGGCAGCGCGTTCGCGGTGCGCACGCAGCGCGCGTCGCTGCGGTCAGTCGGCGTCTTTAGCAACCGCTATCTGCTGCTCGCCGTCGCCGCCGAGCTCGTTCTCGCCGCCGTGTTCGTATTCGCTCCGCCACTTCAAACGCTGCTCGGCACCGCCGCGCTGCCCGCCAGCGACCTAGCGCTGTTGCTCCCCTATCCATTCATCGTGTGCGGCGCCGACGAGCTGCGACGCTACATCATGCGACACCGCGCAGCGACGGCCGCTGCCCGCACGAACTCAACCTCGCAGCGCCAGGCTGCGACCTGAGTTGCGCCACTCGCCACCAGCACCGTCGGCGTCAGCACCGTTTCGAAGTCGCGTCGCCGACGGTGGCGTGGCCGGTGATCGCGTGTGGCACGACTCGTAACACCGGTGTCCAGAGTCGCACCGGTATGTGGCAGATCGCCTTGAAATCAACAGTCGCAGCAATCGCAACTTTTTCCGCAGGAAGCAATCGCAACCTTTTTCCGCCGGAAGTAGCCTAGCTAGCAGCTAGCTAGTCGTTCCTACCGCCGTCGCGCCCGAGCCTGCCGAGGGCTGGGACAAGTTCTTGAAGCTGATCGATGAGCGGGTTTGACCCGCGGTGCGGGAAGAGCACGGGCGGCTGTGCGCCAGACCAGGGTGATCGCCCGCGGGGCTCGCCGCGCTGGGCGTTGGCGGCGGGTTGCTCGCGAAGCGACAGCTCGAAGCCGGAGGCAGACCCTGCTTGCCCGGGAGGTAGCGCCCCGCAAGCACGGCGCCGGAGCCGGTCTGGCCCTGGCGAGACCGGCCCTCAGCGCGTAAGGCTGATCAGGCGGCGATCGGTGTGACCGCGATCGTCTGCTTCTTCGCCTCATTGGGGAGCGGGATCGTCACTTCGACGACACCGTTGTGCGTCTTGGCCTCGATCGTCTTCGGATCGACGCCCGCAGGCAGCGCCATCGAACGTGAGAAGGACCCGTAACGGCGCTCCCGCCGCACGAAGTTCCTCTCCTCCTGATCCTTGCGCTCCTCGTGTTCACCAGAGACCGTAAGGATGTCGTCTTCGACTTCGATCTTGACCTGTTCGGGCTTGATCCCGGGCAGGTCGGCGCGCACGACCAGGTGGCCGTTCTCGCGCACGACGTCGATCGCCGGCGTCCACGCGCGCTCGCGACCATCGAGCCACTCGTCGAAGATGCGGTCGAAGCGAGTACGCAGCTCGCCGAGCTCGGCAAACGGATCCCAACGCGTCAGTGTTCCAGCCATGACTCACCTCCTTTCTCGATCGCAGGTGGACGCTCGAACACTAATCCGCCCCGGCCTCCCCGACATCGGGGTGCGACCGGTAAGCGGTCCGTAGTTACCCCTGCGTTTAGGGGAGTTCGCGGATGAGTTTTCGTAGGAGGTACCGATGTCCGCGGATTCCTCCTTGTTTATGATCCGCGTAAATGTCGGAGCTTTCGCTGCCGACCGAATCGATTGCGATTAGGAAGTGAGGGTCATGGCCGCAATCTTGACCGCTTCTGATTCTGCGGTTCGTGCCGTCCGCCGTTTCGCTGACCTGCGCAAGCGAGATGTGGATTTCGCTGGTGGGAAGGGCGCGAACCTCGGTGAGCTGACGCGCGCCGGCCTGCCCGTCCCGGCGGGCTTTGTGATCGGCGCGCCGGCGTATGTGGCGTTCTGCGAGGCTCGGGGTCTGCGCACGCGGATCGCCTCGGAGCTGGAGGCATTGGCGGTGGATGACACGACGGCGCTCGGAGAGGTGTCAGCACGCGTACGCAAGATGATCCTCGCAGAGCTTCTTCCCGGCTGGCTGGAGGACGAGATTCGTGCGGCGTATGATGACCTGACCGACGGCGGCGACGGCGAGGGCGACGTCGCGGTTGCGGTCCGCTCCTCCGCGACGGCGGAGGACACCGAGTCCGCGTCGTTCGCTGGAATGAACGAGACGTTTCTGGGCGTGCGCGGTAGCGACGCGTTGGTCGACGCGGTGCGTCGCTGCTGGGCATCACTGTTCGGCGGACGCACAGTGTTCTACCGCGCCAAGCGTGGCTTCTCCCAAGCGGAGATGGACATCGCCGTCGTGGTCCAACGCCAGATCGCGTCCACGCGTTCGGGCGTGATGTTCACGATCGATCCGTCGACCGGCCGGGCCGATTGGATCGTGATCGAAGGCTCGTTCGGTTTGGGCGAGGCGGTCGTCTCGGGCAGCGTCTCGCCCGATCGATACATCGTCGAGAAGCAGACGATGGCGATCGTGACGCGTGAGGTGCGCGCCAAGGAGGTCACGATCGAGCTCGCCGAGGGTGGTGGAACGACCATGCGTCAACTCTCGGCGCAGGAGTCGATGCGCCCCGTGCTGAGCGACGCGGAGGTGCGTCAGCTCGCCGATCTCGCCGTACGGATCGAGCGCCACTATGGGGCGCCGCAAGACACCGAGTGGGCCTTCGACGCCGACGGGAACGTGTGGATGCTGCAGTCGCGCCCGGTCACTTCCCCCGGCGGCACCGCACACGAAGCCGCTCCCGAGCCCTTCACGGACGGAGCCGGTGCCGTTGCACTCGTGCGCGGCCTTGGCGCCGCGCCCGGCAGCGGCAGTGGCCCGGTGCGGGTGATTGCCTCGCTCGCTGACGCCGCCCGTCTGCGCGACGGCGATGTGCTCGTGACGCACATGACCTCGCCCGACTGGGTGCCGCTGATGCGGCGCGCCGTGGGCATCGTCACCGACTCGGGCGGAATGACCTGTCACGCCGCGATCGTCTCCCGCGAGCTCGGCGTGCCGTGCGTGGTCGGGACCGCCGAGGCCACCCACAAGCTGCGCGACGGCGAATTCGTGACCGTCGACGCTGCCCACGGCGTCGTCTACCGCGGAAGCGCCCCAAGCCCTGACGGGACCGCTGTCCATGCGGTCGCTGCGCCTGTCCGCGCACTCGCGGCGCCGACGACCGGCACCAAGCTGCTGGTCAACCTATCCGAGCCTTCTCAGGTCGAGCGCGCTGCGAAGCTCGACGTCGACGGTGTCGGCCTGCTGCGCGCCGAGCTGATGGTGATCGAGGCGCTCGGCGGCGCGCACCCGCGGCTGCTGATCGAGCAAGGCCGCGGGAGTGAGTTCGTGGCACGCATGGCCGACGCGCTCGTCACGTTCGCGGCCGGCTTCGCGCCGCGGCCGGTGACCTACCGAACGATCGACTTCCGTACGAACGAGTTCCGCGGCCTGCAGGGCGGGGAGCGGTTCGAGCCCGATGAGTCAAACCCGATGATCGGCTACCGCGGCGCGCTGCGCTACACACGCGAGCCCGAGGTCTTCCGGCTAGAGCTCGAGGCCGTCCGCCGCGTCTGGGACGAGGGACACGCCAACTTCCACGTCATGCTGCCGTTCGTGCGCACCGCACGCGAGCTCGAGGCATGCCGAGCGCTGGTGGCCGAGTCCGGCCTCCTCGCACGACGCGGCTTCGAGCTCTGGGTGATGGCCGAAGTCCCGTCGGTCCTGTTCAACCTCGAGCGCTACGCCGGGCTGGGAATCGCGGGCATCTCGATTGGATCCAACGACCTCACGCAGCTAATGCTCGGCGCCGATCGCGACTCCGAGGTGGTCGCCGAGATCTTCGACGAACGCGATCCCGCCGTCGCCGACTACCTCCGCGAGCTCATCCCGAAGGCCCGCGCGCTCGGCCTCCAGACCTCCATCTGCGGCCAGGCACCGTCGGTCTACCCCGAGTACGCCGAACTGCTCGTGCGCTGCGGCATCGACGCAATCTCAATCAACATGGATGTGGTCGACCGCACACGGCGACTGGTCGCGGCGGCCGAGACACGTCTACTCCTCGACGCCGCGCGCGGGCGCGGCAAGGAGACACCATGAACGTACACGAACAGACACCCAAGCTCGACGGTCCGGATGGGCAACTAGTCGACCTCGTAGCCGCGGCGCTCGTCGACCCAAACCTCCACACAGATGCACGAATGCGCCTTGCGGGCGAGCTTTCTGCGCTGGTCGGCTCGACGCGCACGGACTTGTATGGCTCTGCGATCCACGAAGCCAACGCGCAAGCGGAGGACGGTGAGCCGGCAAAGATGCTCGCAGCGGTGCTCGTCGACCCAACCCTCCACACCGACCTGCGGATGCGCCTTCACGAACAGATCCCCGAACTCATCCGGGCCGCACAACAGGATGCCGCCGCGCACGCCTGACAGCGAGCACGGACACGACGCTACGCGTCCGCGGCGGCGCCGGGGGACCCGGAGCGGTCCTGAATCGACGATTTGATCGCGCGGAAAGGAGCTGGGACCAGTTCATCTATTCACCCTGAAAGGCAGATAGATGCGATCTGCTCGCCTCTTGGGGCAGCGATATTGGTGGCGGTCGTGTCAGTCTGCGCCCCTGCTGGGACTCCTTCCCGACGCCATGACCGCCGGACAGGCCACCTACGACCTGCGGCGACTACGCACCCACGGCCTCATCAAACGCATCCCGCACACCAACCGCTACCTGCCCACCGAGAACGGCCTACGAGCCGCGATCGTGCTCACCCAAACCCACGCCCGACTGCTCAGCCCCGCCCTAGCGTCGGCGACCAATCCGACCGCCGACTTCCCGCGCCTACACCGAGCACTCGAAAACGTCCGCACCGCTCTCGACGACTACGCCAAACGCCAAGGACTCGCCGCCTGAAAACTGAAAACTTGACCTGATTTTCACCACCACTAGGGCCAAGGACCCTAGCGCGCCGGGGCGCTTCGTGGCCTAGCTGAGAAGCTTCGTACGGAAGACCGGCGTTTATGTGGCAACGGTGCCACGACACGACTTGCGAGCTCCAGAGACGATCTACCTCGTGGACTACTGCAACGACGCGGACACGTCCAGCGGCTGTCTCGCCGATTCTTCGAGCCCCAGTGAGCCGCCTTGGCGAACGGTGCTCGACTCGCCCGCGCCGAAGCTCTAGGCTCCACACCTGTGCCAACCACCGGCAGCAGCCCCACGCCGTCGCAGTCCAACGTCGCCGTGGCGAACCTCGCTCGTATCGCCGTCGGGGTTGACGGGTACCCGGAGGGGCGTGATGCTGCCGTCCTCGGCGCCGCGCTCGCGCGCTCCACAG
Organism: uncultured Solirubrobacterales bacterium; assembly: GCA_963811155.1. Classification (GTDB taxonomy): domain Bacteria; phylum Actinomycetota; class Thermoleophilia; order Solirubrobacterales; family Solirubrobacteraceae; genus Palsa-465. The sequence continues at coordinate 6,463 of CAWEQQ010000012.1, forward strand.
GCGCTGACACGATACTCGTCACGGTGGTTTCCGACCCGCGCGTCGCCCCTTCGTGGGTTGGCTGGCAAGGCTTGCGCGAGGCGGCCGAGGAGATGCTCGCGCAGACCCGAGACTCGCTCGCTCCCGGGACGCGCGTGATGGTCGAGACAGGCGCCTTCGTCGCACCCGCGCTCGAGCACGTCGTCGCGCGCGAACAGCGCGACCTGCTCGTCGTCGGCTCGAGTCGTTTCGCAGCCGAGGGACACGTGCGGATTGGCAAACGCACCCGCCAACTGCTCGGTCACGCCGAATGCGCACTCGCGATCGCGCCACGCGGCCTGCACCACAAGACACAGGTCACCATCACGCGGATCGGCGTCGGATTCGACGGCGGACCCGAGGCACAAGCCGCGCTCGTCCTGGCCGGATCGATCGCCCTGAACGCCGGCGCAACGCTACACATTCGCGGAGTGGTAGACGACCGGACCCCACGACTGCGATGGTCAGACCGCGTGGCCGGGACGATCCTTCCCCTGTGGGACGACGTCATCCAAGCCGACGTGCACTCGCTCCACGATCGCGTCGCTGCCGCCGCCCAGTCGACCGAGGCACGGAGCGCCGACGCCGATGTCATGCGCGGGCGCCCCGCCGACGCCCTGCTCGAGCTCTCCCGCGACGTCGACCTGCTCATCATCGGCTCCCGACGCTGGGGTCTTGTCACACGCCTCCTCCTCGGCAGCACCGGCGAGGCCCTTCTGCACGACGCCAGCTGTCCGATCCTGGTTGTCCCGCGAACGACAGGCTGACCGGCCAGGTGCCATCGAGCGCTCCACCATGCGCGCGCTGACCTCAGCAAGCTCTCGGTCCCGCAACAAAGGCGATCTGTCCTGACACGATCTGGCGGTTCAGGCCGACTCCGACGACCGCTTGGACGTCGGGCGTGTCGCCTGCGAGTAGGACACGTCCACAACCTCGGCACGACCAAGCGCAGCGTCGACCCATCGCCCAGAATCACGTCTCGGACCAGGGGCTCCGCAATCACAATCACAGACTCGATTAGGAAAGGGTCAGTGCTCACCGCCGCCAATGCCTCATTCCAAGATGTGCACGCAAATCGGCCGTTCCACCCCATCGCGGACCGGCCGATCACAACGCCGCGAGCTTTACCTCGGCGACGACGATCGCGATGCGCCCTCGGCCGTAGATGGCCGATCCTCCAGATACGTTAGCGACGTCCTGGACTCGCGACATGGTCCAGATGTAAACGCTCGCGCTTCGGGGTGGTCCCGGCATCAGCAAGCCAAGCACCTAACATGCGCAGCCCAGTAAGAGCGCGTCCACACGGTCATCAGCGGAAACCGTCCGCACTACCCACCCAATCAAGGACACGCAAGCATCGACAGACGCTGCCGTCAATCTGACGGCCAGCTGTACCGGCGTCGCCTCTACGATCTCGCGGTGAACCGAAGACATCCGTGGGGTCCGCGCGGGACGGTCGGGGAAACCCGGATGACGTTTTCCGTTCATGAGCTGTACGGTCTGATGCAGCCCGACAAAACGAGGAGGTTGCTGTGTCCACCACCACCGTCCAGCCCCACCACAGCCGCCTGATGCCCAGCCTCCAGCGCGCGACCGTGGCCGATGCGATGCACCCCGGCATCCTCTCCTGCGAAGCGAATGCGTCACTAACTGACGTCGCGCGGCTGATGGCCACCCATCATGTGCACTGCATTGCCGTGATGGGAATCTCACACGACGGTCCCGCCGAGCGGCTCGTCTGGGGGATCATTTCGGACTTGGACGTCATGCGGGTCGGCATCCGCACCGGACCTGACCACCTCGCCGGCGCCCTCGCGCTGGAGCCGATCATCACGGTTGAGCCAGACACGCCGCTTCGCCAGGCCGGAGAGCTGATGCTCAGCCATGGGACCTCGCACGTCGTCGTCATCGACCCCGAAATCCAGCGACCGATCGGGATTCTCTCGACGCTCGACGTCGCGGACGTGCTCGCCTGGGGCGAAGGCTAAGTCCGATTCGCGTCTGCTCGTTCTTCCCCTGCGTCCAGCTCGAGCCGATGATCGGTCCTATGGACAGTGCGCGCTCCCGAACAAGGAGGGCTAACCCAACCCAGGGGACCTGACGGCGGCAGGCGACGAGCAACGTCGGGCGCGCATGCGTAGTTCCCCTCACTGGCGCTACGAGAGTCCGCTGATCAGCTGCTGCGGTCTGCCTACGAGCACGGGACCGCGTTTCTGCTGATGAAAGCCTGCAGCCGCGCTGACATGCTCTGTCCTGAAGCTACTTCCGGCTTGGTGGTGATGATATGACCAGTCAGGTCCAAACGGCGATTCGAGAGCTGGACAGCCGCGTGAATGGTGCGATCCACGTTCGCCTTGTGTGGTGTGAGCACGATGGCCGCGTGCTCGTGACCGTCTACGACGCTCAGACCGGCGGGCACCACTGCATCGAGGTTCCCGAAGGCGAGCGCGCGCTTCAAGTTTTCTACCACCCATACGCTTATATGAGCGGTGCGGCGCCACCGACACCGGTCCGCACAGCGCTCGCCAAATTGGCGCCATCGTAGGGGTCGGGGCGACGTTAAGCCAGCAGCGCAAGTCGTTGCATCTGCGCGAGCAACGTCAGCGTACGACATGTCACTCCACCCGTCGGCTTGCGCGAAGCGCAGCGCCGCCGCCTCGTGCCAGGCGGCATCGCGGAGGACCATCTCGGGGAGCGTCTCAGCGCCCGTCGAATGCTCGACGCTCCGGGATCTCGGGCAGTTGTCTGGGTCACCATGGCTGCAGCCGATCATCCGAGCGGCGTCGGTCGATCGTCCCGTTCCTGGCGCCTATCAGCAGATCCAGAACGGAGCTGAGTCATGGCTGGAACACAGACGCGTGGGGATCCGGCCGTCGAGCTCGGCGAGCTGCGCACCCGCTTTGATCGGATGTTCGACGAGTGGCTGGGTGGTCGTGAGCGCGCGTGGACGCCGGCGATCGACGCCGTGCGCGAGGACGACCACCTGGTCGTGCGTGCCGACCTGCCCGGGATCAAGCCCGAAGAGGTCAAGATCGAGACGACGACATCTTCACGGTCTCCGGTGAGCATCAGGAGAGCAAGGAGGAAAGGACAAGAACTACGTGCGGGGTGCGAGCGTCGCTATGGTCCAATTCACGCTCGATCGCGCTGCCGCGGGCGTCGATGCCAAGAAGATCGAGGCAGAACGCGGTGTCGTCGAGGTGACGATCCCGCTCCCCAAGGAGGCGAAGAACGAGACGATCGCGATCAAGCCGACCCGCCGCCTGATCAGCGTTCGCACTCGGCGCTGACCGCAACCGCTTGGGCGGCGAGGCCGGGTCCGACGTGCTCTCTCACTCCTCCGCGGGTGGCACGACCAGGACCGGGGAGTTGCGTTGTCCATGAGCGCTTCCCCGGTGCTGCCGAGCAGTACGCGGGCGACCGCTCCCCGGCGGCGTGATCGACGGTGATTACGGCGCACTCCGAGAAAGAGCAGGCGGCCGGGAACTACTCATATGGAGGGACGTCTGTCAAGTGAGCAGCGTTCATGCTCCCCTCGTTGTTGCCGTTGGGGGGTTGGTGGGTGTTTGCTCGGGTGGGGAGGCGTCGGGCGAAGTTCTCGACGTCGGTCAGTCTCATATGCGGGGGTTGGCTACCCCAGGTCCCTGGTTGCGTCGCTGGCTGGCGCGTGTCTAGAAGCGGGCGTGGCCTGGTGAGGGCTGCCCATAGCAGTGCCGCGCGTGCCAGCGGACTTCGGGGCCCGGCGCCTCCCCACCCGAGCGGGGGACGACTGTCAGTGTGGGCTACGGCGCGGTGGCGGCGGCCCAGAGGAAGCAGGCGAGCTCGCGCGCGCACGCGACGACGATCACGTTGCCGGGCTTCTTGTGCTCGCGCATTCGTCGGTGGAGGCGGTAGAGGCGGGACTGGGCGCGTGAGGCGATCTGCAGGATGTGGTCGGGCAGCCCCTCCTGGCGCTCGTAGAGCGCGCGGCCGAGCCCGGGCGGGCGGGCGTAGTGCCAGGCGGCCTCGACGAGGATCCGGCGGGCGTACTTGGAGCCGGTCTTGGTGATCGACCCGTGCACGTCGGACTCGCCGGATTGCTGGCGGGAGGGCACCAGCCCAAGCCAGGAGCCGAGCTGCACCGCGCGCGGGAAGCGATTGAAGTCGGCGACCTCGAGCACGATGATCAGCGCCGAGAGCGTGTCGATCCCGCGGAACGCGCGCAGCCGCCGGACCAGCGGCGAGAACTCTCGGTCGGTCGCGACGTGCGAGAGCCGCTCGTCGAGCGCCTCGCGCCGCGCGGTCAGCCCGTCGCAGGCGGCGAGGTTGTCGACGAACGCCAGCTCGGTGTTCTGATACTCGAAGGTCTGCGATCCCAGCCACTGGCGGTGCACCTTCGTCCACGCCGTGCGGTCGTACACCCGGCCGTGGCGCAGCAGCAGCTTCGAGAGCCGATGCCGGCAGCGCATCAGATCGAGCCTGACCTGTTCGCGCGCCCTGGCGAGATCCCTCGCGGCCTCGAACGTGGGCGAGGGAACCGCGACCGCCGTCAGCGCCCCGGCCATCAGCTGGCGCAGCAGCAGATCGGTGTCCCGGCGATCGGACTTGTTGCGGTCCCCAGCCGGCCGCGGGGTCTTCGACGGCGCGATCACCTGACAGTCGACCCCCGCCGCCACCGCCGCCCGGTAGAGCCCGAACCCGGTCGGGCCCGCCTCGTAACATGCACGCACCGGCCCAGGCAACCCACCCAGCCACTCGACCACCGGCTCCACCGCCCCGGTATCGAACCGCTGACGCGTCAACTCGCCGGTCAGCACGTCCATCGATGCCGCGTAGGTCGAGCGCGCGTGGACATCCATCGCGGCCCATGTCATCGTTCCAGTCCCAAGCCAGCCCAACGTGACAACCAGCGCCGCGACCGGGTCGTGGCCATCAGCCCGCACCGATCGGCGAGGCAGGAAGCCGTCGGCGCCCGGACACGTTTCGGTCGCGCGCAACGCGTCCCGGTGGCGATCGGCGTCCATCGCGGCACGGTAGACACCTCATAGCCCGCCCGGTGATCGACGCGTCGTAGCGCTCCGCGACACTCGCACGGCAACGGAACCCGGCGGCAGCTCGGGGTCAATCAGTAGTCCTCCGGCTTGGGGGCTGGATCGTCACGGATGTCCTCCAGGCGCTCCTGGGTTAGCGTCGGTTCGTCGGCGTCCGCTGCAGTGTCAAGGCCGGTCGAAAAGTGGACCAGCTGCGCCGGTTGAAAACTGGACGACCCCGGGGCGCCGGGCCAACGCCGACCGCACACCCACGTCGGCCGCCTGACCAGGTTTCCGCTTCCCCGGAGTCAGCCGCTCAACCGCGGCGACCCACGATCAACGGCGCGAACACCCCGGCCCGTCCCAAATCAAGCGGCGCTGAACATCGCTTCGCTCGGTGACAGGCCCAAACCGTGGACGGCTGACTGCTCCCACGCAAAAGGTAACTCGGCTCGCTGGGGCCGGTAGGGGTTGGGATCGAGTGGCGCATCGTGATCGTGTCGTGGTCGCCGCCGATCAGGACTTCGCGGACGACGAGCCGGAGGATGCTGTTGGGCGGCGATGTCGAGTTGGTCTCGCCGCATTCACGTACCGGCGCGCTTGGCGCTCCGACAGCTCGCATGCTCGGCCTGCAGCGGAGCTCGCGCCGGCGGATGCGGTGCGGCGTTCGGCCACCGTATGCGACCGCTTGAGCGTTGGACTGGCGACGCACCGTGGGGGGTAGGCGCCGCCGAGGCGTATCGCGTTGCGCGTGACGTACAGAATGCCGCGTGTTAGCGTCCGCATAGCGCAACGCGAAAGGGAGGGAAGCAGATCACACGCCTGCCCGGACATATCACCCCTGAAGACCAGCTCTGGTTCGCCGAGGTAGCCCACGCGCAACGCGACGTCGAGGACGCTGAGCGTCGCCGCGATCAACTCGTTGCCGAGGCGCTGGCGCACGGCGTCGGGGTCCGCGGGATCGCAAAAGCGCTGAAGATCGACAAGGCGGCGGTCAGCCGCCGCTACGGCCACAGCACGCGCGGCACGCCAGCGTGATCGCGCCACCGCCGCTCCGTCTTCCCGCGTCAGTGTTAAGAGAGCCAACCGATGCTGCACGCAGTCAACGCACGTGACCAACAATGTCAGCTTGCTCCGATCCACCCCAGCGTACCGGCGCGATGCGAAACGTAGCGGCGCCGCCGGATCCACAAGGCGTTGCAGATCGCGGACGGACTGTTGACTCATAGTGTCCGCGTAACGCAACGCGATGCGGCAGCGTCGGCCCCCTGCGACCGCTTCACGCCCACCAACGCCGCCCAGCAGAACGCCTCAACCAACTTCCGCGCCGCGCCTCCAACACGCCGCTCAACAGCCCCTCAATCTCCGTCGGCAGAGAACCAGAAGTCAACCGCGCCGGCCCGCAGCCAGCGAACCGAGCGCTCGAACTCGAAGGTTCGCGATTGCGTGGGAGCAGTCTTTGCTCCTCACCTTGCCGACGTGGTGCCCTGACTCGACTTCGGCGGAGCACTGCGCGTGGACCGGCTGGCAGTCAAGGGAGCCCCGTCAGGGGCGCGCGCAGCGCGGGCCGAAGGCCCGACCTTGACGGCCAGGCGGCACGCGCGAGCATCATGCCGAGTCGTGGCAGGGCCCCGTCCCGGACCGGGCTGAGGGTGTTGGCAGGGCTAGGCTTCGCGCGTGTTCGTAGAGCAACGCGTGAGCCCGGGTGTGGGGACGATTGCGGTGTGTCCGCGCCGCGAACGGCGTTGTGCGGCGTTCCGAGGCCTCGGCGAGCTTGCCGCAAGGGATCGTCACCCGATTTCGTGGCTCTTGGCGGGTGGCGGGAAGCCGAGGTCCTTGTCCTTGAGGCGATACGAGTCGCCTTTGAGGTGTGGTCGCCGTGCAAGCGTTGCGGCTTGAGTACTACGAGTTGTTCTCACGCATGTTCACGCGCGAAGGTCGCCCGTTCACGCCGTGGCGCCTGCCGCTGTTCTCTAATGAGGAGGCAACATGATCTCGTCCGTATTGCTTGGTGCGCCAGCGGCTATAGCGGGCGGCTTGCTTGCGCAAGCCGTGCTGCGGCGCGCTCCACGAGTTGGCGTGCGCTGGATCGTCCGCATCAACGTCACTGCCGCTGGCGCGGCGCTGCTGGCGCTCGTCCTGATGTTCGCTGGTGTGGTTGATCCAGCCCAGGCGGCGACTGCGGCGACGAACGGCAGCGCCGGTGATGCGTTCATCGGCGCGGGGATCGCGGTCGCGGGATCGACGCTCGGTGCGGGGGTGGCGGTCTCCTACACAGGCTCGGCGGCACTCGCAGCGATTGCGGAGAAACCGGAGATGCTCGGCCGTTCGCTGGTGATCGTCGGCCTGGCTGAAGGGATCGCGATCTACGGGCTGATCGTCGCGATCATCCTGATTGGGAAGGCGTGAGCCGGATCGTCGCGATCGGGGAGCACCAGCACGTGGGCGGCTTCGAGCTCGCCGGCGTGCACGTTGCTGCAGCTGATGACCCCGACGTTGTCCGGGTCGCGTGGCAAGCGTTGCCCGCCGATGCCGAGCTGGTGATCCTGACCGAGGCAGCGCACGCTGCGCTTGCCTGCGCAGGGCTGCTTGGACGAGACCAGCGGCTGTGGGTGGTGATGCCGCGGTGACGCTCGAGACCGTGCAGGCCGCCGCGCTCGCGGACGCCCACGCGGACGCGGAGAGCATCCGTACCGCGGCCCGTAAGCACGCTCACCAGATATCCGCACACGCACGCGGCGAGGCCGCCGCCCTGATCGCACAACGACGCGTCGCGACCGAGCGGCTCGTGGATCTCCACCGGCGCGAGCGGCTCGCCCAGGCGCGCGCCGACGCGCGCGCGACTGTGCTGCAAGCGCAACGGTCGGTGCTGGTCGAGGCGATCGCCGCTGCACACACGGCGGCCCGGCGGTTGGTCGGTGATCCACGCTACGAGCTGCTGCTCGAGCGCCTCGTGGCCGACGCGCAGCAGCGGCTCGCCGCGGCTGGCGAGGTCCAGATCATCCCGGTTGCGCAGGGCGGCATGATCGTGAGGGCTGGAAGCCGCCAAATCGACTACTCGCTGCACGCCCAGGTCGACCGCTGCCTGGAGGCGCTCGCCAGCGAGCTCGAGACTCTTTGGGCCGATGCCTGACGCGATCGTCACGCGCGTGAACGGTCCCGTGGTCGAGGTCAGTGCGCGCGGGGGGCTGGCGATGCTCGATCTGGTCCTGGTCGGCCCGCACCGACTTGCGGGCGAGGTAATCGCGCTCGAGGGCCCGACCGCGACCGTCCAGGTCTACGAGTACACGGGCGGGCTCCAGCCGGGAGACGACGTGGTCGCGACCGGCGGGCCGCTCGCCGTCGAGCTCGGTCCGGGACTGCTGGGAGGAGTGTTTGACGGAGTGCTGCGCTCACTTCGCTCAGCAGGCACGCGCATCGAACCTGGGAGCTCCGCAGCGACGGTCACGGCGCAGCGCAGCTGGGGGTTTACCCCTGCTGGCAAGCCCGGTGATCGGTTGGCGGCCGGTGCGCCGCTCGGGAGCGTGCATGAGAGCGAGGCGATCGAGCACTGGGTGCTGGTGCCACCCGATGGCGGCGGGGTCCTGGAGTGGATCGCGCCGGCTGGCGATTACCGCGTCGGCGAGATCGTGGCTCGCGTCGGCGGTGCCGAGGTCGGCCTCTGCCAGCGCTGGCCGGTGCGGCGCCCGCGGCCCGTGCGCGCACGCTTACCCCCAGCCGGCCCGCTCGTAACCGGCCAGCGCGTGCTCGACCTGTTGTTCCCGGTCGCGCACGGGAGCACCGCCGCGGTTCCCGGCGGGTTTGGCACCGGCAAGACGGTGCTGCTGCAGCAGATCGCCAAGTGGTGCGATGCAGCGGTGATCGTGTACGTCGGATGCGGGGAGCGAGGCAACGAGCTGGCCGACGTGCTCGACGAGTTTGAGGCGCTCGAAGATCCTCGCACGGGACAGTTGCTGCTCGACCGCACCGTGCTGATCGCGAATACGTCGAACATGCCCGTGATGGCGCGCGAGGCGAGCATCTACACGGGCGTGACCGTCGCCGAGCTGTATCGCGACATGGGCCACGACGCGGTTGTGATCGCGGACTCGACCTCGCGGTGGGCGGAAGCGCTGCGCGAGCTCGCCTCGCGCACCGGAGAGTTACCCGCCGAGGAAGGGTATCCCGCCGGATTGTCCTCCGCGCTGGCCGACTTCTACGAGCGCGCCGGTCTGGTGCACACGCTTGGAGGCGAGGTCGCGTCGGTCAGCATCCTTGGTGCCGTCTCGCCTCCTGGCGGCGACCTCACCGAACCTGTCACCGCGCACACACGCCGGTTCGTGCGCTCCGTGTGGTCGCTTGACCGCGATCTCGCGTACGCCCGTCACTATCCGGCGGTGAGCTGGCGTGACTCCTCCTCGCGTGACGCAGAGCAGCTCGCCGGCTGGCAGGCCGAGCATGGCGATCCTGGATGGGGCGAGCGACGGGCGCGCGCGCTGCGGCTACTGAGCGACGCCGATCGAATCGAGTCGATCGCGCAGCTCGTCGGACCCGACTCGCTACCAGCGCAAGAGCAGCTGTCGCTGCGAACGGCGCGGCTGCTGCGCGAGGCAGTGCTTCAGCAGAGCGCGGTCGTCGAGAACGACCAGTACAGCTCGCCCGCCAAGCAGCGCGCGCTGCTCGCGCTGGTGCTCGACGTTCACGACCGGCTGCACGCGTTACTCGAGCAGGGCGTCGCGAGCGCGCAGCTCGACGCGCTCGATCTCACAGCGGTATTGCGCGCTCGCTACGACACCCCGCCCGACGGCGCAGCCGAGGTTCAGCGCATCGGCCAGTCGCTCATCGCCTCATTGGACACGCCCGGCCCGCGATCGTGAGCGCCCGCGCGCCGATCGAATACCGGGCAATCAGCTCGATCCGCGGGCCGCTGATCGTCGTCCAAGATGTCAGCGGGGTCGGCTGGGACGAGACCGCGCAGGTGACGCTCGAGTCGGGCGAAGTGCGCCACGGCACCGTGCTCGACGTGCACCGTGACCTCGCCGTTGTCGAAATCCTCGAAGGTACCTCGGGGATGCGGCTGGATTCCGCGAGGGTCGCATTCACAGGCGCGCCGATGCGGATCCCGGTCGGAGAGGGCTGGCTCGGCCGCACCTGCAACGGCCGCGGAGAGCCAATCGACGACGGCCCGCCGGTGACCGGTGGGGAACAGCGCGCGGTCGCCGGAGCCCCGATCAACCCCGCAGCACGCGCAGCTCCGACCGAAGCGATCCTCACGGGAGTAAGCGCAATCGACGGTCTCGCGACGCTCGTTCGCGGGCAAAAGCTGCCCGTGTTCTCGGTCGGCGGACTCCCGCACCTGGAGCTCGCCGCACAGCTAGCCGCACAGGCGCACGCCGCCGGCGAGCAGTTCGCGATCGTATTCGCCGCGCTTGGCCTGCCACACGCCGACGTGTACGCCGTCCGTAGCGTGCTCGAGCGCCGCGCCGAACTCGGCGACCTGGCGCTGTTCGTGAACACCGCTGACGATCCGATCGTCGAGCGGATCGTCACGCCACGGGTAGCGCTGACGGTCGCCGAGCACCTTGCGTTCGATCTCGGCCGGCACGTGCTGGTGGTGCTCGCTGACCTGACCAACTACTGCGAGGCCGTGCGCCAGGTATCCGCCGCGCGCGGCGAGATACCCAGCCGCCGGGGCTATCCCGGCTATCTGTACAGCGACCTCGCGTCGCTGCTCGAGCGTGCGGGCAGAATCAAGGGGATCGCCGGATCGCTCACCCAGTTGCCCGTGCTGACGATGCCAGCCGGCGACATCACGCACCCGGTACCAGACGTAACCGGATACATCACCGAGGGTCAGCTCGTGCTCAGCCCCGAGCTCTACGCCCGCGGCGTCTCGCCGCCGTTTGACGCGCTGGCCTCGCTCTCGCGCGTGATGCGCCACGGTGCCGGGCCCGGGCTGACGCGCGACGACCACCTCGAAATCTCCGCGCAGACGTACGGGATCGTCGCCCGCGCACGCCAAGCGGCCGACCTCGCGGAGGTCGTTGGCGAGGACGCGCTGTCGGAGAGCGACCGCGACTATCTGCGCGTTCGGACCGCGTTCGAGCAGCAGTTCCTATCCCAGCCGCTGGATGAGAACCGGTCGCTCGAAGACACCCTCGACCGCGCTTGGGCGGTGGCGTCGCTGCTGCCGCGCGGCGAGCTGTCGATGATCAGCCCCACGACCCTGGACGCGCACTACCGACATGACCCCGCGAATTCCCCCCGGTAGGGCCGGCCGCACATGGCTGGTACAGCGGCTCGAGATCGCGCGGCGCGGCAGCGAACTGCTCGATCGCAAGCGCCAAGCGCTGCTGCGCCAGCAAGCTCACGTGCGCGCCGAGGTGACCGCGGCAGAACGCGCATGGCGGGAGACCGCAGCACACGCCGCGCGCTGGGGGGCGCGCGCAGCACTCCTCGACGGCGCCGGCCGGCTCGAACTTCTAGCCCGCCACGTCGAGGGGCCCGCAACGCTCACGCTGTCGTGGACGAACCTGATGGGCGCGCGGATTCCATCCGTGCAACTGCTCGCCATCCCGCCCACGCCTCCTATCTCTGCGCTTGGCGGCAGCTCCGCCGCAGTGCTCGCCGCAACCGCCTTCACCGAGGCAACCCGAGCGGCAGCACGCTATGCAGCAGCACAGCGCGCAGACGCCGAGCTGTCCGCCGAGCTCGGCCGCGCGACCCGCCGTCTGCGTGCGCTTCAGACGCGATGGATCCCCCAGCACGAGCAAGCGCTTGCCCGGCTAGACCTCACGCTGGACGAGAGTCAACGCGAGCAAGCAGCGCGCGTCCGGTGGCTGACGAACCGAGACTCCCACCACGGACCAGGATGACCGTCGGCCGACTCGTGTTCTACCGGGAGTTTCTACTGACCGTGGCGATCGCCGGGGTCCCGGTCAGCGGATCGCTCGCGTGCGTCTATCGAGCCGCTCGGACCGTACGCTATGTGCGTGAAGCGAGAACGCTCAGCAGGATGAGGCCGTAGGCGACTGTCAGCGTGCCGAGCATCCACAGCCCTCGGTCGATCCGACGCAACGTTCGCGGACGGAGGTCGAAGTCGTGCAAGATGCTGCGGATGCCGAGCATGCCGTGGATCGCAAGTGCGAGCAGGAACCCGCACTCGATCACGAACATCACGGGGTTGGCGATGTAGCTGATCACCTGGTGGTAGTTCCGCAGCCCGCCCGTGCCGTGGACGACGAAGTGCTGGGCAACGATGTGCACGGTCGCGAGGACGAACAGTGCGAGGCCGCTGATCACCGTCCACCGCCACGCCCTTGCGGTGCGGGGGCCCGGATACTCGCGCGGCGCTGCATGACGCTTGGGGAACTCGATCACGCTCATGAGAACGCTCCAAAGACGTGCAGGTTGTGCTGTGCTCATCGCTGCGGGACGTCGCGCCGAATCAGGAAGCACGCGAATGCTGCAGCATGGCAGGTAGCTTGCCGACTAACCCCGTCGGGGCTGGCTCAGTTGCGAGCAGCGTACAGCGACCGAGAGCAACTCTGACAAGTATCGCCCAATGGCGCACTGGACCGTTAAATCAGAATCAAAGGCACGGCTGGCCAGTGCGGGCAGCGGATTCGGGCTCGTTCAACGATCGGCTTCCCCCGAACAGGGGTCAGTCCGGCAGACCGACCACTCGATATGACCGGGCGCGCACCAATCATCTGACGCGACACCGCCGCCACCCTGCGAGCACGCCGGTGCGAAGACGCAATCTAGTTCTAGTGCGGGTGTCCACGCCGATCACTCAGACCGACACTTACCCCGCTTTCCGGCCATGTGACCGAGACGGAACATTCCCCTGCCCGCACGACGCCCGTGAGCTGCCCGAGCCAATCCTGACCAACGCCCGCCGCACTACCGCGCGACGCAGGAAGCACCGCGTTGGCGCGGAAATAGTGCGTCGAAGTGGTGACCGCGCTGGCAGAGCACGCGGCTTCGGGAGAGCGTTGGCGGCGGGTCATGACGTGATCGTGTGGCCCGGGGGCCCAGGAGCCGGGCACGAGACGCGGAACGCCGGTGAAGCTGGATTGATCCAGGTCGACTGGTGTGCTTTGAGGCGTTTGAGGACCTCGGTGCCTGGAATGTCGGGCAGGTGTAAGTCGAGCACGATCAGGTCGGGGCGGTGCTGGCACGCGAGCTCGAGCCCGAGTGTGCCTTGCATCGCGGGGAGCAGTTCGACGGCGGCATAGCGCTCGAGGATCCGTTCCACGAGGGTCAGGTTGGAGAGGTTGTCCTCGATGTAGAGGATCACCTGGCGTTTGCTGGCGCGGGCGCCGAGTTCGGCTGGCTCTTGATCGTGCGCTTCGAGCTCGTGCGCGGCGGTGGGCCGCTGAGCGCCGGCGAGCTCGATTGTGACCGCGGTTCCGATGCCGTGTTCCGAGGCGACCTCGATCGTCCCGTCCATCGCCTCGACCAGCCCTTTTAACAGCGCTAGGCCGAGGCCGGTGCCTTCGATCTGCGTCGCCTCGGCGCCGAGTCGCTCAAACGGCTCAAACAGTTTGACGAGCTGCGCGGGCTGGATTCCGATGCCTGTGTCGGCGATCGTCGTCCGCACGCGACCGGTTTCGGTGATTGCAAACGAGACGTTGACGCGCCCGCCGGGACGGTTGTATTTGATCGCGTTTGCAAGCACGTTGAGCAGCACCTGCTCGAGGCGCTGGCGGTCGGCGTGCACGTGCCCGTCGTGCGCAAGCCCGTCGGTGTTGCTTGCAAGCGTGACGTCGTGCTCGCCGGCGAGCGGCGCGACGAGCGCGAGCGCCTCACCAACGATGTCCGCGAGCGCGACCGGCTCGGGCGACATGGTCGTCTGCCCGGCTTCGATCTTCGCCAGCTCGAGCACCTCGTTGATCAGCTCGAGCAGATGCCCGCCGGCCTTCAACACGTAGCCGACGTGCTCGCTCTGGCGCGGCTCGAGCCCTTCGAGCTCGAGCAACTGGCCAAAGCCGATGATCGAGTTCAGCGGCGTCCGCAGCTCGTGGCTCATCCGCGCGAGGAACTCGCTCTTGGCGCGGCTCGCGCTCTCCGCCCGCGCGCTCTGCTCACGCAGCGCGCGCTCCACCGCTCGCAGTCGCGTCACGTCCTGCACCGTCCCCGAGCAAAAGCCAGCTCGGTCCGGGTCTCGACGAACGATCATGTGCACGATCCGCTCGGCGCCGTCGCCGGCGCGGACGCGAAAGTCAAGCTCAGATCGCGTGTCGTCGGCGGGCACGCCCTCGTACGCGGTCCGCACGAGCTCGGCATCCTCCGGGTCCACGTAGGACAGCAGCTCAGTTGCGCGCAGCGGGCCGTCCGCTGGGTCGCAGCCGAAGATCCGAAACAACTCCGCCGACCACACCGTCTCCCCGGAGCCGGGGTTGGTCGAGAACGAGCCGAGCTCCGCGATCCGTTGCGCGAGCTCGAGCTGCTCGCGAGCTTGCCGCAGCGCGAGCTCGCTGCGGCTGCGCTCGGTGACGTCCTGGAGCGTTCCGCGGTAGCAGCCGGGCTCGTCCGGATCCGGACGAGCGATCGCGTGCACCGGGCGCGTCACGCCGTCAGCGGTGACGAGCCGGTAGTCGAGCTCAAACCCCACGCCGCCTCCGCGCATCCGCGCATCCGCGCATCCGCGAGCCGAACCCGCTCCAGGTCATCCGGGTGCACGAACGCAAACGACTGCTCTGTATCCATCGGCCCGGCCGCCGGATCGCAACCATAAACCACGTACATCCCGGCCGACCAGACCCGCCTCCCAGCGCTGGGATCCCACCGCCAAGACCCCAGCCGCGCGATCTGCTGAGCTTCCTCGAGCTCGGCGAGCGCCTGCTCGCGCTCGCGCTCAGCCCGTTCGCGTTCGGTGATGTCCTCCGCCTGGGTGAACAACGCAACCGGATGTCCCTCGTCGTCTCTGACAGCCGTGGATCCGACGATCACGGTCACGACCTCGCCGTCACGGCGCAGGTAGCGCTTCTCGGACGTGTACGGTCGATCCTGCTCCAGCATCCCGCGGAACCCGTCAAGGTTCACGTCCACGTCGTCCGGATGCGTCAGCGACACGAAATTGACACCCGCCAGCTCCTGCGGGTTCTCGTAGCCGAGCATTCGCGCGAACGCCGCGTTGACCCGCTCCAACGTGCCGTCCAGATTGGTCAGCGTCATCCCGATCGGCGAATGCTCAAACCCGCCGCGGAACCGCTCCTCGCTCGCGCGCAGCTGCTCCTCGAGGCGATGCCGCTTGGTCACGTCGCGCGCGGTGACCACGACGTTCCCGCCCGCAGCGACGATGCTCGTGTCAATCATCCGCTCGGCTACGCGCGCTCCGGCCCACGCCTCGGGTTCGGCGACTTCGACGCTCAGGCACGGCTCGCCGGTCTCCGACACCCGGCGGTACACCGCGAAGCGCTCGCTGGCCGGGAAACCCGGCAACAGCTCAACGAGGCGGTGACCGATGAGCTGGCCGCGATCGAACCCGATCAGCTCGCAATACGCGTCGTTGACGTACTCCCACCGAAAATCGACGACCTCGCCCTGCTCGTCGCGGACCGGTGAGATGATCGCGAACGCGTCGAGCATCGACCCGACCGCCGCATCGAAGCGCTCCTTGCTCGCACGCAGCTGCGCCTCGGCGCGTCGGCGGTCGCTGACATCACGCGCCGAGACGACAAGCTGCTCGCCGGCCCGGGCGACGAAGTTGTCGATCACCAGGCGCGCGAACTCGGTTCCCCACGCTTGCTCGGGATGGAAGTCCTCCGACCGGCACGGCTCACTGGTCAGCGCGACCTGCCGGTAGAGCTCGAAGCGCTCGCTCCGCGCCCACCCCGGATGCACCTCGTCGACGTGGCGCGTGAGTAGCTGCTCGCGGTCGCGCCCCACCAGCTCACAGTGCGCGTCGTTGGCGTAGTCGTAGCGGCTGACCTCTCCTTCGCGCTGGAGGCGATGCAGCGTGACGAGCGACGCCGGAAGGTCCAGGCGCAGCTGCGCGCCAGCGAGGAGCGCTATCGGCGGGCTCTCTCGGCGCTATCGGAGGGGATCGTGGTCCAAGGCAAGGACGGGGCGATCACCAGCTGTAACCCCGCGGCCGAGCGGATCCTCGGGCTGAGCGTGGATCAGATGAAGGGTGTCCGATCGACCGACCCGCGCTGGCGGGCGGTTCACGAGGACGGATCTCCGTTTCCCGGCGAGGAGCATCCGGCGATGGTCACGCTCCGTACCGGCCTGGCTGTGGAGGGCGTGATCATGGGGGTGCACAAGCCGGACGGGTCACTGAGCTGGATTTCGATCAACTCGATGCCCTTCGGTGCCGGCAGCGATGGTGCTGGCGAGGACGCGGTCGTCACCACGTTCACCGATATCACCGCGCGCCGGTCCGCGGAGGCGAGGCTGCGTGAGAGCGAGGAGCGCTTCCAGGCCGCGATCAGGACGATGCGTGATGCGGTCGCGATCCTGTCCCCGGTCCGCGACGAGACCGGCGAGATCGTCGATTTTCGAGAAGCTCGTGCTCGGCACCGAGCGACGAATCCTGCTCTCAGAAGAGGAGCGCCGCCGCACCGCATACCACGAGGCCGGGCACGCGATCGTCGGGATGCTCACCCCTGGCGCCGATCCGGTGCGCAAGGTCTCGATCATCCCCCCGGGATCGCGCTCGGCGTCACCCTGTCGGCGCCCGAGGCCGACCGCTTCAGCTACGACCGCCCCTATCTGCTCGGCAAGATCAAGGTGGCGCTCGGCGGGCGGGTGGCCGAGGAACTCGTGTTCGACGACATCACCACCGGGGCACAGAACGACATCAAGCAGGCCACCGAGCTGGCGCGCAACATGATGGTCGGGCTGTGGGGGATGAGCGACGTGATCGGACCGGTGACTGTGATCACCGAGGATCCACAGATGCCGATCCCCGGCGCCAGCGACATCTCCCCCGTCACCCAGCAGCTCATCGACGAGGAGGTTCGACACCTGATCGAGCAGGCCCATGAGCAGGTCACGCAGCTGATGAGCGCAAACCGCGACAAGCTCGACGCGCTCGCGCAGGCGCTACTCGACAAGGAGACCCTCGAGCAAGATGAGGCCTATCAACTGGCGGGCATCGAGGCTCCGTCGGAGCCGGCGGCGCATCGCTCACCCGACGAGGCCGAAGAGGCAACCCAGCAAGTCGGTTGAGACCACCAGCTATCTCGCGCAGGCGGTGGCGGCCACCCGCGAGGGCGAGTACGTTCCAGCCGCCGCGACCGACCAGCAGCCAACATGGCCGGTGGCGCTCGACCGGCTCATGGCAGGCGCGGACGTCGCGCCGGGCGACCTGCGGCGAACGCGAGATCGTGGGCTGGACCGCATCGCTGAGGCCAAGAGATCCGGAAGGCTACCGGGCGCGGCTGGCAGCGTGCCTCGCGCACGAACGCCTGACCCTCGAGGACTTGCCGCCGGCAGCCTCGGCGGTTCGTGCGTTCAACCTCCACCTCTACTACGAGATCCGCGGGCGCAAGAGCCGCAGGCAACACGAAGCCGCCGCAAGCTAACCCGCCCCCGCATGACCGTTCACGAACGCGGGCATGTGAAGACCGCACAGCGCCGCGCCCCCGCGCTCACCCATCTCCGCAGAGCCGACCCGATGATCGCACGACTGATCGATGCCCACCCTGACTTCGACCCGCGCGCCTGGCTGCGTGAGCTCCCCGACATGGAAGCCTTTGGAACCCTGATCTTCCAGATCACCAGCCAGCAGCTCTCGCTTGCCGCGACCCGCAGCATCCTCGGCCGCCTGGTCGATTGCTTCGACGGCCGACTGCCGTCTCCCGCCCAGCTGCTCGCCGCCGAACCCAGGAACCTCCGGCGGGCAGGGCTTTCGCGCCGAAAAGTGCAGACCCTGTGCGCCCTCGCCGAGCGGTTTGCCGACGGGCGGCTGAGGGTCGAGGAGCTGCAGGAGCTGTCCGACGAGCAGGTCGAGGCCCGGCTGACCGACGTGCCGGGCGTTGGCCCGTGGACTGCGCACGACTTCCTGATCATCGTGCTTGGCCGCGAGGATGTCGTCCTGCCGGGCGACCTCGCGCTGCGCAACACGATCAAGCGCGGCTACGAGCTGGACGATCTCCCCAGCCCGGACGAGGTGCTGGCGATCGCCGACCCTGGCGGCCGTACCGAACGCTTGCCACGAGTTACCTGTTCGCGTCGGCGTTCGACCCTCGCGCGGGCTCGATCAAGCCGTAGTTGGCCGTCGTAGCGGCGATAGATGACGGTGCCGCGTCCGGTGGCCGCATTCTCGAAGAACCGCAATCGGTGGCCGACCTCGTTCGTCTCCGCCACCGCCGTCAGGTCGATCGGCGAGGAGAGCCTGCTTCTCGGTCCGGACCGTGGTCGATCGCCGACGTCGCCGATCGCGGCTCGATCACCCGCGGCGGGGGCCGGTTTCGATGCGGCTGCTCGGCGGCGCTGCTCGCCCGAGCCGGGCGTCCCGAGCTGATCGGCGCCCCGCACCCGCGCCCGTGCCGACACCGCCGCCGGATCAGCGCCGTCCAGGCAGCCTCGCGGGTCGGTGTGCTCGACGTCGTCCTCGGTCCCGATCCCGTGCTCGGCCAGCACGATCCTCGGTCCATGCACCAGTACGCGGTCAAACGCCGGCCCCGTGAGCTTCAGCGCCCCGCCATGGCCGGCGCCGACCGGACCCGCCGGGAGATCTCGTGCACCGGCGGTTCGGTCCGACCGGCCAGCTCGGCGGCGGTGACCGGGAGCGCGAGCAGCCGGACGACGCAGTGATGTCGTAGCCCACCCCACCAGGCGACACCACGCCGTCGGGTGTCTCGGTCGCGGCGACGCGACCGACCGGGAACCCGTAGCCGTGATGGATGTCGGGCATCGCCAGCGCCGCCCCGGTGATTCCCGGCAGCGTCGCGACGTTCTGCAGTTGCTCCAGCAACCGGTCCGCCGCGATCTGCCCGATCAGCTCCCGGTCGGCGAACACCCCCGCCGGGACCCGCAGGTCCGCCCGCGCCGCCGCCGGCAGCTCCCACACCACCTGGTGGACCCGATGAAACCGTGAACGTCGGGCTGCGCGAGCTCAGACATCGAGCACCACTGTCGCACGGCGCGGGTTCCGCTCAAAGGTGAGCCGATGGTAGGTCGCGCCCTTGACCGGATGACGCGGACTGCCGAGATGACACTGCACGGTGGCGACCACGCCGCGGTCGGACAGCTCGAGCCGCGACACCTCCTCTGGCACTACCCTCTTCGTCTTCGCGAGGTAGACCAGCTCATCGCCAGTCCACGAGCAGCACCGCGCGCTCGCATCCCTACCGCCGGATCTCGCGCGCGACGTGATCACCGCCGCGGTCCTCTGCGACCAGTTGGGCGAACGCCGTCAGGGCGTCGACGAACACGCCCTGCTCGGTGGGCGCCTCGGTCTCGAGCTCCGGCTCACCGGTGTGATCAACCCAGCGGTAGCTGATCTCGCGCTGATCGAAGGATCACCCGCGCATCCAGCCCGGTCATGCCTGGCCTCGTCATTGTCGGGTTGCTCGAATGCATGCCGCAGCGTGCTCCCGGCTTCCCACGAGCACTTCCGGACAGAGCGCGATGCGCCGCCGCGGGCGACTACGGAGCCAGCTGCGTCGCGGACTTCCCACATGGCTGGATGAGGGCGACTGCTGATGACACGCCGCTTCGCCCCGGGTAGCTTCCGGGCAGATGCTGTGAGGTCACCCGGAGCTGGCGATGTCGTTCCTGTCCCGAGCCGCAAGCAGTGGCACCCCGTCCGCACTCCCCGCCGCTGGCGCCGGTTGCTACGACGCCGACCAGCCTGGCCGCTACCTCACCGACGGCATCAACCTGTACCGCCACGTCGGCGCGATCTCGAGCGGGATGGGCCGGATGGTTGGGCTCGAGAATTGCCGCACCCTCGACGTGATGTGGCTGCCGATCGGAGAGCTGCATGCACGGCGACTTCGGCCGGTCATCCCCTCCGAGACCGGGTAGCCCGGAAGGCCGCAATGGCGCTCCGCCTCGGCGATCCTCACGCTCAGCCACGACGGACGGCCGACGCCGGACGACGCGGTGCGGCGCTCGCCCCGTTCGTCGCGGTGCTTGCAGGTTGCGAGCGGTTCGTCTCCGGACCTCCCCGCGAATCGCATGCACGCGTTGTCGTCAAGCGGTTTCCCAACGGGGAACTTCACGTGGAGGTGCCCGAACGCGTCCGGCAGCGTCCGTGCGTGATCGTGGGGTCGATCTCTCCGCCCGCCGGCAACCTCGCGCGCGTAACGCTCGTCGCGCACGCGCTGCGCGGAGCGGGCGCTAAGCGAATCACCGCGGTGCTGCCGTATCTCGCGTACGCACGCCAGGATCGCGCGGGGCGCAACGAGAGCCTGGGGCTCGCGTGGGTCGGAGAGCTGCTGCGGGCGAGCGGGATCGGCGAGGTGGTGTGCGTGGATGTCCACAGCGAGCACGCGGCCGAAGTGCTCGGGCTCCCACTCACGTCGCTGTCACCAGCCGGCCTGCTCGCCAACGCTTTGACCGAGTCCTGGGGGCCAGGTACCGCGTTCGTTGCCCCGGACGAGGGGGCGATCGATCGAGCCTCGGCCGTCGCGCACGCCATCGGTATGGATCGACCGGTCGTGTGGGCGCGCAAGCGCCGCACCCCTGCCGGGGTCGAGCATCTCGGACTGGTCGGCACACCGGGCCATCGGGCCGTCGTCGTCGATGACATCCTCGACACCGGCGACACGCTCGTGTCCTGCTGCGGGCAGCTGCGTGAGGCCGGGGTCAGGCGGATCGGTGTGATCGCGACCCACGGCCTGTTCACGGCAGACCGGTGGCGTGCGCTGCTCGCCGACGGCGTGCAGGAGATCTGGATCACCGACAGCGTGCTCTCGCGCCGCCGCGCGCCGCAGGCGCACGTCGTGGCGGTCGCGCCGCTGCTGGCGGCGGTACTTGAAGGAAGTCGTGACTGAGGAGGTTCTGATGCTCGAGACGATCACCCGCAGGTTCGCCGACCGGCACGCCGCCGGACGGGAGCTGGCCGACCAACTGAGCTCGCGCACGCTCGAGGACCCGGTCGTGCTCGGCCTGGCGCGCGGCGGGGTGCCGGTCGCCTACGAGGTCGCGAAGACGCTCGGCGCGCCACTTGACGTCCTCGTGGTGCGCAAGATCGGCGCGCCCGGGAACCCGGAGCTCGGGATCGGCGCGATCGCCGAGGGCGACGTCCGCGTGCTCAACCAGGACATCGTCCGCGATCTGCTGGTCAGCGTGGAGGAGTTGGACGCTGCTGTCGCGCGGGCGCGTGCGGAGGTGGATGCGCGCGTGCACCGCTACCGCGACGGCCGCCCACCGGTTGACGTGAAGGGGCGCACGGCGATCGTCGTCGATGACGGGCTGGCGACCGGCGGCACGGCGCGCGCAGCGCTGCGAGCGGTGCGGGCGCGGGGACCGCGCAAGCTCGTGCTGGCGGTCCCGGTCGGCGCGCCGGACAGCGTCGAGTCGCTGCACAAGGAGGCCGACGAGGTGATCTGCCTGCTCAAGCCGGAACTGATGTGGGCGGTCGGCCTCTGGTATGAGCACTTCGAGCCGACCTCGGACGCCGAGATCGCCAGCCTGCTCGACGGCGACACGCATGACCCGCCACCACGGCCGCTCGCGAGTTCCAGCGAGGCGCGGATCGCGGCCGGCGGCCGAGTCGAGCTGATCGGCGATCTCGTTCTGCCAGACGTGGCGCAGGGCTTGGTCGTGTTTGCCCACGGGAGCGGCTCGAGCCGCCACAGCCCGCGCAACCGGCAGGTCGCGCGGGCGCTCAACGAGCGAGGGCTCGCGACACTGCTGCTCGACCTCTTGACGGTCGAGGAGGAGCTCGACCGCTCGAACGTGTTCGACATCGCGCTGCTCGCCGACCGGCTTGTGGCGGCGACGCGCTGGGCACAGCGAGAACGAATGTTGGCGTCGCTGCCGGTTGGTTACTTCGGCGCCAGCACCGGCGCGGGCGCGGCGCTGTGGGCCGCCGCCGAGCTCGGCGAGGAGATCCGCGCGGTGGTGTCTCGCGGCGGCCGGCCGGACCTCGCAGCTGGCCGGCTGGCGCAGGTGCGCGCAGCGGTGCTGCTGATCGTCGGCGGCCACGATGAGATCGTGCTCGAGCTCAACCGTGAGGCGCGGAGGCTGCTGCACGCACCCTCGCAGCTGGCGGTCGTTCCCGGCGCCACGCACCTGTTCGAAGAGCCCGGGGCGCTCGAGGAGGTCTCGCGGCTTGCGGGCGAGTGGTTCGAGCGTCACCTGAGCAAATGACCACGGCCAGGCCCTCAGCCGCGGCGCGCGCCACGTGGACGCCGCTCGTCCGACGAAACTTGACGCACGAGCGCGCGGATGCGTTCGAACTCGTGGAGTGGTCCGAGCGCTCCGTGCAGCTCACCGAACCCGACGGGCGGGTCGCGTTCGCCACCGGCGAGGTCGAGGCGCCGGGCAGCTGGTCGAACCTGGCGGTCGCGGTCGTCGCGCGCCGCTACTTCGCGCGTGCGCCGGGCGCCGCGCCGGAGCGCTCGGTGCGGACGCTGGTCGAGCGCGTCGTCGAGGCAATCGCTTCGTGGGCACAGGACGCAGGTCACGTACACGGGGCTGCCGAGCGTCGGGTGCTGCGCGACGAGGTTGCGGCGCTCGTGCTCACGCAGCGGGCGACGTTCGCGACGCCGGTGTGGCTGAACGCCGGGCTGGCCGAGCGCCCGCTGACCTCGGCGTGCTTCATCCTCAAGGCCGGGGACTCGATCCCGCAGCTGCTCGACTGGAACACCCGGGAGGGGCTGATCTTCCAGCAGGGCGGCGGCGCGGGGATCAACCTCTCGCCGATCCGCTCCTCACGCGAGCCGGTCTCACGCGGCGGGCTGGCCAGCGGGCCGGTGTCGTTCATGCGCGCCACCGACGCGTGGGCGGCAACGATCCGCGCCGGCGGCCGTGCCCGCCGCGGCGCGAAGATGGTCGTGCTCGACGCGTCTCACCCCGACATCCTCGAGTTCATCGAGGCCAAGGCGCGCGAGGAGGACCGCGGCCGGGCGCTGCTGGCGGCCGGATATCCGCTCAACGAAGTGGTCGCCTCGCTCGCCTTCCAGCACGCCAACCATTCGGTGCGGGTGACCGACGAGTTCATGCGCCTTGCCGTCGACGGTGGCGATTGGGCGCTGAAGGCCGTGACGACCGGCGAGGTGCTAGAAACGCTTCCCGCTCGCCGGCTGCTGTCTGCATGCGCGGACGCTGCCGCTCGCTGCGGGGATCCGGGGCTGCTGTTCGCCGATCAGATCGCGCGCTGGCACACCTGCCCCAACACCGGCCCGATCACCGCCTCCAATCCCTGCGGTGAGTTCCTGCACGTCGCCGACTCCGCGTGCAACCTCGCGACGCTCAACCTGCTCGCCTTCCTTCAGGGCCGGGAGTTCGACGTGGAGGGGTTCACCGCCGCGGTCGAGCTGCTCGTGACCGCCCAGGACGCGATCGTGGACGGATCGGGGTATCCGAGCCCGGAGATCGAGCGCAACGCCAAGCGGCTGCGCCAGATCGGGATCGGCCACGCCAACCTCGCCGCGCTGCTGCTCACGCTCGGGATCCCCTACGACTCAGACGACGGCCGCGGCTGGGCCGCGGCGATCACCGCGCTGATGACCGCCGTGGCGTACCGCCGCTCCGCCGAGCTCGCCGGCGCGCTCGGCCCGTTCGAGGAGTTCAAGCGCAACCGCGAGCCGACGCTGAAGGTGATCGAACGCCACATCGAAGCGCTCGACCCGCTCGAGGGCAAGCAGCCGGCAGACGTGCTGGCGGCTGCACGCCGGGAGTGGACGCGCGCGCTCGAGCTCGGTCGCAGGCACGGATTCCGTAACGCCCAGGCGACGCTCATCGCGCCCACCGGCACGGTCAGCCTGATGCTCGACTGCGAGACCACCGGCATCGAGCCCTTCTACGCGCTCACGACAACCAAGCACTTCGCCGACGGCGGCCAGGTCAAGCTCTCCAGCCGAGCTGTCATCGACAGTCTCGCCTCGCTCGGGCACACAGACTCGATGATCGAGACGCTCAGCGAATACGCCCTCGACCACGGGCACCTCGCTGACGCTCCGGGACTTCGAGGCGACGAGCGGCTGGTGTTCCAGACCGCGACCGGCCCGAACGCACTGTCCCCGATCGCACACCTGCAGATGGTCGCCGCCGTCCAGCCGTTCCTCAGCGGCGGGGTGTCCAAGACGCTCCCGCTACCTGCCGACGCAGGCGCCGACGCGGTCGAGGAAGTGTTCGTTGCCGCCTGGCGGCTCGGGCTCAAAGCGATCGCCGTCTACCGCGAGGGTTCCAAGCTCCAGCAACCGCTCACGACCGACGAAGATTGAGCGCGTCACGCCGAGAGCGTAAGTGCCCTGTTGGCTTGGCGGTCTGATCTGACTTGCCGCCGGCCAGTTTGGCGGTCGCTCCCTGGTGGAAACACTCACGCTCTGAAGATTTCATTTTATCATTTTAGCTGCCATTGCAGGATTTTTGGCCTTTGTGCGAGCGGGCCGCTCTGCTCCCGAACCGCCGCCGCGCCGCTCACGGGCGCAGCCTGAGCCGATCGCCCGGCCTAAGCGAGGCGGGCTTTAGCCCCGGGTTCAGCTGCTCGAGCGTCGCCAGGTTGATTCCGGTCTTGGCGGCGATCGAGCCGAACGACTCGCCCGGCCGCACAGTCCAGTAGAGCGGCCCGAGCGGCCTCGGGCGAGGCGCCGGCGGATGGGGCCAGAGCAGCAGTCGCTCGCCCGGGATCAGGCCCTGCGGATCGGCGTCCGGGTTATACGCCTCGAGCTGGCTGACGCTGAGGCCGGTCTTGGCGGAGATCTCTGTCAGCGTGTCGCCCGGACGCACCGTCCAGTAGGGAGGGAGCCTGCGGACGCTCCCATGCACAGCTCTCGTAGACCTCCGGTGCGGCCCAGCGCCACCGGGAGCGGTCACGACCACCACGACGACGGCGGCCAGCAGCGTCACGAGCGCAACAGGAGCAACGAAGCGGGCGATCCGGCCTCGTGGTTGGGGAGCTGCCGCCATCTGTGCCGTCGGTGCGATTCTCCCACCGCTCTCGCGTTACGCCGACAAGCTTCGACGCACCGAGCTGAGCCGGCCCCCTGTCAAGGTGCGGCCCACGGGCGGCCGTCCGCGCAGCTCGGATCATGAAGAGGCGACCCGCCGTTTGCCGCCTCAGGGTCGATCAGCTAACACCGGCGGCGTCGCTGCCCGTGGCGCCCCGGCTTGCTTGACGCCTCGATCCACGTGACCTGCAAACGGCGGGCCCGACTGGCGCCGTGCCCCATCCCCGAGAGCATCAGCCACGACGTCGATGACGATCTGTTGTGGATAAGGACAAGCGAGCTGCGACACTCGCCGCGCAGCCTCCGGAGAGTGCCGCTTGGTCATGACTGCGAAAGCACGCTCCCCGGACCGCTTCCCAGCCGGGCCGATGGCGCCTGCGTGCCGACGAAAGCGCTGGCGTGGTCCGCTTGCTGCGGTGCCCGGATCGAGCGGACGGCAAGCATGTCGTCGTGTTGATGCTGAGCCCGTAGGGGGCTCGCTTCTCAGACGGCTGTGCGCCTTTCCGTCGCAGTCGCTGCGTGGTTTGCTTATCAGCTGGTTGCCGCGAGTCGTCGTCCCGGTGATCGTGGATCGTGAGCGGCGGCGGATGAGGTAGCGCCGCGCCTCGTCGGCGTCCCAGACGATCAGCGGGGATGGAAGTAGGAGCAGGAGGTCGCGGGTGGGTGGCGGCGCGGTTCCCAAGAGTGACTGTAGTGGCGCATACACGCAAGCTGCAGCGACTGCGAGCTCGCCGACGATTGCGAGCAGGAGGTAGCGGTTGCTGAGCACCCTATAGGCCGAAGCGACTCGCGCTGCGTACGCACCGCGAAGGCGGTTGCGATCTGGCCGAAGATCATGCCGAGGAACGTCATCGTGGTGGCTTGTAGGTAGGCGTGGTGGAAGTCGGTGCCGGGGCCGGTGGGATCGCCAGAGCGCCAACCAGCTTCTGTGAGTACGTAGAAGAAGCCGGCGAGCGAGAGCGCGGCGACGATCAGGCCGAGAAACAGCCACGCGCGGATCAGCATGGGTCGGCGGATCAAGCCCTCCGATCGCGGGCGAGGCGAGCGGCGCATGATTCCCGGCTCGGGGGGATCGCGACCGAGCGCCAGCGATGGCAGCGTTTCGGTGCCGACGTCAAATGCGAGCAGCAGCAACACGGGCAGCGGTTGGGGTACCGCGCCGCCGGCGAGGGCGAACACGAGGAACGGGACGATTTCGGGGGTGGCGTGCGCGAAGATGTAGATGATGAACTTACGGACGTTGTCGTATAAGACGCGGCCGGTGTCGATCGCGACCACGATCGTGGCGAAGTTGTCATCGGTGAGCGCCATCGTGGCTGCTTCGCGAGCGACATCGGTGCCTGACTGTCCCATCGCGACGCCGATGTCCGCGCGTCGCAGCGCAGGGGCGTCGTTGACGCCGTCGCCGGTCATCGCGACGACGTGGCCGTGAGCTTGCAGCGCTTCGGCGATGTACAGCTTGGGTTCGGCTGAGGCGAAGATGATCTCGCGGTCTGCGGAGAGGAGCTCCGCGAGCTCGTTTTCGTGGCGGTGGGAGAGCCGCTCGGCGTTGACGATCAGGGATCCTGACCGCCGATCCGACCTGGCGGGCTAATCGCTGCGGCCGTCAGCGGATGATCGCCGGTGATCACGATCACCCGGATTCCGGCGCTGTGGCAGCGATCGATCGCCGCCTTGACCTCGGCGCGTGGCGGATCGAACATCGTCACTAGCCCCAGGAAGCACAGCTCGCGCTCGGCCTCCTCGCGCACAGGAGCATCCTCACCCGCGGGTGCGACTCGTCGCGCGAGCGCGAGCACCCGGAGGCCCTGTCGCGCGTAGTCCTCGACATGCCGCTCGATCTGGCGGCGATCGGCGCCCTGCAATGCAAACTCATCTCCGCCGCTGGAGAGGACGCTGACGCACAGCGGTAGGACCGCCTCCGGGGCGCCCTTCGTGTGCAGCCACCCGCCGCCGGTTCCGAGCTGCAGCGTCGTCATCAGCTTGAGCCTCGGGTCGAAGTTGTACTCGTGGCGGCGCCGCTGGTCACGGCGGTCGGCGTCGACGTCGGCGCCCAGCGACCATGCGGCGCGCAGCAACGCGACCTCGGTCGGATTCCCAAGCGCCTGGTCGTCGCGCTCAAGCCGGGCGTTGTTGCAGTCGGTGGCGGCTCGCGCGAGCGCGCTGAGGCCAAGCGTCACAGGCCCCGCGCCAACCCCGCGATCGAGCCTCACGGCACGGCCCAGCGTCCACGCCTCGACAAGGCGCATCCGGTTCTCCGTCAACGTGCCCGTCTTATCGGTGCAGATCACATCCGTCGAGCCAAGCGTCTCAACGGCGCTCAGCCGCTTGACCAGCGCGCCGCGGCGGTCGAGCAGGCGCACGGCAACCGCGAGCGCCAGCGTGATCACCGGCAGCAGCCCCTCGCGCACATTCCCCGCCAGCAACCCGACAGCGAACATAACGCTGTTGCGGACCGACAGCCCCGCAGCGAAGATCGCGATCGGCACAAACGCGATCGCGAGCGCCACGGCGACCGCCGCGATCAGCCACGATACCAGCCGCACCTGCTGCTCGAGCGGACCGAGCTCCTCCTTGACTCGCTCCGACAACGACGCGATCCGCCCCAGCTCAGTATGCATCCCGGTCGCGTACACAACCGCATGAGCCTCACCGCCAGTGCACACCGTGCCGCTGAACACCAGATCCTGCGCCGCCAAACGCGACACCGTGGGATCGCACAGCTCGGTCACAAGTAGCAGTCGCCTGGCTCCCCTTCGATCGAGAACCAGAAGCTGTCGGTCGCCCCACAAGTAAAGCCCCGAGCGCCCGCCAGGCCCGCTACTGCCTGCAGCCATCCGGCCCGTTAGGACTGCCACCATTGACAAACCAGCTATGGCCGCCCTTTGACCATCGCCGGTCCGAGGTGGTAATGCATTTGCCGCTCGGCTCGTGCCGCCGGGCTTTTCGAGCCACACGGGAAATCAGTTGGTCGGAGAGCAACTTGAGTGTGCGGTAGTCGTCGTCGCAGCCGTGCGCCTTCGTCGCGTGAAAGCGTCACTTGCGGAGGCGGGATTTGAGATGATCGATCGGTACCCGTGGCTGCCGCGCAAGAGCCGATGGCCCCACAACAAGCGCTCGCGAAACACCTGTAGGAGGTGGACGAGATGAAAACGCGCACGAATGATCGCATCGCGGTGAGCGCGGCTCTGCTTGTCGCGGCTGGTTTGCTGGTTTGCGGCTTGTGGCGGGAATGGGACGGCGCGCGCGAGCTCCGACGCGTGACTGTCACCCCGCACGTCGCTGCTTCGGCGGCGGGGGGCTCTGGGTCGTGGCCGTACACAAATGCCGACTTTGCCAACACCCGGGACGCCAGTGGGTCGACGATCTCCTCGACCAACGTGTCCAGGCTCGCGCAGGTCTGGGCGTTCAGGCTCACAGGAAAGGCCGCGGCCGGCGTGCTGACCTTCGGGTCGTTGATCGCCAGCCCAATCGTGCAGAACGGCGTGGTGTACCTCCAGGATCTCGATTCGAATGTGTACGCGCTCGCGGTCGCGACCGGGAAGCTCTGGTGGGAGTATCGATGCAATCAACCCGAGCGCAGTGGACCGGGACCGAACGCCGTCGCCGTCGCCGTCGCCGACGGAACGGTGTACGGGCTCACTTCGATGGCCGCGTTTGCGCTGAGTGCCACCACCGGCCGGATGATCTGGGTCAACAGCGATCTTCTGCGCAAAGGCCAGGGTACGTTCGGCATCCAGCCACAGGTGGCCAATGGGCGGGTCTATCTGGCAAGCCAACTGGGTCCGGGGCCCGGCGGCGGGGGTGCTGCTCGCGCTGAACGCGTCAAGCGGAGCGATGCTTTGGAGGTTCAACACAGTCGCAGGCCCCGAGCCGGGCGTCCAGTCGCTCGGCGTCGGCGCCGGCGCGTGTGGGAGACGCCGCTGGTCGGTAGCGATGGGTCGGTGACGTACGGGATCGGTAACCAGTATCAGACCGCCGCTGCGGCGACCGCGCATCCGGCGGTGGATCTCTACACCGACAGCGACGTGAACCTCGACGCCACGACGGGGAAGCTCCGCTGGTACTACCAGGGCGTCCCCTATGACTTCAAGGACTACGACATGCAGGCCTCGCCGATCTCGGCGCGCACCGGTGGCGCTCCCGTGGTGATCGGCAGCGGCAAGATGGGCTAGGGTCCTTGGCCCTAGACCTAGAGGCCGTGAAAATCAGTGGAAGCCGACCTGCCGCAGTTCCGGCAGGTTCCTCAGCCGTTTGCCGATCGCGAAGTCCCGGGTGTCGTTGATCGTGGTTTCGGTTCTGATCGCTCGTTGGAGCTTGTGGTACTGCTTGATCTTGGAGTGCGTTGAGGTAGGGTGCCGGCGAGGTGCCTTACGGTCCTTTTCCGACACCCCCCTCTCGAACCCGGCGTGAACCTTTCAGCTCACCGGGCTCTCCAGCGACCATTCCGCGATTGCTCGCGGCTGGGCATCGAGTACCGTTGCGGCGTTCTGCATTACGCATACCTCCCGGTCTTCGATACTCGGTCGCCTGTGCCCCTTCGCCCTGTGGACGGCTCTCCCGTCCCCCCTGGTGCGGCGTGAATCGCACGACTACTATGGGCACTCCGTCACCTTGGGGCTCGCGCCCCGAAGGTCGATCCCGCGTTCGTCCCTGTCGTACGTCCGAGCGTGACTTAGGCGTCCGACACATCTCCTTAATTGCCCTCACTGCGGGTTTGCCGGGGTTGGTGCGCTGCGCGACGCCTCAGGGCCGACTGTGAGCTGGCATGGTGACTGTCACGCCGGGATCCGCGAGAGCCGGCGCTGCGATACCTCCGGCTACCCGGCTACCCGACCAGAAGGTCAATTGACGCTCAGCCTCGGACTGAACCGGCGCAGCGATGCGTGGCTGGAGGCTCAGCTCACAGCAGTGGTCGTATGACCCGCGACATCCGCCCATGCCCAGGTGCGTGGAGAAGACGCGTGCGTCTTGTGGGTCACGGCTGCCAGAGCGGAAGTGTGGCTGTGGACATACAAGCAGGACTGCTTGACAGTCTTCCCGTTCGACTCTATGCAGACTTGGAGTTGCAGCGCCTCTTTACTCGGCGCCTTGAGAGCCGCCGACCCGACCCATTCACCTCCGACCTTATGCGGTTTGGTGACAGTCAGTGTCGCGTTGCCAACGGGCTTAGCCAGTGCCGCTGCCGGGATGGCAAGGGCGACCAGAGAGCTGATCGCGAGTTTTCTCTTCATTTGCGTCGAGCTTCTCGCTTTCAATGTGGTGGTCCGAGTAGCTTTCGTGGACGTATTCGATCAAATACCGACCCTAGCAAATAGTTCTGCAAGCTGCGACAGATGCTTGGGCAACGTAACCGACCGTAAACGATGAGCACGCCTAACACTCTTGAAACGTCAAGCTCCTGAATCGAAAATAGCCGTGGGGTAGCGGCAGCGCTTGGGGTTCGACAGCCTCCTTGGCCGTTTTGGGGTGTCGGTAGCGGTGGCGGTCAGGCGGCCTCTGGTAGGGGTTCGAGGGTGACTTGGTGGCCGAGGCGTTCGAGTTGCTTGATGAGCCGTCGGCGGTAGCGTTCGGTGTGCTCGGTGTCGCGGCGGTAGAAGAACTCTTTGCCGAGCTCGTGGTAGGGGACGCCGCTGTGGAGGACGTGGTAGGCGGCGGTGAGGATCTTGTGGGCGGTCGCGATCGTGGCCTTGGCGTGTCCGCGGCGGCTCTTGATCCGGTGGTAGCGGGCGGACAGGTAGGTGCCTTTGGTGCGCACTACCGCTTTGGCGGATTCGGTCAGCGTGCCGCGCAGCCATTTGGAGCCCTTTCTCGTCTTGCCCGAGCCCTTTTTGCCGCCGGACTCGCGCTGGCAGGGGCACAGCCCAGCCCAGGACGCGAGCTGATGCTCGGTCGGGAACTGGCTCATGTCGGGGCCGATCTCGGCGAGCAGCATCTCGGCGGCGCGCCGGTCAACACCGGGGATCGTGTCCAGCAGCTCCAGCTCACGGGAGAAAGGGGCGGTCAGCTCCTCGATCCGCTCAGACCAGTGGGCAGGCGCGTCCACGTGTTGCGACGAGGGTCATAGGCCGCCGCCGCGGCGGGACCATCGGGCGAGTTGCCGACATACACGACCATCCGGCTGCCCGTCCAGGCCGCTGCCGAGCCTCCGCCGCCGAGCACGCCCGCTGGCGCGTCGGCGATCCGCCGCCACTTCCCGGTCGCAGGGTCGTAGGCCGCACCGTCCGAGCGCGCCGAGGCCTGCCCGTGCGCGCCGCGGCTCACGCCGCCCCACACGATCATCTCGCGCCCGGTCCACAACGTGCTCGCGTCCATGCGTCCGGCGATCGGCGCCGGCGGCAGCGCGCGCCACGTCGACGATGCGCTCGCCTTCGCCTGTGCCGACCATCCCCCCATCAATGCGACCGTTGCGGCCGCGAGAACACCAAGAATGCTATTCAGGTACCGGGACCGCATAGACGTTCCCCTTTCCGACTCGCTCGGATCCCGGCCGCAACCCTCTACCTTCCCACGCCTTGGGCCGCGGGGCATCCGTGGGACGTGCGACGCGTCGATCCGTGACAAGCCGCGGCCGACCTGCACCGGCCTACCGATCGGATTACGCGTAGCCGCGGTGTCCGCAGACGGCCGAACTCGACGACGCGTTCGATGCCGCGTTCGTACGCCGCCACCCGCATGGGCACGGCCCCCACCAACTCGCAGCCTCGGCCGATGGCGCGGCCGGGCAGCGTGTGCGGCGCTCGCCGATCAGAGACGGCGAGTTCGGCTTTTGAGTGCGCTGTTCTCGCGTCGCAGACGCTTGTTTCGCTCGGATCCCGCCGGACGCTCGCTTTGCCTGTTGAGGCTCATGCTTTGATGCGATGGCTGGACGCTCGCTTTCAACTGCGATGAAGGAGGCCCTGACCGGCCGGAGGCTCTGAATCGCGAGCCGCGGAGCAGGAGGTCGGGTCCTCCGAGTCGAACAGCGTAGTCGTAGGCCTCCCGCGGTAACGGCCGCGGTGCCGAGCATATTCGAACATCGAAGGACCCGACCTTGGCTGACGTTACGGCGTCGGCGGGCTGGATCCTGCTTGGGAAGGGAGGACGGGATGTTGCATGTCGGGTTGGACTTGAGCCGCAAACGCGTCGATGTGTGCCTGATCTCGGGCGAGGGCGAGCTTGTTGACCGGTTCTGCGCGCCGCCTGACCGCGACGGGCTGCACGGCCTGGCGTCGCGCCTGGCGGTCTACGGTGAGCCGGTGCGCGGGGTCGTGGAGTCGATGAACGGCGCGCGGTTCGTGCACGACGAGCTCGTCTGCCACGGTTGGGAGGTGCTCGTCGCCGACGCGCAGAAGGTCAAGGGGATCGCGCCGTTGGCCTGCAAGACCGACAAAATCGACGCGCGGGTGCTGGCCGAGCTGTCATTCCGCGATCTGGTGCCGGCGATCTGGCTGCCCACGCTCGAGCTGCGCCGCGAGCGGGAGATCTCGCGCTGGCGCCTACACCTGGTCAAGCACCGCGCGACGCTGAAGAACCGCGTGCACTCGACGCTGATCACCTTCGGCCACCAACGTCACATGTCCGACCTGTTCGGCGTCGCCGGCCGCCGGCTGCTGACGCAGCTTGAGATCCCCGAGCCGTGGCGCTCGCATGTCGAGGCCAGCCTCGTGCTGATCGATGATCTCGAGGGCCGGATCACTCAGATCGCGAAAGAACTGCGCCGCTCGGGCGCCGATCACCGCTATATCCCGCTGCTGTTGACCGCGCCTGGGTTCGGGTGGATCACGTCGTTTACGGTCGCGTGCGAGCTCGGCGAGATCGACAGGTTCTCATCGCCGGTGAAGCTCACCGGCTACACCGGTCTGTGTCCGCGCGTCAAACAGTCAGGCCAGACCGATCAGCGCGGTCCGCTGTCCAAGCACGGCCCCAAGTATCTGCGTTGGGGGCTGATGGAGGCAGCGATCGCCGCCTCCTCGCACCCGCTTTACCGCGAGCGCTACCAGCGGACCAAGCGCCGTCTCGGTCGCCAGCGCGGTCCCAAGGTTGCCCAGATCGACCTCGCGCGCCGTCTCACCGAGGCGATCTGGTACATGCTCACGCGTAACAAGCCCTTCGCTCCGGCAGGCGCCATTAACCGTTTGGCTGCCTGACAGCCCGTTTTCAAACTGCGCCGCCGGAGCGAGCCCCGATATAGCCCAATCCTCGAAGCACGATGACGCGATAGAAACATGAGCCCCGCTCCAATGGCCCGACCCACACGCGGACCGTGACGGGTAACTACTGGTACCGGTTCGTGCGTTCGTGTCAAGCGCCACGATCCGACTGTTCACTCAAGTGACTTGATCGGGCGCTTGACACGAGCGCACTCACCGGTGTTAATGACACAGGCCTTGTTGTCAGAATTCTGACTCGGGACTTGACAACGGGCCGGCCTTCATAGAAACGGGAAGCATCAGTCCGCTCTCGGACCGCACGCGCGCCGGCGGGGACGGTCGGCCGGCGTGCACGGTCCCGCGTTTGCATAGGCAGATGAGTGCCCGATCGGTCGCGCGGACGGGCCCTGGTTTCGGCGAGATGGGCTATCCATCTAACTCAGGCTGACCACGAGGACGTGGGCGATCTGCGCATCGGCCTGAGAGCTCGCGTCCCGCCCTCTCGCGCGAACCTC
The DNA here is from genome assembly GCA_963811155.1 of uncultured Solirubrobacterales bacterium. Classification (GTDB taxonomy): domain Bacteria; phylum Actinomycetota; class Thermoleophilia; order Solirubrobacterales; family Solirubrobacteraceae; genus Palsa-465. The sequence continues at coordinate 40,197 of CAWEQQ010000012.1, forward strand.
ACGGCGGCCGAGGCTCGGTTCGCCTTGACCGAAGGTCGGCCGCCAACCACGGCGGTCAACCTGACTCAAATAGATAGCCCCCTCGGCGAGAAGCGCGTTCCGGCGCGGGTCGGCGGACGAAATGCATTCACAATCGGGCGACCGATGCCGCGGCCGTCCGCGTTGCGCTGCCGGCGCCCATAGCTTAGGCTTAGGTGCCGGTGAAGCGTACGAATTCGCCGCGGGTGAACTGAGAATGGCCGGCTCCACGAGCGACGGCGTCGAGTTGCTCCATCGAGGCGGAGCTCGCGCGACGTCTGGCTGATCCCGCGCTGGGGGGAGCTCGCGGTAGAGTCCGGGGCGGATGGGTTTTGCCGAGGACGTGGGGGGCGGCGAGAAACCGGGGGAGAAGCTTTCGCTCGGCGTTGCCGCGCGGCTGTGGCGCTCCCTGCAGGTGCTCACGCAGGCGCGCAAGATGGGCAAGGAGACGATTTCCTCGCGGACGCTGGCCGATTACACGTACGTCAACTCGACCCAGATCCGGCGGGATCTGGCGGGCTTCGGCAAGTTCGGCAAGCGCGGCGTCGGCTACAACGTCGAGTCGCTCGTCACACAGATCCGCACGATCCTGCGGAGCGCCGGGAAGCACAACATCGCTGTTCGGGGCCGGCCATCCCGGCACGGCGATCGCCACCTCGGACATCTTCGCCGACCACGGGTTCCGGGCCGGGGCCGTGTTCGACTCCGACCCGGCCAAGGTCGGCACGGAGATCGGCACGTTGAAGGTCCGCGACAAGGCGAAGGTGGCCGGCGTGATCGAGCAGGTGGACATCCTCGTCGCCGTCCTGGCCGTCCCGTCCGCCGTTGCGCAGGAGTTGGTCGACGATCTCGCGCGAGCCGGTGTGAAGATCATATCTTCAACTACTCCGATGCGCTGCTGCAGGTCCCGCGTGAGGTGACGGTTCACACGTCGAGCCCCGCCGTTGACCTGCTGTACGCGCTGTACTTCTATCTCACCTGATCGACCTCTCGTCGACGTGCATCTCGACCTCGACAGCGCTCAGGGCTTTCGACTCCTCGACCGACTTCACAATCGGGCTGGAGCAGGAGCGGCCAGCTGATCGACGCCGGCCGGATTAGCAAGCGATCGTGATCTGCTCACCGCTCGCGCGGTTCGACCCGGCCGGCTGTCCTGTGCCGGCTACCAGGCTTCGGAGACCAGGCCGCTCGCCGGTTTGAGTAGTGTCACACCCGCGACCCCAGCACCACAGGAGATCTCGATGCCGCCAGCGAAGAACAGCACCCCGCTCTCAGCACAACCAAACACGTTCAGGGAACCGGCCGCGCTGAAGTGGTTATCCACCTCACTCGACGCCGCTCAACAGGCGCTGGTAGAGCTGCGCGCCGACGCTGGGCGTGATCTCAGCCACGGCGCCCGCGATCTGCACAAGGACCTACGAACGTTCATCAGCAACGCGCGACGCGACACCGGAAAGCTCAGGAAAGCGCTACAGCGCGACTTCGAGCACGCCCAAGAACAGCTTGGCCAAAGCACGAGCGCCGCTGGCCAAGCTCGCGTCAAGACGATGACCGCGCCGGCCTCGCGCCCCGAACCGGCGACAAAGACGAAACGCTCGACCCCCCAGCGCGCGTCCACCACCCGCACCGCCCGCTCGCCCCAAGAGAAGACCACGAACCCACGCAATCGCACCGCCGCCACGCCCCCGGCGGCCTCCCCGGCCCTCGCGAGCTCCGGCGCCCCCGAGGCCCGCACCGGCACGCGTCGCGACCAGCTCCTCGCTCTGATCATCGATCAGCCCGGGATCACGCTCACCAAAGCGGCCACACAGTTCGGCCTCAAGGACGCCACCGGACTCTACGCGGCCGCCCGTCGCCTTCAGAACGACGGACTCGTGCACAAGGACGGCGTCGAACTGCACCCAACCGCCAAGGCACAACCACAATAGACCCGCCAGCCGCGCGCCCGCCACATCGATCCCACGCGTCGTCTAGACACACGACTGGACCAGCAGAACACGCTGGGGACGGGTCTCGCACGTTCGTCTTCCTCGCTCTCAGCGACGGTCGCACCGTTCACCCCGCCACAGCCCTCTCTGACACCCGCATCGAGCGCCCAGCAGAAGTATCCGAGCCGCGATTCAAGAGTTCTGCTCCCGTTCCTAAGCGGCACGGATCGGCGGCGCCGCGGGGAGTGCCGCTCGCCGAGGGATGCGGAAGAGAGCCCGCATCCTAATAGCGGCAGCGCGCCTCATCGACGTTCGTCGTTTGCAATCTGCGGATGGACTGATCTCCAGCTAACGCCCAGCCGTTCTCGCAATCGTGGCAAACGATGCGTTTCTGCAATGGGCGAGTGGCGCATGCCGTGGGCGGAGCCGGGCGCGTGGCCTTTCGCCCGGGTTTACTCCCGGCGGTCTGAGCCGATCGTCAGCAAGCACTCCACGGTCTTTGCTGGACCGCGCAGCATCAGCTAGCCCGAACACGTGCCCGCTCCTGCAATCCTGGCCGACCGGCGGTCTCTCGACGCCGTTTACCAGCAAAACAGCTGGGCCTGCTCATGACCAGCAGAGTGGGTCATGAGTGCTGTATTGGCGCAGCGGACCAGCGGTCTGAAATATGCCATTGGGCTGTGGTCCGCGCGGGCCGCAAGCGACGATCTGCGTTGCGTCGGTTTGGCCGATGTCTCTCGACTACGCGCCAGGTAGTGGATAGGCTCTGGCCCGTGGAATCGGGGAACGGTCACACCGTCCATCGTGGTGGAGTCGGCGACCCGCTGGTGCTGATTCACGGCTTTGCGGGCACGCGGCTGATCTGGGAACCGGTGCTGGAGGCACTCGAGCGCTCCTACGATGTGCTTGCCGTCAATCTCGCCGGCCACGTCGGCGGGCCCGAGTTGGCCGACACACCCGTCTCGGTGAACGCGCTGGTCGACGCCGTTGAGCGCGACGTCGACGCCGCCGGCTTGGACACCGCGCACGTGGTTGGCCATTCGCTCGGCGGGTGGATCGCGTTGGAGCTTGCCGCACGCGGCCGCGCGCGCTCGGTCGTCGCACTGTCGCCCGCTGGCGGCTGGGAGCACGGATCACGGGCCGAGCGGCGCCTCGAGACGCTGTTCACCCGCAACCACAAGCTGTCAACGGCGCTGTTGCCCAGGATCGACTCCCTGATGCGACGTCCCCGGCTACGCCGCGCGCTGCTGTGGCAGGTCGCCGCCCACGGAGAGCGGATCCCCCCGGCTGCGGCAGCCCAGGCGGTCCGCGACTCGGTCGCCTGCCCCGTGTACTTCGAGCTGATGGACGCGATCCGTCGCGACGGGCCGCCGCGCACGTTTGACGGGGTTACATGCCCGGTGCTGCTGGCGTGGGGTACCCGGGACAAGATCATCCCCTCACCGCGCTACTCCGAGCGCCTGCGAGGGCTGCTTCCGAATGCCGAGTGGATCGAGTTGCCGGGGCTCGGCCACATTGCGATGTCCGACGACCCGAAGCTTGTGGCGCGAACGATCACCGAGTTCGTAGGGCGCGTGGACGAGCTGGCTGCGGTCGATAGCTAGCGCTAGCGGCTAGCGCTCAGCGTGCACGGTTTTGGGAAGATCGATGCGAACTACCGAGGAGGTGCAGGATGTCTGTTCAGAGCATGGCGGCGAAGGCATCCGGCGGGGTTGGATGGCGTAACGCTGTGCGAGGCATTTCAGTTGACTGCGGCGCAGTTCGGTGATCAGGTCGCTTTGCGCACCTCCGGCGGTGAGGTCGAGCTCAGCTGGGCGGAGTATGCCGAGCGAGTGCGGCGGGTCGCTGGAGGTCTCGCGGCGCGTGGCGTGGGCGAGGGCGATCGCTGTCAGGCACCCAGTCGACGGGGAGTCAGGCACTACGCCCGCGGCACGGCTCGGATCGCCGTCGTCAGCGCGCCGGTACCTGAGATCAGGTTTGTCGGCAGCGCCCCCGGCCCGCCGAGTGCGACCACCAGCGACGAGAAGAGGTTCGTTGCGCAGCTGCCAGGCCGACATGAGCCTCGATCTGCTGGAGCTCCCAAGGACCACGAACTCGTGCGGGTGATGAACGGTGGCCTCCACTTTCAAGTGGAGGCCGCAGCCGATCAGCGCCCCGCAGCAGACCAGCAGCTGGGCGAGGATCGCGGCCGGATCGGCCTCCGTGTGCGGTGCGATCTTCTCAACGATCGCGCCCGGCAGACTGTGGAAAGCGTCGGCGGCCGGCGGCTCGGGCCACCCTGCTGGTGGGGCGAGCCTGATGCCTGCGGGCTGGCCGGTGGCCGGGTCTGACGGGGCCGTGTCCTGGTCGAACAGCGAGATGATCTCGCCGGTCATTCGGCTGAGATCTCGGCCACAGCGGCGCGGGCTGAGCGCTCGTCGCAGATCGATTTGTTCTGCGAATAGGCGGCAATCAGCGTCTGCGTGGCGAGGTTGTTCACCTGCCGGGGCAGGCCGCGGGAGGCCTCGTGAATCAGCGCGACCGCGTCATCGCTGAAGATCGTGTCGGAGCGGCCGGCGAGCTTGACGGGTGGGCGATGTACTCGCCGGTCTCCTTCAGATCCATCCCGTCGATCGTGCATCGCAGCGCGGTGTGCTGATCCAACGCCGCGAACACACCCAGTCTGAGCTTGCGGCGCAGCGTCGGCTGGCCGAGCAAGAGACACGCGAACGTCGCGCGCGAGTCCATCTCGGAGTTGGTCAACATCCGCAGCTCTTCGAGCTGCTCGGTGGAGAGCAGATGAGCCTCATCGCAGATGAGCACGACGGTTTTGCCGCGCTCGGCGGTCTCGGCGGCCAGCAGCTCGGTCGCCTGCGGAATCAGCGTCGCCCGATAGAACCGGGGGGTGGCGCCCAGCGCCCGAAGACCACCGGCGGCAAGATCCGCCTCGACCACAGCACGATCGTCTGCGACGATCAACACGACGACCTCCAACGGCGTCACGAGGGCCTCGCCATCGCCGCGTCAAGGTTTCGGCGAGAGGGCCTCAATCAACAGGATCACCACCGTCCTGTCGCCCGCGCAGCACAACCGTCGGCAGCATCAACACCCAGCGTGGCGCTCGACGCCCCCAACCGTCACCACCCATGGTGTCGCTCAACACAGCACTCGCGGACGGGCTCGGCGGCGCGCGAGCGGAAACTGATCGTGCTTCAGCGAGCTGATTGACGTCGGACGGGTGTGAGCCGGCGGTCGCAGGCTCCGCACTTCTCCAGACGGGGTGCCGTAGTTGGCGCGGGTGTAGTAGACGCGGTCGCAGGATGGGCAGCGGCCGAGCTCGGCAAGGACAGAGCTGCGTTGTGTGAGCGGCGCGAGGACATGTGCCGCCAGCGGGAGCAAAGCGCGCTCGCGCTGGCGGACGGCATCGATCGAGCTCGCGTCGTCGCCGCACCTCGGCGGCGGCGAGGTCGCTCTCAGCGGCGGCCTCGTCACGCGCAGCCTTCCACGCGCGCGCCTGTTGGTCGTAGGGCACGGCGGCTTGGGATCGCGGCGCGCAGCGCGTCGTTCGAGCGCGCGTCGCGGATCTGCTCGGCAGCAGTGGTGAGCGCGCGAGCGAGCGCCTGGCGGCCAGGATCGCGGCTGCGGCCCATCGCGTCGCGCGCGTCGAGCAGCTCGGCTGCGGCGTGTTCGCGCACGAATACGAAGTCGAGCCGCTGCTCGGCCGTCCGGCGTCCATTCGAGGGCCCGCCGCTGCTCGCTGTCTGCCTGGACGGCGATCGGATCGGGCACCAGCGCGCCGAGCGCGCCCAAGCGCGTAGCGAGGCGGCCGGCGAACCCCCGCTGGGCTTGACGGAGCGTCGCGGCGCGGGTCAGGTAACCCAGGTGGTCGCGAGCACGGCTTGCTCAAGCGGCCCCGCGGTGAATGCCGTGCGCCCGAGCGCTATTCGCGCGAGCGGTTCGACGTCGCTGTGCTGCCAGCCCTCCTTGGTCAGCCTCGCGCGGAGGTCGCCGCCAACAGTCGCCGCAGCTCGCCCGGCAGCGCCGGCATCGGCGGCTTGATCCGCTCCGGCGAGAGGCGCGGGATCGGCTGCAATTGCGTCCGAGGAGTATCGGCGGCAGCCGCTCGCAGGCGGCTGAGATTGTTCAATCTCGGCAGCCTGCTCGGCCCCCGTGACGACTTCGGCTTCGCTGGGCGAATGCGGAAGCTTGGCGGCGGTCGATCGACGGGTCCCGCGCTGTTGCGTTCAGCCCAAAGCAGCCGTGTGGCTCCGAGAAGCGGCTGGGTCGGTTATGCGGGGGATGGTCTGGGCTTGGCTTGGGCGCCGGGTTGGATGGTCGGGATGCCTCGGGTGAACGGGAGGGCGACGAGCGCGAGGAGTGCGAGGATGGCCTCGGCGGCGCCCAGTCGGTCGATCTGGCTCTTTTCGTTCTGCTTGACGATCTCGTCGGCGGTCGCGGGGGGCACGTTCGCCTTTTGCAGCGCGGCCTTGGCGTCGGCCTCTGACATGAACGGCACGCTGCCGGCGAGTTGGGTCTGCGCCTGCGATACGACGCTGTCGGGAACGTTGGGGTTGTTCTCGATACCGGTGAAGAACGACGCGGTCATCGCGGAGATGAGCACCGCGCCGGCGAGTGCCGTGCCGATCGACGCGCCGAGCTGGGTGCCTGTGTTCTGGAGCCCGCCGACCTCGCCGCTTTTCTCTCGGGTACCGATGAGACCGTCACGGCGCCGAGCTGGGAGGCCATCATCCCGAGACCTGACCCGGCGAGCAGCAACGGCCAGGTGACGATCTCCGGGCCGACGCCAACGTCGAGCAAGCCGACGAGAAGTACGAGGCCGGCGAACAGCATGATGAATCCGAGCCGGACGACGCGCCGGGGTGACGCGTTTGCGCGTAGCTTGGGGACGCCGACCGCGAACAGGAGCAGTGACAGCGACAGCGGAAGCAGCCGCACGCCGGTTTCGACCGCCGAGATCCCGAGCGCGACCGAGAGGAACAGCGGGACGGTGAAGAAGATGCCCGCTTGGATGAGAAACATGAACAGGAATGACATGACCCCGCTGCGCAGCTGGAGGTTGCGCAGCATCGCCGGGTCGATCAGCGCACCCTCGCCGCGCTTGATACGCCGGTTCTCCCACCACACGAACAGGACCAGCACCACGGCGCCGGCGAAGATCAGCCAGATCACCGGGGAAAGCCCGAACCATTCAGGAGCGTCCGGCTTCGGCTGGACGAGCCCCCACGTTCCAGCCTTGAGAATGCCGAGCACCATCGCACCGAGCCCAAGCGCGGACAGCGCCGTGCCCACCAGGTCGAGCCGGGCTCCTGCCTCCGCCGGTGTGTCATTCATGCGCCGGGTCAGCAAGAGGATCACGAGCACGATCACCACCTCGCCGGCGAACACCCATCGCGACGACGGGTAGGTGGTGAACAGGCCGCCGACCAGCGGCCCCAGCGCCGCCGCGATCGCGCCCGCAGCGGCGACCAGCCCGTAGGCGCGCGGACGGTCGGGCTTGCCGAAGTTCCGGCGTCCGCTGCGGCGTGCGCATCGATCCGGAGTGCTGCTCTTCGATCAAGGCGGCAGTCTCAACCAATAGCTTTGGGTCGATGCTCCGAGTCAGGCACTACGGTACCAGCCACTACGACACGCGGACTCAGGCGTTGTCAAGGCGACAGCGGCTGGCTCTTGTTGAACGTGCACAGATGAAACTCGGCGGCAGCTTGGCAGGCGGTCGCCGCCTCGCGCTGAGCCACGGCATCTTCCAGACGCGCTTGGACGCGGCGGGTCTCGGTGTTGGCAAACAGCTCGATGGCGTCCGAGAAGCGTTGCTCCAGTAGCGGATTCTTGACGGCAGTAATGACCAGTTGGCCGACCGCTCGCGTTTGCTCGCTCAGTTGCCGATAGAAGTGAGTGGCGGTCGGACTTACGGCCGCCGCGTCGAGTTCAAATGCGAACTCGTTAATGGCGCTGGTCAGCGCCCTGCGTTTGGGGGCTGGCAGCCGCTGAAACGAGGGATCCATCATCAGGGCAAACAGGCTGGAGCGGGCGGCTTCGGTGGCGGTATCGGCACTCGTCTGCTGATTATCTGCCGTCTGTGCGGCGGTGATCGCGATGCTGAGACGCTGCGACGCGGACGCGCCTCGGATGCTGTCGGTGAGAAGAATCTGCGCCACGACGGCAGTCGCGACAACAACGGGAACCGCGATCCACAGTAGCTTTCGGCCCCGGCCCGGCGGAAGCACGTCCTGAGCCCAGGAGCTGATGGTTCTGATAGCGATTATCATCACACCGAGCGCGAGGGCGGCGGTCACGGTTCGGATCTCCCAATCCCTTGTGTTGACGTCGAACATCCCGTCGATCGCGACCAGTTCCGCGAACACCGCCCCAACCACGAGAAGCCCGACCGCCGCGGCCAGCCACCTTTCGCGGTTGCCTGGCGCTTGGGGTTGATTGGCAGCCGGTGCTGCGCCGTTGGCGGCGGACCGGGACTCGTGCAGGAGCGCCCCGCCGAAGAGCAGCACCGGTATCAGGCCGGCCGCGAGCTGAAACAGGGTCTGGGCAGGCGTGGTGCCGGACACGGCGCAAAGGTACCGCGCATTAGCCATGGCGCGCCGCGAACTGCGCGAAGGTCGATCGATGAAACCGCTCGTCTCGGGATCACCGCCCATCGACGCTCTAACTCCCCCCGGCGCTCATAGCTGGCCATGTGACGTCGAAGCTCAGCCTGCTTCGGATCCCGTTCATCGTCCACAAACTTGGCGGCGCGCTCAGTGGCTTGCGCGGCCACTTCGTCACGGCGAGCAGGGTCCCGATGGTCTGCTGCCTCGTCGCTCACCATCGACCCAGTTCGGGCCTGGAGAGCGGCTCCGAAGCTTCTGCCTTGGGCTGGGCTACGGGCGGAAGCGATGGCCATCACACCCTTTCCCGAGAACCGCAGCGAACTCCGTCTCGTGCGAGACACACCCTTGGGAACGAACTGGGGTGTCTGGCTGATCAGCCGTCCGTAATCTGGCGCGTGGCCGGATTCGTTCCACAGCGGTAGCCCCATCGCCGACCCAGCCGTGCTGACAACTGCGTCACTGAGCAGGCGCCCGGTCAAGCGCGATCGGCTCGGGCAGCGTCGACTCCCTCCTGGCGTTTGCTCGTGGCCGGTGCCGCGCCGGCCGAGCAAGCGTCCGGGGCGCCCCGACCCTCACTTCCGCTTTGCCGAGCAGACCGCCTGCCGCTGCGCTGGTTTGTGTCGGGGATCGGCACCACGCAGCGACGTGCTCCGCACGCGGATTGCTGATTCGTCCTCGCAACCCAGGAGTTCCGCAACGCCAGGCCTGGCTCTCGGAGACATTCCGAACAAGAACTCTCGTGAGGCCGGATCGTGGTCGCTGAAACTTTCCGTTCGGCAGCCAAGCGGCAGTCGACAACCGCTGAGACGCTGAGCCAGAAACCCGGTTCTCGACCGCTGAACCGGACACGCGGTTCTCGTCCGTTGCGAGAGCAGCTCGAGCTCGCCGTGGACTACCGCTTCGACCCGATCGCTTGCAAGAGGTCTGCAAGCGCCCAGTGCCGACTTTGGCGACGAGCGGGGTCGGCGCTGTTGGCCCGGTTGTTCTTGCTTTCGTTCCGGCGCGGGTGCGCGGCCGGCGGCTGTCAGCATGGCTTCTAGACCGATTGTCCACGTTACGTCTCGCTAATCCTGTTTGCCAAGTCGGGCCGAGGTGGAGCGAGACGGCGGCAGTCGCTCGGTCCTGTCAGGGCGTGTCGAGTCCTTCGCTCGCCCACGCTTCCGCCTGCTCGCGCTCTCGGTTCGGGAATAGCCTCAGCTGGCCGGGAATCGACCAGCCCGCGAGCTTCACGAGTCGGCGGATGCTCTCAGAGTCGGTGACGACAGCTATGCGCTCGAAGGAGCGCGGATGGGCGAGCCCCAGCAGAGCGTCCTGCCATGCGCCGCCGGCCGTGTAGCCGGTGAAGCGATCGTCGAGCACGTGGATGAGGCGAATCTTCGAGTGACGCTCCAGCGCACGCTTGACCTCCGGCGCCGCGATCGTCTTGTAGTCGCCGGATTCGACCTCCCCGACCGCTTCGAGCCCGACGACACCGTCGGGAAGCCCGTCGAGCAGCTCGATCATCGGTGCTCCCTCAGCCGGCGAGTCCCGCCGATGCCTCCTCCAGCCCGGCTTTCAGCTCCCCCGCGGAGGCCTTGTCAATCTGTGCGGTCGAGGTGCGGATCGCATTCGCGAGCGCGCCCGCGACAGCGTCGGCGCCGTCGTGCGCGTAGATCGCGATGATGCCGGCCGATCCGGGGGGAAGCGCGTCGTCCATCTTCTCGCCGATGCCGGCCTTCACGCGGTGGCGCGCGAACTTCCCGGCCAGCGCGCCGGCGGCGACGCCGACGGCGGTGGCTGCCAGGAGCGGCGGGGCGAAGAGCCCGATGACGAGACCGACGCCGCCGCCGGTCTTGACGCCCTTGCGGCCCAGGTGGTCGCCGGTCTCCTGGACCTGCACCTCGCCCTCGGCGTCCTTGACGACCAGCGCCACGCCGTCGGTGACGATCTTGCCGTCGCCTGCGAGCTTGACGTACTCGTCGAAGTCCTTTTGCGCCAGATCGGGGATCAGGTAGACCGCGATCAGGACGTCTAGCGGTTGGTCGTCACTCATGGTGTTCCTCTCTCGCCTTCACCTCAGGCGCTCGCCGCGTGTACCGCCAGGGCCTGAGCCGCGTGCTCGTGCAGCGCCTTCAGGTCCTCCTCGCTCATATGCGGGCCGATGTCGAAGACGACCTGCTTGATCTCGCCCGTGAAGGCGAACGGCGCCTTGTCGGCGTAGCTGCGGTCGACGACGAGGCCGTTGTCGCGACCGATGTCCATGCCGGAGTAGCCCGAGAAGCGCCCCGGCACGGTGTGCTCCATCCGCCCGCTCGCGACCGGCTCGCCGTTGACCAGCAGCGTCACCTCGCCGCCCGTCGCCGGCTTCGGCGCGTCGGCCGCGAAGACGAGCTCGACGTTGACCTCGCCGGTCGGCAGCGGCTGCTCGGCCGCCTGGGTGTACTCGAGCACGCCGAGCATCGAGTAGGTGTGCTTGAGCTTCCCGTCCTGCACGAATAGCGCGAACCCGCCGAGATGGTCGGCCTCGGCGACGATCACCCCCTCGGCGCCGCCCTCGGGGACGACCAGGTCGGCGCTGATCGTGTACGAGTGGTTGTAGATCCGCGGGATCATCCCGCTCGGGACGTTCTCGATGTCGCCGCGGAAGACGAACTTCGACTCCTCCGGGATCGGCGGCACGATGCCGAAGAAGGACGTCAGCCCGCCGAGCAGCGGCAGGACGTGGTTGCGCTCGGCCTCCGCCCAGAAGAGCTCGCGCAGCTCCCGCACCTTCTCCGGATGGTCGGCCTCGACGTTCTTCGACTGCGTGAAGTCCTCGGGCAGGTAGTAGAGCTCGACTGGATCCGTTTCGGGATCCCAGCCCGGGCCGAAACCGCGAAGCACGTCCGGGTCAAGTGACCACGGGATCCGCTGCAGCCGCTGGCAGAACAGCCAGCCGTCCTTGTACATCGCCCGGTTGCCGAGGATCTCGTAGTACTGCTGCGTGTGCCGCTCCGGCGCGGCAGCGTCCGAAAGCGAGTCGGCGAACGTGACGCCGTCGAACGGCTGCTGCTCGACGCCGTCGATCGAGTCGGGCATCGGGATCCCGGCGAGGTCGAGGATCGTCGCGCCGACGTCGGTCACATGGGTGTAATGGCCGCGAACCGCGCCCGCGTCGCCGATACCGCTCGGCCAGTGCACGACGAGCGGGTTCCGGGTGCCGCCGAGATGCGAGGCGACCTGCTTGCCCCAGTCAAACGGGGCGTTGCCGGCCCACGCCCACCCGGCCGCGTAATGCGGGGCGAGCTGCTCGCCGCCCCACGCCTCCAGGCCGCCGTGCTTGAAGAGGAGCCCCATCTGCTGCTCGGGCGGTGAGCGGGATCCCGTTCAGCGTCGTCAGCTCATTGAACGTGCCCGTGAGCGTGCCCTCCATGCTCGCGCCGTTATCGCCCCAGATCCAGATCACGACGGTGTTCTCGAGCTCGCCCATCTCGTCGACTGCGTCGATGATCCGCCCGATGTTCCAGTCGGCGTTCTCGGAGTAGCCCGCGTAGACCTCCATCTGACGGGCGTAGAGGCGCTTGTGCGTCTCGTCGAGCGAGTCCCACGTCGGGAACGCGTCGTTGCGCGGCGGCAGCTCCGCGTCGGCGGGGACGACGCCCAACGCCTTTTGTCGCGCGAACGTCTCCTCGCGCATCACGTCCCACCCCTGGTCGAACGTGCCGCGGTACTTGTCCGACCACTCGCGCGGCACGTGGTGCGGCGCATGGCTGCAGCCGGTTGCGACGTAGGCGAACCACGGCGTCTTCGGCTTCTCGGAGCGGATCCGGTGAAGCCAGTCGATCGTCTTGTCGGCGAGGTCGTCCTGGAAGTAGTACTGCTCGCCGTCCTTGGTCCTCGGGGACGCCGACGATCTTCTGGTTCTCGGCGATCAGCGGGGTCGTACTGCCCGGCCTCACCGCCGAGGAAGCCCCAGAAGTAATCGAATCCGAGCCGGGTCGGCCAGCGGTCAAACGGCCCGGAGAACCCCTGCTGGTTGTCCGGGGTCAGATGCCACTTCCCGAACGCTCCCGTCAGGTAGCCGTTCTCCTGCAGGATCCGCGGAAACGGCGCGCAATCGTGCGGGATGGTCGCGTTGTACCCCGGGAACGGGCCTGAGAACTCGCTGACCATGCCGAAGCCGACCCGGTGGTGGTTGCGCCCTGTCAGCAGCGCCGCCCTGGTCGGCGAGCACAGCGCCGTGACGTGGAAGCGGTTGTAGCGCAGCCCGTTCTCCGCGAGCCGAGTGTAGTTCGGGGTCTGGATCGGACCGCCGAAGGTGCTCGGGTTGCCAAAGCCGGCGTCGTCGATCAGGACGAGTAGCACATTCGGCGCACCCTCGGGCGGCTGGACATGGCTCGCCTGGTTCCAGTCGGGCACCGAGCCCTCGAGCGTCCTCTTCGTCTCGCCCACGAACGGCGGGCGCCGGATCGGGAGGCTGCGCGGTCGATTGCTTCGTCCGGCATGGAGTCCACTCCTATCGTCTATCGGCGCACAGACGTGCGGCACACCTTCGCACCAACGCAGACGCTAGGCGCGGGCCGCGGAAGGGTCATCATCCGATCGGGATGAACTGCGCCGGCGCGCCTCGGCTGACACCAGGAGTCGGGCACGAGACTGCGGTCGCCGCACTCCGTCCTCGAATCATGCCGCTCCTGCATTCGCCACGGGACGGGCATCCGTGGAGCGGCGCGGCTGGTCCCCCGTTGCGCGGAAGGCAGGGAAGGAGCTCGATGGCGCTGCTCCCGAATCGTCAAGCAGCGGCGCCTCCAAGGCGGCGTTGGTGGTCCTGCTCAAATGCAATGACATCGTCGAGACTGGTGGGATGCCAGCACTCTGGTCCCGCTTTTCTTGGGTATCTCCACCGCCCGGACCGGCCCAGGGAAATACGACCCCGACGACATCCGATTCCACAGCGCGTAGAGGTTCCCCGAGAGGTCCTCCTCGAACTGCTCGATGCTCACGCCGTCGGCCCCGGCCGCTCCGCCATTGTCCTTGACCTTCAACCACGCATCCCACACCAGTCGCTTGGGGATGTCATGCGACTTGCCCTTCAGCTTCGGCTCATGCACGCGATTCCTTCCTTTCGGTTGACCACGTCCACAATCCAGAACGACCCCCCCCTTGGCTCCCCCCCGCTGCGATACGCGGAAGCTTCACAGCTACTACAAGCGAGTCCGCCAGCGTGCCCAGCGACGGTACTCTGCTCCTCGCGGATTCTGCCGCTCGGAGCCCTCCCTCTCGCCGCCAGTCTCCCAGCGACAGTTTCCGGGCTCGCCTTCACACGTTCCATAGAAGAGCCTAGGTCGGGCTCATGCTGCCTGTATGCCGGACGCCACCTGGGCAGTAAACGGGTAGCCCCCAGACTCATCCCAAGACAAACCGGCGGCCTTGGTTTCGACGTCAACTCACGCGTTTCGACACGTCCACGGCAGAGGACTCTCGTCCATCGCTCATCTTCCCGACCCACACCTGACGCGATCACAGCCGCGCCTTCTCCCACGACGTTCACCACAGCTCCCATTCCGGAGTGCGGGTTTCCGCCGTACGCCGCGAAGCCCGAGCCCCGAGCCAGCTGCGTTGGCTCATTTACAGGCGCGTGCACGCCGTCCCCGGGAGGAAGCGGGATCGCCCAACGCGCGGCGCTGGTGCGCCGCCGACGTTCTCGTGCACAAGCGCTGCCCGAGTGCAACGCCAGCCCGCGCTTGCGGCGGCAAGGAGCCTCCAATGTCGCTACCTGATCACCGCGCCAGCCTCGCGCATCTCTCCAATTGCCCGCTCGCTATCGCCCGGATGAACTTCCACGGCTCGGATTCCCTGCTCGTCGACACATACGCGAAATCCGGCTCGCAACGCGTCAAGCGCCGTGTTCTTCACGCAATAGTCGGTGGCGAGGCCGCAGATCGTCACGTCGTCGATCCCGCGGTCTCGCAGCCGACGCTCGAGCCCGGTGCCTTCGAATCCCGAGTACCCCTCCGTGTCCGGATCCTGGCCCTTGTCGATGACTACATCGACCCTGCTTTGGTCGAGCGAGGCGTGCAACTGGGCACCGGCGCTCCCCGCCACGCAGTGCTGCGGCCAAGGCCCGCTGCTCGTGGCGAAGGATCCGTGGTCTGGTGGATGCCAGTCGCGGGTAGCGACGACAAGATCGAACTCGCCGGAGGCCGCAAGCGCGTTGATCCGCTCGGAGATATCATCTCCATGCGGTACCGGGAGTGCCCCAGCAGGCATGAAGTCGTTCTGGAAGTCGACGATGATCAGCGCCCGAGCCATGGCTCCTCGTTAGTCGCCGTGCCCGCGGCAGGCATTCGTGATGGATGGAATCCGCAGAGGCACCCGAGCCCCTGGGTCGGTCGCACATCCGCGGAGAGGGCGAGGTCCGCGCCGAACTTTGATAGTCGGTATTGAGACCAGGGATTTTGCCAACTAGGACCTGCGTGCACCAGCCAGCAGGCGCTTGAGCTCACGATCGTCGCGTTCGACGCTCGGTCGGGGTGCTGCTGGAATCAGGAGCTCGGCTGCTTATCGGCGAGGCGGGAACGGAAGGCTCGGGTGGTGTGGCGCGCGGCGAGAGATGCGCTGAGCCTTGTGCCGATGGTCGGCGGCGATCGCGCGGCGATAGACGTGTTCGTAGCGGGTTGTGGTGTTTGTGATGTCGTAGCGCTCGGCCACACTGGCGCGGCATCGGCGGGGGTCGATCGTCGCGAGGTTGTTGAGTGCGCCCGCCATCTGTGGCTCGTCTGCGACGAGCATTCCGTTTTCACCATCGATCACGATTTCGGCCGCGGCGCCCTCTGGGAACGCGATCACGGGCGTGCCGCATGCGAGCGCCTCGACCATCACCATCCCGAACGGCTCCTGCCAGCGGACCGGCATCAGCAGGGCGGCTGCGCGGGCGTAGAGCTGCTGTTTGGCGAGCCCCGCTACCTCTCCGGCGTAGCGGATCTGCCGCCCGTCTGCGAATGGCTCGACCTTCGTGTGAAAGTACGTCTCTTGCCCTGTTTGTACTGGACCGGCGAGCACGAGGCGCCGTTCTGACAAGAGCGCGACCCTGATCGCGCGGTGCGCTCCCTTGACTGGGTCCATGCGCCCGATCCACAGCAGATAGTCGTCCTTGATGAGTCGCAACGGCCAGCGGTCAACGTCGACCGGGTTGGGCACCACGGCGCCGATCCGGACGCCGGCGGGAGCGCTCGCGGCCTGCGTCTCACTGAGCGCGACGAGCAGCGCCTTGTGGCCGTGTCGCCGGTAGAACGGGGCCGTGTCGGGATCGAACGGGCCGTGGATCGTGTGCACGACCGGGATTGCGATGCGATCGGCCATCGCCAAGGCGGTGAATCCGGAGTGATCGTGCAGCACGTCGAACGGCAGCCCTCGCTCGGTGGCATGATCGATCTGGTCCCACGCGAGCGCGACGTGGTCAGACTCGTACAGCGAGGAGCCGATCGCGTCGGGATGAGCGTCATCCAGCAGCGGATACACGTCCGCCACCGAGTGGGATCCCGGCGCGGCGAATAGGGTCACGTCGTGCCCGCGGCGCACGAGCCCCTCGCACAGTAGTTCGACGACCGCCTCGATCCCCCCGTAACCAGACGGCGGGACCGGAATCCACGGCGGCGCCACGATCGCGATCCGCAACGGGTCGCCCGCCGTGATCCTCGAAGCAAGCAACCGCAAGGGGGAGGTGGATGCGGGCATCGTTCGGGTCTGTCTTTACCGTAGTCCTCGCCTGCGGGTCGCGAATCGGGGTGCCCTACCGATGGATCACCGCGAGATCTACGGTCGCGCGGGTCGCTGGTCGGCTACAAGCTGATATCGATGGCCACCGTCGCCGCCGCAGCATCGCGCCGGAGGTCGCCGTGACCGCGAGCACCTCCACGCCCGCTGACGCGATCAGAGCGCCGGCGAGGCTTTATAGCCGGAGGTTCGAGGCGATCATCTTCGAATTCGACGAGGCGATCGCCGCGGCCCAACGCTCCGACGCGGGCATTGGGCGCTTGATCGAGGAGACGTCGGAGCATGGCCTCGAGCTGGCAGTCCTGAGCGCCGCGCGGGTCGCCAACCTCGACAGTCGCCTCACCGCGCGCCCCTCCGGCCCCGGCTCTCTGATGCTGGCGGCGACGCGTGGCCCGGAGGTATTCCGGGTCGATCGGGAAGGGCCCAAGCTCGCCTTCCGCTCGACGGCGAACCAGGGCGAGGCCGCGGTCCGCTGGATCGCGGCGCAGTTGTGGCGCTGCGGCGTCGCGGCGAGCCAGGTGCTCCGGCTGCGTGGTCGTATGGACGCTCTTGCTGCGGCGCTTGAGGATCAGATCGCGCGGCGCCGGCGTGGCGAGTTGCCGGCTGTCGAGCCGGATCCAAGATGGGCGCTGACGCTCGAGGGCGACGATTCGCTGCTCGAGCGCGCCCGCGAATCGATCCTGACGATCGCAGACGGTCTGCTCGGAACTCGGGGAAGCTTGCTCGTCGCATCAGAAACCGGCGATCCCGCTGTGGTGATGTCGGGCGTGTACGCCAGGCGGGGCGCGGAGACACACCTGCTGGCGGCGCCGCGGTGGAACACTCTCGCCTTCGATCGCGACGCGGGCGGTGTTGTCCGGCGTGTGCTCGATCTCCACGCGGGTGTTCTGCACGAGCGCGTCGGATCCGAGGACGGGCTCGAGGCGGTCCTGTTTTGCTCGCTCCCACGCCCGGCGACCGCGGTGCTCAGGGCGCGGGACCGAACTGGCCGCATGTGCCCATCCCGACCACTAGACGCCGCCCGGAGCCGCCCATGAGGGAGGCCACGCAGACGAGGACTGTTGGATGCGGGTATCGGGGGCGCCGGGATCGATCGCCGCGGCAGCGCACGATCGCATCCATGGCAGCGCCCGCGACAGGGTGCTCGACCGTGTGGCGGGTACAGGGCGCCGCGCGGCGTAGCGGACGAGCACGCGGCGCTTGATCGAGTTCAGCGCGCCGGACGCTCGGGTTCGACGCGCTGCTGGCAGAGCACCGCCGCGCGTGGGCCGGCCGGTGGGAGGACGCCGACGTGCTGATCGAGGGCGACCCCGAGCTCCAGCTCGCCGTCAGGCTGGCGATCTTCCATCTGATCGCCAGCGCAGCGGACACAGGCGAGGCGGCCGTCGGCGCCCGCGGGCTGACCGGACGGGCGTACCACGGGCACGTGTTCTGGGACAGCGACGTGTACGTGCTGCCGTTCCTCGCCGCGACCCACCCAAAGCGGCGCGAGCGATGCTCGAGTACCGCATCCGGCGCCTGCCGGCCGCGATCCGCGCCGCCCGCACGCAGCACCGCGACGGAGCGGTTCCGTGGGAATCCGCGCACTCAGGTCAAGACGTCACCCCAAAAACCATCCGCGACCGCTCTGGCGAGCTGGTGCCGATCCTCACCGGGCCGCTCGAGGAGCACATCATCGCCGACGTCGCGTGGTCGGCCGCCTGCTACATCGACTGGACCGCCGATCGGAGGTTCGCCGCCGGTCCTGGACGCGAGCTGATCGTTCAGACCGCCCGCTGGTGGGCCTCGCGGATCGAGCCCGATGAACACGGCCGCGGACACATCCGCGGCGTGATCGGCCCCGACGAATACCACGAGCGCGTCGACGACAACGCGTTCACGAACGTGATGGCCAGGTGGAACCTCAAGCGCGCCGCAGCACTGGGCACAGACTCCGCCTGCGAGCCCGAGCGCCGCCGATGGCTCGAACTCGCCGACACGATCGCCGACGGATACGACCCGGCGACCGGCATCTACGAGCAGTTCGCCGGGTTTCATGGCCTCGAGCCGATCCTGATCGCCCAGCTCGCGCCCCAGCGACCCGTATCCGCCGACGTGCTGCTCGGACACGAACGCACCCGTGCCGCCCAGGTCGTCAAGCAGGCCGACGCGCTGATGCTGCACTACCTCGTACCCGACGAGACCGCTCCGGGGTCGCTCGCGCCCAACCTCGACTTCTACGAACCCCGCACCGCCCACGGCAGCTCGCTCTCGCCCGGCGTTCACGCCGCGCTGCTCGCACGCGCAGGCCGCCTCACCGAGGCTGTGCAGATGCTCCGGCTCACCGCGCGGATCGACCTCGACGACATCGGACACATGACCGCCGGCGGCGTGCACCTCGCCGCGATGGGCAGCGTCTGGCGCGCACTCGCGTTCGGGTTCGCAGGGCTCCGCCCGGCAGGTGCGGCGCTCGCGATCGACCCAGTGCTCCCACCCGGCTGGGACGCGCTCGAGCTACGAGCACGGTTCGCCGACAGCCGCGTGCGCGTCCGGATCCACCCAGACGCGGTCGAGCTCAGCGCCGACCCCCCGCTCCACGCGCTGAACCCCGCCGGAGAGCCCGTTCAGCTGACCCGCCGCGCCCAGACCTTCGAGCTCTCGCGGCCATCCCCAAGGAGGTTTCCGTGATGATCGTGCTCGCCGCGATTCAGGCCGACGCCTGCGCAAAACCCATCCTCAACACCGCCACCGCCCTCGCCGACCTGTTTGACGCCAACCTCGCCGCCTTGCACGTACACGAGAACAACAGCAGCAGCCCCAGACAACTGGCAGCCGCCTTTGGCGCACCGCTGCGCGAAGTCAGCGGCTCGCCAATCGAACAGATCATCGCGACCGCCGCAGACCCCGAAGTCGTCGCGCTCGTGCTCGGTGCGCGCGGTATCCACGGAGGCCCCCAACCCGCGGGCCACACCGCGCTCGAGGTCATCACGCGCGTGCGCAAGCCGGTCGCCGTCGTCCCACCCCACGCCCACCCGCGCCCGCAACTCACCCGCATCATCGTGCCACTCGAAGGGACCCGCGAGAGCTCGCAAGCGCTCGAGGAAACGATCCGGCTCGCGCATCGACGGCAACTGGAGATCCTCGTCCTGCACGTCTACTCCCCAGCCACGGTGCCCGCATTCGCCAATCACGAACCGCACGCGACGGCGGCTTGGGAGCGCGAGTTCCTCTCGCGCCACATCGCCACCCCGCACGATCGGGTCCGCCTGCAGCGCCGGCTCGGGCTCCCCGCCGACGACATCGTCGCGGTCGCACACGAGAACAGCGTCGACCTGATCATGCTCGCCTGGAGTCAGAACCTAGGCCCCGGCCGGGCGCGCGTCGTATCCCACACGCTCGCCCACAGCGACATCCCAGTGCTCCTCATACCGACCACGTGAGCGCGCTCATACCGACATCGTCACCTTGACATCGCCGTGCTGCTCGAGCACCGAGAAGCCGGTGACGCCCGGCCTGCTGCGCTGAAACGAGCGCTGACCACGACGTTGGTCGGGTCAGCGACACGGCTGACCGCGACGCGCCTGCAGACGAGCTCGCCGCACTCGTGCTAATCGCCAGGACGCCGCCGCAAAAGTGTCCCTGATCCGCCCGCCACACGCCTCCTGACCTTGTCGCCGAGCATGACATTCCCGCGCATGGCGATCGGAGCTCACCAGTCACACGGGCTTGTACCGATTACACCTGTGCCCTTCTACCGATTCGCACCCTGCGCCGACGGAAGCACACTCGTTGCGCAGGCTGTGTTGCTATCCCCGTGGCACGTGTTTGAACTTCGACGGAGGTGAGTGTCATGAGAATTCGCTCCAGACTGG
>CAWEQQ010000013.1:0-66397 GCA_963811155.1 uncultured Solirubrobacterales bacterium
AAGGGCCGCGGCGACTGCTGGCGGGGCCTTCACTCGGGCGAGCCGCCGAGGGCCGACTCGGTCGCCGTCGTGCGGATGACTTCGGTGACCTCGCCCGGGGCGTCGAAGAACGGCACGTGCCCGCCCTCGAGGGTCACATGGCGCGCCCACGGCAGCAACGCCCGGGCTCGTGGCGCCTGCCGGCTGTAGAGGAGTAGGCGGTCGTGTCGGACCCCCGCGATCGTCACCGGAACGCCGCGCAGCTGCTCCGCGTCCGTGAATGTGTAGGCGTCGAATGCTGACAGCGCGGCGGCAAACGCCGGCGCTGTCCATGCGTCACGGAGCGTTGCGACAGCCTCCTCGGCGGGCATCCGCGCGGGCGACCCGAACGTTTGCGCGAACAGCGCCATACGTCCGGCACGCGTCCGTGCCAGCGCCAGCGCCGTCGGCCGGACCGCGCTCGGAAACGCCGCCAAGAGTCCGAGCGACCGCTGACAGTAACGCCGCTCTGCCGGCGTCCAAAAGCCGGCTGGCGACAGCGCCGTCACCGAACGGACCGCACGGCGCCGGGCCAGCTCAAGCGCGATCGCACCACCCATCGAGTTCCCGGCCACGTGCGGGCGATCCAGATCCAGCTCCGTGAAGAACCCTGCGAACGCGTTGGCGTGGGCCGGCACCGTCGGCGCCACGCCGGCCGACAGCGGCGGCGAGCGGCCGAACCCCGGCGAGTCGCAGGCGATGACCTCAAACTCGCCGGCCAGCCGGTCGATGACCGGCACACCACGCATGCCAGTGGTGCCCGACGCCATGCAGCAGCACGAGCGGCGGACCCGCCCCCACGCGGTGATAGTTGATCGCGCTCACCGCGACAGCGCGATCCCCGCGGGAGCCACCTCGGTCTCGTCGGCGGGCGGCGCGATCAACGCGTACTGCGAGGGATCCAGCATCGATGTCTGGCCGATGTACTCGCGCATGTAGCCGGGCCAGTTGGCGACGATCCGCCCTTCGGCGTTGCGATACCACGAGTCGCATTGCAGCCACGCGGTCCCCGCGAACCGCGCCTGCACCTCGCGGTCGCTCGCGGCCTCGACCTCGGGACGCACGTCGATCGCCGCCACGCCCCGCTCCCGTACCTGCTCGAGCGCTTGGCGCAGGTAGGCGGCCTGAGCCTCGTGGTAGACCAGGATCGAGCCGCCCGACGTATTCGTGTTGGGGCCGTACATGATGAACATCGATGGGAACCCGGGAATGACGATCCCGAAGTGCGCGTGCGCGTGCCCGTCCCAGACCTCGC
This sequence comes from uncultured Solirubrobacterales bacterium, assembly GCA_963811155.1. Taxonomy (GTDB): domain Bacteria; phylum Actinomycetota; class Thermoleophilia; order Solirubrobacterales; family Solirubrobacteraceae; genus Palsa-465. The sequence continues at coordinate 1,274 of CAWEQQ010000013.1, forward strand.
GCAGCGATCGGCCGCCCGCGCCGGTGATCTGCATCGGGAACATGAAGCTGGTTGCCTCAAACCCGGTGGCGTAGATGATGCAGTCGACCTCGTGCTCACGGCCGTCGGCGGTCACCACCCCACCCGCGGTCATGCCAGTGATCGGCTCGGTGACCACAGCGACGTTGGGCCGCGCCAGCGCCCGCAGGAAATACGAGCTAAACAACACCCGCTTGCACCCGAACGTATAGCCAGGCCAGACCTTGCGGCGCAGCTCACGATCTCGCAGTTGCCAGCGCATGAACGTCGCCGACCGCGCGCGCAGCACCGGCCCGACAGCGCGCGGATGGCGGTTCGCCGCAGTCAGCGACTCGCTGTAGTAGAAAAAGAACCGACGCCGAAACTCCTGCAGGCCGGGGACATGCTTGACCGCTGCCCGCCACACTCGCGGGTACGGTCGGTTCTTGCGTGGCAGGAACCAGTTGCCGGTACGCTGGAAGAGGACCAGCCGCGACACTTGGCCGGCGATCTCGGGCACAAACTGCACGGCGCTCGCGCCCGCGCCGATCACCGCCACGCGCTTGTCGCGCAGGTCGTAGTCGTGGTCCCACCGCGCCGAGTGGAACTGGTGGCCTGCGAACCCATCGGCGCCTGAGATCCGCGGGAACGCCGGCTGATGCAATAGGCCAGTCGCCAGGATGACCGCGTCGGCGTCGTGATCGGTGCTGTCAGCCGTCCTCACCAACCATCGGCACGTCGTCTCGTCCCAGGTGCAGGCGATCACGTCGCTGCCCGTCACCACCCGCCGGTGTACGCCATGATCGCTCGCGACGCCGCGAAGGTAGGTCAGGATCTCCGCCTGCAGAGAGCACAACCGCGACCAGTCGCGCCGTTGCGCGTAGGAGTACGAGTACAGGTGGCTGGGAGTGTCGCACGCCGCGCCCGGATACGTGTTATAGAACCACGTACCGCCGAGATCCGGCGCCCGTTCGAGAATCGTGATGTCGTCGAACCCGTGGCGCTGCAACTCAATCGCCGCCGCGATACCGCCGAAGCCCGCTCCGACAATCACCACCTTCAGATCCCGACGCTCCGCCACCACCACGAACACTATTCGACTGCCAAACCACGTGGCCGAGTCTCGCGGCGCGCGCTTGCTCCCGGTCGCAAGCGATTGGAGAGGAACGAGTGGCCGGCGAGCCCGAGCAGCCGTCCTCGCGGCAGGGACGGCCGGTGCTCGGCCCTCCCGCGCCTGCTCCGGAAGGGGAAGCGCTTGGCGATCGCCCGGTCCCTCGCCGTGCCTAGGCAAACGCGCGTTTCTGCACCCCCGCGAGTCAGCCCTGCTCTCGGCGAGAAGCGGAGCGCGACCGGAGTCGGCGCCAGACCTGAGATTCGCGAGAACCGTGTGCTTGCAACGTTCTTGCAAGCACACGAGTTGCGGCGGCCCCTGTGGCGACCGCGAGCTGGCCTCGCGCCGGGCGAAACCAGCAGTCGATCTCGCCGTCCGCGAGTGGCCGCTTTGCCGCTACAGCAGCCACCAGAAGCGCCCTCAGCAGGCGGCTGCTCCCCGCGAAGAGCAGCCACCGACACTGGCCCAACCCGGATCGCTCTCCGCGAGGAGGACTCGCGAGCGCCCATCGGCGGCCTTCGCCGTGTCGTCGGCCTGGGGTTCCCGTGCTTGCAAGGCTTCAGTAAGCGCAACGACCGAAGCAGCGACCTCCAGCTCGGATTCGGCGTCGTCGCTGTTGGCGCTTTGCAGCAGAGCCGAGTGCGGGGTCGCCGTGCTAGATCGGACTCTTGCTTTTCGTGCAGGCGCTGCCCAGACGCGATGCTCGCAATCAACGGCGAGCATGAGCTGGGCTCAGCCCCGCCGCTGGACTCTTGCTTTGCAGTCCTGAACTTCTGCTCCCGAAGCTCGGCCTGACGCTCGCTACCAACGGCGAGGGGAAGCCCGCTACGGCGAGTTGCAACTCCTGGTCTTGTTCAGCACGACCGGGTGACGCCAAACGCACCGGGGGGAGTAGGCGGGCTTGGAGTCCGAGCCGGCCGAGCTTGGGGCTGCCGCGCAGCGTCGGGACGCGCCGCCGGCCGGTTGACCGCTCGACCACGGGCCGCGGGGCAGTGGCTCGCTCTCACCCTCGAGCCGCCGTTGCGGAGAAGCTCATCGCTTGGCAGCGGGTGCTAACGGCAGGCTCGCCGCAGAGGCTTGCCAAACAGCACTCGGTGTCGCCGATTCCCTTCGATGTTTTCCCGCGGCTCGACGCTGGCCAGATCAGACGCCGCCGCTGTAGAGGTCGAGCGTGTGCGCCATGCCGCCGTCGACGCAGATCGTCTGGCCCGTGATGAACCGCGCGGCAGGCGTGGCGAGAAACACGATCGCGTCCGCGACATCCTCGGGCGTCGACCACCGCCGCAGCGGGGTCTGCTGTTCGACCTGCTCGATCACGCCCGGGATCGCCTTGTTGTTGGCCCACAGCTGGGTATCGACGACGCCCGGGGCGACGGCGTTGACGCGGATGTTGTCTGGTCCGAGCTCCGTGGCGAGCGAGCGTGTCGCCGCGTCGATCGCGCCCTTGGTGGCGCCGTAGGCCGAGCGGCGCGGCGTGCCGATCACGCCCGACACCGAGGACAGGTGATGATCGACCCGCCGCCGGCGCGCCGCATCGCCGGGATCACCGCGCCGATCAACAGAAGCGGGGCCCGCACGTTGACCGCGTACATGGCGTCGATCAGCTCGGCGGTCAACTCGGTCGTCTCGACGCGCGCCGCCATCGCGGCGTTGTTGACGAGGATGTCGACCGTGCCGAAGGCGTCCAGCGCCGCGGCGGCCAGCCTCCCAGGAGCGTTCGCGTCGCGTGAAATCGCGTCGGCGACCCAAACGTCCGCCGGGTCGTAGCACCACGACCGCATCGTCGCCTTTGCGATCGCGCGCCGCGATCCGCCCGAGCGTCAAAGCGATCGCGTCAGGTGCTCCCGCGGCACGATTGCATTCGGGACAGGCGCAAGCCTGCCCACGCCGAGGACGCATTTCCACACCTCTGAGGTGCTTGCACGGGAGTTTGCGGGTCAGCTAATTCCGGGCGGTTCCCCGTGGCTCCTCAAGCGGCGAAGGAGCCACGTTGGTCTGCTCCGGCGGCCCCAGGCCAGCTCAGATGGGGCAGCGTTAGCCGAGCGTGCGCGGGCGGGTTCGTTCGGTAGCGTCCGGGAGGTGAGCGCTGATCGCCCTGTTCGCCGCGCGGCGGTTCCAGCGGCAGTCGTCGATACGGTCCGTGGACGCGTCGGGGAGAACGTCGAGATCGTGACGATCGCTGAAGGGCTGGACTTGGAGACGATCGACTTTCTCGTTCCTCCGTCCGGTGAGCGTCACCTGGTCGGCGAGCTTCCGCGGCTGACCCGCTTGTCGGTCGTGCAGGTGCTGTCAGCGGGCACGGATTGGATTGAGGATCACCTGCCGCCGCAGGCGGTTCTGTGCAATGCGCGCGGTGCGCGCGACAGACCAGTGGCCGAGTGGATCCTGGGGGCGCTACTGGGCGCATCTACTGGACTGCTCGAATTCTCGGGTGCGACGACGTGGGATCGATCGCGCCAGCTGGAGGACCTTGGGAGCTGGTCAGTGCTCGTCGTCGGTATGGGCTCGATCGGACGGGAGCTTGCGAGATATCTGGGTCCGGTCGGCACGCGAGTCATCGGTGTCGGCTCGCGCGCTCATGACGACCTCCACGGACCCGACGAGTTAGGCGAACTTCTGCCGCAGGCCGATGCGGTCGTCGTGCTCGCACCGCTCGAGGATGCCACGCGCGGACTGATCGGCGTCGAAGCGCTACGGCGCATGCGAGACGGTGCGCTGCTGGTCAATGCCGCGCGCGGGGCAGTAGTCGACACCGACGCGCTGACTGCCGAACTCCGTTCCGGCCGGTTGCGGGCGGTTCTCGATGTCGTTGACCCTGAGCCGCTCCCGGAGACGCACCCCCTATGGCAGGCCCAAGGCCTGCTGTGCCTCACACCCCACATCGCCGGCGATTCGCCGGCTGGCCACGCCCGCGCCGCGGAGTTGGCGGCGGATCAGCTCAGCCGATGGTGCCGCGGCGAAGCGCTCCTTAACGTCGTCCGGCGCGGACTGGACCGAAACAGTTCCTGAACGCGATCGCACGCCGCTGGAAACCGGTCAGCGCGCTGCCATCGGGCGCGAGATCTGCTGGACTGTCATGCAGGATCGACAACCCGCACCATTCGTGGCCGATCACCGCTAGCTGGTCCTCTCCGCCGCAGTCAGCTCGATAGACGGCTGCGGTTCAGGCCGACCGCTAGCACGAATCCTGCAAACAGATGGCGTCCACATGTGCTCCGATTCTGCGGCCGAAGAAGCCCCTCTTAGATGAAGCCCTTGGGTAGTGCCAGTTGTTCTGCGTCTGAGTTCGTTTCCGAGATCCGCCGTTTTGTTACGCGACCTCCAGAGATCTGCTCGCTGATCCGATCGCGACAGACTTCCCCCTGCCTCGACTTCGGCAGAGCACAGCGCGTGACCGCCGAGCAGTCAAGAGAGCCGCGTCAGCGGCGCGCGAAGCCCGGGCCGAAGGCCCGACCTTGACAGCCCGGCGGCACGCGCGACCATCATGGCGAGTCGTGGCAGGGGGATCCCGCCCAACCACCCGCCACCTGCCAACCGCCGCGCCACCACCATATTCCCCCGGCCGGAGACCAGCAACACACACGCGGCTACCCACGACCCCGACTTCCGACTTCTTCTTTCTTCGTTCCTCACCCCTCATCACCATCTTGCGTGACGCCGCCATCACCATTTTCGCTGTCCGATAACAGTTGTTGGCTATGAGCCGAAAGGCGATTCCCAGGAGCGCGAGGCGGGGTCGGGTGCGGGAGGTCGCAGACCGCGGGCTCGCACGTCGACGACCGGTCGGGAGCGAGATTGAGCGACGACGTGCGATGATCGCGGCTGGTTGGCGTTTGCCGAGGGAGCGCGTGATGGGAATTGTGGCGGTCCGCTATGAGGAGCGGCCCGGGCTGTGGGAGGAGATGCCGGATATCAGCGCTGAGGTGTGGCCGGAATACAACCGCCACGGCGAGATCCTCAACAGCTACTGGCCGCGACTCTATGACGAGTTCGGGGCCTTTCAGTTCGTCCTCTGCGACCAGGACGAAGGCGAGGTGCTCGCCGAGGGCCATACCGCGCCGTGCCCGTGGGACGGCAGCGACGAGGGTCTGGGCGAGGGGATCGATGAGATGATCCTCACCGCGTTCGATGCTCACCACCGGGGCGAGCCACCCGGTGCGCTGTGTGCCCTGGCGGCCGAGGTCCGCCCCCGCTTTCAAGGCCAAGGGCTGGCGGCGCGGATGCTCGCCGAGATGGCCGCGCTCGCCCGTGCGCACGGGCTCTGTCACCTGATCGCGCCGGTTCGCCCCAGCCTCAAGGACCGCTACCCGCTGGTCGCGATCGAGCGCTACATGACCTGGCGGCGCGATGACGGTGAGCTGTTTGACCCGTGGCTCCGAACGCACGCCCGCGCGGGCGGCCGGCTCGTCCGCCCCGCGCCGCGCTCGCTGCGGATCGCGGGCACCATCGCTGAGTGGGAGCAGTGGACCGCGATGCGGTTACCCGTCGACGGGCAGTACACGTTTCCCGGCGGGCTCGCGCCGGTGAGCGTCGACTGGCGCGCCGACCTCGGCGTCTACTGGGAACCCAACGTCTGGGTCGTCCACACCGTCCAGCCGTGACGAACTGCATGAGTTCGTCCGCCGGCATCCGGAGGGCGCAAGCATAAGCCCGCCGCTACCCACTCGGGCTCGTGCTCCCCGTTGATTGTAGCGTTGCGTCTGGGCAGCGCCTGCACGAAAAGCAAGAGTCCGATCTAGCACGACGACCCCGCACTCGGCTCTGCTGCAAAGCGCCACATCCAACGACGTCGAATCCGGGCTCAAGGTCGCTGCTTCTGTGGGAGTGCTTGCTAAAGCGCTGCAAGGACGATCGTGCTCTTAGTGCTTCTCTTGCGACTGAGGATCGCTCCGGCTTGGCCGAGCCGACGATCGGGTTCACGCGATAGGGATCGCGCGGCCGGTCGCGCACTGGTGAGTGCTTCGCTCGTCGAGTCGGGCGCCAGGAGCGCTTGCTGAGCGGCGCGCGACCGGGCTGAGCAAGCACCACGCGCCGTAGCAGGGTTTTTCAACCATCGCTGTTTGACGAGCAGAACCTCGGGCAGATCACCGACGTCAACGACTTCCCCGGTGAGCGGTTGATCGTCTGCCGCAACCCGCTGGTCGCGGCGCAACGCGCCCGCAAACGCGAACAGCTGCTCGCCGCGACCGAGACCGACCTCGCCGAGATCGCCAAGCGCGTACAGAACGCCACCCTGAGCGGCTCAGACCAGATCGGGCTTGAGAACGATGCTTGCGCTGGGGCCAGTGCAAGCCATCGTTATCACGTGCTGGCTGTCGGTCCCGCTGTCAAGCGCTACCGGATGCGCAAACATTTCCAGCTGCAGACCACCGACACAACGTTCACCTACGAGCGCAAACTCCAACAGATCGCCACCGAGGCCGCGCTGGACGGGTTCTACATCCTGCGTACCGGCCTCGCGACCGAGACGCTCGCCGACGAGGACGTTGTGCGTGCCTACAAGAACCTCGAGCAGGCCGAGCGGGCGTTTGGGTCCTTCAAAGGCCCCGACCTGCAGATCCGACCGATTTATCACCACCTCGGCGACCGTGTCTGCACGCACGTCCTGATCTGCATGCTCGCTTACTACCTCACCTGGCACCTCAAAGCCGCCTGGAAGCCGCTGCTGTTCATCGACGAGGACCGCCCCACAAACCCCGACCCGGTCGCCAAGGCACTCCGTTCCCCCGGCGCCCAACACAAAGCACAGGCCAAACGCACCACCACCGGCGAGCCCGCCCACAGCTACAGGCACCCTGCTCGCCGAGCTCGCGACCCAGACGCGCAACACCACCCGCCTGGCCGGCTCCACCGCGACCTTCAACAAGCTGACCCAGCCGACCCCCCTGCAAGCCCACGCCCACGAGCTCGTCGCCAACGCCCCTGTCACGACGTAGACACGACCGAGACACGCAGGCAAGCGCCCAAACCCTCGAGGGCGTTCGCAGCGGGATCGAACCTGTACAGGGGGTGCCCGTCCGCGGGTGATCGGGTGTTTCGCCTATTGATGTTTGGGGTTTGGGTTCGTCGGATCGGTGAGGTCCCAGTCGTGGGTTGAGTTGCCGTAGGCGGGGATCCCGCCGGCGTTCTTGAGCATCCGAGCGAGATGGAGCACGTTCCAGGTCATGAACACGGTGTTGCGCGTGGCCCACGCGTTGCGCTCCCCGCCGGCGTCGGGATCGAGGTAGGAGGGGCCTGGACCGGCTTCCCCGGTCCAATACGTGTCTGATTGGGGAGGGATGGCGAGGCCGATGTGCTGCAGCGCGTAGAGAACCTGGGCGCTGACGTGCTTGCCGCCGTCGTCGTTGCCGGTAGTGAGCGCACCGCCGACCTTGCCGTAGTAGGCCCACTGGCCAGCTTGGTTGACCTCGCTGGAGTAGGCATAGAGGCGCTCGATGATCTTGCGGGTCTGCGAGCTCTGATCTCCGAGCCAGATCGGGCCGCAGATCAGGATGATGTCGGCGGGCGTCACCAGGTCCCGGTAGATCGCCGGAAACTCGTCGCGGTCGCAGCCATGCTCACGCAGATCGGTCTCCATGCCGGCCGGGATGTCGTGGTCGATGGTACGAATCTCGTCGACGGTCACCCCCACACGTCGCAGAATGCCGCGCACGATCGCGAGCATCCCGTCGGTGTTGCTCGGCTCCGGCGAGCGCTTGAGGGTGCCGTTGAAGATCACGGCGCGCAGGTCGTCGTAACGTTCCGGCGCCCCGTCCGCCTGTCGCTCAATGAATGTCTGGATTGATTCGGGGAGCGGCATCAGATCGATGTCCTTTCGGCTCTAGGTTTCAAGATCGGATCACGACCGGCGTCATAGCATCTCGCGAGTCGACTGACCAGTGCCAGATGCGCCGCCTGCTCAGGCAACGTCTCGTCGGCGTTCGTAGGCCGTGGTCGTGGGCCAGCCAGCCCGAGACGACGACTGGGCCCGGCGGTTCGCGCTCGGTCACGCGGTGTATTCGAGCGGCGAGCGCTGCCGCTCCTGGACGAGCGCTCGGCGCGAAGAACAAGCACGAGGCCGATCGATCCGCTTCAAGCAGGTCCTGCACCGGCGCCAGCCGCCCACAGCTATCCGCTGAGTGATTCCCAGCCCGACGCCGTTGGCTGCGACCGCGAGTCTCGCATACCGCGCAATCCGAGACTGTCGTCGCGGCCGGTGAGATGCCTGTGCGATATCAAGAGCAGGGCTGGGCCGGCGACCATGACCGGACTAGGCGTGCTGCCGCTCCACGCCTCAAGCAGCCACGCCAGCGTTGCTACCGCTCACGTTCCAGAGGGGCAGTCAGATCCAGAGTGCCGGAATGGCGACGGAGGGGGAGCTGGCTGACACGGGCGCGTACTTCCGCTTCCCGGCCGGCGTTTGCACGCGACTTGCGAGCACTTTGGACCGAACTTGAGCGGAGTCGCTGCAGCTGGTGCGCTGGCAGCGTTACAACGGCCGTCTCATTCGAGGAACCCGCAGCGAGCACCGCCCCGGGGGGCCGACCTTTTTTCTGGCAAAGAGTGGAAGCGAAGACGTGGCCGGGTGCAGATCTGCTGTGAGTTCATCGCGCTACCCGGCCGCACCGCCGGGGGTTGGGGTTTGATTCGGCGACTATTCCGGCCGATAGCGTTAGCGGACGTGATGTCAGCTCGCGGTTCGGGGCGTTGTGCTTATGGCGAGGACGCGTGGCAGGCGCCGGCACGGTTGACGCATCAGGAACCGGAGGATCCGCTACGCGATCCGAGGATCGAGGGGGACCTCTCGACGGGGCTGGCGGCGCTCCGGGACACGGGCACCGGACGGCTCCTCAGCCAAGGCCGGCTCAGCTGCGGCTGCAATCGCTTGCAGAGCCGCCAGATGTCCGCGCAAGGCCGTGCGTCCCGGCTTGGTGAGCGTGACCTGCCGCCGAGAACGTGAATCCGCCCGCACTCGGGAAACTTCCACGTACCCGGCTTCAGCGAGCGCTGACAGGTGCTTGCTCAGAACCGAATCTGAGATTTCCAGGCTGTCCCGTATGTCGGAGAACGGCAGCCACCGCACCGGCGAGAGCATCGCGCATATCTGTAGACGCAAGCGCGCGTGGATCAGCTCGTCGAACGCTGCTTTGCTCACTGTTGCCACGCACGAGATGCACGATGCCGATAGGAAGCCTTCCCGGCGGACAGGCAGGCCGCGACGATCACGGTCACGGCTGCACCGAGTCCCCAGTTCGCAAGGGCCGAATTGCTGTGGCTGGCGAGCAGATGGGGGCCGATCACGCCGCCAACAAGCACCGCGACAGAGATGAGCGTCACTTCAGTGACGCCCCCCTTCGGCTCGGCCACGAACGCAACGGACGCCACTGGTTACGAGCGGACATCTTCAGATCAGAAGCTCAGCAAGGGACCACACGACCGCGACGATCGTCACCACGTTTCCCGGTCCCTTGTACGCGGGCGCGACCGTCTGCGCTCCGCAGAAGACGCTCAACGCGAGAATGAACCCCGCTGGGGGCATCGCACGACGCACCGATGCGTCGCGTGCCTGGCGGGCGGCCCGTAGCTGCTCTCGGGCCGCGCCGGGAGGGACCGAGCCCAACAACTGTCTTTCCATACCGGAAAGTTAGCACGCAACTTGCCGATACGGAAAGTCACGCCAGCTCGCACGTCATCGGCGCGTCCGGCGTCGATTCATCGGGCACGAACCATCGCCTGGACAGCATGTGCCCCCGGCACCGAGCAGTAGCCCTCGTCCGCCGCGACCACACATAATGAGCTGCTGCCAATGCCACCGGTGAAGCCTGATGCGCTGCCGCTCCCAGCGCTCCTTTCGGCCGCGTTCGTCGCATTCACGGTCGAGGCCGACAACGCTTTCGAGCAGCAGCTCCCGCACCGGACGACGTCGTTCGGCGCCAGCGCCGAGCGCGGTGCGGTGTGGCTGACGTCGCTGGCGATGTGGTTCAACTGCGTGCGCGGTCTGATGGCGTCCGTCGATTTCCTCATCAGCTCGTGTCCGGGTGGGTGGAGGGAGGCGGCACAGTACGCGCTCGTTGTGGACGAGCGAGCGAGCGGCGGGGTCGGGACGGCCGGCCGATGCCCATCTCCCAGGGGTCGCCTGTCTGGTGAGGGGCAGCCGCGTGCAGATCGCGGGTGTTGTGTGGACATGGCGCGCTGCGTGACGTCGTGACGTCCGGCATATGCTCGAGTTTTCGTTGCGGAGCGTGTGTGAGGCGAGCCGATTTCCGAGCCCTTTGGGAGTTCTGCTTTGCGCGCGGAGGAGGACTGAATCGCTGGCTATCGGGATGCTCCTCCCACGTCAAAGCGGGACACCGGGCGAACGTGGCCGAGGTCTCGGAGGTGCGGAGGTTTGCTGCGGTCCGCCTCGAACGCGATCCGGCCGGTGGCGCTCGCGACGTTGCTCGGCGACGATACGCCGGTGCGAGCGTCAGAACGGCCAGCCTCAGGCAGCGGCGTCGAACAGATGCTTTCAGGCGGCGACCCGCGGTCGCTACACGGCGTTGATCGGGTGATCGCGGCCGTGCTGGCGGACCCAAGCGCGCTGGAGGCGCTGTTCGAATGCCTGTTCTGCGACGACGCGGTGGTGCGAATGCGCGCCGGCGACGCGCTCGAGAAGATCGCTCGCATCCGGCCGGAGCTTCTAGCGCCCTTCACACGCCGCTTGCTCAGCGACGTCGTCGACGTCGACCAGCCGTCGGTTCAATGGCACCTGGCGCAGATCCTCACCGAAATCGAGCTGACCCCACAGCAGCGCCTGCGCGCGGTCGCGCTTCTGAAGCGCAACCTCGAGCGCTACGAGGACTGGATCGTGCTCAATCTCACGCTCCACGCGCTCGCGCAGTTCGCCCGCGATGACCCAGAGCTACGCCGCGAACTGGTACCGATTCTGCGACGCCACCGGGCCGACACCCGCAAGTCAGTCGCAAAGCGTGCGACCAAGCTCCTCGAGTATCTACAGCAAGCGCCCTGACGCGGATCCGGGTCGCTGCCCGCCACGGCGCCAAGGATCGTACGTCATCACCGCTTGAGAATCCTGCAGACGGCCAGGCAGATCCACCAGGGAAGATCCTTGTCCTTCGCCCTCAAGAGCTTGAACGCGAACGTCCCGTCAGCGCGCTGGACCTCCCGCAGGCGGGCCAGCGCCGCCGAGATCGTTGGTATCTCGGTATCGAAGCCGAGCCGCGAGAGGGTGTCGAGGCTCGAGACGATGTCGGTGAACCAGAACGGGAACGAGACCCGCTCCCAGTAGCTGACCTCGCCCCTGTCGGCGTAGGTGTCCCGCTTATACAGGCGCGACGCCAACAGTTCTCCAGCTCCTTGGACCTCGATCGCTTTGAGCCAAGCAGGGTGGGCGGCGAACGCTCGGAGCACCATGCCGGTAACGAGATGCGAGGACGGCTTGGACCTGTCGGGCGCGAGCGGTTCCGGGTGAAGCGCGACGTCAACGAACTCTGGGAAGGGGACTCCGACCGTGCGCACCGGGATCGCCCAGCCACCATCACACTGCCGCATCGCCAACAGCCACGCCAACGCGCTCGCGATCCTCGGATCGTCGACATATCCGGCTTTGATCAGCAACTCGAGGATCGCGCCGACATAGGTCGTCGCGTACTGGTTGCCATAGATCCCTCGGAGGTCCCCCTCGTCGGTCTGAAACGAGAGGAGATAGGCGCCAGCGCGCTCAATCGACGAGTGCTGCCGCGTGAAACCGAACTTCTCGACGAGTATCCCGAGCTGTCGAAACGTCTCAAGCTGGTCGTAGTTCTCCTGAGATCGGATCGAGCGCTTGCCGCCTGGGTAGCGCCATGAACCGTCTTGGTTCTGCCTGGCGACCACTCTTCGGGCCTCCGGCAAATCCCAGAGAACACCGACCGGCTCGCTACCGCTGCCAAGCAGGTCCCGCCTCGCAAAGAATGCGATGGCGGTATTGCTGGACGACGCGAGGAGCGAAGTGAGATCAACCCTGAGGATCCCCTCTCCTCGCGGCGCCGCGGCATGGATCATGCGAGCAGGATATGACCGGGCGCCGAAGTCCATCGCAGCGCGCTCGGAACCGCCGGCGATGTCGTAGCCAACTCGGGCCACCTGAGACGGATAGCGCTCGACGCGCAGAGCTTTACGTGCGGTTCACGAGACCTCACCGCAGGAGCGCCGGCAATTGCTGACCGTCGTTCCGGCGGTAGCGTCCTGCGCATGTTCTCGGGGTTCTCGCCGTCTCACCGCGGAGGGACGGGTTCGCCGCTGCTATGTCTGCACGGCTTCATGGACACGTGGCGGACCTGGGAACTCGTGCTGCCGATGCTGGAGCGCCAGCACGACGTACTTGCGCTGACGTTGCCCGGCCACGCAGGAGGCCTATCGATCGACCGAACGGCCAGCACAGACGCGTTCGTTGATGCTGTGGAACGCTCAATGGACGCGGCGGGTCTTGAGCTCGCGCATCTCGTCGGCAACTCGCTCGGCGGCTACGTCGCGTTTCAGCTCGCAGCGCGAGGCCGGGCGGCAAGCGTCGTGGCGTTCGCGCCGGCCGGCGGCTGGGCGCCGGGAGACGTGTCCTACAAGGATCTACTGCGTGCGCAACGGGAACTGCAGACCCAGGTCAAGGCGGCGGCACCGCGCGCTACGGCGTTCGTTGCCACGCCGCAAGGCCGGCGCCGCGCGACGCAGCTGATCACGACCAATTTCGAACACATCCCAGCCGACCTGCTCGCGCATCAAATGCTCGGCATCGCCAGCTGCAATGCGGCCGCGCTGCTGATCGAGAACGCTCTGAACGAGGGCTGGACGCTCGACGCGGAGAGGATCACCTGCCCGGTGCGGATCGTGTGGGGCACGGCCGACAAGCTCCTGCCCTGGCCCCAGGCCTCCGCCCGCTACCGCAAGGACCTATGACAATGACCGACTTCCCGCTCGCCGGCGCCGGCGGACAGCGCCGAATGTCCCGAGCTACTGGCACTGCAAGCGCTGCCAGCGTCGCAGCGGAGCAGCAGCGTCGGCGAACGCCCACCCCGGACTCGACACATTTCAGATCGTCGCCGGTGAGAAGCAGAAGTGGAGCACACGAATGACCGAAAAAGGGCGGTTGTCGAGACGGGCGACGTTCGCGGGCGCTGACCGGGGGCTACGAAGTCGCCCTTGCACAGGACCCGGGCAGCGCCTGATTTGCAGCGCTCGCCGGAACCCTGGCACGTCATGGCCGGTGCCGCTGACGATCGCATCCGCCATGGCGCCGACGATTCAGAGGCGACCGCTTCGGCGACGTTCCGATGACTGATATGCCATCCCATCGGGGCTTCGCAGGCGTGATGCCGATCGTCATGGTCCAGTCTCTCTTGGTCCAGGAGTGCGCGGCTCTCGCCCAGAGGTATTCGGTCGGTACCGCGGCCTACGAGGAGTGCGGGTCCCTTGGGCGGCCGGCTCGTCCTGGTCGTCATCTACCTTCCGGGCATGTCATGTGGCGCCGAGGCCAGTCGCTACGGCGAGGTCTTCAACGAGATCGCCGAGGAGTATGACCGTCACCGGCCGACTTACCCGGACGCGCTGATCGACCGGGCGTGCGAGGTGGCGGGTCTCGGTCGCGGCGCAACGGTGCTCGAGATCGGCTGTGGTACCGGCCAGCTGACACGCAGCCTGCTCGCTCGCGGCCTGCGGGTCACGGCGATCGAGCCTGGCGAACGGCTGACCGCGCGGGCGCGCGATCAGCTCGGCAACGCCGGCGAGGTGGAGTTCGTCAATCGGCGCATTGAGCAGGCGTCGCTGCCACACGCGCATTACTCGGCCGCGTTTTCGGCATCGGCGATTCACTGGGTTGATCCGGATGCCAGCTGGCGCACGACCGCCAAGGCGCTGGTTGATGGCGGAACCCTCGCGCTGATCTCCTACTTCGGATTGGAGGAGCCGCGTAGCGTCGGCGATCAGCGGGCCCTGCGCGCCGCGATGGCGCGCGTGGCGCCGCGGCTTGCCGCCGACTGGCCGACCTACCGCGACCTGGACGGCACGCTCGGGGGCGCCGATGAGCGGCGCGCCAACGTGTCGGACGTCTGGGCGTGGCTGGGGGGCTACGAGATCGCGCGGGGGTATGCCGCAGACCTGTTTGACGGCACGCAGGTCGCCGCAGTGCCGACCCTCCTGGAGCACACGGCCGACGCGCTCAACGCGCTGCTCGGCACGATGTCGTTCTGGGCACGGCTCTCCCCCCGGCAGCGCGACGCTCTGTGCGCCGAGAACCACGCCCTCTACCAAAGGCTCGGCCGGCCAATCCGCTCCAGCACCGTCGCCTGCCTGGTAACGGCGCAACGCGTTCAGCGCACCTGACCGGTGTGCGTCGTCTCGCCCCAGCAGACGCACTCAACCGATCGCCATGTCGGCAGTGCCGCAATTGGAGCCATGTTCGCTTTCGCCATTGCACCGCCCTCGCTTGTGCGACCGCTTCGGCGACATTGCGATACCGGTCGACCAAGCTCCCCAGGAACGCCTCAGCGCCGGAGCAGCCGAGCCGACGCTGCATATGCGACCAGTCGAATGAGCTCGACGAGCGCCCTGCTGGGAAAGCGGGCGTGATCACCGTCGCTGCTGCTGTAGCCCGCAGCAGTAGTCAGGCCCCGGACGGAGAGACGGCTCCTTTACGCCTGAAGTGGCAACGACGTCGGCGTGGCCCCTTCGCATGGATAACAGCAGCGAGGCTCTGCGGCGTGGGATGAGTTCGTCCACGCGATACCAGCGGCGCGGCGGCCCCAGTTCGAGGCCACTCCTCCCCGGCGGGGCGGCAGCCCTGCGTCGCGTGTCGTGACGCTCGCTTTGTGCAGGCGCCCGAACGCCTCATAGATCGCCTTGATCGTGGCGAGGTTGTCTTCTGCGGGCATACTGCTCCTCCTCGTGTGGCCTGCTCGGAACAAAACCGAACTCACGCCGCCGCGCGGCGTCGTTGGCCGCTGAGCCTAAAGGGCTTCGATCAAGCTCGACGACGCTCGTCAAGTGAGAGGTACCCTCGCGCCAGAGCACGACGCCACGGCAACGGCGCTGTGGAGACCAACGGCCCGTGTCGGCGGTCGCTGGCCAGGCGGTCAGCGCCGCTTGGTGCTGCCTGCCGTTCGCCTGATCTGGCCTGACGTCGGGGTTGCGCGATACGCCCGTTTTTCATAGCCTCTGGACGAATTTGTTGGCGTGTTGGAGGCATCGAGTTATGGGAGGAGGTGATTGGTTTGCGAAAGCATCGTGACCGGCTGACGGAGCCGCTGGTGCGCGAGAACGGGACGCTTCGCCCGGCGAGCTGGGATGAGGCGCTCGATTTTGCCGCCGCCGGTCTGGCGCGGGCCCGGACGCAGGACACGACTCGCTCGTTCGGCATGTTCAGCTGTTCGAAGGCGTCGAACGAGGTCAATTTCTTGGCTCAGAAGTTCGTGCGTTCTGTGATGGGGTCGAACAACATCGACTCGTGCAACCGCACTTGACACGCTCCTAGCGTCGTCGGTCTGGCGACGGTGTTTGGTGCGGGCGGCGGGACGTCGTCCTATAGCGAGGTCGAGGAAACGGATCTGCTGATACTGTGGGGTTCGAACGCCCGCGAGACGCATCCGATCTTCTTCCATCATGTTTTGAAGGCCGTTCATCGTGGCGCGTCGCTGTGCGTCGTCGATCTAGCGTCGGACGGCCTCGGCGCAATGGGCCGACTCGTGGCTGGGGCTCGATGTGGGCAGCGATATCGCGCTCGCGAACTCGATCGCGCGCGAGATCATTCACGCGGGGCTTGCCAACGAGACGTTCATCCGTCGGGCGACGACAGGTTTCGAGGAGTTCAGCGCCTCGGTCGAGCGGTGGACGCTTGAGGAGGGCGAGCGGGTAACGGGGGTCCCGGCGCAGACGATCCGGCGGTTGGCGCACGCGTACGCGCGCGCCGATCGGGCGATCCTGTGCTGGACGCTGGGGATCACCGAGCACGTCACGGCGGTCGATAACGTGCTGTCGCTGATCAATCTCGCACTGCTGTGCGGGCATGTTGGCCGTTACGGCTCGGGCCTGAATCCGCTGCGAGGTCAGAACAATGTCCAGGGCGGCGGTGACATGGGCGCGATCCCGAACAAGCTGCCCGGGTTCCAGGACGTGCAGGACGATCTCGAGGCGCGCGCTCGCTTCGAGGGCGCGTGGAGTGTCAAGCTCGCGCCCGAGCGCGGTTGGCATTTGTCACAGATGTTCGAGGGGATGGAGCGCGGCGAGCTGCGCACGCTGTATGTGATGGGCGAGAACCCGGCGCAGTCCGAGGCGGACTCAAGGAAGGCGATCGAGCTGCTCGAGGGCCTTGACCTCCTGATCGCCCAGGACATCTTGATGACGAGGACGTGTGAGTTGGCAGACGTGGTGCTGCCGTCCTCGGCGTCGTGGTGCGAGGCCGACGGCGGGACGGTCACCAACAGCGAGCGACGGGTGCAGCGACTGCGCAAGGCGCTCGATCCGCCCGGCCAGGCTCGCGACGATCACTGGATCATCAGCGAGTTGGCGCGCCGCCTCGGGCACGACTGGGGCCAGCCGACGCTCGAGCAGGCGTGGGATGAGCTGCGCTCGCTCAGCCCGATGCACCGTGGCATGAGCTACGAGCGACTCGAAGAGCTCGGCGGGATCCAGTGGCCATGCACGAGCGAGGGCGATCCCGGCTCGCTGTTCTTGCATGGCCGGCTTTGGGATGAGCCGGTCGGGGGTCCGTTGGCGCCGTTTTCGGTGTGCGAGTGGGTGGCGCCGATCGATGAGCTGAGCGACGAGTTCCCGATCCGCCTGACGACCGGTCGGCGACTTGATTCCTACAACACGGGGGTGCAGTCGAACCTGTACAGCTCGCCGCTGCGCCGCGGCGAGACGCTCGATTTGTGCCCGGAGGACGCAGCCCGTCTCGAGATCGAGCCCGGCGAGATCGTCCTCGTCAGCTCGCGCCGCGGCTCGATCGAGGCGCCGGTGCGGCTCGACCAGGGGCTGCGCCCCGGGCTCGCGTTCATGACCTTCCACTTCCCCGATGAGATCGACGTCAACATCCTCACGATCGACGCGACCGATCTCAAGTCCGGGACGGCCGAGTTCAAGGCGACCGCCGTGCGCGTGGAGAAGGCCGACGGCGGCTCCCGTCACGCCGCGGGACTGGCGAGCGGGCAGGCGGAGCGCTAGCGTGGATATCCATCTCCTCGACGCGGAGCCGACAACGGCAGAGCGTGACGCGATCGACGCGTTCCTCGGCCCGCCGATATCGAGCTGGGTCGGTGCCGAGCGCGGCGCCGACGGGCACGCCGCCGGCGGTGGGCACGCGGCGCGCGCCGAGCGCCACAAGCTGCTGCCGACGTTGCACGCTCTGCATGAGCATGCCGGGTGGATCAGTCCGGGCGCGCTGAACTACATCGCGCGGCGCCTCACGGTTCCCCCCGCGGACGTGTACGGCGTCGCGACGTTCTACGCACTGTTCTCGGTCGAGCCGCGAGCGCCGCGGGTGCTGCATGTGTGCGACGACGTGGTCTGCCGCTGCGCCGGCTCGGATGCGCTGATCGCGACCCTGGAGGAGCGGGTCGGCCCCGAGGGCACCGACGTCGACGGCTCGTGCTGGATGAGATGCCCGTGCCTCGGCCAGTGCGATCGGGCGCCCGCGGCGTTGCTGGTCCAGTCGGGTGCCGAGCCGCTCGAGCGTCAGCTGACGACGGTCGACGGGGAGGCCCTGCTCGCTGTGATGTGCGGAGCGACGCCCGCGGCACGTCGCGCGGCGACCCCGCCGCGGCCGGGCGGGTCAGACTTGCGCTTGCTCGGGCGTGTCGGCGTCGTCGATCCCGAGAGCCTTGATGATTACCGCGCCCACGGTGGCTATCACGCGCTACGGCGGGCGATCGAGCTGGGCCCTGAGGGTGTGCTGCGCGAGGTCCTGGACTCCAAGCTGCTCGGTCGCGGCGGTGCCGCGTTCCCGATGGGCCGCAAGTGGGAGGCGGTCGCCCGTCAGCCTCGTCGGCCCCATTACCTGGTATGCAACGCGGATGAGTCCGAGCCGGGCACGTTCAAGGACCGCGTGGTGCTCGAGGGCGATCCGTTCTCGCTGATCGAGGCGATGACGATCGCCGCGTACGCGACCGGCTGCGAGCACGGCTACATCTACCTGCGAGGTGAGTACCCGATCGCGCTGAGACGGCTCGAGCTCGCGATCGCTCAGGCGCGCGAGCCTGGGTTCCTCGGGTCGGACATCCTCGGTCGGTCCTTCGCCTTTGAGATCGAGCTGCGCAAGGGCGCCGGTGCGTACATCTGCGGCGAGGAGACGGCGGTGTTCGCCTCGATCGAGGGCTATCGCGGCGAGCCGCGCAACAAGCCGCCGTTCCCCGTCGATCGGGGATTGTTCGGTCAGCCGACGGTCGTCAACAACGTCGAGACGCTCGTCAATGTGCCCTTGATCGTGCTCGAGGGCGGTCGCGCGTTCGCTGCGATCGGGACTGAGCGCTCGACCGGGCCGAAACTGTTCTGCGTCTCGGGAGCGGTTGAGGATCCGGGCACCTATGAGGTCCCGTTCGGGACGACGCTGCGCGAGGTGCTCGAGCTCGCCGGGGGTGTCAGCGCCGGCCGGACGCTGTGGGCGGTGCTGCTCGGCGGCGCTGCGGGCAGCTTCGTCACGCCGAAGGACCTCGATCTGCCACTCACGTTCGAGGACGCCCGTGTCGCCGGGGCGACGCTCGGATCCGGCGTGGTCGTCGCGATCGACGAGACCGTCGACCTTGGCGAGCTGCTGATCGTGATCGCCGGCTTCTTCCGCGACGAGAGTTGCGGACAGTGCGTGCCCTGCCGCGTCGGGACGGTGCGCCAGGAGGAGGCGCTGGCGCGGTTGCAGTCCGGTCAGACGCGGGGAACGGTTCAGGACGAGCTCGCGCTGATCGCCGAGATCGGTCAGGCGATGCGCGACGCGTCGATCTGCGGCCTCGGCCAGACCGCTTCTGCCGCGATCGAATCGGCGATCGACCGTCTCGACGTGTTCAACGCGCAGGCGTCGTGATCAAGCTGCCGATGAGCCAGCAGCATCCGCAGCCACGAATGGTGTCGCTGACGATCGACGGGCGGCCGGTCGAGGCGCCCGAGGGATCGACGATCCTCGACGCGTGCAACAAGCTCGGGATCGACACCCCGACGTTCTGCTACGGGCAGACGCTGACCCCGGCGAACGCCTGTCGCGTGTGCGTCGTCGAGCTCGAGGGCGCGCGCGCGCTCCCGCCCGCGTGCTCGCGCAGGGTCGAGGCGGACATGATGATCCAGACCAACTCGCCGCGCGTGCGCCTCAGCCGCAAGATGGTGATCGAGTTCCTCGCCTCCTCCGTCGATTTGTCGCTCACCCCAGCCGCGCAGGACTACCAGCGGCGCTACAACGCACACCCCGAACGCTACGGCCCGCCGGCGCCGCCCGACCCGGAACGAGACCGCCGGCGGACCGGCCATCACGAGCGACCCGACGGTCAGACCGCGGCCACCGTGCACGCGCCAACCAAGGTCGACAACGACCTCTACGTCCGTGACTACTCGAAGTGCATCCTCTGCTACAAGTGCGTCGACGCCTGCGGCGAGCAGTATCAGAACACGTTCGCGATCGCGGTCGCCGGGCGCGGTTTTGACGCTCGGATCTCGACCGAATACGCCAACCCGCTGCCCGAGTCAGCGTGCGTGTACTGCGGCAACTGCATCGCCGTCTGCCCAACCGGCGCGCTGATGTTCAGCTCCGAGCACGAGTTGCGCGAGGCGGCGGCGTGGGACGAATCCCGGCAGACGCAGACAGACACCATCTGCCCCTACTGCGGCGTCGGCTGCAACATCACCCTGCACGTCCAGGACAACCAGATCGTAAAGGTCACATCACCGAACGACCACGACATCACCCGCGGGAACCTGTGCATCAAGGGCCGCTTCGGCTTTCAGCACGTCAACCCCAAGCCTGGTCCGGCCGACCCGCCGTGAGCGACGGCAGCAGCGACGCGCTCGCTCCTCGAAACGCAGCAGCAAACGGGGCAGTGCTGCTCCAGAGCAAAACACCACTCTGGGGGTCGCCGGCGCCGACGTTGCTCCTCCGCCGCAAGAGCAGCAGCCGCCACGCGGTCACTCGCGAGCACCTCGACCCCTACCTCAACGAGTTCACCTTCCGCTTCAACCGCCGCCGCTCCAGGCGCCGCGGCCTGCTCTTCTACCGGCTGCTCGAACAGGCGATCTTCGCCGAGCCGATCACCTACAAGATCGTCCCCGCGGTCACCGACGCCTGGCGCCCGCAGACCGCGCACTCCCAGCGGTGTCCTTTCCGTTGAATGCTTGCGCCCGCCGGAGGCCTCGCCGAGGACAAAAGGAGGCGTCCGACGCTGGCCGCGCCGGGCTTCTGCTCTCCGTTGATTGCGAGCGCCCCACAGCCGGGGGCGCCGCCGCTCAGTCAACGCGAAAGCAGAATCGCGCCGTCGCGTAAGCTCCGTTGGAAGTGGCGAGCGAGACCGAGGAAGGTTCCGATTCCATGCCGGACGAACAAGAACTGCTCGACTTGATCGCGAACAGCAGCCAGGCAATCCTGGCTGCTGTGACTCGCGCCGGCTATCCACACTTGACGAACGTGTTGTACGTATGGGATTCGGCCGAGAGGATCGCCCGCGTCTCGACCACGGCCGATCGCGTAAAAGGGCGGATCCTGGCGCGTGATCCGCGCGCGGCGCTGCACGTCTCTGGACCTCATTTCTGGTCCTATGCCGTCGCCGAGTGCGACGCACGCGTTTCAGCAGTTGCCAAGAGCCCAGGTGATGAGACGTGCCGAGAGCTGATCGAAGTTCATTCCGCGTTCTACGGTGAGATCGCTGACAAATCAGCGTTCTTCAAGCAGATGGTCGACGCCAAACGTCTCGTCGTTCGACTCCACGTGAGGAGGCTATACGGCGTCTTGCTCGACAAGCCGCCCGGCAGCTGACAAGATGTGGCGGTCGCGGAGCGTCGCGATCCGCAACGCCACATCGCCGCACGCCGTGGGTCATGGCCAAGCTCCACCAGCACGTCCGCCGCTCGCTCGACGAACGCCGTCGGACCGCAAACGAAGATCCGCGGCCGCCGCGCCGGACCGGGCCCGACCGCTTCGAGCATCTCGGCATCCACTCGCCGAAAAGGCACCGACCCAGCATCCTGTCAGACCCGTTGGCAGGGGGAACTGGCGTGGTCAGCGAACGCTAAACCTACCGATGCGAATCAGGTGCGGTGACCGCACCTTCTGCCACCGCTCGGATCCAGTCAACTCGCTCGAGAGCGGAGAGGTGCTCGCCGCGCCGGTGGGCGGCCTCGGCGTCGGGGCCGAGCGCCGCACGCGCCATGCTGATGGTCTCCTCGTACTCGCGGCGTGCGTGGCCAAGTTTCCCTGCGTCGTCGGCGATCGCCTGCGCGACACCGGCCGCCGCGAGCGCCGCCTCCGGATGGCCACCCCGGGCGAGAGCGACGACGACTCCCTCTGCGACGTGCAGCAGCGACGGGGGAGGCAAGATTGTGCCTTCGTCTGCCAGCCGAGCCGCCAGGCGCAGCGAGCTGACGTAGCACTCGGTGGCCGCGGAGCTATCGCCACGTGCGAGCGCCAAGTCGCCGCGCATCGCCGCCAGCTGGAGCCCGTGCTCTGACCGAGGCTCAGGCATCGTGGCGAAGTCCCTCTCCACCGCCTTCTCGGCCTCATCGACGCGGCCCGCTTCGGTGAGCGCGCGGATGAGCATCATCACCCCGCGTTGGGCGAGCACCGTATCGCCGGAACGCCGCACCAGCTCGAGGCTCTCGCGCGCGAGACCGACTGCGTCCTCGCCGCGGAAGCTGGCGAGCCAGGAAGCGTTCTGCAGCGCCAGGCCGAGTTCGCGGTCATCGCCGTGGACACGCTGGAAGTCGATCACCGGCGCGAGCACCGCCTCGGCCTCACCGAGGCGCCCGCTGATCATCAGCGCATGGGCGCGGCAGTTGCCGATCCACGCCCCCAGTTCGTCCAGCGGAACGTCGGGGGGGTCAGCGGCGCGCGCCGCGTGCTCGTTGAGCTCGCGTAAATGAGTCCAACTCAGATGCAGCGCGGCGGCGGCCACCAAGCGGCGGTAGAACGGGCGGTCTGCTTCGGCGGTCCAGGCGAGCGCCGGTCTCAGCTCCGCGTCCAGCGCCAGCACGCGTGCGCGTTGCGCCGGGGTTGCCGAGAACCAGACGCGGGCGTCCTGCGCGACCGCGCTGATGTGCTCGGCATGACGGCGGCGCACCGCGGCCTCCTCGCCCGATGCGATCAGCTCCTCCCGCGCGAAGTGACGCAACGCCTGCGGCATGCCAAAGCCGGTGCCACCCGCCGCCAGCTGCTCGCGACGCACCAGCGAGAACTCAATCAGACCCTCGAGCGCCTCCAGCGCCACCAACGGCTCCGCGTCTCCGGGATCCTCTGTGACCGCCTCGATCGCATCCAGCGGCACCGCGTCGGCAAACACCCCCAGCCGGCGAAACAGCGTGCGCTGGTCGGGCTGCAGGAGACCACAGGTCCATGCGAACGTCGCGTTCAAGCTGCGATGCCGATCGGGAGCATCGCGCGCAGCGCTGCGCAGCAGCCCCGCCGAACGCTCAAGGCGCGCCAGCAGCTCGGCCGGATTGAGCACCAAGACACGTGCGGCGGCCAGCTCAACCGCCAGCGGCGTGCGCCCGACACGCTCGCACACCTGGCATACCTCTGCCCGCTCCGCCTCACGTAGCGACCAACCGGGCACCGCGGCCCGAGCCCGCTGGCAGAACAGCTCCACCGCGGCGTCGAGCGTCAGCGCCCCAAGCGGCAGGACCGTCTCGCCGCGCACACGCAACGGCGCCTGACTGGTGACCAGCACGCGCAATCCTGCCGTCCGCCGTACCAGCTCACCCACGAGCGACGCCGCCACCAAGATCTGCTCGAAGTTATCAAGCACCAGCAGCGCCGCCTGACCACCCAGCCGCTCGGCGACGCCGTCCTCGAGCTCGCCGCCGACATCGCGCACACCCAGCACGCGGGCAATCGCCGGCATCACCGCGGCCGGATCGCTCACCGCCGCCAGCGACACCACAAACGCGCCGTTCGGCAAATCGTCGAGCTGGCGGCGCGCGGCCGCCAGCGCCAGCCGTGTCTTGCCTGCACCGCCGCTGCCTACCAGCGTCACAAACCGCTCCCCCTCACCGCACAGCTCACACAACTCAACCACCCGCTCGAGCTCGAGCTCGCGCCCGATCAAGGGGCCAAACTCAGCCGGCAGGTTGGTCGGCCGCACCCGCGCTGTCCGCAACGACCCGAACTGATCCGCCCGGCGACCATCGATGACCACGTGAAACAGACGCTCCGGCCGAGGAAAGTCCTTCAAGCGATGCTCACCCAGGTCCTGCGCGTCCACCGCAGTCCCCAGCAACGCGCGCGTCGCCTGCGTAAGCAGGATCTGCCCGCCGTTAGCCGCGGCCGCGACCCTGGCACCACGATGGACCTCCAACGACACGTACCCCAGATCCCGACGCTCCACCCACCCCGTGTGCAAACCCATCCGAACCCGTACGGCCTCGATCCCGTGCGGCCACGAGCGCACCGCCAGCTCGCGCTGGACCTCCACCGCCGCGTGCAGCGCCGCAACCGGATCGACGAAAACGGCAAAGAACGAATCCCCCTCGGTCGCGTCGACCCACCCGCCGTGGCGCCCGATCGCCCCCCGCAACACCCCGTGATGGTCCGCCAGCACATCCCCCCAACCCTGACCCGCCGCGCGCGCCAAGAGCGTCGACTCCTCGATATCGCTAAATAGCAACGTCACTAGCCCCACTGGCGGATCCACAATCCCTCGCTGGTCGCCAGTCGAGCGCTCCTGTTGCTCAAATCCGTTAGTCAGCATGATCGTGACGAGCCTGAGTAGCCTGCAATAGGTATAAGGTTCGCCATCTCGAGGCCCGACTCGGTGATCCTTTTTCGCCACCTGCGACGTGTCCGCCACTTCTTGTGGCGACGCCTCCTCGACAGTGACCAAAAACTGCCCCCCGCCTCAATCGCGGCCCGCTCACCCGCCTCGAGCGACTTGAGCACGTCGTCGGACATCTCCGAGGTCCCGTCAACAACGCTCGCAAGACGAGTCGCTGGGATGCAGGGCTGATGGGTCGCCGAGGTCTTCACGACCGGCTTGGGCTTTGTGGTGACCTCAGCCATTTGCTGCTCCCTTCAGAACGTATGTTCGTGCACACCCAGATACACCGTACACCGCGAGCAGGCTTTGGTAACCGTCCACCCGCTCGACGTTTCAAGCACGCCGCGCGAGACACCGCATTCTAAGGGCTCCCGCGGAGATTAATGCCGGAATCCGGCGAGTGGCTGGGCGTGGCTGGCGCCGCCCTGTTCGCAGATACAGAAGCTGAGCCCGAGGCAGCTCGGCGCGCAGCCGATCTCGTGTGCTGGGAAGCCAAGCTACTCGCGCGTGATCGCCGCCACCTCGTCCTCGCTCAGGCCGTCATACGCGTCGGGCTTTGTACAGATGAGCAGTGCGTACTTCATCTGGAGACCTCCACTTGGAGAAGTGCATTTTCACTCGGGAGACGAACGGCGGCGCCGGGAGGGCCTCTCGCCTCGCCTCCCGATGTGACCGACGGCCCGCCGGCGCAAATCAGCGAAAGTCAGTGATCTTGACGTGGCGACGGCGCCGGCGCAAGCTCCGGGGACGATGCTCAGACCGCGGCTACACACCGCGCCCATAACGTCAGCGCTGGAACAACCGCGTCCACGTCCAGCTCGGAGACGCGACCTACTGCTCCTCGAGAAAGGGGCCACCGCGCGACAGCGCCCGTCATCGTTGAAGCAGTCACGAGATCCGCGTCCCCGGCTGTCGCTCGCTGAGGGCGGGCAGCGGCGCGCTCCTGACATTGGCAAATATGGGTGCCCTGGAACGGGGCGACCGAGGATCCTGCATCCGCTTTAGGGGGCGTGCTGCGATGCGGTCAGGTTTGCGTTTGGCGCGATGGCGTGTCTGGGTGGGGTGTGGCGGACACGCCGAGCAGGCGGGCGTGTGCTTGCTGGATCGCGCGGCCGGGGGTGATTCCGAGTTCTTGGTCGAGGGTGGTGCGTGCGCGGTCGTAGATTCGCATCGCTTCGGCGACGTTGCCTTGGGCGGCGAGGGCGTCCATCAGTAGGGCGTAGCCGGTCTCTCGCATCGGCGAGCGCTCGAGCAGGTTCCGGGCGGCCCGTTCGGCACCGGGCAGCTCGGTGCTGCCGATGCCGAGGCAGCTGGCGGCGTAGGCCTCGAGCGCGCGGTCGTGCACGTCGTCGAGTCGCTGGCGCCATTGGTCGAGCCAGGGGGTGTCGTGCTCGGGCAGCAGCCGCCGGCGGGCGATGAACTGGGCGCGCAGGGCTGGGCCCCATGCCCGCCTCCAGTCGCGCAGGGCGATCGCGGACTGTGCCTCGTGGACCGCCGCGAGCGCTTCCTCGACGTCGATGCGCGCGTCCGGGGGGAGGTTCAGCCGAAGTTCGCTGCGGCCGCTGAGGATCTGGGCGCTCAGGGCGGCTCGTATCTTGGAGATCAGGACGGTGAGCGCGGACGGTGCGGCTGCGGGCGTGGCGTAGGGCCAGAGTGCGTCTATGAGTTCGTTGCGGGTCACCGCTCGGTCGCGGTTGAGCGCGAGGTAGGCGAACAGCAGCCGCCCTTGGCGGCTGGGCAGTTGGGCGTCGATCCGCCGGCCGTCGAGCTCGAGCACGAAGCGGCCGCAGAGCTGGATTCTTGGGCGAGAGCCGGACGGCAGCGAACTTTCCAACCTTTCTCCAAGGTTGCTGGCAAGATATGGGAAAGGGCCGGCTTCGACAATCGCCGCGACAACAACATGTCCAGGCAGATCAAATGCGAATGTGGTTTCGTCGCACGGGGCGAGACAGACGACGAGGTGGTCGCTCGGATTGAGGGCTCGTGACCTACTGCCAGGGCGGGGTTCGTGCCGCCCACGCGGCGTTGGCGCTACGCATCGCCGGCTACCCGCGAGTGCGGGTCTATGACGGCTCGTGGGCCGAGTGGGGCAACGACCCGGCGCTGCCGATCGACGGCACCGTCACCACGGCCGCCGCCTAGCCGGCAACCTGCGATTGATCAACTACTCAGAAGGGACCGACGACCACCCAAACCGATACCCGAATCGACCCTGACCGGCTGAACGCGCTGCTTGGCAAGGCCGTCGCTTGAGTTCGGCGCCACCGCGAACGCCGCGCTGGTCGTGATCGGCGATCGCCTCGGCCTCTACCGAGCATTGGCCGCGGCCGGCCCACTCACCCCCGCCGAGCCGGCCCAACGAACCGGGACCGCCGAGCGCTACGTCCGCGAATGGCCAGGCGCCCAGGCGGCCAGCGGCTACGTCGACTACCAGCCGGATGCCGAGCGCTACGCGCTCAGCCGCGAGCAAGCGGCGGCGTTCGCCGACGAGTCAAGCCCCGCGTTCGTCGCCGGCGGCTTCCAGGTCGCGCTCGGCGCAGCCGCCGACGCCCAGCGCATTCAAAACGCGTTCCTCACCGGCCAAGGCGTGGGCTGGCACGAACACGGAAACGACGTGTTTGACGGATGCCGGCGCTTCTTCGAACCCTGGTCAGACGAGGACCTCATCGCGACTTGGAGAGGCAGTTCAGCGGCGGTGTGCGATCCGGGTACAGCGCTCCGGGGAACCGCTCGCGGATCCGATACGAGAAGCCGTCGCCCCAGAGCCGGTAGCTGCGCCAGAAGTCGTCCCCCTCTTCGCCGACCTCGTCGAGGCGGAACGACGCGCCGGCGCCGAGCAGCGCCGTGATCTGGCCGACGCCAAGCTCCCTCGCGAGCACGAGCCGCCGCACGTCTGGGTCGGTGATCTGCGCCTCGGTGGAGGCGAAGCCCACGTCGAGGCCGAGCTCGACGCAGACGAGGTCCGCCTTGCGCAGGACCGTCTCTGAGCGCTCTTCCTGGTCGCGAACCTTCACGCTGACCTTCGCGCCGAAGAATGCCGAGAGCGCCGTCTGCAGCGTGCCCGGCGTGGCGAGGAGGATCCGGCGCAGCGGCGAGAACCCGCGGATCAGCGCGAGCTCCCGCTGCAGGTCGACGATTTCGGCCATAGCTCTCGGCGCCAGCTTACGGGGCGCTGAGACGGGCGGTACTGTCGGCTGGCGATGCAGCGACCCGACTTCACCGCATTGTTGGCGCGGCACCCGCACATGTCCATCCGCCTCATGCGCGCGGGCGTGCTCGCGCGCGTCGCCGCCCGCTGAGCGGCTTTCGCGCCACCCGTGGCAGGCTCGGGCACGTCGACCTGTGCACCTCCGCCCGCTACGCCGCCCCGCGGCCCGAGCAAATCGACGACATCGCCGATGTCCTCGACCGCCGCTACCAAGCCGCCCGACGAGACGGTTCGGGGCAAGCCGCCAGAACGCTACCGGGCCTCCTGGCAGCGAGCCGGACGGGACTCACACCCGCTGGAGACGACGAGCTTATGTTGGATCACGATCTATATATCGACCTCCATCTCTGGGCGCACCGGGGGGGTTAGTTAGTTGAGTTAGGGTTCTGATTGATAATTTGTTGGCAGAACCTGCCTCTCGTGATACATGGGCTGCCTTGGCGCATGTGCGCGCGGCGAGGTGATCCAAGCTCGGCGATTCAGAGGGAAATCTTGGTGCGCGTCGAGCGCGGTGCCGCGAGACTCTGCGCAGCAGGCGATCCAGCGACGCGACCAGTTCAGGAAGATCCCGGACAGCACCGCGTTCACCGGGCCGGTGTTGGTGACGGTGATCGTGAGCGTGCTGCTCGCCGCCTGGGTGATCGGGAACGTGAGCCACGCGCCCTGGCTAAAGTTGCTCAGGCTCGCGGTCGCGCTGCCGACCGTGATCGTTTCCGAGCGGCCGCCACTGTCCCAGTCGACCGCGTACAGCTCGAGGGTGCCGCTATAGGCGGAGCTGAAGCTCAACAGCACCGCGACCGAGCTGGCGCTGTAGTAGGCTGCGGCGGTGCGCGAGGTGCCGGCGGCGTTCTCAAGCGCGCGCACGTCGCTGGTCCCGGAGGCCCACACGTAGCGGCTGCCCTGCTCGAGGGCAACCGACGCGCCCGGCATCGAGATCAGGTCACTACCGTCGTTCCATGCTGCGAGGTCATAGCCGCCCGCGCCGTAGCTGCCCACCCAGCTGCCCTGCGGCGCCGGTGCCGCCGTCGGCGTCGGCGCTGGGGCGAGGACCGTGGGTGTGGCCGCGGACAGCGCCGGGGTGCCAGCGCCGGCCGAGTTGGATGCGGTCTCCTGTACGCGGATCGTGTCACCCACATCCGAAGACGTCAGCGTGTACGTCTGACTCGTTGCACCGGAAATGTTCGTGTAGGTGCCGCCCGAGCCTCGCTGCCACTGGCAGCTGTAACTCGTCGGGCCGTTCGTCCAGGTGCCGTTCGTCTCCGTGAGCGTCTGCCCCTGCGTCGCGGTCCCTGAGATCGTCGGCACCGCCGTGTTCATCGGGACTTGACTGCCGCCGCTGCCCGGTGAGTACGTATAGCGGCTGCCGGTCTGGCATGGCTGATCCGTCGCCCCGGCTAGGTTCACGTCAAACAGCGTGCCCGTGATGCCCGCCGAGATATCGGCCGGACAGAACGCGGTCGTCGTCTCATTCGGTGTGTACTCGGCATTGAGCACCGGCTTGTGGGCCTGGAGGTACGGCGTCGCGTCACCCTGCACCGTGGCAGTCCCGCACGGGTCCGCGAACGCGTTGCATTGCTCGATGATCATGCCGTCGAACGCGGAGACGTCCGCCGCGGCGTTGGCCGGGTCGTTCTTCTGGAAGATGGCCAGGCCATCTTTGTGTGCCGTGTATGCGAGCCACTGCTCGTAGCCCTCCGCGTCACTCTGAACCATGCCCCAACCGCCGCCAGCGGCGCCGGTGTCCGAAGCGTTGGTGTAGCCGTCCAGGTCGTCAGGCTCGAGTGCGTCCTGCCCCTCGGTCTTACACCCCTGGATGCGGGCGGCGATCCCCGCGGCGATGTTCGCCGCAGCGGTCTCGTCGGCAGAGCTGCCGCCTGGGAACACGCTGGGGCTAGACGCTGACCAGCCGCTGAAGCCCTTCAGGTCAAACCAATACTCACCGCTCCAGGCCACCATCCCGGTGGTGTTCTGGTTCGAACCGTTG
Organism: uncultured Solirubrobacterales bacterium; assembly: GCA_963811155.1. GTDB lineage: Bacteria > Actinomycetota > Thermoleophilia > Solirubrobacterales > Solirubrobacteraceae > Palsa-465. The sequence goes on from CAWEQQ010000013.1 coordinate 30,514, forward strand.
GTGTAGTCCGCCGATGCGAACGCGGAGGCATCCGGGAACCCGGTCTGATACGCCCCAACCTCGACGTAGCAGATGCTGTATTTGTTGGCTTGGTGTAACGCGGTGACGATCGAACTGGGCCCGTTCGCTTCGTTGTTCGAGTTGAGGCCGGGGGCATCGACGAAGTAGTCGGTGTCCCAGATGCTCGCGGTCGAGGCATTCCCGGTGGTCATTGACGGTAGTGTGCCGCCGCCGATCTGCCAGTACCACTGCAATGTCGTGCCGTTACCGTTGCTCGGTGGCGCATAATATGACGCCTGAGCTGCTGCGGCGAAGCACAGCATTGCCACTAGGGCACTAATCAGGAGTGCGCATAGCTTGCGCATGACGATGTAAGAATCCCTTCTAGGTCTAGGTAGGCGACTCGCGATGCTGGCAGAGCACAACCGTTGCTAGGTAAACATCCAACGCAGGCCGCGTAGCATCCCCACGCGTATTCCGCTGAACTCCACCGGGATGCGCATCTTCCGATACTCCTCCGACGAACCTACTGGCAAGCCAAACTCGCCCCAATCCGCCGACACGCCGATCTTGCGGTCACGCCGTGAACGGCTCGCGGCGGCGAGGCTGGTCCCGCAGACCGTGCCGAGCGTCATACGCCAGTTCCAGTTCATGCTCATCTCCTCGAGCAGGCCGCCATTGCCCGTGAAACAAGTAAACGATCTGCTTGCGGTCTTCTGATCTGACACGGTGAGCGGTCAACGATGTCCTTGCGGCTGTGACCTAGCTCCGGCCGGCGAGCTGGCGTGGCTTCAGCTTGCTTTTCAAACCGCGTATTCCTCCGGCGGGATTCGGCCTCGGGCGCCTGAGGAGGCGAGCCCGTGCTGCGTCGTTGCGGGAGCAGTCGGTCGGCCAACGACGCGAGCTTCTCCGCCAGGTACCGCAATTCCGCCACCACCAAGAGCCTCGGCTTCCTGGACGAGCTGCGAGCGTTTGGTCGCTTGCTCATACTAGACTAGAACTAGACTCGTCGCTTTCCGCAGCAGCAGCCTGGCGCCTTGCAATTCCTCGTCGGACGCTGAGGAACGTGATCATGTGACGGGGTCGCCGGATTAACCGCTTAGCGCGGAGGCGAAAATGCCGGGGAGGTGCCGGATCCCCCGTGAAGCTTCGAATTCCGTTAGGCGTTGGATCGTGAGGTTGCCGGTGCGGTTGTCTAGGTACCAGGGGGGTTTGGGCGAGAGCGAGATCTCGCCGCGAAGGAGCGACCTCGGGAAGGGTCTGAACGGGCCCCGGGCGATCGAACGCTGGGGGTTCTCAAGCAGGAGCGCGTTGTGCACGATGCCGATGCCGCTCTGCACGTCGCTCAGGTCGCTTCCGGGGTACGCGCCCCAGGCGGCGCGAGGCGAGAGATACGCGAAGGCGCTCCAGCAGTTCACTCCGACGGCGCCGTAGCGCAGCCGTACGATGGCGTCTTCGAGGTGGCTACCGAGTCGCTTGAGCGTGTGCGGGTCCGCGATGATGTTGGCGGCCAGCGTTCCCGCCAGCCGCTGATTGCTGAAAGCGACGGCTGCGTCGAGGAACTCACGCTGAGTCCGCCCCGGGAGCCGTGTCACTCCCAGCACCGGCGCGAAGAACTCGCCCGTGAATGCCGGCTCGTTGGGATCCCGTGGATCGAGTTTCGCGAGCAGGGTGCGCGGGACGTCGCCGCCGAGCAGTTCGGCATCCGGATGCGCCTCGACCGCTCGGGCCTGTCGCTGGGCGGCGCCGGGGTAGTACGCCGGTCGGGTTGGCGCGCGCCTGATCGCGTCTCGTAGGTAGGCGAGGAACCGGTCGGCCTGCGGCCAGCCGGCCGGCAGCACAAGAACCTGCGAGGCGACACAGTTAAACCCGCAGTTGTGCAGCTTCTGGACGGCGACGTTCTCGGCCTGGTAGCGCAAGTCGGCTTCTTCCCAGGGGCCACCCACCACGATTGTGGGCGACACGCCACCCAGCTCGCTTGTGATCGGCTTATCGAGCAGCGGGCGTCCTTCGGTTTTGCGGCGGGCGCCCTCCGGCCCATCGCCGAACACGACCACGTCGTGCACCGCCGCACTACCGGTCATGTGCACCGCTCCGACGTCGTGGTGATGCGCGAGATACCCGCCCACCGCCGCGTCCCCGGACGCGAACCGCACGAACCCCTGCCGCACGAGCGGGGCAAAGATCCGCTCCAGCACGGGCTGCAGGACTGCGTTGACCGGGTTCATCTTCAGCACGACGACGTCGCCGTCGGCGTACAGCTTGTAGAGCACGTCTGACGGCGCGATCGACGAGATGTTTCCTGCTCCGAGCACGAGCGCGACCCGCGCGGGCTCGTGCTCGCGCAGGCATCGTCCGCAGCGTGCCCGGACGTCGGAGATGCTGACGCCGGGCTGCATCCATACCTCGATCCGGTAGCCGTTCAAAAGGAGCCGGTCGTACGGATCCCATGGCAGCACCTCGACGACGACCTGACCATCGGTGCGGGTGCGGATCTGGGCGCTCTCTAGCGGGTCGCGACCCGCCTCAAGCGTCTGTGCGAGCGCCCGCAGGTACGCCAACATGACGTATGGGCCCGACATCCACTCCTCGCCCGCGAGCGGCGAGTCGAGCGCGATTCCCTTCAACCGGCAGCACACCTCGACCCATTCGCCGGCCGCTTCAGCGACGCTCTGGTGCAGCTGGGTCAGGAGTTCGCGTTTGGCCGCGGTCGGCAGCTGTGACCAGCGCTCTGCGCCCGCACGCAGCTCAGCGACGGTTCTGTCGAGTCCGGCTCGGTCAAGCATGGTGGTTGTAGTCATTGTCTTCCGGGGCTTACGATTGCGAAGTTCGGGTCGGGCGGGTCAAGCAGGCTGAGGACCTCCGCGAGCTTGGTCTGGTTGCCGTCGGTCGCCAGGCGTCCGGTAGCCGCGAGGTCCTCGAGGCTGGTGCCGGCAGCGATCATCTCGTGAGCGCGGGGCCGTCGATGCTGACGGTGGCGTCGATCTCTCCGGCCGGGGCGCTCTTGCGTGTGTAAGGACGCCGTGCTGCAGGAGCGGTAATCGCCCTGTTCGACGCCCTGTTCGAACTTCTCCCGCGCGTGCGCGAGAAGCTTGTCGGGGCCGGCCCGCAACCTCGACGTAGCGCTCCGCGGCGGCCTCGGGCGCGCGGGCAGGTCGCTGGGGCCGTAGACGGGCGTCCGGCCGACGAGCCGGATGCGCTCATACGCGAAGGCGATAGAATTGGCTGGCGGGGTGCTTGCCCTTGAAGTCTGGGCCGACGAATGCGTAGTTGCCGTCGCCGGTCGGGCGCGTGCCGAGGTTGTGGAAGACGTTGGTGTAAGAGTCCAGGAACTCGAAGCTGTAGAAGCGGTGGTCGGGCAGCGGCGGGCGATGGAGCACGAGCGGCCCGCCGGAGGGTCCAGGTGACCCATCAATGTCCTCCGCGAAGTCTTGATCGCCACGCTCCAAGCAGCCCAAAACGCGGCGAGCACGCTCAACAACCACGTCCACCCGGGGGGAACCGTATGACATATGACTATGACTGGATCGTGATCGGTTCCGGGTTCGGCGGCAGCGTATCGGCGCTGCGCCTGGCGGAGAAGGGCTACCGCGTCGCGGTGCTCGAGTGCGGGGCACGGTTCGAGGACGACGACTTCGCCGAGCGGACCTCCGACGCCAAGCGCTACTACTGGATGCCGTACCTGGGGTTGAAGGGGATCCTGCGACTGACGCTGTTCAAGGACATCTTCATCGGCTCGGGGTGCGGGGTCGGCGGCGGCAGCCTCGGATACGCGAACACGCTCTACCGGCCGCTGCCCGGCTTCTACGCCAACCCGCAGTGGTCCGAACTCGCCGATTGGGAGAAGCGAGCTCGCACCGCACTACGACACCGCCGAGCGGATGCTCGGCGTCACCGAGTACGACGACGAGGGCCCCGCCGACCTGCTGCTCAAGGAGTACGGGCGAGGTGATCGGCGTCGGCGGCACGTTCCGGCCGCACCCGCGTCGGCGTGTTCCTCGGCGAGCCGGGCAAGACGGTCCCTGATCCGTACTTCGGCGGCGAGGGTCCCGAGCGGACCGGGTGCATCAAGTGCGGGTCGTGCATGGTCGGCTGCCGCCACGGCGCGAAGAACACGCTGCGCAAGAACTACCTCTGGTTCGCCGAGCGCGCCGGCGTCGAGATCCTGCCGGAGCGCACGGTGATCGACATCTCGCCGCTCGATGGCGGTGACGGGCGCGACGGGTACGCCGTCACCTCGGTCCGCTCCGGGGCGTGGGCGCGTCGCGACAAGCGGACGCTCCGCGCGCGCGGGGTCGTGGTCGCGGCCGGCGCGCTCGGCACCAACCGGCTGTTGCAGCGCTGCAAGCTGAGCGGGTCGCTGCCGAAGGTCTCCGATCGGCTCGGCTATCTCGTGCGGACCAACAGCGAATCGAACATGGCCGTGACCGCGCCGAGCGACTACCCGGACGACTTCACGAAATCGATCGCGATCACCTCCAGCATCTACACCGATCCCCAGACGCACATCGAGGTCGTCACCTGGGGCCGTGGCGGCGACACGCAGTCGCTGCTGTTCGCGATGATGGTGCAGGCCGCCAAGCGCGGCACCCAACCGCTGCACTTCCTCGCCAGCGCCGTGCGCCACCCCCGGGCGGCGCTGAGAGCTGCGCGGATCCGCGACTGGTCACGGCGCACGATCATCCTGCTGGTGATGCAGTCAAGCGAGAACTCGATGCGTCTGAAGGTCAAGCGCCGCCTGCCCGGCGGCTCCGTCGTCCTGACCACCGAGCAGGATCCGAACAACCCCAACCCCGTCGGGGCTGCCCGCCGCCTACGCCGCCACGCGATGGTTCGCGGAGCGGATCCACGGCACCGCCCAGTCGATCAGCACCGAGGCGCTGTTCGGGATCCCCTCCACCGCCCACATCCTCGGCGGCGCCGCGATCGGCGCCAGCCCGCACGAGCGGCGTGATCGACGACCGCCATCAGCGTGTTCGGCTACGAGAACCTGCTCGTCTGCGACGGCGCCGCGATCCCCTCAAACATCGGTGTGAACCCCAGCCTCACGATCACCGCGATGGCCGAACGCGCCATGACGTACATCTAACAGTCAACTCCGAGCGCACGTCCATCCTCCGTCAGCCAAATTCTCGATAGGTCGCAAGTACAAAGTACAAAAAGCAACAGCCTCAGCGTCCACGACGAGACGGTTGGTGTTGGCGCAAAGGAGCACTGTCGATCGCCGGAGCAGGCCGCTGGGATATAGTTGCAACACGGTGAAACGCGCCGCTGGCCGCCAGTGAAACTCCCGCATCCGTGAGCAGAGCGACAGTCGTCGTGGGGCCCGACGGACCATATCGTCAGTCGTCCAGTGTATCACGCTTGCCGACGCCGCTCCAGCAATCGCCCTCACCTGCATCGCCGACGCCGTCGGTGACCGTCGAAAGCGCGCTCAATGCGATCCAGACCTAGCTAGACCTAGACTAAAGAGGGGCGAGCTCGCCGGCGCCCGCCGTCGGACCGACGGGCGTGCGAGCGCGCGCGAACCGGCCCTGGGAGACCGCGACGCCCGCGAGCAGCAGCACGGTGCCGGCAGGCTGGTTCCAGTGCAGCGTCTCGCCGAGCACGGCCACGCCAAGCACGGTCGAGAACACCGGGATCAAGTAGGTGACAATCGAGGCGGTGCCCGCGCCCCGGGCGCGCACCACTGCATAGTTCATCGCGAACGCGACTCCGCTCCCGAGCGCTCCCAAGGCGAGCAGGCTGCCGGCACCGTCGAGGCCGATACGGACCGTCGGCGCACCCGTCAATGGCGCGAACAACGCTAGCATCGCGGTCGCGCACAGCAGCTGAGCCGCCGAGAGCACAACTCCGCTCTCAGCGCGGCTGGCGAGGTAACGGCGCGTGTACGGAAAACCAAATCCGTAGCAGAGCGCCGCGCCGGCGCAGCAGAGATGGCCGACGAGCTGACCGCCACCAAACCCTCGCCACGGACCGAGCAGCAAGACGACCCCGGCGAAGCCGATCATCAGCCCGGCGACGCGAGCCGCGCTCGGACGACTCTCGCCGAACGCGGCAAGCGAGACGATCAGCACCCAGAGCGGGGTGGTGGCGTTCCACAGGCCGGCGACGATCGAGGAGGTGTGCTGCTCGCCGTAAGCGAACAGGGTCCAGGGCACGGCGTTGAACAGCACCGCCGCGACCGCGCAGTGCGACCACACCTTCCGCTCGCCCGGAAGCCGCTCCCCTCGCAAGACCACAAGCGACACGAGCACCGCCGCTCCCAAAGCCACACGGCCGAGCGACACCCACAGCGCCGGCCAGTGCTTGTCGAGCACCTTGATCAACAAGAAGCTCGAGCCCCAGATGGCCGCCAGCAGGACAAACTGAATTCGCCATCCGACAGCGATGCGGGGACGCTCCACAACCATCAAACGATCCCGGCCATTGTTACGTGAGAGCGGTTTCGGCCTGATGCCTCAAGCGACCCGTCTAATGTTGGGAGCTACTTCGTGGCCGCGGCGATGGATGCACCGCAGCGTCTTGCGCGATTTCGGGGCTGCGGGTGCAGTTATCGGCTATCGTGGCCGTCGATCGATCCGGCGGACCGAGTGTTCTCGGCCTTCCGCTCGATGACAGGTCGTCATGAGGCACCGTTGGATGTGGGGCGTTCGTCGCCGATTGGCCGGGATGTCGCTCGGCGGGGTCGCGGTCGGCCTGATGTCGGTATTGGTCGTGCTAGCGATGGTTTCGGCCGCTGTTTTGTCGAGCCGAAGCGCAGACGTGCATCGTCGTGCGCAAGTACTCGCCGAGCAGGTCCACGCGTCGACGCAGGAGTTGAGCGCGTTGAAATGGCGGGCCAATAGCGAGGTGCTGGCGGGAACTGCCGATTTGTCGTCCAACGGAACCCTGGTGCTCGATGGAGCCCGGATCATCTCGGAGTTGAACGGGGAGATCGGAGAGCTTGAACGGCTGCAGCCTGGTGCCGATGCAGAGCGGCTGCAGCGCGATGTGCAGGAGGCGTACGTCGGCGGCTTGAAGGTGCTTGCGCTCGCGGGGGGCCGGAGACATTTGTCGCACGGAACGCTCACGACAATGCAGACTAGTTTTCAGCCATTGTTGGATCGCATGGACACCGACGCGCAGCGTACCGCCGAACACCAGCAGGCCGTAGCCAGCGGGGCGCTCGAGCGCTCGTTGGTGGCCTCGATTGGATCACTGTTGCTCGGGGTAGGCGCGCTGGCCGGCCTAGGTTTGCGCCTGGCGCGATTGCGTCGGCGTGCCGTGCTGGCCGAGGAGGTGCGGGCGGTTGAACGCCGGAGCGAGCAGCGGATCCGCGCGCTGGTCGAGCACTCCAGTGACGTCGTCACCGTGCTGGGGCGCGATTTGCGCGTCCGCTGGCAGGCCGCCTCGGTGCGACGGCTGCTGGGCTGCGAGCCGGGCTCGCTGGTCGGAGCTCCGATCGCCTCAGTTGTGCATCCGCACGACAAGGCGTTGTTCGATGGATTCCTTCGGGCCAGGTTGGACGGCGGGGCGCCGGCGAGGCTTCGCGCGCGCCTGCATCACGCCGACGGCCACTGGTGTTACGTGGAGACCGTCGCGGAGAACCGGTTTGACGATCCGGCGGTCGAGGGCCTGGTGCTCAACATGCGGGACGTCAGCGAGCGCAAGGAATTTGAGGATCAGCTTCGCCATCAAGCGTTTCACGACGCGTTGACCGGCCTTGCCAACCGGGCGCTGTTCGAGGACCGCTTGCGTCATGCGCTTGCCGGGAGCTTGCGGACGCGCCGGGCACTGGCTGTGCTGTTCCTGGATGTCGATGACTTCAAAACGATCAACGACAGCCTCGGCCATCGCGCGGGTGACGTACTGCTCAACGGGGTTGCGCGCGCGGATTGATTCGGTTGTGCGTCCCACGGACACGGCGGCGCGACTGGGAGGGGACGAGTTCGCCGTCCTGGTCGACGGAGTCGACGGCAATCAGGAGGCGCAAGAAATTGCGGGACGGATCCTCGAGGCAATGAGCGACCCGTTCTTGGTCGACGAGCGCGAGTTGAGCGTGACGGCGTCGATCGGGGTTGCCCTCAGCGACCGGTCAGTCAATGCCGACGAGCTGCTGCGCAACGCCGACATGGCGATGTATGCCGCAAAGGCCGGCGGCAAGAACTCAGTGCAATCGTTCGAGCAGACGATGCACCGCTCCGTGGTCGAACGCTTTGAGCTGCGCACTGAGCTCCCGCGAGCGCTCGAGAACGACGAGCTGCGCATTGACTACCAGCCGATCGTCTCCCTACAAGCCGGACGGCTCGTCGGCGTCGAGGCGCTGGTACGCTGGCAGCATCCCACCCGAGGGCGCCTGGCCCCCGGCCAGTTCATAGCACTGGCCGAGGAGACCGGACTAATCGTTCCGCTCGGACGCTGGGTCTTGGAGCGCGCATGCGCGCAGGTTCGCGAGTGGGAGCTTGGTCGGCCCGACGGGTCGCCGCTGTACGTCAGCGTCAACGTCTCGATCAGGCAACTGCACGAAGATGACTTCCCAGACGGCGTTGCCGAGATCCTGGCGCACACCGGGCTCACCCCACAATCGCTTGTGCTCGAGATCACCGAGGGCCTGCTAGCGGACGATCGAGAAGCGATGGTCCGCCGGCTACAGGCGCTCAAACAGCTCGGGCTGCGGATTGCCGTCGACGACTTCGGAACCGGCTACTCCGCGCTCTCACACCTGCAGCAGTTCCCGATCGACATCCTGAAGATCGACAAGTCATTCATCGACGAGCTCCACACGAACGCCCAGAAAGCCGACCTCGTGCAGGGGATCGTCCGTCTAGGCGAGAGCCTCCATCTCGACGTGATCGCCGAGGGAATCGAGCATGCACAACAAGCAGACCGGCTCAGAGCAATGCGCTCACCTCTAGGCCAGGGATTCCTCTTCTCCCGACCAATCACCCCCGACGCGATTCTCACGCTCGTACAACAGACAGAAGAACTCACACCGCCCCAAGCAAAATAACCATCAAGCACCGGTCGCTCTCGATGTCAGAACGGGTCGACCTCTGCGCAGACCGTCAGACCGGCATGCCCAAGGACAGCCTGACAGCCCAACGCGCACGCGCGCGCCAACGCAGCTGGCGGGCACGGAAGCGGCTCGCTGACGCCCGCTGGCCGCGTGACCGTGCGTCGTCGCGCGCACGTGGTGACCGCGTCCGGCAGGCGCAGGCGACGGCCACTGCCACGGCCAGCCCCGAATCCAGATGGACCACTCCCAGCTTCGGAGCCGCCGCCGCAATCCTCACCGGCGCCCTTCTCGCTGACGCGCTGAGGCGAGCATGACGCTCGTTGATGTACGACTCCAACCCCAGCCTCCAAAGCGCTTCGCGACAGGGGTCGTCACGCGGCTGCAACGCGCCGCTCTGGGGGCGCTGATGAGCATCATCGTCGCGGTACTCGAGCGCCGCATGCGCAAGGCCCTTACCCGCAGTGCTGACGCGGGGCCTTCGCGGGAAGCTCAAGCAGGACTCGTGGGCCATGAACGAGAACACTAGCCATGGCCTCGAAAGTCATCGTCGCGCGGGCGCCTTCGTCCCGTGAACGATCGTCTCCAGACGGCTTGACCGGGCCGGGTTTGCCGACGAGCCGGGCGGGTCGAAGCTTCTCAGCAGGGGGCGCACGTTGCACGAGTAGGCGAAGGGCCCGTAAGCAACAGGGCCGCAACTGCATCGGCGCCCCCGGAGGCTGTGGGCCCGCACGACGCGGGCTCGCGGTCTGTCGGATGGGCGCAGGCTGATCGCCGGTTCCGGATCCGCGTGTGTATGCTGGTCGTCCGTAGCTGCGGGCGCTGTTAGCGGACGGTTAAGTGCAGGTCGCGGGCCGTTCGACTTGTCCTCGCTGGGGATTAGGGTGAAGGGTCAGGATCGACGACTGGGGATTGGCGCGCATGAATCGTCGTTTGTCCGTTCGGCATGCCGCGGCGCTGGGAGTCGCGGCGGTTGGAATCGAGGCTGTGATGTCGGCGATCGGCCCGGACGACCCTGCTCGTAGGCGTCTGGTCGAGCGTGTCGAGCCGGCGGTGCTGCCGTCTGCGGCGCACGTGCTTGCTGTGCTGGTGGGGCTCGCGCTGTTGGTGCTGGCGCCCAAGCTGTGGCGCGGGACACGCGCTGCGGTTGCGCTTGCGATCGCCGCGCTCGGCTTGCTCGCGGTGCTGGACATCGTCAAGGGGCTCGCGTACGTGCACGACGGCGGTCGCTGTCGGGCTCGGCGTTGATGCTTGCTTTTGGCCGGCGCGCGTTCCGCTTGGCTCTCGCAACCGTCCTCGCCCGGCGATCGTGTTTGCTGCGGCCGGAAGCTTGGGTGTTGGCATGGTGCGCGGTGCTGGCCGGACCATTGCTGTCCGCTCGCGGCCAGACGATCAGTAGGGCGTTGCATCACGCGATCGGTCACGTGCTTCACGCATCGTTGGCGTCCGGCGAGGCCGGCGGGAGCGTGGACTTTTGTGGCCGAGTTGCTGATCGGTTGCGCCGTCGCGATCTCGCTGCTGGCGCTGCGTTCGTTGCTGCGACCCGCTGCGGAGGTCAGCGGTCACAGCGACCACGAGTATCGGGCCGCGCGGGCGGCGGTCGAGCGCCATGGGCTGGATTCGCTGTCGCCGTTCGTGCTGCGAGCCGGACAAGGGCTTTCACTTCGATGGCGATGGTCGTGCTCGCGTACCGGCTGATCGGCGAGACGGCGGTGATCTCCGGCGACCCGGTTGCGCCCGAGGGGGAGGCGCCGCGCGTGCTCGCGAGTTTCCGCGAGCTTGCCCGCGGCCGGGGCTGGCGAGGTTGCGGTGTGGGGGGCGTCGGCGCGTCACCTGGACGCCTACCGCAGCGCTCGGGTTACGGGCGGTGTGCGCGGGGTTGGAGGCGTTCGTGGACCCGGCGAAGTTCACGCTCGAGGGCCGGCCCGTGCGCAAGCTGCGCCAGTCGGTCGTGCGCGTGGAGCGTCGCGGCTGGGAGATCGGCGTGTTCGAGGGGCGCGAGCTCGACGACGCGCTGGGCTCGCGAGATCGATGCGTTCGAGGCCGACTGGCGGCGCAGCAAGCCGCGGCTGCTGGGCTTCGCGATGGGGATGGGAGCGTTTGACGCCGAGGTGGGGCCGGACGACCTGTATCTGCTTGCGCGCTCGCCTGAGGGCCGGCTGTGCGCGGTGATGCGATTCGTCTCGCACTGCGGACGGTTGTCGCTGGACACGATGCATCGCCTGCATGAAACACCCAACGGCCTCAACGAGGCGCTCGTGTGCCGTGCGCTGGCGGTCGCCCGCGAGCGCGGCGTGCCGCGAGGTCAGCCTGAACTATGCGGGTCTGGGTCACCTCGCTGCGCGATCGTGAGACTGGCGCCGGCGGTGAACGGGCGCTTGCAGCGGATCGCTTTGCGGGTGCTCGGCCGGCCGCTTTCAGATGGATCGCCTGGTGCGCTTCAACGAGAAGTTCTCTCCCGAGTGGCGCCCCCGCTACCTCGTCTACGAGTCACGCGCGGGGCTTGTCGCGCGACCACGCTGCGCGTGCTTCAGGCCGAGGGTCACCTTCCGCAACGCCAGCCGCGGTCTGCGCGCGCGGCGCGCACCCGGCTCGCGCCGATGGCGGGCCTCTCGTCGGGCCATGCAGCCGCGTAGCCGGGGCTCCCTGCGCGCACGATCAGGCGTCTGGGTGTCTGGCGGCCGCTGCTTGGGCTGCTGGCGTGGGCGTTCGTCCTCGTCGGGCTGGCCGGTACGGCAGCTACTGGGAGGCCTATTACCAGCATCGCGGCTTTCGTCACTGTGCGAGGCTCCCGCGGGCGGGCGAGGGCCGCTTGCTGAGCGTCAACTTCTACTCGCGGTCGCTGCGGCGCTCGGCCGACTATCTGGTGTACCTGCCGCCGGGCTATGACCCGTCGCGGCGCTATCCGGTGTTCTATCTGCTGCACGGCATGCCGGGCCGGCCGCAGGTGTACATCGATATCGCCAACATGGACATCCGGCTTGACAACAGGATCAGCCAGCGCCAGGTGCCGCCGATGATCCTGGTGTTTCCCGGACGGGCGCATCAGCGGGAGCACACTCTCTGACTCCGAGTGGGCGAACACGCCGTCCGGCGCAATTCGAGAGCTACGTGCTCGATGTCGTGCAGACGTCGATCGGCGCTTCGCTGCGATTCCCGATCGCCAGGCCCGCGTGATCGGCGGGTTCTCCGCAGGCGGGTACGGAGCGATCAACATCGCCCTGCACCACCTCAACGCATTCGGTTCGGTGCAGGTGTGGTCGGGTTACTTCACCCAGACCCGCACCGGCGTGTTCGCAAACGCGACGAGCGCCGACGCTCGCGTACAACAGCCCGATCGAGTACGTGCGCGGACTCCGCCGCCAGCTGGCGGCGTTCCCGCTGCGGGTGTTCATGTTCGTCGGCCGCGCAGACTCCGCCGCGCCGCCAGATCGTGGCGATGGCCACGGCGCTGGAGTCAAACGGGGCGCAGATCTCGTATGCGATCTACCCGGGCGGCCACGATTGGCAACTGTGGTACGGCCACCTGAACCGGATGCTGATCCTCGCGGGCCGCGACGTGCGGCAGCCGCTCGGTCGCTCGCAACGGCCCCGGATACCCTCCGCGAGCGCGCAGACCAGTCCACCGGCGCGTCCGCCCCGCTCGTCACCATCCGCGCGCTCGATCAGCTCGCCTCCACCGGCGAGCGGCGGCTGACCTCGCGCCGATCTCGGTCGCCGCTCGCCTCCACCGGCGAGCGGCGGCTGGCCTCGCGCCCGCTCGTCGCGCGCCGCTGCGCCCGGGGACTTGACGATCGCGGACAGCGCCGGCGGCGCGTCTGGCGGCCGGCTCGTTGGCGGACTGCTGCTTGCGCTTGTGTCGGCCGCGGCGATCAACCTCGGCTTTCTGCTTCAGCATCGCGGCCTGAGCGCGATCACGTCGGCCGGCGGCGGGCCCCGTGCGCTGTTGCGGGCAACGATCCGCAGCCGCGCGTGGCTCGGCGGCCAGGCGCTGGGCTGGGTCGGGTTCGCCGCGCAGATCGTCGCGGTCTCGCTCGCGCCGCTGTCGTTGGTGCAGTCGTTTGCCGCGGGTGGGCTGGCCCTGTCGGTTCCGCTCGCCGCGGGCCTGTTCGGCTACCGCGTTTCCCGCCGCCAGCAGCTCGCGGTGCTGCTCGTCGCGGGCGGGCTGGCGACGTTGCCGATCGGCCTATCGCACGCGAGCGACCACCTCAAGGTGCGCGCCTGGCCGGATTGGTGATCGTCGCGCTCGCGGTTGCGATCCCGCTGGGACTGACACGCCCGGCGGCGCTGCGGGCGATCGCCGCCGGGCTCTTCTACGGTGTCGCCGACGCCGCGATCAAGGCCGTCTCGCAGGGCTGGACAGCGCACGGCCCGGGCGCGCTCGTCTCGGTGTGGACGGTGCTCGCGCTGCTCGGCACGTTCCTCGGGTTTCTCGCCTTCCAAGCCGCGCTGCGCGCCGGGAGCGCGATCACCGGGATCTCGCTGATGAACTGCCTCGCGGCGCTCGTGGCGCTGTGCTGCGGCCTGCTCGCGTTCGGCGAATCACTCGGAAGCAGCCCCACCGCCTACGTCGCCCATCTCCTCGCCGTCGCGCTGGTGCTTGCGTGCGTTCCTGTGCTGGCCGCGGCGCAGACCGAGATCGGGGACACGCTCGAGCCAGGCGACGGTCGCGCCGGCGGCGGATCGCTGCGCGAGATGGGCGAGATGGGCGAGCAAGCCGCGTGGCACGCGCCCGGGAAGCGCGCAACCCGCGGCGAGCAGCAGGGCCTCCAGCAGCGGGTCCGGTGGCCAGCGCGTGGTCACGCGTTCAGAGCGGCGGTCAGCGCGTCGAGCGCCGACGTCTGGGTGGCGAGGCTGACGCCCACCGGCGCCGAAGACGGGTTGACCGCAGCGGACCAGTAGAAGCCGAACTGGCAGTCGTGCGGCGAATCGCACCGCGCCGGCGTGCCCTGGCCGTCGGAGACGCTGTTTTGAAGGATCGCCCTCGCCTGCGCCTGCAGGTAGGCGCGGTAAGCGTTGCTGGCGCTCGCCTGGTCGTAGTCTGAGACGGCCTGCACGAAGATCCCCTTGAACGAGGCGGTATTGAACTCGCCGGTGCCCTGGCAGCCCTCAGAGCCAGTCTCGCACCCCTCCTGCAGCACGCCGCCCGAGGACGTCATCCCGCTCTCTGGGCCCATCGTGTAGTTGAGGAAGGCGCGGGCCTGGCGGAAGTAGGAGTTCTCGCGGGTTGCAGAGCCCAGCTGGATGAGCGCGTCTGCGACCTCGCCCTCGGTATAGGTCAACGGCGCGCCTTGCGCCTCGCAGTCACCGCCCAACGTGTCGAGCACGGTCCCCGCCCGCATGTTCACAAGCCCGCTCTGCTCGAGCCAGTCAAGCGCCCAGTCGGCGTCGGTCAGCCACATCGAAGCCTTCGTGTCGTCGTGCCAGATGCCGGGCGCGTCGCGCGCGCTGTAGAGCTGCGCGGTTAGCGCGATGTACTCGGCGCTTGCGATCGTGTCCGGCCGGGTGCCGAGCTTCCATACGATGCCGCCGCAGCTGCGAGGCTGGCGCGCGATGTACTCCGCGTCCCATTCTGAGACCGCGAGGAATCGGGCCGCGTCTGAGTCGTCGTGGCGGACGGCGAGCTCGTAGCGGGCCGCAGCGAGCCACGCCAGCGCCCACCAGCCGGTGTCGTCCATGAACTGGTTGGCGAAGTTCAGGGGCATGTGGGTGCCGGGCTTTGAAACGCCCAGATTGAAAGTCTCATCGAGCACGTGCTGGTAGCGCGGGTCGCTGCTGTGCGTGGCCTGCAGGTACCGCACCAGCGCCCAGGTCGCGAGCGCCGACTGCCACCACGCCGGCGACTGCGCGCCGCCCCAGGAACTGTGCGCCCCCCACAGCCCGGTGGCCTGATCCCAGTTGACCGTGCTTGAGTCCTCTGAGAGTCCGGCCAGCTCCGCCATGCCCTGCGCCGCCGCGTTCGCAAACGGCGACCGCGGCGCGCTCGGCGCCGTCGGTACTGCGGCGTCCCGATGAGCCGCCTGCCAGAAGCCTGAACCCTTCGCAGAAGTAGGCGTGACGGTCGCGCTGCGGGCGTCGGTGGGGGCGATGCCCCCCGCGGCGAAGGCCAGGCTGGCGGCAAGCACCGCCAGCAGGGAGACAACCCCCGCGCCGAGCGCCCGCCCGAACCTGCGCCTGGCGGACGGCTCTGACTTCCGCTCAGCGGCGTCGAACAATGGCGCGTGGTTCGCGTCGAACGCCGGCGGCCCCCCTCTGTCGGACGCTGGTCCTGGGCGCTGCTCGGTCGTCACAGCCAGGGTGACCGTCAGCGGCGTGTTCGCATACGCGCGCTGCAGCGCGAGCGCCCACCTCAGCGGATCGGCGCGATCGACCAACCGCCCGTCGGGCGCGGTCAGGACCAGTTCGAAGTCAAACCAGCGCGGGTCGCCGCGCAGCACCCTGACCGCGCCGGCGTTCGAGAGCCAGAACGCGAGCCGCTCGCGACCCTGCGCATGAAAGCTGACAGTGAGCACTCATTAATGGTCGGCGCCGACCGCCCGCTTTTGAGCTTGCGCTGGCCCCCTGTACGAATGCAGCAAGCCTCGCGAGCGCGCGGACTGCGTCCGTTCGCGTTTTGCGCGCTTGGAGCATCATTGCGTCCGCGCCGCCCTCCGGGGCTATGCGCTCGGCTGGTTGAGTGGTTCGGCGTTGCCCGCCAGCTCGTGGGCGGACGCGGCGATCTGCTCGGAGGACGCAGAGGAGCAGCCGTTTGCTAGGACCAAGACTCACTCCTATTCCTATGGTATCGTTTGGAGCGCGAGCGTTACGCGGCTCGCTCTGATCGACCCGTTCGCGTCCTGAGGAGAGCTTGGTGTTGCGATCATCGTTGCGTGTGGTGCCGGTGCTGGTTGCGGCAGTGGGTCTGCTGGCGGGGTGTGGCGGATCGGCGGCTTCGTCAGGCGACGCGCCGGCGGGCAGGTTGCAGGTCGTTGCTGCGGAGAACTTCTGGGGCAGCATCGCGAGCCAGCTGGGGGGGACAAGGTCGCGGTGAGCAGCATCATCGTCAACCCGAACACCGATCCGCACTCGTATGAGCCGACCGCGTCGGATGGGGTCACGCTGGCGCGCTCGCGGATGGCGATCGTCAATGGGATTGGGTATGACCGGTGGGCCTCGCAGCTGCTCGCCGCCAACGCGTCGAGCTCACGGGTGGTGCTGAATGTCGGGGATCTGCTCGGGCTCAAGGAGGGTGATAATCCGCACCAGTGGTACTCACCGTCGAGCGTGCAGCGCGTCGTGTACTTCGGGGCCGGGCGCGCGGCTGTCGGCACGCCCCGTGAGGTGATCACCGCGGCGACGCTGAGCGGCCTCTACGGCGGCGTCCCGATCGAGGTGCTCGAGACTTCCGACGGTCGCCTTGTTGTCGTCGGACTGCCCGAGGCGCCGGCTCTGCACAGCGATCGTCATGAGCACCTTTAGCGTTCTGAGCTGGCCGTCTACTTTGTCGCGCGCGTCGCGCGCGATCTGACCGATCACCCCACGCTAATGCGCCGCCAAGGGCCCGTTCAAGAATTAGTGACGGGATTTGACGAGTGGCTGGGCGTGTCTGGCGCCGCCGGCTCGGCCCGATCATACCGGGAGTATTTGAGGACGAGCCGGTGGCGCCAGGCGCGTCCAGACGCCGTCAAAACCGCCAATAATTCTTGAACGGGCCCTAAGTGAAGGGGTACAACCCGGGCGAGACTCACTCATCACTCGGAACGACGGCATATCTCACACTCGCATGCCGACACTGAAACCATTACCATTTGTGGTAACTTTACTGATGGAAGAATCAAGACCTGCCTCGGTCGCGAGGAAAGGACTGCCATGTCGGGTTCGTTCAGGTCCAGGCACGATCGCGGCGGTGCTGGCCGCGCACGCGACGGCCGTCATCACCGACTCATCCCGATCGTCGTCGTCGCGATCTGCGCTGAGATAGCCGTGCTTTGGCTCCGTGGGTACCGGTTGGGTGGCAATGTCGTGGTCCGGTGTCGGCACGGTCACCTGTTCACGACGATCTGGGTTCCGGGAGGTTCCCTGAAGTCGCTTCGGTTGGGCTGGTGGAGGTTTCAGCGTTGCCCTGTCGGTAAGCACTGGTCCCTCGTCACCCCGGTCAGGCAATCAGACCTGACCGAGGACGAGCGGCGCATCGCGAGCGAGCACCGGGACATCCGGATCCCGTGACTGTGCCGCGCGGTCGGACCGTCTGCACCACTAGTGGTGCATCCCGCAAGTTCGTTGCGGTCTGGCGGCTGCAAATCCTCGCCTGGCTGCGTCCTCGGACCTCAATGTAGCCCCACTACACCTTCGGTCCTGCGTCCTTGCCAGGGCTCGATTTTCGCTCGCCAGCCCATCAACGAACTTGGCGGATGCACCACTAGCAGGATCAGCGCGACCGCAACGATCCTACCCGGCCACCGCGAATGGCCGGGACGTCCCGATCACCCGGCCGGTGGCATTGAGCGCCTCGACCTTGAAGGTCGTGTCCATCTGCGGCACGGGGGTCGCCGTCTCGAACCCGGCCTTGGCGGCGGTCGCCACGAGCGCCAGCCGGCTGGCGGAGGGTCCGGCCAGGACCTTCCAGGAGACGACTTGGGTTGCGCCGTTCCAGCTCGCGTACACGGTCGTCTTGCCGTCCTTCCGGCGGGCGACAGCCACGGGTGGGTAGAGCGGCAGGCCGACCCACTGCTCCACACTCGCCCGGTAGCTCTGGTCCGGCGTCGGGAATAGCGCGTCCATGACCAGCTGGCCCGACGTCGTGTACTCGGAAAACTCGGCTTGCGATCCCCAGCCGACGAGCTCGTTGCCGTTCGACAGCGGCTCGATGCTGCCCATGTAGTCGGCGTCGAAGCTGGCGCCATGGGTGTACTGGCCGGCGAGCGTCGCCGAGTGAGTGCGCTGGTCGAGCTTGAGCACGAGCCCCCGGGATGGCCCCGTTGGTGAGACGTATGTGCCGCCACCGGTGATTTGGCAGCAGTGGTCGTCGAACACGGTGACCAGAGGCGAGCCGGGATACACCCCTACGTCGTGCTGCCACTGGAACTCGGCGCCCCGGCCGAACTTGAAGCTCGAGTGTTTGCCGCCGAGTGTCCACTCGATCGTGCCGGTGTCGATGTTCACCTCGTAGGCAGCCCAGGTGTTGCGCATCGAGACGACGAAGGTTCCATTGCCCGGCAGGTCGATCGCGTTGACGTGGTATGCGTCCCATGGGAACCCGTTGGTTGGCAGCGAGGCGTGGGAATCGCTCAGCGGAATGTGGTCAAGCGCGTCCCAGGTGCGAAGCAGCTTGCCGGTCCTGAGGTTGTACTCCTGCACTGCTGAATCCGTCAGCGCGCCGTTGTAGGCGCCGCCGAACTTGGACAGGTTCATGGGCATGTCCTTGTTCGCCGTGACCCAAGCGTTGTCTCCGCTGATCACGAGCGAATGGAGGGTAATGATCCAGCCGTCTGCGCCCCTCAGCGTCGCAACCGTCTGGTAGTGCTGGTTGACGACGACGTCCTCGCCGCTCTCGGTTGCGCCAGTGTTCGTGATCACGCCCTGCCACCAAGCGAGAGCCGGTTCGCGATTGAACGTTTGCAGGCTGAGGTCGGAGGCGAGGACGCGCTCCGGCACGGGCCTGAACCAGACCGGCTGCAATCGGTTGTCGAGAATCAGCGGTCCGCTCTGGCCGGCCATTGGGTGCGTGATCAAGTTGTACGTAGCCGCGACGAAGATGTAACCCGGCGCCAGTTCGTCGCTGGCCGTCGGGTCGTCCGCTCGGACCTTCGGAGGGTGAAGACCCGGCGCCGAGACGAAGCTGTAAGCACCCCTGGTGGTGTACGCCCCGATCGGAGCGCCATGAGAGCCTGCGGCTGCGAAGTCGATCGCGATGAAGCCCACGACCGCGGCCGCAACGCCGACCATCATCGGGCTGCGTCGCACTGCCGGTCCTGGAGCGGCGGCCACCTTGGGGACCAGCGCGAACGTGGCCGCCGCCGCCGCCGCGACCAAGCCCGCACCGATCAGGTAGGCGAGCCGGAAGCCATCCGTCAGCGCCTGCGGAACCCCTCGGCCCGCGCCGATCAGGTGGGTCGTGTACTGGGTCGCAAGCGTGATCAGAAACGCAAGCCCAAGCCCGCCACCCACCTGCCGGGACGTGTTGACAAGGCCCGACGCGAGGCCAGCCTGTCCCTGCTTGGCGCCCTGGGTGGCGGCGATCGTCGACGGGACGATCGACATGCCGATCCCCGCGGCCGTGAGCAGCCCGGGAATCATCACGTAGGCGATCGCGCTGCCGCTGGCCTCGATCCTCGTGAACAGCAGCATTCCGACGGTCATCATGATCAGCCCGCCGCCAAGCACCGAACGCACACCGAACCGGGTCACGAGCTTGCCCGCGCGCGACGCGCACAACATGATCGTCAATGCCAT
Organism: uncultured Solirubrobacterales bacterium; assembly: GCA_963811155.1. GTDB lineage: Bacteria > Actinomycetota > Thermoleophilia > Solirubrobacterales > Solirubrobacteraceae > Palsa-465. The sequence goes on from CAWEQQ010000013.1 coordinate 49,940, forward strand.
CGGCAGGAACGTGAGGCCGGCGTGCAACGGCGAGAGGCCGAGCACTTGCTGCAGGTAGAGCGAGCTCACGAACCACATCGGGAACAGCGCGGCGCTGAACAGCAGCACGATCGTGTTGGCGACCCGCAGTGGCTTGGTCAACTCCCTGAACGGCACTAGCGCCGCCGCCGCCATGCGCGCCTCGATCACACAGAACAGCGCGAGCAGGGCAAGCCCGAGGATGATCGGGCCAAGCGCGGCAAGCGCGCTCCAGCCGTCCACGCCTGCGTTCACGACGCCATACACGAGCACCATCTGACCGACCGTCAACGTCAGCGCGCCGGCGAGGTCGAAACCTGGTCCCCCCCGCTCTCTGCGGCGATCGCTCAGGACAAAGTAAGCCACCAGCGCAGCCGCAATCCCGATCGGAGGATTGATCAGCAGCACCCAGCGCCAGCTGAGCTCCTGCGTGATGATCCCCCCGAACAGCACCCCAGCGGCGCCGCCAGCCCCATTCATCGCCGCCCAGATGCCGATCGCGCGATGAAGCCTCGGGCCCGGCGGGAACGACGACGTGATGATCGCCAGCGAAGACGCCGCCATCAACGCGCCGCCGATGCCCTGCGCGATCCGAGCGGCGATCAGCATTTCACGTCCCTGCGCGGTGCCACCGGCCAGCGAGGCCAGCGCGAACACAGCAAGCGCCGCGACAAAGGTTCGTCGCTGCCCAAAGTGATCGGCCGCGCGACCACCGAGCATCAAGAAGCCGGCAAACGCGATCGCGTACCCGTCGACGACCCACTGCAGGTCGGGCGGGGTGAATCCAAGGCTCGACTGGATCGAAGGCAGCGCGACGTTGACGATGCTCAGATCGAGGATCACCATGAACTGGGCCACGCAGCAGACGGTCAACACCCAGCCCAACCGTGAGCGCGGCCCAGGCCCGACCGGAGCGGACCCCGTCACGCTTTCGCTCGTGCTCTCGCCGATACTTGCGTCCGCAGGACCACCGGCGCCGGCCGTGCCGGCCCGCCCCGCAGCGACGCGGTCACGTTCCAGCGCGCGAGCGCCCGCGCCCTCTTCCTCACCTCGTCGTTGTGCGACCTCGTCACGATTGTGCATCAGCCATCATCCCGTGCAAGTCCCCAACGCGCTCCGCTGGCCCGTGCCTGCAATCCGAGCAAGAGCAATCCGAGCAAGAGGCTACACACCAGATGCCTAAACTAAGGGTCCGTTCGGGAATAAGTGATCGGATCGGGGCGAGCGGGGGGCGAGCAGCTGGATGACTCGCGCGCGGCCCGCTGCAGCGAGGCCGGATTCCGAGCGGGCCGCAAGCGCGAGGGTGCCGGCGCGTGCGTGGCAGTAGTGGCGCTACGGCGCGCACGCGCCGGTGCCGCATCCGCGAAGTCATCCCGGCCAGCTGGACGACTCGGGCGCGGCCCGTTCCGGCGAGGCTGGATGCCGAGCGGGCCGCGGCCCGAGCGGACGATCAATTATTTCTGAACGGGCCCTAAGGGCTCCACTGTAGCCACTCGGTGTACTATCCAGCGAATCACCACGTCCAAGTTACGCTTTCTTCGCCGGTGAAGCGGGTCCTGCTGAGCACCCTGGCGGCCGCGGTTATCGTTGCCGGTTGCGGCGGCAAGGACGCCACGCAAGCGAGCTCTCCCCACACCTCGACAACTCAGGTCCACAAGCCGGCGATTGCGTCTGGCAAGCTGGGGGTCCACGCCCGCAAGCCGGCGAACCATGCCCACAAGCCCGCCGCCCACGCCCACAAGCCGGCGGTCCCCGTCTCAACAACCGCCACCCCCTCCGCGGCGACGGTTCCCGCGACGACCGCGGCAGCCCCCGTGACCACGACCCCGGCGCCGACCCCGGCGCCTCCCGTGACGACGACGCGGGCGCCGACGCCGACGGTCCCCGCGACTACGACGGCGACGCCCAGCCCGGCGGTGACAGCGCCGCCGGCCCAGAAGCCGGCGACTCCCGCTGACAAGCCGACGAAGCCAAAGGGAACAGGCGGGACGAGCACCGGTTACAGCCTCGGCTCACAGGGCTATTGAGCTTGGCAGTCCGCATACGTCCGCCGCAACCGCGGACAGGCGCCGCGGCGGCGGGAGAAGCCGGATCGCTGCCACAGCCGCGATCAGCGCGCGCCGAGCGCCAGCACAAGCTCTCGGATCGCGCCCGGGTAGCGGTAGGAGATCCCGCCGTGCTTGCCCTCGAACAGCTCCAGCGTATGCTCGACGCCGAGCTGCCGCAGCTCCGCGGAGAACGCCTGGGCGCCGAGGTCCAGGAAGAACTCGTCGCCCTTGCCGGCGTCGAGGTAGATGCGGCGCATGCTCGCGAGCGCATCGGCGTGGCGGGGCGCCATCCGCACGGGGTCCAGCTCGAGCCACCGCGCCCAGAGGTCGTCGACCAGCCTCCCAGTCGAGACGTCGAACGGAAGCAGCGCCTCGCCGGGCCGGTCTGGGTCGGGCGTGTACGCGGCCGCGTAGGCATACATCGAGAAGGCGGCTCCGTAGCGTGACCAGTCGAAGCGATCGCCGCCGGCGAGCCGTTCGCGGAGCACCTCGTAGGAGCCGTCGAAGTGGTCTCGCAGCTCGCGCGCGATGACCGGGAAGTCGCGCAGGTAGCAGCACTCGAACAGCGCGTCGCCGGCGTGCGAGGCGAGCGCGCCGAACACGTCCGGCCGCAACATCGGCACCACCATCGCGCCGTAGCCGCCGGAGGACTTTCCCGCCAGCCCGCGATGGTCGCGACCGGCCAGTGTCAAGTAGCGCTCGTCGACGAACGGCACAACCTCGTCGCACAGGTAATCCATGTACGGGCCCGTGCTCGTCGAGTTGAGGAACTGCGAACCCCCCAGCGACGTCCACGCGTCGACGAACACGACGATCGCGTCCGGGCACTCTCCGGCCGCGAACATCGCGTCGAGGCGCTCCACGATCGTCGGCTCGAAAGCCGTCCGCGCCAGCCACTGATCGACCTGACCGCTGTAACCCTGGATCACGTACACGGACGGCACGCGCTTGCGGGAGCCACCGCGCGCCGCGCCGGGCGAGCGGTACACGTACAGCGGGCGGCGCGCCGGGTCGCCCAGAGGGTTGCCGGCGAGCAGCGCTGACTGCACCACGAGCCGATCGAACGCGCCGGCCAGCGCCGGCTCCCACGGTGCGCCCGCGGGCCCATCCACTTCGCGCAGAGCCACGGCGTCACCGTAGCGAAATGGAGTGAAGAACTCCCGCCGTCCGGGTATTTGGCCGTTTGTATAGTCCGCCTTGGGAACGTGTCACCCACACAACGAACCGATCGGCATAGTGGATCGACTGAAGACCTCAAGCTCCAACGGCGCCGGATCAGACATCGACGCCGCCGAGACGAGCGAATGGCTCGAGGCGCTCGACGCCGTCGTCGCCAACGACGGGCCCGACCGCGCCCGCCAGATCCTTACCCGCGTCATGGAGCGCGCGCAGCAGGCCGGCACCGGTCCGATCGCCACGCTCAACACGCCGTACGTCAACACGATCGCCGCGCAGGACGAGGCGCAGCTACCCGAGGACGCCGCGATCGCGCGGCGGCTGCAGTCGATCGTGCGCTGGAACGCGATGGCGATCGTCGTGCGCGCAAACAAGACCTCCTCGGAGCTCGGCGGCCACATCGCCAGCTTCCAGTCGCTCGCGACGCTTTACGAGGTCGGCTTCAACCACTACTGGCACGCGCCGAGCGACGAGCATGGAGGTGACCTCGTCTACTTCCAGGGCCACTCCTCGCCCGGCAACTACGCGCGCGCGTACCTCGAGGGCCGCCTCACCGAGGAGCAGCTGGATGCCTTCCGCCAGGAGGTCTCCAAGCCCGCAGGGCTCAGCTCATACCCGCACCCTTGGCTGATGCCCGACTTCTGGCAGTTCCCGACGGTCTCGCTCGGGATCGGCGGCATCACCTCGATCTACCAGGCGCGGTTCATGAAGTACCTGCACGCTCGCGGGGTCGCGCACACCCAGGGGCGCAAGGTTTGGGCATTCCTCGGCGACGGCGAGATGGACGAGCCCGAGTCGCTGGGCGCGATCGGCCTCGCTGGCCGCGAGCGCCTCGACAACCTGATCTGGATCGTGAACTGCAACCTGCAGCGGCTCGACGGGCCCGTACGCGGCAACGGCCTGATCATCCAGGAGCTCGAGTCCGACTTCCGCGGTGCGGGCTGGAACGTGATCAAGGTGATTTGGGGTTCGCACTGGGATCCGCTGCTCGCGCAGGACACCGACGGTAGGCTCGTACGGGTGATGGAGAGCTGTGTGGACGGCGAGTACCAGACGTTCAGGTCGCGCGACGGCGCGTACGTGCGCGAGCACTTCTTCGGCCGGGACCCGGTACTGCTCGAGCGCGTCGCGCACATGTCCGACGACGAGATCTGGCTGCTCAATCGCGGCGGCCACGACCAGCAGAAGGTCTATGCCGCATACCACGCGGCGGTCAACCACGCCGGCGCGCCCACCGTGATCCTCGCCAAGACGATCAAGGGCTACGGGATGGGGGTCTCGGGCGAGGGCCAGATGATCACCCACCAGGCGAAGAAGATGACCGAGGCGGCGCTGTTCGCTTTCCGCGACCGCTTCGAGCTGCCACTGACCGACGAGCAGGTCCGCAAGGCCGAGTACTACAAGCCACCCGAGAACTCACCCGAGATGCAGTACCTGCGCGAGCGGCGCGCCGCGCTCGGCGGCAGCCTGCCGGCGCGCCGCCGCGAGGCGCAGCGGCTGCAGGTGCCGGGCCTCTACACCTTCAAGGGACAGCTCGAGGGCACCGGCGAGCGCGAGATCTCGACCACGATGGCGTTCGTGCGCGTGCTCGCGGCGCTGCTGCGCGACAAGCAGCTCGGCCGCCACCTCGTCCCGATCGTCCCCGACGAGTCGCGCACGTTCGGCATGGAGGGGATGTTCCGCCAGATCGGCATATATTCGCCCCTCGGTCAGCTCTACCAGCCGCAGGACGCCGAGCAGCTGATGTTCTACAAGGAGGATGCGCACGGGCAGATCCTCGAGGAGGGGATCACCGAGGCCGGCTCGATCTCCTCCTTCATCGCCGCAGGAACCTCATACAGCGCCCACGGCGTGCCGATGGTGCCGTTCTACATCTACTACTCGATGTTCGGCTACCAGCGGGTCGGGGACCTCGTCTGGGCGGCAGCGGACTCGCGCACGCGCGGCTTCATGCTCGGCGGCACCGCGGGCCGCACGACGCTTAACGGCGAGGGGCTCCAGCACGAGGACGGCCATAGCCACGTGCTGTTCTCGGTCGTGCCGAGCTGCCGGGCATACGACCCGACGTTCTCCTACGAGCTCGCGGTGATCATCCACGACGGCCTGCGACGGATGCTCGAAGACCAGGACGACGTCTTCTACTACCTGACGCTGATGAACGAGAACTACCGCCATCCGCCAATGCCCGAGGATGCGCAGGAGGGGATCCTGCGGGGTATGTACCTGCTGCGTGAGAGCTCCATGACCGACGGCCCCCGGATTCAGCTGCTGGGCTCCGGCACAATCCTCAACGAGGCGCTGGCCGGCGCGGAGTTGCTCGAGTCTGATTTCGGCGTCGCCGCCGACGTGTGGAGCGTGACCTCGTTCACCGAGCTGCGCCGCGACGGGATCGAGGTCGAGCGCTGGAACATGCTGCACCCGCTTGAGGAACAGCGCCAGACGTACGTGAGCCGCTGCCTGGCCGATCGCGGCCGCGCGGTCGTCGCCGCGACGGACTACATCCGCGCGTTCGCCGATCAGATCCGCCAATGGGTCCCGGTTCCCTATCGCGTGCTCGGGACTGACGGATTCGGCCGCAGCGACTTCCGCCGCGCGCTGCGCCGCTTCTTCGAGGTCGACCGCCACTACGTCACGGTCGCTGCGCTCAAGCAGCTGGCCGACATCGGGGCGGTCGACGCCGCCACGGTCAAGGAGGCGATCGATCGCTACGAGATCGACGCCGACGCGCCGCTGCCGAGCACCGCGTGACAGCCACCGATCTGATCTCGGTCGTGTACGCCAGCCCGGCGGTCCGCCGGCTGGCCCGCGAGCGCGGCATCGATCTGGCGGCCGTGCGGGGTACCGGACGCAAGGGACGGATCACGAAGGTCGACGTCGAGGAGTACGTTCCCGGTGCCGCGCCCGCCCCGTCCGCGCCGGCGCCGGCCGGCCCCGGGATCGGACTCGATCTGCTCCCGTGGCCGTCGATCGAGTTCGAGAAGTTGGGGCCGGTGGAGCGCGTCGAGCGCTCGCGGATCCAGCGGATCTCGGCTTCGAACCTGGCCCGCAACTGGGTCATGATCCCGCACGTCACCCACACCGACGACGCCGACATCACCGATCTGGAGGCGTGGCGCAAGCAGCTCAACGAGGAGCACGCGCGTGACGGCGTGAAGGTGACGATGGTCTCGTTCCTGATCGCCGCCTCGGTCGCGACGCTGAAGGCGTTCCCGATCGTCAACGCCTCGCTGGACGGCGAGCAACTCGTGCTCAAGCGCTATTACAACATCGGCTTCGCGGCCGACACGCCTGGCGGCCTGGTGGTGCCGGTGATCAAGGACGCGGATCGCAAGGGGCTGTTGCAGATCGCGCGCGAGCTGACCGAGCTATCGACCAAGGCGCGCGACGGCAAGCTGATGCCGGCCGACATGAGCGGCGCGTCGTTCACGATCTCGAGCCTCGGCGGGATCGGCGGCACGAGCTTCACGCCGATCATCAACGCGCCCGAGGTCGCGATCCTCGGAGCCACGCGGTCGGCGACTAAACCCGTTTGGAACGGGAAGGAGTTCGTGCCGAGGCTGATGCTGCCGCTGTCGCTGTCGTACGACCATCGCGTGATCGACGGCGCCGCCGCGGCACGGTTCGTCGTTCAGCTGGCCAGAGTGCTGGGCGATCTGAGGCGGGCGCTGCTGTGAGCGTGATCGACGTGACCGTGCCAAATAGCGACTTCATGCGGGCGCTGCTGTGAGCGTGATCGACATTCCGGTGCCGGACATCGGCGACTTCGCGGACGTGCCGATCATCGAGATCCACGTCTCCGCCGGCGACGAGGTGTCGGTCGAGGACCCGCTCGTCACGCTCGAGTCCGACAAGGCGACGATGGACGTGCCGGCGCCGTTTGCCGGCGTCGTCAAGCAGATGCGCGTCTCGATCGGCGACCGCGTGTCGGAGGGCAGCGTGCTGCTGACGCTCGACACCGACTCCAGCGGCCCGGCCGCGACCGACACCGAGGCGCCCGACGAGGCGCGAGCGCGGGCGCCCGCCGCTCCCGCGCCGCCGGCGCCGCCTGCCAGCCGAGCCGGCGGTGGCGAGCGCGACGCCCAGGTGCTCGTGATCGGCTCCGGCCCCGGCGGGTACACGGCGGCCTTCCGCGCCGCCGACCTCGGACTGAAGACGACGATCATCGAACGCTACGAGACGCTCGGCGGCGTCTGCCTGAACGTCGGCTGCATCCCGTCCAAGGCGCTCCTGCACGCCGCGAAGGTGATCGGCGAAGCGCAGGAGATGGCCGCCCACGGGATCGATTTCGGCCAGCCGAAGATCGACGTCGCGGCGCTGCTGTCATGGAAGGAGTCGGTCGTCGGCAAGCTCACCGGCGGCCTTGACGGGCTCGCCCGCCGGCGCGAAGTCGAGGTGATTCACGGCACGGCGCGGTTCACGGGACCGAACATGGTCGCGGTCGGCAACCGCACGGTGTCGTTTGAGAACTGCATCGTCGCCGCGGGCTCCCGGGCCGCGACGCTGCCCTTCCTGCCCGAGGACCCGCGGATCATCGACTCGACCGGCGCGCTGTCGCCGAGCGACGTCCCCAAGCGGCTGCTCGTGATCGGGGGCGGGATCATCGGGCTGGAGATGGCGACCGTGTACGACGCGCTCGGGTCCAAGGTGACCGTCGTCGAGCTGCTGCCCCAACTGATCCCGGGCTGCGACCCCGATCTTGTCGCGCCGCTACACAAGCGGATCTCGAAGCGCTACGAGGCGATCATGCTGGAGACCTCCGTCACGGAGGTAATAGTGCAGGACGACGATCTCAAGGTCGAGTTCTCGAACGGCGATTCAAAGGTGTTCGACCAGATCCTCGTCGCGGTCGGCCGCAAGCCCAACGGCCACGCGATCGACGCCGCCGCGGCCGGTGTCAACGTCGATGACGCCGGGTTCATCGCGGTCGACAAGCAGCTGCGCACGAACGTCCCCGGGATCTACGCGATCGGTGACATCGTCGGCGGCCCGATGCTGGCTCACAAGGCCTCGCACGAGGGCAAGGTCGCGGCCGAGGTGATCGCGGGCGATAGAGGCGCCGAGTTCGACCCGCGCGCGATCCCGTCGGTGGCCTACACCGATCCCGAGGTCGCGTGGATGGGTCTGACCGAGGCCGACGCCCGCGCGCGGGAGATCGAGTACGAGAAGGCCGTCTTCCCATGGGCTGCGTCAGGTCGCGCGCTGTCGCTGGCCCGCGACGACGGGCTCACGAAGCTGCTGTTCGAGGCAGGCTCGCGGCGCCTGATCGGCGCCGGGATCGTCGGCGTCGGCGCGGGCGAGCTGATCGCCGAGACCGTACACGCCCTCGAGATGGGCTCCGACGCAGAGGACATCGGGCTGACGATCCACCCGCATCCCACGCTGACCGAGACGGTGATGTTCGCCGCCGAGCTCGCCGAGGAAACGATCACCGACCTGATGCCGCCGGGCCGCAGCCGGCGCTGAGGACCCGAGCTCTGATCTCAGCGGCGGCGTACCAGGCGCAGCGCGAAGGCGCCGAGCAGCGCCGCGGCTGCCCCGCCGGCTCTAATAGGCCATTGCGAACGCGCGCCGAGCACGATCGTTCCGCCGACGCGCGAGGACGGCGCGGCCGGCATCGGGAACTCTTGAGCCGCCAGCACATCGTGTGGCTCGGAGCTGCCCGCCGGATCGTCGGGCAGCCGCACGGGACCGTAGTGAAGCCCGGGATCCGGCGCCGGCACCGCAAACACCTCGGCCGCGAGGATGTCGTGCGCGGGCTCGTCTCGCGCAGTCCTGGGCAGCTCGGGATCGGGCGCCGGCACCGCAAACGCCTCGGCCGCGAGGATGTCATGCGCCCGCTCGTCCCGCGCGGTCCTGTGCAGCTCGGGATCGGGCGCCGGCACCGCAAACGCCTCGGCCGCGAGGATGTCATGCGCCCGCTCGTCCCGCGCGGTCCTGTGCAGCTCGGGATCGGGCGCCGGCACCGCAAACGCCTCGGCCGCGAGGATGTCGTGCGCGGGCTCGTCCCGCGGGGTCTGCGCCTCGGCCATCGACATACCGGCCATGATCCCAGATATGCCAACGCCGGTGTGCTTCGACGACCCCGCGACCAGCTCGAGGATCTAAGCGAGCCCGACTTAGATCACAGTCGAACAATGCTATTCTTTCGCTTATTGCAAATAAGCAACTAGCGAAAGTGAAGACTTGATGAGTCGCCTTCTTCTGATCCCGCTGGACGACGCCGTGGTCTTCCCGGGCATGTCATTCACCCTGGCGGCGGACGTCGGCGCCGAGGAGCGGGTCCTGCTCGTGCCTCGTCACGAGCACGAATTCGCCGCCGTCGGCACGGTTGCCGAGGTCGCCGACCGTGTCCGTCTTCCCGGCGGCGCCCGCGCCGTGGCGCTGCAAGGGCTCCATCGCGGCGTCGCAGGAGCGGCCCAAACGCTGCCCGACGGGCGTCTCCACGTCGAAGTCGATGAGCGGCCCGACGAGGTCCCGGTCGACGGTCGCACGCGCAACCTCGAGCGCGAGTACCGCGCGGTGGTCGAGGAGATCCTTGAGCTGCGCGGCGACGATGGCCGGGTCGCGGCGTTCGTTCGCAGCATCACCGAGCCCGGAGCGCTGGCGGACACCAGCGGCTACGCCCCCGATCTTAGCTACGAGCAGAAGGTCAAGCTGCTGCAGACGCTCGATGTGGCCGAGCGGCTCGAGCTCGCGCTCGCCTACCAGCGTGAGCGGCTGGCGGAACTCCAGCTGCGTAAGCGCATCCGAGAGGACGTCCAGTCCGGGGCCGACAAGCAGCAGCGCGACTACTTCCTGCGCAAGCAGATGGAGTCGATCCGCAAGGAGCTCGGCGAGGACGACGCCTCGGTCGTCGACGAGTACCGGACCAAGATTGAAGCGGCCGGGATGCCCGACAACGTCCGCGAGCAGGCCGACAAGGAGCTCGGGCGGCTCGAGCGGCTCGGCGAGCAGACGGCCGAGTCGAGCGTGATCCGGACCTACCTCGACTGGCTGATCGCCGTGCCGTGGAGCAAGCGGTCGGATGAGCGCCTCGATCCGCAGTACGCGCGCGAGGTGCTCGACAAAGATCACGCCGGCCTCGAGGACGTCAAGGACCGGATCGTCGAGTACATCGCGGTCAAGAAGCTGCGCGTCGAGCGCGGCATCACCGAGGACAAGCGCTCGGGCGCGATCCTGACGCTGATCGGGCCGCCCGGGACCGGTAAGACCTCGATCGGCGAGTCGATCGCCCGCGCTACGGGCCGGCAGTTCGTGCGCATGTCGCTCGGCGGCGTGCGCGACGAGGCCGAGATCCGCGGTCACCGGCGCACGTACATCGGCGCGCTGCCTGGGCGCCTGGTCCGCGCGCTGCGCGACGCCGGCACGATCAATCCAGTAATCATGCTCGACGAGGTCGACAAGGTCGGCGCCGACTGGCGCGGAGACCCCAGCGCGGCGCTGCTCGAGGTGCTTGATCCGGCGCAGAACCACAGCTTCCGCGACCATTACCTCGACGTCGAGCTCGATCTGAGCGGCGTGCTGTTCATCGCCACGGCGAACGTCGCCGACACGATTCCCGGCCCGCTGCTGGACCGCATGGAGGTGATCCGGTTCGACGGGTACACGACCTCCGAGAAGGTCGCGATCGCGCGCGGCTACCTGTGGCCGCGCCAGGTCGAGCGCAACGGCCTGCGAGCCGAGGAGGTCGAGATCTCCGATGAGCTGCTGAAGACGATCACGACCGAGTACACGCACGAGGCGGGCGTGCGCCAGCTCGAACGTGACCTCGGGACGCTGCTGCGCAAGACCGCAACGAAGATCGCCTCAGGCGCGGCGCAGGCCCCCGTCGCGATCGATCTCGACGCCATTCGCGACGCACTCGGACGCCAGCGCCACTTCCAGGAGTCCGCGATCCGGACGGCAGTCCCGGGCGTCGCCACAGGGCTCGCCGTCACGGGCGCCGGCGGCGACGTGCTGTTCGTCGAGGCTACCGCGATGCACGGCAAGCCCGGGCTGACGCTTACCGGCCAGCTCGGCGACGTGATGAAGGAATCGGCGCAGATCGCGCTGTCCTACGTCCGCGGCCACGCTCCCGAGCTCGAGATCGAGCCGTCGGCATTCGAGGAGCGCTCGTTCCACGTCCACGTTCCCGCGGGTGCGATCCCGAAGGACGGCCCGAGCGCCGGCATCACGATGGTGACGGCGCTGGCCTCGCTGCTGACCGGCCACCCGGTGCGCCACACCGTCGGCATGACCGGCGAGGTGACGCTGCAAGGGCGGGTGCTGCCGATCGGCGGCGTCAAGCAGAAGGTGCTCGCCGCACACGCGGCCGGACTGACCGACGTCGTGCTGCCCGAGCGCAACCGCGGCGACCTCGACGACGTGCCGCAGGAAGTCCGCGACGCGATGAAGTTCCACTTCGCGATGACTGTCGACGAGGTGCTGAGCGTCGCGCTCGAGCCGGCGCCGCTGCGCGCGGCGGCGTAGGACTGAAAACAGGAGGAGGCCCGGCGGGGACCGGCCCGCCAGGCCTCCTCGTCGGCTCGCGACGTTCAAGCGCAACCGCAGAACACAGCGGCGTCAGTTGACGGACGGGCTGGGTGGGGTAGGTTCCCGGCCATGACCACGATTACCGCCCGAGAAGAGCAACGCGTCGTCGACCAGGTCCCCAAGCAGCTGTACATCGGCGGCCAGTGGCGCGACGGCGCCAAGGGAACCCTGGCCGTCGAGGACCCCGCGACCGAGGAGTCGCTGTGCGCAGTCGCCGACGCGTCGACCGATGACGCGAAGGCGGCACTGCAGGCGGCGGTGGACGCCGGCCCGGACTGGAGCCAGTACCCGCCGCGCGAGCGCGGCGAGATCCTGCGCCGCGCGTTCGAGGCGATCGCCGCGCGCACGGACGAGCTCGCGTTGCTGATGACGCTCGAGATGGGCAAGCCGATCAAGGAGTCGAAGGCGGAGATCGCCTACGGCGCCGAGTTCCTGCGCTGGTTCGCGGAGCAGTCGGTGCGGATCGACGGCCGTTACGCGGTCGCGCCCAACGGCCAGGGACGCCTGTTGACGATGAAGCAACCGGTCGGCCCGTGCCTGCTGATTACGCCGTGGAACTTCCCGCTCGCAATGGGCACCCGCAAGATCGGCCCGGCGATCGCCGCCGGTTGCACGATGGTCGTCAAGCCGGCGAAGCAGACGCCGCTGTCGATGCTGATGCTCGCGAAGATCCTCGAGCAGGCAGGGCTTCCGGGTGGCGTGCTGAACCTGATCACCGCCTCCTCCTCGAGCGAGGCGATGGCGCCGCTGATCGCCGATCCGCGGCTGCGCAAGCTGTCGTTCACGGGCTCGACCGAGGTCGGCCGCCAGCTGATGGAGCAGGCCTCGCAGAACCTGTTGCGGCTCTCGATGGAGCTCGGCGGCAACGCGCCATTCATCATCTTCGAGGACGCAGACATCGATGCGGCCGTCCAGGGAGCGCTGATCGCGAAGATGCGCAACGCCGGCGAGGCGTGCACGGCCGCAAATCGCTTCCACGTCGCCGGCCCGGTTGCCGGCCAGTTCGCCGAGAAGCTCGCTGAGAAGATGGGTGCGATGAAGGTCGGCCGCGGCACCGAGGATGGCGTCGAGGTCGGCCCGCTGATCGACGACAACCAGCGCGCCAAGGTCGCCGAGCTCGTCGACGATGCGATCGGGCGTGGCGCTCGCGCGCTCGTCGGTGGGCACGTCCGCGATAGCGCCGGCTACTTCTTCGACCCGACCGTCCTGACCGACGTCCCCGACAACGCGAGCCTGCTGCGGGAGGAGATCTTCGGTCCGGTCGCGCCGGTGAAGGGCTTCGCCGACGAGGATGAGGCGATCGCGGCGGCCAACGACACCGAGTACGGACTGGTCGCTTACCTCTACACCAACGACCTGAAGCGGGCGCTGCGGGTGGTGGAGCGGCTCGAGACCGGCATGGTCGGCCTCAACCAGGGGGTCGTTTCCAACGCGGCCGCTCCGTTCGGCGGAATCAAGCACTCCGGGTTTCGGACGCGAGGGCGGCTCCGAGGGCATCGAGGAGTACCTGGAGACCAAGTACGTGGCGGTGAATCTTTAGGGCCCGCGTAGAAATAATTGATCGTCCGGATGCGGCCGGGATGACTTCGCGGATGCGGCACCGGCGCGTGCGCGCCGTAGCGCCACTACTGCCACGCACGCGCCGGCACCCTCGCGCTTGCGGCCCGCTCGGCATCCGGCCTCGCTGCAGCGGGCCGCGCGCGAGTCATCCAGCTGCTCGCCCCCCGACCGCCCCGATCCGATCACTTATTACTGCACGGACTCTTAGGACCGGTGGCGGCGCAGACCGGCCCACGCCGGATGTCCGGCCCTGTACCCTCAAGTCGAAACGCATGGCCTACGCAGAGCAGAGCCCGAGGATCATGGGCCCGATCAACGAGCACGCCTCCGCGCTCGCTCATGAATGGCGTCGGCTGACGCGTGCCGCGACCGCCGTCGCGCTGATCACTGCGCCCGCGTTCTTCCTGGTGCTGTTCGACAGCAACCACCTCAGCCTCCCCGTGGCGCTGATCGTGACCATGGTCGCGGTCGTGATGTTCCGCGGACTGGTCGAAGTCGTCGACTCGGCGGCTGATCCCCTCGCCGAGCCTGTACGGCGCGCACGAGAGCCTCAAGCAGGACGACATCGTCGCCCGCCGGCGCTACTGGTACTGGCGGACGAAGTTCCGGCGGCTGCCGGTGTACATCGCGATCGTCTGTTGGCCTGCTCGCGCTCTGCCAGCTGTTCTTCTCGTTCGCCGGAGTCAGCGCCCCGTTCTTCCACCCGTTCGAAGGGCTGCGCCAGATCTTCCCGCCCGACACCCTTCCGCAGCTCGGGCTGATCTTCATCCAATTGCCGCTGCTGTTCTTCGTCAACTTCGCGATCTTCTTCGGCCCGTTCCTGTTCTTCGCCGTCCGCCAGATCCGCGGCTACGAGCCCGGGGACGCAAGCTGGGGCGTGAAGATCGACGACGTCCGCGGCCAGGCCGAGGCCAAGGAGGAGATCACGCGCGTGATCACGCTGTGGCAATCGGGCGAGGAGTTCGAGCAGGCGGGCGGCAAGCGCGAGCGCGGGCTGCTGTTCCTGGGCGCGCCGGGGACCGGCAAGACGATGATCTCGAAGGCGATCGCGACGAACTTCAACTGCCCGTTCGTGACGATCCCGGGATCGGGGTTCGCCGGGATGTTCATCGGCATGGACGCGATCACGGTCCAGTTCCTCGCCCGCAAGGCGCGCAAGCTGGCGAAGAAGTGGGGCGGCCAGTGCATCGTGTTCATCGACGAGATCGACGCAGTCGGCATGCGCCGCCAGGCGCTCGCGCGGCGACCGCGTCGATGACCGCGCCGAGCATCGATCATCGACGTGTCGTTCCACGGGCCTTACGGCTCGCTTACGTCGACCGGCGATCTGATCGATCGAGTCGCAGGCATGGCGCGAGCGACTGTTCGCGAGCGCGCCGAGTCCGGCGAGCACCGGATACGCGACGTTCGTCGAGCGCGCGGGCGAGCGCATCCGGCGCTTCTACCCGGGCTTCGGGATGGGCGGCGGGTATGGCGGCCAGGCGCTCAACCAGCTGCTGGTGGTGATGGACGGGATGGACGAGCCGCCGGCGATGCGCAAGTTCGTCACCAACCGCTTCAACACGTTCCTGGACGCGATGTTCGTCGTGCCGAGCAAGATCGGCTCGGCTTCGCTGCGGCTGGCGCCGCCGCGCCCGCGCCCGGAACAGGTCTACTTCATCGGCGCCTGCAACGTGCCGATCACGGTGCTCGATCCCGCGCTCATCCGCCCCGGCCGGATGGGGCGCCACATCTGGTTCCGGACGCCGACCAAGGACGACCGGATCGACATCTTCGACCTCTATCTGAGCAAGGTCGACCACGAGCCCGACCTCGACACCGAGCGCCGCCGCGACGAGCTCGCGCGGATCACCAACGGCTACTCGCCGTCGATGATCGAGCAGTGCTGCTCGATGGCGTTGACGATCGCCCACTCCGAGGGCCGCGGCGAGTTCGGGTGGCGCGACATCGTCGAGGCGATGACGACGGTCGAGACCGGCACCGCGCAGAACATCGACTACATCCCGGAGGAATCGCGCGCGGTCGCGATCCACGAGGCCGGACACGCCGTCGCCGGGCACATCTACCTCGAGAAGGACGTGCTCTCGACGCGGCTCTCGATTCGCAAGCGCGGCGGGTCGCTCGGCCACTACCAGGGCATGGAGAAGGAAGAGCGGTTCAACAAGTTCCGCAGCTACATGATGGGCGGGCTGATCATGGGGCTCGGCGCGATGGCCTCCGAGCAGGTGTTCTACGGCGAGAACTCGCGTGGCGTCAGCGGTGACGTCGAGCACGCCACGCAGACGGCCGCGTTGATGGTCGGCGTGTTCGCGATGGGGCCGGAGCCGCTGCACATCGGAGGGCAGCCTCGAGGTCGACGAGCGGGCCGAGCACGTCCTCAGGCGCCTCGAGCGCATCGGCTCGACGATCATGAACCGCGCCAGCGGCGCCGGCGCATTCAACGACAACCCGCTCGGCTCGGTGCTCGGCGATCGTAGCAAGCGAGCCGCCGCCGCCCAGATCCTCGGCCAGGCCTACGTGACCGCATACGCGCTGATGGCCGCCAATCGCGAGCCGATCGAACGGATCGCCGACACGCTCGTCGAGCGCAAGGAGATGCACGGCGACGAGGTCGGTCGACCTGCTCAACAGCGTCGGCCTCAAGCGGCCCGAGCTCGACCTGATGGACGACAGCACCTGGCCGAGCGGATGAGCGAGCACCCCAGATCGTCAGAGCCAGCGAGGAGAGCGCCGCCCAGCGCCCGCTGCCTGCGGCGGTCGGCGTGACCCGGCATCGCGCCGGGCGCCATGGAGCCTCACCGCACGCCCACAAGTTCCGGGCTGCGATCGCGATGCTGGTCGGCGTCGCGATCGGCGCGATCATCGTCGCGGTCGCGGTCCTTGCCGGCAACAGCAAGGCGGGACCGAAGGTGGCGTGGTCGCAGTGGTCCCCGTCTGACGGCGGCCTGCTGGGCGCGCGCGAGATCGCCGATTACGTCTCGCCCCTGTACCGGATCTCGGGCACCGACCAGCTGGCGGTGGTCACGGTCATCAACCTCGCGAACCCCAACACCGCGACATCGGCGACCGGCGCGGTCAGCGGCCTGCAGGTCGCGGTGCAGACCACCCCCTCATCGAGCGCCGT
>CAWEQQ010000014.1:0-94489 GCA_963811155.1 uncultured Solirubrobacterales bacterium
CGAAGTCTCGAGTTTGCCGCCCATGCGCGCGTCAATGATTCGCTGTTCGAAAGAATCGCCGGTTGGAAAGCCACGGGCTGCGAGCGGGCTTCTCAAGAATGGGTACGTTGGTCCGGAGAGCAAGGAATGCTTCCCGCCGCCATCCTGAGCGCCTATCTCGAGATGCATTGGCGAGGCCAACTAGATAACGGCGACATCAGCGCAGTCGCGGTGCTAACGCGACATCCAGTCATCGCGAAATCGCTGGAGCTCGCGAAAGAATGGGGTTGGTACAGCCCCTCGGTGCAAGTCGTGGCTTCGCCCCCTGCGGACGCTCAGCACGAACGGGACTGCAAAGCAAAGCGAACTCGCCGGCCCACTGACTTCGAGGTCTCGACCCGCGTGCCCGGGCCGGTACTCCTGATTGACGACATCTATACCTCTGGCTACACGATGCACGCATTTGCGCGTCGACTGCTGTCTAGCGGAGCGTCCCATGTATATGGCCTCGGCTTGATGCGATGCGGAAGCTGGCGATCGACGAGCGGAATCGTCGCTGACCGAACACGAGAATGGTCAATCTCCATTGAGCACATCGCTTTCATGACGCCTTATGGCCTTCAGGCCCTGACTTTGGAGAGCCCCCCAGGACGTCGACCACGCTTGCTCTCCCGCACACACATCTGCGACCGACCACCAGGCTGATGACTAGTTCGCGCGTCGTTCCGACAGGAGTGAAGGACAGCAACCAACAAGGCCTACCCCGCGTACTGGTGTGCGGCTCGCGCGAGTGGACGGACGGGGCCCTTATCGAACGTGTGCTTTGTGCAAGTGGACCAGCAGTGATCATTCACGGAGCCGGACGGGGCGCGGACCGCCTTGCCGGGGGCATTGCCGAAAGCCTCGGCTGGCCAGTGGAAGCGCACCCTGCTGACTGGAGGCGGTACCGCAGAAGCGCTGGTCACCGGCGCAACATCGAGATGCTCGATAGCCGACCCGATCTTGTGATCGCGTTCTCTACGCTCCCAGGCGGAACTCCCGGAACACGGCACACGCTAGCTGGCGCTCAGGAGCGACGGATTCCCGTCGCGATAGTCGCGCCTGATGGCAGCATCACGCATCGGTCGTAAGCTGGGTCCAGGTATTCGGCCCAGGGCCCGCCGCCCTGTCCGCCTCAGTGCCGTTTGCCGTTCCGTCCGATTAAGGTCTCTCTGGCTAATCGACGAGCGGGCGCTCTCGATCGGCCGTCGAGGGCCTCAACATCGCCCACTCCGGCGTCGCACGACCCATCCACTGGCGGCAGCACCTGGGCGATCATCAGCGCGGACGCGTCGGCCACGTCGCACATAGGGTGTTCGCACATTTTTGCGCTCACCGGGGGCTATAGCTAGCTAAGCTGTACGGACAGTTCGCCGAAGACCTGTGCCAGCACGAATGTGGGCCCGGTGCGGTACCCCCGGCGCCCGACCTGTTCGCCAAGAGTAGGAGCGACGCCAGCGCTCCTGCACGTGAGGCGCAGTGGCGTCGTTGCGATGGTCGATGGGGGCCGTTGCCGCTTTTCGCCAGCTACGGCCGAGTCACAATCGTCAGCCATCGGAGGTGTCCGCGTACGATCGTCTGCGTTACACGCTCCAGCGCGGTCGGTGAGGCCAGCGTTTCCGGGGGCCTCGCTGTAACGCTTGCCGTGCACGCGCCAATGTAACGCTCTCGGGGGTTTGCGGCCGGTGGCGCACGACCTCGACGCGCGGCAGCTCCGGTGCCTCAGGCGTCGGGGTGCGCTGCGGCTCGCTCGAGCACCTGATCGAGCCGTAAAGCGACTACAGCGCCCCTTGTCAGAATCAGTTCTTCGAGCACCGCGGCCGAGGCCCGGCGCGGGTGTGGGTGCACGGAGGAGGGGAGGGGGTGGCGGCGATCATGCCGCTTCGCGCGTCAGAATCCTTCTCGCACCGCGCCCGTTCGCCGGCGCTCGCTGCGACCAGCCACCCCGCCAACGTGCAAGGACCTGCCAGACCATGCTCGACGAACTCCGCCAGCAGATCCAGATCCTCCTCGACGAGCTGCTCGGCCAGGCCGAGAGGCTCCGCCACGCGCTCGCCGCCCTGGGTGGCTCGCGCGATGGCGCAGCAACACCACCGGCGAGCGACACACCAGCAGCAGCCCCTGAGCGTGCCCGCGCTCGCGCCCGTTCGGCCCCTGCCTCCCGCAAGCCGGCGCGGCCACGCGCGAGCGCAGCCACCACAACTACTTCAGCGGAGCGTGGCGAGCCGCCCGTTGGCGCGTCCGCCGCGCGCCGGGGCCGCACAGTAGCGCGCGCGGCCTCGGGCTCGACCAAGACTGCCGTGCTTCAGGCGCTCGCGGCCGGCAACGCGATGACCGCCGGCGAGGTCGCGACCGCGACCGGACTGGGCCGCGCGAGCGTCAGCACGACGCTGTCGAAGCTCGCCAACAGCGGCGAGGTGGCGAAGGCCGCGCGCGGCTACCAGCTCGCCGGCCCGACACGCGCCGAGGTGCCGGCCGACGCTGGCGCCAGCACCGAGAACGTGCAGTAGGGCGTAAGCAGATAGGGCGACACCCGCACGGCAGCAGTTCCTTGAAGCTCGGTGGAGATCGCCAGCTTGCGAACGCGTGGACACCCGGGGTGCTGTTTTGCGCTGTGGATCCTCAGCCTGATTTGCGACGCGGCGACGCTCGTGCTCACGCTGATGTCCTGACCGCCGTGTGGTGAGCTGCGGTCTGTCCGGAAGGGCCTGGCTGACGACGCGGGGGGAGGCTTCGGCGCCGCTGGGTGCGGGCCCGATCACTTTCTGTGGAACCCGATCGGCGCGTGCGCTGGAGATCTGGCGGGTCGTGCGACGATCGTAGACTCGGGGCGCTGATGGACGCCCTGGACTTCAGCGATTTCACTTGAGGAATTCTGCTTCCAGCTGCTGCGGGGGCTGCCCGGCGTGCACAACGTCGATTGGCGCAAGGGCACGCCGAAGCCGGCGAGCCCGGCGGACCGAGGACGCGACATCACAGCGGAGGTCGATCACATCGAGATCGACGGCGCACGCAATGTGGAGACGTGGTTTGCCGATTGCAAGCACTACACGAGCGCCGTGCCAGTGGAGGCCTTGCAGGGCTTGTTGGCGTGGGCGCAGGCGGAGCGACCACACGTCGCGTTGGTCATCGTCTCGGGCTTTTTGTCCAACGCCGCCAAGGACTTCCTCACCGCCTTCGAGCGCAACAACCGGCCCCCGTTCCGCATCAAATACTGGGAGCGGCCGACTATTGAGACTCTCGCGCGGGAAAACAGCGACCTGCTCCAGCGGTTCTTCGCGAGCGGGACGCCGTTTACCCCGACCGACGCCGAGCACATCGAGCAATGCGAGAGGGCGGGGTGCAAGCACCCCGCCCTCTACGTGAATCCGACCGATCCAGCAGACACCGCTCAGGGTTGGTGCGCTCTATGCCGCGACGTCGCCCACCAGCAGGAGGAGGAGCTGCTCGCCCTCGCAAGCCGGCGTCGACGGCTCAGTCGCACCGACGCAGAGCTGGGGCACGGGGAGCGTTCGTGAGCTCGATGCCGCGACCGTGGCCGACGGAGGCGGAGGCGGTCGCGATGCCCGTCGATGAGCTTGCGTTACATGTGCTTCCCGCTCGCGGCGGGCGATCGCCTCCTGCTGGGCGGCGTGACTGATCTCCGCCTTGGGTGTCGAAGAAGGGCGCCGCGGCCAAGCGAGAACTACAGCCCGGGTGGAGGTCTGTCCGGTGCTGGCGGTAATGATGAGTGGTTCGAACGACGTTGGCTGGCTGGATGATCGACACGCTCTACTACGAGGACTGGGACGCCGCCTATGGCTCTCCGTACCTGATCGACGAGGCTGAGGCGGCCGAGGGCAGCGCACAGCTGGCCGAACCACTGTCGGCCGGGGGCTTCGGTTTGAACCCGCTAGGTGGCGGTCAGCAGCGCGTGGCGTTCGTGGACGGCGTGCGCCGCGGGCGAGGGTCTCCTGTACAGGCGCAGCCCGGGCGGTGTGCTCGTGCGTGGCGTGGCTGGCGCGCACGCACGCGGCGCTGCGCTATGCGAGCCGGGACGTCGGCCGGTGATCGACGGCATCGCGACGAGGCGGCTTGTGATCTTCGGCGGCGGCGAGCCGGCGCAGCTGCCGGCGATCGACGGTTATGCGTGGGAGCGGGCGGCGATCGCATCTACCGACCTCGACGCGCCCCGCGCTGAGCTTCAGCAGCGGATGCGCGAGGGCGAGAGCCGGCTCTGCGAGGAACTTGCGCGCGAGGGCTGGCTGGTGATCGCGGACGGCCCGCTGTACTTCATCCGCTCGCGGGATCTGCCCGTGGTGGGCTTCATCAAGACGCACATGCGTGTCCTGCTGGAGCCCGCGTTGCACGCGCGTGTGCCGGAGATCGCCTGCGGGCAGCGCACGCCGCTGTTCGCGCTCGGCTCGGATCGTTACTCGGCCTACACGCGGATCTGCGAGCCGGCGCTCAACGCGAGTCCGTGGCGCGGCATCGTGCGGATCGAGATGCCCCAATCTCAGGGCCTGAGCGCCGCGGCCGCGACCGCCGACGCGGTTACCCGCGTGTTACCGCGGTTCGCGGGGATCGCCCATCGTGATCCGCGAGCTCCACAGAATCTGCAGCCGATCGGGGTGCTCGAGCGCACGCTGACGCACCGTTTGGGTGCTGCTCGGCTGGCTAAGCGCGCCGTGCGACTGGCCGTCGCCGCCTCCGTCAGGAGGCCGGCGGCGATCGCGACCCCACCCTGATCGCGAGGACACTATGAGCGCGAACGATCATCCGTACAGCGATATCCAGCGGGACCTGGACGGCCAGAATGGTGCCGAACCGGCGGTCGGCGCAGCCGCACGCGAGATCGGTTGCGTGGACGGAGCGAGCCAAGCGACGACACGACGGTTCGCGGTCGTGCTCGACGACGACGCGGCGGTGGAGCTCGACGAGCTGGTCACCTGCGTCCAGCGTCTTGCCGGACGGTTCGGGCGACGTGACCCACTACGGGATCGTGGTCGAGCAGCGCGGCGTTATCGAGGGCGCTGAGATGCCGAGCGACACGCGCCACATCGCGCGGGAGCGGACGATGCCCGGTCAGACGGTGCGGGCGGTCGATGTGCAGGTTCTCCGAACGATGCCGGAGCGCTGGGTGGCGCCCGAACCCGGCGCGGCGGTGCGCCGCGCGCTCGGTGCCGAGCGTGAGGCGGCGCTGTTCGTGGATGAGATGCGGGGCCGGGGCCTGCCGATGGGCTTGGACCAATCAGGCCAGCCTGTCCCGGTGGACTTCTCGTTCATCAATGGAGAGCAGGGTGGGCACCTGTCGATTTCGGGAATCTCAGGCGTGGCGGCGAAGACGTCGTTCGCGCTGTTCGCTCTGTACATGATCTTCCAGACCCCGCGCGGCCGGCAGCTACTCGGTCCGCAGGCCACCAACACCCGCGCGCTCGCGTTCAACGTAAAGGGCGAGGATCTGTTGCACCTGGATCGCGTCCACCGCGACTTCGGCGCGGAGCAGCGAGAGCAGTGGCAAGCGTTGGGGGTGAGCGACCCGGCGCCGTTTCAATCGGTGGCGTTCTACGTTCCGCCGCAGCCCGGTCACAGCGGTCAGCTCGTGGCGGACGTCGTGTCGCGTTCGGCCGACGATGTCGTGGTGTACGGCTGGACGCCCGCCGATTTCATCTCCGGTGGTCTGCTGCGGTTCTGCCTGACGGAGGATGACGCCAGCCAGGTGAGCTTCGTTGAGCAGGTGGTGCGGGCCCAGCTGGCGCGTCACTGCTATCCGCTGGTCGGGGAGCCCGGGGCGGTGGTGTTGTGCGAGGACCCGCACACACCGTCACGGACGTTCGAGCGGATTGTCGAGCACCGACCGCCGGAGCGCACGACCGGGCAGGGCGTTGCGGTGCGCAGCTTCGAGGACCTGCTGGACTACCTGATCGCACGCCTCGAGGATCCCGACGAGCACAGCGACTGGACGGGGCGAGTGGCAACGGGCACGGTGATGGCCTTCCTGCGTCGCGTGCTGGCGCTCGGTCCTCGGCTCGGGCACCTGATACGCACGGGCGTGCAGCGCGTGCGCTTGGACGAGCATCTCACCGTCGTCGACATCCACCAGCTGCACGCTTCAGCGCAGCGGTTCGTGGTCGGCGCCCTGGTCTGGGAGGTGTTTGAGTCCAAGCAGGGCAGTGGGCGCGAGCCGCTGCGGTTCGTGATGCTCGACGAGCTCAACAAGTATGCGCCGCGTGAGGGGCGCGGCCCGCTGAAGGACCTGTTCATCGACATCGCCGAGCGTGGGCGCTCGCTGGGCGTGTTGTTGGTTGGGTGCCAGCAGGCGGCCGCGCGCGTTGCCGAGCCGGTTGTGCGCCAGCCAGCCCTGAAGGTCTGCGGCCGGCTGGATGCCAGCGAGGCGGCGGATTACCGCTTTCTGACTGCGGAGCTGCGCGAGCGCGCGACGCGATTTTTGCCCGGGACGATGGTCCTCGATCAGCCGATCGTGCCCGCGCCGATCCCGGTGCGGTTCCCGTTCCCGCCGTATGCGACCAACACGGCCGACGCCGTCGTGCCCGAGCGCGAGCGCTGCGCGGCCGAGGCGGCGATCGACGCGCTGTAGATGGCGACGCTGCTGCACACCTCCGATTGGCACGTCGGCAAGGCGCTGGGCAACGTAGACCGGCTCGCTGACCATCGCAGCGCCCTGGAGGCTGTGGTGGCAGCAGCCCGCGAGCACCGTCCCGACGTGATCCTGCACACCGGCGACGTGTTCGATGGACCGCGTCCTGGCCATGAGCACGTCCAGCTAGCCGTTTCGGCGCTGCGCGAGCTCGCGGCCGTGGCCCCGACCGTAGTGCTGGCCGGCAACCACGACTCCCAGGCGCTGTTCGGCGTGTTCACCACCCTGCTAGGGACCGACGCGCCGCTGCGGTTCATCGCCAAGGGGCGCAAGCCGGCCGACGGGGGGATCGTGCAGATCGAGACCGGCGGCGGCGAGCGTATCCGGATCGCGCCGTTGCCGTTCGTGCACGCCAACCGGCAGGTCGACTGGTTCGGGGATCCGGAGCGGTTCATGGGCGTGTACGCCGAGCGCCTGCGGCTGATCTGCGCGCTGCTGGGCGGCGGGTTGGCCGACGGCCACGATCCGGCGCGCGACATCCTCGTGTTCGCCGCGCACGTGTATGTCAGCGGTGCGATCAAGGCCGGTAGCGAGCGCGCGGTGCACGTCAGCGACGACTACGCCGTCGAGCGGGCGGTGCTTCCCGGCGTGTCCTACATCGGCCTTGGGCACATCCACCGCCCTCAGCAGCTTGCCGGGACGCCTGTCACCCACTACGCCGGCTCGCTTATCCCGTTGGATTTCGGCGAGGCCGGCGAGGCCAAATCGCTTGTGCTGGTCGAGGCGGCGCCGGGGAACGTGACGCGCACGCACGTGCTGGGCGTCGACGCGGGCCGCCCGTTGCGCGAGCTGCGAGGAAGTCTGACCGAGATCGAGCGTGCGGCCGCGGACGTGGGCAAGGCGATCGTGCGCGTCGCCGTCATCAGCGATGACCCGATCGACAACCTGCAGGCGATCGTCCGCGAACTGATGCCGGACGCCACGATCACGGAGGTGCTCGAGGACGTCGCTTCCCGGCGTCTGGAGGTCCTGACACCCGACATCGACCACGGCGAGCGGGAACTCACCTACGAGGAGCTGCTCGACGGCTACCTCGCAAACGTCGGCACCGCGCACCGCGCCCGCTGCGCAGGTGCGCGATCTCTTCGCCTCGTTGCGCAGCGGCGAGACCGACGATCGTGGGCTGCCACCCGTCGCCGGGCTCAGCGAGCTCCTGGACGCCGCGCTGCCCGAGCCGCCCGCCGCTACCGACGCGTCGACGGCGTCCACCCAGCAGGTCGGGGCATGAGGCCGTTGACCCTGCGCCTGCGCGGGGTGCGTTCCTACCTCGCAGAGCGCACCGTGGACTTCAGCGAGCTGGGTCTCGTGGCGATCATCGGACCGACTGGTGCCGGGAAGTCCTCGCTGCTTGAGGCGATGACCTACGCGCTCTACGGAGGATGCACCTGGGACCAACGCGGCGCCAAGGCGCTGATCGCCGACACCGCCAACACGATGACAGTGCAGCTGACATTCGAGGCGGACGACAAGACGTGGAAGGTCACTCGCACCACCAGCCGCGGCACCTACCCGCCACCGTCGTTCGGGCTGGTGTGCCTGTCGGATCCCGACGAGCCCAAGGTCGACGGCGAGGACAACGTCAACGCCCGAATCGCGGAGCTCGTCGGCCTGGACTTCCACTCCTTCTGCTCGTGCGTGCTGCTGCCCCAGGGGCGTTTCGAGGCGCTGCTGAAGGCCCGGCCGTCAGACCGCGCCAAGATCCTGGAGCACATCTTCGGCCTGGACGAGCTGACAGACCTGCGCGAAGCGCTCGACACGGTCCTCGCTACCGTGCGAGGCCGCCGCGAACAAATCTCACGGCAGCGCGCGAAGTTCCTCTACGACCCTCGCTGCGGAGCTGCTGCACGCCCGCGCGCAGCTAGACAAGGTCGAGCCGATGTGCGAAGCGCTCGGCAGAGACGTCGAGCGGATCGTCGAGCTGCGCGAACAGGCGCGCCGACACCAGGCCGAAGCCGAGCGCCTGAAGCCCAGCGCCGATCGAGTCGACGAGCTTCACCGCAGGCCGCTCGAGCGTCTGCACGAACTGGCCGCGCGTGGCGATCAGCTGCAAAGCGCGCGCGCACCGCTCGCCGAGGCCCTCGAGCGCGCTCAGGCCGCCGACGAGCACGCCCGCGGACGCGAGGCGGCGGCGCGCACAAAGCGCCGCGACGAGGCTTCGATCGCCGCCGCGCAGACCGCGCTGGAGGCGGCGCGCGACGAGCTGGACACGCATCGCGACCGCCGAGTCGGCCCTCAAGACCGACGACGACGCATACGCCCACGACCTCGCCACCCACCAAAGGGAAACCGGCAAGCTCGAACAGCTGGGCCGCACCGCCGAGGAAGCAGGCAAGGCGCTGCTGCAAATCCACGAGCGGCTCGCCTCAAAGCAAACAGCCGCAGAAACGCTTGAAGCCCACCGGATCGGTCTTCGCGAGGCGCTCGACACGCACAACACCCGCGGCGATGAGGTGAACGCAGCCCAGCTGCGTGCCGCCCAGGCCGCCCAGGAACACCAGAATGCCGAGCACGCCGTCCGCGAAACGGAGGAGCGAGTAGGCAAATGCGAGCGGGAGCTGACCGCGCTGCGGCACGCCCACGCAGTCGCCGACCTCGCCGAGGGATGCAGACCCGGCGATCCATGCCCGGTCTGCGAGCAGCAGCTGCCGGCAGACTTCGCCGTGAAGCCCGCCGCCGACCTCACCGAAGCTCGCAACGCCCTCGAGCAGTCCAGCAAGGCTGCCACGAACGCCCAGCGCCAGGCGGCCGCGCTCCAGAGCACGTGGCAGGCAGCCACAAACGCGCTGCTCGCAGCCGAGGACGCGCTGGGCGACGCTGCCACCCTCGTACACACCAAGCAACAAACCGCCATCGACGCCCTCGCGCTCGGCGACCTCGACGCCCAGGCAACGATGGAGGAACTCGATCGGCGTAGCGCAGCAACAGTCGCGCAGCTCCAGGGCTTACAGCAGGCCGACCGAGGAGGCGCGGCGCGGCGAGCAAACCGCACGCGAAGCGCACACCACGCTCCTCAATGACCACAGTCGCCAGGGCGCGACACTGAGCGAGCGCAGCCGAGCGCTGGCGCACCGCCGACGGGAACTCGCCCAGCGCCGTGAGAGCCTTCCCGGACGACTGGCCGATCTGCCCGACTGGGCTCAGCCACAGACGCTAGCGACCGAGGCGCTGACGGCGGCGCTCAGCGACGTCTATCAGGCGCGGCGCGAAGCACAGGCCGTCGCGCGCAAGCTCGACGACAGCCACCAGGCACTGACATCCGCACACAAGGCGCTAGAAGAACACGATCAGCGGGCCCGCACGGAGGTAGCCGAACCCGCCCTGGCCGAACGCGAAACTCTGCGCACCCTCGTGCGCGCACTCGCCGAGGACGCCGTGGCTGCTCTGGCCGAGCCCCCTCGGCCGGGCGCCCCCCTGCCCCAGTTGCTGGCCTGGGGCCAAGAAATCGGTGCGAGCGCCGAACGCCACGCCACCGCGATGCGCCAGCAGGCAGAAGACGCGACCGAACGGGCAACGCAGGCCACCAAACAGGGCCACGCGATCCTCGAGCGGCACGGTGCGCCCAACTCACCGGCGCTCGAGCGGCGCTTGCGCGAGCTCGAGGCCGAGCGGCTCGCCGCCAACAACGCTCACGATCGCGCCGCCGGCCAGATCGCGGGCGCGGACGTGCTGGACACACTAAACCGACAGGCCACAGACCTTCGAGCAGGGCCTGCAAGAACTCCACGACCTGCTGACGCGCGGTCGGTTCATCGGCCACGTCATCTCGGTCCGCCAGCGGGCCCTGCTAATTCTCGCCTCCGGCGTGCTGGCCCAAGTGACGGGCGGACGGTTCGGCTTCACGTCCGCCTTCCA
This sequence comes from uncultured Solirubrobacterales bacterium, assembly GCA_963811155.1. GTDB lineage: Bacteria > Actinomycetota > Thermoleophilia > Solirubrobacterales > Solirubrobacteraceae > Palsa-465. Next base: position 10,508 of record CAWEQQ010000014.1, read on the forward strand.
AATGATCGACACTCGATCGGGTCTGGCGCGCAAGCCGGAGACACTCTCAGGCGGCGAGACTTTCCTGGCCAGCCTCGCCCTCGCGCTGGGCCTCGTGGAACTAATGGGCCGCGCCGGCGGGCAGCTCCGCGCCCTTTTCCTGGACGAGGGTTTCGGCAGCCTGGACCCCAACACGCTCGACGAGGCGCTAGACGCGCTAGAGGCACGGGCGCGCGCGGGCCAGCTGATCGCAATCATCAGCCACGTGCCGGCGGTTGCCGAACGCATCGAGTCCGTCCTCCAGGTCGTGCCACGGCCAGAGGGCTCAGAAGTCATCCCGCTGGACGCCACGGCGCGTGAGCGGCTGGCCGACCAGGAAGCCGAAGACCTGGCCCTCACCTAACACCAGCTCCGCCGGCGGATCGCCAAACGCGCTCCCTGCCCTCGTTTCTGACAGCCGCCGACCCTGCTCACCGGCGGCGCGAGCATGTTTGCGTCGCTGTCGCGCAGCGCCGCGAGCGCGTGGATACCACAGCGCGTAAAGCCCTCCTGGAGTGACCTCGGAGCGCACGTAGCGAACTCCTTGGAGTGATGTCGGCGAGCATCGACGACGGGTCGCGTGTCACCGGTGCTGGTCGGTAGCCTCTTGCTCCTCTGCTCACGGTCGCGACCACGTTGCCCGACTGCGTGCCGTCGGTCAACGGGCTACGCGGCAACATCCTCCACGTCGTGCGATCTCTCAAGGAGGACAGTCAACTCGGCTTGGCGGGCCGCGACCTTGGCGGCACGTGTGGCCGACGGGCGAGCGGCATGCTTGGCCAGCGCCTTGCGATAAGACCGGGCGGCGAGCCGCAGCTTGGCCTGGGTTTCGCGGTCATGGGTTACTGGCATGCGCGGAAGCTAGCGTCGCCTCCGGCGGCAGCCACCCTCAGACCGTCGCAGCGAGCGTTCGCTGGATTCTCCCAACGTTTCCTCAGCGGATACGCTCGCGCGTGCGGTCCGACGATCGCGCCGCCGACGCCGCTCCTGGGCGTCCGCAAGGAAACCGTCTACGAGACGCCCGATGACAGCGCTGATCGCGGCAAGGCCAGCTCATGCGCTCGAAGGACGGTCAGCGTCGCACCATGCTTGGAGAATCTCGGGTCGCAGGCGGCCGCGGTCTGAGACAGCGAGCCCGTTGTCGCGCGCCCACACGCGCGGTTCGCTGGTTGACGATCTGCAGCTCGGCCGGGCCGTCGGCGTGGCTGACTGCGGAGATCACCGCCACACCCGTCGCGCCGGCGCCGAGCACCTGTTCGGCGTTGTCGGCGACGATCCCGCCGATCCCGACCACCGGCAATAGGGTGGCCGCGGTCACCGACGTGCCCGCCGCCGAGGACGCCGGCGCCGACTACCTCGCGGTCACCGTTATTGAGCGCGGATTATGGATCGGGCACGGCCGCCTCGAGCGCCGGTCTGATGCAGTCGGCGAAATGCTGGGTCGCCGTGGGAAACGAGGGGTCGTAAGCCTCGTCTTTCGGCACTTGGATAGTGGGTGGGGCGCGATCACTATCCATCCGGCCGATGCCAGCGCGGCGATGCGTCGCAAAGGATTATTTGACCTATGAGCGCCAACCTGATCGTCTCCTACGACGGAACTCCGAACGACGACGACGCCCTTGCCCTGGGCAAGATGCTGGGGCGCGCCGGTTTCACGTTGGCGCTCGCCTATGTGCGCCATGCCCATGAATTCGATCCGCGCCGGGAAGAGCTTGCCCAGCATGACGCCGAACAGCGTCTGGAGCGTGGCGCTGCTTTGTTGGGCGACCCGGAGATCACCCGTCACGTCGTGATCGCTGTCTCTACGGGAGCCGGATTGGGGCGGCTGGCGGACAGCGAGGGAGCGTCGCTGGTCGTGTTCGGCTCGGACTACCGGACCGCACCCGGTCACGTTGAGCCCGGCATGTCCGCTCAGCAGCTGCTCGATGGTGGCTCGGTGGCGATTGCGATCGCTGCCGCCGGTCTGAGGACACAGCTCGATGGTGCAATCAGGTCGATCGCCGTGCCCCTCGCCGGCCCGACGAACGATGTCGCTCGAGAGACCGCCGGGGCACTTGCGGCGAAGCTCGGTGCAGCGCTTAGTGAGTCACGTGCGGAGCCGGTGGACCTGCTCGTCGTCGGCTCGCAGCCGGGCGCACCGGCCGGTCATGTCGTGGTCGGCGGTGACGTCCGCTCTGAGCTGGACAGCGCCCGCAGCTCGGTGCTGGTCCTGCCGGCCGGTGCGCCGGTTCTGCCCTAGCGATTCGCCTTCCGCGCAGCCGCACTCCAGCGGCGATCAGCCCCGCGTGGGAGTCGTCCCTTCACGGGTTAGGAGGCCACCGCGCTCCTGGCGCTTCAGCCGCCGGCCGTGTCCGGCTGGCGGCTTGGCAGACCAACCGCTGCGGAACCCGCGCCTACACTGCTTAGACGATGTCCGCAGACCGTCCCGATTGCGCCGGCGAGCGCTTCGCCCACCCGTTCGGGGAAGAGCGCGGTGCCGCGAGCGCTGAGGGCCGACTGATCAAGCCTGATCGAACTGCCACTGGCCGAGGCGGACGAGCGACGAACGCCCCAGCAGCTGGCGCGGCAGCGTCCGCGAGCGGTGCGCGTGCCGTGACACGCGCGGAAAGCGCCACGACTGAAACTGCAACCCCGCCTCGCTCAGAAACGGACTCGATGCCCGTCACGCTCGCCTCGCCGCGCGCGCACACCGCCGAGCAGACCGCCCAGACGATCGCTGCGCCGGACCGCAACGCGCTGCTGTTCGTCGGCAGCGTCCCTCCCGACGGGCGTATCAGCGTCGCGCAGGCCGCCGACATCCTCAACGCCTCGCGCCTGCGCGTCTACGAGTTGATGAGCAGCGGCGCGCTGGCGTACGAGCCGACCGCAGCCGGACGCTCGCTGCACATCTGCGACGTCGTCGCGCTGCGCGCGCACCGCCGCTAACCGCGGCGCATGCTCAGCGACGCATCGCAACTGGCGCCGGGACAGGCGAGCGGCGGGGCCGATCCTCAAGCAACGGAAACCTCCGTGACCGCGCGCGTACGGATTGTTTTTGCTAGCGGCTACCGAGGGCGCCGTATGAGCGCCGCCAGACGGTAGCGGTCAGCTGCGTCGAGCATCACTGGCCGCAGGCGTGCGTAAAGCGAGCTGTGCCTTTGAAGGTGGATCGTCAGCGTGGTGCGCAGCAGTCCAGGAACAAACAGACGTTGGGAAGGCCGCGCCGGCGTGCCGGCGACGCGTACCGGGCAGCTGGGAATCAGCGGTGCAGCGCCCCACTCCCAAGCCACCGGGGTGTCGGCGGGCGCGCGTACGGCAAGGCGCGCACGGACGGAGCTTCGATGACGCCGCCACGCCTGCCGGGTGCCTTCAGGTCCGCAGGGTATCCGCGCAGCGGCGTCCCGCTCGCTTGGTCGCGGTCGAACGCGAGCGAGACGTGGCCGGCGAGCAGATGCGCCCATCCCGCGTCCCATGCGTCATCGCCGCGGACGGCGATTCGCGGGCAGTCCTCGCAACCGGCCGGTGATCATCGCTGGCGGCGCCATGGACGAGCCCGACGGCACTGCGGACGGGCGCGGGCCGCGGGGCGGGAAGGAGCCCTAGCCGCGGCGCCGCACGCGAGCAGCTTCGCCGCACGCTCGTGGGTGACGCGTAGCGCAGCGCGCCGTCCTTGGTTGCGGATGGAATCAGCACGCGACCCGCGATCGATCTGGCCAATCGGCCGCCGTCACACGATGGCTACGACCTGACCGGCTGGCTTTCATCCCGTTCGGAACTGCATGGCACCGGGACCTGCACCGCGCGCTAGGCGCGCCCGGCGCCCGTTCGCGCTCTCACGCCGCGCACGGCACTCGGGACCGATCAGGCGCAGCTCGCGACGCGCTGGGCGTCGATCGCTGCGACCGCCGCCGTGACGGCCTGTCGGTCGTTACGTTCAGGCTCGCGCAGCCGCGGGCGAGGATCGCGCGGACGGTTCCGTGCGAGACCTCCGCGGCGGTGGCGATCTTGCGGTGTGAGAGTCCGAACCGGGCCCCCCGTGATCGTCTGCTCGTACTCGGTGCCCCGGCCTCGCTTGCGTTGCGCGCGAGACGTGCCGCAGCCAACATCCCGCGGTCAGTGCGTGTCGTGCCCGCAGCCCCCCGCTGCGCTCGGCGTCGGCGATCGCCATCGGCCTGGCCCGCCGGGAAGCCCGCTTGCAGTTGCTACACGGCGCTGCGCCGTGCTACATGGCACTGCGCCGTCTCCTACACGGATGCATCCTGTCCGGCCTGTGCCCTGTCCAGCCTGTGCCCGGACGGCGGCGCGGGCCGCGCGACGGCCTCCAGCTCAAGCCGGCAGCGCAGCATCAGCAGCGCGGTCAGTCGTCATCCCATACCCCCGGTCGTCGGCGTTCCCGCACAAGATGCCGACGTGCACCGCCCTGGAGACCGTCCCGCGCTCGCCTGGCTCGCCCGAGCCGATCGAGGCGCCAGTCCGAGCGCTCTGACCAAACCACTGTTACGGAACCTGTCCAGCCACACTGGCGTCGGGGATTGTTCTGTGTAGAACGACGGTCGAATGAGAGACCCGGGGCGCGCCATCCTGTAGGGCGACGGTCGAATGACAGTCGGGAGTGCGGGGTCCCGCCAGGACCGACGCCGTCGTTCCGCTGGAGACGCGTCCCGTGCTCGTCTCGCTCGCCCGAGCCGATCCAGACGCCAGTCCGATCGGAACTGTCCAGCCACACCAGACGTCGGGGATTGTCCTGGCGGGTGGATTCGCTGACGCGCCGCGGGTGGATTTGTAGAACGACGGTGGACTGACAGCCGCGCGCCTGCGGGCTTCCCGGGCCGACGACGCACCGGGCCGGAGCCGTCCGCGTGCTGACAGCACCGCGCGACCGCTAACATCCCGGCGCGCAGACCGCTGACATCTAAGTGCGCATCTACACAGCTGTAGGGCGAAAGTCGAATGACAGTGCTCCCCAGCCGTCGGATGACGACACTCGATTCGGAGTGCGGCGCTTACGGCAGGCATCGGATCGCGCATCGAGGTCCAGGCGCACTTGCGAGTCGTCGGTCGCCGGTGAGCAAGTCGCACCCGAGAGCCTCAGCGAGCGCAACGTAGGTCGCGTCGTACGCGGTTACGTTCGCGCGGAGCTCGTAAGCACGCCGCATCAGTGGAAGGGTCGGATAGCGATCGACATCGATGGCCTCCAGGTCGCCGATCGCGATCGCGAATCTCCGCTCGGAGATAGTGCCACCTAGCCATCTCTTACGCAGCACGGCGACGGTCTCGACATCGACTAGATCCGGTGCCGCGATGTAGCCGGCGCCTCGGATCTCGTTGCGAGCTCGCCTCCCGTCGGTCCCATCGTCGCCGATCGCGTTCGCGAGAACCGAGGCGTCGACGACGATCAACCCCGCGCGCGCTCCTCAGCGAGATCATCGGCGGCCTGGGCGAACCCCACGCTGCCGCCCCGGCGCCGCTCGATTCGGTCCAACACGTCGCCCAGGCTTGGCCGCTCGGCCAAGCGTCTCAGTTCGCTCGCGAGGTACTGCTGTAGCGACTGCCCCCGCCGCTCGGCGCGGTGTTGAAGCGCGGCGTGAACGTCTTCTGGGATGTCTCTCACCAACACATTGGGCATGCTTGCAATATGCTATCAAGGCGACCTGAGCGGCGTTCGACAGCGGAGGTACTGCGGGGCGGGGCATGGCCGTCAAGACGCCATCTCGGGTGACCGGTCGGCCGGCTTGCGCCCACGCGGACGCCCGAGCTCTCTGAGCGCGCCGGCGTCGCGCTGCTTGCGCCAGTACGTCAAGTGCGAGGTGTACAGCCCCTCGCGGCGCAGCAGCTCGCCGATCTCCCCCGGCGCCGAGCACGCGTCCGCCCGGGCGAGGATCTCCAGCTTGTACTTCGCGGTGAACGACCGGCGCTTGGCCTGCTCGACCAGCTCCGGGTCCGGCACCACAGGCGCGGCACCATTCGACACTATCTCCGTCATGTTTCGCTGAGACTCCTGTTCTCCGCCCAGTTATCAACACGATTTCCAGAAAAAACTACTACTGTGGAAAACGTCTCAAGTTAGATTGACAGAGAGGGAGTCGCGAGCTCGCGTTCCGCGTTCCGCGCGCAACCTGTTACGACGTGGTCGCTATCGCCGTGCTCGAGGTGAATGAAGTACGCGCGCTTGGAGATTTCGTTCTGACAGGGCTAGTGCCTGCTCGTAGGTGAAAACAGACGACCCCGCGGCTCGATTCGCGGGCGTGGCCGGCTTGGCTGGCGTGGCCCGCCTGGCAGGTTTGCGTGCCGAGCCTTGCGGAGTTCCGGGCCTTGGCGGACGTGGTGCGTAGTGGATAGTTGTTGACAGCCGTGGCGAGGCGACTGCCGACTTCGACGCGCTACGCCGGTGGTAGCGTCGCGGCAGCTGGCGGTAGCCCGGCTGGCTACCGCCGGCTGCGAGAGGAGAGAGAAGCAAACGCTTGAGGATCACATCGTTTGCAGAGGGTGCGATTTTCAGCGCAACCCGCCCAATAGCTTACAGTCGGCCGGCGGTCGCGCCAGCCCTGCACCGGTGTGACCGTCGCGATGCACCAAAACCGGCGCTCGTAGCGTACAGATGCGTACATGTGAGCTTGTCGTTATCGGTCGCGTGGCGTAGGATCCCCGCCCGCCAGAGGGCTCGTCGACCACGCGGCACACGAAGGTAACTGGCGATGTGATTGGATCGGCGACCCGGATGCACACCACGCCGGCTGCGACGTCGGCGGCGCACGTGTCCGCGTGGGCGCACCAGACTTTAGGAGACACGCATGACGGCAACTGCCACGATCGCCTCCCAGCCCGATCGGCTGCTGGCGCTCGAGCGGGCGAATGAGATCAGACGCGCACGTGCACAGCTCAAGCGGCGGATCGGCGCGGGACACCTGTCAGCCGCACAGGTGATTCTCGATTGTCCACCAGAAGCGCGTCGCTGGCCGGTGGCGGCGCTGTTGGCCTGCCAGCGACATTGGGGGAGCACGACGTGCTGCAAGTTTCTGGCGCGCAACCAGATCAGCGAGGCCAAACGGATTGGCGAACTGACAGAGCGTCAGCGACGCCTGCTCCCTGCGCAGCTGGCGCAGTGCGGCCACGGCGAAGCGAGGTTCCCGCAGCCGATCGGTTCCGCTCACGCGAGCGGTGTCGTAGGAAGTTGCGAGGTCAGCGTGCGACACAATGTCGCCAATGTCGCCGCAACGGGGCGCTGATCGCGAGGACGCGCGGCGGCGCCTTGTCGCCGACCCGGATGTGCTTGGCGCGCTTGGTCTGACGTTCGAGCAGCTGTCCGATCCGGACGTGCGCTCGGTCGCGCTCCGTCACGAGCACCCCGAGTTCGAGCAAGCGCTCAAAGAAGGGCGGCGCGAGATCGAGGGCGTCGATGGGTCAATGAAACCGCGTCTGCATCTCGCGATGCATGAGATCGTCGCGGCCCAGCTGTTGGACGACTCGCCGCCGGAGGTGTGGGACACCGCGGCGCGGCTGTTGGACGCAGGCTACGAGCGACACGAGATCCTGCATATGCTTGGTCGTCTGTTCAGCGACCAGGTCTGGGAAGCGCTGCACGACAAGCATCCCTACGATCGCGAGCGGCACGTGGCCGCGCTACGGGCGCTTCTCGGCTCTTGGGAGCGCGAGCGCACGACGGGGCGCTGGCCGCCTCAGCGACCCGGTGCTGGAGTTAGGGATCGTCGGCGGTGGCATCCGCTTGGGCGTGCAGGCGCTCAGCGGCAGTGGTGGCGAGCCTCTCCAGCTCGGGGGCGAGCCTCGTGTCGGTGCTCTGGCGGCCAGGCATAAAGCTCCCCTGTGGTCGACGCCTGGGCACGAGATGATCGCGGCTGTCCAGGACGTCACGATCGCGCCGCGCCTGGGCTGCGCAGGATCTGTCCAGACCCCCGTTCGCGCCATCCTGCGACGCGCCCAGTTCCAGCAGCGACGCCTTCCCCCTTCCCCGCCGCCAACCCGTCTTACAACGGCACGGCCCGCCCGCAGGCAGGGATCGCTGCGCTCGACCTTTTGGCCGTCGTCGCCTGCGGGGGAGGAGGGCCGCTCTGGACAACGGGATCGCAGCCTCAGCCGAAGATGGGAAACCGCCGGCGCGCGGCGAGGCGGTTCATCCCGGCCTGGATCGCCGCCTCGACCTCGCGCTAGATCCGATCGACGTACTCGGCGTCGCTGGCGCGTTGTGGATCGTGGTCGATGTCGATCGGGTCCAAGCAGCTCGGTGCGGATCGTCGCTGGTCGTGGGATGTGGGTCGGCAAGATCTCAAGCGCGATCCCGAACGGCACGCAGAGCGTGATCGGCAAAGTCGCGCCCCGCGAGCGCCTGCCCAGCCACCGACCAGCGCGCAAGAAAGCGCCCCTCGGAGAGCACGAACAGGTGTCGGCCGCCGACCATCGCGACCGACACGATCGGCACCCCGGAGCGGATCGCCTGGCGCACGAAACCGTGGCGCCCTGCGAGCACCGCCTGGTCACGCTCGCGCCGGTTGCGCATCGAATTTTGCTCGCCTCCCGGCCATACGATCACGTCGTGACGCGCGGCCAGCGCACGGCTGACCGCTTCGCGCGAGGCGCGCACGGGCTGGTCGCGAGCCCGGAGCATCCCGTAGCGCGCGAGCGACGGTGAGCGCCTACATCGTGGTGTTCGGCGGTCTCGTGCCGCTCGGCGGGGCTTACATGTGCCCTGAATCGGCATGAGCGCGAAGCGCCCGATCGCGACAAGACCCGCGCTCGCCGCCGCTCGCTGTCAGGACTCGTCCCCCACAGACCCGGCCGACGGCGAGCGCGACGCCGCTCTGTGGCTGTACGCGTGGTCACACGACGCGCTGCGCCGGACCGGTGAGCTGCTCGCCGCGCGCGTCATTAGCCGTGCGGTCGTTCGACGGGCAGGAGAGTCGGCCGGATCTCGGCTTGTAGTAGCCGTTGGCCGTGGAGGTCCGTAAACCTGACGGGAGTCTTGATCGCCGCACTGGCCGCCGACGCGGAGGAGCAGCTTGGCAGCGAGACTGCGAGGCCTCGCGCGACGTGTCGTGCACCTACCGATGCGTACGCGGTAGGCTCAACGATCGTCACGGATCGGGATTTCGCGACCACTTTGTACGACGGGCGGAGGGTGATCGGCCGCCGCGAAGGCAGTGAGTGGTCGATCCACGTGTATTCGCCCGGCCGGCCGTCTCGTCTGCTTGGCTACGGTGTGGCGGCGACGCGCCCGGACGCGCTCCAGCGAGCGGGCCTGACTGGCGAGGACGCGGGCGAGGTCCTCGGCCGCATCGGCATCTGACCCGGCCCTGCCCGCTACTCGAGCGCGTCACCTCGCCGTCAGGCTCGACCATCTGTTCGCCGCCGACACGAAGTCTCATGCGCGCGGGTCACGGAGGAGTCATCCCGCGATGGTCGAACCTCAGGGCATTCGAGCCGACAGCTCCCGGCCGCTCGTGCGTGCCAGCGACTGCGATGGTGGAAAGGAGAAGTTGACGATGGATCAAGTTAGAGGACTAGGTCGAGCGATGCTCGCGGCCGTGCTGCTGATGATCGGCGGCGTGCTGAACATCATCTACGGGATTGCCGCGATCGGGAACTCGAGCTTCTTCGTGCACAACACTAAGTACGTGTTCGCCAGCCTCAAAGTTTGGGGCTGGATCACCCTGATCCTCGGGATCCTCGAGCTCCTCGCGTCGGTGTCGCTGTTCGCCGGTGGCGCATACGGGCGGTGGTTCGCAATCGCCGTTGGCGCCCTCGCCGCGCTCGGCGCACTGCTGTCGATCCCGGCCTATCCGCTCTGGTCGATCGCGATCTTCGCCCTCAGCCTGTGGATCATCTACGGACTAGTCATCTACGGCGAGCCCGAGCCCACGCCGGTCTCTGGAGCGTCGGCGGGGCTCCACCGCCGACGGCGACCGCCGGACCACGGCCGCCGGCGTAGGCGCTCGGCCACAGTAGGACCGCCAGGCTCGGGCGGGTTCGCGCCGCCGATCCCGCCCGACCACTTTCCGGTCAGCCGATCTAGCCCAACGCGAACGATTGATCGCGTGTTACGGTCGCTGACCGGCTCGGCGTCATCCCTGGGAGGAGCCGACACGGCGACTGCACTGTCATTCGAGCGTTGCTCGACACCTGCGTCGCGTTGCTAGCGCCCGCGGCGGCGGTGTCGCTGCAGGTTGCGACGCGGCTGGACGGAGCCCGACGGCGCTCGTCGCGATGAGGTTGCGGCGGCGGCCATCTCCGGTGGTTATGGTTGAACGCGCCACATGCCGGAAAGCGCGGGATGTGGCATCCGATCCGGAATTGCTATTTTTGAGCGCCGTTTGAGATGGCGAAAGTACCTACATCGAGCCCTCCCAAAGCCCCGTGTGCGGTATTGCCGAGCGCCCGCGCCGGTAGGCAGCCGTCGACGCGCTGGTCCTCGCTGGTCCAACGATCGCTGTCGGCGCGATCGCGCTTGGGGTGCAGGTCGTGGTCGTGGGGTTCGTCAACCGCGGCTTTGATCGCACGGCGCGTGTGGTGCTCATCGTTGCCGGCGAGCTGGCTTGCGGGATTGCTGCTGCTCGCGCTCGCGGGCGTCGCTCTGCTGGCCGCGTTGATCGGACTGTTGGTGTCGTTCGCGGCCGCCTTCGCGCTGGAATTGATTGACACGCCCGCGTCGTCCGGTGTCGCCGGCAAGCTCGCCGCGATCAACGGATTGCTGAGCGGCGCGGCGGCGGGGTCCGTGTTGCTCGCGACCGGATTGCGCGCAGGCGCTGGCCGCGAGTGGGCGCTCAGGCGGCCGATCGCCTGCTAAGCAGAGACCCGGGTCGCCGCCGCCCGGGGTGAGGTGGCGGTCCGGACAGCCGCGCGCGGGTTCGCTTCCCGCCCGGGCGCTTCTCGAACGCAAACCGCGAACGACCAAACCCTCGACGACCACGACCGCGAAAGGAAGACCAGATGCCTAGGATCATCGTTCAAGCCGACCAGTCCGACGGCGACACCGGCCGCGTGACGCTCAGCGAGCGTGTCGTCGCAAGCCACCTACACGACGGGCAATACGCGAGCCAGCTGATCGAGCGGCTCACCTGGGCCGCAATCGACGCCGAGCGTCTCGAGTCTCCTACCGACGCCGAGAACGCGGACGAGCGCGGCGTCGTTGCGAGGCCGACCCTGGCGCGGGCTAACAGGGCCTCCGGTTCTCCTCGGGCACGCGCTATGGCCGGGGAGCGTCGAGGGTGGGCATGAGCGCGAAGCGCCCCGTTGCCCCCCGACCGACCCTGGTCTACAGCCGCCCGGTGTCACGGCGCGACGCGAATGACGGCGCCGGCGGCGAGCGCGATGACGAGCGGGCCGCCGCCGTGTGGCTGTACGCGTGGTCCTACGACGCGCTGCGCCCGACCGGTGAGCTGCTCGCCGCGCGGGTCACCAGCCGTGCCGTCGTTCGACCGGGCAGGAAAGTCGGCCGGATCTCGCCCTCGCGGTAGCCGCCGGCCGCGGAGCTCCCCAACCTGACCGGGCTGTCACGCGATTCGGTCCCGGGCTGAGACCAAGCTGGGGCGGCGACGTATGGCTGCACGTCGACGAGCCGGGCGGTCAAGCTCGCCGACGTCGGCGATTACGAGACGAGGTCGAAACGCCGAGCGCTGCTCCTAGCTGCCTCGCCTAGTTCCTAGTCGTGGTGTGCGGCGCCACCGGGGACGGCCAAGCCGTTTCGGGCCGGGGTGATCTGTGAACAGCTGGTGCACCTCGGCTACTGCGTGGTCGTGTTGGCCCAGAAGGCGACCGCGTCGGCCGCGGCGAGTTGCGCGACGTGCTTGTCACCGGACGCGAGGGCGCCGCCTCACTGACCCTGCCGAGGTCGTGCGCCTCGTGCGCCACCGCCACGCGAGCGTGGCCGTTGACCTGTCTTAGCTCCCAGCCGTCGACCAGGCCGGCTACGTGGCTGGCCTACCCGGCCGTTCGCTGTGTGGTCAGCGACCGCGGCGGTCGGTACCGGGCCGACCTCGTAGCAACTACGCAGTCGGATCAGCACTGGTCCGCAGATCCCGATTCGTATAGCGCCCAAAGCTCACGCGGGCAAACCCCTCTGGTGCGAGCTGCCATGCACGAATACAAATCGCCAATGTCAATGGGAGCCTCACCAGCGATCCTTGCACCGCGCCGAATCGAGTCCGACGGTCGCGCTCGACAAACGGCTCGAGAGGATCGAGCCGCTCGGGAGGGCGCCTCGGTGCAGTCGCTGCTGCTGGCTGACGGACGTCGATTGTTCGTCCGACGCTGGCCCGGCGTCGGGGATCCGGTGGTGACCCTACACGGGTTGCTCGACTGCTCCGAAGGGTGGACCCGCTTGTGCGAACGCATCTCGGTCCCTGGGATCGCGTTTGACCTCCCGGGCTTTGGGCACTCCGACCCGTCACCGCGCGGTTCGATCAGCGGCTACGCACGCGACGTGGCCGAGGGTTTGGCGGTGCTCGGCGTCGAGCGCTTTGCGCTTGTCGGGCACTCGCTCGGCGGTGCGGTCGCCGTCGCGCTGGCCGAGCTGCTGCCGTCTCAGGTCAGCTCGCTGGTGCTGCTCGCTCCGGCCGGGTTTGGCAGGATCCATCTCGCCGAGGCGGCCTGGATCCCGGGCGTACGCAACGTACTGCAGGCGACCCTCCCGCGCGTGCTCTCGAGCCGGCTTGCCGTGACGGCCGGATTTCGGACGCTGGTCACCAACGGCAACAGTCCCGATCGCGACGTCGTCGAGCGGGTCATCAACCGCGGCGGTCAACTTGTCGGTGGCGTACGCGAGGGCACTCGCGCCGTCGTGAACGCCGGCCGCAATCGTGACGCGTTTCACCGCCGGCGGATCGGCTACGACGGTCCGGTGTGCGCGGTCTGGGGTGACCGCGACCGGCTCGTGCCGGTCGACCACCGTCATGGCCTGAAGACCGCTTTCCCGCAGGCTCGGATCCGGGTGTGGTATGGCATGGGCCACCACCCGCTCAGCGAGCGCTTTGACGATCTGCTCGCCCTGGTTACAACTCCGCCGCGCGCCGTCCCGTATGCCGCAACGCCGCCAAGCTCCAGCTTGCCGGCTGACCTACCTGTCGAGAGTGCCCCGGCGCTCGGGTCCGTGTCGCCGGCACGGTAGCGTCGTCCTACGATCGGCGGCGATGTCGAGCCGTGTGACAGACCAGCTTCCTAGCCGTCCTTGCCGGAGGCGATGGTCGTGAGGGCAACGGGTTGGCTTGCAACCCAAGGACCGTCTCGCCTCTAGCCGCCTCGTACGTTGGGCCCGTGGGGGAGGTGCGGGGCGACAGCCGGAAACCTCAACGTTTCGCCGGCGAATCGGGCCGCAGCCTGTACTGATCGGACTCGTCTCGCTTGCGTCGTGCGTCCGAAGGTAAGGATGGGCTCCTGATAGCTGAAGGTCTCAAGTTCCTCCGCGCCCGACCTACCTCATCGACCGGCGACGGTAGCAGGGCGCAGACCGGCGACTTCCGTTCGCCACGATGCCGGGCGAATCGTTGCGCTGCGGCCCCTGTTGGCGCTCGGACCTCGGGGCGTGGGTGTGTGTGCCAGCGTCGGCGGGTCACGGCGGCGAGTGTCGGTCGCCTGCCGGCGGCTGGCGCGGCTGTGAGTGATCGAGCACCGGGTCGGCAACCTCGGGGAAACTACGGATGCAACGGCGCCACGCGCCGCGTTAGCGTCCGGGTCGGTGTTGGCCCGCTCGCGATCGACCGCGCCGACACCGACACGGTCTTGAAATGACGAGCGCGTGCCCCGGATGTGCCGGTGGCTGGAGCGGCTTGTCGAGTTGAAAAACCTGGAGTCTGGATGATCGATAGAGCCCGAGTTCGCTGCCCTACGTGCCGGTCCGTCCTCCCCTTAGCGGTGTTATGGGCGGCCGGCGATCAATGCCCGCGCTGCTCGACCCCGTTGCGGGCCGCACCGCCAGCCAGGGGTGCGGTGAGCGAGAACGGGTTTCCGCGTGCCGAGGGCGTCGAGCAGCAGCGTCGCTCTGAGGGGGCGCCTGGTGGGCGCCGGACAGTCGGATTGGACGTGCGACGAGCATCCGACGGCCGTGCCGGTAACACTGCATGGGGCTGATCGGGCCGCTGCCTGCCGTGAGTCCGCTAGCGCCGTGCTGATCGGTGTCGGCGTGCAGCTCAACCAATCGACGGATGCAGATGAGGCAGAGGACCTGTGAGCATTCTCCGTCCAAGCAGCGACCTGGCTGCGCCGCAAACCTCGCGGGATCGCGACGTCGCATGGCTGCTCGGCTGCGGTGCTGTTCGACGACGGCAAGATCGAGGCCAGGACCCGCGAGGGCGTTGTCGAGGACGATCCTGCGCCCGCGCGAAGGTCAACCAGGAGCCGGTCACGATCGCGCCAGCCGCCGGCTGACCCGCGCGCGTGCGGCTGGCCGGCGGCGATCGGCACGTGGCGTCCGCCCGCGCCCCGATCGGCCCGCGTGAGGAATGAGACGAGAACCCGGTGCCCGACACGAACGCGAACCAGGCGAAGGGCATGACGCTCTCCGGGCTCGATCTGGATCGTGCACCCCACACCGAGGGTGCTCTGATGTCGGCGAGCGCTGTTGGCTTGGGGACGCTGCGGCGTCTTCGCGGACTCGCGACCGACGGCCAGCCGGTGTTGAGCGTGTACCTCGATCTCGGCGACGGCTGGTTGCCGACACCGGCAGGGCGCGACGCCCAGCTGGGCGCGCTGCTTGAGAGCGCCGGCGCCGCCAGCGCCGACGCGCAGGCCGTGCGGGCGCTGTTGCGTGCCCGGCCGGAGCTCGCACGCGGCGGTCACGGGCTCGCGATCTTCTCTACGCCCTCCGGCGTGCTCGAGGCGGTCGCGCTCCCGGGCCGCGTCAAGCCGACCGCGATGCTCGACACGGCCGCGTGGCTCGAGCCGCTGGTCGCGATGGTCACCGCCGATGAATGGGGCGTGGCGGTCCTCAGCCGGCGTGCGGCGCGGCTGTTTCGCGGAGGACCGCGGGCGCTGGTCGAGTTCGCGACGATCGAGGACGAAGCCCACGACGGCCGCCGGCACCGCGGCTGGTCCCAGACCCTCAAGCGTCGCACCGACACACAGGTCGCCGAGCACGTCCGCCGCGCAGCCGATGATCTGCAGCGCGCGAACCAGCGCCAAGCATTCGAGCAGCTCGTGGTCGTCGCCCCGGACGAGCTGTGGCCGGTGATCCGCGCAAGCCTTCACGCCGATCTTCGCGCCCGTCTGACCGTGCACGTCGTGCTCGATCTGGAACGCGCCCGCGCGACGGAGATCGCGCGGGTCGTCGCGCCGGTGGTCGAACAGGCGCAGCGCGCCCGCGAGCAAAACCTGTTGCGCAGGCTATGGGACGCGCTCGCAACCGGCGGCCCGGCGGTCGCCGGGCTCGACGCGGTCCTCGCAAGCCTCAGGCAACGACGGATCGAGACGCTGATCGTCGCTGTCGGCGCGCAGCTCACCGCCGGGCGGTGCCCGCGCTGCGGACGGTTGTCGAGCGCGCGCGAGAAGCGCTGCCCGCTCGACGGAACGGCGCTCGCACCGGTCGACGCCGTCGAGCACGCGATCGAGCACGCACACCGCCAGCGGGCCGACGTCGTCGTGTTCTGTCACGAGTCCGCCGGGCTGCGCGAGCACGGCTCGATCGCAGCCCTACTGCATTGGTGAGACCCCGCGACGACCACGTACGTCCAACCACGTCCAACAACTCGGACGTCGACGCGAAGATCGACGCGGCAGTGTGCGCTCCGGAGCCAGCGGCGGCAGGAGCACGCATGCAAGGCAACCACTGATTGCCGAACACCAGCAACGAGCTCCCCTCACACGAAGGGGCACATCGAGCGACTGCTGGGCTGCCTAGACGTCGCCGGTCGAGCTAGACGCAGATGTCGCTCGCGTTCAGCAACGCCGGCATCGGGTTCGTTGGCCGGGCGCCACCGGGCGCGGCGCGCGGTCTACTGATCTCTCACACGAGCCCCGCTCGCCCGACCGGGCGGCGCGCGATGCCTAGCGCGCCTGAGCTCATTGGTGGCGGTCACCCGCTGGGGCGGCTGATCGAACTGCACCGGCGGCCGCCTTGCGAGCCAAACCACTGCGACACGTTCGCCTTCACGCCGGTGTAGGCCGCGGCCCGCGCGCCGCTCAGCGCCGACCGCGGCTCCGCGATCTGCTCGGCAACCGCGCCTGCCTCCTGCGCCACCTCGGTGGCGGTCGGGCTCTGCTCCCCTGCGAGCGCCTGGTTTGTGGCGTCGACCGCTCGTTGGAGGGCGTCGGCGAGCGCCGGTGCCTCGCTGGCCGCAACGCCCTCGAGCGCGATCTGGTCATCCTGCACGAGCTCGTCCATTCGCAAATGACCCACGGCCGCGCGGCCGACCAGCTCGCTGGCCAAGCGGGCGCTCACGGCACGCGACCACTGGCGGCTGGGACAGCCCGACAGCCGAACTCGCACGAGTACACCAGCGCCGCCGGCGGGCAGCGGCTCACCCCGGACCTCGACGATCCGGTGATCCTCGGACATGCTCTCTCCTCCTCGGGATGTAGCGCCTTTTTCGTCGGAGCATGACACCCCCGGTCCGGCCCCCGGCGGCGCCAGCGTTGTGTCTGCCGGACTTCCGACCGCGCCGCGGTACGACCCTTGGACGGCCCCCGGTGGCGTCCACCTCTCCGCTGCCCCTGTGAGCGCGATCGGCCGCGCTTCAGGCTGCCGTGAGGCGGTCCTTCGCGCTGCCGGAGAGTGGTCCTTCGCGCCGTAGACCGCGCCGTAGGAGCTACGGAGGGCGCTGGCGATCGCTCACGTGGGCTCAAGCTCAGCCATCTCGCGCCGCCACGCCGCGCGAAAGCACGCGCGCCAGCAACCGCGACTCGCGTCGCCACGCTCGGCGCCACTCCTCGCTGCCTGCTGGCCGGATGCTCGAGGATCGGAACAGGATTTGGTGCCCGACGTCCAACGCCCCTCATGCGGATTGGTCAGGGCGGTGGCCATGAGGACCACGGTCGAAGCGTGATTCGCACTACCAGAGCACGCGCCTTGCGGGGCTACCGCTCGCGTGGGGGCCGTTCGCCGAGATTGTCGGCGATGATTTCCAGGAACTTGGAAACGTTCAGCGGTTTGGTCACATAGTCGGTGGCTCCGAGCGCTGTGACGCGCTCTGACTGGCTTTTTGAAGCGTCTGCGGTGAGCACGATGACGGGGATCTCGCGAGTCGGCGGCTGTGCTTTGAGGCGCTGGAGGACCTCGGTGCCTGGCATGTCGGGGAGGTGCAGGTCGAGCACGATCAGGTCGGGGCGGTGCTGGCGGGCGAGCTCGAGCCCGATCGTCGCTTGCATCGCAGGGATCACCTCGACGGCGGGATACCGCTCCAGGATCCGTTCCACGAGCGTGAGGTTGGAGAGGTTGTCTTCGATGTAGAGGATCACCTGGCGGTTGTCCGCTCGGCTGCCGAGGTCGGCCGGCTGTGGATCGTGCGGGCCGGGCTGGTGCTCGTCGACGGGCGCCTGCGCGCCGGCGAGCTCGATCGTGACGTCGGTCCCGGTGCCGGGTTGCGAGGCGACCTCGATCGTGCCGCCCATCGCTTCGAGCAGCCGCTTTGAGAGCGCTAGGCCGAGGCCGGTGCCTTCGATCTGGGTGAGCTCGGCGCCGAGTCGCTCAAACGGCTCGAACAGCTTGCCCAGCTGGTCGGGCGCGATCCCGATGCCCGTATCGGCGATCGTCGTCCGCACGCGACCGGTTTCGGTGACCGCAGACGAGACGTCGACGCACCCGCCGGCACGGTTGTACTTGATCGCGTTTGTGAGCACGTTGAGCAGCACCTGCTCGAGGCGCTGGCGATCGCCACGCACGTGCCCGACCTGCGCAAGCCCGTCGGTGTTGCTGGCAAGCGTGACGTCGCGCTCGGCGGCAAGTGGCGCGACGAGCGCGAGCGCTTCGCGGATCGCGTCGGCGAGCGCGACCGGCTCGGGGGAGATGGTCATCGGGCCGGCCTCGATCTTGGCCAGCTCGAGCACCTCGTTGATCAGCTCGAGCAGATGCCCGCCGGCCTTCAACACGAAGCCGACGTGCTCGCTCTGACGGGGATCGAGCCCTTCGAGCTCGAGCAACTGGCTAAAGCCGATGATCGAGTTCAGCGGCGTGCGCAGCTCGTGGCTCATCCGCGCCAGGAACTCGCTCTTGGCGCGGCTCGCGCTCTCCGCCCGGGCGCTCTGCTCACGCAACTCGCGCTCCACGGCTCGCACTCGCGTCACGTCCTGCACCGTTCCCGAGCACAAGCCATTTCGGTCCGGGTCTCGACTGACAATCAGGTGCAAGACCCGCTCGGCGCCGTCGCCGACGCGGATACGAAAGTCAAGCTCGGATCGCGCGTCGTCGGCGAGCACACCGTCGTATGCGGCCCGCACGAGCTCGCGATCCTCCGGGTAGATGCAGGCGAGGAGCTCGTTTGCGCGCGGCACGCCGTCCCCTGGGTCGCGACCGAAGATCCGAAACATCTCCGCCGACCACACCATCTCCCCGGGCCCGGGGTTGGTCGAGAACGAGCCGAGCTCCGCGATTCGTTGCGCGAGCTCGAGCTCCTCGCGGGCTTGACGTAGCGCTCGCTCGTTGCGGTTACGATCGGTGACGTCGGCGATGAAGCCGCCAACGCGCACGACGCGGCCGTGCTCGATCACCGGCTGGCCGATCGTGCGCACCCAGATCCGCTGCCCGTCGGCGCGGATCAGACCGAGTTCGAGATCGTACGGCTCGCCGTCGGCCACCAGCCGCTCGAAAGCTGCCTCGATGATCGGCGCGCTCTCGGGATCGTAGGCCGCGATCGCCTCCGTGATCTCGGTCGGATCGGAACTCCGCTCGACGCCGTAGATGCGGTACACCTCGTCTGTCCAGGTCAGCTGGCCGGCGGCGACGTCGTACTCCCAGCCGCCCGTCTTGCTGATCTCCTGGGTGCGCTCGAGCACGCCAGTGATGTGTGCGAGTTCCTTTTCGGCCCGCTTGCGATCGGTGATGTCGTGAATCTGGGCGAGAAGGTGGAGTGGGTGAGCATCGGCGTCGCGCAACAGCGTCGTGTGCATCGCGACCCACACCGGGCTCCGCCCGGCGTGAACGAGGCGCTTCTCCGACTGATCGCCGGCCGCTTCGCCGGCAAGCACGCCGGCGATCTCCCGTTTCTCGGCTTCGAGGTCGTCGGGGTGGGTGATCGCCTCCAGGCTTGTCGCCTCGAGCTGCTCGCGCGCGTAGCCCGTGATCTCGCACAGCGCCTCATTGACCTGCACAAAGCGACCATCGAGA
Source organism: uncultured Solirubrobacterales bacterium (assembly GCA_963811155.1). Taxonomy (GTDB): domain Bacteria; phylum Actinomycetota; class Thermoleophilia; order Solirubrobacterales; family Solirubrobacteraceae; genus Palsa-465. Next base: position 29,763 of record CAWEQQ010000014.1, read on the forward strand.
TCGAGCATCGCCATCCCGATCGGCGCCTCATCGAACGCGCGGCGGAAACGCTCCTGCGCCTCCCGCATCCCCAGCTCGGCCGCCTCCCGCGCGCGGCGCTCCTCGACGTGGTCAAGGCACGCGCGAACCACTGCGCCGAGCCGGCCGAGACGATCCTTGCTTACGTAGTCAGCCGCACCGGCTCGGATCGCGCTGACTGCCGCCTCCTCGCCGATCGCGCCGGAGACGACGATCAGCGGGATCTCCAGCCCGCTGGCGCGGAGCACCGCGAGCGCCTCGAAGGAGTCAAAACGCGGCATGCTGTGGTCGCAAAGCACGACGTCCCATGAACCGCCCTCGAGCGCCTCATTCATTTCCGCAGCGTCCTCGACGCGCTGCCAGCGCACGCCGTACCCCGACTTCTTGAGCGCGATCGCTTCGAGCGTCGCGTCATCGTCGGAGTCCTCGACGATCAACACCGACAGCGTCCGCTGCGCGCCGGATTGCCCAGCAGGCTGCGCCGCGCGCGGCGAGGCAACCGGTGCGCCCACTGCGGCCCGGTCAGGCATTTGAGCGCCCGCGGACGGTCATGCTCACCCGACCATTCTCACGCCAATCGGCTCGCTCATGCCTTTGTCCGTCGCCCTGCAACGAGCGAGGACACGTAGCGGCGCCGAGCCGGGGGGTCGCACTCGTCCGGCCTGACGAACGTCAGTCAGGCTGGTGGCCCGCCAGCACCCTTTCGGGTTCCCCTCCTGTGTTGTCGGTTTCTGCTGTTCCTAGGGGTAGTCGGTTGATCATCAGCCAGTAGATGCCGAGCTGCGCGACGGCATGGGCGAATTCGTCGAACGCGATCGGTTTGCCGACATAGCTGTTGGCGCCCAGGTCATAGCCGGCGGTCAGGTCGCGGTCTTCGCTTGAGCTGGTCAGGATCACGACGGGCACCAGTCTGGTGGCGCGGGCGGGGGTTCGGGGGGTTGTGATTCGGTCCCGAACAGGTAGTCGAGTGCCTCCTGGCCGTCGCGTGCGACGTGCATCGGGTTCGCCAGGTTCGCTCGCTTGAACGAACGGATCGTCAGCTCCCGATCATCGGGGTTGTCCTCGACCAGCAGCACTGTCGGCAGATCATTGATCATCGGCTGTCCTCTCTTGTTGGCGGCTGCCACGATGGGATGACGTCCTCGCCGGTCGCCGCAGACGCCGGCGGGTAGGCGCCTGGAGTCAGGCTGAAATAAAAAGTCGCGCCTTCGTTGACCGCGCCTTGGGCCCAGATCACGCCGCCGTGCTTGCGCACCGTCCGCACAACGGTCGCCAAGCCGATCCCCTCGCCGGGAAACTCGTCGTCTCGATGAAGCCGATGAAACGGGAGAAACAGCCACTCGGAGTGGGCCATGTCAAACCCGGCGCCGTTGTCGGCGACGAAATAAACGGCAACAGCGTCCTGCTCGGCCGTCCCGAACCGAATCCGCGCGTCGGCGGTCTTGGAAGTGAACTTGAACGCATTGGCGAGCAGGTTCTCAAGCACGATCCGCACCAAGTCCCGATCCGCCTCGGCACGCAGCCCGTCCTGGATCTCGACCTCGACGCGCCGATCCGGCTCGCCGGTTCGCAGCTCATCCACGACCTCTCTCGCCAAGGCGCTGAGATCGACGTGCACCCGCACAAGCCGCCGGCGCGACAGACGCGAGAGCTCCAACACTGCGTCGATCAGGCTACCCATCCGTAGCGCCCCTGCGCTCACGCGCTCCAGATCGTGACGGCCCTCCTCCCCAAGCTTCTCCGCGTAATCCTCCAGCAGCGCCTGGCTGAACCCGCTCACCGCCCGCAGCGGCGCGCGCAAGTCATGCGAGACCGAGTACGCGAACGTCTCAAGCTCCCGGTTGACCCGCTCCAGCTCCGCCGTGCGGTCAGCGACGCGCTGCTCGAGCTCAGCGTTCAGCTTCCGGATCTCCTCCTCCGCCTTCCTGCGGTCTGTGATGTCGACGATGTTGCCACCGACGCGCACGACGCGTCCGTCCTCGATCACCGGCCGGCCGCTGGTCCGCACCCAGATCCGCTGCCCGTCGCCGCGGATCAGCCCGAGCTCGAGATCGTAGGGCTCACCCGCTGTGACCAGGCGCCCAAATGCCGCGTCGATGACCGGCCTGCTCTCGGGATCGTAGGCCGCGATCGCCGATGTGACCTCGGTCGGATCGGACGCCAGCTCGACGCCGTAGATGCGATAGACCTCGTCTGTCCACGTGAGCCGGCTGGTCGCGACCTCGTACTCCCAGCCGCCTGTCTTGCTGATCTCCTGCGTTCGCTCGAGAAGGTCACTCATGTGCGCGAGCTCCTGCTCGGCCCGCCTGCGCTCGGTCACGTCGCGGGCGGCGGCGAACACTCCCAGCACCTCGCCGGCGCTGTCGCGATAGACGGTCGCGTTGTAGAGGACGTCGGTCAACACCCCGTCGCGCCGACGGATCGTCAGCGGATAATCGATAACAGCCCCCTCTGAGAACACCCTCTGATATCCCTCGCGCGCCCTCTCGGGCTCGGTGAAGTAGTCGCCGAAATCAGTCCCGAGCAACCCGTCACGTTCGACGCCAGTGACCTTCATCGTTGCATCGTTCACATCGGTGATCTTGCCCTCCGCGCTGATCGTGACCAGCGGATCGAGGCTCGCCTCGATCAAGCTCCGCGCGTACTCTGCGGCCCGTTTGAGCTCGGTGATGTCGGAGTTCAGCTCGATGATCGCGATCGGCTCCCCGTCGCCATCGCGCTGTAGCGCCTGGCGGCTGGAGACGACGATCAGCGTTCCGTCCTTGCGCGTGTGGCGCAGCTCACCGACCCACTGACCCTCTCGGGCCAGAGCATCATCGACCGATTCCCAGGACTGGAAAACAGTGGCGAGCAACTCGTGCGTGACCATTCCGAGCGCTTCCTGACGGCTGTAGCCGTAGATCGCCTCCGCTTCGCGGTTCCAGAACCTCACCCGGCTCTCGACCGGATCACGCACGATCACCGCATCATGCGCCAGATCCAGCAACTCGGCCTGCAAGGTCAGCTCTTGCTCAGCCCGCTTGCGGTCGGTGATGTCCTCCGCCTGGGTGAACAACGCGACCGGATGCCCCTCGTCGTCTCTGACAGCCGTGGATCCGACGATCACGGTCACGACCTCGCCGTCACGGCGCAGGTAGCGCTTCTCGGCCGTGTACGGTCGATCCTGCTCCAGCATCGCCCGGAACCCGTCAAGGTTCACGTCCACATCGTCCGGATGCGTCAGCGACACGAAGTTGACACCCGCCAGCTCCTGCGGGTCCTCGTAGCCGAGCATCCGCGCGAACGCCGCGTTGACCCGCTCCAACGTGCCGTCCAGGTTGGTCAGCGTCATCCCGATCGGCGAATGCTCAAACCCGCCGCGGAACCGCTCCTCGCTCGCGCGCAGCTGCTCCTCGAGGCGATGCCGCTCGGTCACGTCACGCGCGGTGACCACGACGTTCTCCCCGGCCGCGACGATCATCGTGTCAAGCGCCCGGCTCGCCACCAGCCCTCCCGCCCACGCCTCGGGTTCGGCGACATCGACGGTCAGGCACGGCTCGCCGGTCTCCAACACCCGGCGGTACAAGGCGAAGCGCTCGCTGGCCGGGAAACCCGGCAACAGCTCACCGAGGCGGTGACCGATGAGCTGGCCGCGATCGAACCCGACCAGCTCGCAATACGCGTCGTTGACGTACTCCCAGCAAAAATCGACGATCCCGCCCTCGTCATCGCGGACCGGTGAGAGGATCGTGAACGCGTCGAGCATCGACCCGACGGCGGCCTGGAAGCGCTCCTCGCTGGCGCGTAGGGCGGCTTCCGCCTGTTTGCGCTCGGTGATGTCCTCGACCTGCGTGAAGAACGCGATCGGGCTGCCATCGTCGTCGCGGACGACCGTCGAGCCGAGAATCACGCAAACGGTTGAGCCATCGCGCCGGAGATAGCGCTTCACATCCCGGTAGGGCGCGTCGTCCTCAATCATCGCCCGGATCCCCTCGCGGTTGTCCGAGATGTCGTCCGGATGTGTCAGCGAAGCAAAATCGAAGCCCGCCAACTCCTGCGGATCGTCGTAGCCGACCATTCGCGCAAACGCCCCATTGACACGTTCGAACCTGCCGTCCAGGTTCGTCAGCATCATCCCGATCGGCGAATGCTCAAACCCGCCGCGGAACAGGGCCTCGCTCTTTCGCAACTCCTCCCGCGCGCGCTTCTGCTCGCCGACGTCTCTCTCGATCGACGCGGCGCCGATCACCTCCCCCGAGGCGCCGCGGATCGGTGACACGGTAATCGCGACGTCGATCGCGGTTCCATCCTTCGCGACCCTCTGGGTCTCGTACTGGTTCACAGACTCGCCGGAGAGGACCCGATCGAGCATCTCCTGCTCCTCCCCCGCGCGCTCGGACGGCATCAACAGGCCGACGTGCTTTCCGACGATCTCTCCGGCCGTGTAACCGTAATGGCGCTCGGCACCGGGATTCCAGGTGGTGATCAGGCAGTCGCGGTCCGTTGAGAAGATCGCGTCCGTCGAGGACTCGACGACCGTCGCCAACCGTCGCTGCTCGAGCTCCGCCCGCTTGCGCTCGGTGATGTCGCGCGCGGTGATGATGATGTTGGCGCCGAGCGGCACGACGCTGCCCTCGTAGGCGGCTGACACCTGCTCGCCGCTGGCCCATTCACCCTCGAACCACAGCTCGCCGACCGTCTCCGCCACGCCCGTCAGAGCGACCCGGCGATGCTGCTCAAACAGCTTGCTGGCCGGATAACCCGGGATCACCTCACCGATCCGGTGACCGATCATCTGCTCGCGCGACAGACGATTGCGCCGACATGACGCCTCGTTGGCGTACTCCCAGCGGAAGTCAATGATGTCGCCGGCCTCGTCCCGCACCGGCGAGCAGATCGCGAACCCGTCGAGCAGCGCCTCGACGCCCGTGCGGAACCGCTCCTCGCTCGCCCGCAGCGCCACCTCGACCCTGAACCGGTCGGTAACGTCGGTGAACGTCGTGACGACCGCGTCCTCGCCAGCACCATCGCTGCCGGCACGGAACGGCATCGAGTTGATCGAGATCCAACTGAGTGACCCGTCCGGCTTGTGCACCCCCATGATCACGTTCTCCTGCGGAGTGCCGGTACGAAGCGTGACCATCGCCGGATGCTCCTCGCCGGGAAACGGAGATCCGTCCTCGTGAACCGCCCCCCAAAGCGGATCGGTCGATCGGACACCCTTCATCTGATCCTCGCTGAGCCCGAGGATCCGCTCGGCCGCAGGGTTGCAGCTGGTGATCGCGCCGTCCTTGTTCTGTACGACGATCCCCTCCGACAGCGCTGCGAGAGCCTGCCGATAGATCTGCTCAGCGGCGGTGGTATCGGTCGCGGTCATCAATCACACCGAGTTCGTCCACCTGTAGCCCCACACGAGCTTTCTCCGGCTCGGGCGACCGCTCCGTCCCGATCGTAGGTTCGGGGAAACCGTCAAGGACATCGGAACCGAGGTGTTAGCCGACTGGTCTGGTCATGGTCGACGCGCACGCCGTCCCGGATCTTGCCCAGGATCTCGACCATCTCCTCACCCTCGGGCATCAACAGAGAAATCGGCCTGCCGATCATCTCCCCGGCGGCAGAGCCGTACATTTTCTCTGGGGTGCGGGTCCCCCAGAGGGACACCGCGGCTTGAATCTACGGGCGATCCGAGGGCGCGGCTGGACCTTAGCGTCGATTTTCGTCCGCCAATCCGAGCCGCGAGATTACGAAAGGCCGCAACACTGGCTTTGCGTCGCTGGTTCTGCAACCGAGTGGCCCGTTGCCGAAGTGGGGCTAGGTTGATCTCAAAACTACCCGTTAGCCAGCGTTTTTGTCTCGATCGGACTCTTCAGGCCTGCGTCCCTGCAGGGGACCTGCACCCTTTTCTCTGCGGCCTGGTTCCAGCTTGTGATCTGGCCGCCAAGCGTCTCTGAGATGATCGCGTCGTCGGATGAGTTCACGATCGACGCCATCAGCGCGGTTTGGCCCTCGGTCGTATGAGCACGCGTGACATCCCGCGCGAAAGACGACGCGCCGATGATAGAGCCGTCGCGATCATGGATCGGCGAGACAGCCAGCGAGACCGGGAAGCTAGTTCCGTCCCCCCGCAACCAGGTGGTTCCGAAGTGCCCGCCCACCCGGATCCTGTCCAGGACATCCACGATCTCCTCCCCCCGGTCGGCCATCAACAGAAGAATCGGCCTGCCGATGATCTCCGCGGGGCGGTAGCCGCACATCGTCTCCGCCGCCTGATTCCAGCTCGTAATCTCACCATCGAGCGTCGTGCCAACGATCGCATCGGCCCACGAGTCCACGATCGAAGCCAAAAGCGCCAGCTCGGGGCTGCTCGTTCGATGCTCGCCGGCGGCGTTCAACGCCATCTCTCAACCTCTCGCGCGGACACACAATCTCGTTGGCTTCAACGTTGGCTTCAAGTATCCCCCCCCGGGGCCGGTTTCCCATCCTGCAATACCGGACGCCGGAAATGTCCAGGGCGAACGACAAGGCCTGGCCACGTAACACGCTGCACCGAACCAGCGGCTTATTACGTAGCCCGATAGGCAAACCGCTACCGCGTCCTGCCGGACGAAGCGCAACAGCACTCGGCAACGCCGTTCAGACTGCCGCACCGAGGCCTCGAGGAGGCCTTTCAGCCCGCCAAGCCCGGCCCCAACCGCAACCGGGCCGCCAAGAACGCATCCGCCGATCGCCCGCACGGAGCAGCAGCTTGCGGGCGACACCGTGAGGCCTCGCGGGTCTCGGTGGCAAGCTGCTGCTTCCGCGTCGGCGGCGATGAAGAGTCCCGTCAGGTTGCGGAGTTCCACGGCTGGCGGCTGCTCCGAGGCGAGATCGGCCGACTCTGCGCTCGCCGCGCCGGTCTGGGGCCGCTCGGCCGCCGCGAGGTGTCGGGCTGGCGTCCGGGACTCGCCACGATCTCGACCGCACCGCCGTGAGCTGCGCGAGCGGTTCGCGCACCGGCCCAGGCGCCTCGGCCCGGCGACCCGAAGTGGGCGTGGTCGAACGCGGACCGGCAGGCGTGCGAGGCCTCGATCCGCGAGCTGCTCGCAGACGTCGCCCGGCCGGGCGCGGACGCTGTAGTGCTTGACAGGCGAGCGCGTGCGCCGCGCTGCTCGCGCGGGCGCTGCTGTCCACACCGACGTGTCGCGCGTCGACGAGCGGTCTGGTCTCAAGGGCTGCGCCTGGTGCGAGGGGCCGCTGCCCGAGGGTCTGCGTGCGCCGGGAGGTCGAGTATTGCGGGAAGCGCTGCCGGCAGGCCCGCCTCGCGCGAGTGGCTGGAGCGAAAGCCTGCCCGCTCTCCCTCCCCGCTGCCTGAGTGGTGCGAGTGTGTGGCGGGCCGATGCCTGAGGGCGTGCGTGCCGAGGCGAGGTTCTGCGGCAAGCGGGCCGGCTAGGCGAGCTCGCGGTTCGGTCTCGCGGTCAAGGGAGGTGCACGACCCCCGGCAACCGTCGCAGGCCCTCGCGATAGCTCTGTGACCAGGGCCGCGTCGGCGGAGGCGACAGGTCGTCAGCCGGCGCGGCGCCATGTGCTCGACGATGCGTCGCGGGCGATGCGGTTGCGAGCTGCGCAGCGTTCTGCTGGGAGGACATCGGTGCGCGGGAGCTGCGCCGGGCGCTGGGGGCGCCGGACGCGAGGCCGCGCGCCGGTGGCTCGTCGATGATGGTTGGTGGCTATGCGGCGATCTCGTGCGGTGTGCTGTCGGAGGCTGCTGCCGCCCGTTGTCTGTGATGGTGCTGGCGCGGTTGGGGGTCGCGCGGATGGTTGCCGTGCGAGACCTGGGCGGCGGCGGCGATCTCGCGGTGGGAGAGTCCGAGCCGGCCACGCGGGTGATGGCCTGCTCGTACTCGCTGTCGGCTTCGCGCTTGCGATTGGCGGCGCGCGTTACCCGCCGCAGCATGTCGCGGCTGAGTGCTTGGCGGGGGGCGACGCGACGTCTGGTCGATGGCGGATAGGTCCTCGCCGGCCTGCGCGTGCAGCCTGTCGTGGGCGGGGGCGATCGCTTCCAGCTCGGGCGAGAGCGCGCCATCGGCAGTCCGGTCAGTTGTCATGCAGCCCCTTGTGGTGTCGTCCCTTTGTGTCGTCTGTGTCGCCGGCACGTGATGCGATCCGTGCAGGACGCGCCCGCGGGCTCGCCGGGCGGCGGGCGGCGGCCCACAGCGGCACCGCTCTCCCCCTCCCCGCCGCCTGTAACGAAATCCCCGCCTGCGACTGCGTCCCGGCCCTCGAGCCGTTAGGACGCGGTGTAGCCCGGCGACTCAGTGGTGCGCGTCTGGCGGCTGGGAGCTGGTTAGCGATGGGTCATGCGGGGAGCTTCTCGGGCTCCTCCCTGGGCACGAGCGTGACCTGGTGTCCGAGCGCTTGGAGCTGACGAACTAGGCGCTTGGTGAGCCGGTCGGGGTTTTGGCGGATGAAGTAGTCGCCGCCGAGGTCGCGGTAGAGCTCTCCGGTCTGCAGCATGTGCCACGCGGCGGTGAGGATCGAGTGCCCGGCTGCGGTGATCGCCTTGGAGTGGCCGCGGCGGCCGCGTAGGCGTTGGTACTGGGCGGCGAGGTAGGAGTTGTTGGTTCGGGCGGCTGCGTTCGCGGACTCGGCCAGGGTTGCTCTAAGCCACTTGTTGCCCTTACCGGTCTTGCCCGAGCGGCGTTTGCCGGCGGACTGGTCGTTACCGGGGGACACCTTCGCCCAGGAGGCGAGGTGCTTGGGAGTCGGGAACGCGCTCTGCTGCCATCTCGTCGCGCGGACCACTGTCATCGAAGCGCGCACCCACACCCTCGCCCCGGGGGTTGCTCCCTCGCCCCGCATGAGCGCATGAGCTGAGGACGCCGAACCCAAACCCAAGGGCTGGGTTACCAGTCCCTGGGTTACCAGCGCGGCGTTCAGCCCCGACGGCAAGGAGATCGTAACCGCCAGCGTGGACGGCACCGCGCGAATCTGGAGCTCCAACACCTACAAACAGCTCGCCGTGGTCACCGAACCCACCTTCGATCCAATAGGCCTCCGCAGCGAGCTCAATAGTGCCGCGTTCAGGCCCGACGGCAAGGAGATCGTAACCGCCAGCCGGGACGGTAGCGCACGAATTTGGAGCGCCAGCAGCCACCGACAGCTCGGCGTGCTCACCGAACCCTCTCGCGCCTCGGTTACCAGCGCGGCGTTCAGCCCCGACGGCAAGGAGATCGTGACCTCCAGCGAGGACGGCACCGCGCGAATTTGGAGCGCCAGCAGCCACCGACAGCTCGGCGTGCTCACCGAACCTGTGAACCCGCTTGGCCGCGGCCCGCTCGTTAGCGCGGCGTTCAGTCCGGCCGGCGAGGAGATCGTGACCTCCAGCGAGGACGGCACCGCGCGAATTTGGAGCGCCAGCAGCCACCGACAGCTCACCGTGCCTAACACTTATCCTACCTGGGCAGCATTCAGCCCTGACGGCGAGGAGGTCGTGACCGCCAGCCAGGACGGCACCGCGCAAGTCTGGAGCGCCAGCAGTGGCCGACAGCTCGGCGTGCTCACCGAACCCGACAGCAGCCAGCTTTACAGCGCGGCGTTCAGTCCCGACGGCAAGGAGATCGTGACCGCCAGCCAGGACGGCACCGCGCGAATCTGGAGCACGAGCACCTACGAGCAACTCACCGTCATCATCGAACCCGGCGCCGGCCCGCTTTACAGCGCGGCATTCAGCCCGGACGGCAAGGAGATCGTCACCGCCAGCCAGGACGGCACCGCGCGAATCTGGTCAACCGAGCTCGCCGGCCCCGTTCAGGCGATCAAACGGATCGCCGAGATGAGAGTCACTCGCCAGCTCACACCAAGCGAACGCAAAACGTATCTCCCGGGAATTTGATTCAGGAACGCGCCTTCGTTCAGATCAGACAGATGTCGTACGCGCGCGAGAAGCAGATTCGCCGATCGCCGTCCGGGGCGGCGAGCCGCTATCTCGAGCCCGCCGCCGCGTGTTGCGATCGCGCGACGGCGGCCGCCAGCTCCGCTGGCTGTGCTTGGCCGGTGTCGGCCAGCACGACGGCGTCCACGGTGCTGGCCGGGACGTTGAGCGCCGCGAGTCGTTGGGCGAGGGCGTTCGCGCTGCTCGCGGCTGTCGTAGCGGTCGCTCGCGCCCGCTGGCTCAAGCGGGCCGGCGCGCAGCTGCGCGTCCTGCAGTTCGCAGCGCTGCTGATCCAGCGCCTGGTCCGGCGAGGGCTGCCGTTCGCGGTCAGCGAGCTCTTGTGCGATCAGCCTCCGCAGCTCATCGATCTCGCATCCACTCCTCGAACTTCGCTTGCTGCTCGGGGCCGGCAGTGGCGTGAACGCTCGCGAGCTCGGCGCTGTCGCGGCGTAACCGCCGGTCGTAGTCGCGCAGCTCCTGATCGGAGAGTGGGGCATGCTGCGCGAGCTGTCGTTGTTCGCGGGGCGCGGCGGGGTCGATGTCGCGCACGTCGAGGCCGTAGCGGTCGCGCAACTGGTCGGCGATCGTCCACACCGCCGGTGCCGCGCGCGACGCGGCTTGGGCTGGGATGCGGGCGAGGGCGTGGGTGATGATTCCCCGATCCGCGATCGGTCGGGCAGTCTGAAGGTCGCCGGGAGCGTGAACGCGATCAGGTCCTCCTCGGCGAGTTCGAGCAGCTCGCACACCTTCGGCGCGAGCTCCTCCAGCCGCGTGAGCACCTGCCCGACCCGCTCGCGTGCCTGTCGTTGGTCCTCGGCGTTGAACACCTCTCGCAGCGCGGCCGCGACGAGGTTGCGCTGATCGCGTCGGCAACTTCAACCGCCCGAAGACGATCAACCCGGTCGCCAACGCTGCCGCCGTCAGGTACACGCGGCGGCTGTACGCTCAGCTCGCCGGGCTTGCGGCGGTGGCGGATCCGCCGGCGCCGCAGGAGGTGATCGAATCGCTCTTGGGCGCGCTGGATCTGGAAGACCTCGTTGCCGTCTACCTCCAAGACCAGCATGAGCTGGTGCTGATCAACCGCGGTCGCTCGACGGTTGGCTACGAGTACGTACTTCGCCATCGGCGCACGGGAGCGCGCGTGGTCGCCACCGTCAAGTCGGCCGGCGCCGCGGTTGATCTCGACGCGCTTCCATCCGACCGAGCAGTGAGTGTCTGGGCGTACGCCGTGAGCGGCAGGGCACAAGGCAGGCCGCGCGACGACATCCGTTGGATCGGCACGGACGAGCTCATCGAGTTCGTCTGCAGGCGGCCCGAGGTTCTGCCCGATCAGGTCATCCGCTGGCTCAGCTAAAGACGCCACAGGTCGAGCGCCGCGCATCAACCGCAACGTCGGGCCGGCCCCTACGTATCCCAGGGCCGGCGGGCAACTCCGCGAAGCCGTCGTCGAGGCGATGTACGCGCAGGCCGACCGCGTGCCCGCACGCACCCGATACCTCAGGCTAGGCTCAGTCACGCATACGCACGCAAGCTCGTTCACCTCCACCGAGAGTGGATCGCGGACATCGAGGCCGAACTCACCCGCACACCCAACCGGCCCCGACCGATCACACCCGGAGGTGACGCGGTTCAAGCTGACCCGAACTGACCTCGCGTCGGACCAGGATTCGCGCTCGCGCGCTTCTGCCTGCGCAGCTCGTCTAGGCGCCTTGCGGCATTTCGTAAATCGCTTGCGGATTCTCGTAATGGGCACCCCGCAGCGATCCGGACGCCGTGTCGGCGAACACGCGCGGGCGCACGCTGCTGCGTCCAAGAATGGACCGACGGCCCAGATCAGACAAGCCGGATGGTCAGCTTGACCGTCACCTCGGTTGGAGATGACCCTCGCGTGAACGTGAGCGTCAGCTGGTCGCTGCCCGCGACCGGCTTGGCTGGAAGGTTGACCAGCAGGCCGCCGGCGCCGTGCGCGGCGCCCTGACTTACATCGAGATAGATGTTCAGCGTCTTGCCACGAGTCAGCGAGACCTGCACGTCGCCCGTCGTGGGCGTGGTCAGCGTGAGCGGCAGCGTGGTACGGCCGCTGTGGTTCAGCTTCAGCCGCTTTGGAGCGAGCACCGAGAACCCCTCGCTGCTCGCACGCTGGCTGCCGCCACCCCCCGAGTCGCGGTCGATCGCCGACGCGGATAGCGGCGCGAGCGACTCCGTCGCGGTCTTGCACGCAGCAGCCAAATCTGCCAAAGCCTGGTTGATCTCCCCGATAACACGCGCGAACAGTCCGTTCTGGACATCCGTCAACTGCCCCACTACCTCTTGGTAGAGATTGAAGCCGGTGTTGCGGTTACCGGCGATGTACGCGTTGGCGGAGCGCTTCAGCGTGCCCAGCGCCACGAACATGTTCTTCAGATCCCCGTTCATCTCGCTCAGCGCCACATCGAGCAGCGTCGTGACGTGAGCGTTGGCGAAGTGGTTGACGCGCTTCATGCGGTCATAGTCCAGTCCGAGCTGGTCAAGCGCCTTGCTCGCGTCGGCGATGTACCCGAGCGCCGGCTTCGCGTCCGCGATCATCGCGGGCACATTGTCCGAGTCGGCATCCGCCGTGGCCAGCGCCCCACCTCCGCGTTCCCAACCGTCTGACCCAGAGCGGGTCCGTCGGTCCACTGGTACTTCCTGAGGACCAGCTTGAACACGCCATATTCCTGGGCGGTCGCGCTGAGGAAAGAGCACACGCGAAAGACGGTCGCGGCGTGCGCGTACGGCGGGCAGGCGGGCGAAGCCGCGGGGGCCGGGACGAACGCCACCAGGGCGAAGCAGCACACCCCGGCGAGGGCGCTCAAGGCCCGCCGCAGCCACCGATTTGGAGAACCCCATCTACTAGATCCCAGAGCGCGCATCAGACCCGTCCTTTCGCATCCATGTTCACAGCGAGCTATCGCCCCCAGGTGACAGCCCGGCCGCGAGCGACCAGCTGCCGTGCGGCGCCGCCTTTCGCGGCGATCGTGTAGATCCGCGGCGAGCCGGTGGTGGCCCCGCGCACGAACGCGAGCAAGGATCCGTCGGGCGACCACACCGGTCCAGAATCCGTGGTGCCGGTCGTCAGCGCGCGGACGAGCTTGCCGGTCACGTAGTCATATAGCGCGATCGCTCCCTCAATCTGACCGGGCACCGAGCGCGTGACCGCCAGCAGCTTCCCGCTCGGCGAGAGCGCCGGGTCGGCGAGGTCGTGGCCGAGATCGGCGACGACGAACCGGTCGCATCCGCTCGTCACCGGATCCAGCAGGCAGATGCCTTTGTCGTAGCGGTCATGGGCGGTGTCCAAGAGGTCGCTGGCGCTCGCCAGTACCCGGTTGTCGTTCGTGAACCCGAAGCTGCCGGTCGACCCCTCGCAGTCGCGGCCGGCCTTCGGGCCGCTGCCGTTGCTGTTGAACACGCACGCGGTCGACAGCCAGCCCAACGGGACCGTCGGATCGGGAAACTCCTCCAGATCGCCGACCTTGGTGCCGTCCGGGCTGATCCGCGCGAGGAACGCGTTGTTCGTGATGAAGCCGGTCTCGCGTCCGGAGACGAGGTTGCGCACGTGCAGGCCGTAGCCGAGCAGGTACGCGAGCTTCTTGCCATCACGCGACAGTGAAGGGCTGCCGTACCGCTTCGCAAAGACCTTGGGCTTGCTGCTGGTCATCAGCTGCTTCTGCCCGCTGCCGTCCGCGTTGATCTGGCACACGTTCGCGAACCCCAGCCCGCAGGAGTACACGAGCACCGACGACGCCCGTGCGCGCGCCTCAGGGACTGCGACTGCTGCGGCCATGGCCACCGCCGCAAGCCCGATCCCGGCACTTAGACAAAGCCTTCTCACCAGCATCAGCCACCTCCAGTCAGCCGTCAACGCCTTCACGCCCGCGTCCTGAACGAACGTAGAACGGCGTTGAAGGCGCGTCATCGGCGAAGTCCCCGGAGCCGAGTCAGTGGAACGCCGCAGCCACGCAACGGTCGCGAGACCGGGGGCCCCGCACATGCTCTCGGTAACTGCCCACGCCGACGGGCCGGGCTCCGCGCAGGGTTGCCCGACCGCCTCGGTGTATGAGCGGTCTGGGGCCCTTTCCCCAAGTGGCGGTGTACCCGGCGTTCACGATGCATCGCTTGCCCACCGGTCGCGAGCGTTCAGCTGTTGCAGCGACACCGATCCCTTATCAACGTGGACGGTCATCACGCGTTGCGCCTCGCTCATCCAGAAGATCGTCCCCCTGACCCCCCGGCCACGCACACGTGATCGAAGCAGCTGCCCTGATACGTGGGTGCGGTCCCGCCGAGCGCGTGGGTGACCTTCGCCCACATCGCCCCGAGCAGCAGCCCGAAGCGCTCCTTGCCGGTCGACGTTTGGTTTGGGGTCCCGCCTTATTCGCGCAGTCCTGAACCTGGAAGCTAGCAGCCACGCAACGGTCGCGAGATCGGACTCGCGCATGCTCTCGGTAGGCGCTCGCCGTCGATGGGCCTGCCTCCGTCGGCGTGACTGCCTATGCCGCAGACGGGTCACTTCCGCATCGAAATCAAAGAACCAAGAACCGGGAGCAACCAGACGCCAGCCGTCCCTGTGGCCTTCCGGTAGTAATGGAACAGGAACGTACGCTAAGACGAAGGTGGGGCGTAGTAACCCGCAGCAGGTTGCGGGCTCAACCCGGTTCCGGACGGTGTATTCAAGCTGTAGAACCCAATCTATGCCGTCCGGAGCCCGCCACGCGCTCGCCACGCTGATCGCCGCCGCCGCGCTGTCGGTGACCGGATCGGCGTCGGCCGCGCCCGTGACGCCGTTCCCCGGCGCGTCATACCGGGTCGGAACGAAGTTCGCCGGGGCCTGCTCGGAGGACCAGGCGACCTACGGCTACGACGGCCTGAGCTCCCAGTTTCAGAGCAACGCTGACGCCTACGGCCACACGCGCGGCTGGAACAGGGGCGCCACCGGCATCTGGATGGGCCCGGGCCCCGGCCCGCTCTGCGCCGACACCCTCCTGTACCCGGGCCTGTGGCGCCTGCACATGAAGTCAGAGGCGCTCGGGGACCAGTACGGGTCGACGTTCCGGCTCGTCGAGGGCGGCGCCAACCCGTGCGAGGGCAAGGACAACGAGATCACCGCCGTCGGGACCGACACCCCCGGCCTCACCACCAACCTCAGCGGGATGCGGGGCAGCCTGCTGACGGCCGGCCAGACGATTACCGCCGATCAGGACGTCGAGCTCCAGTTCGGCGACGGCGCGATTCTGAGGCTCGAAAAGGGCGCGTCGTTCAAGGTGCAGAGCTGCACCTGGACCCACGTTCCAGCCGAGCCAGTGCCGTTCAAGATCCGCTTCGGCCTGATCCTCGGCGCGATCTGGGCGAAGATCCCGGGCAAGGTCGAGCACGTCAATCTCAGCACCGAGCGGGTCGTGGCCGGCAACCGCGGCACGACTTTCTGGATCTCGAACGTCAAGGGCGTCACTACGGTCCACGTCGACAGCGGATCGGTCACGCTCAGCCCCGTGAGCGGCAAGTGGAAGATGGTGATCGTGTCCAAGGGTCACACCGCCACCCAGAAGGGCAGCAAGGCGCCGACCGTCAAGAGGGCCCCGGTCAGCTCGACGCCGCCGTTCTAGATCTAGATAGCGATCACGTCGCGGCGTGCACGTCGAGTCCGACCCAGCTGCGCGTTCGACGACGTCGGCGACGTGCTGTAGCACAACACCAGACTCGAATCTCGGGCCGATACCATTCGGCACGGACTGGAATTGCCCGTGGACTGGTGCGGTCCGTGGCCTGAGGGCTAAAGCCGGCCCCCCCAACGCATCTACGTGTGCATTCTCGCCGTCAGAATGCCCACCTCGATGCGTTGATGGGCCGCCGTTTCGGCGTTGCGCGTGGGCCAAGTGACGCATCTCCGTGTGCATTCTGCGCTACAGATGGCCCACGTAGATGAGTTAGGGGGAAGCCGGCTAAACGGGCAGAGCGGTTCTACGACTGAACGACTTGTGGGAGGTCGAACGTGTCTAGCCGGATCGCGCTCGTGTTGATCGCGGCAGTGATTGCGTCGGGTACCACAGCGGCGCCATCCGCGGCCTCAAAGTTTGACCTTCGCGAGGATCTCTTCACTTGCTGCGGGGACGCCGATCGACCAACGGCTAACGTCGCGCACGGCGGGTGCGACCTGAGCCATCCTCGATTTGTGGCGCCGATGGCGACGCAGTCAAGCAGGAGCTGCTCGCCTACGCGCGAGAACCGCTCGGGAACCAACACCCCCTACGGGCAAAGTCGGTCGCGCGCGTGTCCGCGGCGTGGGGTTCGATCTCGAGTTCGACTCAATCGTGCTTGCGCACCTCCCGAGCGCAGCGCTCGCAGATGCAGTGCCGGCCGTGAACCGGCGAGACATTGAGCCCGGCCATCGCCGGGTGACGATGTCGTACTTCATCGAGACCGGGGCCGCGCGACACGACCCGGTCCGTCGCAGAGCGCGAGCGTCGAGAGACGTCCGCGCGATGAAGAGTTAGCCATGACATGGCAGACACGGAGAGCGAACTTGAGAACGATGCCAGCAGAAGCTTTCTGCTCCTCAACCGCCAGTAGCAGCGGTCTCGGCGCCAGGCCCTCGACCGAGCCGTGGCGGTCGCGGATCTCGGGACCTCAGGCAGTTGACAGAACTCGAGAGCACTGTAACGGTCGTGCCGGACGGCGGCGTCTGGGCTCGCCGGTGGCGTTGAACGTCAGCGTGCGATGCGGCGGCGGCTCGTGCTAGTCCACTCCACGTCGGCTACCACTGCCTCGATGTGCTCCAACAACAATTGTCCTGAGCGCATGTCATCCGCCAAGTGGTCGAGCATCTCCGAGCGCCAACACACCCCGTCAACCTCGGTAGGAAGCTCTTGAAGGCGCGCGCGAGGTGATCACCACCATCGCCCGTAACCTCCAGGGAGCGCGCGACCTTGACTGGCTGCGCGATCATCGCCAGCAGTTACGGCAGCGCATGCAAACAGACTACCTGAGCAGCTCGCCCACGGGCCCTCGGCACCACACCACCGCGACCTTCTGCTGCGGGCTGCGCGCAGAGTACGACGCGTTGTGGACCTTCGCGACGTGCAGGACGTCGAGATCCGCTGACTAACACCGCGGCCGACCTCGCTTGTCTGCGTGCAGCCTTTGCCGTTACCTTACGCACCGCAGGAGGCGTTCGGGGCTGCGCGTGCGGTTATCTGGCCGGCTTTCCGCCGGGTCGTTACCGCGCGTGTGATCGTGGTTGTCGAGACGGCTCGTCAGCTGTCGCGGGTAGCGACGGGGTTTGTCATACTTCACGGTGGGCCGCTCACGTGCTTCTCGACTTCGCTCGTAGCGCCGGGCATGCCAACCGCCACACCCGAGTCGGCCACGCCGAAGCAGCGGTGTTATGGGTAGTAAAGAGGATCCGCAGGCGACGGGACAGCGAGTAGATTTTCAGGCGATGGGTTGAGCTTCCGCACCCGACGGGTGTCCCGTTCATGGAGCTGCCGGCTTAGCAGAGCAGTCTAGCGGCTGCCCGCCTGCTCGATCGGCCGGATAATCCGAGACGATCGCCGGACGCGCTCACGCGGATGCGCGGAACCCAATCGCCATCCGCTGTGCGGCGAGCGTGGACGCTGGCTCGAAGGGGATCAGCGTACAACGTGGGGACGAGTCCGTCGGGCCGCTCAGGCCGAGCCACCGTCGCCGCCTTACTTGTCCGGCGGCGGGTCGCGGTTGGCAGGAGCAGTTGTGGCGGCTCAGGTCCGTGGGCTGGGCGGCCACCCGAAGCGAAGCGCCGCGCTCCTCAGCCCGTGGCTCCACAGCACACCACTGGCGCTCTTGCCGAACCAGGCACGAGCTCTTTCCAACCGGCCGGTAGAGCTCCATCTACCAGCTCCACGACGCCCAGCCATTCGAGCGCCTCGCCGAGCGCGCCGCGGCTCGCGGCTTTATGCGCGAAGCGCAACCTCTGAGCGAGGCGCGCTCATGCCCTGCATCCCCGTTCATCTCACGTTCCCCAGATCGAGCCTAGCCTAGCCCCCCAAACGCATCTCGTAGAGCGTTCTGGGGCTGAGAATGCTCAATGAGATGCGGCGCCTGCTCGCAGCGAGGCGCGTCCGCGAGTGTCGACGACCGCTCTGCGGGCGATGCTGGGCCGGCCGTGGTTGGCCTCCAGCCAGGCGCGGATGTGGCGGACGTAGGCGTGCACGTCGTCTTGGCGGTTGGCGTGCAGCTGCATGAGCATCAGCATCCGGTCGGTGCGCTCGCGGTTCTTCACCTAGCCTGGATCAGCGCCACGTTCTCCCGTTTGAGCGCCCGGATCTCGCGCCGCGCGGCCGCGAACTCCTGCGCCAACGCCGCCAGCGCCACACCAAGCCGCGACGCGCGCCTCACCGATCCTCGATCATCGCGGGCGGCCGCTACCCGCTCCGCGATGATCGAAACGCCACGCCTGCTGGCGCCCGTTCCTTGATTCTGGGACTTGTCTGGCCGCACTGACGGCCTGGCCTTCCCCTTCGCACTCGGTGAACGCGCCAACCCGCCAAACGGCGTTTCGACAGCGCCCGTGACGTCAGCTTACTGCGCGCGAGCGCGCCGGCAACCCTGGACCCCAGCGACACTTCCCAGAATGCCCTTTCTAGGACGTGTCGCCGCCTCGCGGGCCCGATGCCCCCAGGGGTCAGGCGACCTAGCCGGACGGATTCTCGGGGCGTGTCGGCGCGTCTATCGGAGATCGGCGGCGACGCCGGCCTTCTGTTGAACGAAGCCTGATTTCGGGAGGCGCGGGGGTGTTGGCGACGTTGACGGTCGGGATGTAGGTCGACGGATTAGGAGGGATGTAGGTCGACGGGATGTAGGTCGACGCGCTGGATGGGTGATGCGGTGGGTTCGGCGTGGCGTGTGGTGATGGCGGTGGGCCCGGGGGTGGCTGAGCGCGTGCTGGACGACGCGGCCGGGGTCCTTGGGTGAGTAGCCGCTTGGGACGGTCGGCCGGAGGTGTCTTGCGAGGGGCTGCTGGGCGGCGTCGTGGTGGTGGGCGCCTCGGGACACGCGTGTGGTCGGGGGGTGGCAGCGGAAGACCGGCGCCTCACCCTTGCCGTCCGTGCAGAAGGCTAGGCTCGCCGTCGGCTCGCCGCGTGAGCCGCAAATGATCACGGATCAGCCTGTGGCCGCATCGCTTGGCGGTGTGATGGCAGCGGCGATATCGAGACCAGCGGCGCGTGAGTGTGGCGAGGGGAGCGCCGGTTGAACTCGACAGCAGCTGTCGGCGAAGATACCGGCGCGACACTCAACGATCCCGCGGCCTGATCCCGAGTACGGCGGTGCAGGCCACTACGTCGTTGAGAGCAGACACCACAATCGTCGCCGAGCTCCTACGGCGACGCAGCACGTCGGAGGATCGCGATGACACAGAAGCCCGCCAAGCCCACCAAGCGCGCCACGCCCGCGAAGACTGCGAAGCGTGCCCCGGCCAATCCTGCCCAACCCCCCACGCCAGCCGCCGCCGTCACGCCCGCCGCGCGCGATACCACCGCTGAGGGCGCCACGGTAGTCGGGCATGCCACGGCCGCGGCGGCGAAGCCTGCCAAGCGCGCTACGACGACCGAGCCGGCGACGCCCGCCGAGCAAGCCGCGACTTCGCGCACGTCGCGCTCGAGCAGGCGCAAGCCCAGTCACGACGAGATCTCCGAGCGCGCTTATTTCATTGCCCTCGAGGAGGGTGATAGCGATCCGGCGGAGAACTGGCTGCGAGCGGAGCGCGAGCTGGCAAGCGCTTGAGGACGTGGGTTGCCGATCTTGCCGGCGGATGTGGCGAGGCGACGAGCGTCTCGACGAGTTCGATCGCCTATCGAGCCCCGCGGGGGAAAGGCCTAGGAAGGACGTCACGATGGCTGACCCAGCTGATCTGCTGAGCGCATGGCAGAACGCGATCCGGGATGTCGGCGGGGCGGCCACCTCGCTTGCTGCTGGCTCGGCTGGGGTGGCGAGCGAGCTGTTGCGGCCTTTGCAGCACCAAGGCGAGCTGCTCCAGCACGTGCTCCAGCGTCAGCTGGAGTTCGAGCGCGAGCTCGTCAGCCGCGCGGTCGCGCCGTTGCGCGCTTCGCTGGATCTAGTTGACCAGGCCACGGCACATTCCACGAACAGGCAACTTCGTTTCGAGCGGCGTCGAAGAGCTTCGGCCAACCTGCAGACGGCTTGGGGTGCGTGGCAGCGGGCCGAAGCGGCGTACCCGTCGCCCATGTCCAGGGAGACCGCTAGTGCAATCAATCTTCGACTAGATCATGTCCTTCGGAAGAGATAATCGAGGTGGATCAGCATCAGCGCCAGCACCTCGTGCGCGAGCGGGTCAGACAGCCGCTGGCGGCGGACCCACGCCTGATGCTTGACCGTCCAAGACTTCTTGTCCTCGCGGAACACGTGCCCGTGGCGCAACAGCCTGCTTACTAACCCGGTGGCGAGCGGTGGTGCGCGCGCAGCCCAGATCGTCGCGGCAGCGCAGCAGGTCACGCAGGCCCTTGGTCTCGGGCGTCGGCGGCCTCGTCGGGACGGCTGGCGTAACGCTCTGGCTGAGTTTGAACGGAGCGGACGTCCGTCTCACGCGCGAGCGGAACCGATCGGTCGCGGAGGCTCGCTTTACTATGGTGGCTGCACTGCATCAGCTGCGCAGCGAGCAGGCGTCGCTGACGCTCTGTGAGTTCGCCGATCCGTTTGGCCTCGCTGATCTGATTGCGCGCAAGAAACTTGCTGCACGTCGTGCTCCCCCAATGTCGCTGACAGGCCAGCAGCGCCACCACCGGCCAGCGGCGCGCCTCTGGCGGACAAACGAGAATGACCTGTGCCGCGGACAGGTGTCCGGCGCCGATCCGCCGCTTGAGCTGTGCACGTGCGCGCCTGATCTCGTTCGCCCGCTCGAGCGCCAGCAGCCGATCGGGCTGTGAGGCGATCGTGGCAGTTGCCGTCATGTGTGTCTCCCTCAAGTCCCGTGCGCCCACGCGCACACCGTTTGACTGCCGCTGCGCCGCTGACGTCGCGGCCGACGCGGCGTGCATTCCGGGTCGCCGATCCAAACACATCGCCAGTGACCGTCGTGTGCCGCTTGGTCGATCACCCGCTGGCGGACGGGAACGCTACGCCACGCGACCGGTAACGACAAGATCACATTCGCGCATCTGTACGGTAAGAGCGCGGGTTTTGGTGCCTCGCGACGTTCATACCCCGGTGCAACCACCCGGCCGACTGTGCACGACTGTAAGCTATTGTGGGATTGCGCTGAATCGCGCCCTTTGCAAGGAATGCCTCAAGCGTTTGCTTCTCTCTCCTCTCGCAGCTGGCGGTAGCCAGCCGGGCTGCCGCGAGCTGCCGTGGCGCTAACAACTCCTAACGCGGCGAAGTGGGCGCTCGCTCGGCCACGGCAGTCAACCACTGCGCACCACGTACGCCACGCCCGCCATGGCCAGAAAGTCTGCAAAGCGCACGCCGCGCCGCGGTCGACGCGGTCATGAGGACGGGTCAATGCTGCCCAATTGCTTGTACACCAGCTTCTCGTCGCGCACCTGCGCTTAGTGCTCGAGCTTCCACAAGGTCGGGTGGACGATCCCCGAGGAGGTCAGCTCGCTGCCGGTGAGCACTCCGGCGAGCACGACTGCGCTAAACGAGCGGCTATCGATCGGTTGAGTTGTACACCGGGTTCCGCATCACATCAGGAGCCCACCGAAAGCGCTTGGCGGGAGTGCTCGGTGCGGGCGGCATATTCGACCAGGAACCGGGCAAGGTCGGCGCGGACCACGTGCCCGAGCCGCCCCGGCTCGCCCTCACGCAGCGCGGCGTCGATGGCCAAGCGCAGCGGCTTGTCGAAGTCGACGGTGGGTCGGAGCTGGCGGGCGTTTGAGCTCAAGCCCAGAACAGCGGGTCGTTTGACAGCGTAAAAGTGGAGAAGGTCTACGACGTACTGAACCCGCCGACGCCGCCGTCGTGTATTGCGTGGACGAGAGGAGCCAGGTGCCGGCGTTGGCTCGGTCCCAGCCGGCGTTTCCGATGATGCCCGGGATGAGAAACGCACTCATGACTACCTGCGATTTGCCGACTCGGGCGTTAGGCCGACCTGAGCGAGAAACGCCTGACGCAGACGGGCTTGGAGGGCCGAAGCTGTCGGCATATTCATAGGTCCTCCAGGAAGGCCACGAGCGGGTGTGGGGCCGGTAGGGGCCGGGTTTGGTGGTGGGCTGCTTGGTAGTGCGGAACGTCAGGTGCCCGAGGTCGCTTGCTGTTACTGGGTCATGTCGGCGTGCAGGTATCCGTTGGTGGTGGAGATCTGCTCGTGCCCCACGGCCACGCGACAGCAACCCTCCTGACTTTCCCGGCTGATCTGGCCATCCCTCCTCCTTCTCCCGGCAACGGGCCGGGGAAGGATGACGGCAACCGCTCGCGTTATGCCGACCCAGACACCGCTATCACCCCAACTTGCGAGGACTTTCTCGCTCAGGTCGGCCTAACGCCCGAGTCGGCATATCGCTTGTTGCGCCGACGTCGGCGCAACAAGCGTCACGGTACCACCAGCCTTGATCAAGGCCAGGATTGTCTATTCGTACTTAATCCGCGATGGCCCGCGCCAGCGGCCTCTGGTACGGCTATCCCGAAGACTTCGGCTGCCTGATGCTCAACGGCATGCGGGCCGACCGTTCCTGGCGCGCCCGGGCCGGAACTACATCAACATCTACAACCACATCAAGCACAAACAAATGAGCGAAGCGCCGAAAGCTAGTCATCCGCATGATGCACGCGGTGCGTCGACGGGCTACCGATCCGACGATCGCATGCTGTGCGAAGGCGCGTATCATCCGGGGCGGCGGCCGGGCCTTGCGACCTTGGAGTTACCTAGCAAGTCGATTAGCCGCCGCAGTTGGGCGGAGCAGTGGCGTGGCGCGACGGCAAACGACAGATCTCTTCAGAACCGGAGTTCCTGAGAGCTCGCCGTTAGCGCGTCTCGGCAGCTCGATACGGCTAAGCGAGATAGTCGAGGGCGAGGCGCTGCGGATCGCAATCAGCACCTGCACGCCAGTCGCGCCGAGCAGAAGCCGACACGGAGATGGGATTCGCGCTGGCCGCCGAGCGGCGGCGACCGGTGCCGGTGACGGGCGAGCAACATACCGAGGGGCGTGTGCGTGATGCTGATGGGCGGGCGAAAGAAGCTTGAGCGCGCTGCGCAGGACGCGCTAGCGCGCGCCGAGGCGGCGGAGGCGGCGCAAGCGGCGCCCGAGGCCTCGGCAAACGAAGCCGAGCAGCGGGCCGAGCGGGCGCAGACGCGCGCAGAGCTGGCTGTGACCGAGCGCGAGGCGGCGATCGCTCGCGCGGATGAGGCTGAGCGGCAGCGCGATCAGGCGCTTGAGCGGGCTCGCGAGACGGAGGTCCGTCGGCAGGCTGCCGAGCAGCAGACCGAGCGCGCGAGTCAGGACGCCCAGCACGCCGAACAACAAGGACAAGCTGCGGCCACCGCGCAGCGTGCCGAGCAGGCTGAGGCGCGCGCCAACGACGCCGCGGACCGCGCCGACCGCATCGAGCAGCAACGCGCCCAGCTTGAGCGCGAACTCGACGCCCAACGCGAGGCGCCCAAGGGCGCCGAGCTCGAGCGAGGCGAGGCGCAGACGGCCTTGGAGGCCGAGCAGCTGCTACGCGCACGGCTGGAGGCGGAGCTGGCGACAACCAAACAGCGACTCGACGAGGCCGAGACGGCTCGCGACGCCCCAATTGGAGCGCCGGGCGCCACCCGCGCCGCCACACCGCGCCGCAAACGCTGATCCGGGGGCTCCAATCGTCTCCGGGCGCGCTGGTGCAGCATGGGGTTTGGCGACGATTGGAACAGAATTTGGCGCTAAGGAAGGTCGCTAGCCCCGGCCGTCCTTGGTTTGGAGCAGCATTGCTTCATCGTTCCCTCTCGTCGGTGGCTGGCGGCAACTGTAGCGACGTGATAATGAGCCGATGCCCTTTGTCGTTCTCGGTTATCCAGAGATCCGGATTGAGGACTTGCGATGGATTGAGGCATTTCGAAACGATCACGACTTGCTGTATCGCGGCATAGTCCGTGCCTACTTCACGCTGGTTCTTCCAACCGATGCGCTGTCTCGGGAAGACCTCATCTCTCACGTACATGAGTGCGCGTCAGAGACTCGGCCGATCGATTTTGTGCTCCGTGGTGCGCTCGTCGTCGCCGACCACGAGATCGAGGCTTGGCTCTCGTCCCCGACGAGGGCAACAGCCTGCTCATCAAGCTGCATGACCGCCTCTACCAGGAGCCGTTGGCCACTGAGCTGCGACTCGCGATTCCCTTCATCCCGCATCTTGGCATTGCGAGCAACGCCGAGCCGGCGGTCTGCAAAGCGCTGGCCGCTGACCTGAACCACATGGATCTCGCCATCCGCGGCCAGGTGCGGGAGCTGGCCATCGGCGAGTACGACGGGACGCGATTGGAGGATCTCGCGACCGTGCCCTTCGCTGAGTGACGCTTTGTCGATGCACGCACGGTGCGATGTTGCGAGAGTTGTTCTCACGCGTCTCCTGCGCGGGCTGCGACGTTGCGACGCAGCCGTCATTGGTCACTATGACTTCGTGTAGCGCGAGCCGCGGTTGTCCGCGAACGCTGGTATATGAGACGCAAGGATCGCGGACATCGTTCGCAGGACTCTTGCGTGTCCACAACCCATGTCCGTAATCAACGTCCCACGATCGTTGCTGTCTGTGGGTTTTGAGACGACGCCGGCCTGCAGCCGAGGCGGGGCGTGCTGATCGGCTACGCGCGCGTGTAGTCTCCGCCCGGGTATCGGCTTCCCATCAAGACCCGCTCGACCAGCACCGGGCAACACCCGAGCGCAGCCGGGACCAGCGCATGGAAGCGCTCAACAGGGCCAACGAGGTCCGAACGTTTCGCGCCCAGCTCAAGCGCGACCTCAAGGCCGGCCGGGTGTCGATCGGCGCGCTGCTGCTCGACCCGCCCCCGTACCTGGAGAGCGCGAAGGTGCTCGACATGCTGCTGGCCCTCCCCAAGTACGGTCGGATGAAGGCCACCAAGATCCTGAACAGCTGCCGTGTCTCGCCCAGCAAGACGTTCGGCGGCCTGAGCGAGCGCCAGCGCGCAGAACTCGCCGGGCGCCTAGACCGCTAGCCGAGTGGCACACTACGGAGCGGGATTCTCGTAGTACGCTTATTGCGTGTGGAGATTCACCGCTCAGCCCGCCGGCACGGCGTAGCCGACGAAGACATCGACCATGCCTACAGGCAGGCCGTCATGTGGGTCGAGCTCGGGGACGATCCGCCGCGGTACCTCGTGGTGGGCCCAGACCGATCCGGCAACCTTCTCGAGCTGGTCGTGATCGGGACTGACGTCAGCGACTTCGTGATCCACGCGATGGCGCTCCGGCGAAGCACCCAACGCGAGCTGTTTGGCGGTGAGGAGTCATGAGCGAGCGTGTCTACGGCCACACGAAGAGCGGTACGCCGATTACCGACGAGATGATCGAGGCGCTCGCCGACGAGGCCGAACGTGGCTATGCGCCGGGAGGGCTTCGCGGGCGGCGACGCGGGCCGGGACGCCCGCCTCTCGGCGACGCAGCCACATCCGTGGAGTCAGTTCGCCTCGAGCCGACTCTGCGCGCCGAGATTGCGCAGCGAGCCGCAGAGGAGGGGATCACCGTCTCAGAGGTGATCAGACGCGCATTGCGCGCCTACCTCCAGAAGCCGGCATCGCGATAGGCCAACCCTCAGCGGCCGGACTGTCGTGACCTCCGGGCCTCGACCGCTGCTCATCCGCGTGTTGCACAAGCGCGCGGCAACCCGGGGATCCGCCTGCCGCTGCGGACGACCAGAGGCAGCCGTTCGCGCGCGCAAGAACTCTCTACTTTGCGGCTAGGGACACCAACCCAAGGAGAGGGCCGACAGGGCTGAAGCCAGCAAGGCCCGCTCGCGCGCGGGCATCTCGAACTCGGTGCCCCGCTGGCGCGCCAGGTCTTGCGAGCGCAGCGCTTGCCGGGCCCGTTTGCCACAGACCCGAGCAGCGTCGGGCGGCTCCGGAGCGACGGGCCACTTGCTGGCGACGAAGCGCTTGCGGTCATTGGCCGGAGACTGGTCGTGGCCGACGAGCTCGTCCGACGGATCCCGCCTGGGGTGTCCGACCAAGCGTCGCCGATACCGCTCTTGACCCCACGTCGCTCAGCGCGCCGTAGCCGCTCGAGCAACTGCAGCTGTTGGGCGTCGGCGAGCGTCATTCGTCAGATTCTCGCCCGATTCTGCCGGGTTGAGTAGCAGCTGGTGGCGATCGGCCGCCACGATCAACCGTCATTCCGGGAGCATCGGCGTCGCCGCCTATGCTTCGCACATGACGGCGCTCGGAGCAGCTTCGGGCCGATTTCGGATGCCGAGTCCGGTCTCGCTGCAATGGTTACTCGAGGTCGCCGCGGAGTTCGATCACTTGGTGGAGCAAGCCTTGGCCTTGTTGCTTGGGAGCTATGCGTTGAGGAGGAGCTGGTTGCGTCCGCTTGACAGCGGGCCGTGGGTGATGGGTTGCTCGCCCCCGCCGGCCGCGACTGTCAGGAGCAGTTATGGCGGCTCAGTTCCGCGGGCTTGGGCGGGCCGCAGCGCTTCCTGAGGCGCGTCTGTCGCCACGATCGTGACGCTCGCGGCCCCCTCGTCGGCGACGGGTCACTCCGAGCAGCTCCGGTGGCGTGGTGAGCCACGAGCGACGCGTCGCGCCTGGCCGGCCGGCGGGGGCCCGGACGTCGCTTGCAGCCCGGGGTGTAGCGGTGCCGCGCTTTGCTGACCGCGCACGAGCCTGGTAGAGGTTCAGGCGAGATCGTCGCCGGCCTATCAAATCCGACCCGTTGGCGTTCGGCGCCATTCTTGCCGACAGGCGGCTCGAAGGCGGGGCGGATCCTTAAGGCCTGGGCCCGGGTTAGTGTTCGGCGAGGTTGTTGGCGATGATCTCGATGAACTTGGGGACGTCGAGTGGTTTGGTTAGGTAGTCGATCGCTCCGAGCTGTCTGACGCGTTCTGATTGGCGTCCGCTGGCGTCGGCGGTGAGTACGATCACGGGGATCTCGCGGGTGATCGGGTCTGCCTTGAGGCGGGTGAGAACTTCGGTGCCCGGCATGTCGGGGAGGTGCAGGTCGAGGACGATCAGGTCGGGGCGGTGCTGGCGTGCGAGCTCGAGCCCAAGCGTGCCTTGCATCGCCGAGATCAACTCGACGCTGACCCGTCGCTCAAGGATCCGTTCGACGAGCGTGAGGTTGGAGAGGTTGTCCTCGATGTAGAGGATCAGTTGCGGCTTGGCGTCTGGGCCGCCGAGCTCGGCGAGCGCTTGATCGCCGGGGCTTGGCTGGCGTGCACCGGTCGGGCGTTGGGCTGCCGCGAGATCGATCACGAACGTGGTTCCGACGCCGACGCTCGACTGGACTTCGATCGTGCCGCCCATCGCCTCGATCAGGCCCTTGGACAGCGCGAGCCCGAGGCCCGTGCCGTCAACGTCCGTTTGCTCGGCGCCGAGCCGCTCGAACGGCTCGAACAGCTTGTCGAGGTGCTCGGGCGCGATTCCGATGCCGGTGTCGGCGATCATCGTCCGGACGCGTGCGCCTTCGGTGATCTGAAACGAGATCTCGACTCGCCCCCCAGCGCGGTTGTATTTGATCGCGTTGGAGAGCACGTTCAGCAGCACCTGCTTGAAGCGGTTGCGGTCGGCGTGCACGTGTCCATCGTGCGCGAGCCCGTCGGTGTCGATACCCAGGCTCACGTGGCGCTCGCGTGCCATCGGAGCGAGGAGCGCGAGCGCGTCGCGGACCATGTTGGCGAGCGCGACCGGCTCGGGAGAGATCGTCATCTGCCCGGACTCGATCCGGGCGAGGTCGAGCACCTCGTTGACCAGCGCGAGCAGATGGTTGCCGGCCGTCAGGATGTGACCGATGTCTTCGCTGTGGCGCGGCTCGAGCCGTTCGAGCTGCAGCACTTGGCTGAAGCCGATGATCGAGTTCAGCGGCGTGCGCAGCTCGTGGCTCATCCGCGCCAAAAACTCGCTCTTGGCGCGGTTTGCGCTCTCCGCACGCGCGCTCGCCTCAATTAGCTCAAGCCGCTCGCGCTCGGCGCGACGCTGTCTGGTGACGTCCTGGACGGTGCCGAGGTAGCCGCCGGCGCGTGCAGGATCCGCGTGCCCGAGCGCATGCACGGTGTGCTGGACCACCCCGTTGTCGGCAACGATCCGGCACTCGATCTCAAACGCGGCCTCGCCGGCTAACGCCTGCGCATAGGCGTCCGCAACGCGCTCGCGATCCTCCGGGTGCGCGTAGGCGAGAAATTCCCGGATGCTCGGCGGGCCGTTCGCTGGGTCGCGGCCGAAGATCGCGTACATCTGCGCCGACCAGCTCATCTGCTCGGTATTGGGATCCCAGGACCACGAGCCGACCCGCGCGATCCGCTGGGCGTCCTCGAGATCGGCCAGCGCCCGCTCGCGCTCGCGCTCGGCCCGCTTGCGCTCGGAGATGTCGCGCGCGATCGTCGCCGCGGCCGCGACCTGGCCTTGTCTGTCTCGAATCGGTGACGCGGTCAGCGACACGTCGATCATCCGGCCGTCCTTGCGCCGCCGGGTTGTCTCAAGGCGGCTCACGAGCTCGCCCCGCGCGACGCTCGCCAACAGCCAGCGCAATTCGTCTTCCTGTCCCGGCGCGAGCAGCATCGAAACGTTGTTGCCGACCGCCTCCGCGGCGCTGTAACCGTAGATCTGCTCCGCGGCCGGGTTCCAGCTTGTGATCTGACCGTCGAGCGTCTTGGCGATGATCGCCTCATCGGATGACTCGACGATCGCCGCCAACCGCGCGGTGGTCTGCTCGACCCGCTTGCGCTCGGTGATATCGAGCGAGGTCGTCGTCACCCCGGCAAGACGCCCGTCAACATGCCACGGCGTGACCGTCGCCAGCACGTCTACCAGCACCCCGTCCCCGCGCCGGCGTTGGGCCTCCATGTGATAGGCGGGCTCGCCGCGCCGCATCCTGGCGATCAAATCTCGTGCCCGCGCGTTTGCCTCTTCGGGCTCGCCGGTCAGCGCGTTGACCTCGTCGATGCTCTTCCCGACCGCCGCATCCGCGCTGACGCCATACAGTCGCTCGGCGCCCCGGTTCCAGTGGCGCACAAACCCGTCCAGATCCATCGAGATCACCGCATCAGTGCCGTACTCGGCCGCCTCCGCCAGCCGCACAAACTCGCGCTCAGCACGTTTACGCTCGCTGATATCCAGCAACAATCCTGTCACGCCGACCACGCGCCCCTTACGGTGCCACGGGATGATCTTGCCAAGCAGGTCAACGACCGTGCCGTCCCTGTGGCGACGTTGCAGCTCGTGCACAAACGGCGCCTCGGCGCTCAGCACCAACGGCATCAACCTCCGCCAGCGGGCGGCCGCCTCCTCGGGCTCGCCGCTGAGCGCGTTGAGCTTATCCAACCCCAGGCCGACGACCTCCTCGGCGCGAAACCCGAACAGTCGCTCCGCGCCGGGGCTCCAATGGCGCACCCGCGCGTCGAGATCCAGCGAAATGATCGCGTCCGTCAGCTCCGTCGCCTCCGTCAGACGCTCCAGCTCCCGCTCGGCTTGATTGCGCGCGGTGACATCGCGCGCTTCGCACCAGACGCCCATCACCGTACCCCCACCGTCGCAGACAGGTGTGACCGTGACCGCCAGCTCGACACGGCTGCCGTCACCCCTGACGTGTTCAGCGTCAAAGCTCGACGCCTGACCGCAGGAGGCCGCGGTCGCGTGCTGAAGGTAGTCCTCCTCTCCGGGCCGGCTGAGCATCGCGATCGACTGTCCCTGCGCCTCCCGCGCGGTGAAGCCGTAGAGCTTCTCCGCCGCGGGATTCCAACCCGTGATCGCACCACCTGGCGTCATCACCACGATCGCCTCTGCAGAGCCGTCGATGATCGCCGCCAGCAGCGCACCGTCCAAGCCGCTCACGCCACGTCCCTCACCGAGCCGGCCGCCCGACCTCGGGCAAGCCGATCACCGGCGCCGGTTCCGCAGACCAGGCGCAACGGCGCACCACCACTCAGACCACCGAAACCGTGACTCCATGCCGACGTAAACCTACGGTCAGCGCCCGCGCACAGCATCCGACCAGCACCCGGATCTCGCAGTGCGCAAACTACGCACTCACCTTCACGCCGAGCCTGTCCTACGCCGACGGCGTGCTCTGCGCCACAAGGCGGCGGGGCGCGACGTTCCCGAGCGACGTGTCGCCACCAGCAGGGGAGGACCGCGTTACGCGACCCGTCGTGCACGCCTCGACGAGGCGGCGGCCGACGGACACGTCACACACGTCTACGAGATGTCTGACGAAGGCAAACGGCTCGCATAATCCAAGGCCAGCTGTCCGCTGGACAGTCGTCCGCGGGCAGCCCCGTCCGCGGCCCATGCCAACCCGTCAAACCACCCGCCTCGCCCTCGGCTGACCCCGCCTCGCGCTCGACGTCGACCCACGTCGCCCGCCAGCTCGCCGGCCAAGAGGGGGTCCAGCCAAGGCAAGGCCAAGAGATCTAACAGGGGTTTGCGGAAGAACGGAACAGGAATTAGCGCTACGACCGTGAGCGTCTGGCGCGCGCGCCCCGACTGCGAGCTGCCGGGCGCGTCTGACGACGGTCGCACCGTGAACCCGCTACCAGAGCATGCGGCTTACGGGGCTACCGCTCGCTTGGGGACCGGTCGGCGAGGTTGTCGGCGATGATTTCCAGGAACTTGGGAACGTTGAGCGGTTTGGTCAGGTAGTCGGTGGCTCCGAGCTGCCTGACGCGTTCTGACTGGCCTTTTGAAGCGTCTGCGGTGAGGACGATGACGGGGATCTCGCGGGTCGACGGCTCTGCTTTAAGGCGCTTGAGGACCTCGGTGCCTGGCATGTCGGGGAGGTGTAGGTCGAGCACGATTAGGTCGGGGCGGTGCTGGCGGGCGAGTTCGAGCCCGATCGTCGTTGCATCGCGGAGAGCAGCTCGACGGCGGGATATCGCTGGGGTGCAGGTCCCCTGCAGGGACGCAGGCCTGAAGAGTCCGATCGAGACAAAAACGCTGGCTAACGGGTAGTTTTGAGATCAACCTAGCCCCACTTCGGCAACGGGCCACTCGGTTGCAGAACCAGCGACGCAAAGCCAGTGTTGCGGCCTTTCGTAATCTCGCGGCTCGGATTGGCGGACGAAAATCGACGCTAAGGTCCAGCCGCGCCCTCGGATCGCCCGTAGATTCAAGCCGCGGTGTCCCTCTGGGGGACCTGCACCCATATCGCTGCAGGATCCGTTCCACGAGTGTGAGATTGGACACGGTTGTCCTCGATGTACAGGATCACCCGGCGCTTGTCCGCCCGGTCGCCGAGGTCGGCCAGCTCTCGATCGTGGGGGCTCGGGTTCGTTCTCGTCGACTGGCGGCTGAGCGCCGGCAAAGCTCGATCATGATCGCGGTGCCCCTGCCGAGTTGGGAGTCGACCTCGATCGTGCCGCCCATCGCCGCGATCAGCCCTCTTGAAAGCGCCAGGCCGAGGCCCGTGCCTTCGATCTGAGTGAGCTCGGCGCCGAGCCGCTCGAACGGCTCGAACAGGTTTGCCAGCTGTTCGGGTGCGATGCCGATGCCTGTGTCGGCGATCGTCGTCCGCACTCGCCCGGCCTGTGTGACGTCAAATGAAACGTCGACACGCCCGCCGGGGCGGTTGTACTGATCGCGTTCGAGAGCACGTTGAGCAGCACCTGCTCCAGCCGCCGGCGATCGGCGTGCACGTGCCCGCCGTGCTCGAGCCCTTCGGGGTTGCTGGCAAGCGCGACGTCGTGCTCGCCGGCCAGCGGCGCGACGAGCGCAAGCGCCTGACGAACGGTGTCGGCGAGCGCGACCGGCTCGGGCGAGAGCGCCGTCTGCCCGGCCTCGATCTTCGCCAGCTCGCGCACCTCGTTGATCAGCTCCAGCAGATGCCCGCCTGCCTTCAACACGTACGCGATGTGCTCGCTCTGGCGGGGATCGAGCCCTTCGAGCTCGAGCAGCTGGCTGAAGCCGATGATCGAGTTCAGCGGCGTGCGCAGCTCGTGGCTCATGCGCGCGAGAAACTCGCTCTTGGCGCCGCTCGCGCTCTTCGCCAGCGCGGTCTGCTCGCGCAGCTCGCGCTCCACCGCTCGCAGCCGCGTCACGTCCTGCACCGTTCCCGAGCAGAAGCCAGCTCGGTCCGGGTCTCGACGAACGATCAGGTGTACGATCCGCTCGGCGCCGTCGCCAGCGCGCACGCGAAAGTCAAGCTCAGATCGCGTGTCGTCGGCGAGCACGCCCTCGTACGCCGCCCGCACCAGATCGGCGTCCTTGGGGTACGCGTAGGAGAGCAGCTCGTTTGCGCGCGGTGCGCCGTCCGCTGGGTCGCGACCGAAGATCCGAAACATCTCCGCCGACCACACTGTCTCCCCGGAGCCGGGGTTGGTCGAGAACGAGCCGAGCTCCGCGATCCGTTGTGCGAGCTCGAGCTTGGCGTTGAGCGCCAAGACGGTTTTCTCCCCGAGCTTGCGCCGGCGCGCGTTCACGCCGAACGCCACCGCTGCCGCCAGCGCGATGAGAATCGTCGCGACGATCAGCCACCGGTCAGTCGCTTCTCCTGAGCTGAGCGGCGCGTAAAGGTCAGCGCTCGGCACGCCGGTGACCACCCGCCACCCACCGGTGCCACCAATCGCCGCCAGCCTGACCCAGTCGCCATCGAGACCGCTGTGGATCCGCCGACCTATTCGAGGCCAAAGATCCGCCCCTTAGAAGGACGGGTCGACGCTCTGGACGTCGACCCTCCGGGTGCACGGAGGGGCAGGCCATGAATCGCGAGCGCTGGATGGCCCTCTTCTTCGCGCTCGGCTCGACGTGCTTTTTGATCGGCCCGTTTCTGGGCTACGCGCAGCTCGTGGCGCCAACGCCGACGCGGCCACGTTCTTCATCGGCTCGATCCTGTTCACCGCCGGCGGGGCGCTACAGACCTGGATCGCGTTCCCCGAGCGCCATTCCGACGGCCGGGGCGGCGTGGCCGGCCGCCACGATCCAATCCGCCGGCACCCTGTTCTTCAACGTCACGACCTACCAGGCGGTGCACACATCCCTGAGCAACTCCCACTACGACAGGCTCGGTGGCGGCCAGACGCGTTCGGCTCGATCTGCTTCCTGATCTCGGGCGCGATCGCCTACAGCGCCTCGGCGCGACACGGGCTGGCTACCCGCACGCGGCGGGTGGGAACCGTCGATCAACCTACTCGGCTGCATCTTCTTCGGCATCTCGGCCATCGCCGGCTACCTCGTCCCCTCGACCGGCTCGCTACTCAACCTCGCGTGGGCGAACTGGAACACCGCGCTGGGAGCCGCGTGCTTTTTGACCTGCGCGCTGGCCACGCTGCTGACCGGCCGCACCATCAAGTCGCCGCGGTTGCGGCGCCTGCACCGACTCGAAGATCACGTCAAGGGCGACTGTAAAGCGGATCGTCTGACGGGTCCGAGAGCCGGTGCGCACAGCTCCCGGGGAACGGGAGGACCGATCTGAGATCGCCCGCTGCTTTCAGCCTCCTTGCTAGCGACCTGGTCGAGGCGAAAGGTGTTGTCAATGGCCATCGAGTTCTCCCCAACCGCGGCCACGAAATTCCCCACTGGTGGCCATCTTTTCTCCCCGCTGGTGGCCACGAATCTCCCCACCAACAGATTGGCTGGTTTGTGGTGTGTTAGGTGAGTGGTTGGACCCCCTTGCCGGCGGTCGCCTGTGCGAGTCGGTAGCTGTCCTGGCCGTCGGTGATCAGGACGTGCGCGTGGTGCAGCAGCCGTTCGACGGTCGCTGTTGCGAGGCTTTTGGGCATCAGCTCGTCGAACCCTGAGGGGTGGATGTTCGAGCTGATCGCGATCGAGCGTTTCTCGTAGGCGGCGTCGATCACGCGGAACAAGGCCTCCGCCGCATCGGTGGAGATCGAGAGCAGGCCGACATCGTCGATCAGACAAGATCGACGCGGATCAGCGTGCCGATCGCCTTGTTGACGCTGTCATCGACGCGGTGGCGGCGCAGCAGTTGCGCGAGCGTCTCTGGGGTGTGCCAGGCGACGGTGCGGCCCTTGTCGATCGCCTGGTGGCCGAGCGCTTCGATGAAGTGCGACTTGCCGGTCCCGGACGGGCCGCAGATCGCGAGGACCTCGTGGCGGTCGATCCATTCCAGCGTGCGGAGCGCCTGCTGGGTCGCGGCGGGGATCACGGACCGGTCGGGTTCCCAGGCGTCGAACGTCTTGCCGGCCGGCAGCCCGGACGCGCGGCGGCGTGTCCGGATCGTTGCCTGGTCGCGGCCGGCGGCTTCCTCGGCGAGCAGGACCTTGAGCACCTCTGCGGGTTCCCAGCGTTGGCTGGTGGCGGTTGCGATCACGTCCGGCGCCGTCCGGCGGACGTAGGGCAGGCGCAGGCGGCGCAGGAGGCGGTCGAGCTCGTCGGGGAGCGGTGGCGGGATCGGGGTCGTGACGGTCATCGGCCGGTCCGTTCGCGGTCGGCGTGTTCGGCGAGCTCCAGCAGTTCGAATGCGAGCTCGCGTGCCTGGCAGGCCAGCAGCGCGATCCCGATCGGCTCACCACCGCCGGGCCAGTCGACGAGGATCACCGAGACGTCTTGGAGGCGGCCGCCGTCGGGGAGCGGGTCGGACATCTCGGGGTCGATCAGGACATCTCGGGGTCGATCACCGCCCGGATCTTCTGGTAGTAGACGGTCATCGCCCGAGGCCCTCCCAGCTGCGGGTGGAGCGTTGCAGCGAGTGCTCCTCCGAGTGAGCGGGGAACAGGATCAGCTCCCCGCCGTGCTGCTGGTGGCGGCGACGGCGCGACCGCTCGCGCAGGTACGGCTCCGGCTCCACGGCCATCACGTCCTCGACTGTCGCCGGATAGTGGGCGAAGTTGCTGCCCGCACCCGCGCCGACCTCGATCACGCGGCCCGACACCCCGGCCAGAGCTCGTCCCGGTGACGCCGTATCTCCGCCGGCTTATGCCGGGTCATCAACGACCACAGCCGTGCGAATACCGAATAGTGGACGGCGGACAGCCGAACGCCAGCCGGGGCAGCCCGTCACCTCGCGCGTCGGCCAGCACGCCAAGTAGGGCGGCGTTCTCGACGGCGTCCAACGCACCGGCGAGAAGCTGGGCTTGGGCAAGTGGCGGGCCGAGGCTGGCCAGTGGCTGGCGGCCGCGGCGGCCGAGCTGCTCGCCGGCGACCAGCGTGGCCAGGCGAAGAAATGGCGCGTAGGTGGCCAAGCGCAGATCTTTAATCAGCACGAAGGCAGCGATCTGGGCCTGAGTCTCCACCGATTGCCAGCACGAGGTCGGGAGCTGCGCGAGCGCAACGTCTCGCTCGTCAGCCATCAAGAGCCTGGCTCAACGGCTCCGACGCGACCACCCACCTGCTGGCCGCCGTGGCTGCATGGGTCGCCAGGCAGGAGTCCGTGCGCCGCTCCGAGCGGATTCGCGCCGGCCTGGCGCGCCGCAGAGCTCAGGGCAAGCCGATGGGCGGCGCCGCCTCCAAGCGAGGCAAAGACAAGCACCCGCGTCGCACCGCGGGCTACAAATAGGCATGGGCGCGACGCAAGGCAGCCCAATAGATGCCGCAACCTTCGCGTGAAGCGCGGTCGGCGCGGGCCGGGCGGCAATCGGCTGATCAGTGTGCTCGTCGACGCGACCGCGGAGCGCGGGCACGCGCTCGCCCAGCGGCACTTTTCGTTCCGTTGTTCCTCACGGCCCGTCGCGCCCTGCGACGATGTGAAGCTCAGGCGCATGCGTTAGAGCGCTTGACGGGCCATGTATCGGCTGAGACGGTTGCTCTGTGAGGGTTCGCACCCGCCGGGATTCAATCTCGATCGACTTGGACCTTCTGCCGGCGTAGGGGTTGGCTGTCGTCGCGTTTCCTGCGTCGGGTAGTGCGCCGAACGGGCCACTCGTGCTGAGCAGGGGTGTCCGCTGAGCGCGAGGAGCGAGGCGGTTGCTTGGTCACGGTTGCGGTAGTCCGACGGCCCGTTTGAACCTTTCCCGGACTTCCCCCTCGTTGGCGCCGGTTGCGGAAGTGCGGCATCGGGGATGACCTTCGCCTGCTGTCGGGGCACGACGGCCCCGAGCGCGCTTTACCGATGGTCATCGTCTGAGGCGAGCGTGAAGTAGAAGGTGGCGCCGTCGCCGATGGCGCCCTCGCGCCCATACGCGTCCGCGGTGGCGAGCGATGACGCGTTGCACGGTCGCCAACCCGATACCGGTGCCGCTGAACTCGCTCTCGGCGTGCAGGCGCTCGAACGGGCGGAACAGCTTGTCGGCGTGGTTCATGTCGAAACCGACGCCGTTGTCGCGCACGAAGATAGCGGCCTGGCCCGCGTGCTCGGTGCGACCGAATTGCACCCTCGCGTGTGGCTTTGGTGAGGTGAACTTGAACGCGTTGCCGAGCAGGTTCTGCAGTGCGACGCGCAGCAGCTCCTTGTCACCGACCGTCGACACGTTCGGCTCGATCAGAACTTCCACGTCGCGCTCGGGCTCCCCGGCACGCAGCTCCTCCACGACCTCGGCCGCAAGCGCACTCAGATCGACATCGCGGAGCTCCAGCGGCCGCCGACCGAGCCGCGAAAGCTCGAGCATGCTGTCGATCAGCACCCCCATCCGCTCGCTGCCAGCGCGGACTCGCTCGAGCGCGTGACGTCCGTCGGCGTCGAGCTTGTCGGCGTAGCGGCTGAGGACCATTTGGCTGAAGCCGTCGATCGCGCGAAGCGGCGCGCGCAAGTCGTGCGAGACGGAGTAGCTGAACGCCTCAAGCTCTGCGTTTGCAGCCCGGAGCTCCTGCGTGCGCTCCTGCACGCGCTGCTCGAGCTCCTCCGAGAGGCGGCGCAGCTTGTCCTCGGCCGCTCGGCGTTTCTCGTCACGCTGCATCGCCTCGAGCGCGAACGAGAGGTCGGCCGCCAGCCCGTCGAACAGCTCGACCTCTTCCTCGTCGAAGAACCCTGGCTCTGAGGCGTACGCCGTCAGCACCGCCACGCAGCGATCCTCGACCACGAGCGGGAAACCGGCCGAAGATCGATACTCCCGCGCGAGCGCGGCGTCGCGCCACGGCGCCATCCGCTCGTCCGTCGCGATGTCCGTCGTGAACACGTGATCGCGCTCCCGCGCGGCGATGCCGGTCGGCCCCCGGCCCTCCGGAACGTCGAGCACGGAGATCCGGATCGAGTCGAAGTAGCCCTGCACCGCTCCCGCGTGGGCGACGGGGACGATCCACCCGTCTTGGTCGATCTCACCGACCCACGCCATCCGCAGCCGCCCCTGCTCGACCAGCACGCGGCAGACCCGCTCGAACAGGGCAAGCCGCTGCCTGATCCGCACGATCGCCTCGTCTGCCCTGGACAGCGTCGCGTAGATGCGAGTAAACCGCTCCGCTCGCCGCTCGGCGAGCACGCGACTGGTCACATCGCGACAGCTCACGACCACACCATCGCCCTCGCGAACGATCCGGACGTCGTAGTGACGGGGGCCGGCGACGCCGCCGAACAGCGCGTTCAGCTCGAGCCCGTCTTCCGCGAACGACTCGCCAGTCTCGATCACCTCCCGATACAGCTCGAAGATCCGGCTCGAGGCCAGCTCGGGAAACAGCTCCAGCAGACCGCGTCCGAGCTGGTCCTCAGCGGTGATCTGACTGAACTCGCACGCCGCTCGATTGATGAACTCGGTACGAACGTCGACGACCCGCCCCGCGCTGTCGCGCACCGCGCTGTAGATCGCGAACGGATCGAGCTGCGTATCGACCGCGG
Source organism: uncultured Solirubrobacterales bacterium (assembly GCA_963811155.1). GTDB lineage: Bacteria > Actinomycetota > Thermoleophilia > Solirubrobacterales > Solirubrobacteraceae > Palsa-465. The sequence goes on from CAWEQQ010000014.1 coordinate 67,470, forward strand.
CTCGCAGCCGCTCGTCGCTCTCCCGCACCGCCCGCTCAATCGGCGTGCGCTCGGTCACCTCGCGCCAACCGACGAGCGTCTCGTCCCGGCCAGCCCCGTCACACCTGCTGCTCGTCCAACTCGATAGCGCCGGGTTCCATCGTCGGCACTTCCGCTTCGCGGAGATCCGCCAGCCGCCGCGATCGTCGACCGCGCTACTGCCATGAAACGAGGCTGACTGGCTGGGCTTGTGAAATCCCCGGCTGTGGAGGAGCGGCACCGAGCACGCGTAAGCGGACCTGGCCCGGGCCAGGGCGGCTGAGCGTGCTCGGTAGTTAGCCCTCCTCACGCGTCGCTTCTCGGGGTGAAGAAGCACGTCACATTCTCCGATTGGTCGACGATGCGGACTGAGCGGCGGTTCGTGGTGCGTTCATCCCGAGCTCTCTCGATCGGGCGGAGGCTCGTTGATCACTAGCCAGAACAGTCCGAGTGCCTTGACGGCCTCGGAGAACGCGCCGAACTCGACCGGCTTGACGACGTAGGCGTTGACTCCTTCGACGTAGCTCTGGTAGCGATCGCTCTCCTCGCTTGAGCCGGTCAGCACCACGATCGGCACGAGCTTGGTGCGCTCGTCAGCGCGGAGGCGCTTGAGCACGTCAAGACCCATGATCCTTGGCAGCTTCAGGTCCAGCAGCACCAGCACCGGGAGCGGCCGGGACTGATCTTCGAAGTACCGAAGCGCTTCCTCTCCATCACGGGCGATGTCGATCTCGTTGGCGATGTTGCTGCCCTTCAGCGCCATGATCGTGAGGTCGCGATCGTCGGGGTTGTCCTCGACCAGGAGGATGTGCTGGGAAGTCATGATCCGGTTTCTGTTGGTGGCTCGAGCTTGAAGTAGAAGGTGGCGCCCTCGCCGGGCCGACCTTCGCCCCACACCGCGCCGCCGTGGCGGCGGACGATCCGCTCCACGGTCGTGAGGCCAACGCCGAGGCCGGGAAATTCGTCCTCGCGGTGAAGCCGCGCGAACGGCTTGAACAGCAGCCCGGCGAAATCCATGTTGAACCCGACGCCGTTGTCGCGGACAGCGAACACCCCGGCGCCCGCGCGCATCACCTCGATCCTGGCGTGCTCCCGGGGGCCGGTGAACCTCCACGCGTTCTCGAGCAGGTTGCGCATCAAAACCCGCACCAGCCGCCGGTCGCCCACAGTCTCAAGCCCGTCGCCGATCACGAACTCAACCCCGCGCGCCGGATCCAGCGCGCGTAGCTCTTCGCTGATCTCCCTGGCGACCGCGCTGAGATCCACGCTCGTGACGTTCAGCTCACGTCGGGTGAGGTCTGAGAGCAGCAGCATCGCGTCGATCTCCTCGCCCATCTTGGCGCTCGCCCGGCGGATCCGATCGAGCGTCTCCCGCCCCTGATCGCCGAGCCGGTCGCCGTGACTCCTGCGACAGCGCCGCGCCGAATCCATTGATCGCCCGGATTGGCGCGCGGAGGTCGTGAGCGAGCGAATACGCGAACGCTTCGAGCTCCTGATTGGCAGCCTTCAGCTCGGCGGTCCGCTGCAGCACGCGCTGCTCAAGCTCGGCGTTGAGGCGAAGCACCTCCGCCTCCGCGAGCTTGCGCTCAGTGATGTCCTGCACCTGCCCGAACAGCACCGACGGTCGCCCGTCCGCGTCGCGCACCAGCGTCGCCCCATACAGCGCGTACACGACAGCCCCGTCCCTGCGGATGTAGCGCCTCTCCCCGTGGTAGCTCCCCTGCTCCATGATTCGCTTGATCGTCTCCTGTCCTAGGGCCACTTCGTCGGGATGGACAATGTTCGCGAAGCTCTGTCCTGCCAGCTCGGCCGGGTCGTCAAAGCCGAGCATCCGCGCGAACGTCGCGTTGACCTCAACGAGCCTGCCGTCCAGGCCCGTGAGCGCCATCCCGATCGGCGAGTTCTCAAACCCACCGCGGAACCGCTCCTCGCTGGCGCGCAACGCCGCCTCCGCGAGCTTGCGTCGGTGATGTCCTCCACCTGCGAAAAGAGCACCGACGGTTGCCCGTCCGCGTCGCGCACAACCGAGGAACCAAACAGCGCATACACGGTCGCACCGTCCTTGCGGATGTACCGCCTCTCGCCGTGGTCGGTGCCCGTCTCGTGGAGTCGCTTGATGCTCGCGTAGGTATCGGCCACGTCGTCGGGATGGACGAAGTCTTCGAAGCTCAGTCCGATCATCTCGCGCGGGTCGTCAACGCCGAGCATCCGCGCGTGCGTGGCGTTGACCTCAAGGTACCTGCCGTTCGGGTCGACGAGCGCCATCCCGATCGGCGAGTTCTCAAAGCCACCGCGGAACCGCTCCTCGCTGGCGCGCAACGCCGCCTCCGCGAGCTTGCGCTCCGTGATGTCCTGAACCTGCGTGAACAGCATCGACGGTCGGCCGTCCGCGTCGAGTACCGCGGTGGACCCCATCAGCGCGTACACGACAGCCCCATCCCTGCGGATGTAGCGCTTCTCGGCCACGTAGGGCTTGCGTTCTTCGACCATCATCCGGATGCCCTCGCGGTTCGCGGCCACATCGTCGGGGTGCGTGTAGCGCGCGAAGTCCTGTCCCGCCAGCTGCGCAGGGTCATCAAAGCCGAGCATCCGCGCGAACGCCGCGTTGACCTCAACGAGCCTGCCGTCCAGGCCCGTGAGCGCCATCCCGGTGGGCGAATAGTCAAACCCACTGTGGAACAGTTGGTCACTCGCGCGAAGCGCCTCCTCGACCCGCTTGCGCTCGGTGACATCACTGATGTTGCCACCGACACGCACAACCCGGCCGTCGTCGATCACCGGCCGGCCGATCGTGTGCACCCAGACCCGCTGCCCATCGGCGCGGATCAGCCCGAGCTCGAGATCGTAAGGCACGCCCTCGGCCACCAGCCGCTTGAAAGCCGCATCGATGATCGGCGCGCTCTCGGGATCGTAGGCCGCGATCGCCTGCGTGACCTCCGTCGGATCGGACGTCCGCTCGACGCCGTAGATGCGGTACACCTCGTCTGTCCACGTCAGCTCGCCGGTCGCGACGTCGTACTCCCAGCCGCCCGTCTTGCTGACCTCCTCGGTGCGCTCGAGCAGCCCGGCGATGTGTGCGAGTTCCTCCTCGACCCGCTTGCGCTCGGTGATGTCCGAGTTCAGCTCGATGACCGCGCTCGGCCGCCCGTCCGCACCGCGCTGCAGCGCCTGCCGACTGGAGACGACGATCACCGTGCCGTCCTTGCGGGTATGGCGCAACTCCCCGACCCACCGTCCCTCCCGCGCCAGCGCGTCATCGACCGCCTGCCTGGACTCCGGGAAGACCGTCGCGAGCAGCTCATGCGTGACCCGCCCAAGCGCTTCTTCTGGGCTGTAGCCGTAGATGTGCTGCGCCTCGCGGTTCCAGAACGTCACCCGACTCTCAGCCGGATCCCGCACGATCACCGCATCGTGAGCCAGATCCAGCAGCTCGGCTCGCAGCCGCAGCTCCTCCTCGGCTCGCTTGCTGCTCGGTGATGTCACGATGGATCGACGATCGCGCCGATCACGTCTCCAGACGGGCCGGATATCGGCGACACGGTGATCGATGACGTCGATCACCGTCCCGTCAGCTGTAGACGAGCCGGCAGCGTTTCGTAGCTCGCCACGTCCTCGCCGCGCAGCGCGCGATCCGAGGATACGCCCCTGAACTCGCTCGCCGGCGCGATCCGCAGGCACCAGCACGCCGACGGGCTCGCTCCGACGATCATCACTCGGCGGTGTACGCGTACGTAGACGCATCCGCCCCTCGGTTGACCAGACTCGTGATCCGGCAGTCGCGGATCCTATCGAGAGGACAGCTGCGCGTCCGCCGAGGTTAATCGACCCCGGCGAGCCAGCCGGCGAAGCTCGACGTCCACCAGCTTGCGCTCGGTGACGTCGGAGTTCAGCTCGATGATCGCGCTCGGCTGTCCGTCGGCCGCGCGCTGCAGCGCCTGGCGACTGGAGACGACGATCACCCCACCGTCCTTGCGGGTGTGGCGCAACTCACCGACCCACCGTCCCTCCCGCGCCAGCGCGTCATCGACCGCCTGCCTGGACTCCGGGAAGACCGTCGCGAGCAGCTCATGCGTGACCCGTCCAAGCGCTTCTTCTGGGCTGTAGCCGTAGATCGCCTGCGCCTCGCGGTTCCAGAACGTCACACGACTCTCAGCCGGATCACGCACGATCACCGCATCATGGGCCAGATCCAGCAGCTCGGCTCGCAGCCGCAGCTCCTGCTCGTTCCGCCTGCGCTCGGTGACGTCGCGCGCCGACACCACGAGGTTCTCACCCACCGAGGCGATGATCGTGTCGACCACTCGGGTGGCGAGCGGGGTGCCGGCCCACGCCCCCTCGTGGTGGACGTCATCGGTCCGGCACGGCTCGCCGGTCACCGCCACCCGGCGGTAAACCTCGAAACGGTCACTGCCCGGATACTCGGGAAACAGCTCCCCGATCCGGTGGCCGAGCAGCTGCTCGCGGTCGAACCCAACGAGCGCGCAGTGGGCGTCGTTGACGTACTCGTAGCGAAAATCGACGATTCCGCCGCCATCACCACGAACCGGTGAGACGATCGTGACCGAGTCGAGCATCGACCCGACCGCCGCATCGAACCGCTGCTCGCTGGCCCCGAGTTGCGCCTCGATGCTGCGGCGTTCGGTCGCATCGATCCACGTGACGGCGACCTGATCGCCGACTCTCGTGACGCGGATATCGAGGTGCCGCTCGGTCTGCTCGCCGTCCCCCCCGACCGCAAAGACGAGGTCGTCCTGGATGAACGGCTCGCCGGTCTCGATCACGCGCACGAACGCGTCAAACAGCCCGGAGGTGCGGGATTCCGGGAGGAACTCAAGCAGGCGCCTGCCGATCAGTTCCTCGCGCGCCACGCCGTGGACTGCGCACGCGGCGTCGTTCGCGAACGCGTAAACGAAGTCGACGACCGTCCCGTCGGCGTCACGCGCCGCGGTCAGCAGCACCAGCGGATCGATCAGCGTCTGGAGCGTGGCGCGGAACCGCTCGGCGGACTCCTGCAGCGCGTCCAGCGCTCGGCGCTCGTCGGTCACATCAACGGCGGTACCGATCACGTGGGAGACCTCGCCGTACTCGTCCAGGACCGCGCTGTTGCGCCAGCTCAAAAGCCGCCACCGCCCGTCCTTGGTGATCCAGTGATTCTCGTAGCGATTCGGAAAATCGCCGGCGCGCAGACGGGCGAACACTTCGCGCGTGCCCGATTGCTCCTCCTCGGGGACCAGCCCGGTCTCCCACAGCTCGCGACCGCGGATCTCCTCGCCGCTATATCCGGTCAGCTCCTCCCCAGCACGATTGAGCTCAACCACGCGACCCTGCGCGTCGAGGACCACGACGACTGCCGGGACGGTCTCGAGCACGACAGCGTCCGTCGGACGCCGAGCACCCGCGGCCGCAGGCACATCCGGTGCGAGTTTGCGATCAGCCACTGAAAAACCAACAACACACTAGGCTCAGCCGCGCGGCCGCATCCGGCATTCGTACGCCCCGCCCACCGGGCAACTACCGAGAGACAAACCGCTCCCCGCCCCGCGATTACACCGCTTCCCCTTCCCGCACGATTGCGGGAGTCTTCCGGCGGGCATCGTGGCTACTGGTTGGCAACGGGAGCAGCGGCGGGGTTCGCGCCGCCGAGGCGCCTGCATCGCCAGGGCGAGCGGCAGCCGCTGAACCGCTTCCCGATCGCTGGATCGGCTCGAGCGCAGCAAGCAGCCGCACCCTCGCTATCCCAGTGGAGGAGACGTCGGCCCCGCCACTCGCACCACTTCTGAGATGGACAGCTCCGACAGCGCTGGCCGCTCGGCCGCCCACTCCTAATTCCCGTGGCGAAGCGGAAGGGGTGCCCGTCAGTGTCGGTCCTGGAAGGAGGACCACAACTCTTGGCGGAGACCCATCACGCCATAGCGGGCGATGCAGCAGACTTCAACGGCGTCGCCGGCTGCGCCTGCTCCTGACGAGACCCGGTCGTCCGCGGCGCCGTCGGGCAGACTGTCGCGTTACGCCGGACGTAGCGGCAGCGGTCATGTCCCTCGCGACCCTCTCCCGTTGTGCTAATGGTGGCGGATTCAGGGGATCGGCACACCACCTGAACGTCCGGGTGGCTTGCTTGGCCGCCCGGCGAATGAAGGTGGTCGCCACGATGAGACAGTTTGGGCTCTCCGAGCGCGACCAGGAGCGGGTCTGGGAGATCTGGGGCAACGGCACGTCGTTGCGGGCGCTGGCGCGCAAGCTCGGGGCCCGGCCGGAGTACGTTCGTCGCGACGTCACGTCAAGGACAACTCCAGACTCGAGGACACGACTTCGTCACGTCAAGGACACTCCAGACTCGAGGACACGACTTCAGGAAGAGCCGTTTGGGCGTCGTCTGTTGAGCATCACAGACAACCTCCAGATCCAGCTTGCCACGCACACCGCGAGCAAGCCTCCAACTGCGAGCCTGTCATCGATCAGCGGACTCTCGCGACGGGCGACAATCACGAGCTCGAGCCGAGGGGGAATGGTCGCGTTCACGACCGTCTCGCACTCCCCGCTGAGCTGGCGCTCGCCATCATCAGCGGCACCAAAGCCGCCCCGTACGGGGGCGACCACGCCTCCGAGCGCGCGACTCGATGGGAGACGTGGTCAAGCAGATCGGCGCGCTTGACCGCGCGTGCGATCCGCCCCGTGGGTCCGGGCGAAAGCGCGATCACCCGCGCGCGCGCCAAGAACGCATCGTCGCAGCGGTCGCGCTGATCGCCGCTCAGCAGCCGCAGGGCAACACATTTGATCCGGGCTCGCGCCGGCGGCGATCAGCGCCGACTGATCGACCCCCGAACGGTCCATGACGTCGTGCAACCAGCCAACAGCCCGCGCGAACAACGGCACACCCGCAGCCACGCGACCAACATGAGCGATGTACGGCTCACCGTTGGGGTCCAGCTGACCCGCATGCGCCCGCTCGGCAATCCCGCGTGCCGCCGCCACTGAAATCCCCGCACCGCCGCGAGCAGCGCGGTCGAGCACAGCCACCGCCTCCGACGCCGCGGAGCTCGGCTGTGCGAACTTTTGATTCAGGCCGTCCAGAACGCCGCTCGATCGCAGCGCCCTCCCTTGCTCTACGACGGTCCGATCCATCTCACAAGCCTCTCTCATATCCGGCATTGCCAGTATCGAACGCCAGGCACGTTGACAGCACGACGGTCATCCCCTTGCCCGATCGTCCGAGCCGGTCGCGGGCCGCGTTTGCGCGATCGCTCGCGAGCGCTTCCAGGATGAACACCACGACGGCGATGTCCGGGTCGATGTGGTTATCGCTCATGAAACCGACGACCTTGCGACCGGTCAGCTCCTCGATCTTGCGGCTGCAGCTTTCGCGCATTACCTTCTGCCAGAGCCTGCGCAGATCCAGCACCGCCTCACCCTCACCCGCCGCGACCAACGTGCGCTCGCCGCGCGTGAGCGTGTCCTGCAAGACCACGAACACCGCGTTATCGCCCAGCGTCGTCTTCGCCCTCGTCGGACCGCGACCGGTGGTGCTCGCGAGTTCGCGAACGACCACGGTCGAGATCGCAAGCGCAAGCTCACCATCACGCGGACCGCCGTCGCCGCTCACCCCGCGCCCCCCTCCCGGACCCTGGCGGTCCCTGGCGGCCGCAGCACCAGCCGACCGCTCGCGACCCGATCCACGGACTCCTCCCCGCCCAGCCACAAGGCTCGCACTCGCTCCCGCCGCACCGGCGGGACACCGGCGGCGATCCCCACCACCGCCAGCCACTGCGGCGGGCCACCGAAGTCCCCCTCGGCAGCGTTTGCGGCGCGGAAACCAGGCGTCTGAGCGACCGCCTGCTCACACCGCCCCGCGCCGCTCACCTCGCACCCCGCGATCAAGCTCTGACCTCAGCGCCGCGTTCTCGCGTTTGAGCGCCGCAATCTCGCGCCGCGCAACCGCCAGCTGCCGCGTCCGCTCCGCCAGTGCTTCACCAAGCCGCGACGCGCGCCTCAGCACTCCAGGCTCATCGCGGACGGCCGCCAACTGCGCTGCCACCATCGACAACCCGGGCCTGTTGGCCCCCGTTCCTCGCTTCTGGGAGTCGTCTGGCCGCACTGACGGCCCGGCCTTTCCCGTCGCACTTCGACGAACGTGCCAACACGCCGAAGGCGTTTTGACCGCGTCCCTGGACGCTCATCCTACTGCGCTGGATCGCACCCGCAACCCCAGATCGCACAATCGTCCCCGCGGGGTCAGAACTTCGCCTCCAGCCGCGAAAGACGCGACCGTCCCTCGATACCCGCGACACCGCTATGCATTCGCCGAACTGCTGACCGACGTCGACCGCTGGACCGGCCTCAAAGCAAAGCCACCGGCACCGGCGCGCCAAACAAGCCGTGCCACCTCGGGCCGCCGACGCTCCCGCGCAGCTCGGGTCGCGTGGTGTCCGGCCGCCTGTGAGCCCTCGATGACGATGCAGCGCGACGTTGTCGGTGAAGGCCCAGTCGGCGGGAGTCCGGTTTCCCGCCGACTACGACGCCGGCCGCTGAGCGCCTGGATCCTCGCCCTCCCCCTTTCCCCCCGCTGCCCGGTGACGAGTCGCCGCGCGTGCGCGACGTGTTGCTGAAAGCGATTCGGGGGAGTCCGTAAGCGTCCCGTGTCACCCGTTCTCGGACTCGTGCAAGCGGCGCCTGCCAAGGGCCCGTCCTGCGACACACCGCCCACAGCGCTAGAAACCCGAGCCAACGCGTCGGACCGCGGTGCGTCACCCGAGCACCCTGCCCGCGACACCAGTCGCAGCGCCTCCCCGATCATCGCTGCGCCGAGCTCGACGCAGCCGCAGGTTGTTGGTTATCGGGCGTCAACCTAGTCACCCTACGGAGGTGTAGCCGACGTGATCAGGGCGGGATGGGACGGCAGCGGCCGGTTACGGTTAGGTCAGGGCGTTGCGTGTGCGCCGGCTAGACGAAGCCGGGATCGCTCATTCGCGGCGCTGGGAAAGCCTCGCAGACCGCCCGCTGCGCGTCGTCTAACAAGGCCGTCAGCTGTACGCCTCGACCCCGCGGTGACCCTCCAGGGCATCGGCCTCGCGCATTGCGCGCCCCCGCTTAGTTTAGTTCTAGTTGTCGTTGGCGTTGACGGCGGCCTTGAGGCTAGCGCCGGCGGTGAACTTCGGTGCGGTCGCCGCTTTGATCTCAAGCTCGGCGCCGGTCGCCGGGTTGCGGCCGGTGCGAGCAGCGCGCTGGACGGTCGAGAACTTCCCAAATCCGGGGATTGTCACGTCCCCACCTCTGATCAGCGTGCTGGTGACGGTCGACAGCATCGAGTCGATCACCTTGGCTGCGTCCTCGCGCGCGAGGCCGCTGTCCTGATCTCGATCAGCTCGGTCTTGTTCATCGATGTCTTGTCTCCGTTGGGTCGGCGAGGCACATCAGCGGCGCAGCGTACGGGCCGGGGCGGACACGTTTGCAGGCTCACAGCCCAAACCAGATTGCCCTGCGGGCTTGAGCCGGTTGGCTTGCGAGCCTCACCGTCGCCCGGCCGCAGGCCAAACTGGCCTCTGCGTCGCGGTCGTTACCGCCCGCTGGCGTGACACGAGCGCCGACGAGCGTGAGTGGGTGAGCCAGATCGCGCGGGGAAACTGCCCATCGCCGCTTGGACGAACCCAAGGAACCCGGATCGGACGCTGTTTGCAGCAGCTCGCAACCCCGAACCCCGGTTCTTCGCATGAGCCCTCGACCCACCGGGGACTACGAGGAAGGCTGTCTTTAGGGAAAGGGGCGCGAGCGCGACACCGGGGCGCGCATGAATGAAACCCTCGAAGGGCAAAGCCGCGCGGCAGACCGTGAGCCCCTGACGTCTGCACTTCGCTTAAGTCAGTCGCTCGCGCCTACCCAAATCGTACCTCTCCCCCGGCCACCCGTGACACCGGTGACGACCCGCCCGCCGCGCCCTGGATCACCCGATAGCCGCGCGGTCGCCGCGGTGTTGTCGCGCATCCGTCGCGAGTGGCATGCCGCTCACGCTTCGCAGCTCGAAGACACCCGAACCAGGAAGGAGCTCGGGTCGCGGTGTCGTACGCGCGCGAGAACCAGATTCGCCGTCCGGGGCGGCGAGCCGCTACCTCGAGCCCGCCGCCGCGTGTTGCGATCGCGCGACGGCGGCCGCCAGCTCCGCTGGTGCGGGAGGCGTGATGCGCCACCATCTCGGGCTGCGCGATGCGGCGGCGCTCGCCACCAGGCACTTGCTGCTCACGGGCCAGGCGATCGCGGATCTGGTCCAGAGCGAGGCGATGGGCGCGGTCGTCGGCCCGGCGGGGCTGGGCTAGGGAAGACGTTCGCGATCGAGCACGCGGTCGAGAGCCGTCCCGAGGAGGTGATCACGCTCACGTTCGAGGCTCGCCCGACGATGCGGCTGGTCGCCGACCGGCTGCTGCACGCGCTGACGGGCGCGCCCGGGTGGGGCACCCGGTTGATCGTGATCGGCGAGGCGCAGAACCTAAATCGTGATTGCTTTGAGTATCTGCGCCACGTGCACGACGACCCGGCGACCCGGTTCGCGCTGCTGTTCGACGGTGGCGATGGCTGCTGGGAGGTGCTCGCGCGCGAGAGCATGGATATGAGCGCGAGATCGAGCTGGTGCTCAGCGACGACCCCGACCGCGACCCGGCCAGCCTCGCGGACCCGGTCTGCCGCCTGGATGCCCAGCGCGCCCGAGCGCTCGCCCGGGAGCTGCTGGAGCTCGCCCGCGACGCCTCACGCCCCCACAGCCCGGTGAAGGTGGCGCGATGACGCTCACGCTACCGACCCCGCCGCCGCTGAGCGACGAGCTCGAGCGGCTGCTGCGACGGCTACGGCTGCCGTACCTCCGCCGGGCAGCACCGGAGGTGATCGCGACCGCCAACAACCAGCGCTGGGAGCACGCCGAGGTGCTGCGGGTCCTGCTCGCCGAGGAAGCCGCCGGCCGCGACAAGGCGACCGTCGCGATCCGCCGCAGAGCGTCCGGGCTGCCGGCCGGCAAGACCTTCGACGCCTGGGAACCCACCACATCAGCCATCCCGGTCGCCACCCAGCACGCGCTCCGTACCCTGGAATGGGTCGACCGCGCCGAGGTCCTCGTGATCGCCGGCCCGTCCGGGACCGGCAAGAGCCACTTCATCGAAGCGCTCGGCCATCTCGCGATCGACAACGACAAGACCGTCGCCTGGCACACCCTCGAGACGCTCGCTGCGCTGCTACGACGCCACCGCGCCGACGACTCGATCAACAAGGCGATCAGCAAGCTGATCCGCGCCGATCTCATCCTGGTTGATGATGTCGGGCTGCTTCCGGTCTCCACCGACGCCGCCGAGGCGCTCTTCCGCGTCGTTGACGCCGCCTACGAGAAACGATCGATCGCGATCAGCTCAAACATCCACCCCTCCGGGTTCGACGAGCTGCTGCCCAAAACGCTCGCTACCGCGACCGTCGAGCGGCTCCTGCACCACGCCCACGTGATCATCACCGACGGCCAAGACAGCTACCGACTCGCCCAAGCAACCGCCGGCAAGGGGGTGAAGCCCCTGACCTGACCCCGCCCCCTGTGGGGAGATCGGGTGGCCACCAGTGGGGAGAATTGGTGGCCACCAGCGGGGAATTTTCTGGCCGTAGTTGGGGAGAAACAGATGGCCATTGACATCTCCCGGGAGGGCTCTCTGGATGCCGGAGGTGGCACCCGATGTTGATCGTAGGCACCGAGCTGGCGTTGGTGGAGGCTGAGCTAATCGGCGGGTTGTTGGGCTGTCCGTCGTGTCGGGGGGTTCTGGGCATACGGCCCACATAAGCCCAAAAGGTGTCATAGGACCGCTGGGCGCCGCTATTCGTCGGTGAGGAGCAGGTCGAGGGCTCGTGTGCGGTCTTCTGCGCTCGGGCGGGTGTAGATCCGGGTGGTTTCGAGGCGGGCGTGGCCGAGGAGTTCGGCGACGATCACGAGGTCGGTGCCGCCGCGCACGAGCGTCGTCGCGAACGTGTACCGGACGGTGTTCACGGTCGTGTCGTCATCGAGGCCGGCGCCCGCGGCGATGCCGGTGATGATGTCGTGCGCGCCGCGGACGCTGAGGCGCTGGCCGCGTTGGTTGAGGAACAGGGCGGGACTGTCGTTCCCGCCGGGCCAGTCGGCGCGCTCGGCTAGCCAGCCCGTGATCGCGGCGCGTAGTTGTGGGTCGAGCGGGACGCAGCGGACGCGTTCGCGTTTGCCGAGGATCCGCAGGATGCCTTTGCGGGCGGAGCGGGCGACGTCGTCGATGTCGAGCGCGACGATCTCGCTGATCCTCGCGCCGGCGTAGAACGGGACGAGCGCGAGCGCCTGGTCGCGTGGAGAGGGGCAGCGTTGGACGGCTCGGAGGTAGCGGAGTTGGGCGCGTGCGTCGAGCACGGGCCGGCGCTGATGGTGCCGCGGCACTTCGTGGGCGAGGGCGAGGCCGTGCTTGCGGCCACCGCGGAGCAGGGCCTTGAGGGGGTGGTTGTCAAGCGGCTGGATGCTCCCTACGCCGAGGGGCGGCGCAGCCGCTCGTGGATCAAGATCAAGCACCGCCGTCGCGAGCGCATGGTCGTCACCGGCTGGCGCGAGCATCCCGGCGGGCTGCCCGAGTTCGTGCTCGCGCGTCGTGGTGACGACGGTCGGCTGCGGCCGGCCGGCAGCGCCAGCGTCGGCCTCGACGCCGAGAGGCGAGCGCTGTTGCTGGCCGCGCTCGAGCAGCACGCACAGGCTTCGCGCGGACGCGGAAGGCATCGGGTGCGGTGGGCCGAGCCGGTGATCGAGGTGCTCGTCGACGCGCACGGCCGCGACAACGGCCCGGTCAGTTAGCCTAAGTGGATGGATGATCCCAGCGCAACCGCGCAGTCCTCGCGTGCACGTGTGTCTCGCTTCGGTCCGGGATATGCCGCCCTCGTTGGCCTCATCGCGCTCGCGATCCTGCTACAGGGCATCTTCGCCGGCGTCTTCATCGAGCCCGGTAGCCACAGCGGCGCACTCAACGCCCACGACGTCAACGCCGACGTCGCGCTCGGCCTCGCGATCGTCGCCGCCGGGTACGCCATCGCGTTTCTGCGCGACGCTGCCCCCGCACTCGTGATCGGGTCCGTCGTCCAAGTCGCGCTGCTGATCGCACTTGTGGCGATCGGCCACGCAATCACCGGCTCGGGCGATGACGGCCTGACCCCGGTGCACGTGCCGCTCGCGCTCTTCGCGTTCGGCCTGACAATCTGGCTGAGCGTCCGCGCACGATCGCTGCGCAAGGCCTCGAGCTAGTCGGAGGCCCCGGCACGTTCACCGGGTTACGTAAAGGGCTCGCGCTGGCGGCTGTCTAACTGATTGGTCGGGATCGGATCTCGATTGGGAGACGCCGGACGTTGGGTCAGCCGCCGGGTACCCGCGATCACCTCACGTGCAGGTCGGCCAGGCGCGCACGGCCAGACCGACGCGAACCCGTGGACGGGCTCGACGCCGTAAACGCCGAGGCAGGCGCCGCGCTAGAGGCGCTCGAGGATCGCGCGGCAGCCGGCCGCATCATCGCTCGCCGCGCCAGAGCCGCTGCAAGTCCGCGATGCGCCGTTCGGGCGCGATGCGGGCGATGTAGCGATCAGTTGTCGCCGCGTTGGCGTGGCCGAGCTGGGCCTGTATCTCGTCGAGCCGCGCCCCCGCTGCGGACAAGCTATTCGTCCACGAGAGCGGGTACGCCCGACCGAGCGCCGAAGCCGTCGCCGCCATGACCGCCGCCCACGACCCGGCCCGCCGTCGTCGATAGCCGCCTGTCGGCGGGAGCGCCGCCGCCGAGCACTGCTGCATTCTCGCGAAGCGGCAAAGTCGGGAACGCCACCCCGACAATGCCGGTCCTGCTCAGATGCGGCAGCCCGGGGCCCGCTCCCGCTTATGGCGAGGAGCGGGTCGTTTTGGTCTCCCCACCCGTGAGACCTGCCTCGTGCTGATCGGTGTACTCAGCGGTCGCGTTCCTGAGCGCGGTCTATGAGTCCGGGCGCCATTTCAGCCGTCAGGCGTGCACTGCGACGTCACGGATCTCACTGCGTCAGGGACAACCAATCTGCGCCTGATCGCTCATGCCGTTGGACGCGTCCCTCCGAACGAGTGAGATACGCCCGCCTTCGCGCCGTTCTGAGGCGTCAGGTCAAGGGGGGCGCCTTCCATTTCAAAACCGACGGCGGCACGGACACTTCGACCGCTGCCGGCGAGTGAATCGATTTGTAACGAAAGGCGTTCGCGTGCGGGCAGAATTGGGCCAGGATGAGCGCGGGTGACCTCGCAGACCCCGGCTGAGGGCCGAAATGACGACCTCCGAGGTCGCGGAGTGGCTCGAGCCGTCCGCCGAGGACCGTCAGGCGCTCGACGCGCTGCTCGCCGAGGGCGACCGGAACCTTGCCGCGGTCGCGGTGCTGCTCGGCGAGCCGTCGCTGGCACCGCGCTCGAGGGTGTGTGAGGCGTGCGGCAAGCCGCTGGCGCCTCATCGGTCGAGCTCGACGCGGCTCCAGTGCGCGCGAGCGGATTTCGATCGACCAAAACGCCGCTCACGGCTCTGGGCGAGAGCCGGCATCTCGTTCGGCCCTCTGGGGTCTCTGGGCTTCCTACGCCGTCCTCGTGCGTGGGAATCCCGGATTACATCAGGCTGCTCTTCGAGGATTCTGGTAGGAGTCTCGGCCCCTATTTGAAAGGAGGCGACCATGTTGCGCAAGCTGCGGTCGCCCGGTCTGCTTGTCGCGTTCCTCGCGATCCTTGTCGTAGCGCTCGCCGCTGGCGGCGCGACTGTCGCCGACTCCCAAACGTCGCGAAGCGAGGCACCGCTCGGCGTGCAATTCAGCATCATCGCGTACGCGTACAGCTACGGGGACTACATGGAGCACTTCACGATCACGACCACAGGAAAAGCCATCTACAACCTTCGGATGGCCGACCCCAGCTTCCCCGGGCCGGGTGTGACCAACCTGGGCAACGTTCCGGCGCACACGACGGTGGACCGACCGTTCGGCGGCGCGTGGTATATCGACGGGCACACGATCCTGGACCTGCCTGCGACATACCAGGACGTGAGCGGGAAGACGTACAGCACAAACGTGCTCGGCACGTACGTGATCCAATCGTCGTGATCAACAGGGCGCTGCCTGCGCGGGGCCGCGTGAGCGCTCGGAGGCGCGCGCGGAGGAGCGCTCAGAGCAGCGCTTGCGCGGCGCTCGCGAGCGCGTAGAAGCTGCGTATTTGCAGCCCTTGCGTAGTACGTGAGCGCGCGAGCCCGAACAGGAAGGCGAAGATCATCACCGGGATCCAGGCGGTGACGGACTGGGTCGCGGCGATGTTCCAGAGCGAGGAGCCGTGTCCCTGCTGGAAGACGAAGACGACGATCCCGAAGGCGGCGGCGAGCGAGAGGAGGTTCAGCAGTACCGCCTTGATCGCCAGCACGATCGAGCGGAACGCGCGCGCGAGCAGGATCAGCGTCAGGATCATCACGAGCGCTAGTGGGCTGCCGCCCGCCCCCTGCGGCGGCCCCCCGGTTGTGGGCCTCCCCGGGTGGGCCGCCGCCCGCTCTGTGCGGCGGCCCCCTGTTGTGGTTAGGGCACATTCGGACTTGGACTTCGTACGACGCGACTGTCCGTCGAGCTCGAGCAGGCCGGCGCACGCCAGTTCGACGCCCTCTACCGTTGGCCGTCATCACCTATACGCGATGCTCATCACCCGCGTTCCCGGCCGCAGCCAGCGCGGGAGCCTCGTCCCCAGCCCCAGCCACCTGCGTCTCCTGCGTGGACTCGTGCTGACGGGCGCGATCGTACGCCGCCACCGCGCCGACCGGGTCGCCGTGTTCCTCGAGCAGCGCGCCGAGATTGAACGCGCCGTTGGCGTCGCCGCGCTGGGCGGCGCGTCGGTAGGCGGCCAGCGCGCCGGTCGCGTCGTCCTGCTGTTCGAGCAGGACGCCGAGATTGCACGCCGCAGGGCCGTGGCCACACTCATCGGCGCGTCGGTAGGCGCCTAGCGCACCGGTCATGTCGCCTTGCCCTTCGAGCAACACACCGAGATTGAACGCGCCGTTGGCGTCGCCGCGCTGGGCGGCGCGTCGGTAGGCGGCGATCGCGCCGGTCGCGTCGTCGTGCTCTTCGAGCAGGACGCCGAGATTGCACGCCGCAGGGCCGTGGCCACACTCATCGGCGCGTCGGTACGCGGCCAGCGCTCCGCCCATGTCGCCTTGCCGTTCGAGCAACATACCGAGATTGAACGCGCCGTCCGCGTCGCTCTGCTCGGTCGCGAGTTGGGACCCCGCCTGCACGCCGGCGGGCTCACCGGGCGCTGCTGCGCCTTGCGTGACCACCACGTGGCCCTCCTGAGCCGCAGGATCTGGCTGCTCCGCACCATTCACCGGCGCCGCCTGCTCGCGAACGCTGGCTTGCGGTTGAGGCGATCGAACCCAAATGCCGACTCCGCGCCGGCGCGTCCCGCGCCGTGCAACGATCGCCAGCAACCCGAGCACGAGCGCCGCCGCGAGCAACAGCCACGCGAGCGATGGCACGCCCGCCGAGCGGCTCGTCTGCCCGACAACAGCCTTCGGGACCGGAGCACCAGCTGGCTTGCGCGTCCGGGCTGGCGACACGGGCAGCGGACGCGAGCGGCGACTGGACCGCTGCTGGGAACCGATCTGTGCGCCTAAACGCGCAACCGTGCTCGGGTCGGCGATCCCGTCAACCTGCAGGCCATGGTCGGCTTGGAAGCGCCTGACCGCCTGTTCGGTACGCGGGCCATAGCGCCCGTCGACCGGACCGGGCGCGAACCCCAGGCCGGCGAGCCGACGCTGCAGCACTCGCACCGTTCCCGACCCCCCGGGCTCATATCCCGCGCCGGGGTACAGCACAAGGAGCGAAGTGGCGAGCGTCGCCAACGTCTGCGGGCCGGCGATCCCGTCGACCCGCAGGCCATGCGCAGCCTGGAGGCGCGTCACCGCCTGTTCGGTACGCGGGCCATAGCGCCCGTCGACCGGACCCGGCGCGAACCCCAGGCCGGCGAGCCGACGCTGCAGCGCCCGCACCGGTCCTGAGCCACCAGGACGACGCTCGCCGGCGCCCGGCACCAGCAGCTGTGCGCTAACAGTACTCCCGCCTAGCGAGCGCCCACCGGCGCGCGACCGGTCTGGACTGCCGGCAGCGGAACGGGTGACAGCGTGCGCCTGTAGCGAGCTGTGCGGATGGGTGGCCGGTGGCTGGCTACGCCCGCTCACGCTTGCCCTGCCCAGCGCAACCGCCGGGCCGCAGGCCAACACGAGCGCCACTGCCGCCGCCAACCAACGTAGGCGTGCGAACGCAGAAGCTGTGCCGAGCAGCAGACGCTCGTGACCGAGGCGTGGTTGAACCTCAGGCTTGCCGAGCTTGCCAGCGCCGCCAACGACGGCCCTGACGCTCGCACAGTTCTCCGTCCACGCCCGATGTGAGCGTGACATGAGACTTCCTCCTATTGCTTTGAGATCGGAACGCACCCGGGACAAGCCCGGCGTGCGAGAACCTGGAAAGCCGAGCTCGGCTTAGCCGGGTCGATCAAGCAACAGAACGAATGGCGCCGGGGTGCCCAACTCCTTGATCAGGCGCAACCGGCAGCTCAGCCGCGGCACGCCCAGAGCAAACAACGCCAGCAACCCGGCGACAGCGAAGAAGAAGAACCCCGAACCCCCACTCGCGGAGCTTCCAGCACCACCCGACCCCGACGGCGCCATCAAAACCGGAGCCGGCTGACCATTCGCCAATCCCGCGACCGGCGGGCGGAGCTTCTTATGCCAGACGTGGCCGGTCCGCGAACGAACGCCAGTCGCCTCAACGCTCGCCAGCAACTGCGGCTGTCCCCCGGCCCAGCGGTAGATCACCCACGACGAAGCGATCGGCGCGATCGTGCTGGCCGCCATCGGGACGCCCGCCGCGAACGGCGAAACGCCCGGCGCGACCGGCGAGACGCCCGGCGTGACCGGCGAGAGCGGCGAGACGCCTGGCGCGAACGGCGAGACGCCCGGCGTGGACAGCGTGAGCGGCGAGACCGGCGAGACGCCCGGCGCGAACAGCATGAGCGGCGAGACGCCCAGCGCGAACGGCGAGACGCCCGGCGTGACCGGCGAGACCGGCGAGACGCCCGGCGTGACCGACGTGACCGGCGCGAACGGCGCGGACGGCGCGAACGGCGCGAACGGCGAGACGCCCGGCGTGACCGACGTGACCGGCGTGACCGGCGCGACCGGCGTGACCGGCGCGACCGGCGTGACCGGCGCGAATGGCGTGACCGGCGAGACGCCCGGCGTGACCGGCCGCGTGGTCGGCGCCACGGTGTGGTGAGGGGCGCCTGGGTGACGGTCGACACCCGGGACCGGGGTCGCAGCCGCCGGCGAGGGCGGGGTCGACGGCGGGACCGGCGCCGGGGGCGTGCTCACAGGCACCGCCGGGCTCGCCGCCGGGGTCGGGGTCGGGGGCGGGGGCGGCACCGGCGGGACCGGGCTCACAGCCACCGGCGCGACCGGCGCGAGCGGCGTGACCGGCGTGACCGGCGTGACCGACGTGACCGACGTGACTGGCGTGACCGGCGAGACGCCCGGCGAGACCGGCCGCGTGGTCGGCGCCACGGTGTGGTGAGGGGCGCCTGGGTGATGGTCGACACCCGGGACCGGGGTCGCAGCCGCCGGCGAGGGCGGGGTCGACGGCGGGGTCGGGGTCGCAGCCGCCGGCGGGGTCGGGGTCGACGGCGGGGTCGGGGTCGCAGCCGCCGGCGAGGGCGGGGGCGACGGCGGGACCGGGGTCGGGGGCGTGCTCACAGGCACCGGCGGCACCGGGGTCGGGGGCGTGCTCACAGGCACCGGCGGCACCGGGGTCGGGGTCGCAGCCGCCGGCGAGGGCGGGGTTGACGGCGGGACCGGGGTCGGGGGCGTGCTCACAGGCACCGGCGGCACCGGGGTCGGGGTCGGGGTCGCAGCCGCCGGCGAGGGCGGGGTTGACGGCGGGACCGGGGTCGGGGGCGTGCTCACAGGCACCGGCGGCACCGGGGTCGGGGTCGGGGGCGTGCTCACAGGCACCGGCGGCGTCGGGGGCGGGGTCACAGGCACCGGCGGGGTCGTCGTCGGGCTCTGAACGGACGCGCCTGTGCTGACCGGGGGGGATGATTGTCCGCGGTGGTGGTTATGCCCGAAAGGCCCCGTGGAGCCCGGCGAGAACCCCTGGGCTAGCGCGCTACCAGGGCCAAGTAAAGCTGAGCACACGACGAAAATGCCCACTGCCACCAACACGGCGACGGACACGAGCCGGCACGTAGACCTTCGTTGTGTCAGCAGATAGGCCACAGCAGCTTCCCGAGAACGACGCGATTCTAGAGAAAGTTGGCACGACCCCGCTGGCCCAACCAAGAACTCGTAACCCGCTTTTTGTCGCAATTTCCGTAGTTTTTCTGGGCCTTGATATTGCGAAGATCGGCCGCAATTGGTAGCGCGACATGTCGCGACAGCCTGTCTCTACTTTGACGCGGTGGGGCTGCTGTGATTCGAGGCGGCGCGCAGCCGGGGCGCTGGACGGGAACTACGCTCCGACATTCCTGGGCTAGCCGCGTCCACAACGACCGCAAGCACGATAGCGCTGGGATACCAACTCCGCGGGGGGAGACGGCGTCGTGGTTCGTCCAACTGCTCTTTGACGATGGCCCGGTGGTCGACGATCGGCCGAACGTGTGGCTGATGCGCGACATGCGCGAGCTGGCCGACCTGGCCGCGCGCGAGATCCTCGTCGTCGCGCACTCCCACGCGCTTGACGTCCCGGTCGAGCACCTCTCTCTCCGTGGACGGCTCCAGGCGCTCGCGGTGGCGCGATCTCCGCTTGCTCGTCGTCCCGGCCGGCGTGGTCGATGACGAACAGCTCGCAGCGCTCCGCGGCGCGGCTCAGGGTGCTGTACGAGAACCCGGCGGTCAGCTCGTGCGGCTCGGCGGCGGTGAACGGGCGCTCGCCCGTGCCGCCCTGCGTGCCGTGCGCCGTGAGGCAGTACGCGTGCTCGAGCGCGTGGCCGCCGTCGTGGTCGCGCGGCTTGAGGATGTGCTCCTCGTGCAGGTAGCGCTCCGCGCGCCGCTTGGCCTCGATCTTCAGGCCCCACGGCCCGGTCTCCGTGACGCGGCCGCGCGTCCCGTTGACGACGCCGCGTGCGTTGTCGATCTGGTCGTCGTCACCGAGACGCCCGCGGTCGCGCAGCTCGTTTGAGGGCCGACCTCGATCACGTTCGCGTCCGCTCGCCTGCGGGCTGCGAACAGATCGGCGGTCTGTCGCGTCTCGGCCTCGTCGTAGATCACGACGCAGTACCTGGGCAGTTTTACGCCGTTGGCGAGTTGCTTGCACACGCTGGCGAGCGTGCGCGAGTTCTCCACGCCCGCGGAGTCCCTCAGCTCCGCGCGTGCCTGGGTCGTCGGCGTGGCGCTGAGCACCGTGTATCCGTTTCGCTTGTGCGCGGCGCGCACGGCGCCCATCGTGTATGTCTTGCCGGTGCCGGCCCTTGGCCTGGACGACGTCGACGCCGTTGCGGGACGTGGTCATGTACTGGATGGCTGCCCGCTGCTCGTCGGTGAGGGTCGTTTCGGCGACGGCTTGCGCGAGCGCCTGCTTGCCGACGAGCTCGGTGCGCGCGCCGGCGCGGCCGACCGTGTCGCGGACGAGCCGGGTCTCGGTCGTTCACGAGGTCGCCGACCGTCCAGCGATCCTCGTCGCACCTCGCGTCTCTGGCTGTCGGGATGACGTCGTCGCGCTTGGACCCAGTCGTCGGCGATGCCGCGCGCCTCGTGGACGAGGTTGCCCTGCTGCGAGTGCTGCGCGATCTCGCGCAGGACCGCGCGCCTGTCGAACGTCGCGTGCTTCTGGCGTCAGCCGATGCCGTCCGGCGAGCCGATCCTCGAGCCCGGTATCATGCAGGTCGTGGTTCGTCGCTCGCGTCGTTCGTCCTCGCCGCTGTGCGAGGCGTCGAGCGCGAGCTGGTCGACGGTCTCACGGTCGAAGCCGAGCCCGCCCGCCCGCTTTTGGACCTGGCCGCGCCACGTGTTGGCGTCGATGCCGTCGCGCTTGCGCGCCCTGGCGTCCTTCACCGCCTTGTTCTTGCTCTTCCACGACCCGAGCCGCACGTCGGAGTGCTCCGCCGCGGCGGCCTCGAGATGATCAGTGCGGTGCGAGAACCACTTTCAGCCCTTTCTGCGGGACGGCGACCAGCTCCGCCTGCCCCTTGCTGACCTTCCCCTCACTCCAGCCCGGTGCGGTCGTGCAAGAGCGCCCGCAGGTGCGACTGGCACAGGTCAGCCGGCGGTTCTGGCTGGCCGGTAGATCGTCGGGTGGTGCAGCCCCGTCCACCTTCCGTCTCTGCCTTGCGCGAGGTTCGCGCAGACGACGTGCGTTTGCGATTGCGGGTCCTCGGCCCGCGACAGCTGGTGCCTGAAGGCGGCGGCGGCGAACCCGCCGGGGCGGTGCGTGGTGAGGTCCGCGCCGCCGGCGCCGGCGGGTGACCCGGCACGCCGTCTCCTGCAGGTAGTCGATCGCGGCGCGGTCTGGCTTCGTCGTGGCAGTCCGGCGAGATCCGCGACGTGCGGTCGTTCCGCGCGCGCGGCAAGCGCGCCGAATGCCCGTCGGACGGACCTGGACCGTATAGGCGCGATCCCGAGTGCTGGCTGAGAGCGCACCGGCTCGCCGAGGTCGTCGTGCTCCGCGCGCAGCACCTCGGTGAGCACGCTGCCGAGGAGCTGGAGCTGCACCTCGGCAGGCAGCTCGGGATCGCGCTGACATTCGTCTACAGCGGCCCCGGTCCTGATTTTCGCGACCGGCAACGACGACACTCTGCGCATTTCTTGCCAGGCCACGCCGTGTGTCGCCGCCGATCCCGTCTGGCGCGACGTTGGCCACGGGTCGCGAGGTCGCATCAGTTGCGGCTGCGCTACGACTGCGCGCAGTGGCTGTCGCCGGATGAGGTCGAGCGAGTCGATCGACTGCTCGTGGGCAGTCTCAAACCGCTCGACGGGTGGCGGTGGAGCTACGGCTACGGGCCCCGCGGGCAGCTGGCTGGCGCGCTGCGGCTGGTGAGCGCGGCCGACGATCCCGAGCGGGCCTACGTGCGCCGTTGCGGCGCGGAGCTGGCGTTGATCTGCGCCGGGATCCCGGTGCCGCGGACGCGGCCGCTGCGGCTGCGGGGCCGATCCCTCGCCGCCGCACAGATCGACGCGCTGCTCCTACACCGACCCGGCGGTGGCCGGCTATCTGTTCGCCGCATCGGTCACGGGTCTGCCGGCAGAGCCGCTCGGGTCGATCGCCGGCGATCAGACCAGCGACGATGCGATCCTCGGATGCCCGGTGCCCGAGCGCGCGCAACCCGTCCTACGCGCGCTCGAGGATCGCCCCGAACCGGTGCTCGAGCGGCCCGGAGGAGCACTGTCCGAGCGACGGCCAGCCACACGACACGGCTGGGAGCCCGCGAACCAACCGTTCGCGGCCGGTTGGATGGCTTCTGCGCGGCGATGGCGCGCGCATCGCGGTTGATGAGCTGCCGGCGGCTATCCGCCCGCGGTTCGAACAGCTCCACGCTGAGGAGATCGTGGACCTGAAGAGGCGGCGCGTACCGAGCCATGAGCGCGGCGCCGGCGCGGATCGCGGCGCTGGCGGCGTCGGCGACGCGCTGGCTGTGCTCGTTGAGCGCGCCGCCACTGAAACGCATGCGTGCACCGCTCACCACAAGCGCCAGTTGACACGGCAACAGGACGTGGCGACGGTGGGGCCGAAACGCACCTCCTCACCCCCTCCCCGCCGCCAACGCCCGGGCGGTAAGGACACGCACGGGCGTCCACTGACAAACATCCCGGACGATCTACTGCCATCGGCCCGGATTTCCACTGACATCTATTCCGGACTCCACACTTCGGTGGGCCTGCCGGAGGTCCGTTTCCGTCCGGAGCGCGGGTGTTTCAGCAGGTGACGTTGAGCGAGTCAGAGCGGGAGCGGTTGCGGGCGCGTGCGGCGGAGCTGGGGGTGTCGGTGCCGCGGCTGATGGTCGAGTCAGCGCTGGCTGGTGTGGAGACGCGAGCGAACGGCGGCGGATGGTCGCCGAGCTGTTCGAGGCGCGCAGGCTGCTAGCGACCGTGGCGAACAACGTCAACCAGCTCGCGAAGGCGGCGAACGTCAGCGGCCAGGTGTCCGAGGCCGGTCGGCTTGAGCGGACGCTCGGGGAGGTCGACGAGCTGGTGGCGGAGCTGCGGGAGCTGACGGGGGTGCGGCGCTGATCCCGAACGTTACCCGCGGCGCGCGCACCCACGGGGTGCTGGTGTATCTGGTTGGCAGGGGCAAGCGCGAGGAGCACGAGGAACCTCACCTCGTGGGGGGTTCGCCGGAGGCGGTCCGGATGGCGGAGGGGCGGCCGTTGGAGCGCGGTGACGCGGCGGCGCTGGCGCGGTTCTTGGATGAGCCGCGGGATCAGTTCGGCACCGGGGTGACGTGCGCCGAGCGATGGCAACGGGAGGGTGATCGGGGCGCGCGACGCGCACGTGTGGCACTGCTCGCTGTCGCTTCATCCTGAGGAGCCTGACCTTTCGGATGAGCGGTGGGCGGGGATCTGCGAGCAGTTCGTCGCGGAGATGGGGTTCGCTGGCGAGCGGGCCAAGGCCGAGTGCCGGTGGGTGGCGATCCGCCACGGCCGGTCGGCCGGCGGGTCGGATCACGCGCATGTGGTGGTGGCGCTGGTGGCCGAGGACGGCAGCAAAGCGTCGGTGCACAACGACCGCCCACGCGCCCAGAAAGCGTGCCGCGAGCTTGAGCGCCGGCATGGGCTGCGGAAGCTGGAGGCGCGCGAGCGGGGCACGGGCAGCCGCGGGATCAAGCCCGGCGAGCAGCGGGCCGACGCGCGGCGGTTGCGTCATCACGGCGATCGCGGGCAGCATCCGGAGCGCGGCCGCCGCCAGACGTTGGAGCGGGTCGTGCGCGCGTGCGCGACCGCCAGCCGCGAGGAGCGCGAGTTCGTCCGGGCGTTGCGCGAGCAGGGGTTGCAGGTCCGCCCGCGGTACGCGACCGGCGGCACCGAGCGGGTGGTCGGCTACTCGATCAGGCTTCCGGGTTCGGGTGAGGGGCGAGATCGGATGGTCTGGTATGGCGGCGGGCGGCTGGCCAAGGACCTGACCTTGCCGGCGCTGCGCCGAGGCTGGGAGCAGGACGCCGAGGGCTCCGCGCGAGCGCTTTCGGAGTGGAACGCGTGGACATCTGCGCCGCTGCGCTCGGAAGCCGAGCGGCGTGCTGAGCTGGAGGAGCGCGGGGTGATGTGGCATCGCGCCAGCAGCGACATCGAGCGGATCCGGATGCAGCTGCGCGCCGCTGGCGCGGATGCCGTCGCGTGCGCGCACGCCGCCCGCGAGGGCGCCGGCGTGCTGTCGGCCTGGTCGCTGGCGCTGGAGGCCGATCGGCCGGGGGCGCTGGCAAGGGCGGCCCGCCAGCTCGCCCGCGCTGCCCGCCTACGCGCAGCGACGAGCGGGCAAGCAGGGAGCGCGAGCGTCGGGGCTGGCGCTGTTCATCCTCGCCACCGGCCGGCCGGACAGCGCGTTCGGGTGGATGCTGGTCGGGCGCGAGCTCGGACTGCTCGCGCGGGAGCTGCGCCGCGCGCACGAGCTGCGCGGCGAGCTGCAACGAGCCCGCGAGATCGAGACCGACCTCGGCCGCGAGCTCGAGACTGAGCGGCCCTCCCCCACCTCCCTGGACAGCGAGACGGCCGCTGCGCTGCACGCCCGCGAGCCGCTCGCGCCTGCGGCCGCTCGTCCCGCGGAGCCCACAACGGATGAGGCGGAGGCGGTCAGGCGGCTGCTCGACTCGACCCGCAAGCGCGCCCGTCGACAGCGATGACGCTCGTTATTGCGTGTTAGACGCGGTATAGCTTGTTATACGCGAGAAGCGTCACGCGGCTTAATGCCTGGTAGAGCGCGCCGAAAGTCTCCGCGACCCAGCGTCCCGGAGCTTGCCTTGCTGCTGTAGCGAGCGTCCGGCTGAGGACTTCTTCCGGGGTGCGGACGCGCCCACCCGCGGTCAATGGTTTGACATGCGCGCGACGTTGTCTGCCGCCGCGACCAGGTTGCCATCGAGTCGTTGCACGCCTTGGAGGCGGGTGAGGTCGGCGGTGGCGCCGGGGCCGCTCAGGAAGAGCGGCGCGATCCGCGCCAGCTGACGGAGCGCGGTCGCCTCGGACTCGAGCAAGGCCGCGTCGAAGGCGACGAGAACGATCGCCGCGGGGCCGGTGGCCTGTGCGGTGGTCTTCAGGGTCGAGGTCGGCGTATCGGCGCCGAGGAACAGGATGCGCCAGCCGTGGGAGCGCAGCAGGAGCCCGAAGGCGAGGAGGCTGATGTCGTGCTGCTCGCCCGGCGCGCATGCGAGTAGCGCCAGCGGCCCGGCGCCTCGCCCCCAGAGACGCGCGAGGGACAGGAGCCGGCCGCGGATCAGGTGGCTGGCGAAATGCTCCTGGCTCACTTCGGCGTTGCCGGTCTCCCAGCGGCGCCCGATCTCGGCCAGCGCCGGGAGGATCAGGTCGCGGACGAACGGCTCGAGCCCGAACGCGGCGACGCCGTCGTCGAGCACCGCTTGGAGCGCAGCTTCGTCGTAGGCCTCGACCGCCCCGAGCAGGCGCGCCCTTGCGTCCTCGATCAGTCCGCGCGCCGGCGCTTCGTTCTCGAGCGCCACCCGCGCCGCCTCCGCGGCCGACAAGCCGTCGCCGAGGGCGCGCCGCATGCGGGCGACACGGTCGGCGTCCTCCTTGGTGTAGAGGCGAAAGCCTCCGGCTGAGCGGACCGGCTGCAGCAGCCCGTAGCGCTGCTCCCATGCGCGCAGCAACTCCGGGCTGACTCCGACCCGGCGGGCGAACTCCCCGATCCGATGGGCTCCGCGGCCGACCGACACGAGAAATAACTATACATACGTTCGACAGACTCTTGACAGGGCGCTCGGGCACGGCTACTCTCGTCGAACTTACGTAGAGGGTTTGTAGAAGGAAGGTGATCTGGTGGAGCGACTCCATTCGTTTGTCAGAACTACGCCGGAGGTCGGCGCGCGTGCGCTGATCCTGTTCGCGGCGTTCGTGTCGTTCGTGATCTCGGTCGTTCTCTGGTTCGGAGGCCACCACGATCAGGGCATCTTCGTCGGCCTGTGGGTGCCCTCGATCCTGTCGCTCGGCGGGATCGTCCTGCGCCGGAGCGAGCGATGAGCGCGACCAGCCTGTTCATCGTCGGGTTCCTGGTCACGTTGATTGTCACCGCCGCGCTGGCGTTGCTCATCTACGTCGCCATCCTCGACGGCCGGGACGCGGCGGCTCGAAGGCTCGCGGATCGCTCCGCGCCTGCGACAGCCTCGGGGAGCATCCTCGAGATCGCGCGCCAGACGAGGCAGTTCTCCACGCTGGTGGCGGCGCTCGATCGCTCCGGCCTTGCCGAGACGCTGGTCGACGGCGGCCCGTACACCGTCTTTGCTCCGAGCGACGAGGCCTTCGCGAAGCTTCCCGACGGCGCCGTCGACTCCCTGCTCGCCTCCCCGGAAACACTCGCCAACGTCCTGACCTACCACGTCGTCCCCGGACGGATGACCGCGGCCGAGGTCGCGACTCGGAGGTCGGCGCCCACGGTCCAGGGAGAGGACCTGCCGGTCTCCTACAACGGCGCGATCCATGTCGACGGTGCGCGCGTCGTCAGCGGAGACATCGAAGCCACGAACGGGCTCATCCATGTAATCGATCGCGTGCTGCTCCCGGCACGCATCTGAAGGGAGAAGCAAACATGTCAGTGATCAAGCGCTATGTCGCGCTCGCGGCGATCGCCGCCGTTTCGGTGGCGGCGGTGGCTCCGGTGGCCGGCGCGGCGACGCACCGCGAGGGCAACATCGTCCAAACCGCTGCCGCCGCAGGCCAGTTCAAGACGCTCCTGAAGCTCGCCAAGCAGGCCGGTCTGGCCGGCACGCTCGAGGGCAAGGGGCCGTTCACCGTGTTCGCGCCCACCGACGCCGCG
>CAWEQQ010000015.1:0-88984 GCA_963811155.1 uncultured Solirubrobacterales bacterium
ATCATCATGTTGACGGCGAAGGAGACTGAGGCCAACCGCGTCCTCGGGTTGGAACTCGGTGCGGACGATTACGTCACCAAGCCTTTCTCGATCGCCGAGCTTGTCAGCCGGATCCGGGCGCTGATGCGCCGTCGAGCTCTCGAGCAGCAGCGCGACCGTGGGGTGCGCGCGATCGGCGGGCTTGTTTTCGATGCCACGCGTCACCGCGTTGAGGTCGATGGACGCCTGGTCGGGCTCACGCCGACGGAGTTCCGGCTCTTGGCGCTGCTCGCGTCTGCTCCGGAACGCGTGTTCGCCCGCGAGGAGGTGATGCGCCATCTGTGGGAGTCGGTGTTCGTCGGTGACCGCCGGAACGTTGACGTTCATGTGCGTAACCTGCGGCGGAAGGTCGAGCGTGACCCGGCGCGGCCCGAGCGGCTGCTGACGGTCCGCGGCGTGGGCTATCAACTCCGGGCAGTGTGAAGAAACCTTCACCGAGTCATAGTCGAATCTGCGGCGTGGTGCGCGATACCTTCGCGCTGTGACCGGTATCGATCAATCCCCTCGCCGCTTCGCGCTCTCGGCCCGACGGGCGGTTTCGGGACGACTGGCGAGCGCGGGTGAGCGTGAGCTGTTCGTGCTGTGGCGACAAGAAGGTGATCTGCGCGCGCGGGATGAGCTGGTGGCTCGGTTCCTGCCGCTGGCGCGGAAGCTTGCGCGGCGTTACGTTGGCCGTGAGCCGTTCGATGATTTGCTGCAGGTCGCCAGCCTCGGGCTGCTGAAGGCGATCGGGCGTTTTGACCCCGGTCGCGGAATCGCGTTTTCGTCATTTGCCGTTCCGACGATTCTCGGTGAGCTGAAACGGCACTTTCGTGACACGGGTTGGTTTGTGCACGTACCGCGTGGCGTGCAGGAGCTCGCGCTCAAGGTGCAAGAGGCTGAGCAGCAGCTGGGAGCGAAGACTGGGCGTTCTCCGACCGTGCAGAACCTCGCTGAGTTCCTCGAGGTCAGCCACGAGGATGTGGTCGAGGCGCTCGACGCAGCCGCGGCGCATCACTCGACATCGCTGGACGCGCGTCTCGACGATGGGGACAGAGACGGAGCCTCGCTCGCCGACGTGCTTGGTGACGAGGACGATCGTTTTGAGCTGGTCGATGCAGCGGTGACGATCGCGACTGCCGCCGGCGAGCTATCCGACGCTGAGCGCACGGTGCTTGCGCTGTATTACCTGGGGGATCAGACGCAGCGGCAGATCGCTGAGCACATCGGCGTTTCCCAGATGCAGGTCTCGCGGATTCTCGGTCGTGCGGTGCGGCGGCTGCGGCACCTCACGGGGGATGTTTGCGCGACCAGCCCTCGCACGGAGCGTGCCCGTGCGACCGATCGAGAATGACCGTGCTGAGGCCGTGTTGAGCGATGCGCGAGCGAGCAAGCCACGCGGGCGATGGTCAGCTTCCATGCTTCTCGGTGGAGCGGATCGGGCTCGGCGATCGAGTGATCCTGTCGCTTCGCGGTGAATTCGATCTGAGCGGTGTTGAAGCGTTCAACAGCGCCGTCCCCCCGGCAGCGCCGGGAAGCTCCGTGATCCTGGATCTGCGCCATCTCTCATTTCTGGACTCTTCGGGTCTCGCGGCCATGATCGACCTGCACCGCCGCGCCGGCGGGGAAGGGTGGTCGCTTCTTCTCGCAAGCCCCCAGCCGCAGGTCGTCCGGCTTCTTCAGCTCACCGGCGTAGACCAGCACGTGACGATCGTGGCGACGCACGCGCTCGACGCGACGCGATGAGCCTCGCGGATTCAGCCCTCGATGATGAGGGACGGCTCGCACGCCCTTGCTCGGGGAGGGCCGACCGGCGGCCGAGCTGCGCGGGCAGCCGGCGTCGATGACGGGTACGCTGAGGTCTTGCTGGCGCGAACGAGGGCTATGGGGCCCATGTCGACAGCGTGATTGGAGGGTGGATGAGCACGACCCCAGCTAGCCGGCTTGCCGACATGGTCAGCCGGTATGAGGAGGACCTTCTGGCTGAGTGGATCCAGGAGCAGCAGGCGACCCACCCGGGAAAGACGGAGTTGATCGGCGACAGCGACTTGGAGCGCGAGTCACGCGAGTTGCTGCGGCTGCTGCGCGGCGCGCTGGTCGACGGCGGGAGCGAGGACTTCGAGGCAGCCGCGTGGGAGCCCGTCCGCGACTACCTCAGTAATCTGTCACGAAGTCGCGCTGAGCTCGGGTTCTCGCCGTCGCAGACGGCGACGTTCGTGTTTTCGCTCAAGCGGGCGCTGTTCGCCCGCTTGGCGCAGGAAGCCGGCGATGATCCGGGCCTCGTCGCCGAGCTGGTCTGGGAGGCGAGCGCTCTTCTTGACCGGCTGGGGCTGTTCACCACGGAGGAGCACCAGCGGGGGCGGGAGGCGGTGATCCGGCGCCAGCAGCGGGATCTGATCGAGCTCTCGACGCCGGTCGTCAAGCTGTGGGACGGGGTCGTGGCGCTTCCGCTGATCGGGATGCTTGACAGCGAGCGGACACAGGTTGTGATGGAGAGCTTGCTTGAGCGGATCGTCGAGACGAACTCGACGATCGCGATCATCGATATCACCGGCGTGCCGACCGTCGACACGCTGGTTGCGCAGCACCTTCTGAAGACTGTGGCCGCGGCGCGTTTGATGGGTGCCGACTGCGTCATCAGCGGGATCCGCCCGCAGATCGCACAGACGATCGTGCACCTCGGTTTGACCCTCTCGGAAGTGACGACCAAGGCGACGATGGCCGACGCAATCGCGGTCGCGCTCGAGCGCGGTGGTCTTCGCATCCTGCCGATTCACGGGCAGTAGCCGATGGTCGAGGGCGAGCGGATCCCGATTCTGAAGATGGGCGAGCTGTTGCTCGTCACGATCCAGGTTGATATGCACGACCGCCTCGCGATGCGCCTGCAGGACGATCTCACCGAGCGGATCGTGAGTGACCACGCGCGAGGTGTGCTGATCGAGATCTCCTCGCTTGAGGTTGTCGACTCGTTCATCGGGCGGATGCTCGCGAACATCGCCGCGATGGCTCGGATTCTCGATGCGGAGACGGTGGTTGTCGGAATGCGTCCGGCCGTTGCGATCACGCTCGTTGAGCTGGGGTTATCGCTTCCGGACGTCCGTACCGCGCTGAACGTCGAGCAGGGAATGGAGTTGCTCGCGCGCGGGGACGCGAACGCTTGGCGGCTTGATGGCAGTCATCCGGTCTGACGGTCTCGAGATCGCGGAGTCCGACGATGTCGTACGTGTGCGCCAGCTCGTGAGAGACGCGGCCGTCGAACTAGGGTTTTCGATCGTTGAGCAGACGAAGGTCGTGACTGCGGCGAGCGAGCTGGCACGGAACACGTACGTCTACGGTGGCGGCGGCCGTTTCCGCCTGGAGGTTCTCAACAGTGACAGCCGGCATGGCGTGAGGCTCGTGTTCGAGGACGACGGTCCCGGGATCGCTGATGTCGAGCAGGCGCTTCGTGACGGATACACAACGGGCTCGGGCCTCGGGATGGGTCTTGGGGGCGCGCGGCGGCTCGTCAACGAGTTCGAGATCGAATCTAAGCCCGGGGCGGGGACGAAAGTGGTCGCCACGCGGTGGCACTAGCTAGCGGTGGCTCTGATGGGCTGCAGCAGACTTCGCGTCAGTGAAAGCAGCCAGCGAGGCGAAGCGAGACGCAATGCGCAGGCACACGCGCGGGCGCTGGGGTTCGACGACGGGTGTGTGGGTAGGCTTGCCGTGGTCGTGAGCGAGCTGGCGGGAAATCTGCTCAAGCACGTTCCTGGTGGAGGGGAGCTATGCGTGCGATCGGTGCAGCGAGGCGGCGCGGTGTGCATCGACGTCGTCGCGGTCGACCGCGGCGCAGGGATCAGTGCCCTGCAGCAGGCGCTCCGCGATGGCTACTCCACGGCTGGGAGTGCGGGAACGGGACTGGGTGCTGTCGCGCGCCTGTCGGATGCGTTTGACCTGTTCACGCTTCCGGGGCACGGCACGATCGTCGTCTCGCACATCTGGCGCGACGGGCGACCCGCGGACCCGCCGATCGCCGTCGGGGGTATCTGTGTGGCAAAGGACGGCGAGCGCGTCGCCGGCGACGCCTACGCAGTAGCCGACCTAGGCGCGCAGGCGAGGATCCTCGTCGCCGACGGCCTCGGACACGGGCCCGATGCTGAGGCTGCGGCCGCGGAAGCAGTTCGGATCTTTGAGCATGACAATAGCGGCGCGCTCGTCGAGGTGCTCGAGGCGATCCACCGAGCGCTGCGCTCGACTCGAGGCGCCGCGGTCGCGATCGCGGAGCTCGATCCGAGCCGTCGGAGGGTGCGATACGTCGGCATCGGGAACATCAGCGGCGCGATCCTCGGCCGCGAGCGCACCCGCAATCTGGTGTCGCACAACGGCATCGTCGGACACGCGATTCGCCGGATACAGGAGTTCAGCTATGAGCTTCCGGCCGGCGCGCTGATTGTCCTGCACTCCGATGGTCTCAAGAGCCGCTGGAGCCTTGACGGCTATCCCGGGCTGGCGCAGCGGGACCCGACCGTCGTCGCCGGCGTGCTGCTCCGTGACTTCGAACGCGGTCGCGACGATGCAACGGCCGTCGTCGCACGGGCATGAAGCAGGCGATCACCACGGTTCTGGTCAGCCGCGAGCACGATCTCGTGCTCGCACGGCAGCGCGCGCGTCAGATTGCCTCGCTGCTCGGCCTCGACGGACAGGATCAAGTTCGTGTCGCGACCGCCGTCTCGGAACTTGCCCGCAACGCGTTCCAATACGCCGGCGGGGGCAAGATCGAATACCTGATCGCCACCGAGCCCGAGCCGCTGCTCGTCGTTCGGATCACAGACCGCGGACCGGGGATCGCCAATCTCGACGATGTGCTCGAAGGCCGCTACGAGTCGAAGACGGGGATGGGGCTCGGGATCCTCGGGGCTCGCCGTCTAATGGATCGATTCGAGATCGAATCGACGGTGAACGCTGGAACGATGGTCGCAGTGGCGAAGCGGCTGCGCGACGCCGCGCCGTCCGGAGCCGCGGTTGCCCATATTGCTGACGCGCTCGCCCGGGAAGTGATCGAAGGTCCGATCGGGGAGCTTCAGCTTCAAAACCAGGAGCTTATGCGCGCGCTAGACGAACTACGTGCGCGGCAGCTGGAGCTTGCGCAGTTGAACCGCGAGCTCGAGGAAACCAACCGCGGCGTCGTCGCGCTGTACGCAGAGCTCGACGAACGGGCCGCGGAGTTGCAGCGAGCGAGCGAAACGAAATCTCGTTTCCTGTCGAGTGTCAGCCACGAGCTCCGCACACCGCTCAGCTCGACGCTCGCGCTCTGTGAGCTTCTTCTTGCCCGTGCCGACGGGCCGCTGCGCGAAGAGCAGGAACGGCAGGTCAAGTACATCCGCGCTGGTGCCGAGAGCCTGTTGACGCTGGTCAACGATCTGCTTGACCTCGCGCGAATCGAGGCCGGAAAGACGACAGTCGAACCAAGTGCGTTCGAGGTCGACGATCTGTTCTCGGCGCTTCGCGGGATGTTCCGCCCGCTCCATCACAACCACCGCGTCGCGCTCGTGCTCGAACCCGCGGATGATCAGGGCCCGATCTACACCGACGAGTCGAAGGTGTCGCAGATCTTGCGAAACCTTGTCTCCAATGCGCTCAAGTTCACCGAAGCAGGCGAGGTGCGCGTCTGCGCGCGGATCGAGAGGCATGTAGGCAGGATCGTCTTCACGGTCGCCGACACGGGCATCGGCATCGGTCTCGAGGACCGCGCGCGGATCTTCGACGAATTCGAGCAAATCGAAGGGCCGTTGCAGACAGCCACGAAGGGCACCGGACTTGGGCTCGCAGTCTCGCGACGATTGGCGGCGCTACTCGGCGGCGAACTCGACGTCGACAGCCGCCCCGGCGCCGGATCGACCTTCACCCTCTCGAGCTGCAGAACGAGCCCACGACCGCCAGTACCCCAGTTGTCATCCAGACAGCGAAGCCCCTCACGCCACGCGACCGCAAGCGTCTCGAGTCAGCCGCTGCGATCCTCGACAAACGAGACAGCAGCCGGAGCCAACTCGCCGCGGTAGTCCAACGTCTCGCCGCAGACCCAACGCGCGTTTGAGGCCGAATCACTAGTTCGCTGCCAGCTCGAGCGTCACCCCGGCTCTTAGCACGGCGATCGTCCGCACGTTCGCGTTGCGGGCAGCGTCGACATCCGAGGGCGTGTCGCCGACGATCACCGCTTCGCCCCGCGGACCCGCTCGAGCGCCGCGCGCAAAAGGTCCGGCTGCGGCTTTGGTCGCCTCGATGTCGGCAGAGGTGGTCCAGCCGTCCGCCGGGAATCGAGCAGCTCGAGGTAGCGGTCGCCCTCGTCCTCCTTCGCGGAGCTGGTCAGGATCACTGTATCGGTCTGCTCGTCGGTGAGCGCCCCCACCAGCTGATCGCTGCCCATCCCGATGTGGCGATGGTGCGCCACAGCGGCAGCACACTACCGTGCTGGCGAAACGCCCGGTACCACGCGATCGTGGTGGTGATAGTCGCTGTCGGACGAGCGTCCTGTCGAATATCGAGCACTGCACATGGTTGCACCCATTACCCGTTGCCCGCCCTGCTAACACCGATCTGGACGATCGAGTACCGGCTCTAGCGGCACTCGATCATCCAGGTGGTCATGCGCGCTCGGCGGGCACGCCTCCCAGGCTCGGCGCCGGGCGCGGCAGCGTCAGGAGGTTTTGCGCTCCAGGTTCGCCACTTCCTCGGCCTTGCGGTCGGCGCGATCCTGCTCGCGCGCCAGCTCGTCCTTGGCCTCGCCCTTGCGCTCTTCCCTGGCGCCCTCGCGCTTCAGCGAGGCGTCGTCGGTGAGGTCGCCGGCGGCCTTCTTGACCCGGCCTGTGACCTTGTCGGTAAGGCTCATGTTGGTACTCCTCTCTCGTTCGCGTTCTCAGTCATCGCTACCCACGAGTAGCAGGCGTGCAAACGCGGCTGTCAATTCGTTGACGAGCGCAGGCGGAGGCTTGCGACCGGCCCTTGGCGGGCAGTCTTGTGTCCAGTGGCCGAGCCGCGCATCAACCAGGCGTGCTTTAGGGCGCCGTGCTGCTCGCGTTCGGGGTCGCCGTCGCGGGCCTGCTCTTGCTCGAGTTCGTGACGCTCCTGCTCGGCGTGGTGATCGTGGTGAGCGTGGTGGTCATCGCGTTGCCGCCGTCAGCGTCCGCGAGCGCGCCGGACCGGCGCGGCATCCCGAGGGGACTTGGCGCGCCGCTTGGCTGCTGCTGGGCTGGGTGCGATCGTGGGCGGATCGTCGCAAGCGTGCCGTCTTCGCACATGAGATGCCAGCTCGGCCAAGCCCGGGAGCCCGAGGAGGTTGATCACATCTGGACTTGCTTGACGCGCGCGACCTTGCGGACGACTGGACCACCGCCGAGGACGTGGACGCCACGAAGCCTGCGCCGGATTTGGTCCGCTGTGCTCTCGACCGGACCGGTGAGTCCAGCAGGAGGGCGGTGCTGATCGGTGACACCCCTGGGACGTGCAGGCAGGCGTAGAAGCCGGCGTCAGCACGCTGGCTGTGCTTGATCGGTGGCTTCGGGGCCGACGAGCTGCGAGGCGCGGGCGCCGCCGCCAAGTATGAGTCTGTCGACGAGTTACGCTCGGTGCTCGACCACACTAAGCTAAGACTAAGTGTGGCGGTGGCTTTCCGCCGACGCGATCTGCCTGTGGAATTACGGCTTTTGGATCTTCCCCCGCGACCCACAATTCCGCCAGAAGGCCAGCCGGATCCTCGACCTGTACGAGGGCCGCTTGGGACGGGCAGCTGCTCGAAACCAGGCGATTTCGTTGTCTGCGCGGACGAGAAGCCCTCGCTCCAAGCAAGAGCGCGCAAGCATCCGAGGATGTCCGGATCGTCGTGGGATTTTGAGTGGCGATTCATCCGGGGTTTGTACTGTCTGTAGCGGATTATACTGTGACTGTCAAAGGTGCGTTGTCGGTCGGATTGGTGTGAGTGTCAATCACGGTTATGTCAGTGTGAGTGTCAGTAACCGGCTGGTGGTCGGTGGCGGCACGGAGGGCGTGGCGTTCGATGGCGATCACCAGCTCGGCGAGGTGGCGGTAGCCGACGATGCGCCGGAACTGCCGCTCGGCCTCGAGCATGCCGGCGGCGGTCCAGCGCTTGCGCATGTCGCCCTCCCGCCAGCGCTTGACGTTGCGCTGGGTGCGGCGAACGATCTCGATCATCGACTCACACGGGTTGGTCGAGCACAGCGTCTTGGCGAGCTGGCCAGTGATGCCCAGCCGGGTGAGGGTGAGCGTCTCCTCGAGCCCCTCGCGCAGGGAGCGGGCGGCGTCGGGCCAGGAGCGCTCGAGCTCGCCGAGCAGCTGCTGTAGACGCTTGCGCGCCGCCTTGTGGTCTGCGAGAGCCCACGCCGCGCGCAGCCGGCCGCGGACCCGCTCGCGCTCGGCCTCGGGCAGCTGCTCGCACACGTTGCGCTCCTTGTGCCGCTGGCAGCGATGAACGAGCGCGCGCTCGCCGAAGACGTCCTTGATCGCGCGTCTCAGCGCCTTAGCGCCTCGAACGCAGTAGCGAACTTCGAGTTTGAGCGTCTGATCGCCAGGCCGGTCACACCGGCGAGAAGGAATCGGTCGTGATCTGTAGTACTCAACAGGCGGATGGCGCTCCGGCGGGCATACGCGGACGAGTACGCGGTGCGGGTCAACCGCGGGGTGGTTCTGTTGAGCGAGCGTTCGCCGGCGGACGCGGTGCGTGGGTTGCAGGCCGAGTTCGGCTTGTCCGAGCGGCAGGCGCGCCGGTACGTCAACGCGGCGCTGGCGTGGCCCGATGGTGTGTCGGTGCCGGAGCGCACGGCGGTGTTCACCGTCCGGCTGGCGCCATCGTTGATCGGGGGGTTGCGCGCGCATGCCGGGTCGACTGGCCAGACGCTGAGTGCCGCGACAGCGGATGCGGTGCGGTCATATCTGGCTGCTGGTGGCGAGCGGGGCGGTGGCCAGGCGGGTTGAGATCGAGTTCGTCGGTGACCGCCTCGCTGACGCGCGGCTGGCGCAGGCGTACTCGGCGTTGGCACCCGAGCGGCGGCGCGTGACAGGCAACGAGGGGAGCGATGATGAACAGCACCGTCTCACAGGACGATGGGCGGCAGGTGAGGGTGGCGGCGATCTACGCGCGGGTGTCCTCGGAGCGTCAGCGTCAGGAACAGACGATTCAGAGTCAGACCGCCGCGCTGCGTGAGCTTGCCGAGCTGCGGGGGCTGCTCGTCCCCGAGGACCTGGTGTTCGAGGATGATGGTTTCTCTGGCGCGAGCTTGCAACGCCCGGCGCTGGAGCGACTTCGCGACCGTGCGTTCGAGGGGTGCTTCGAGGTGGTGCTCTGTCACGCGCCGGACCGGCTCGCGCGCCGCTACGCCTACCAGGTGCTGCTGCTCGAGGAGCTCGCGCGCGGCGGAATCGAGGTCGCGTTCACGAAGGAGCCCGAGCGCTCCGGCTCTCCCGAGGATGAGCTGTTGCGCCAGTTTCAGGGGATGATCGCCGAGTACGAGCGCGCGCAGATCGCCGAGCGATGCCGTCGCGGGAAGCTGCACCACGCGCGGGCCGGCGCAGTCTCGGTGCTCTCCAACGCGCCCTACGGCTACCGGTATGTCAAGAAGACTGAGCACGCTGATGCGTTCTTCGAGATCGACGAGCTCGAAGCGCCGATCGTGCTGGAGATCTTCGAGCGCTACGTCGAGCAGCGCCAGTCGATCACCCAGGTCGCGCGGTCGCTCACCGAGCAGGGTGTCCCGACCCGAACTGGAACTTCGCACTGGGGCCCGTCGACGATCTGGGCGATCCTCCGCAACCCCGCCTACACGGGCCAGGCGGCCTACGGTCGCCGACGGGTGACCGGCGCTCCCGCGAAGCCGGTGCGCGTGACCCGCCAGCGGGGCAGGCATTCCGGTCGCTGCGCCTACGAGCACGTCGGGCCCGAGCACTGGCTGCGGATCCCTGTGCCGGCGCTGATCACCGAGGGGCAGCACGCGCTCGCGCAAGAGCTGCTCGCGCGCAACTCCCGCCTCTCGCCGCGCAACACCCGGAAGGTGTCGCTGCTACAGGGGATCCTGGTCTGCCGCGAGTGCGGTCACTCCTACTACCGCAGCTCCACCCGCAGCAAGACAGGGAACGTGCACCACTACTACCGCTGCTCGGGCGCGGATAGCTTCCGCCGCCCCGAGGGGCGCGTTTGCCGCAGTCGCCCCGTTCGCATCGAAGAGATCGACGAGCTCGTCTGGACCCAGGTACTCGCGCTGCTTGAGAACCCCAAGCTGATCAAGGCAGAGATCGAGCGGCGGCTCGAGACGCTCCGCGCCGAGCACCCAGCCAGCCACCGCCGCGAAGGCCTCCAGCGCGACCTCACCCGCGCGGAGAACGCGCTGCGGCGCCTGATCGACGGATACCAGGAACAACTGATCACGCTCGAGGAGCTACGCGCCCGGACCCCCGAGCTGCGCAAGCGCGAGGCGACTCTCCGCGCCGAGCTGGACTCACTCGACGCCCAGCTGCACGACGCCGAGACCTACCTCAAGCTCACCGACACGCTCGACGCGTTCCGCGCGCGACTGACCACCAACGCCGAGAAGCTCACGATCGAGCAGCGCCAAGAGATCGTGCGACTCGTCGTGCGCGAGGTCCTCCTCGGCGACGACGACGTCACCGTCCGCCACTCAATACCGGTCCCCACCAACGGCGAACCAGGCGGTTCGCTACTGCATTCGCAGCGTCTTGGCGCCGTCGATCACGAACAGGATTGCCTGCTCGGGATCCAGGCCCCGCTCGACGAGGTCCGCCAGCAGCTCGCGCGCGACGGTCGCGTTCTCGGTCGAGCCCTCCCACAGCCCGAGCGGAATCTTCACCCCGTCGGTCGTGATCCCGAGCGCGACGACGTGTGTGCGCTCGGCCAGCTCCATCCCGTCGAGCATCATTACCGCCAGCCGTACGTCCTCCAGCCGGCGCCCCATCAGCTCATCCAGCGCGGTGCGGGTCGACTCGACGAACAGCTCTGAGACCGTGCTCTTCGACTTCGCGCGTGACTGCTGCTCGACCTTTTCGCCGATCGGCTCGCCGACGTGCACGAAGCGGCGGGTGGAGACGCCGGCGAGCATCCGGTCCATCACCGCCCGCGCCAGCGGGTCGCGGCAGGCGAAGAACTCATAGGTCGCAAGCTCAAGCTCGCGCCCGTCATCGACGCTACGCACGCGCGGGCGGCGGACCGGCACCCGCCGGCCACCGAGCGTCACCGACCCATCCTCATAGCCGTGACGCTTGCAGGCCCTGTCCGCGTCGTGCTTGCCCTTCGGGCCCGTAAGCGCCTGCACCCCCAGTTCCATCAGCTCCTGCACCAGGCGCAGCCCGGCGCCGACACTCAGCGCCAACAGCCCCTCACTCGCTGCCGAGACCAGCTCGCCCAGCCGCTGCTGAACCTCCACGGGCAGCGCCCTCCCGCCCTCCTGCGCGGCAGCGACGACCTCCCGGCCGGGTACCTTCTGCATGGCGGTTCCTCCTGTCCTCTCGGACTTGGTTGACACCCCGAACGCTCCCAAGCGGAGCGGACAGGACGGGAGGACCGCCACTCAAGTTCCACGAGAATCCGGACAACCTCAAGCACCCGACCGCGGCCGCCAAGCCCGAGTGCTCGACCGCGTCGAGCAGGGCCACGGCCGCTACCCAGCCCGCAAGCGGCGTAACGGGAATACGTCAAGACGCCCTAACGTCAAAAAGCTTTCCGGCCAGCGAAGCCGCGACCAGCGGGCCCGAATCAAACGTCGAGTACTTGTAAAAGGGACCACTAAGCTACGACAGGGACGACTGCGAACGCGAGCACGGTCGGGGTGTGGATCGCGAACAGAATGTCGTACTAGACTAGCTGGCTAGTGTCGAGCAATACCGAACCGGGCCGATACATGGGTTCGATCTGGCCGAAGAATATCCAGCCGCTCAAGGTCGCGAGGGGGGTACGAAGCGATAACCGAGGGGGACCGACCGGCTCCCCGGCCCAGTTTCACGCCCGGGACCCCGGGTACCTTCCGCTCGAGAGGCGAACGCAGCGATAAGGAGTGACATTAGATCGCTAGGACATTGGAAGGCAAGCGAGTCGCCTTCCTGTTCACCGACGGCGTGGAGCAGGTCGAACTGACAGAGTCCCTCGACGCAGTCCGCAAGGCTGGCGCACAGGTCGATCTGGTCTCACTCGAGCAGGGCCCGGTGCAAATGTTCAACCACCTCGATAAGGGCGAGACGATCGAAGCTGATCACCGCATTGCGGACGTCGATGCCTCAGACTACGACGGGCTCGTGATTCCGGGCGGCGTGGCGAACCCAGACCGACTGCCCAGCGACGCGGTCTGCTTGGTGCGGGATTTCTTCGCGCACGAAAAGCCGGTCGGGATCATCTGCCACGGCCCATGGATGCTCGTCGAGACCGGTGTCGCGAAGGGTCGAACCGTGACCTCGTGGCCGAGCCTTCAGACCGACCTGCGCAATGCCGGCGCGAATTGGGTCGATCAGGAAGTGGTTGTCGACAACGGACTCGTTACCAGCCGCAAACCCGACGATCTGCCGGCGTTCTGCGCCAAGGTCGTCGAAGAGCTCGCGGAGGGCCGGCACAAGCAGCCAGTTGCAGCCGGCTCCAAGAGCGCGTAGGGATCACATTGAAGCCGGCGCCGGCGTCACCACTCCGGCGCCGGTCGACGCGGTTCGACGCGATGGGGTTCCTCGCGACTGGACTGATCGGGATCCTCGTCGTGATCTCAGAGGTGATATTCGGCGCCACACCCGTTGCGGCTGTGCCGCTGCGGCTGTCGGTGGCGCCGCGGCGATCGTCGTCGTTGGGCTCTTGTTTGGCGTGCCGCTGAACCAAGGGCGTTCGACCTAGTGCTGCGTTCGACCCAGTGCTGGCCGTCGCCGCCGCGATTGCCGCCAGTTGCGCGGTTTTAGTTTAGGTCGGGGCTCGCCTGCGGGCTACGCTGCGCCCAGCGAGCGGGTGAGCTCGGCGAGCTCGGCGGGACGACGCTCGTATGACGCGCGCGCTTCGGCGCGGCCGGCTCTCCAGCAGCGACGCATCCGGCGCCCGAACGCGTTCGTGCGTTCGGCGTACAGACGCTGGCCCAGGTGCAGAGCCTCGGTCTGCAGCTCCTGCCGGCGGTAGCCGACGAGCCGCAACAGCGGATCGGTGTCGGCCGCGACGTCCGCGCGAACGCCGATCAGGGCCTGCTGGAGCACCGCGAGATCGTGATCGGCGCCGAGCAGGTCCGCGAGCCGGTCGGCGTCCCTGGCCTGTCCCGCCACGGCCGGGCCACCGACGGGCGCCAGCAGTCGCAGCTGGTACCACAGGTCCTTCACGCGCTTGCGCCAAGCATGCATGTTTGTCGACGACCGGTCCTGACAGGCGCGGTGGAACGCCTTGCGCCCGCGCGGGTAGGTCTGCAGGAGGCCGCAGTCGAGCGCCCGCCAGCCGTCCCGACCCAGCTTCCAGTCGTCGACTCGCATCCGCACATCCTGCAACGCCTCGCTACCCGGCGTGGAGGTGGCAAGCTGCACGCGCTCAACGCTGCGCCTTAGCACGAGGCGCTCTCGAACTACGTCGAAGGCGTTCGCCGGCAGCTGCCCGCTGAACCGTTCAGAGAGCCGGTCGAGGGTCTGGATCATTGCCTCGCTCTCGCGAGCGCCAGACAGGCCACGGGCCGCCGCCCGCAGAGCTGCGTTCTCGCGACGGCGTTGCTCGGCCGCGATCGTGCCGCGCATCAGGCGTAGTAGCGCCCGTTCGCGCTTGATCGCTTTGCGCGCTGCGTGCACGGCGTCAGCCGGTTCGGTCTCGAGCTTCTCGCTCAGTGTCCGCATCGCACGGTCCAGCTCCTCACGCGCGCAGCGCGCGAACGCCTCACGTAGACTCTCGTCGGGCTCGAATCGATAGGCCACAATTCCCTCCTCTGCGTCGACAGCCATTCCTTAATGGCTACCCGCCGGTGATGGCCGGCACGCAACGCGCTCGTCGCTGAGCGCGGACGCGTTCTCGACCCCGTGCGTGTAGGAGCGCGCTGTGCGTGCGCTCGCGTTGGCGGCGGTCCTTGCCGATCTGGAGCCGTGGCTGATTGGCCGAGCGGGCGTCTAACCGCTTGAGGTGCAGTCGCTGCGCCAGCCTGGAGGCGAGCGCCATGATCGTCAGTGCCGGGTTGGCATTCGCCGAGCCCTGTGTCGGCATCACGCTGCCGTCGCCGATGAACAGGTTCGAGGATCTCCCCAAGCACGATGATCGGAGTTGGGTCTGAGCCTATTCGGCAGCCACCAATGAGGTGCGCGTAGCGATCAACCGCGAGCATGTCCTGCGCTCCGCCGGCCTCGAGGATCCCGCGCACTGTTCGTTCGGCGAGCGCGATGTTGTTGCGGTCGTTGGTCGCCCTGGGGCGCGTTCACTTACCGAGGGCCGGGCGACGATTCCGATGGACACCTACATCCGGTTGATGGTGCTCAAGCACCGTTGCGGTTGGGGCTACGAGACGCTGATGCGGGAGGTGTCGGACTCGTTGCATCTACGGCGGTTTTGCCGGCTGCGGCTTTCACAGCGGGTGCCCGACGAGTCGACGGTGCGCAAGCTGACGCGGCGGCTGGGAGCGGAGGTAGTGCACGAGCTGACGCGGATCGTGATTGCGAAGGCCAGGCGCGAGAAGCGCTTTCGCCCGCGCGCGGCACGGATCGACTCGACTGTCGTCGAGGCCGACGTGCGCTATCCCACCGATGCCGGGCTCGCTGGCGATGGGGTGCGGGCGCTGGCGCGGGAGGGGCGCAAGCTGGCGGCCAAGATCGGCGCCAAGCGCACCGCGGTAAGGGATCGCTCGCGCGCGGTCGGCAAGCGTCTGCGCGGGATCACGCGCACGCTGCGCGCGCGGTCGGGGCAGGCCAAGACGGACGTGCTCAGGCTCACCGAGCAGACCGGCGAACTGCTGGCAAAGTCGATCAGGGAGGCTCGCAAGCTCGCCGCGACCGCGAGGCGCAGAGCGCGCGGGCGTGGCGCGCAGGCCAAGCTCAACGCCGCGCGCAAGCTCTGCGAGCTGGCCGACCGCTGCGAGAAGGTCACCGAGCAGATCAAACGGCGTGTCGCTGGCGAGCCGATCACCGACCGGCTGATCTCGTTGTGGGATCCCGATGCGCGGCCGATCCGCAAGGGCAAGCTCGGCAAACCGACCGAGTTCGGGTACGTCGATCAGCTGTGCGAGATCACCGCCAACACCAAGCGCGGCGCGCGCGGGTTCATCGCGCCGGCGGCGACCGCGACCGGCAACCCGTCCGAGAACACGCTGCTGCCCGACACCGTCAGCGAGCTTCAGAACCTCGACATCAAGCCGCGCGAGGTGGCGCTCGACGGCGCGTTCATAGGTCGACCGCGTGCACATCAACGGCCGCCAAGAACAGGGCTCGCGGCGCACCCGCCGCCGACTGCTGCGCTACCGCACCGGTGCCGAGGGCCGCATCAGCCACCTCAAGCGACGCTACGGGCTGCGCCGAAGCAGGCTCAAGGGCGACGAAGGCCACCAAATCTGGGATGGATGGGCAACGTTCACCTACAACGGCGACACCTACACCACGCTCGTGTAACCAACCAACCACAACCGCAAGACGGGAAGCCTACAAGCGAGCAAGGAGACCAAGCCCGGAAACTACCCCGGATGGTGATAATCGTCCTTCCCGACGCCGCC
Source organism: uncultured Solirubrobacterales bacterium (assembly GCA_963811155.1). Lineage (GTDB taxonomy): Bacteria > Actinomycetota > Thermoleophilia > Solirubrobacterales > Solirubrobacteraceae > Palsa-465. The sequence continues at coordinate 15,705 of CAWEQQ010000015.1, forward strand.
ATTCCGGCCAATCAGGCCACGACCGAGTTTTTCCGGCGAGCGCCGGCGGCTCGGTCGGCGCAAACGGCGCGCGCCGACCGCCCCAGCGCCGCCGTGCGGCTGAAACGATCAACGTCAACGGCAAACGGCTCGCACGCTCGGTTGCAGCTGTAGCGCAGCCACCTTGAGGGTGCGCCAGTCGCGGTGCTCCTAGGCTCTGGCTTAGAGAAGGTCAGAAACTCTGGGAAAGGAACGGTGGCGACGTGCGCAAGACAAGCGTAGGCGTCCGCGCGTGGGCGCGGCTTCTAAGGCTCGAGAAAACAGTGGTCGAAGCGGTCGATGAAGATCCGGATGGCGCGATTGTGGTGTCGGTCCGCCGGGGCACCGGCAGCGGGACCGCTGCCCGCATTGCCTGAGGCGCTGCCGGGATATGACCAGGGCGATGGGCGCCGGCGCTGGCGGGCGCTGGATCTCGGCACCACGCAGTGCTACGTCGAGGCCGACGCACCCAGGATCCAGTGCAAGGAGCACGAGGTGGTCGTCGCGGCGGTCCCGTGGGCCAGACACGACGCCGGATTCACCCGCAGCTTCGAGGATCAGGTCGCGTGGCTGACGATGAACACGTCAAAGACGGCGATCTGTCTGCTGATGCGGATCGCGTGGCGGACCGTCGGCAGTATCTGCGCAGCGCGTCAGCGCGGACGCCAAGCAAGGACGCGACCTGTACGCGGGCCTGAAGCGACTCGGGTTCGATGAGATCTCGATCCGCAAGGGCAGAAGTACCTGACCGTGGTCGTCGATCATCACACCGGCCGCCTCGTGTGGGCAGCGTACGGCCGAGACCGAAAGACGGTCGAGAAGTTCCTGGATCTGCTGGGCAAAGAGCGCTGCGAGCAGATCGAGCTGGTGTCTTGCGATGACGCCGAGCGGATCACCCGGCCGATCGCTGAGCGATGCGCCAACGCCGTGATCTGCCTTGAATCGTTTGATATCGTCAAGGCCGCGACCGCCGCGTTGGACGAGATCCGCCGCGAGATCTGGAACGAAGCCACGCGCCGGCAACAAGCGGCTCGCCAAAGATCTCAAAGGCGCCGCTTCGCGCTCTGGAAGAACCCCGGCAACCTGACCGAGCGCCAACAGCGAAAGATCTCAAGCATCCAGCAGACCAACAGCGACTGTACCGCGCCTACTGCTCGCCAACAACGGCAGACAGATCTACGCGTCGACGCACCGACGGTCCGCGCTGCCGACGCGCGGCTGAAGTGGGCTCGACGATCTCGCCTCGAGCCATTCCGAAAGCTCGCCGCCGGATCACGAACAGCGCGACGCGTCGAGCGGCGTTCACCAACGGACTCTCAAACGCCGCGTCGAGCAAGAACAAAATCCGCTGATCATCGCGCGGGTTGGGCTAACTCAAGACGCGGAGGGATGTAGGAGGGGGAGGAAGTAGCTAAGCTAAGCAGCGCCGCCTCGAGCTCCTCGCCGCGCGGTCGATCGACCCGCCCCTGAAACGGCGCATCTCCCCGGTAAGAGACGACACCGAGCGTCGCTCCGTCCGCGAACGCTGGAACGATGATGTCCAGCAGCCGCTGCACCGTCTCCAGCCCGATGCCATCTGCGACCGCGCCGACAGCCGCCAGCACTGAAATCGGTCGGGCACGGAGGGAAGACTCAACTGCACCAGTATCGGGGCGAAGCGGGCTTGATCGGCGGTCGCCGTCAGTCACGCCCCATAGTCGGCGAAGCGGTAGCGTGCTCTCCCGACGGATCGTTAGTGGTCTCCCACGCCGGGTAGCCAAACCCGGAGAATGGCTGCACTCAAAGACGATCCGCCCACGCGCGCGCAGGGGGACCCGGAGCGCGAGGAGACAGCGCTCGAGCAGCTCGACCGCAATACGGCCGAGCTCGTACAGGAGATGCGGGTCGCGGCGGTCGGGATTCAGGTCCTGTTTGCGTTCCTGCTCGTGGTGCCGTTCAATCAGGGGTGGAAGCAGGTGTCGGAGTTCGACCGTTATGACTACTTCGTCACGCTGCTGTGTATCGCGATCGCGGCGGCGCTGCTGATCGCGCCTTCGATTCACCACCGGGTCCTGTTTCGCCGTCGTCAGAAGGAGTTCTTGGTCGATCTCGGCACCCGCCTGATGATCATCGCGATGGCGTTTCTCACGGCCGGGTTCACCGGGATCCTCGTGTTGATCTCGAACTTCGTGTTCGGGAGCGTGACCGCCGGCGGGGTGGGTGCGATCGCCGCGGCGATGATCGCGTGGCTGTGGTTCGGCATCCCGCTCAAGCGGATCCGGGATTTGCAGCGGTTTCACCGCTCGGCGGCCGGGTAGGGCAAGCGCGAGAGTTAACGTTCAGGACCAGGAGGTTTGCGATGCCGCCCCGTGGTGTCAACGAGGGAACGAAGCGCGCTCGCCAGTACGAGCACATCAAGGACAGCCAGCTCGAACACGGCACGTCGGAGGACCGCGCGGAGGAGATCGCCGCGCGTACCGTGAACAAGGAGCGCGCTCGCGCCGGCGAGTCGCGAACGCGGTCGCGCACCTCCACCCAGGACATGTCCTCTTCACGCCGCGGCGGGCAGCGCTCGGGGACGGACCGGCCGAAGGGGCGCACGCGCGCGCAGCTCTACGACGAGGCCAAGAAACTCGGTATCGAGGGCCGCAGCGCGATGAACAAGCAACAGCTGCAGCGCGCCGTCGACGGGCGCAAGTGAACGCGTCTCGCCGCGCCCGGGGCGGGCAAGCTCGATCCAGAGACCGAACTGCCAGCCACCGAAGAAAGGGAGAACATGCCCTGGAGGAGATCACCCCATGGAGGTTCGCCGCGTTCGACAAAGGACCTCGACGGGATCTCGCGTCAGACGACGGAGGACACTACAAGCTCTACGAGGGTGGTGGCGTCAGAGAGTGCGCGATGAAGGCGCGCGTCCGCGCGATCCCGCGCTGAGGCGACCGCTCTCGCCAGGACGGTGGCTCCCGGAAGCAGCGCCTGGCCTCGAGCAAGCGGGCGGTCGCCAGATCGAACGCTCGGGCGCTAACCGGTGGCCCACGCTCTCGCGTCTAGCCACCGCAGCAGCTGGGCCTGCGCCGCTATTTCGCAGAAGTCGCGGTAGCCGTACTCGCGCGGAATCTCCCCGGAATGCTTACGGGCGCTGCGCATAATCCGCCACACCAGCCGGGTTGCCGACGCCGCTTCCTCGGCAAACCGTCGTGCGACGACCCCGGGCACCTTTGCCGGCCGCGCCAGGCGCGCACCAAGCGAGACCTCGAGAAGGTAAAGCAGATGGTCGAGGGGGAAGTGTTCGAGCCGATATAACGCCTAACGGATCGGAGCCCGCGGCGGCTTGGTGGCGTCGAGCTCGAACAGCCAGAGTCTCGCTGCATCACCGGCACCGAGACGTTGTAGACCGGCACCTCGCTGATCGCGCCCTGGAACGTGCCGGCGTGGGCGTGGCCGTGCAGTACGAGGTCCGGTTCGTGCTCGGCGATCGGCGCCGCGAGCCGGTCGGTGCCCAAGAACGTCCAGATACCGGGCGCCTCGCCGACGATCGTCTCGTCCGTCGGGGGCATAGTGGAGCATCACGATCCGCGCCGGGCAGACGGCGATCTCGCGCAATCCCTGGTCGAGCGCCTCGACCTCGCCGGTCGGCTCCGCGTATACGTCGCGCAGCAGTCGCGATCCGCGGATGCCGCCCTCGCCCAGTGCCTGGACGAGCTCGTCGCGGCTGGCGTGCCAGTCGCGGTTGCCGAGCACGGGAGTAGTTGTCGTGGTTGGTGACCATCGCCTGCGCATCAGATACCCAGATTGGGTAGCTGGCTAGAGCGATGTCACCCGACCCAATCGCTCGAGGCGCTGATGAACACGCTCAGGTTCGCCGTCGCGTCACGCCGGCGTTCCGTTCGTGCCGGGCAGCAGCCTGGCGGCGTGGGCACGAGGCGGCCCGGCGCTCCAGAACGACCTCGACCTGATGGTCAAACCCGCTGACGCGGAGGCGGCGCTCAAAGCGCTCGCCGGCGCGCGTGCGGGTGATGACGTCGGCTGGTTGAACGGCCGGCGCCACAGGTGGCGAATAGCGAGCGACAGGTGCTCCGGAGCCCAAACTCCGCACGTAGGCGCCACTTCATGCAGAAACGCACGCATAGGCTGCTCAAGATCCCAATCTCGGCCCGCGCTGCGCAGTTTGGGACGGTGAACACCGGCGTTCCAAACGTCCCGGTGGCGCGGCAAGGCTCAGGAGGTCGGTCAAGCGCCACGGACGTCGGAGGCGGTCGGCGCCACCGGGTTCGATGGAACGGTTCGGGCCGGTGGCGGACCACTGCCCGCACCGGTGATGGGCAAAGCACGACAGCCCGGCCTCGCAAAAGGCCCGGTTACCCGCGCGGCAGCCGCGGGTAGAGCAAGCTCGATGAGGCTGCTCGTGCTTGCCAGCGAGTCGATCTCCGCCCGACAGCTGCGCGAGGCGGTGCCTGATGACCCACTCCTTAAGGACGTCGAGGTGATGGTCGTGGCGCCGGCGCTGCATGCGAGCCCGCTGAAGTTCTGGTTCTCGGACGCCGACGAGGCGATCGCGCGCGCGGAGGACGTGCGCCGGCAGACCCTCGAGGAGCTCGATCAGGCTGGCGTGGCGGCGATCGCGGACACCGGTGAGAGCGATCCGATTCGTGCGCTCGAGGACGCGCTGACGACGTTTCCGGCAGACCGGATCGTGCTGTTCACGCACCCCGACAGCGAGCAGCGCTACCGCGAGGACATCGACCTCACCGAGCTGCAGGACCGCTTTGGGATCCCAGTCGACCGGGTCACCGTGGCGCCGTCAGCCAGCTGACTGCAGCCGCCGGCGCAGCGTGAGCGCGTTGGCCGGCGCAAACCCGCGCCAGTCGTTGTTGAAGTAGGCATAGACGTCCTCGGTTCGACGCCACGCCGCGATCCGGTCGGCCCAGTGATCAAGCTCGGTGGCCGAGTAGTTGCCGTCGCGGCCGCGCGCCCCGTAGTGAAAGCGCACGAAGCGCCACGGTGCCGTGGCCTCACGGGTCTGAAACGGTCGCTTGGGGTGATCGCCGAACGTCAGTGCCACGCCGAACGCGCGCAGCGCATCCATCACCTCCGCCACGAACCAGCTCGGGTGGCGAAACTCGATCGTGTGCCGCCCCGTGGGCAGCTGCGACAGCCACCCCTCCAGTCGCCCGTCGTCACGGTGGAAGTTCTCCGGTAGCTGCCACAGCACCGGTCCGAGCCGGCCGGCAGCGAGCATCGGCTCAAGCGGCTCGTAGAAGCGGGCGATGCCGTCGTTGATCTCGACCAGGCGCTTGACGTGTGTCAGATAGCGGCTCGCCTTGACCGCGAACAGGAACTGCGCCGGCGTCTGCGCGATCCACGACGCGACCGCGTCGCGCCGCGACAGGCGGTAGAAGGTGCTGTTGACCTCGACCGTGTCAAACCGCGAGGCGTACAGCTCGAGCCAACGGCGCTTGGGCTCGCCCTGCGGGTACAGGCGCCCGCGCCAGTCGTCGTACATCCAGCCCGAGCAGCCGACGCGTACCTCTTTCATCGCTAGGGTAGGGTAGGAACCCGATCACATCGACCGCCAGCCCGCCCCGGCTCCGCAATACCGCCAGCCCGCCCCGGTCCCACCGCGGCCCAGCCGCACGAACCTCCCTCAGGCCGCGCAGGAGTGCCGCGCGTGTGACCTGTGGGAGGGCGCCACGCAGGCGGTGATGGGCGAAGGGGCGGCCGATGCGGAGGTGATGCTGGTCGGCGAGCAGCCGGGCGATCGCGAGGACCTCGAGGGCGACCCGTTCGTCGGACCGGCCGGCGGCGTGCTCGATCGCAGCCTGCAGAGCGCCGGCATCGCGCGCGACGACGTCTACATCACCAACGTCGTCGAGCACTTCCGCTACGAGGCTCGCGGCGACCGGGACTTCCATCAGAAGCCCGATCGCTGGCAGATCAGCGCATGCTTGCCGTGGCTGCGTGCCGAGCTTGCGGTCGTGCAGCCACGCGCGCTCGTGTGCCTCGGGGCGACCGCGACGCAGGCGCTGCTCGGCTCGCGGGTGCGGATCGGGCGCGACCGCGGCGGGCCGATTGGGTCAGATCTCGCGGTCTTGGTGATGATCACGACGCATCCGTCCGCGATCCTGCGCGCGGAGGATGAGGATCGAGAGCGGGCGATGGAGCAGTTCGTCGCCGATGTGAAGAACGTCGCGGACTGGCTGAGCGAGCGTCGAGCCGCTCGTGGTCCAGGCGCTCGGCGAGCCGCGAGGGGATTCGCAGCGCCCTGCGTCGGCATGACGCTGCCGTCGGCGATGAACAGGTTCGGCACCTCCCAGGCGCGGTGATCGGAGTCGACGACCGAAAGATCGGGGTCTGAGCCCATCCGGCAGCCGCCGACGAGATGCGCGTAGCGATCGATCGCGAGCACGTCCTGCGCGCCGGCCGCCTCGAAGATGTCGTGCAGCGTCTGCTCGGCGAACGCAATGTTCTTGCGATCGTTCTCGCACTGTGTGTAGTCCATGCGGGCGACCGGGATGCCGTTCTGATCGGTCACCTCAGACACCGTGACGCGGTTTTCCGGCAGCGGCTGCAACTCGGACAGCACCCCGAGCGTGTACCAGTGGTTGTAATCGCGCATGTACTCGCGCAGGGCCTGGCCCCAGTGGCCGTCGGCGAGCACGTGCTGGGCCCACTCGATCGGCAACGGCCCGACGGTCTGGATCGAGAAGCCGCGGGCGAAGCCACGATGCGGATCGGTCTCGTAGAACTGCTCGGATGAGATCTCGGGGGGCGGCATCTTGTACATCCGCAGCTCGTCGGGGAAGCGCCCTGCCACCTGCGGCGCTCCCTGCACCATCACGCATCGCCCGACCTGGTCGTTGTTGTTCGCCAGCCCGTGCGCAAAGCGGCGGCTGACGGAGTTCAAGAGCAGGCGCGGCGTCTCGATCGAGTAGCCGGCGACCGCCACCGCGTCCGCGCGCTGCACCCGTTCGGTGCCGTTGTGCACGTAACGCACACCCGTCACGCGGCCGCTGGAATCGTCGATCTCGATGCGCGTCACCATGCAGTCCGCGCGGATCTCGGCCCCCGCGAGATCGCGTCTGGGATGTGAGTGACCAGCGGCGAGGCCTTCGCGTTGACCTTGCACCCCTGCAGGCAGAAGCCGCGGTAAATGCAGTGCGGGCGGTTGCCGAAGCTGCCGTTGGTGATCCCTACCGGACCGACGCGCACCTCGATCCCGAGCTTGCGCGCCCCTCCTCGCGCGATCTCCGCGCCGCCCGCGATTGGATGCGGCGAGTGTGGATAGCGGTGCGGATCGCCCCACGGCCAGTAATCGCCGGACACCGGCAGTTCGAGCTCGAGGCGCTCGTAGTGCGGCTTGAGGTCCCAGTATGAGATCGGCCAGTCCTCGCCCACCCCGTCGCGGCTGCGGGCCTCGAAGTCCGAAGGGTGAAAGCGCGGGCAGTAGCCGGCGTAGTGGACCATCGAGCCGCCGACGCCGTGACCGGAGTTGTTCTTGCCGAGCTCGACCGGGTCCTGGCCGCCGGTGATGCGCTCGTCGGTCCAGTACAGCTTGTGCGATCCCGCTTCGTCGGAGACCCAGTCTTCGTCGGGATCCCAGAACGGCCCGGACTCGAGCACGACCACCTTCCAGCCGCGGCGCGCCAGGCGCTGCGCGAGGGTGCCGCCGCCCGCGCCCGCGCCGACGATCACGAGGTCAACCGGGTAGGAATTCTCGTAGCGCGCCATCCGTTCGCGCGGGATCGCGCGGCGGTGGACGTCGAGCAGAAAGGCCGAGTCGTTGTCGGGCGGCCGCAGCGCCCCGCGCAGCAGCGTCCGCAGTTCGTGGCGGCTCATTCCTCGTCCCTCACCGGGTCGCGATTCAAGGCCGCTCGGCCGCTCATCCCGCGTCCTTCACCGGGTCGCGATTCAAGGCCGCAGCACCTTCCCAGCTCTCGCGCTGCCCGACGCCGAAGCGCGCGTAGCCGCGCGGATACGCGGGCCCTCCGAAGCCGATCTCGTTCCACGCCCAGGGATGCGAGTAGAACGCGCTCAGCACGCCGCGCGTCACGACCTTCCACGCGAGCTTGCAGGGCAGCTCGTCCCACACCTGGCCGTGCAGCGAGCCCTCGGAGAACGCATGGATCACCCTGTCCGCGACGCTCTCCGAGGCGCTGAGGAAATCGCGTGCGGCGTGCTGGCGCGCGGCCACGTCCAGGCCGGCGGCGACCCGCCGCCAGGTCTCGCGGTCGTCGGGCATACTCGCAAAGCGAAACCCGTCGAGCTCGCCGGCGAACAGCTTGGAGTCGACCATGTTGAGCACCGGGATCTTCGGCTCGCGGTCCTGGGCCATCACCAGATCGCAGAACCGACCCAGCGTCGCCGCCTCGACAACCGTGAAGAACCTGATCGGCGGCACCTTCTCGACGCGCTCGAGCACGACGCGGCGGGTCACCTGGTCCCAGTGACGGGCCTCGTCGAGCACGTTGTAGTCCGGGTAGCGACCGTGCATCTGCGGCGTGACGCCGTTGCGCTGGCGCGGCAGCTCGTCGGGCGAGGCGGGCTGGCGATCGGGACGCAGGTTCGGCAGGTGCTCTGCCAGCCGGAAGTCGCGGCTCGAGCCAGCAGCCCGCTCGGCATCCGGCCTCGCTTTCCCGCGCCGAGCTCGAGTCATCCGGCTCAGCGCTCGCGCCCGAACGCCGCCGCCGCAAGCCCCATCCCGCCGACGAGCGCCAGCGATCCGGGCGCGAGCAGGGGCGGCCCCATCACGATGTTGAACAGCGGCTCCTGGAAGCCTCCCGGCTTGCGCGCGATCCCGCGCACGTGCGTGATAACGCCGATCACACCATCCAGGCAGTACAGCGCCGACAGCGCCGGCAGCCATGTCTTTGCGGCGCGCTCGGAGCGCATCCCGGCGACACCCGCCGCCGTCAGCACCGGTGACAGCAGGACCGGCGTCCACATCCACTTGTCGCCGAACGAGCCGCGGAAGTGCTCGAAGTAGATCTCGAGCCCCAGCGGCAGCGCGCTGGCCGCCGTCGCAGCCGCAAGCGTCTTCTGCATCCGGCCGCGCCTGACGTTGCCCCACCAGCGCGCGACGCCGCGCTCGGGGGCCGTCGCGCGCCGTACACGGACCCGGCCGTCAAGCGGCATAACGCTCGGCCTCCGAGTGCTTGAGCTCGAGTCCGATCCCGGGCCGCTCGAGATCGGGGAACAGCGCTCCGTCGTGCGGCGCCACGACGCCGTCGAACAGCAGCTGCTCGATCCGCACGTGGTCGTGGAAGTACTCCAGGCGCACCAGCGGCGCCAGCGCGAGCGCGGGATGCAGGTGGATCGACGGCCCGCAGTGCAGCGACAACGGCATCGCGTGCGCGCGGCATAGCGCGCCGATCCGCAGTAGCTCGGTGACCCCGCCGCACCGCGTGGCGTCGGCCTTCAGCACGTCGACGGCGCCGATCATCCGCTGGAAGTACGGGATCTCGTAGCCGTACTCGCCGGCGGCGATCGCCATCCCCGCCGGAGCGCGGTCGCGCAGCAGCGCCAGGCCGTCGAGATCATCGGAGCTGACGGGCTCCTCGAACCAGCTCACGTCGGCCTCGGCGCGGAAGCGCTGGGCGAGCGCGAGCGCCTGCTTGCGCGAGTACGCGCCGTTGGCGTCCACGAAAAGCTGCGCGTTGGGGCCGATCGCGTCGCGCGCGCAGCGCACCCGCTCGGGGTCCTGCCCCGGGGTCGAGCCGACCTTCATCTTCACGCGCGGGATGGCCTCCTGCACCCAGCCCGAGCTGCTGCTGCAGTCGCTCGCAGCGAGTACGGCGTGAACCCGCCCGAGCCGTACACCGGCACGCGATCGTGGGCCATCCCCAGCAGCACGCACAGCGGCAGCCCGAGCAGCCGGGCCTTCAGGTCCCACAGCGCGACGTCGACCGCGGCGATCGCCATCGAGGTGATCCCGGGCCGGCCGAGGTTGCGCGTCTGCGCGACCATCTCCTCCCACGCTGCCTGCGGCGACATCGCGTCGGCGCCCTTGACGACGCCGGCGAGCTTGGACTCGATCAACTTCGCGGTCGAGACGTCCGCGTAGGTGTATCCCAGGCCCCACTCGTCGCCGCCCTGCGCGTGCACGACGCCGATCGTCGTCGCGTCCCACGCCAGCGTGCCGTCCGCCTCGGGCGCGTCGGTGGGAACCGTGAACGCCGTGACCTCGAGCTCTCCCACCGGGACCGACGCGCTGGTGAAGGTGGCGGTCATCGACCCGGCAGGAACTCCTGCGCCTTCTGCTTGAACGACTGCCTGACGATCTCGGCTGCGTTCGGATCGCCGGACAGCAGCGCCGAGGTCAGAGCCTTGGCCTGTCGATCGTGATGTGCGGCGGCAGCGGCGGTACCTCGGGATCGGTGACCGCCTCGTATACAACCGGGCGATCCGCCGCCAGCGCCTCATCCCACGCTGGGCCGACCTGCTCGGAGCTGTCGACGCGAATTCCCTTCAGACCGACAAGCTCGGCGTAACGGGCGTACGGAAAGTCCGGCAGATCCTGCGAGCCCTCGAACTTCGGATCGCCCTCCATCGCCCGCTGCTCCCAGGTCACTTGGTTGAGGTCCCGGTTGTTGAGGACCATCACGATCAACCGCTGGTCGACCCACCGTTCGCGGTACTTGGCGATCGTGATCAGCTCGTTGATCCCGTTCATCTGCATCGCGCCATCGCCGACCAGCGCGAAGACCGGACGGTGCGGATACGCGAACTTCGCGGCAATCGCGTACGGAACGCCCGGCCCATCGTCGCGAGCGTCCCCGACAGCGAGGCCATCATGCCCTTGCGCAGCTTGATATCCCGCGCGTACCAGTTCGCCGACGAGCCGGAGTCCGAGCTGATGATCGCGCCGTCCGGAAGCCGCTTGGACAGCTCGTGGAAGACCAGCTGCGGGTTGATCGGCTCGGCGGCCAGCTGCGCGCGGTGCTCGATCAGGTTCCACCACCTCGCGACCTCGTCTTCGATCATCTCGCGCCACGAGCGATCTTGCTTGTCGCTCGAGACGCGGGATCAGCGCCCGCAGCGTCTCGACACTGTCCCCGACGAGGTTGACCTCCATCGGGTAGCGGATCCCGAGCATCCGCCCGTCGATGTCGATCTGCACGCCGCGAGCCTGGCCTTCTTCGGGCAGGAACTCTGAGTACGGGAAGCTCGAGCCGACCATCAACAGCGTGTCGCACTCCTGCATCAGCGTCCAGCTCGGCTTCGTGCCGAGCAGGCCGATCGAGCCGGTCACGTAGGGAAGGTCGTCGGGCAATACGGCCTTGCCGAGCAGCGCCTTGGCGACGCCGGCGCCGAGCGTCTCGGCCACCTCGGCGACCTCATCGGAGGCGTGAAGCGCGCCCTGACCGACAAGCATCGCGACCTTGCTTCCAGCGTTTAGGGCCTCCGCGGCTCGGTTGAGATCGTCCTCGGTGGGAATCACCCGCGGTCGCTCGAACCCGGGGCCGGAGTGAACCGTCCCGTGCTTGTGCGGGGGCTCGGCGACGGCATCGGCCTCCTGCAGGTCATTAGGGATGATCAGCGCGGTGACGGTGCGCTCCGCAAGCGCGATCCTGCACGCCCGGTCGACCAGATGCCGGATCTGCTCGGGGACCATCGCCACCTCGACGAATTCGTGGGCGACGTCCTTGAAAACGGTCTGAAGATCAATCTCCTGCTGGTAATTGCCGCCGAGCCCGGCCCTGGCCTGCTGACCTACGATCGCGACCACCGGCTGGTGGTCGAGCTTGGCGTCATACAGACCATTGAGCAGGTGAACCGCGCCGGGCCCGGAGGTGGCCATGCACACCCCGAGCTCGCCCGTGAACTTCGCGTGAGCGCAAGCCATGAACGCGGCCATTTCCTCGTGGCGAACCTGGATGAACTCGGGTCGCTGGCCGTTGCTCGAACGTGAGAATGCACCCATGATCCCGTTGATCCCGTCGCCCGGATAGCCATAGATGCGCTTGATGCCCCACATCGAGAGGCGCTCCAGCAGATAGTCGCCGACCGTATTGCTCATTTCCTCTCAGGTCCTTTCCTCGCTCACGCCTTTACTGTCGCTACCCGACCGGCGACCTGGGAAACCGGCGAAGTCCGAACCGCTACGCCACGTCCTAGGCGTTCGCCAGTGCGACGGCCGCGTCAATGTGCGCGAGATGAGTGAGTCCCTGCGGGAAGTTGCCGAGCATCTCACCGGTCCTCGGGTCGATCTCCTCCGAGAACAGCCCGAGGTCGTTGCCCCGGGCGATCGCCTGGTCGAACACGACCCGCGCCTGGCTTCCGTCGCCGGAGCGGGCTAGGCACTCGGCCAGCCAGAACGAGCAGCACAGGAACGCGCCCTCGTCGCCCGCGAGCCCGTCGTCGCGCCGGTAGCGATAAAGCAGGCCGTCGCCGGCGTCCAGCTCCTCGCGCACCGCCGCGACCGTGCGAACCATGCGCTCGTCATCCCAGGCGACGTACTCGACCGTCGGCAACAGCAGCAGCGCAGCGTCCATCTCGGTGCGATCGAACGTCTGCACGTAAACGCCGCGCTCGCGGTCGTATCCGCGCCGGTCGATCGTCTCGCGCAGCTCGTCGCGGATCCGCTTCCACCGCCGCACGGGCGCCCGGCGCATGCACTCGTCGGCGAGCCGGATCCCTCGATCGAGCGCACACCAACAGAGAACCTTTGAGTGCACAAAGTGCTCGGGCTTGCCCACCCATTCCCAGATCCCGCAATCAGGCTCGGACCACCGCTCGCCAGCCAGATCGATCAGCGAGACGAGGAAACGCCAGTCGTCGTCACTCGGCGAGTGGCCGCGGCGGTGCCAGCGCCAGGTCAGGTTGACGAGCTCTCCGTAGGCGTCAAGCTGGACCTGCCCGGCCGCGTCGTTGCCGACTCGCACGGGAGTCGACTTGCGGTACCCCTCGAGTCCTTGGACCACATCGCCGCGCAGGCGGCGCTCCCCGCCCACTCCGTAGACGATCTGGAGATCGTCGGCGTGGCCGGCAGCCGAGCGCATGATGAACGCGCGGAACGCGTCGGCCTCCTCGACCGCGCCGAGCTCGGTCAGCGCACGGGAGCTGAAGCTCGAATCGCGGACCCACGCGTAGCGGTAGTCCCAGTTCCGCGGCCCTCCCACGGCTTCGGGCAGCGACGTCGTCGGCGCGGCCACGACCGCTCCCGTCGGCGCGTGCGTCAGCGCCTTCAGCACGATCCCCGACCGCCGCGCGGCCGGCTCGTCGCGCGTGTCGAGTCGAAGCGTCTTCGCCCACTCGCGCCACCACTCCACGGTGCCGTCCAGCAGCTCGTCGAGGCTGCTCGTGTCGGGCTCCTGCGGAGAGCCCGCGTCGATGCGCTCCGGAGCGTAATACGTGAGCGCGAGCCGCACGCGATCTCCGGAGCCGACCGTGAACCGCCCGGAGAGCTCGTGCTCGGGGTCCTCCTCGAGGTCCTGCTCGCACCACACCAGCAGCGCGTCGTTGCCGCCGATCATGCTGTGCAGCCGGCGCCCGTGACGGCGGATCCATGGCCGGACCTGGCCGTAGTCGAACCGCGGCGCGACCCGAACCTCGAGTTCGACCGAGCCACGCACGCCCTCGATCACGCGCAGGATCTGGCGCTCATCGGAGCTGAACGCGCTTTCGCACACCAAGAAGCAGTCGAGCAGCTTCGCCTCCCCGGCCGGCCCGACGAGCTTCGTCTCGAGCACGAGCGTGTCATCGAGATACGAGCGCACGCACTCCCACGGCCCGTCAGCAGTCGGGCTGACCGAGCAATAGCCGCCGGAACGTCGGTCGAGCACACGACCGAACGCGCTGCCGGAGTCGAACCGCGGCAGACAGCACCACTCGATCGACCCATCCCGCGAGACCAGCGCAGCGCTGTGACAGTCGCCGATCAGCGCGTAATCGCCAATCGGCGGATATGCGTCGCAGTCCCGCACAGACAAGTGACTACCCAGGCACGGGCTCTCAGCAGCGGCCGGGCGTTTCCGCAACCCATCCAGGGGTAGCGATACGACATGGACGGAGATCGAGAAGCCCGGACAAGCAGCGCGTACAGGACAAAGCCCAAGAGTCGCCGAGCTAGAGCGCAAAACGTGATGAACTCGGCGCCGCGACGAATCGCTTGACTGAGTGATGGCTGAGCGCGAGGTAGTCGTCGTCACCGGCGCATCCGCCGGCGTAGGACGCGCGGTCGCCAACGAGTTCGCCCGCCACGGTGCCGCGGTGGGCCTGATCGCGCGGGGACACGCCGGCCTCGAGGCGGCGGCGCGAGAGGTGTCTGCCCTCGGCGGGGTTGCCTTCGCCTACCAGGCCGACGTCTCCGATTTCGGCGCGGTCGAGGCGGCCGCGGTCGCGATCGAGGAGCGGCTCGGCCGATCGACGTCTGGGTCAACACCGCGATGACGAGCGTGTTCGCGTTCCTCGACGACATCGAGCCCCGTGAGTTCGAGCGCGCCACCCGGGTCACGTATCTCGGAGCCGTGTGGGGCACCAAGGTGGCGCTCGCGCGGATGCTACCCCGCGACCGGGGGACGATCGTCCAGGTCGGCTCGGCTCTGGCCTGCCGCGGGATCCCGCTTCAGGCGCCCTACTGCGGCGCCAAGCACGCGATGAAGGGATTCCAGGAGTCGCTGCGGTGCGAGCTCCGACACCGCGGCAGCAAGGTGCACGTGACAACGGTCCAGCTGCCCGGGATGAACACCCCCCAGTTCGACCACTGTCTCAGCAAGATGCCGCGCCACCCGATGCCGGTGCCCACGATCTACGAGCCCGAGGTTGCTGCCCGCGCCATGTACTGGTCCGCGCACCACCGCCACCGCGAGCTGTACGTCGGCTCACCGACCGTGTACACAATCCTCGCCAACAAGGTCGCGCCCTGGCTTGCCGAGCGCCACCTGGCCAAGACGGCGGTCGACGGCCAGCAGATCGATCAGCGGTTTGACTGCGCCGCCGCCGCGAACCTGTTCGAGCCGGTCGACGACGACCACGACGAGGGGGCGCGCGGCACCTTCGATGATCAGTCCCACACCCGCAGCGAGCAGGCATGGCTCAGCCGCCACCGGCGCGCGTCGGCGCTGGCCGCTGCCCTCGCAGGTAGTGCAGCCGCCGCGCTCCTGGCGCGTTCTCCGCGGTCGAAGATCGCCGGCTCGTGACCGTCAGCATCCTCGACATCGACGGGACGCTCGTCGACACCAACTACCACCTCGCGATCGCGTGGTACCGCGCCTTCCGCCAGCACGGATTCGTGCTGCCGATCTGGCGCATCCACCGCCACATCGGAATGGGCGGCGACCAGCTCGTGACTGCGCTTACCGATGAGCGGACCGAAGCCGAGCACGGCGACGACATCCGGGCGTCGGAGACGACGCTCTATTCCGAGCTGATCGACGAGGTGGAGCCGATGGCCGGTTCGCGCGAGCTGATCGAGCAGCTCAGACGTCGTGGCCACTCGGTGGTGCTCGCGAGCTCGGCCAAGGCCGACGAGGTCGATCACTACCTCGATCTGCTCGACGCGCGCGAGCTCGCCGACAACTGGACCACGTCCGCCGACGTGGAGTCCACGAAGCCGGCGCCCGACCTGGTCACGGCTGCGCTAGAGCGAGCCCCCCAAACGCATCTCGTAGAGCGTTCTGGAGCTGAGAATGCTCAATGAGATGCGGCGCCTGCTCGCAGTCCGCCTCGAAGATCGGCCGGAGCAGGACGTCAACTGCGTTTGGGGGGAGCGAGCTACCGGTTCGGCCGACGAGGCGGTGATGGTAGGCGACACTCCCTGGGACGTAAAGGCAGCGGGCGAAGCCGGCGTGCCGACTCTCGCGGTCCGGACCGGCGGGTTCGCCACCGAGGAGCTAAAGGACGCCGGCGCCGCAGCGGTGTTCGAGTCGGTCGTCGAGCTGTGCCAGAAGCTCGACCAGACCCCGCTGCGCTGAGCGCGCGCCGTTCAGGCGTCAGGCGGCGACGGGCTCGAGCGCCGACGATTCGGTGTTCTCATCCAGCAGCTCGAGCACCGCGCGCTCGACGCGCGTGCGGACGCGATCGTCGGCGACGTCAAGCGGCGGGATCCGCTGGAGCGCACCAGCGATCGTCCATCCGGACAGGTAGCGGTCGAACACACGCGGATCGATATACGAGCATCGCACCCCCGCCAGCGTGTTGCCGAGCAGCTCTGCCACGGACCGAACCGCCGCGTTGATCGCACGTTTGCGAGGGTTTTCGATTCGGACGCCGAGAGAGCCGTCCGTCGCATCGGGTGATCGAGCTTTGTCGGAGACCCGACCAAGCGCCACAGCGCTGAGCGCGCGTGCGGCGTCGTCCAGGCCGCACGTGCGGAGCGTCATGACGACGTCATGGACGATTTGCCCGACGGTCTCTCCCTGGTTGATCCAGGCCGGGTTGCGCGCGCACACCAAGCCCAGCTTGCGCGTCGCGGATGCCGCCGAGTTCTCGAGGTTCGCGAGGTCGGCCCGGTGGTCAGCTGGGAACACCGTGACCTCGTAGCTGAATCCGCAGGCGGCTGCGATGTAGATCAGGGCCGCGGTCACGAGCACCGCCGAGAAGGTCGCCATGCCGGCGCCGACGGGATCGACCGACAACGAGATCCCGACCGTGCAACCGGTCGTAGACGTCCCACATCACGCACAGGCCGAGCACCGCGATCAGCCCGAGCAGCCCGCCGCCGGCAATCAGCAGCGCCGCGTGACTACCGCCCGCCAGCTCACAGGTTGTGCTCCATCAGCCGAGCGAACAGCAGCGACCCAACCAGCGACATGGGCGAGAACACGACCGCCAGATCGATGAACGGCTGGCGATGAAAGCCCAAGGCAGGAGCACCAGGATCGCGCTGAGCAGAACTCCGGCCAGCTCGAGCGCGGCCAGTCCGTGCGGCGGATCGGCGCGCAGTGCGATCACCCCGCACGGGATGAGCGCAAAGCCGAGCACCGTGGCCGCGATCTCCGACTCGTCCGGGCCGCCGCCGAATCATTCCGGTCCCAAGCCGAGGACATCGATCGCTTCGTCCCCGCCCCCGCCGCGGAGCTGATGGCCGAGCAGCAACTCGCGCTCGGAGTCGACGCCGATGATGCTCGTGTTCGGCGCGAACAAGCCGAACGACTCGGCCAGCGCGCGCCTTCCGGTCTCGAGTCCCGCCTCTCCCCGCCGAAACGGAGCGGTCCGGAATACGTCGTTCACGCCCCTCGGCGCCAGCAGCTGCCGGACGGCGAGCAGCGAGACCACGGCGATGTCCGAAGGCGCCTTGAGCAGAGGCCGGTACAGCCGCCCGACCCAGCGAACGCGACCTCTCAACCCTCCGGCCGTCTGCTGTCCGCGTGCGAGCTCGAACCCCGTCGCCGCGAGCGCGCGGCTCCCGCTCCGACGATCAGCTCGGGCAGATCGGTGATGTCGATCAGGACCAGCTACAGCGCCGCTGCGAACAGCCACGCCAGCGACCAGGCCGAGGCGCGGCGCACCACGAGCAGCACACGCGGGCGTTCCGGCATGCATCGGAGGTTCTCGCGGCGCCCAGAAAAATCCTCCCGAGCGCCGGCCCCCGGCTGCGGCCGGTTCGTCTCCGGGGGGCGGACGCGGCTTGAACTCAGAGGCGCTCTCGACACTACTGGCGCCGGAGCCCCTTGGCCACGTGCCGACCGCGATTGCGCCGAGCTTACCCGCCCCGACGGCCGACCAACGGCTTCCCCTCGAAGTCCGGCGCCGAGCCGAGCGTCGCGAGCGGCGGTCGCTCGCTCACCGCCACCTCAGCAGTCGCGCAGTCCTCCCAGGGCCGGAGGTAGTGGCCGCCGATTGGACTGCGCTCAGCGCCGATCCGCCTTTCCACCGCCGACAGCACCGCGTAGGCCATCTCTCCGAGGGTGCGCAGCGGCTGATGGCGGTTCTGCCGCTCGCCGAGGTGGCACTCGGCCAGGGCGTCGAGGCCGTGCCGGTGCAGTGCGTCGATCAGCACCGCGATCTCGACGCCGTACCCGACCGGGAACCGGATCGATTCGAACAGGTGCCGACGCCCGGCGAACTCTCCGGCCAACGGCTGCGCGAAGCCGGCGAGTCTCGGCTCGTGCAGGTTGAGCAGCGGTCGCGCCATCAGCTCGGTGACCCGCCCGCCCTCGTTGGGGAACGCGGCGCCGCCGGCCGCCAGCAGCGGCCGATCGAACGCTCCCTTCACGAGCTGGAGCGACGGATCGGTCAGCAACGGCCCGATCAGTCCCTGGAGGTGTCTCGGGTCCGGGTTCGCCGTGTCACCGTCGAGAAAGCAGACGATGTCGGCGCCGCAGACGCGGAGCGCTCGCCACATCGCATCGCCCTTGCCCAGCGCCGGTCCGTACTCGACCAGTACCT
Source organism: uncultured Solirubrobacterales bacterium (assembly GCA_963811155.1). Taxonomy (GTDB): domain Bacteria; phylum Actinomycetota; class Thermoleophilia; order Solirubrobacterales; family Solirubrobacteraceae; genus Palsa-465. The sequence continues at coordinate 34,029 of CAWEQQ010000015.1, forward strand.
CGTCCTGGTCGATCACCCTGGCGCCGGCCGTCCGCCCGATCTCCGCGGTTCGATCGGCCGAATGGGCGTCGACGACCAGCACGTCGTCAACCACCCCGGCCTCGCGCAGCGGACCCACGGTGCCGATGAGGACGCCGGCCAACGTATCCGCGCACTCCTTCGTCGGGATCACCACCGCCACCGACGTCGCCCGCTTCTGAGCGCGCAGCCGCTCAGACGGGAACGCGCTTGCCACATAGCGGCGCTCGGCCGCCCATGACGACACGGCGAGGTCGACCGACAGTCCTCGCGCCGCCCGGCCGGTGGGACGGGCGGAGGTGCGCACGCGGACATCGTTGGTGCGGAGAATCGGAACGCCGGCCTGCGCCAGCCGCTCGGCAAACGCGGCGTCCTCGAGCGCGGTCACCGGCTCGAGGCCGCCGACCTCGCGATACACACCGGCGGTGACCCCGATCGAAGCGCCGGCGAAGTGGTGATGGGCAGCGGTTGGATCGGTCCTGCGGACCCGCTCGAGGCGATCCGCGGCGTCGCGTTCGCGCCGGCGCAACACCTCAAGCGAAAGACGTTGTGACTCTTCCGGGGCGAGCTCGATCAGGCCGGCGACCGCATAGACGCCGGCGCGAACGTGCGCGAGTTGACGCGCGAGCCAATCCGGAGCGGGCCGGGAGTCGGCGTCCGTACATGCCACCAGGCCGTCGTCGACCCCCAGGGCCAGCAGACGCTCCGCGGCGACGTCCATGCCCGCCCGCCGTGCCGCGCCCGCGCCGGCTCCGGGCCCGTCGAGCAGCGAGAACCGAAGCGACAGCGCGCTCGCGGCGCTCGCGGCGACGTCCGCGGTCCGGTCAGAGCACGCATCGAGCACGACGATCACCTCGAACTGTTCTCGCGGCACCGTCTGCGCGCCCAGCGCCGCCATGCACCCGGCGATCTGCTCCTCCTCGTCGCGCGCAGGGACGACGACGATGCTCGCTAGCGCCACCGTGCCCCCTCCGCGATCAGTGAGCGGCCGCGCTCGTAGTCCTCGTCGGCTCCGTGCGCGAGCACCCCGACGATCTTCCGCTCGCGCCCGTACCAGGCGGTGAACGCGCCGCCGCCGTGCTGCTCAAGCCGGGACTGCTCGAACCCATCTCCCCAGGCCGCGTACTTGAGCGTGTGGTCGCCGATCATCGACCAGAACCCGGGGACGGCGCCCCACTGTGCGTCCACCCCAGCGGCGCTCCGGCCGGCGACCTCGCCCTGGCCGAGCGCGTCGCCCCAATGCTCGACCCGCAGCCGACGCCCGGCGCGGGTATTCTCGGCGAGCGCGACGTCGCCGGCGGCGTACAGCCCGGGCTGCGCTGTGCGCATCGCGGCGTCAACGGGCACCGCACCACCCGACAGCTCGAGGCCCGCCGCGGCGGCGAGCTCGCCGCGAGCAGCCACGCCAGTCGCCATCACGACGACCTTGCCCTCCGCGCGGACCGGCCCGGCCCACACCTCGAGCGATCCATCGCCAGCCGCGATCTCGTCGATCTCCGCTCCGAGCCTGACCCTGACGCCCTCTTCCTCGAGCCAGCCACGAATTCGCTCGCCCGCCTCGACCCCGAGGCGTTCCGCGTTCGGCTGCGGCTCGTTGGAAAGCAGCGACACCTTATGCCCGCGCCGTTTGAGCGAGGCAGCGATCTCGCAGCCGATGAAGCCCGAGCCGATCACGACGACGGAGTCTCCATCTCCGAGTCGCCGGGTCAGCTCGCGCACGTGGTCGAGAGTGCGGATCACGCGGACCGCCGGGTGGTCGGCGCCCGGCACGGGCAGCCGGGTCGGCTCGGCGCCGGTCGCGAGCAGACAGCTTCGGTAGCGAAGCTCGCGCCCGCCCGACAGCCCCACCACGCGGCCCGCCGCGTCCAGGCTCACCGCGCGGCCGCACACCAGGCTGACGTCGTGCTCCTGCAGCCAGGCCTCCGCCTCGATCGGGAGCTCGTCCTCGCTCGCCTCGCCGCGGAGCAACTCCTTGGTGAGCGGCGGGCGGTTGTAAGGCATCCGGTGCTCGTCGGTGACGATCCCGACGGCACCGTGGCCTCGGGCGTCCCGGTAGGCCCGCGCCGCCGACAGCCCAGCGGGGCCACCGCCCAGGACCAGCAGCTCGAACTCGTCGCTCACAGACGCTCCAGCACGTCCAGCCGGTAATCGTCAGTGCCGCCGGAGGTCACGGACCGCAGCCACGGCTGCTCGAGCAGGATCGCGTGAACCTGCTCGGCGTCGAGCGGGCGCTCGGCGCCGGCAGGACGCCAGTGAGTCGCGACCAGCCGCGCCCCCGCCACCATGACCGACTCCAGCCGCCCCACGGTTCGGGCCAGCTCGGACGCGGTCAGGTAGTAGAGGATCTCCGACGCGACTACGAGGTCGAAGCGGCGGACGGGGACCGCATCGGGAATCTCGCCGAGGATCACGTCGACGTGCGCGGCGCCGGCAAGCCGCCGGCGCGCGGCCGCCACCGCCGTCGGCGCGGCATCGATCGTGGTAAGCCGCTCGCAGCGGGGCGCGAGCAACGAGCTGAACACGCCGATCGAACCACCGAGCTCGAGCGCGTTGGCGAACGGCCCTTCCCCGCACGCCGCAAGCGTCGCCTCGTATTTGCGGCGCTCGTAGTCGCTGGCGGTGTAGCCCCACGGATCGGGGTTCGCGCGGTAGCGCGCCTCGAACTCGGCGAGCGACATCCACGCCATCTCAGCGCTCCCCGAGCGCGGCTTCGCCCAAGCGCGCGAGCAGCGGGTCGAGCCGGTGCTGGAGCAGGAACACCTCGAGGTCCCGCCGGGCGCGATCGAGCGCATCCGCACGGGCGAACGGCCTCGATCCGCATGCGCGGGCCGCCTCGTCGAGCAGCACCCGGCACGCGTCCGCGATCCCGACCCGGGCCTGCACCGCGATCGGCGCAAGCTCGTCGTCGGGCGCGTCCATCGCACGCGCTCCCCGCTCGATCCACAGGTCGATCGTCCGCTGAGCGGTCAGGATGCGCCCCGCCGCGAGCGCCTCCAGCGGCCCCCCCGGGGTCGCTGCGCCAACTCGTCGAGCGCAGCGCCCACGGCGGTGTCGGCCATCCCCGCCCAGCTCGCCGCGGTGCGAAGCGCGTCCCGCGAGAACCACGGCTGCGCGGCCAGCGACCCCGGCGAGCCGAACCGCGCGATCACCGGCGCGTCGCGGAATACGACCCGGTGTGAGACCGAGGCCCGCAAGCCGTGGGACCGATACCAGCCAGGGTCGACCTCGACCCGGCTGTCGATGAGATCGACCCACACCGCAACCGGCGGCCCCCCGGCCGGCTGCCGCGCCAGGATCAGCGCGCGATCGAGCCCGCCGGCGCCAGAGCAGAACGTCTTCACACCCCGCAGCACCTCGACTCCGTCGAGTTCGAGCACGCTCGCGGGCGGCCCCTCCCCGGGGCCGGGGTCGCCGCCCCAGACGCCCGCCCGCAGCCGCCGGGCCGCGACCGCGGCGAGCTCACGGTCTCGCACGTCGATGGGGGCTTGCACCGCGAGGCGCTCGACCGCGTTCAGGTGCCCGTCGAAGATCCGCCCGACCGACCCGTCCGCGCACGCTACCTGCCTGACAAGCTCGAGCTCGCCCGCTGCGGACGGCCGCGACATTCCCGCGCGTGCGTTCCAGGCGAGCATCCCGGCTCGCTCGAGCAACCCGATCGGCCCGTCGGGAAACCTCGGCGTCGCCTCGCCGTCGCGTTCGCCGGCGCCGGACTCGATCTCGGCGAGCACGTCGTCAAACCCGGAACGCGCCGCGTCCACCGATGCGCTCACTGCGCCATCCCCAGCTCGAGACCGGCCTCGATCGCGTAGTCCGCTACCAACCGCGTATACGCGATCGTCTCGCGCGCGTCCGCTCTCCTCGCACCCGGACCGATCCCGTCATGGGCGAGCACGATCGCGCCGTCGCGCAAGTCCTCCCGGGTGGCGCGAAACATCTCGCCGGCGGCGTCGCCCCGCCAATCGTGGGTATCGACCGTCCAGCCGATAATCCGCAGCCCGTTCTCCCGCGCGACGCGATCCGACCATGCCGCCGTGTCGCCCCACGGAGTTCGCCATAGCGTCGGGCGCACCCCGAGCGACCTCAGCACCCCGAGCGGCACGAGCGGTGTCCTGGCGGCCCCACGCGATCGAACGCTGCGAATGCCGGACATGCTCGTCGCAGTGCAGCCCGATCCAGTGGCCGTCGGCGACGATCCGCGAAATCAGGTCCGGGTCGGCAACCGCGCGTGCCGCGATCGGAAAGAACGTGGCACGGGCGCCGACGGCGCCGAGCACGTCGAGCAAGCGCGGAGTCCAGTACGAATCCGGACCATCATCAAAGGTCAACGCGAGCACCGGCATAAGCACCCCCTACCCAGCCAACCAGCTCCGCCAACAACATACTTGACGGTCGCAAAGCTGGAGAGCTGAACACGCTACAAAATGAGACGAACCGGCTCTTCAACACGCTGTTCAATCATCCCGGACAGAGTCGCCGGGGTAGTCGTGCTGCCCCGAGGAGATCATGACCGTCGCCGAGCGCAACCTGCTGAAGCTCGGCGAGGTCGCCCGCGCCGCAAACAACGCCTGTTCCTGCTGCTTGCCCTCGAAAACCGCTAGCGCTCCGAGGTGGAGCGGATCGTGACGCGGCGCACCGTCGCCTCGATCTGCGGCATCGACCCTAGCCGCGATCTCGCCGCCGCGATCTTCACGCTCGAGCCAGGCATCGAAACCGCTCAGGTTCCGGGCGATGCCGCCGAGGCCGTTCCCAGATCCGAGCAGGCGGTTGCCCAGAGCTAGTTCACCGTGGTTCGGAGAATCGACGTCCCGGGGTTGGCAACGGCGACGGCGCGCTCAATCTGGAACGGCACGATCCGGTTTGGCTTTGACAACGGTCCCGATCAAGGTGCACTCAGCGGTCCAGGACAAGGGAGTGCACTTCCACTAGGTTCACGCTAAGGACGGCGACCGCGCCAAGCAGAAACGGATGTGCTCCAAGGAGGGCAAGGCGGTTCCCGATAAGCAGGTCGTAGGTCGCCAAGGGATACGAAATCCGCGCTGGTGAGCACGTCGTGCTCACCCAGGAGGAGATCAACACGGCTGCCGGCGAGCGCTCACACACGATCGAGCTCGAAGAGTTCGTTCGCGGCGAGGAGATCGACCCGGTGTACTACGACCGCAGCCATTACCTCGGCGCCGGCAAGGGCCGACGGGACGCGTACTGGCCCCTCCACGATGCACTGGAACGCTCAGGGCGGGTTGGGATCGGCCGCTGGGTGTTTTCACAACCGCGAGTATCTCGTCGCGATCCGCCCCGCTCGATCGCGTGCTCGCCCTCCACACGATCCGGTCCGCCGCGGGAGCTGATCGACCCAAGCTCGCTCGACCTGTCCAGCCCGAGCCGGGCTCCGAGCCGGCGCGAGATCCAGATCGCGAGCACGCTCGTCGACTCGCTTCACGCCAGGTTCGACCCCCACGTCGTTCCGCGACAGCTACCGCGACCGCGTCCTGGATCTGATCGAGATCACTGCCAGGGGCGAGGAGCCCGACCTTCCCGAGGCGCCCGAGCCTCAGGAAGCTCCGGACCTGATAGCGGCGCTCGAGGCGAGCTTGGCCGCCTCCGCAACGGACGGGCCGCGGCGCAAACCCTCGGCGAGCCCGAAGCGAAGCAAGGCGAGGAGCCGAGCGTGCCCCGAGCGCCGGTTCGCTGAGCTGCGTCGGACGACGCCCGGGGACGCCTCCTGCGGCCCCCGCGTTAGCAACGGCCTAAATGGCCTCTACTGACGTTCCTGTGCGTGGATTCTACCTGGGCGTGGGGCCGACAGGGAACTCTTGGCCGTGTCGGGTTGGGCAGCGCAGTAGGCGCGATTCGCGGGTGCCTGTCGTTGACGTTGACAGTGTCAGCCGCACGGCGGTGCTGGGCGCGGCCGGCGCGTGCCGTTTGCGCCGGCCGAGCCGCCGGGCGGGCTTTCACTCTTGCCGTGTGCGCAGCGCGCAGTATGAGGTCGGAGCCAGGGGGTCCGGGGGATGTGCCCCCCGGTGCAAGTGCGGGCTCTGCCCGCCGGGTCTGCTTGACGGATGTGTTGTTGGGAAGCCCCGGGGCCCCCCGTTACGCGAGCTCGTTGGCTTGGTGTGGCCTGGGCGGGCGCAGCCCGCCGAGGGACAGCATCGCGAGCGAGATGACGGCGTCGGTTGAGCGAAACCCGAACCCGCGGCGCATGATCAGGCGGATCTGCGTGTTGATCTGCTCGACTCTGGCGTTTGAGAGTCCGTGGATCAGCGCTCCCTCGATCTTGTAGCGTTGCGCGGTGATCCGCGCGGCGAGCTTGACGAACGGCTCGAGCTGGCAGCGTCTGGCCCACTTCAGCCACGCGTCGAGCAGCGCCAGCGCCCTGCGGCCGGGCAAATGGTAGATCTGGCGTAGCTGCTCCTTGAGCAGGTAGGCGGTGTAGATCGGGCCGTTGAGCTGCTTGATGAACGCGAGCTTGTTCCGCTGTGGACCGCTGAGCTTGTCGGGGTTCTTCCACAGCGCAAACCGCGCCCCCTTCAGCTGCCTGGCCAACTGCGCGTCACCAGCCGGCGCGCGTGGTTCCAGACCTCGCGGCGGACCTCGTCAAGCGCGTCAGTCGCTGCCTTGACGACATGAAACGCGTCCAGGCAGATGTCGGCGTTGGGGCAGCGTTCAGCGACCGGTACCGTGACCCAGTCAGCGTCATCGCAAGAGACCAGCTCGAGCTTCTCACAGCCCTCCGGCCCCAGCAGATCCAGGAATCGCTCGACCGTCGCTCGGTCGCGCCCGGCGCCCGCCCAGACCAGCCGCCCGGAGCGGTGATCGACGACGACCGTCATGTAGCGCTGGCCGCGGCGCACCGAGATCTCATCAAAGCCGATCTCGCGCAGGTCGGCGAACGGGTCGAGCATCGCTCGCCGCTCGGCGCACACCCGCTTGCAGATCCGCCCCACCGTACGCCACGCAATCCCCAACTCCTCGCACACAGCCTTGGCCGACTGATCGACCACCTTCCACGCGACCAGATCATCGAACATCCGCGTGAACCAAGTGTCGTGGCGCGCCCACGGGACCGCGGCGACGATCACCCCGTGCTCAGGGCACCCAACCCGCGGCGCGTCGGCCTCGACATAGACCCTCACGACCCCGCAGTCCAGCCCACGCCAGCGCCGGCGGCCATCTCCGCCGTCGCGGTACGCGCACCGCTCGCGGCACTTGCCACAGCGCTCGCGCTCACCCGCGCGCGGCCGCACCGAGATCACCACCGACCCGTCCTCGCCGAGCGCGACGTCCTCGATCACCGTCCGGTCAAGCCCCTGCGACCGGCCCCACATCGCCGACATCCGACGCTCGCACAAACGCCGCCGCCGACCCTCCTGGCGCTCCTTACGCCGACGCACACGCTCCTCCTGCTGGCGCTGCCGGCGCCGCCTCACTACGCTGCTGCTGCGCACGTCGCTTCACCCCCCTTTCAACGGTCGATTGGTTGTGCAAACCGGAACCGTAGAAGAGGGGGGCCTTGCGGCGTGCGCCGCCTCGACCGCCCCCGCCAGCACATACCAACGTGCTACGCCGTCAGCCCATCAACTCGCGCGCACGGAAGCAGCACAAGAGCCCTAAATGGAGGTCCTATGACTGCCACCATCTCGTCGGCGCGCGACCTCGTGCGCCTGCCCGGCAAACAGCTACTGCAGCGCCACTACCAGGACCACTATGTCGCCGAGCTGGTCGAGCGGTTCATGCCGTTCGCCCGCAAGCTCGCGCTCCGCTACGTTCACAGCCGCGAACCATTGGACGACCTCATCCAGGCCGCGAGCCTCGGATTGCTCAACGCAATCGAGCGATTCGACCCGGACCGCGGCAAGAGCTTCACCGCCTACGCCGCCCCGACGATCCTCGGCGAGCTCAAACGACACTTCCGCGATAAGGGCTGGAACCTGCACGTCCCCCCGCAGCCTCCTCCAACCCGGCCCCTGGGATGAATTGCATGAACCGAGCGCCGCACTCATCGCGCAGGAACCGATACACCTCGCCACCACGGCGCTCGTTGGCCGCGTGCACCCAGGTCAGCACGTTGAACTCAACACCCCCAGCGCGAAGCTCCCCGAGTCCGCGCATCACCTGATCGCAGGTGCCGCGTCCGCCTTTTGTGACTCGGATCGCGACCGCCACCCTCGATCTGTTCGGGCGTCCCCTACGCGAGTCACTTCCAAGACCGGTCCGCAATGCGCGATCTGCACTCCGGCCACATCGGCGACTACATCGCCTGCTGGAGCGCGGGCGCGAGCGTGCTCGGAGGCGTCTGCCGGCTCGTGCTCAGATGACGCTGTCACCCTTTCACCGGGGCGTCCCGTCCCGACGACGCGCACTAAGGTCCCACGGTCAGTTCGCCCTCACACCGGGGACCCCTGATGTCGGCGAGGCGGCAGCCCCCTCGGGCTCGATCCAAAGTACTTGCACCAGAATGGTGAATAGCAACAACAAGGGGATCGCGAGGAACAAGCCGATCAGCCCGAACAATGACGCCATCACGAGCAAGCCGATCGACACCGCAGCAGGATGAATATCGACCGTCCGCGCCATGATCAGCGGCAGGATGAGGTTCCCCTCGATCTGGTTGACGATCACGTACACAACCAGTACGAGCACCGCTAGTCCGGGAGACTCGGCGAGGCCGACGAGGATCGGCGGGATCGCGCTGATGATCGATCCGTAGTTCGGGATCACTGTCAGCCCCGCGGAGAACACCGCGAACCCGAGCGCGAACGGAAGGCCGATGATCGTCAGCCCGAGCGCCAGCAGACATCCGAGCACGAGCATATCGAGCGCGACTGCCGTCATCCAGCCGAGCCATGCTGTGCGAACCCGGTTCAACCCATCCATTGCCTGGGGATGGGCGCGCGCAGGTATGAGCCGCAGCAGAGCGCTGATCAGCGGCTGCGGGTTGACCGCGATCAGGAACGCTCCCAGCACGATCAGGATCACGCCGCCCAGGACGCCAACGGCAGTCGATCCGATCTGCGCCACCGGCGCGATCAGCCGCTGTGGGCGGCGTGTGTAGCTCCCGCCAATATGTGTCACCGCGTTCGACATGCGGTCCGTGTGCACGCCGCCCGCGCGACACAGGCCCACGTAGCGCTCGGCTGTGGTCTGCGTCTTAGGGTCGACGGCAACCGCCGGCTGAACTCGTTGACCTTGTCCACGAACTGGGGCACAAGCAAGAAGCCAATCACGGTGGCGATCAGCACCACCGCGAACAATGCCGCGAGCGCTCCGACCGCGCGCGAGAGCATCAGTCGCTGCGCTCGCGACGCCGCGGCAGAAAGCGGAGCGCCAGGATGATCATGACCATCACCATGAGCAGCAGCGTGAGCAACTGCAACGCAACCCAAGCAGCTAATCCTCAACCAAGCGCAGGACTGGGGTAGCGGGGCGTTGAAGGGTCAGAAGGCTTGGTATTCCGGGGGTTTAGGCGGCGAGCGTGAATGGCTCGTGTTGGTTTAAGTGATGGGGTGCTGGTGTTGGGCGTGTGGCCGCGGTCGTTATCGGGGTGGGTGGCGTCGGAGGCGGTCCAGTTCGATGCCGGTGTCGATCCATTGGTCGATGAGGTCGCGCAGCTTGTGGTAGTTGGCGATCTGGGTGGTGACCGTGGTGATGTGTTCGGGGCGGAAGTTCTCGGTGCGGCTTTTGGAACCTACTGACGTATCCGTGGGTGGTGTCACCGTCCGGGTAGGGGTGGGCACAGCCCTCCGAGTGAGAGCATCGCGAGGGCGATCACGGCGTCTGGTGAGTGGTAGCCGAACCCGCGGCGGATGATCAGGCGGATTTGGGTGTTCATTTGCTCGACGCGGGCGTTTGAGAGTCCGTTGGTGAACGCCGCTTCGACGCGTTCGCGCTGTTCGGTGATCCGGCGGGCGAGCTTTCGGAATGGCTCCAGGCGAGATCGTCGGGCCCACTTCAGCCACGCTTCGAGCAGCGCGAGACCGTCGGTTGCGTCGACGCGATAGATCTGCCTGAGTTGTTGGGCGAGGAGGTAGGCGCGGTACAGCCGCTGGTTGGTCTGCTGGATGCTTGAGATCTTGCGCTGTTGGCGCTCGGTCAGGTTGCCGGGGTTCTTCCAGAGCGCGAAGCGGGCGCCCTTGAGATCCTTGGCGAGCTGCTTGTTGCCCGCTTTGCGGGCCTCGTTCCAGATCTCGCGGCGGATCTCGTCCAACGCGGCGGTGGCGGCCTTGACGATATGGAACGGGTCAAGGCAGATGACGGCGTTGGCGCATCGCTCGGCGATCGGCCGGGTGATCCACTCGGCGTCATCGCAAGACACCAGCTCGATCTGCTGGCAGCGCTCTTTGCCCAGCAGGTCCAGGAACTTCTCGACCGTCTTGCGGTCTCGGCCGTACGCTGCCCACACGAGGCGGCCGGTGTGATGGTCGACGACCACGGTCAGGTACTTCTGCCCCTTGCGGATCGAGATCTCATCGAACCCGAGCCGCTTTAGCCCCGCGTACAGGTCGCGTCCTTGCTTGGCCTCCGCGCTGACGCGTGCCGCAGATACTGCCGACGGTCCGCCACGCGATCCGCATCAGCAGACAGATCGCCGTCTTTGACGTGTTGACCGTCAGCCACGCGTGAGAGTCGAGCCGGGGCGCGTCGCCGCCCTCTCGGGCGACTGTTTCCCCGACCCGCTCCTCCGAACCGGACGTGCGAGTTCCCCCGCATCCGGCTCTCCACGAGCTCGTTCAGTCTTGGCTCGCGGCGTCCGTTCCCGTTTGTGTGGCCCACGGCGAGGGGATCCGCTCGCCCCGGTAGCGGTAGCGGGTGACCGGTACCGCGCTGGGGTTGAACAGGCTCCTCTCGCCCTCCGTCGGCCACCAGTCGGGGAGGTAGTGCCGTCGGAGCTGCTTCCATGAGGCTGGGGGTGTTTCTTGCGAAGCCAGCGCACCGTGCGCTTCCACAGGAAGGCCTGGAGATAGCTGAACGTCGCCTTGGACACGTCATGCCGGAAGTGCGTCGTCCATCCCCGCAACGCGGGATTCAGACGGCCGCACAGGTCAGCCAGGGACTGGTTCGTCGTCTTCGAACCGACGGTTAGGGTCGTCGGTCGCCCACTGGCCGGGACAAGCTCCGCCGAAAAGCTACTGAGGTCCACGAAAAGGCGGCTACGCATTCTACAGACCCACCGAGATGAGACCCCTAACTTATGAACAAACCAAACGACTAGAGTCCTGATGTGGGGACAATCGTGGCCGCCCGGAGCCTGTCAAGCCCGGCGAGGCGCTTCGTGGAGGTTGTCCGGATTCTCGTGGAACTTGAGTGGCGGTCCTCCCGTCCTGTCCGCTCCGCTTGGGAGCGTTCGGGGTGTCAACCAAGTCCGAGAGGACAGGAGGAACCGCCATGCAGAAGGTACCCGGCCGGGAGGTCGTCGCTGCCGCGCAGGAGGGCGGGAGGGCGCTGCCCGTGGAGGTTCAGCAGCGGCTGGGCGAGCTGGTCTCGGCAGCGAGTGAGGGGCTGTTGGCGCTGAGTGTCGGCGCCGGGCTGCGCCTGGTGCAGGAGCTGATGGAACTGGGGGTGCAGGCGCTTACGGGCCCGAAGGGCAAGCACGACGCGGACAGGGCCTGCAAGCGTCACGGCTATGAGGATGGGTCGGTGACGCTCGGTGGCCGGCGGGTGCCGGTCCGCCGCCCGCGCGTGCGTAGCGTCGATGACGGGCGCGAGCTTGAGCTTGCGACCTATGAGTTCTTCGCCTGCCGCGACCCGCTGGCGCGGGCGGTGATGGACCGGATGCTCGCCGGCGTCTCCACCCGCCGCTTCGTGCACGTCGGCGAGCCGATCGGCGAAAAGGTCGAGCAGCAGTCACGCGCGAAGTCGAAGAGCACGGTCTCAGAGCTGTTCGTCGAGTCGACCCGCACCGCGCTGGATGGGCTGATGGGGCGCCGGCTGGAGGACGTACGGCTGGCGGTAATGATGCTCGACGGGATGGAGCTGGCCGAGCGCACACACGTCGTCGCGCTCGGGATCACGACCGACGGGGTGAAGATTCCGCTCGGGCTGTGGGAGGGCTCGACCGAGAACGCGACCGTCGCGCGCGAGCTGCTGGCGGATCTCGTCGAGCGGGGCCTGGATCCCGAGCAGGCAATCCTGTTCGTGATCGACGGCGCCAAGGCGCTGAGACGCGCGATCAAGGACGTCTTCGGCGAGCGCGCGCTCGTTCATCGCTGCCAGCGGCACAAGGAGCGCAACGTGTGCGAGCAGCTGCCCGAGGCCGAGCGCGAGCGGGTCCGCGGCCGGCTGCGCGCGGCGTGGGCTCTCGCAGACCACAAGGCGGCGCGCAAGCGTCTACAGCAGCTGCTCGGCGAGCTCGAGCGCTCCTGGTCCGACGCCGCCCGCTCCCTGCGCGAGGGGCTCGAGGAGACGCTCACCCTCACCCGGCTGGGCATCACTGGCCAGCTCGCCAAGACGCTGTGCTCGACCAACCCGTGTGAGTCGATGATCGAGATCGTTCGCCGCACCCAGCGCAACGTCAAGCGCTGGCGGGAGGGCGACATGCGCAAGCGCTGGACCGCCGCCGGCATGCTCGAGGCCGAGCGGCAGTTCCGGCGCATCGTCGGCTACCGCCACCTCGCCGAGCTGGTGATCGCCATCGAACGCCACGCCCTCCGTGCCGCCACCGACCACCAGCCGGTTACTGACACTCACACTGACATAACCGTGATTGACACTCACACCAATCCGACCGACAACGCACCTTTGACAGTCACAGTATAATCCGTTACAGACAGTACAAACCCCGGATGAATCGCCACTCAAAATCCCACGACGATCCGGACATCCTCGCTTCGTGGTCGTATCAGTTCAGTGAGCGCCCTCCTGCATAGCTAAACAACAACCCGATTATCTCCCGCGACCAGACGCGGTCGGCGGAGGGCCGACCGTCGACGCCAACCGCCCGGCTCATCGTTGCGGGCTACGGAGACAGTCCGCTCAAAGGTGCGGGGACTCCTGGTTTTGGTTAGCCCGCGAGCTCTCGCTTTCAACGGTGAGCAGAAGTCCGCGTGACCGGCGCTGGACTCTCGCTTTGGCAGTCCGGGCTCATGCTTTGGACGCGACGGATTGATTCTCGGGGGGCGTCAACGGCGAGCGCCGGGCTTATGCGGTGAAGGCCCGCGCCAGTCGATGCGAGGATGCATTCCGCCGACCCACTTCTGCCACTGTCCGCAGAGCTGACACTGCACCAGGTCCGTGTCGGGGTCGTCGGCCATCTCGCCCAGCTTGCCGAAGTAGGGGTGTCGGGCAGCTCTCCGTCGGCCCGGCCGGCGTGCTCCCGTTCGACGATCCTCGGGTAGTCCGCTAGCGTCATGCCGTGCACGCCCGCGAGAGATGCCGGCTGCCCACCACTCGCAACCAACGCCCGCACAACTCACAGCTGCTGTCTGCTGATCGCTTACTCGGGCAGATCCTAACCGCGCACGATGCGATCAGCCGGACACACACTCGAGTCATTGTGTCGAGCGGAAGCGCTGGTAGGCGCCCTCGAAGTCCAACTCGACAGTAGTGCATTCGGCGTTTCGGGCCTTGGCGATGATCACCTCGGTGAGACCCGGTTGGGCGCTGGTGTCGTAGCGGTCGGCGCGGTAGAGCAGCAGCACGGTGTTGGCGTCCTGCTCGAGCGCGCCTGAGTCGCGTAGGTCTGAGAGTTGGGGGCGCTTGTCGGGCCGTCGCTCGGCTTCGCGCGACAGCTGCGCGACGGCAAGTACCGGGAGCTGGAGCTCTTTGGCGAGCAGTTTGAGCGAGCGTGAGATTTCGGAGACTTGCTCGTAGCGGTTGGCGAACCGGTCCTTCGGCGGCGGGGAGAGGAGCTGCAGGTAGTCGATCACGATCAGCCGTAGGCCGTCTGGGAGTCGGCGGCGCCAGCGGATCGCCTCGGAGCGCAGCTCGGTGATCGTCAGCGGCGCCCGCTCGCAGACCACCAGCGGCGGCGTGTCCTTGGACCAGCCGGCGGCTTCGGTGACGATTCGGTCGAGGTCGCGTTCGGGTAGTTTCGCGGCTCGGATCTTGCCGTAGGGGATCCTGGCGCGCGCGGCGAGGTGCCGGTCGGCGAGCTCGTCTTGGGACATCTCGAGCGAGAACATGACGGTGCCGTTGCCGGCAAGCGCGTTGTGGGTTGCGATCTGCTGGGCGAGGACGCTCTTGCCCTGCGAGGGTCTGGCGGCGAGGATGATCAGCTCGCCGGGACGCATTCCCTTGAGCGCCTCGTCGATCTGTGCGATCCCGGTCTGCAGGCCGATGATCGCGCCGTGGTCGCGTGCGAGGCGGTGAAGCTCGGCGGCGCGGTCAAACAGCACCTCGTGCATGTGTCGTGAGCCGGCTGGGAGTGACTGTTCGAGCAGGTCGCCGACGCGTTTGCTCGCGTCGGCGAGCAGCTCGTCGACGTCGCCGTGGCCGGCGAGCGCGTGCTGTTGGATCTCGTAGCTGGCGTGTAGCAGCTGCCGGCGGGTGGCATAGTCGCGGACGATCCGCGCGTAGGCGCGGGCGTGGCCGGCGGCGGGCACCCAGCCGGCGAGCTCGTCGACGGCGAGGCTGCCGCCGGTTTGCTCGAGGACGCCGTGCTCGGCGAGCTGGTTGGTGACGGTGAGCGTGTCGATCGGCTCATGTCGCTTGTGCAGCGCGAGGATCGCTTGGTAGACGAGCGCGTGCTGGTTGCGGTAGAAGTGCTCGGCCGCCAAGCGCTCCTCGTGCGCGATCGGCTCAACCGCCTGGGCGCCGGTCAGCAGGATCGCGCCGAGCACGCTGCGTTCGGCCTCGAGGCTGTGCGGGGGAACGAGAGCGGTCGTGGTGGTCATCGCCGCCACGATCGCGCCGCGGGGCCGCAGCGGTCAACGAACTCCCCCAGATACCGGTCGACGCGGCGTCAGCCGCTCGAAAACGTCCGTCTGGCCGTACTTCTTAGAAGATCGCGCCGCACGGTCGGTCCGATAGCCGCCCACGGCCGGTCTGACCCGCGCGCGCGGTCGATCGTATTGGCGGCAGCGGGGCGGTCTGACCCCGGCGCGCGGTCAGTCGTATCCCGACGCGCACGAACGCCCCGCCGAGCACCGCCGGCGAGCGCGCTGACCCCTGCGATCCAGGACTCGATGCGGGCTGGCTGCCGTCCTGGGTGACCATCTGCGCGCGCGAAAGCGGTCGCCGATGCGCCCCGGTGCAAGCTCGAGAGGGTTTAACCCCGGACGCCGGTGCAGGGGCTAGCGATCGGGCTTGAGCGGCCCGATCGAAACGATTGGCGCGTGGATCGGAAGGGGTCGGCCGGGTCCGAGCCGCAGGGTCCTACGCCGCCGGCGCTCAGCCGTCGCCGTCGTCGCCGGAGGCCGTCTGCGAGCGGGCGAGCGCGACGATCCTCGGCACGCCCCGCTCAGGCCGCGCGGTGCGTGCGCTCGAGGCTTTCGCCGGCGTACGCGGCGTCCTGGCGATCGCGCTGGCGGCTTGTGCGGCACCGCCTCGTGTCGGCGGTTTCGCCATCGCTGCCTGGCCGCCAAGCGGCGCTGGCAGCCCGCCGCGGTGCGGCAGCTCGCGCGCGGTGCGCCAGCACACCCACAGCGAAAGCACGCCGCCTGACCAGACCGGGTGCACGGAGTGGATCCGCCGGTCGATCTGCGCGAGCCCGTGCTCGCCGCAGAAGTCCTCGCGGATGTCGTCGCAGATCCGGTCCAGATCGCAGCCGTGGCGGCCGAAGTCGCGCACGCTGACGTGGTTGAGATCGATCCGCTTGTAGACCGTGTTGCTCGGCGGTCTGGGCACGCCGTCGGGCAGCGGCGCCTTGGGATCGACCGCGGGCGCGGTGCACGCCTGCTGCCAGCTGAACAGCCGCCGTGACCCCACCGCCAGAAACGGGGCGGCGTCCAGGAGCGCGAACGTCTTGCCGGCCTCGCTGGTCGGCGCGTCGAGCGCCTCCAGCACCCAGTCGTTGAGCGCGATCAGGATGCTCGCGCCGCCGCCGCGCGCCAGCTTCGCGGTCTGCTGCCAGCGGCCGTCGTCGCTGCGCTGCATGATCTCGGCAAGCGGCCGCAGCCGCTCGGGCTCCATTGATGTGCGGACCAGGATGTGCTTGAGGATCGGGTGTTCGAGCTTCGCTGCTCGGCGATGTACGGCTCGCCCGTGTGCGGCGCGACGTGATGCGCCGTATAGGTCGCGTTGGCCGACAGCAGGTCAATCAGCGCCGGCAGGACCTGCGTGCGTGCGACCGGCAGCTCCCGCGACCCCTTCCCGTCGGCGGAGAGCAGCAGCACGTTGATCGAGCAAATCACGCCCTGCTGGGTCAGACAGCCGGCTTGCGCGAGGCGCAGGATGCCTGCCAGTAGCCGGTGGTGAAACGCCGTCAGCGTCTGCTCGCTGTACGCCTTGCCCCGCCGGCCGACGTACTGAAGCGGCTCGTCCGGGCTATGACGTCCGAACG
The DNA here is from genome assembly GCA_963811155.1 of uncultured Solirubrobacterales bacterium. Lineage (GTDB taxonomy): Bacteria > Actinomycetota > Thermoleophilia > Solirubrobacterales > Solirubrobacteraceae > Palsa-465. The sequence continues at coordinate 50,479 of CAWEQQ010000015.1, forward strand.
CCTGGCTGGCCACCTTCGGCAGGCTCGCCGCGATCGCGAACGGCACCCGGAACGCCTTCTGCGCCGCCAGTCGCGCCTTGATCCCCGGCTGCCCGCACGCTCTTGACCGCTGACGCACCCGCCGCCGGCCACGACCAGCTCGACCTCTGTTCCGCCGGCTTCTGCGGCTCCCGAGTCTGACCGCCGCGGGCGGTGTTCTCGCCAAGCTCGATGGACTCGCCGTCGCCACCCAGCAGCACCTGGCGAGAGCCGAACAGCTGCCGGCAGACGCCGGCGAGCGCCGGGCCGCAGCGGCGCGACGCCTCGCGCGCGAGCGTCGGCCCGACGCGCACCACGACCCTGTCCGCCGACGCCTCGACGACCTCCAGCTCAGCTAGATACGAGTCGAAGGTCTCGGTGCCGAGCCGCCCGCGGACGAGCTCGCGCAAGTTGATCGTGTTGGCTTGGAGAGCCATCGCCAACGCCGGCGATCGACGGCGCTCGCGATGACTTGTCAGCCTGGGCGGGAGCGCGCAGAACCCTGTGCCGGCCGCGCGGTTCCGTCCGCGATCCGGCTAAACTGCGCATACTGATTTTGTGCGGCGCTGGATGGCGCCTATGCGGTGGGAGACCGGGCTGGCACCCGGTCTTTCTCGTTTCTGCAGCGGAGGGCCGCGGCTTCGCGCCGCCAAGCCACGCGCCGGCCAGCCGTGAGAGCAGTGGAAACGTCGGCCGGAGAGGCGGACAGCCAGCGTCCACGTGGCCGGCGTCACGAGACGGTCTCCTCGAACGCTTGGCGGTCGCGCTGCCCCGCGATCACGACGGAGCGGTCGGCGAGCAGCCAGGTGACGGTGCCGCGGACCCGCGGCTGCCCGGCGAACTGGCCGTAGCGATCCCAGACGGGCGCCTCGAGCGCGTACGCGAGCTCGTCGCCCCCGCTCCATCGCTCGACATGGACGAGTTCCTCACCGTCGAGTCGACTGAGGGCGATTGTGCCGATCGTGCCGCCGGCACCGGCGCGGCCGGAGAAAGCCACGATCGCGACCGTCGCGCCGCGGGATGCGAGCTCCTGCCACACCTCCTCGCCGACCAGCTCGCCCAGACCGCGCCGCAGCCGCGCCGTGTGCGGGTGCGACGCCTCGCGACCCGACGGCGTCCGGCACTGCTCGTCGGATGCTGCTCGGCAGGTCGGGCACGATCGATTGCGCCATCCCCGCGCGAAATGAAGCTGCGCGGACGGGTCCCGATGCCTGCTCAACCGAGACTTGCGACAGCGAGTGCCGGGCGCCGCCCGGCACTGCGGGCACCACTCCTCGAGCCACGTAGCGCGGTCGCTCATGCGCTCTCTGGCCTTCGAGCATTTTTGCCGAGAGATCGGGGTTTCTCGGCAGAATTCAGGGAAAATGCCTGCAAACGGGACGCACTCCGAGGGGGTGTCGGGGTAGCGTCACGTCACGAAACTCCTGCAAATCGCCGAGAAACTACGAAAATGACCGCTTGCCTTACAAGCAGGAAGTCACTGGTTCGAGTCCAGTACCGCCCATATACGTAACTTCCCTGCAAGAGGGCCGCTTTCTCCCCGCGCCAACGGCTGATCGGAACAGTCGAAAAGGGCGCTTAGGGTGCACTAGGGGTGCACGACGATCTGACGGCGACGTCTGGAGACCCTCAAACCGACCAGCGCGGAGGCTCCGAGACGATGCTCTAAACGGTTGGTCTGCACGCGTTTCGCCTTGCCTTCGGGGGCGTGTGTGAGCGGTCGGCGCGCGTGGCTTGAGGAGTGGTGTCCGGAGTGCTGGGCTGTTCCTGGTGGCCGCTGCCGCTGGAGGCGCCTGTCGCGGAAGGTCGAGCTCCTGGCACGTTTGCACGTCGCGCGGCGGTGGCGAGGGCGGTCGTGTCCGACCTGCAAGGCGCTTTCGGAAGAGGCGTGCCGCACCACTTCTGGTCGTCAAGCGGCTCGGCCGCATGCGGCGCGGGTGCGGCCAGGGGGTGGTGAGCTGCTGGCGCGTCAGGCGGTGTGGGAGGAGCTCGAGTGGCGTGGCGCGACGATCGCGCTGGTCCCGTTCTCTGGGAGGTCGGGGTTGGGGGGCAGGGTGGGGACGATCGTGCTCAGTCGCCTGGATGGCGACGAGCTGCTCGACGTGGAGCGGTGGACGGTCCGCGATGAGCTGGCCTGTGCCCTGAAGGCGCCGGTCTGGGATCGGTTCGGGCATTTCGTCGGCCAGCCATCGATCCGTGGAACCGTGGGATGGATGGTCGCTGGCCGCCGTGTCGTGATCGAGGGTGAGCGCGGCGGCGACCCTTTCAAAAAGGACGCGTTGTGAGCAGCGCGAGTCATCAGCGGAAGCTGTCGCGGCCCTGCGTCAGCGATACGGTCCCCTCGGTCGCGGAGGACGGGCTCCCGGCCGCGCTCAAGCTGTCGGGCTCGTCGCCAAGACTCGTGGCGGTCGCACGACGCAGTCGTGGCCCTCCGTGGCAGCGACCTCGGAGACGAGAAAGACCGGGTTGGTGGCCCGGTCTTCCAGAACAGAGGCGCATCCAGCGCCGCACAAATGCTGTGCGTGCAGTCTAGCCGGGTGGCGGACGGAACCCGCGGCCGGAACGAGAGTCTGCGCGCCTTTCCTGCGGCGAGGGTCATCGCGAGCACCACCGATCGGGTGGTGTTGGCGATGGCTTTCGGCCACATCAACCTCGACGCGCCCGGCAGCCCGCCGGGCCGCAACGACCCGTGTCCGTGCGGGTCGGGCAGGAAGACCAAGAACTGCTGCTCGGTTGACAGGTGGCGGTTGGTGCCGCGCCGCGGCCGCCGGCCCGGTTTGGTCCCTTCGGACCTCGCTCACCGCGTCGAGCGGCTGACGGCCGATTTCAGCGTCCGGTTCTTGGCGCGTTCGTTTCTCCCGGCGCGCCTCGGCGGGCTGTCGCCGGCGGCGCTTAGCGACGGCGAGCGGGGCGAGCTGCGTGATCTGTTTGACGGTCAGCGCGACCAGGTCGACGAGGCGCTGGCGATTCTCGAGCAGGTCGGGTACGGCCGCCCGCAAGGCCGCAGTCCGCGTCCGGAGCGCGCGCACGGTCAGATCCGCGCCGAGCGGCTTGACCGTCTGGTCGGCAAGCTGCCGCGCGCGCTTGCTACTAAGCGGCTGCCTACGTCCGCCGATACGCACCGCGATGGTCGCAACGACGGGCCCGATATCTACGGCGAGGTCGAGTGCTCGCAGACGCTGCGCGCGACGCACCTCGGGTTGCTTGCAGCAGCGGGCGGACTGTGGCATTCCCGTAAACCCGACGGCCACGAGTCTGGTCGTCCGTAGCATCGCGGGTCGAGCGGGACTGCAGCTGTCTGCGCACCTGCTCCGGCACACGTGCGTGACCAACCCGCCGGTCCGGCAACGACCTCGTCCTGGTCGCAGAGCTCGCCGGCCATCGACGGCTTGAGACCACACGGCGCTACAGCCTGCCCTCCGCAGCCGACCGGCAAGCCGCGATGGAGCGCTCGAGATCGAGGACTGACCGCGACCGCTTAGCGCCAAATTCTGTTCCGTTCCTCCCCAAACCCCTAGATCTCCACTGCCGTGGTAGGGTCGCGGACAATCTCATGATTGGGGGTAAGAGCGATGCTCGACTCGGCTAGCACGCACGCCATGATCGCTGTGAAGGACCTCAGCCACGCCAAGGAGTTCTATGGCGGCACGCTTGGGCTTACGGCTGCCGACGAAGTGCCTGGGGCTGGTATCCGAACGAGACCCAGAGCGGGACGTGGTTCTTGGTTTACCTATCTGAGTTCGCAGGGACGGCGAAGAGCACGTCCATGAGATTCGAGGTCGAGGACATCGAGGTCGCCGTCAAAGAGCTTCAGGATCGCGGGATCGTGTTCGAGGAGTACGACCTGCCGGCAGTGAAAACCATTGAGGGAATCGCCCAGCACGAAAGCGGTGCTCGAGGCGCGTGGTTCAAGGACCCTGACGGGAACATCCTCCAGATAGGCCAGCACTTCAGCCGCTGAGCGAGCGCGCCGTTCGCTTCGTCGGCTTGCCCTTAGTTGGTTATGTTGAGTTGCCTGCAAAACCACGGTTTTAGGGGCGCATCGGGCACATCGGGCAACCCGATCGCCTCGCTCAAGCAGGCTGCCGAGATGGTGCGTGATACGCGGTGCACCGGTTGCGGTCATCAAGCTCACGGCTACCGACGTGCTGACCGGACGCGGACGCAGTGCGTCGTGCGGCTGGCGGTAGGGTCGCGCGTCGGTCCTAGGAGGCCGGTGGTCAAGCGCCTTGATCTGGACCACGAAGGCCCGAGCGCCGCGACCAGCGCCAGCACCAGCGCTCGCCGCGCGGCGTGCTCGGCCTCGCCGACGCGGCCCTCGGCTGCGCGCCGCAGCTTGACCGCATGCCCTTCACGTCAACGCGGGGGCGCTCAGGGCCTAGTCCTAGTCGCCAACACTCGTCGGCGCCGGCGACCGGTGGGTTTGAGCGGGGTCACGAACGGCGACATGTCAAGGCGGTCGCGTTTGGGTTCGGCTGGACGTTGCCGTGCGCCAGACTGCGCGCCGTGGACGGCCCGAGCTTGGACGTTGCCGTGCGCCAGACTGCGCGCCGTGGACGGCCCGAGCTTGATCGTGTGGACGCAGCACGCGCTGGCGAAGGCTGAGCGGGAGCGGTTCGTGCCTAGCGACGTCGAGGACGCCTTGCTCGACCACCATCACGAGCGCAAACAAAACCCCGGAGAGGCCGACTGGCTGCTGACGGTCGAGCGGCTGGTGATCGTCTACGACTGGCCCGTGGAACGCGATCTGATCCGGGCGCGAGTGATCAGCCTGTGGCGCCGGCCGCGCTAGCCTCCCGCGTGATGCCCTTCGACGGCCACTACGATCGAGACGCCGACATCGCCTGGATCGTGCTGCCTGGCTTCGACGGCGAGCACGCCGTCGGCCATCAAGAGCCATGGGGAGTACGCGAGACAGACGAGCGCACCGGCGAAGTCGTCGCACTCGAGTTTTGGAACGCCGCCAGGCAGCTGCCCGCAGCGCTGCTCGATGCGCTTCCCGCGCCGCGCACCCATCAACCGGTCTGACCCGACATGCTCCAACCCAGGGCTCGGCCGCCGCGCCCCACGGCGGGACGAAATGTAAGTTATCGAGCGGAGGTTATGGAAACCGCGACTGTGGGCTCTTGATACTCGACACCCGCCGGCGAGGAGCCGAGCGCGGGACGGCCCCCTCGGGCGCCCGCGAGCAAGCCGGCCATGCGCGCCGCTCGTGTTATCCGATCGACCAGTCTGATTTGTTGTCGAAATCGACGACCTGCTCGGAAGCGATTTCACGATTTCATCTTGTTCGCAGGGCAGGTGTCGAGAGCGCGGCGAAGCACGACGTCGCGGGGGTCGTCCCAGACATGGAAGCCCATGCGGTTTGTGACGTACGCGAAGCCGAGACCGCGCGCCGGGTCTGCGTACCCAAAGGAGCCACCGGCGCCTGGCGTCCCGAACGCTTTAGGACTTCCGAACGGGAAGCTCGGGAACGGACGCCACCATCCGCAGCAATACGAAGCGGTGGTGTGCAAGACGAGGTCGTACGGTCCGCCGCTCGGAGGCACCGGAGTCGCCGTGATGGCCTCGAATGTCGCCGGGGTCAGGCTGAGGTTTGGCCCTCCGATCGCCTGCTCCCCGTAGATCTGCGCGATCGCTCGCGCGCTCCCGAACCCAACGCTGGCAGGAATCTCTAGGTGGCGGTAGGCAGCGGAGCCGACGGCAGCAGGGTCCGAGAGCCGCGGATTACGCATGGCGCGGGCCGTCAGCGAGCGCGGATTGAAAGAGGCGAGCACCATCCCTGGCGGCAACGCACCGAGATGGAACAGCGTCCGCCACGGCGGCCACCCATGGACCGATGCGATGCTTGATGCGTCCCGGTCGCGCGAGAGCCCGATCTCGAAGTCTGCGCACAGCGGACCCGCGATCTCCCTCGGCAAAGAACGCCGGGAGCCGCCGTCCACGCGGATCGACGCGGCGCAGCAGCTCGCTCTCATACCAGCCGAGCGTGAACGCGTGGTAGCCGTGCCGGCGCCCAGGTACCCAAGCCGGACGTTGACGCGCCAAGACCTTCGCGAGAAACTCGAAGTCCGCTAGCTTGCGCGGATCGAGACGCTCGTCAAGCGCGCACAAACCGGCCTGATGAGCAAGCAGTTGGCGCACCGTCACCCGCTCCTTGCCGTGCTGGGCGAACTCCGGCCAGTAGCGGCACACCGGCTCGCCATAGTCGATCAACCCGCGGCTGTGAGCGACCGCAAGCGCGGCCGCCGCCAACCCCTTCGTGGCAGAGAAGACGAGCACGATCGTGTCCCTCTCCCAGCGTCGCCTGCGCCCTGCGTCCATGTAACCACCCCACAGGTCCACGACAGGCTTGCCGTCGAGCCACACAGCTACCGCAGCTCCGAACTCCCCTCGCTCAAGAAGGTTGGACTCGAACGCCGCTCGGACCGACTCGAACCCGTCCGCTACCGTCCCTGATACGAGCGCCTCTGTGGTGCTGGTCTCAGCGTGCCGGCGTGTCGGCGCCGCGCTCATGACGCAAGCGTGCTCTGCGTTGAGCGACGCGTCATCGGTACTTCCCACCAGTTGCATTCCGCGCAGACCCCCCGGCATCGCGCGCGACCCAACGTGGAGGAGTAGTAAGGCCGTACCCCGGGTGCGTCGGTGCGTGAGGGCAGGCAGGCGTCGCGGACAGCGAGATGGAAGTCTGACGGCCCTGTCGAGCCCATCGGCATCGCCGGTCCGGAAGAACTCCTATCGCCTAAGCTAAGAAGCAGTCGTCGGCTCCGACGAGCGAGATCAACGGACACCAGGCGCGCCCCGCGCGCGGCAATCGCCTACTCTCGAACGATCCGAGGCCCCCGCGGCGTCCGCGTTTGGTGTCGGCAGGCCGGCCTCGTGCTTGCTCGGCCGAGGTCGGAGGCAGCATCACCAAGTCGATTGAGACGGGGTGCGAGCGAATTTAGTGAGCAACCGCCTTGTCGTCGGGCTTGTGCGCAGCGGGCGGTCCTCGACCCGCTCCAGCGCCTCCTCGAGCCGTGCGATCGCCTCGGCATCGAGGTCGACGATCGCGATGCCAAGCCCGGAAAAGCCAAGCGCTGCCTCTCCGAGCAACGCATCGGTCGGCGCCTCGGAGCGCCAGCGCACGGGCTTCCGTGAAAGCTGCTCGCGCCGCTTCAGGCTCGCCCGCGCGCAGGAGCGCGTCGCCGCGAGCCAGCCACACCGGACCGGCGTCGTCCTCGGTACCCGCCAGCTCGAGCGCCTGCAGCGCCCGGTCGAACCGCTCCGCCGCGTCCTCGTAAGCGAGCCGGTCGAGCGCCCGGTGACCGGCGCGGACGAGCATCTCGGCTGCCTGCCGAGCGTCCGCGGTGGACGCCGCCTCGAACAGGTGCAGCGCGATTTCCTCGAGGTAGTGTTCTTCGCCAAGTTCGGCCAGGGCGTGGGCGGCGCGCCGGTGAAGGCGGGCGCGGCGCAAGACGTTGCACTCATCGAGGACTGCCTCGCGAACAAGCGCGTGAGCGAACTCGAACCGCCGCGGGCTGGAAGTGGGGCGCAACAGCCGGGCGTGCAGGATCTCGTCGAGCGCTGCCTCGGCGCCATCCGCCTGGAGCCCTGCGGTGGTCTGCAGGGCACGAGCGTCGTGCTCCAGGCCGAGGATCGCGGCGGCGGCGATCAGCTCGTTTGCCTCCTCGCTCATCCGCGATAGCCGGATGCCGACCGCGTGCCGGACGCTCTCCGGCACCACGTGCGGGCCTGACTCGGCCAGTTCTCTCAACACCTCCTCGACGAAGAACGCGTTGCCGTCCGTGCGCGCATGCACGCGTGGCGCGATCTCGTCGGTGCCCAGGATCGAGCGGGCGAGTGTCGCCACGTCATCCAGCGGCAGTCCACGCAGATCGATGCGGTCAAGCGCACCGCCCTGGTTCAGCTCGCCCAGCGCCGCCGTGAGTGGGGTCCGCCGGCCAAGCTCGGTGTCCCGGTACGTGCCAAGCACGAGGATCGGTCCTGGGCGGCTCGAGCGCAGCAGGAAGCTCGTGAGCAGCAGGCTTCCGCGATCTGCCCAGTGAAAGTCGTCGATCACGAGCATCAGCGGGGCTCGCGCAGCGAGGTCGGTGAAAGCAGAGTCAACAGCGTCGAACAGGCGGTGTCGTGCGCCCGTGTCGTCAGGGGCGCTGCTGGGCGTTAGCGCCTCGGCGACGCCGGCTTGAGCGAGAGCCTCGGTGTATGGCTCGAACGGCGCCAGTGGCTCCTCGGAGCAGCGGCCTAAGAGCACGGCCGTCGCGCCCTCCTCGACGGCGGCGGACGTGAACTGCCGGGCGAGCCGTGTCTTACCGATCCCCGGCTCGCCCGCCACCACTGCGGCCCCTTGGCTGTGGAGCGGGGTTCAGCGCGAGATAGGCGAGCACCGCGCGCGCCCGCCGCGACGCGGGCAGCGCGATCGGCGCGCCGTCCACCCGCAACTCAAGACCGCCGGCTAGTTGGACATCCAACATTGCGTCAACTGTGCAGCATCGAGCGGCGCTCGCGCAAGCTGCACGCGCACCATTTACGACTCTCGAACGGTGTCCGAACGGTCGCCCGCGATGATCGGCGCCATGTCAATTCCACGCAGCCGCGACCTTCGCCTCCTCGGCGGGGCGGCCGGGCTCTCCGCGCTCGGCGACTTCATGGCGATCTTCCCGCTGATCCTGCATGTGCAACAGCGCACCGGATCGGCGTTCGCCGTCTCGGCGTTGATCTTCGCACTGTGGGGGCCAGTGGTCCTGGCCGCGGGCGTGGCAGGGGCGATCGTCGACCGCTTCGAGAACCGCCGGATCCTGATTGCCGTCTCGCTTCTCCAGGCAGCAACCGTGATCACGATGCTCGCTGGTCTGGACCGTCTCTGGGCGCTGCTGCCGCTGATGACGGTGCTCGGCTTCGGAGTGGCGATCAGCCAGCCGGCCGAGTTCGCGCTCGTGCCTGCGGCAGCCGGCCCGGGCACCGACGCGGCGCGGGCCAACGGGCTGATGGAAACCGCCCGATCGTTCGGTTTCACCGCCGGCCCGCTCGTCGGCGGCGCGCTCGGCGCGGCCGGTCTGCTGTGGCTCGCCCTGGCGCTGAACGCGCTGTCGTTCGTCGTCGTGGCCGCCGCGGCGCTGCTCCTGCGCGCTCGCCGCCGGCCGGAGCCCGCCCCGGACACTGCCAACCGGGTGCGTGCCCGCGACGGGTTCGCGTTCCTCCGGCGTGAGCGCGACGTCAAGATCACCCTCGGCGGTGCCGTGGCCGCGCTCGCGCTGTTCTCGATTTCCGCGACCGCCGAGCCGTTCTTCGTCACGCGCGTGCGCCGGGGCGGCAGCCTCGCGTACGGGTTGCTGCTGAGCTCGTGGACCGTCGGGATGGCGGCCGGCTCGGCTGGGCTGGCACACCGCGTTGGGCCGGCGCATTTGGCAGCCGGCGGCCTCGCCGCTGTCGTCCTCCAGGGACTCGGCATCGCCGGCGGAGCGCTGGCCACGGTCGTGTGGCTCGCCCTGATCGGCTTCTCGCTCGGCGGTGTCGCGCACGGAGTCAAGAACGTGCTGCTCCGCACGCTGATCCACGAGCGCGCCCCCGAGGCGCTGCGCGGCCGCGCGTTCGCCGCCTACAACGGGGCACGAAACGGCGCCGAGCTCGCCGCGCTCGTGCTGGGCGGACTCGTCGTCGGCGCACTCGGCGCCCGCCCCGCACTGCTCCTCGCCGGCCTCGGACCAGCCGCGATCGGCGCTGCCTGCCTACTGCTTCTCATCAAGCGTCGCCACGCCGTGGCGGCGGCCATCACCAACGAAGGGAGAGTTCTCCATGCACACATCCAGGGATGAGCTGGAACCGATGGTCATCGGCGAGTACACCGGCCGCCAGGTCGACGCTGGAGGGATGCGGATCGCGTTTGAGTCGATGCCGGCGCAGTTCCCGCCAGACGAATCGCCGTTCAAAGGGCTCCCGGACGATCGCTGCCAATGCGATCACTGGGGTTATCTGTTCAGCGGGTCGTTCCGCGTCACATACCTCGACGGGAGCGACGAGATCGTTCGCGCCGGCGAGGCCTACCACCTCCGGCCTGGTCATTTCCTCCAGACGCTCGAACCGGTCGAGCTGATCGAGCTCAGTCCAGTCGCGGAGCACGACCGCACAATGGCGACCCTCGCCAGGAACATGGGGTTGGTGGCGTCATGACCCGGACCATCACCGGCTACTCCGCGAAGTCGATCGATGAGCTCCCCGAGCTCTGGGATGGCTTCGCCCGGCTCGTGCGCGCCGGGCTCGGCATCACCGCATTCGGTGCGCAGATCATGCAGCTGCCTCCCGACTACACGACCGAGTCCCATGACGAGGCCGACACCGGCCAGCAGGAGCTATACGTCGCGCTCGGCGGCGCTGGCGCCGTCGTGATCGCCGACGAGCGACTGCCGCTCGATCCAGAGCACCTCGTGCGGGTCGACGTGGGCACCGGCCGAGTCCTCACCAGCGGCCCCGACGGCCTCCGCGTCCTGTGCATTGGTGGGGTCCCGGGCCGTCCCTACGAACCGCCGGCCTGGACCACCGGGGCGGCGGCAGGCGGCGACCACTGACGGTCGCTCCGCCGTCGGCGCGATGGATGCGAGCCCGCGGACAGAGCAACGCTCCGCGGGCTCGCACGCGACCGGCCCAGAGGTCGGCGTCGTCCCTCAGCCGCCAGAAACGCCGATTGGCAAGGACACGATTGAGTTCACCCTCACTCGGACACGGGGAGGTCGAGCTTGAGCTCGCACATGTCCACCGACACACGCGTACCCGGTGTCTCGGAGGGGTCCATCGCGCCGAAAGCCTGGGCGCCTTTGCTCATGTCATCGGCGGTGTCGAAGAACTGAAGCACGACGGCCGTTCCCCCTGACTCGTCGAAGAGGAGTTGCAAGCCGGTGGTTGGCACATCAGGCGGCGACCCGCCGGCTTCCTCTATATGGGTTACGAGTTCCTCAACTCGCTGGGCGGTCACATCTGTGAAACGGACCACACGAACGTGCATGTCAGCGTCTCCTTGCGTTTGGTCATGGACTGAGGAAAGGGTGGCGATCGCCGCGTCGGAGCAGGCGCAAGCCTACGCGAGCACGGCTCGGCCGCGGGGCGGCTGGGTCGGATGTTCTGGTGGACGCGCCGGGCGGTTCGGCGAGCCGCCCCACCGTGCCCCAAGCAGCCCCAGGAGTCAGGCCGGCCCGTCGGCGGAGTCATAGTTGTGGACGTAGTGGAACGTGATCTCGGGCGGCGTCGGGAACCCGACCTCCGCGGTGAGCGGACCGATCTGGGGCGGATTGAGGATCGTGATCGGCCGCCCGATCGCCTCCTGGGGCGTGTACCCGTACAGCCGCTCGGCGCCGGCGTTCCAGCTCTCGATCGTCCCACCGACCGTCAGCCTGATGATCGCGTCCGGGCTGGAGCCGACGAGCGCGGCCAGCCGCGCGGTCGCCTCCTCCGCGCGCTGGCGCTCCGTGACATCGCGGATCGCGCTTGAGACCAGCAGCCCGTCGTCGGTCTGGATCGGGTTCAGCGTGATCCCGGCAGGGAACTCGCTGCCGTCCTTGCGCCGCGCCTTGAAATCTCCGGGTCTGTTGCCGTGGCGTGGTCGCGGGTCAACGGCGTAGTCCTCGCGGAAGGCGGCGTGCGCCCGTCGTTTGCGATCGGGCATCAGCAGCTCGACCGAGCTGCCAATCAGCTCGTCGCGGGTATAACCGAACACCGCTTCCGCGCGCGCGTTGGCCACGACGATCTGCCCGTCGGCGTTGGCGACGACGATCGCGTCAGGCGCGGACTCAAGCAGTCCCCGCAGCTTTTGCTCGGCGTGATCGCGCTCCGGAGACGTCACGGATGATCCCCGCCGCGACCCGCTCGCCGTCCGCCTCCCCAAACCACTCTCGAGACCTCGATCGGAAACTTCTGACCGTCGCTGCCCACCGCCCTGACCTCACCGACGCGACCAATCGCGTCCGGATCGCCGCTATGCACCAGACGCCTAAGCCTAAGCCGGCGGCGTTGACCTTGCTGGTCAGACCCCGAAAACAAGATCGCGACTGGTCGCCCCAGCAGCGCGCCGCTCCGGTAGCCGAACATGCTCCCAAGCGCCGGGTTCGCGTAGCTGATCACGCCTGTCGCGCTGACGGTCACGATTCCGTCCGACGCCGTGTCAGCGATTGCGCGCATCACGCGCATCATCCTCTCACCCGCTCATTTCGCGACAGCGGCCTCGGCACCCAGAACCCAGTTTTCTAGCAAATCGAGCAGGTCTTGGTCGAACTGCGTGCCTGCGTGCGCGCGCATCTCTGCGAGCGCTGCTGATGTCGACCGCGCAGCCTGGTAGGAGCGCCCGGCGGTCATCGCATCGAATGCGTCCGCGACGCCCAGCACGAGCGCCCCGTCGGGGATGCTGCCGGCTGTCAGCGCGTCGGGGTAGCCGCGGCCGTCGGGGCGCTCGTGGCGCCAGCGCACCCAGCACACCTGCTCCTCGTCGAGCACGTCCTGGGTTATCTGCGCCCCGAGCAGCGTGTGCGTTTTGACCTGCTCGTACTCCTGTGCGGTGAGCTTTCCGGGCTTTGCAAGGATGGTGTCCGGGATGCCGATTTTGCCGATGTCGTGAAGTAGCGCGGCCTCGCGCAGCCTCGCGCAGCGGTCGGGGTTCCAGCCAAGACGCACAGCGAGCGCTTCGCAGATGTCGGCGACGCGTTGCGCGTGCTCTTGGCTGGCGGCGTCTTTGGCGTCGACGGCGCGCGCGAGCGCGCCTAGCCCGGTGATGGTACGCGCGCGCTGGAAGCGTTGCTGGCGCTGTCGTTCGGACAGGTCGTGTCCGGCGCCGAGGGCGTAGCGCACGGTCTGGTTTCGCCCGTCGTGTTTGGCCCGTACAAGGCGCTGTCGGCGAGATGGAACAGGTCGTGCATCGTGACTGCGGCGCCGAGGTCGGTGACGCCGGCCGACAGCGTGACCGGCAGGTCCGAGCTTCGCGAGCGCGGCGGCCGCCGCGGCGCGAGCCGCTCGGCGAGCGCGAGGGCATCCTCGGCGTCGGTGTCGGGCGCGATGACCGCGAACTCGTCGCCGCCGACCCGGGCCGGGACGTCACCTGCCCGCTTGCACTGCATGAATGTGCGCGCGACCGTCTCAAGCACGCGGTCGCCGGCCTGGTGGCCGTGAGTGTCATTGATGAGCTTGAAGCCGTCGAGGTCGAACATCGCGAGCGCGAGCGGCCGGCCGTGGCGTACCGCGCGGCGGCGCTCTTCGTGCAGGCGCTCCTGGAAGGCGCGGTGATTGAGAAGGCCGGTGAGCCCGTCGGTGGTGGCCTGGCGGTGAAGCGTCTGCAGCGTGTCGGCTTGCGCCAGCGCGACCGAGACCAGCGCGGCGAAGCGCTCAAGCAGCCGCTCGGCGTGCGGCGGGAAGCCCCCGGGCTGCTTGCTCGCGACACCGATGCAGCCCCACAGCTCGCCGTGCAGGTGCACGGGCACCGCAACGTCGCACCGAAGGCCCGAGCGGCTGTGGTCGCTGCGGCGAGCGTGTTGTCGTGTAACTCGGCATCGTCGTCGATGCGGGCGGGTCGTCCGGTCTTGGCGACCAGCGTCGCCGCGCCGGTCTCATCCAGCGGCAGCTCGTCGGGGAAAGCGAATGGCGCGCGACTCCCGACCACCAGCCCACGGCCACCTTTGAAGCGGACGACGATCGCCGCCGCGGCGTCAAGCAAGTCAGTGACTGGGGCGGCGACGAGGTCAAACACCGCGCTGGCATCGCGCTCGCCGCTGGCGCTGGCGCTGGCGACGGACACTTCCCGCAGCGCGCGCTCAACGCGGGCATCGGTTTGCAAGAGGCCCATTGACTGGGCGTTGGCAAACGCGACGGACACGAGTGCGGCAAAGCGCTCAAGGAGAGCTTCGGTGTCGGACGGGAAGTCGCCCGCGCGCGAGGTCATGGTGCCCACGCAGCCCCACAACGCGCCGTCCATGTGCACCGCGGCGTTGAACGTTTCAACGTTCGGTCGTTGGCGTCTCGTCGAGCTTTCTTCGTTCATTCGTTAGCCACGACGATCCCGAAGATCAACGGCACTCACACGCCGAACGAAAGCGGCGCCCAACACCCAGACCCATACCCTATCCACGCCGTCAAATGGAATGGCCCGCTCGCCGTCCAAACGGGATGATCTCTCCGCGCGCGATCGCTCCCAACAGCCGTCTCAATTGACCGAGGCCCGTCTCGGGTAGAGCTATCGTCAGCTCGACCGTCCCCAGCTCGCTGTGTACCACGCGCACGTGTCCCAGATGACGCAGCAGGTTGAGCATCAGCTCGTTGTCTGCGAGCACCAGCGCGGTGAAGCTGGTGATCGCCTCGACGCGAGCGCGGTCGGCGAGCGCTGCCGCGAGGCGGCCGCCGACTCCTTGGCACTGCCAGTCGTCCACGATAGTAACCGCGAGCTCGGCGACCGTCGGATCGGTCTTGGAGCGAACGTAACGGGCGACGCCGACCCCCTGGTTTGTGTCGGGATCGATCGCGACGAGCGCCTCGTGATCGTGATGATCGATCTCGGTTAAATAGCGCAGCTCCCTCTCCGACAAGCGCTCCTGCGGCGATAGGAACCGCCGGTAGCGCGACCGCTCGCTCAGCCGCTCGAAACCCTCGCGCAGCAGCTGCTTGTCATCCGGGGAGATCGGCCGCATCACTAGTGTCTTTGTGGTTGTCATATGCCCGTCCCCTAACCCGCCCGCCGCGCAATCAGCATAAGCCGATCACCTTCGCACGTCGCGCAACGCCTTCAGCGCCTGCTCAACGCTGTGGGCGCTTCTTCAGCGACCCTATGCGGTGTCGCTGAAGCACCGCTCGCAGCCGGCCGCTTTGAGCGCGTCGAGCTGCCCGCGTGGTCCAGCGCGACGGTCGAGACGCGGGAGTAGCCGATCAACACCCGCCGGATCGTCTCAAATCTCGCGGACGGGAGCGATCGTGGGACGTTGATTTCGGACACGGGTTGTGGACACGCAAAGTCCCTGCGAACCGGTCCGGGCCCGCGGGCGTCTCATATATGGCCGTTTACGGACAGCGCGTCCGTCCCGATGGCGATCGCCGTCCAGGCAACCAATGACTGCGCGCCAGTCGCGAGCTCGCGTTCCGCGTTCCGCGCGCAACCTGTTACGACGTGGTCGCTATCGCCGTGCTCGAGGTGAATGAAGTACGCGCGCTTGGAGATTTCGGTCTGACAGGGCTCGTGCCTGCTCGTAGGTGAAAACAGACGACCCCGCGGCTCGATTCGCGGGCGTGGCCGGCTTGGCTGGCGTGGCCGGCTTGGCAGGCTTGCGTGCCGAGCCTTGCGGACTTCCGGGCCTTGGCGGACGTGGTGCGTGGTGGATAGTTGTTGACAGCCGTGGCGAGGCGACTGCCGACTTCGACGCGCTACGCCGGTGGTAGCGTCGCGGCAGCTGGCGGTAGCCCGTAGGCTCGGGCGGGTTCGCGCCGCCGATCCCGCCCGACCACTTTCCGGTCAGCCGATCTCAGCCCAACGCGAACGATTGATCGCGTGTTACGGTCGCTGACCGGCTCGGCGTCATCCCTGGGAGGAGCCGACACGGCGACTGCACTGTCATTCGAGCGTTGCTCGACACCTGCGTCGCGTTGCTAGCGCCCGCGGCGGCGGTGTCGCTGCAGGTTGCGACGCGGCTGGACGGAGCCCGACGGCGCTCGTCGCGATGAGGTTGCGGCGGCGGCCATCTCCGGTGGTTGTGGTTGAACGCGTCAAATGCCGGAAAGCGCGGGATGTGGCATCCGATCCGGAATTGCTATTTTTGAGCGCCGTTGCAGATGGCGAAAGTACCGACATCGAGCCCTCCGAGAGCCCCGTCTGCGGTATTGCCGAGCGCCGATGCCGGTAGCCAGCCCATCGACCCGCTGGTCCTCGCTGGTTTCGGCGATCGCTGTCGGCGCGATCGCGCTTGGAGTGCGGCTCGTCGGGTTTGTCTACCGCAGCTTCAATCGCGGCCCGCTGGTGGTGCTCATCGTTGCTTGCGAGCTGGCTCGCGGGATTGCTGCTGCTCGCGCTCGCACGCGTCGCTCTGCTGGCCGCGTTGATAGCGACTGTTGGTGTCGTTCGCGGCCGCCTTCGTGCTGGTGTTGATTGACACGCCCGCGCCGTCCGGTGTCGCCGGCAAGCTCGCCGCGGTCAACGGATTGCTGATCGGCGCGGCGGCAGGGTCGGTGTTCCTCGCGACCAGATTGCGCGCAAGCGCTGGCCGCGAGTCCGCGCTCAGACGGCCGACCGCCCGCTAAGCGGACAACCCGGGTCGCCACCATCCGGTGGCGAGGTGGCGGTCCGCACAGCCGCGCGAGCGGGTTCGCTTCCCGCTCGGGCGTTCTTCTCAAACGCAAACCCCGACGACGAAACCTCCGACGACCACTACCGCGAAAGGAAGACCAGATGCCTAGGATCATCGTTCATGCCGACCAGTCCGATGGCGACATCGGCCGCGTGACGCTCAGCGAGCGCGTCGTCGCAAGCCATCTACTCGACGGGCACTATGCGGCGCAGCTGATCGAGCGGCTCGCCTGGGCCGCAGTCGACGCCGAGCGTCTCGAGTCTGCCACCGGCGCCGAGAACGCGGACGAGCACGGCGTCGTTGCGAGGTCGATCCTGGCGCGAGCTGACACGGCCTCCGCCCGCCCGCGCACACGCGCGCTCGCCGGCGAGCTTCGAGCGTGGGCATGAGCGCGAAGCGCCCGGTCGCCCCGCGACCGACGCTGGTCTACAGCCGCCCGGTGTCACGGCGCGACGCGAACGACGGCGCCGGCGGCGAGCGCGATGACGAGCGGGCCGCCGCGCTGTGGCTGTACGCGTGGTCCCACGACGCGCTGCGCCCGACCGGCGAGCTGCTCGCCGCGCGCGTCACCAGCCGTGCCGTCGTTCGACCGGGCAGGAAAGTCGGCCGGATCTCGCCCTCGCAGTAGCCGCCGGCCGCGGAACTCCCGAAACTGACGGGAGCTGTCACGCGAGTCGGGTCGGGGGCAGAGACCAAGCTGGGGCGGCGACGTATGGCTGCACGTCGACGAGCCGGGCGGTCAAACTCGCCGACGTCGGCGATTACGAGACGAGGTCGAAACGCCGAGCGCTGCTCCTAGCTGCCTCGCCTAGTTCCTAGTCGTGGTGTGCGGCGCCACCGGGGACGGCCAAGCCGTTTCGGGCCGGGGTGATCTGTGAACAGCTGGTGCACCTCGGCTACTGCGTGGTCGTGTTGGCCCAGAAGGCGACCGCGTCGGCCGCGGCGAGTTGCGCGACGTGCTTGTCACCGGACGCGAGGGCGCCGCCTCACTGACCCTGCCGAGGTCGTGCGCCTCGTGCGCCACCGCCACGCGAGCGTGGTCGTTGACCTGTCTTAGCTCCCAGCCGTCGACCAGGCCGGCTACGTGGCTGGCCTACCCGGCCGTTCGCTGTGTGGTCAGCGACCGCGGCGGTCGGTACCGGGCCGACCTCGTAGCAACTACGCAGTCGGATCAGCACTGGTCCGCAGATCCCGATTCGTATAGCGCCCAAAGCTCACGCGGGCAAACCCCTCTGGTGCGAGCTGCCATGCACGAATACAAATCGCCAATGTCAATGGGAGCCTCACCAGCGATCCTTGCACCGCGCCGAATCGAGTCCGACGGTCGCGCTCGACAAACGGCTCGAGAGGATCGAGCCGCTCGGGAGGGCGCCTCGGTGCAGTCGCTGCTGCTGGCTGACGGACGTCGATTGTTCGTCCGACGCTGGCCCGGCGTCGGGGATCCGGTGGTGACCCTACACGGGTTGCTCGACTGCTCCGAAGGGTGGACCCGCTTGTGCGAACGCATCTCGGTCCCTGGGATCGCGTTTGACCTCCCGGGCTTTGGGCACTCCGACCCGTCACCGCGCGGTTCGATCAGCGGCTACGCACGCGACGTGGCCGAGGGTTTGGCGGTGCTCGGCGTCGAGCGCTTTGCGCTTGTCGGGCACTCGCTCGGCGGTGCGGTCGCCGTCGCGCTGGCCGAGCTGCTGCCGTCTCAGGTCAGCTCGCTGGTGCTGCTCGCTCCGGCCGGGTTTGGCAGGATCCATCTCGCCGAGGCGGCCTGGATCCCGGGCGTACGCAACGTACTGCAGGCGACCCTCCCGCGCGTGCTCTCGAGCCGGCTTGCCGTGACGGCCGGATTTCGGACGCTGGTCACCAACGGCAACAGTCCCGATCGCGACGTCGTCGAGCGGGTCATCAACCGCGGCGGTCAACTTGTCGGTGGCGTACGCGAGGGCACTCGCGCCGTCGTGAACGCCGGCCGCAATCGTGACGCGTTTCACCGCCGGCGGATCGGCTACGACGGTCCGGTGTGCGCGGTCTGGGGTGACCGCGACCGGCTCGTGCCGGTCGACCACCGTCATGGCCTGAAGACCGCTTTCCCGCAGGCTCGGATCCGGGTGTGGTATGGCATGGGCCACCACCCGCTCAGCGAGCGCTTTGACGATCTGCTCGCCCTGGTTACAACTCCGCCGCGCGCCGTCCCGTATGCCGCAACGCCGCCAAGCTCCAGCTTGCCGGCTGACCTACCTGTCGAGAGTGCCCCGGCGCTCGGGTCCGTGTCGCCGGCACGGTAGCGTCGTCCTACGATCGGCGGCGATGTCGAGCCGTGTGACAGACCAGCTTCCTAGCCGTCCTTGCCGGAGGCGATGGTCGTGAGGGCAACGGGTTGGCTTGCAACCCAAGGACCGTCTCGCCTCTAGCCGCCTCGTACGTTGGGCCCGTGGGGGAGGTGCGGGGCGACAGCCGGAAACCTCAACGTTTCGCCGGCGAATCGGGCCGCAGCCTGTACTGATCGGACTCGTCTCGCTTGCGTCGTGCGTCCGAAGGTAAGGATGGGCTCCTGATAGCTGAAGGTCTCAAGTTCCTCCGCGCCCGACCTACCTCATCGACCGGCGACGGTAGCAGGGCGCAGACCGGCGACTTCCGTTCGCCACGATGCCGGGCGAATCGTTGCGCTGCGGCCCCTGTTGGCGCTCGGACCTCGGGGCGTGGGTGTGTGTGCCAGCGTCGGCGGGTCACGGCGGCGAGTGTCGGTCGCCTGCCGGCGGCTCGCGCGGCTGTGAGTGATCGAGCACCGGGTCGGCAACCTCGGGAAACTACGGATGCAACGGCGCCACGCGCCGCGTTAGCGTCCGGGTCGGTGTTGGCCCGCTCGCGATCGACCGCGCCGACACCGACACGGTCTTGAAATGACGAGCGCGTGCCCCGGATGTGCCGGTGGCTGGAGCGGCTTGTCGAGTTGAAAAACCTGGAGTCTGGATGATCGATAGAGCCCGAGTTCGCTGCCCTACGTGCCGGTCCGTCCTCCCCTTAGCGGTGTTATGGGCGGCCGGCGATCAATGCCCGCGCTGCTCGACCCCGTTGCGGGCCGCACCGCCAGCCAGGGGTGCGGTGAGCGAGAACGGGTTTCCGCGTGCCGAGGGCGTCGAGCAGCAGCGTCGCTCTGAGGGGGCGCCTGGTGGGCGCCGGACAGTCGGATTGGACGTGCGACGAGCATCCGACGGCCGTGCCGGTAACACTGCATGGGGCTGATCGGGCCGCTGCCTGCCGTGAGTCCGCTAGCGCCGTGCTGATCGGTGTCGGCGTGCAGCTCAACCAATCGACGGATGCAGATGAGGCAGAGGACCTGTGAGCATTCTCCGTCCAAGCAGCGACCTGGCTGCGCCGCAAACCTCGCGGGATCGCGACGTCGCATGGCTGCTCGGCTGCGGTGCTGTTCGACGACGGCAAGATCGAGGCCAGGACCCGCGAGGGCGTTGTCGAGGACGATCCTGCGCCCCCGCGAAGGTCAACCAGGAGCCGGTCACGATCGCGCCAGCCGCCGGCTGACCCGCGCGCGTGCGGCTGGCCGGCGGCGATCGGCACGTGGCGTCCGCCCGCGCCCCGATCGGCCCGCGTGAGGAATGAGACGAGAACCCGGTGCCCGACACGAACGCGAACCAGGCGAAGGGCATGACGCTCTCCGGGCTCGATCTGGATCGTGCACCCCACACCGAGGGTGCTCTGATGTCGGCGAGCGCTGTTGGCTTGGGGACGCTGCGGCGTCTTCGCGGACTCGCGACCGACGGCCAGCCGGTGTTGAGCGTGTACCTCGATCTCGGCGACGGCTGGTTGCCGACACCGGCAGGGCGCGACGCCCAGCTGGGCGCGCTGCTTGAGAGCGCCGGCGCCGCCAGCGCCGACGCGCAGGCCGTGCGGGCGCTGTTGCGTGCCCGGCCGGAGCTCGCACCGGCGGTCACGGGCTCGCGATCTTCTCTACGCCCTCCGGCGTGCTCGAGGCGGTCGCGCTCCCGGGCCGCGTCAAGCCGACCGCGATGCTCGACACGGCCGCGTGGCTCGAGCCGCTGGTCGCGATGGTCACCGCCGATGAATGGGGCGTGGCGGTCCTCAGCCGGCGTGCGGCGCGGCTGTTTCGCGGAGGACCGCGGGCGCTGGTCGAGTTCGCGACGATCGAGGACGAAGCCCACGACGGCCGCCGGCACCGCGGCTGGTCCCAGACCCTCAAGCGTCGCACCGACACACAGGTCGCCGAGCACGTCCGCCGCGCAGCCGATGATCTGCAGCGCGCGAACCAGCGCCAAGCATTCGAGCAGCTCGTGGTCGTCGCCCCGGACGAGCTGTGGCCGGTGATCCGCGCAAGCCTTCACGCCGATCTTCGCGCCCGTCTGACCGTGCACGTCGTGCTCGATCTGGAACGCGCCCGCGCGACGGAGATCGCGCGGGTCGTCGCGCCGGTGGTCGAACAGGCGCAGCGCGCCCGCGAGCAAGACCTGTTGCGCAGGCTATGGGACGCGCTCGCAACCGGCGGCCCGGCGGTCGCCGGGCTCGACGCGGTCCTCGCAAGCCTCAGGCAACGACGGATCGAGACGCTGATCGTCGCTGACGGCGCGCAGCTCACCGCCGGGCGGTGCCCGCGCTGCGGACGGTTGTCGAGCGCGCGCGAGAAGCGCTGCCCGCTCGACGGAACGGCGCTCGCACCGGTCGACGCCGTCGAGCACGCGATCGAGCACGCACACCGCCAGCGGGCCGACGTCGTCGTGTTCTGTCACGAGTCCGCCGGGCTGCGCGAGCACGGCTCGATCGCAGCCCTACTGCATTGGTGAGACCCCGCGACGACCACGTACGTCCAACCACGTCCAACAACTCGGACGTCGACGCGAAGATCGACGCGGCAGTGTGCGCTCCGGAGCCAGCGGCGGCAGGAGCACGCATGCAAGGCAACCACTGATTGCCGAACACCAGCAACGAGCTCCCCTCACACGAAGGGGCACATCGAGCGACTGCTGGGCTGCCTAGACGTCGCCGGTCGAGCTAGACGCAGATGTCGCTCGCGTTCAGCAACGCCGGCATCGGGTTCGTTGGCCGGGCGCCACCGGGCGCGGCGCGCGGTCTACTGATCTCTCACACGAGCCCCGCTCGCCCGACCGGGCGGCGCGCGATGCCTAGCGCGCCTGAGCTCATTGGTGGCGGTCACCCGCTGGGGCGGCGGGCGGTACCGTTGAAGCTATGGAACCACGGGCCGCGATCAACGCCGTGGAGGTGGTCTTGCGCGATCTCATTGGGCAGATCCTCGCCGAGCACCTCGGCGCTGACGCGTGGATTGACGAGTGCGGCTGCACGCCCGACAGGATCCAAAAGTGGCGCGACCGCCAGGAGGAGGAGGCGAAGCGGCGCGACGGCACTGTGCCCGAGAGACGACTCCTGTACTACTCCGACTTCAGCGACCTTACCTCGATCATTGCGAAGCACTGGGAGAACTTCAAACCGTGCTTCGGAGACCGACCTCGGCAGCGGAAGACCTTCGATGTCTACATGCAGCGGTTGGAGGACTTTCGCAACCCGGAAATGCACTCGCGGAGCCTTCTTCCCTTCGAGGCAGCGCTCGTAGAGGGAATCACCGGGGAGATTCGAAACAAGGTGACGATCTATCGGGGCGTCGCTGACGACCTTGACCGGCATTTCCCCCGGATTGAATACGTCCGCGACTCGTTTGGCCATTTATACGGGAACGACAGTGTTGTTACCACGGATACCGGCATCACGCTGCACCCTGGGGAGGATGTGAGCTTTGAATGCTCGGGCTGGGATCCAGTTGACCGTCCGCTGACCTGGAACATTAGCGTGTCTGGAGATCCGGCACTCGACGTACACCAGGGACGGGAGACTCGCTTCGACTGGCTTGTGACGGAGGCGAACATCGGCGCGAGCACCTTCGTCCGTGTCAAGCTCATCGGCGACCGACCGTGGCACCGAGGCGCGGGCGATGACGGCGAGGTCATCTTGCAGTACCGCGTGCTCCCCGCCGCTAACTGGGTGGAAAATAGCCCTGGGGGAGCGGCAGCGCCTTGGGGTTCGACAGCCTAAGCCTAACAGCCTCCTTGGCCGTTTTGGGGTGTCGGTAGCGGTGGCGGTCGGGCGGCCTCTGGTAGGGGTTCGAGGGTGACTTGGTGGCCGAGGCGTTCGAGTTGCTTGATGAGCCGTCGGCGGTAGCGTTCGGTGTGCTCGGTGTGCTCGGTGTCGCGGCGGTAGAAGAACTCTTCGCCGAGCTCGTGGTAGGGGAGATGAACGCGGCCATCGTCGGATACTCGACGACCCAGTCCGGGACGATCGCCGGCTCGCGGCGGAGCGCGGCAGCGCGCACGCCGGCGGTCGCGGCAGCGGCGAGCTCGCGGTCAAGCGCCTGCTGGCAGGCGGTGCGCTGTGAGCGCACCTGCTCGATCTGGCCGGCAATCACGTCCAGGAAGTGCTGCTCGCGTCGATCGTCCATTGCGCCTTCTCCTCGCTGCGGTTAAGGCGATCGAGCACGCCGGTGACCGCGCGGCGGATCGCCGACAGCTGCTAGCGCCGGCGGCGATCCTGTTCGAGCTCGTCGCGCAGCTGCTCCGTGATCGCTGGCAGCGCACGCAGCGGAGATCGATACCGACCATTCCGACTCCACCACCTTTTCTCGCGGCCGTGAGGATAACGGAGCCGCCGAGTTGGCCGCGGCGAAGCGGTACATCCCAGCGTGACTCGGTGAGCAGTTCGCCCTCCTGCCTCGGCGAGGCGCCTTAGGTGTGGCTCGCGCGGCGGTTTCGCCGCGTCTCTCGCACGGAGGCCTCCTGCTCGGCACTCAGCGGCGGCTTGCCCTGCTCGGCCCGTTGGGCGTTCATCGATGCGATCGTTCGGTCGTTCCTCGGCGAGCTGCTCGGCCTCAATTGCGCTGCCAGATCGCCGCCGACGAGCGCTGAAGATCAGGAGGTGGGTAGACCGAGAACGACGGGCGTCCGAAAACGCTGGTATATGAGACGTAAGGATCGCCGACCTCGGCATCACGAAAACCCACTCGCGGCCATACACTTCCAGCGACAACCCCTTACTCGGAGTCGAACTTCAAGACCCTGAAGTACCGGCCCGCGTTTCCCGCCCGGTTCGACACGATCGAGCACGCGCGCGAGCGCTGCCGCACGTTCGTCGACTGGTACAACCACGCCCATCGCCACTCCGGCATCGGGCTGATGACCCCAGCCGCCATCCACCACGGCCACGCCGAGCAGCTGCACGCCGCCCGCACCGTTGTCCTCGACGCCGGCTACCACCAGCACCCAGAGCGGTTCGTCCACAAGCCGCCCGCCCCGCCCGAGCTCCCCATCGAAGCGATCAACAAACCGGCCGCCACGAAGGAGGCCGCCGCTCACTAAATTCGAACACGAAGCGTCTCAAAGGCCTTGACAAGTTCCGGCGACGTCGCGGACGGTGGCGCTGCCCAAACCGAGGGTAGCCGGACGAAGATGATCTGGTGGCGTCCGACTGTCAGCTCGTCGCCGTCAGCGAGCACGCTGGAGGAGACCTGCTCGCCGCCGAGATACACGCCATTGCGACTGCGGTCATCAACCACCCTCACCTCGTGTCCCTGACGGAGAATCAACGCGTGGCGGCGTGAGACGGTCGGGTCCTCGAACCGGATGTCGGCGTTCAGGCTGCGTCCAATGCGAACGGTGTCCCTGTCCACCGTCAAGACGGTGGGCTCGCCGCCGAACCCCTCGTAGATCAGGTAGCAGCCGGGGTGCGTGATGTTGGCGCGAGCTGCTTGCAGCCGCGCCTGCAACGCCGAGCGCGAGGCACGCTCGGGAACACCGACGCCAAGCGGCTCGGTCCGCCCTTCGTCGACAAGCGTTTGCGTGTCGTGCTGTATCGCTGTGTCGGCCATGAACGTGCACTCCTTGCTTGTCGACGTTGCCTACACTGAGTATGCACCGCGCAGTCGGTCCGCGGCGGCGTCTGGCACCAGACCTGTTAGACAATTGGCCGGCTCTTATCAAACTCATAGACGGCATTCGGTGTTAGCGCGCCGGGGGCGCCGTCGGCCGACGAGACGAGGCCGTTGGGACTGTATCGATCGGTGCGCGGCAAACCCGATCAGCGGCAGACCGCCGGCTCGACATCTTCCAGCGCTGGCGGAGTGGTGCAACGACAGGCGGGCTGGCCGACGGGCGGGGCACATCGCGGCCGAGGGAGGATGACGGGCGGGCGATGACCTGAGAGGATGGGATCGGTGAGCCACGTTTCATTCACGTCCGCAGACCTTCACGGCCCGACCGCATGGTCGTCGTTGTCGGCTCCAACCCCGGGCGAGCCGCTGCGTCCCGAGCCGGCGGATGTGCTGCGGCTCGGACGGCGCCTGCTGCGGGTAGCGGTGGCCAGTGCGAGGGCAGATGACGTCCCGACCCCTGCCCGTCTGCTCGCCGCGCATCTCGGATCGGAGGCGCCATCCTTGCCGGTCGCCGGCGACAGTTGGGCGACCTACGACCACGTCAACCTCCAGGGTGCGCTGGAGCGATGGACCCAGGCGCCGAGTCGCAGTACCACGCTAGTCGGGCTGACCGACTTTCAGCATTCGATGTTCACGTTGGCGGACATGGCTCAACCGGCAATGTCGATGCCTGGCCCGGGAATCGGTGCCGTGGCCATGGCGAGGCTGGCGTCAGGGCCTGACGGCGCCACCCGGCCGTGCGTCCGCTGCGGCCTGTACCTGATCAGCGAAGCCGACGCTCGACTGGCGCTGCTGGTGCGAGAGGGCGACAACCGGTTCGGTCAGGACCAGACGATGTTAGAGGTGATGTGCGCCGATTCGGATCGCGCCGCTGCCGTGCTGGGCGAGGTCCGCCGGCTTGCTGTTCAGCACAGCGTGTTCCGGGGCCAGATCCTGTCGTTTGGCTCAGATTCAGAGATGTTCGGGCCTCGGAACGTTCTTCTGACCTTTCACGAGCGGCCTGCGCTCACGCGCGAGGACTTGGTGCTCCCCGGCGATGTGCTGGAGGCCGTCGAGGCCCACGTGATAGGCATCGCTCGCCATCGCAGCCGGCTGGTGGCCAGCGGCCAGCACCTCAAGCGCGGCGTGCTGCTGCACGGTCCGCCGGGTACGGGCAAGACGCACACGCTGCGCTATCTCATGAGCCGGCTCACCGACGCCACCGTCGTCATGTTGTCGGGCAACGCACTGCAGTTCATCGCCCCGGCGGTCTCGATCGCCCGCGCGCTGCACCCAGCGCTCGTGATCGTCGAGGACGTCGATCTGATCGCCGAGAATCGCGGCATGCACCCCGGCCAACATCCCCTCCTGTTTCAGCTGCTCAACGAGATCGATGGTCTGGGAGAGGACGCCGACGTGACCTTCCTGCTGACCACCAACCGGGCGGACCTGCTCGAACCGGCACTGGCCCAGCGACCCGGGCGAGTAGATCAAGCGGTGGAGCTTCCGCTGCCCGACGCCGAGGCCCGCCGACAGCTACTGGCCCTGTACCGAGGCAACCTCGACTTGCAACTCGTAGATGCCGATCTGATCGTGGCCAAGACCGAGGGCGTGACCGCGTCGTTCTTCAAGGAGCTGCTGCGCCGCGCCGCCCTGCTCAGCGCCGAGCGAGCCGATGGACACCGAGAAGGCGTCCTGGCGGTCGGCGATGCCGAGCTCCAAGCAGCCCTTGACCAGTTGCTCGCCCAGCGCAACCAGCTCACTCGAGTTCTGCTCGGCGCGTGAGCATCGAGTAGCCACGCGCGTCGGCTCGGTCGCGAGCGCTGGCGACCAGCCGCCACAGGGTGCTGTGCCCAGGCAGCAACACCCGCAGCCCGATCAGGTGCTCGGCCGCGCGTCCGAACAATGCACGTTGACTCTCCGCACTGACCCGCGCCCGCGCCTGCAGCCAGGCCACGAACTCGCGTTCCACGCAGGCGGTATCGAACGGTCGGTACCCGTAGGCGGCGCAGCTCTCGGCCTGATGGTCAAACCGCGTCCGGCCCTGCCCATACTCGACCAAGCTCACCGACAGCGGCACCGCGAGCTCGCGCGCCGTCCAACCCAGGACACTCGCCGGCACCTCAACCGGGTTCTCTAGAAACCGGCCGAGATATCGCACCGTCCCCAGCTGCAGCGCGAAACCGAGGCGGTTGATCTCGCTGCGCCGCACCGCGATCCGCGCGCGGTCATCATCGGTGAAGAAAAAGCAACCGGCCAGCTCATCATCTGACAGCTCCCGCGAGAAGCGCCCGTAGTCACCGGCGCCGACCGCGATCGGGAACTGCAGAACGCGCGCTTCCAGAGTCACGGCTCGATCTCGAGGCCCGTCCATCGCCGCTTGCCGATCCGCCGCCGACGGCAGGCTGTAGCGCCGCGTCGTCTCCAAACGACGATGACCAGCCAACTCGGCGACCAGCGCCAGGTCACTGCCACCGCGCACCAGGTTGGTCACGCACGTATGCCGCAACACGTGCGCCGACAGATCAAGACCGGCGCGCGCCGCCATGCCGCGCACAGCCCGATCGACCGACCGGGCCGTGAGCCGCCCGCCCCGCGGCCCGAGCAGCAACGCCCGCTCGTCATCCGCGGCTCGAGCGACACGATCCGCCAGCAAGCGCTCCAGCGCCTCCCGGCACGGTCCGTTCAGCGGCACCTCCCGATAGGCGTCACGCTTGCCCGAGCGGACCACCAGCAGCCCTTGCGCGCCGAGATCGACACGTCGCCGACGTCGAGGTCGACGAGCTCGTGGAGCCTGAGTGCGGTGTACAGCAGCAAGGTCACGATTCCCGATCCCGCGGCCTTGAGGCCTCGGCGGCGCGCAGCAATGCCCGCTGCTGCTCCTCCGACAGCGCCCGTGGCGCCGCCTGCGCCAGCGGCTCGCGCTTCACGTTCGCCGGCCCCAAACCCAGGAAACGGTTGAAGTGATCGACAGCCGCGAGCGCGAGGTTCACCGACGAGGGCTTCCAACCCCGGTCGATCTTCAGATGCCGCTTGAAGTCCGGCGCGGCGTGATCGCGCCCCGCGGATCAGCGATCGCCACCCCGGGGTCGGGCCGTCCGCCCAGCCAGGCACCGTAGGCGCCGACATGCTGGCCGTATGCATCCCGGGTCCTGGGCGTCAGCGGCGCCCGCCCCAGATCCCGCAGATACCGGTCCACAGCGGCGCCGATCTCCTCTCCGTCGCCTGTCCGCTTGTTAGTGGACGTCGATTTCGATCGTTGTGGGCTGCCACAGCGGGATTAGTAGACGTTCCGCCGGACGGAAGGGTCCTCTAAGGGGACTCCCCCCAACGCATCTTCGAGAGCATCTCGCGCTGAGAATGCTCTCTTCAATGCGTTGGTCGGTGATCTGCGCTCCGTCATCGCGGGCCTTCACGGGGAGGACCGTCCGCATCTCCGAGAGCAGTTTCCTGTTCAAAATGCTCTCGGAGATGCGTTTGGGGAGGGGACTTAGTCGCCGCTACTTTGCGGCTCCTGACACGGACCCGAGCACTGGGCCGAAACGCGAGGTTCGTGCCGTTGATTGCACGGCGGGCGGGCGGTCGGGACAATGGCAGGGTTGAGTACGACCGACGCGGCATCTGATGTAGTGTCGCTGCTCGAGCGGGAGCGGGAGCTCGAGCGGATTGGGTCTGCGCTTGAAGGGGCGATCGCCGGTGCGGGTGGGGTGTTGTTGGTGGAGGGGCCGGCGGGGATTGGTAAGACGACGCTGGCGTTGGCGGCTGGGGATGCGGCGCGGTCGCGGGGGGTGCGTGTGTTTCGTGCTGCTGGCCGTGAGTTGGAGCGGGATTTCCCCTATGGTGTTGTGCGGCAGTTGTTTGATCGGGTGCTGGGGGCTGCTGGGGGTGCGGATCGTGAGCGTCTGCTGGAAGGAGCGGGCGGCGCCGCGGCGGCGTTGCATCTTGCGTCCGATGGCATGCAGGGCGCTTCTGGTTCTGAGTTCGCGACCTTGTATGGGCTGTATTGGTTGGTTGCGAATTTGAGCGATGAGGGGCCGCTGTTGGTGGTGGTCGATGACGCGCATTGGTCGGATGTGGCGTCGTTGAGGTTTCTTGCGTTTTTGGCTCCGCGGCTGGTGGAGCTGCCGGTCTTGCTTTTGATCTGCGCCCGGCCTGATGAGTGGGAGCCTGAGGGGCTGTTTGCGGGGACGGCGTCGGATGTTGCGATGCGTCCGGTGGTTCCGGCGCCGTTGTCCGGTGAGGCGTGCGCGGTGTTGGTCAGGGCACGGTTCGCCGGAGGCGTGGATGAGGCTTTTTGCGCTGCGTGTCACACTGCTACTGGCGGCAATCCATTTCTGTTGCGGGCGCTGCTCGATGAGCTCGTGGAGGAAGACATCGCCCCTCGCGCGCAGAGCGCCGAGGCTGTGTTGGCGATGGGTCCGCGGGTGGTGACGCGCTCGATCGTCGCTCGTCTGGGCAGGCTTTCTGCCGCTGCCGAGACAGTTGCGGCTGCGCTGGCCGTGCTTGGGGATGGCGCTTCGGCTGAGGAGATTGGAGGGTTGGCGGGGCTCTCTAGTGGCGAGGTGCGGCGCGCGGCGGGCGAGCTGGCCGGCGTCTCGATTCTGACCCAAGAGGATGGGTTCCGGTTCGCGCACCCGATCGTTGGCAACGCCATCTATGGGGATCTCACCCGCGATGAGCGCGATCGGCTGCATCGTCAGGCGGCAGCGGTTGCTGGAGGCTGCTGGCGCTGCGCCTGAGCGGGTAGCGGCGCAGTTGTTAGCGGCCGATCCGGCGGGCGACGGGCATGTGTGCGCGACGCTGCGTCGCGCCGCGGGGGTCGCACTGCCGGCTGGTGCGAGCCATTCGGCGGTGGCGTATCTACGCCGGGCGCTGGCGGAGCCGTGCCCCGAGGACGAGCGCGCCGACTTGTTGGTCGAGCTCGGTGGGGCGGAGCGGCTGGTGGACGGGCGGGCGGCGCTCGCGCATCTGCGGGAGGCGCTGGAGCTGACGACGGACCGCGGCCGCTACGCCGAGATCGCCGCCCAGCTCGCCTGGCTATTGACCTTCGCCGCGCGTGCAGAAGCGGCTGTGGCGACGGCCGACCAGGCGCTCTTGCAGCTTGGCGATCAGGACCGCGATCTGCGCCGGCGCTTGGAGGCGACGATCCTCGTCGCCGGCGACCACGATCCGGCGTTGGCGGCGGCGTGCGAGCGGGTGGTGGCACAGCTTGGGGACGTCGAGCACGAGCAGGGCCTGGGTGCGCGACGCGTCCAAGCACTGCTTTTGACCGATGAGCATCGAGGGGAGGCATCGGCGGGTGAGCTAGCCGCCCGCGCCGAGCGGCTGCTCGCGGACGGGCTCCCGCTACGAGAGGACTACGGCCGCGTCGCGTTCATCGGGCCAGTACGGATCCTGATCGAGGCCGACTCTGACCAGGCAATCCGCTGGCTTGACCGCGGGCTGGAGCGCGCGCGACAAGAGGGTAACGCGTTCGCGCTGGCCGCCCCCCTACAGCTGCGAGGCGCATCTACGCCGTGGAGAGCTCGCCGACGCGGTGCTCGACGGCACCGACGCGCTCGAGGCGACGGAGCGGTGGGGAAAAGAGCTCGTCAGGCCGTTGTGCGCCAACTTTCTCGCCCGCGCGCAGATCGAGGCCGGTGACCTCGACGGCGCGGAGCGAACGCTCGCACGGGTCGCGCCGCCGGATGGCGAGGTCCCCAACCGGATCGGCTGGCACGCTTTCGCTTTCATGAGCGGCCGAGCGAGCCTGCTGCTGGCGCGCGGTGACCCGCGTGGCAGCCTGCAGTTGACGCTCGAGACGGCGCGCCGGTTCGAGCCAAGAAGCCGACGCTGGATCGGGTGGCGCTCGCACGCCGCGCTGTGCCTGACCGCGCTGGGCGAGGAGCCCGAGCGGGCCGCGAGGCTGGTCGAGGAGGATGTGCAGCTGGCGCGGCGGTGGGGCGCGCCGGGAGCGCTCGGTTCCGCGCTGCGCGCACGCGGGCTGGTGCTAGGCGACTGGCACGGGGAGGAGTCGTTGCGCGAGGCGGTAGCGGTGCTGGACGGCTCGATCTGCAAGCTCGAGCACGCCCGCGCGCTGGTCGAGCTGGGCGCGATGCTGCGCCGCACAGGACGGCGCCGCGAGGCACGCGATCCGCTGCGCTCTGGGCTGGAGCTCGCGCGGATCTGCGGCGCGGCGCCGCTGGCCACGCGGGCGGAGGAGGAGCTGAGGGCCAGTGGTGCCTCTCCTCGCGACGTGGTCCGCGCCGGCGCTCGACGAGCTGACGGCCAGCGAGCGGCGGGTTGCGCAGCTGGCCGCGACGGGGATCAGTAACAAGCAGATCGCGCAGACGCTGTTCGTGACCGTCAAGACCGTCGAGACGCACCTTCACCGCAGCTACCAGAAGCTCGACGTGACCTCCAGAGCGCAGCTCGCTGCGGCGCTCGAGCCGGCGCCCTGACATCCGGACCCGTTCGACCCTGACCCGCAAGATCAGGGGTCGATGTAGGTGGCCTCATGGACGCGAAGCGACCAACCTGACCCGCAGACTTGCGCCACCAAATGATCGACGCGCCAAACCGCGACGCGGGGTGGCAGGAGGCGAACACAGCTCATGCACAGCATCAT
The DNA here is from genome assembly GCA_963811155.1 of uncultured Solirubrobacterales bacterium. GTDB lineage: Bacteria > Actinomycetota > Thermoleophilia > Solirubrobacterales > Solirubrobacteraceae > Palsa-465. The sequence goes on from CAWEQQ010000015.1 coordinate 81,341, forward strand.
CATCCACCAGCGAAACGAAGACCACACGGCTCCCGTAGCAACAGCACGACAACGGTCGCTAAGCGCTAGACGCGGTTGCGTTCCGCGGTTGCAGTCCAGGCCCGGGCGATGGGCACTCGTTCAAGTGTGGGTTGGTGCTCTGCTCGCCAGCTTCGACAACGAAACCAGCGCGCGCGAGGCGATGACTCGGGTTGACGACGACGAAGTCGTGGTGCTGTATGTCGGTAGGTGACATAGGGTAGAAGTCGGTGGGCGCCACGCCGCCGACCCTACCCAGGTGCAGTGGCCACGCTCACCTACTCGTCGCGAGTGGCAGGCTCGCCACCGCTGGGCATTTAGCACAGGGCGCGGCCGTGTCACTTCTCACAACGATCACCAACGAAGGAGGTGCGTTGATGAGACGCGCACCGTTCGCAGCGCTTGCACTCCCGGGCGCGCCCCGCCGGAAATGGTTACCAGTATTCCGGTGGGAGCAATGGGAAGCGCGCGGGACGAGCACGGCCCGCCGGCGTTGCTGAACGGTATCGCGAGCGGGGAACCGCGTTTGATCGGCGCGCCGCAGGTTGCATTGCGGAAGGTTGCAGGGAAATCGCAGTTCGTCGTGAGTGTCCGCGAACTACGTTCTGAGACTCCGACGAGCCGGCCAAGCACAGCCTAGCGTGACTTTTCGTTTCGTTGTTCCCCACGGCCCACAACCGATCCGCAGCTGCGATCCCCGCCGCTGGGCGGCCCAAGCCTTCACCACCCCCGATCAGAAAACGGACCATTCGATGACAAGTACTGATGCGTCTGACCGCGCCCTGGGTCAACTCGACCGCGAGCTGCGCGAACTCACGCGCGAACACGGCCACGTCCTCAGGCTCGACGAGTTCCGCCGCCATCTCGACGAGCACGAGCAAGTCCTCATCGCTCGACACGTTCCGCCGCCACCTGCACCGCGCGCCCAACCAGACCCAGAGGCGGCGAGCGAGGCGGACATGCGGCAGCTGCGAGTGGCGATCGCCAGGCGACTGGAGCGTGGCGACGCGCTGGACGCTGTCGAGCGTGAGCTGATCGCGCCCTCCGGGCTGGCAGAAGAACAGCAGTCCGCGCTCTGGGTCTACGCGTGGTCGCACCCCGAGCGCCCCGCACTCAGCCAGTGCCAGCCGCGGCTGTCCGTCTGGGCGGCGCTGGGAAACGCGCTGCTGACCCTGATCGGGATCTACCGCTACTAAAGCCGGCCGGCGCCGCCGCGTAACCCGGTAATCCGCACGAATCCTCCACCAACCGAGAACTCTCAACTGACCCGACCGAAGGACCAGGAGCTATGCAACCAACGTACGCTCGCCAGACCCGACTAGCGCCAGCGCCAACGGCGTCGAGCGCTCTGCTCGTAGACGCCGAGTATGCTCGCCGCGCAGCGGCCCGCAGCCACCAGATGATTTCTGGATCTAGGATCAGCGCCAGCCGGGTCAGCATCGACGCATGCCAGATCTCGAGGTTGATCGATTCGCTGATCGTCGATTTCGAACTGGAGGGCTCCCGGAGCCGTGCCGGTCTCCGCGCGGGCCGTCGCATCTACGACACGATCGGCGCCGATCGTCGGCAGCGCTGGCGGCAGCTTTACTACCGCAGCGCTCTGAGGGCCGAGGGGTTCGTCGTCAGGACGGTCCGCGTGCCGCGCCGGCCGGGCAAACCCGGGACGGTCGCCAGCGATCGCGATCAATCCAACGGGGTCGAGTCCGCGCTCGCCGGTGATCTCGTGCGGCTCGCGCGCGAGCTCACGACGGTCCTGCTGCTCGTTGGCGGCGAGGCTCGCCCAGCCATGAATGACCGACCCTGCGCCGCTCCGAGGCCAACGAAAGGACGCCCCTTTGCTGCCGCGCGCACGCCGATCGCGCCACCCTTCGAGGCGTTGCGGCTGATGGGCGGCGAAGCAGTCTTGTGGTCAGACGTGGGAAGGTGTGCTCGTCCTCGTCGATCCGCACGTCGTTGCGGCACAGCGTGCCGAGGTCTGAGAGCAGATCTTCGAGGCTGTGCGCGACCTGGCCATCGGCGGTCCGGCCACTGCCGGCCTTCGCGTTCGCTTGCGGGGAGCGTTGCGCGGGCGCGAGCGGGTCGGCCGCTGACAGTGGCGTGTCGTCCGCGAAGAGCAGGTGCGAGGCACGATGGACGGGCATCCCTTCCGCAGCTCTTTCATGGCGCTTGGCGATGGTAGGCACGAGCTGCCGGTCATGGCGATCTGCGCCGCATCATCGCCAAGGAGCCCGGCGAGGCCGTCACGGTACAGCTCCACGAGCGCCTCAGCTGACACAGGGACGGGGCGACCGCCGCTGCCGCTGCGGACAACCTGCAGCAGTCGATCAGCGACCCGGTCAGAAGCGGCCGACCCCCCGGCTCGCCGTAAACAGGCGCCCGCCGAGCTGTGCAGATTCGACTGGTTGCATATGCAGCGTCGGTTCGGTTGCTCGGGCGCTGATGCCTCGCTGGGCAGCTCGGGAGCTTGGTCGACGCCACCGCAAACGTCGCCGTTGCGATCGCGCGCAGCTCGGGCGGCGAAACAACGAAAGCGGTCGTCCGGGTGACCGGCGGCGGGCGATCGCGTTCCGCGCGAAGCAATCCCGCGCTCGGCCGGGCGGCGTGATTTGATCGCTGCCCGTCGAAAGGGATCGTCCCGCCGTTGCGACCGTCGGCGGTGAAGTCACGCGAATCCTGCTCGTCGCCGCTTGCAGTTGCAGGTGCAAGCAAATCAATTTTCAGCTAGCGCCAAGCCGCTCCGCAACCGTGTCCAAGTACGAGTCCGCGCCGCCCCGCCCGAGCGCTCTCCGGGTGCTAGCTTGCATGCGGTGGGTCAGCTAACTCCGAGGAGATCCGCCGTGGCCGCTTGAGCGGCAAAAGGAGTCGTCCCGCTGCGGCGCGTCTGACGACTGCTGCTGGGCGATAGCGACAGCGGTCGCGATTGGCCAGATCGTTAGCTCGATGCGGCGTAGGTCGGGTCTCCAGCAAGCGGTCGGCGATGTTTCGCAACCTCCTGGCAGGGGTTGCGAGGCCGCCCGGGAGCGGCTAATCCGAGGCGGCAGCACCGCTGCCGCATCCCCAGGTGAGGGGCAGTCTTGACACCGCCGGGGCGCAGACAGCTGCTCCTGCTCTCAGAAGCGGCAACGACGGGGGACTGTTTCGCTTGGCCAGCGGAATCCAGCAGCCCGTGTCCCGTCGGCACGGGCTGTCGAAGATCGTCTAAAGCGGACGCGGCGCGGAGCGTCACCGCCCGCGCCGCTCCCTCCGCGAGCTTTGTCCGCTTGACCGCGGAGGCTGCGTCGGGTGATCATGCTCGTCGTTGGTCCCTGCGGGGAGCCGTTCCAGAACTGCGATGGCAGGCCGAACCAGCGATATGAGTTCCTTCAAGCCGGCAGTCGTCCAGGCGGGCGCGGTCGGTTTCGATCTCGAGGCGGGGCTCGTGAAGGTCGCTCGCCTCGCGGGTGAGGCGAGCGCCGGGGGAGCTCGTGTCGCGGTCTTTCCGGAGGCGTTCCTTCCTGGCTATCCGCGAGGGATCACGTTCGGGACGGTCGTCGGTGACCGGACGCCGGAGGGACGGGAGCATTTCCGACGCTACTGGGAGGCCTCGGTCGATGTTCCCGGGCGGGCCGTCGATCGGCTGGCCGGGATCGCTGCGGAGAACTCGCTGCATTTGGTGGTCGGGGTTGTCGAACGCGATGGCGGGACGTTGTATTGCACCGCGCTGTTCTTTTCGCCCGACGCCTATTTGGGCAAGCATCGCAAGTTGATGCCGACCGGCGCCGAGCGCCTCGTGTGGGGGTTTGGCGATGGTTCCACGCTGCCGGTGTTCGACACACCGTTCGGCCGGCTCGGCGCGGTGATTTGTTGGGAGAACTACATGCCGTTGTTGCGCATGGCGATGTACGCCAAAGGAGTTCAGATCTGGTGCGCGCCGACGGCGGACGGCCGGGAGACGTGGCTCTCGACGATGCGCCACGTGGCGCTCGAGGGGCGATGCTTCGTGCTGTCGTGCAATCAGTTCACACGTCGGCGTGATTTCCCGCAAGACATCCCAACACACTCGCAGCGGACGCCGTTGACGTCGTAAGCAGCGGCGGTAGCTGCATCATCGACCCGCTTGGCCAGGTGCTCGCCGGGCCCGCCCGGGATGGTGAGGAGATTCTGTTCGCGGACATCGACCTCGATCAGATCGCGCGCGGCAAGTTCGACTTCGACGTCGTCGGTCATTACGCGCGACCGGACGTGTTTCGGCTGCTCATCGACGAGGAACCACACCGGCCCGTCGCTCCGAGTCAGTGAGCGTCTTGGCCGCTCACCCGGAGGCACAGGATGTCCGCACGGCACGGTTGAGCGGCGTTTCGATTCCAACCTCCTGCCCGAGCTCAACCACACCGCCTGACAGCCACCGAACCTCCATTGGTTTGCCGCGCTCGACGTCGTGGTGCATCGAGGACGTCATATCCGGCGCGACCCCGTAGGCGAAGCTCAGGCGCCGCTCGGCGTAATCGTCAGGGAGAGGAACCCCGTGCGCGCGTCCGACAGCAACGACTTCGCGCATAACGTCCAGCAAGAACGCCCGGGTCTGAGGGGCCTCGCGAATCGGGCCAATCGGGACGCACATCGTGGCGGTCGTCGCCGAAAGCCCAACCAGAAAAACGAACTTCTCCCATATCTCCCGGCGGATATCGCTGCTGAGCTCAGCATTGATCCCGCCGGCCAGGCACGCCGCGTGAAACGCGTCGACGCGGGAGGAGCGCCGACCGTCGAACTCGCCAACGATCAGCCGTTCCAACGGGCCGGTTCGCGCGATCGCTGATCACCCCAGGCCGCGAAATCGTCGTTGCGACATAGCCGACCCCACCGATCACGTGAGCCTCGTCGTACGCCGCCCGCAAATAGGAGTCCTTCAGAACCCCATTCTGGAACGACACGAGTGCTGTCTCAAGCCCGACGAGCGGCCGGATTTGGCTCAGGGCAGCCTCGGTGTCCCAGAGCTTGACGCAGATCATCACGACATCAACCGGCCCGATCTCCTGCGCATCATCCGTCGCCTGCGCCTGTTCAAGATGGAACGGTGCCGGCCCGCCCTCGACGCCAAGTCCTTCCCGGTGCATGGCTTCGAGATGGGCGCCACGCGCGATGAACGTCACGTCCGCACCACCCCTCGCCAGCAACACGCCGAAATAGCCGCCGAACCCACCCGATCCCATCACCGCGATCCGCATGCAGCCCCTACCCAACTACGACCGCCGTGCGCCTGTCAAGTCGATCAAGCCACCCGAGCGACACTGCTGCCCTCACAGACAACAGCGAGAGCACGCCCGGCGCCCCGGCAGACGCCGGGTAAGGACGAACACCACCGGCCTCGGCGGACCGCTGCTTCAGGGCGAAGCAGAAGCCGTGGACGGCGGATGCGGCCGTCTGGACATGACTGCTCTGAAACGAATCCAGTAGTGAGCCGGCGCACGGATGGCCAAGTGGATCAGACGCGCGCAACCTTCCATTCCGACAGCCTCGGGCGGCTGGAATCCGCACCTCGACGCGTCCGCTCCGGTGAGAAGCGGCACTCACTGGGGTCAAGTCGGACACCCGCTGGTCGTGCCCGACCAGCAGCGACGTCGAACCCGCGCAACGCTTCTCCCGGTCCTAGCGAACAGTCTCGCCGCGCCAGCCGAAGCAGGGAGCGCGGGAACCTCATGCTGCCGGCCACGGGTAGTGTCGCGGCTGCGGGCGCGTCCAGCCGGCGTACGCCTCGGCCGGGTCGGTCGTGTCGTTTGCGGCGCTTGCGCCGTACGTGGCGGCCGTCTGGCTAGCATGGGAGAAGCGGCGATAGTGGACAGCTGGGCGTGTGCGACAGTGCGCTCGCCTGACTTCAGCTTCGCCCCGAGAAAGAAAAGTGCAACCCCAGACTTGCGCTCCTGAGCAGGACCAGCTGTCTGCGCCCCGGCGGCGTCAAGACTGCCCCTCACCTGGGAATGCGGCAGCGGTGCCGCCGCCTCGGATTAGCCGCTCCCGGGCGGCCTCGCAACCGCTGCCAGGAGGTTGCGAAACATCGCCGACCGCTTGCTGGAGACACGACCTGCGCCGCATTGAGCTAACGATGTGGCCAATCGCGACCGCTGTCGCTATCGCCCAGCAGAAGTCGTCAGACGCGCCGCAGCGGGACGACTCCTCTGCCGCTGAAGCAGCCACCGAGGATCTCCTCGGAATTAGCTGACCCGCCGCACGCGAGCTAGCAATCGGAGATCGTCGCACGGGGCGGCGCGGGCTTGCGCTTTGCCACGGTTGCGAGAGCGGCTTGGCGCTAGCTGAAATCGGTTCCGCCTGCACCTGCAAGCAGCGACGAGCAGCGACCACTTGAGCCCTTGGATCGGATCAATCGCCTGTGCCAAGCAATCCGACGCTCCTTTGCGGCCTCCCGCCGCGCAACGCCGCCGGAAGAAATTTGTCGCAAACTGCCAAGTCGCCCGCTTAAGGGGCATGACACGACGTCAACGGCACTCCTCGGCCCATCCCGTGAGCGTGCTCGCGCTGCTCGCGGTCCTCGCGTGGGTCGGTCGGGTTGCAGTGTTGGCTCGCCTGTCCGGGCCGAGCCACCTCCATCAAAAAATTTGTCGGCAAAACGGTTGCTGGCTTGCTCTAAAGGTATGAGACCACGTCAACGGCAGTCCGCGGGCCATCCCCTCGTCCTGCTCGCGCTGCTCGCGCTGCTCGGGTTGCTCGTGTGGGCTGGCCCGCAGCTCGCGGGCTGGGTCAACACCGGACGCTGGAGGCCGGTCAGGTTCTGGCAGGCGCAAGGCGCGGTGATCCGCGTTCTCGCGGGCTCGCACCCGACCGTCGCCTACCCTGCTGCGCTTCGCGGGTCGCTGCCCGCCGGTTGGGAGTTCTGGACCGTCCAAGCCCTGCTCGCGATCACGGTCGCGTCGCTCGCGATCGCGGTCCTCAAGGAGATCGACGTGCGCGGAGCCGGCCGGTCGCCGACCGGCGCTGGTGGCAGCTGCGCGGCACTCGCCCGCGCGCGTTCGCGCGGCCGCGGACGATCCGACCCTGCTCGCCCGCAAGCCCGACCCGGAGCGGATCGTGATCGGCTCCTACGGCCCCCCGGCGAGGCTGTTGGCGATCGCGCCGCAACATCCAAGGGCTCGTCGTCGCCGCGCCGCGGTCCGGGAAGACTCCGGGGTCATCATCCCGGCGCTGCTCGAGCACCAGGGCGCCGCGGTCAACACGACCGTCCGCACCGACTGCTCTCGGCGACTCGGGCGCTCCGCTGCGACCTTGGGCGGGTCTGGATATGGAACCCGTTCGGCACACAGACCGATGGCTGGGATCCGTTGCACGGCTGCGAGGAGTGGGGGCACGCGCTGCTGGTCGCCCGCTGGCTCGGGCACGCCGTCCAACTCGGTGCGACCAACACCCAGGAGTACTTCGACGAAGAGGCCGAAGGGCTGACCGCCCCGCTCCTACACGCCGCGGCGCTCAGCCGCCAGCACACGATCGTCGACGTGTACCGCTGGATCCTCAAACGCGAACGGGAAGCCCCGACAAAGCTGCTGCGCAAAGCCGGCGCCAACGACGCGATCGAGCGCCTCGAGAACGTCTACGCCTACACCGAACGCCAACGCGACGGGATCATCGGCACCGCCGCCG
>CAWEQQ010000016.1:0-132007 GCA_963811155.1 uncultured Solirubrobacterales bacterium
CCACCAATCGCCACACCGCCGCCGTCGGCGGCTGAGGACGACGTGCTGCGAGTGGAGCACATCGCCAAGCGCTTCGGTCCGACCATCGCGCTGCGCGACGTCAACCTGCACCTGCGCAAGGGCGAGGTGCTGGGGCTGCTCGGCGACAACGGCGCCGGAAAGTCGACGCTGATCAAGATCCTCTGCGGCTTCCAGAAGCCGGATAGCGGGACGATGTGGCTCAAGGGCGAGCCGTACGCGCCCAAGAGCGTCGACGACGCGCGCGCGCACGGGATCGACACCGTCTTCCAGGACCTGGCGCTGGTCGACGAGCTGTCCGTCTACCACAACCTGTTCCTGCGCCGCGAGCGCTGCACCGAGCCGATCCCGTTCCTCGTCCAACGCGATGATGAAGCCGCGAGGCGCGCAAGGCGCTCGACGAGATCGGGATCAACATCCCGCGCATCGACGTGCCCGTGGCGCGGCTGTCCGGCGGCCAGCGCCAGGCGATCGCGGTCGCGCGGACGGTCTCCGGCGACGCCGACATCATCCTGCTCGACGAGCCGCTGGCGGCGATGGGCGCCAAGGAGGGGGCGATGATCCTCGACCTGATCGCGCGCCTGAAGGCACGAGGGCAACGTCTCGATCATCATGATCCTCCACAACTACGTCCACGTGTTCGCGGCCTGCGACCGCGTGAGCCTGATCCAGGACGGCGTGATCGCGCTCGACAAGCCGACGGCCGAGACGTCGGTGGAGGAGCTGACCGAGATCGTCGTCGAGGAGTACCGGCGGGCGCGTCTGGCGGCGCGACGGCAGAGCGGCAGCCGGCTGCTCGGCGGCGGCTGCAGCCGATCGACCGGCGCGAATCACGCTGCGGTCCGGCACGTGAGCGCCGGCTACGCGATCGGCGTCGACTTCGGCACCGAGTCGGGCCGCGCGCTGCTGCTCGACCTCGATACCGGCGCAGGAGCTGGCCAGCAGCGTCGTGCCGCTACCCGAGCGGCGTGATCGATCGCGACGCTGCCCGCACAGCGGGCGAGCGGCTGCCGCCCGACTGGGCGCTGCAGGATCCCGACGACTGGGTGACGGTGCTCGAGACGGCGATCCCGCAGGTGATCGAGCAGGCGGGCGTGGACGCCGGCGAGGTCGGCGGGCATCGGCGTGGACTTCACGTCGTGCACGGTGCTGCCGGTCGACAGCGAGGGCGCGCCGCTGTGCTCGCTTCGAGCAGTGGCGCGGGCGCCGCCACGCCTGGCCCAAGCTCTGGAAGCACCACGCCGCCCAGCCGGTCGCCGACCGCCTCAACGAGGTCGCGCTGGAGCGCGGCGAGGAGTTCCTCTCGCGCTACGGCGGCCGGATCTCCTCCGAGTGGTACTTCCCGAAGCTGATCGAGCTCTGGCTCGAGGACCGCGAGATCTACGACGAGGCGTACGCGTTCATCGAGGCGACCGACTGGATCGTCTGGTGGCTGACCGGCGTCGAGCGCCGCCAGAGCTGCACCGCCGGATACAAGGCGATGTGGTCCGAGACCGAGGGCCTGCCCTCGAGCGAGTACTTCGAGGCCGCGTATCCGGGCTTCGACCCGCCGGGCGAGAAGCTCGGGCACACGTTCGTGCCGCTGGGGACTCGCGCCGGCACGCTGCGCGCGGCGGTGCGCGCAGACGGCTCGGCCTGCCCGAGATCGGTCGCCGTGGCGGTCGGCAACGTCGACTCGTTCGTGTCGGTGCCGGGCGCCGGCGTCGAGCAGCCGGGGACGTATCGTGATGGTCGTCGGCACCTCGATCTGCGACATGGTCGTCCACCCGCGGGAGATCCGCCTGCCCGGGATCACCGGCGTGGTCAAGGACGGGATCCTGCCCGGCCTGTACGGCTACGAGGCCGGCCAGGCGGCGGTCGGGGACATGCTCGCCTGGTTCGTCGACGCAGCTCGCCGCCAGGGCGAGCAGCTACGAGCAGCTCGAGCGAGGCCGCGGCGCGAGCTCGGGCCCGGCGAGACGGGCCTGGTCGCGCTCGACTGGTGGAACGGCAACCGCACGATCCTCGCCGATGCCGACCTGACCGGCGCGATCTGCGGCTTGACCCTGCAGAGCACGCCGGAGGAGATCTACCGCGCGCTGCTGGAGTCGATCGCGTTCGGCAACCGCCGGATCATGGAGAACTTCGAGGAGCACGGGCTGGCGCTGTCGGAGATCGTCGCCTGCGGCGGGATCGCCGAGCGCAGCCCGCTGATGATGCAGCTGCTCGCCGACACCAGCGGGCTGCAGGTGCACGTGCCCGCCTCGCCCGAGATCCCGGCCCGGGGAGCGGCGCTGTTCGGGGCGGTCGCCGCGGGTGCGTTCGCGGACATCGGGGCCGCGGTCGCGGCGACGCGGCCGGCGATCGCGCGCACATACGCGCCAGATCCGGCGGCGAAGGAGGTCTACGACCAGGTGTACGCGATCTACCGCAGCCTGTACGAGCTGCTCGGGCGCGGGCAGGTCGAGTTGCTGCACGGCCTGAAGCGGATTCGCGCCGAAAGGAGGACACGGTGAACGAGCAGCCGAGGATCGGACTACTCGGGATCATGCAGGAGCTCTACGACGACATGATCCCCGGGATCACCGAGCACCAGGCGCAGTACGCGGCCGGCGTCGCCGAGCGCCTGCGCTCCGTGGCCGAGGTCGACTTCATCCGCCCGGCGCGCAATCGCGAGGACGTCGAGGGGATCACGCGAGAGCTGGTCGGCCGGGGCATCGACGGGATCGCGATCGTGATGCTGACCTACGGACCGGCGATGCGCACGGTCCGGGCGCTACTCGAGGTGCCCGTGCCGCTGATGCTCGCCAACATCCAGCCAGAGCGGTCCATCACCGGCGCAGTGGGACATGGCGGACCTGACCTACAACCAGGGGATCCACGGCGCCCAGGACCAGGCGAACGCACTGGTTCGCGCAGGAGTGCCGTTCTCCGTCATCACCGGCGACTGGCGATCGCCGAAGTTCGAGCGAGCGTTCACGGACTGGGCGCGAGCCGCGCAGACGATCACCGCGCTGCGACGAACGCGAATCGCGTTGCTCGGCTACCCGATGAACGGGATGGGCGACATCCGCTATGACTCGCCGGCGCTGCTGAGGCGGATCGGGCCGACGATCGACAACGTCGATCTGGGCGCGCTGCACGCCCGGATGCTGACCGTCTCCGATGCCGCCGTCGACGCATTGATGGAGGAGCATCACGACCGCTTCGACGTTGCGGAGGACCTGCCGCGCGAGCGCCACGAGTACGCCGCGCGGATCGAGCTGGCGATCAGGGAGCTGCTGGAGGAGAACGGTTATCAGGGCTTCTCGTTTCACTTCGACTCGATCGGGGGGGACGGAAGGTTTCAGCAGCTCCCGCTGCTGGCGGCGTCCGATCTGATGGCGGACGGGTTCGGGTACGCCGCTGAGGGAGACACGAACACGGCTTCGCTGATGTGCGCCGCCCAGACGCTGATCGGTAACGCGCACTTCAGTGAGATGTACGCGATGGACTGGGAGCTCGACTCGGTTCTGATCAGCCACATGGGCGAGGGCAACTGGAAGGTCGCGCGCGCGGACCGGAGTGTGCGGCTGATCGACCGCGAGCTGGGCATCGGCCGTCTGGACAACCCGCCGACCCCGGTGTTCTCCGCCGAGCCCGGTGTCGCGACGACCGCGGCGCTGGTGCCACTCGAAGGCGAGTGCTACCGGCTGGTGGTCGGCCGTGGCGAGGTGCTCGACACGCCCGAGCTGCCCAAGGTGGAGATGCACTACTTCCACTTCCGCCCCGAGCGCGGAATGGAGGCGTTCATGGACGACTGGCTGGCGCTCGGGGCGCCACACCACTTCGTCACCAACCTCGGCGACCACGCGGGACGGTGGCGGCGGCTGGCCGAGCTGCTGGAGCTGGAGTACGAGGAGATCTAGTAGTGATCGACGAGCTCCGCGCGGGTGTCCTGGCGGCGAACCTCGAGCTGCCCGCGCGCGGCCTCGTGACGCTCACCTGGGGTAACGCGAGCGGCATCGACCGCCACGAAGGAATGGTGGTGATCAAGCCAAGCGGCGTGTCCTACGACGCGATGACCGCAGCCGACATGGTGGTCGTCGATCTCAACGGCGAGGTCGTCGAGGGCAACCGGCGGCCGTCCACCGACGCGCCGACGCACCTAGCGCTGTATCGGGCGTTCGAGCAGATCGGCGGCGTCGTTCACACGCATTCGACTTGGGCCACGGCGTGGGCGCAGGCGCAGCGGGAGATCCCCGTGCTGGGCACCACACACGCCGACCTGTCGGCGTTCCCGATCCCGCTGAGCAGGGCGTTGACCGACGAGGAGGTCGCCTCCGACTACGAGGGATCAACCGGCACGGTGATCGTCGAGGCCGTCGCCGAGCACGGTCCACTCGAGTCTCCGTGTGCGCTCGTTCGCGGGCATGGCCCGTTTTGCTGGGGCAGCGATCCCGCTGGCGCCGTGCAGACCGCGGTCACGCTCGAGGAGGTCGCCCGGATCGCGCTGCTCACGATGCTCCTCGAGCCCGGCCCCGTGCTGCTGGCCGATGCGGTACGCGACAAGCATTACGAGCGCAAGCACGGGCCGGGCGCGTACTACGGGCAGCCACCCTGACTCAGGCTTCCGTGGGAGCCCTCAGGGCCCGTTCAAGAATTATTGGCGGTTTTGACGGCGTCTGGACGCGCCTGGCGCCACCGGCTCGTCCTCAAATACTCCCGGTATGATCGGGCCGAGCCGGCGGCGCCAGACACGCCCAGCCACTCGTCAAATCCCGCCACTAATTCTTGAACGGGCCCTTAACCCGAAGATTTGGGGCGGCGGCAATCGACCCTTCACATCGGGCAGAATGCGTGCCGATGAGCAGCGACGGCCTGAACGCAGCGGAGCAGAAGATGCGAGCGGCGGGACAACCGGAAGAGGCGGTCCGCAACCTGCGCAGCGCTTACGAGCGGCTCGTCGAGGGCCGGCCCGTGATGCTGGCGACGGCGGACCTCGATCCGGCAGGCGAGGTCCCGAAGCTCGAGGACCTGCCCGACGCGGACGTCGCCACGGCGCTCGAGCGCGTCGCGGTGATCAAGCTCAACGGTGGCCTGGCGACGACGATGGGCCTGCGCAACCCCAAGTCGCTCGTGGAGGCACGCGACGGCCACTCGTTCCTGGACATCATCATCGGTCAGACGCTCGAGCTGCGCCGGCGCCACGGCATCGGGCTGCCGCTCATCCTGATGGACAGCGAAGCGACTCGGCGCGAGACGCTCGAGGCGCTGCGACAGCATCCCGAGCTCGACGCCGGCTTGGCGCCCGACTTCCTGCAGAGCATGATCCCCAAGCTCGAGGCCGAGTCGCTCGCGCCGGTCAGCTGGCCGGCGGAGCCGTCACTCGAGTGGTGTCCGCCCGGCCACGGTGACGTCTACGGCGCACTGCGTCGCTCCGGCATGCTCGCGGACCTGCTCGAGCGCGGGTTCGAGTACGCGATGATCTCCAACGCCGACAACCTCGGGGCGACGCTCGACCCGCGGATCGCCGCACACCTCGCATCGCAGCAGATACCGTTCTTAATGGAGGTGGTCGAGGGGACCGAGGCGGATCGCAAGGGCGGCCACATCGCGCGCCGGCGCGATGACGGTCAGCTGGTGCTGCGCGAGACGGCCCAGACGCCGCCCGAGGACGGGGAGTCGTTCCGCGACTATCGCCGCTGGCGCTACTACAACACCAACAACCTCTGGATCGATCTGCGTGCGCTGGCGCAGACGCTCGAGCAGCGCGACGGAGTGCTCGAGCTGCCGCTGATCGTCAACCGCAAGACCGTCGACCCCCGCGACCCCAGCTCGCCGCAGGTGGTGCAGCTCGAGAGCGCGATGGGAGCGGCGATCGAGAGCTTTGCCGGGGCACAGGTGCTGCGCGTTGCGCGCACTCGCTTCGTCCCGGTGAAGAGCACCGACGACCTGCTGGTGTTGCGCTCGGACGTGTACACCCTGACCGATCGGATGACCGTTGAGCCGCTGCCCGAGCGGGCGTCGAAGCTCCCCTACGTTGAGCTCGACAAGCGGTTCTACCGGCTGCTGGACGAGTTCGAGTCGCGCTTTCCGCATGGTGCGCCGTCGCTGCGTGACGCGCAGCGGCTGGTCGTGCATGGCGATGTGACGTTCGGCGCTCGGGTCGTCGTGCGCGGATCGGTGCAGGTGAGCACGGAGAAGCCGCTCGAGCTCGAGGACGGGGTGCAGCTGAGCGGCTGAACCGGGTCCGAAGTCCTCGGCGCTTGGCGGCGGCCAAGGTGCGAGCTTGGACCGAGCCATCAGCCGGCGGTAGGGCCCACAGCGTCAGGGGTGGCTGGCTATTGGTGCTTCAGCGAGGTGAACGCGTAGTCCCAGCTGTGCCCAAGCGACGCAGCTCCGGTCAGCCGCCGTAGCCCTTCTCGAGCAGCGACACGATCTCCTGCACCATTGGGATCCGTGGATTGGTGCGGATGCTCGGGTCGGCGAACGCGGCGCGCGCGAGGTCCGGCAGGGCGGCGGTGAACTCGTCCCTCGAGATGCCGATCGCCGCCAGCGACCGTGGCTCCTCGACCTCGTCGAGCAGCTCGTCGACGCGCGTGAACAGGCGCTCGCGGCGAGTCTCCTCGGTCTTGCCGCCGAGCCCGAGCACCCACCCGACCTGCGCGTACTTCTCTGGCGCGATGTACGCAGAGTAACCGGGCGCCGGCATGAACTTGCTCGGCAGCGAGGCGTTGTAGCGCAGCGTATGCGGCAGGAAGATCGCGTTGGCGCGACCGTGGGCGATGTTGAAGCGCGCGCCGACCGCGTGGGCGAGTGCGTGGTTCAGTCCCACGAACGCGTTCGAGAACGCGAGCCCCGCGATCGTCGCCGCGTTCGCCATCGCGGTGCGCGCCTCGATGTCTGAGCCGTGCTTGTAGGCCCGCGGCAGCGAGCTGAAGATCAGGTTCACCGCCTGCATGCAGAACGCGTCCGTGAAGGGCGAGGCGAAGATCGAGACGACGGCCTCGAGGGCGTGGGTGAGCGCGTCGATGCCGGTGTCGGCGGTGATCACCGGCGGCATCGTGAGGTGCAGCGTCGGGTCGACGATCGCCATGTCGGGAAGCAGCGTGTAGTCGACCAGCGTGACCTTTCGCTGACCGACGCTGATCACCGCTGCCGGCGAGACCTCGGAGCCGGTGCCGGCCGTCGTCGGGATCGCCACCAGCCGCAGCGAGTGCTTGATCTGCGGGAAACTGGCAATTCGCTTGCGTGCGTCAAGGAACGGCAGCGATAGCTCGCGCAGGGTCAGCTGCGGGCTCTCGTGGAACAGCCGCATCGCCTTGGCGGCGTCCATCACCGAGCCGCCGCCGACCGCGATGATCGCGTCGGCCTGGATCCGCTCCAGCATCGTGATGCCGGCGCGGATCTGCTCTTCGGTCGGCTCCGGCTCGATCCCTGAGAAGACGGGGACCCCGGAGCTGTTGAGCTGTTTGCGGATCAGGTCGGCGACGCCGCGAGCCTCTGTGGGGCCGTCGGTGACGATGATCGGCTGCCGGGTTTCGAGCTCGCTGAGGCTTGCCAGCGAGCCCGGGTTGAAGTACGTGTCCGAGGGCACCCGGAACCACTGCGGCGGGGTCTGGCGGCGCGAGACGGCCTTGATGTTCATGAGGTTGCGGTAGTTGACGTTGTCGGTCGTGTTCGAGCCGCCCCAGGTCCCGCAACCGAGCGAGAACGTCGGGGTCATCGAGTTGTAGACACCGCCGAGCGCGCCGACGGCCGTGGGTGCGTTGACGAGGATCCGGCCGGTCTGGATGGCCTTCGCGAACCGGTCGACGACGCCGTCGTCGGTCGCGTACACGGCCGAGGTGTGGCCAAGCCCGCCGTGGTGTGTGACGGTCTCACACGCCGCGATCGCATGCTCGACCGAGGGCGAGCGCACAACGCCCAGCACCGGCATCAGCTTCTCGGCGATGAACGGATGCGCGGCGAGCCCCTCGAGGTCGGTTGGCAGAGGCGCGAGCAGCACCTTGTCCTCGGGGCTGGCGGTGAACCCCGCCAGGGCACCGAGGTTGACGCACGATTGCCCCAGCGCCTGAAGTTGCATCTTGCCGTCGGCGTCGAACGACTGGGCGGCGAGGGCGGCGGTCTGCTCGTCGGTGATCAGCCGCGCTCCCATCCGCTGGAACTCGGCCATCACCGCGTCGTAGATCGACGCGTCGATGACGCACGTCTGCTCGGCCGGGCAGATCACGGACGAGTCGAACGTCTTGGAGATGAGGATGTCCATGACCGCCATCCGGATGTCAGCGCTGCTGTGCACGTACACCGGCGCGTTGCCGGCGCCGACGCTGAGGCACGGCTTGCCCGCCGCGTTCGCCGCGGCGACCGCCTTCGGTCCGCCGGTCGTCCAGATGAAGTCGACGCCCGGATGGTGAAACAGGTATTGCGAGACGTCGAGCGTGGGATCGGGAATCACCTGGAGTGCGTTCGGGGGCAGGCCGGCGGCCTCGCCGGCCTCCTGCAGCACCTCGGCGCAGCGCATCGCGCAGCCCGCCGCAATCGCGGACGGCCGCATGATGATCGCGTTGCGCGTCTTCGTGCACACGATCGACTTGAACAGCGCCGTCGAAGTTGGGTTGGTGATCGGCAGCAGCGCCAGCACCACGCCGATCGGCTCGGCCACGTACTGGATCGCCCGTTCACGATCCTCGTCGATCACGCCGACGCTCTTCTTGTCCTTCAGGTAGTCATAGAGGAACTCGGTCGCGATGTAGTTCTTGAGGACCTTGTCCTCGAGCACGCCGAAGTGCGTCTGCTCCATCGCGAGCTCGGCGAGCTCGACTGCGTGCTCAAGCCCGGCGACGGTCATCGCCCAGACGATCCGGTCGACCGCCTCCTGGTCGAGCTGGCGTAGCGCTGCGGCTGCGTCGCGGGCTCTCTGTACAAAACCGTCGAGCCGCGAGGCCCATTCGCCGCCTGCGGCGGCCGTGTCGTCGATCGTGGGGGTAGCCATGGCGACACAGACTCTCAGACCACGCTGCCGCTGGCATCCGGGTATTTCCGCACGATTACGTGATTGTCCGCAGCGGCTCACCGGTTGCGTGACGTGGCATCTTTGGGTCTGTGAGCCTGCACGTCTGTCAGCGGATCGGCCACGGCGGCGCGAGCGCTCTCGCGCCGGCCAACACGCTGGCGTCATTCGACGTCGCGCAGCAGGTCGGGGTCGATATGGTCGAGTTCGACGTCCGGGGATGGCGCGGCGAGCTGGTGCTCGCGCACACGGTGCTGCACGCCCGCCGCGGCCGCAACGTGCGCCTGCATGACGCGCTCGCGCATCTCGCCGCGCGCCGGTTTCGCGACCTCGAGCTGAACGTCGACGTCAAGCACGTCGGCTGCGAGGCGGCGCTGCTCGACGAGCTGGCGTGCGCGAACCTGCTCGCGCGCACGCTGATCTCCTCGCAGGTCCCGGCCGTGCTCGACCGCGTGCGAGCGCTCGAGCCGCGAGCGCGCACGGGGATCTCGATCGGTGGGCGGCTTGCACGTCTCAGCCGCCGGTGGGACGGCTGGCGCGCACAGGTCCTGGCTGGGCTTGCGGCTCGGCGTTGGGATGCGCTGATGGCTCAGCACCGCCTCGTCGATGCGAGCCTGCTGGCGGATGTCGAGGGTCGCGGGAGCCGGCTGTACGCGTGGACGGTGAACGAGCGCCAGGCGATCGAGTCGCTGCGGGGCCTGGGGGTTCACGGGATCGCGACGGCAGACCCGCGGTTGTTCGCCTAGCTAGCTACTAGCTAGTGGGGGATGCACGACCGGTGGTGGATGTGCCAGGGGGGGTCTAAGGGCTCCCGCCGCGGGAGCCCTAAGAGTCGGCCGTCGCCGCGTGCACGATCAGCACAGCGGCGGGGCTCCTGTTCAGCACCTGGTGGCTGACGCTTCCGAGCAGCACCGCTCGCACCTCGCCGCGGCCGCGTGAGCCCATCACGACGAGATCGTGATCGCCGCTGTGCAGCCGATCCAGGATCGTCTGCCCCGGCCGCCCGTGCGCCAGCACCTTCCTGACCGACAGATCCTGGGGGAGGCTGTCCACGGCATCGTCGAGCAGCCTCGCGTACTCCTGCTCGGTTTCCCGACCGAGCGCCTCGAAGTCGACCCCGCCGGTGTACGCGGCACCGCCGAGCAGCCACGACGCGGGGTCCGGCACGCTCGTCATGACGGTCAGCGTGGCGTTGTTGCGCTGCGCCAGATCGGCCGCCTCGGCGAGCGCGCGCTCGGCGTGGGTGGAGCCGTCGATTGCAACGAGGATGTTGCGGAACATCACTACTTGGTCTCGAGCAGGCCGCGCGACAGCGCGTACTGGACGAGTTCGGCCCGCGTCGCGAGGCGCAGCTTCTGCTGGATGTGCTGCCTGTGAGTCTCGACCGTCCGCACGGAGAGGTAGAGCTGGGAGGCGATCTCCGCGTTGGTGTACCCGAGCGCGATCCGCCGCAATACGTCGACCTCGCGCTCGGTGAGGTCGTCCGGGGGACCGGGCGGCGGCTCCGCCGCGATCCGTGCGCCGAGCCTTGGATTGAGATAGATCTCGCCGGACGCCGCGCGCCTCACCGCCTCCACCAATTCGCTGTCGGCGGCCTCCTTTAGCACGTAGCCGAGTGCGCCCGCGCCGAGCGCCTCGCGCGCGAATGACGGCTCGTCCTGCATCGTCAAGACGACGATCTGCGTGTCGGGCGACTCCGCGCGCAGCTGGGGAATCGCCTCCAGCGACGAGCCGCCCGGCATGTTGAGGTCGAGCACCAGGACGGTTGGATGATGCCCGCGGACGTAGCGGCGGGCGGTCTCGACATCGCCGGCCTCGGCGACGACCTCGAAGCCCTGTTCGCTGTCGAGCAGCAGATGCAGGCCGCGGCGGACGACCTGGTGGTCGTCCGCGAGCACGATCCGCACCGGCGGCGACGCTCCGCCGTTTCCTTCAGTGCTCGCAGGTTCGTCGGTCGCCATGGCCGTGGCTTGACCCTATCCGGGAGCCACGGAGACTACCCTGCTGAGAGGCGCCGCGCGGCGATCGCGGACGGCGCGCCCGGTGCGTCAGCTGATCTCGTCGTCTTCGTACTCGTTGAGCATCCCTAAGAGACCGGACACGACGACGCCGAGGGCCACGACTTCCAGCAGCAGGATCGCGATCACCAACCAGGTCGTCGGGGTCAGGGCCAGCAGGATGATCAGGCCGACGATCATCAGGATCGGCACTGCCATGCCGTAGATGAGCCGCAGATCGGCACCGAACAACCGGACGGCGGACTGATCGAAGCCGCGGAACGGGTGCCGAGGGCGTTGGGCGTGTGGATCGGGCTGTGCGGTCGTCATCTCGCGCTCCCTGGCGTCGTCGTGGTAAGCAGTCAAGGTAGGCTCGCGCCGAGCCGCCGCCATCCGCGGCGAACTGCACGACGGTTGCGGGAAACCCGCACATCTTGACCGCAGTGACCCCTTAGCGCTCCCGCGCCCTTAGGGCTCCCGCGGAAAGCCTTACGCGGCGGAATTCGCCTTCCGTGTTTGCCTGCCTGGGATCCGCCCGGCCTGCTGCCGGCGCCGGCCCAGCTTGTGCTGGCGCGTCGTGCGCAGGCGCGCGAGCACCTCGAGCTCGCGTTCGAGCTCGGAGACGATCGCGTCCGGATCGGGGACCAGCGTCGCGTCCACCATCAGCCCGACCGTCACCTCGCCGCGGTAGCTGTAGATGGCCACGCTCATGCCGATGTGACCGGAGGTCGGCGCCCACACGAGCACGGTCCGCAGCGGTGTGCCCGCCATGTAGATCGGCTCCGGCGGGCCGGGCACGTTCGTCATCACGGCGGTGCCCTTGGCCGTGAACAGGTCGATGATGCGCCGCTCCAACGGCTTCGGTGTCAGCCCCATGACGCTCAACAGCCCGTAGGAGACCGCGCCGTCCCGCGAGTGCTTGATCTCCTCCATGCGCTTGTGCACCTCGACCAGGCGGCGGTAGCTGCCGCTCGTTCCGACCGGCAGCGGCAGGAACACGAGCCCGAACTTGTTGCCGAGCTCGCGCGGGACCGGTTTGTCCAGTGGTCGCAGGTTGTAGGGAACCAGCGCCTGGATCTCTCCCACCGCGCTGCCACGGTGTTGCAGGTAGTGGCGCAGCGCGCCGCTGACGGCGGCCAGCAGTACGTCGTTGACGGTGGCGTTGTTGGCCTCCGCGATCAGTTTGACGTCGTCGAGCGGCAGTTGAGAGGTCCATGCGACACGACGGCTCAGTCCCGGCTCGCCCTTGATCGCCGTCGCCGCGTCGGCGGGCGTGAGCACGAGCCGCACGACCGTTGCGCCGTCGCGGCCGATCGCGCCGGCCAGGCTGGCGGCATGGGAGGGGGACGTGACGATCTGAGCGCCTTGGCGCGCGGCGGCCGCCCCGATGCGCGCAACCGTCGTCCCGACCCGTGCGACCTCGGTCAGCGCGCCGGCGCGAGCGCGACTGGGTCTCGACGGGCGCGGCGGCGCGATCCCCGCTTCCGGGTGCGAGTCGGTCATCTCCAGCAGCACACGCGCAAGCGAGATCCCATCCGCGATGCAGTGGTGGATCCGGCTGATCATCGCGGCGCCGTCGCCGAACCCGTCGACCAGATACGTATGCCACAGCGGCCGGTTGCGGTCCAGCGGCACCGTCATCAGGTCGCCGACCAGCTCCTGCAGCGTCGCGCGATCGCCGGGTGCGGGCAGCGCGCGGTGATGCATGTGGTGCTCGAGCGCGAAGTCAGGATCGTCCACCCAGTTGGGCGGGCGGACTGGCAGGCGGCTCTCGACCGGGCGCTGGCGGAACCTGGGGTGGCGATCGACGATTCGCGTCTGCATGATCTGCTTTACGCGCTCCCAGTCGACCGGCTCGTCGAACAGCAGCACCGAGTTGATCACCATCAGGTTGGTCGGGCGGTCCATGTGAAGCCAGGCCGCATCCGCGCTCGAAAACCGGTTACTCACAATCCTCCTCCTGACTCACGCAGGCCGACCGACGCGACGCAGCTCTGCTTTGATTTAGTGCGACGCCAGGACGCTAGGACGTTGCCCGGATCAATACATCCGGTCCAGCAGCTAGTCGCGATCCGTAGTAATACGCACCGCCGCGGCGCGCCGCCGGCTGCCCCGGTCCGCTGTCAGGCTTCACCCCACGCGAGCACGCCGGCGATGTCGAGCGTCGAGATCATCCCTACGGGGCGCTGCGTCTCGCGGTTGGCGACCACTACGTGACTCGCGCCGTGGGTCGCCATCAGCTCCGCGACCTGGCGCAGCGGCGTCGTCGGATCGACCATTGCAATCGGCTCCAGCGCGATCTCCTTGGCGGTCTGCTCGGCCCCGGAGCGGATGCCCGCTCGGACCAGATCCAGGTCGGAGATGATGCCCCAGACGAGCGCCTCGCGGTGGTCCTCATGGGAGATGCCCATCACGACAATGCAGTGCACGTGGTGGGTGGCCATCATCCGCGCGATCTCGGTCACGGGAGCGTCCGGGTCGCAGGCAAGGATCCCAGGATGCATCGCATCGGCCACCGTGGCGTGCTCCAGCGACGGCAGCAGATAGCTGCCGTGACCTGGCTGGATCGTGGACATGGTCTCGCCTCCTCGTCGTGCGTTGGTGTCGTGGAAGGTAGTGAACCGCTCGTCGGAGCGTCATCCGCCCAACGCGCGTAACCGTCTTCAGTGTTTATCCGCAGCTGGACCGTCGATGATCACTAAACTAAGGGCCCTAACTAGCAGTAGGGCAGGCGCCGAGTAGTCACAACGCAGTTGCAACTCAGCCAGCGCGTACGATTCTACGCACACGCTGTGCGACGCATTCCCTCCAGCTGACGGTGCACGGTACGTAATCGATGCCGCCTGGGGTCGTGGTGATCGGCATGGGCAATCAGTTGCGCGGCGACGACGCGGCCGGGCTTGAGGCAGTCCGGCGCCTGCGCGAGCGACAGCTGCCGGCGTCGATCACGCTGGCGACGCACGAGGGAGAAGCGATCGAGCTGCACGAGCTGTGGGACGGCGCCGACGCGGTCGTGCTCGTCGACACTGTTGCGTCGGGCGCGGCACCGGGCACGGTGCATCGCATTGATGCCAGTGACGTCGCCCTGCCGGCGGCCCTGCGGCGCAGCTCCAGCCACGCGATCGGCGCGGCCGAGGCGATCGAGCTGGCGCGGGTGCTCGGCACGCTCCCGGGCCGGGTGATTGTGTACGGCGTCGAGGGCGCCCGGTTCGAGGTGGGCGCGGCACTCAGCGAGGGCGTCGCGTCGGCGCTGGACGAGCTGATCGCCGCGACGCTCGCCGAGGCCTTGGCGTTGCGGGTGAGCACGGCATAGCCGTGTGGTTTTCCACCGATGGGAGCGGGGCGCCGATCGTCCACGATGGACGTGATGACTACGGCAAGTTCCCCCGAGCGTCCGCGCGTAACGGTGTTCGGACCGGATCCGCTGCTGAACGTCACGATCGAGGCGCGTGATGCCGGTGCCGAGGTGCACTTCCACGCCGGCGGTCAAGGTCCGTGGGTGACGACGATGGTCGCCGAGCTCGGGGCGTGGCCGGTCCTCTGCTGCATGGTGGGAGGCGAGACGGGAACGATGCTGATGCCGCTCCTGCTGGCGTTGCCCGGTGAACGGCGCATCGTCGCGATGTCGCACTCGAACGGCAGCTGCGTGTTCGATCGCCGCGATGGGGGGCCCCGGCTCGTGGCCGCGGCGCTGCGAGCAGCACCGCATCGCCACGCAATTGACGATCTCGTGGCTGCCACCTGTGCGGCCGCGCTCCACAGCGAGCTGCTCGTGGTCTGCAATCCCTACCCCGCCGAAGGCTTCCCCGACGAGGTCTACGACACGCTCGTCGCCGATGTGCGTGCGGCAGGCGTCCCCGTCGTCGTCGACCTGTCCAGCCCCCGGCTGGACCGTACGCTGCCGCACGGGCCGGATCTGGTCAAGCTCAACGAGTGGGAGCTTGCGGAGTACGTGCGCGCGCCGGTCGACGGGCCGCGGGCGCTGTTGGCCGCGCGCCGGCTCCAGGATGCGGGCGCTCGCGCGGTCGCGGTGACGCGCGCCGACGCGCCGATCCTCGTGCTGCCGTGCGACGGTGAGCCGTTCGAGGTCGTCCCGCCGCGCTTTCCACGCGGCTTTCGCGAGGGATGTGGTGACACGATGACCGGCGCGATCGCCGCCGGCATGGCGCGCGGCCTGCCGCTGCGCGACTCGCTGGTGCTGGGCGCCGCTGCCGGCTCGGTCAACTTTCTGCGTCACGGACTCGGTACCGGTCGCCGGGCGGCGGTCGAGGAGCTGAGCGCGCAGGTTGCGGTTCGCGCGCTCGGTGAGCCCGCAGCGGCGGCGTGAGGTGTGGATCGCGCTCCCCGCCGCAAGTCCGGTCGGCGAGAAGCGCCGAGACCGAAGTTAAACTTCGGCTTAGGGCCCGTTCAAGAATTAGTGGCGGGATTTGACGAGTGGCTGGGCGTGTCTGGCGCCGCCGGCTCGGCCCGATCATACCGGGAGTATTTGAGGACGAGCCGGTGGCGCCAGGGGCGTCCAGACGCCGTCAAAACCGCCAATAATTCTTGAACGGGCCCTTAGGGCTCCCTTAGAACGGCGGTGTGAGCTCGTCGCCGCGGAGGATCGCCGCGGGCGCCGTGCGCGCGATCCACTCGAGGTGAGCTGCGACCGTGTCGATGGTGCCGAGCACGTCGAGCGCGCCGGACAGCGCGACCGGCCGGCCGGCCAGCGAGGAGTGCGAGTCGCTGCCCAGCACATGCAGCACGCCGGCGCGTGCGAGTGCCGCCATCGCCGGACCGGATGAGGCCTCGGTGAGGAAAGCCGCGGTCGTCTGCACGAGCGCGCCGTGTACGGCGAGTCGCCGCAACCGCTGCACGAGGTCGGGTGCGGGATGGCGTTCGGGATGTGCGATCAGCGCCCGAAAGCCTCGCGCGCGCAGATCGTCGACGGCGGCATCGAGGCGGTCGTCGAGCGGCCCGGTCGCGGGCTCGAGCAGGATCCACCTTCCCGAACCGCCCAGTGTCACGGCCGTCAGCTCGTCGTCGTCGAGGTTCGCAAGCGCGTTCACCGACACCTCGCCGCCGGACAGGATCTGCGTGCTGCAGCCCGCGTGCGCGACTGCCGCAGCGAGCTGTGCGAGCCGTGCGGGCAGCTCGGTGATGCGAACGTCGTGGTCGGAGCGGATGTGCGGCGTCGCGCAGATCGCGGCGATGCCGTCGTTCTGCGCCTGGCGCGCCATCGCGATCGCGTCGTCGAGATCGCGCGCGCCGTCGTCAATACCCGGGAGCACGTGGCAGTGAAGGTCGACCACGAACCGGTTGCTCATGTGATCCCCACCAGTACGACCGCCACGATGCCGCTCAAGAAGACACCGTCGAACGTACCCGCGCGATTGCGAGCGACAGGATCGCCGCGCTCAGGATCGCGAGCCAAACGGGGCGAATGTGGTCATGGGACATGACCTGACAGTGTCAGTCTGGGCGGCATGATTCATCCGGGATTGGTGCGTTTGTGCGCCTGGCAGGCTACTGACGCTTGCAACCCGGGGGTTCACGCGCGTAAGCTGGCCGCCGATAGGAGAGCTGCAACTTTGCGCCCACCGTTTGTTCGCGGTTGCGTAACTCCTTGCCGCCAGCTATAGGTGCAGTCGACGAAGGAGACCGTAATGCCACCAGCCAAGAAGCAAACCACTCGCGCATCCAGCCGCGCCGGCGCGGCGGCGCCGACACCGGCGAGCGCCCGTCGCGAGGTCGAGCGCTCGATCAAGCGTTGGGAGAAGGCGCTCGACGACGCGAGCCAAGCGCTGCAAGCGCTCGGACGCGACAGCGGCAAAGGCGCCAAGAGCGCCTACAGAGATCTTACGAAGGCGTTGACGTCGCTGCGTCGCGATGCGCAGAAGACCAATCGCGACGTGATCAAGGACCTCGAGAAGCTGGCCACGGCAGTCGCTTCGGGAGCCGGTGTGAGTGCAACATCCCGGGCGAGCACGAGTCGCGCGACCCGCTCGCGCACACCGGCGGCTGCACGCTCGACAACGGTTCGCTCGGCAAACGCTGCGAACTCCGCGAACTCCGGCACTGCCGCGAAGAAGGCGACTAACTCCAGCACTGCCGCGAAGAAGGCGACTAACTCCAGCACTGCCGCGAAGAAGGCGACTCCGTCCCGCACGCGCAAGACCACGACATCGTCACGCGGTTCGTAGCGCTGCTGGCGGTTGACGGGTCTGACGGGCCGGCTGCCGATCAGCATCCGTGCGTTTACGGATGGCGTCGCGGGGCTTTGCGCCGATGCGGTGCGTGAGCTCGTAGGCTAGGTTCGAGTAAGGACCGAGCCGAACCAGATCTGAAGGAGCGCGCCGTGGAGGAAGCAGCCGGGGACGAGGCCGCGCCTGCGGCGGTTGCCGCGTTGCACGCGGCGCTAGCCCGTCATCAGGCCGGGGGCTCGCCCGCGGCGCTGGACGAGGCGTTCGCCGCGGCGGCAGCGGCCGTGGCGATGTTGCGAGGCGCGCGCGCAGACCAGCCGTTCGACACGGCCGAGATCAGATCGCTGCTCGCGCGGCTGCCCGACTTCGAGCGCCTCGTCGACACCGCAGTCGGCGAAGCGCAGCGTTCGGCGCACGCTGGCGCGGCCCGCGTGTGGGCGTGGTTCGGGCTGCGCTCCGCACCGCCGGCATGGAACAACGCCGAGCTTCAGAAGGCGCGGGTGCTCGTCGCGTTCGCATCGTGTGATCGCCCGAGCGCGCAGCAGCTTCGCCAGCGGCTGCTGGCGCTCGCGTCACGGCGGTGGGCTTCGCTGCTAGCCGAAGAGTTGAGCGCAGCCGACGAGGGGCTGTGGCGCGGTGCGCTGGGCGGACGCTACGACTCCGTGCGCCGTCGCTGCGCACCGCGCACCAGGTGGCGGATGCGCGAGCTGTGCGATCTCCTCGGGCCCGGGCGCAGGACCAGCGACGCGCTGCAGGAGCGCCTCGCTCGCTGGCTGGCAGATGGTTGCGACTTTAGGCGGCTGCCGCTCGAGCTCGAAGCAGCATTCGTCCAGACACGCACTCCCGACGTCATTGCATGAGAAGTCGGAGCCGCGCCGCCGCTCACGATTCCCCCCGGCATCGTCGCTCCGGCTGCTCCGGCGGCGTGTCACATCACCTGTAACACATCCCAATAACCACCACCCACCGCGCGCGCGGTGGGTGTCAGTGCGTTGCGGCCGCGGCCCGATCGGCATCCAGCCTCGCCAGAACGGGCCGCGCCCGCGCCAACCCGGTATGTCGATCACGCGGCCTGCGCCAGCAGCACAGGCGCCGGCGAGCCGGCGAGCGACGTCGGCGAGCGCGGCCGGTCGCTTCGCGCAACGCCCGCTCGCCCACCAGCGTGACAACCACTGGCTGTGCTCGGGAGGGGTGCGTGTCGTGCTGTCGTACTTTGCCGCAACAGGTCAGGCCGTTTGCCCGGAAGATGCGCCGTGCGCTGCGAACTAAGGTGATCTCATGCGTCAAGGGCTTCAGCTGATCCAGGGTGCCGGCGCGCGGGCCACCGCGCCGTCAGACGTGCCAATCACGGTCGTGATCGTCGAGGACCACAAGACGATGCGACGCGGCCTGCGGCTGTTGCTGGCGCAGGAGCAGAACATCGAGGTGGTGGCCGAGGCGGGCGATCTCGCGACCGCGCTGAGGGACGTGCGTCGACATCGCCCGCGCGTGCTGGTGCTCGACCTGCTGCTGCCCGACGGCTCGGGTCTGGACGCGATCGCTCCCCTGCGCGTGCGGGAGCCCGGTATGCAGATCGTGTGCCTGACGATGCAGGACAGCCCTGCCTTCGCCAAGCGCGCCTTGGACGCCGGCGCGATCGGGTTCGTGCTCAAGGACACGGCTGAAGTCGAGCTGGGGGACGCCGTCCGCAATGCCGCCCGTGGCGAGCGCTTCATGAGCCGCAGGATGGCGGCGAGCCTGGAAGCACTCGAGCGCCCTCGCTAGGTCTAGTCTCAGTAGGCCTCGGGCCGGGCGCTACGACGCCGCTCGCTGTGGAGCCGAGCTTGTTGTGCCCGCGGGATCGCGATAGCGGGTCGCGAGCCGGCTGCGAACCTGTGTCCCGTGGTCGCCGGACTCGATCTCAAGCGTCCCGCCCGCCAGGTAGACGCGCTCTCTCATGCCGGCCAGTCCGAAGCCCTCGGTTGCCGCTCCGGTGTCGAACCCGACGCCGTCGTCTCGCACTTCGATCGCGACCTCGTCCTCGCCGGCACGCACCGCCACGCAAACTCTGTTCGCGTGCGAGTGCTTGACCACGTTGGTCAGCGCCTCCTGGACGAATCGGTAGATCGTGGTTTCGAGTTCGGGATCGAGCGCGCTGTCGCCGGCGCTCCGATCGGGGAGCTCGAGCTCGGCTTCGATCTCCAGCCCTCCGTTTCGACGTCGTGCAAGCAGCGTGTCGAGTGCGGGCCGCAGACCGAGCTCGTCGAGGGCGGCCGGGCGCAGGTCGGCGATGATCGCTCGCAGGCTCTCGATGCCCTGCTCGATCGCTTCGATCGCGTCTCGCATCACACCCTCGTAGCGACTCGGATCGCCGCGCCGCAGCGTTCCGGACAGCAGCACCCGCAGGCCGCCGAACACCTGCAGCGTGTCGTCGTGCAACTCGCGGGACCATCGCCCGCGCTCGGCATCGGCGGCCGCCATCGAGCTCCGCAGCCGGTCCGCCTCGACGCTGCGGGCGAGTGCGACGGCGTTCGCCGCCGTCGCTCCGAACGTCTGCAGCAGCTGCTCGTCGGCCTCCGTGAACGGCGCGCTGTCATCGCCGCGATCGAACGCCGCCAGCACCCCGACGCCGCTGCCGCGCAGGACCATCGGCACGAGCAACGCCGTGTGCGCGTCCGAGACGCCGAGCTCGGAGGGCGTGATCCGCAGCCGGGACGTGACGTCGGCGATCCGCTCGGGGCGGCCGCGCTCGAGCACCTGCCCCGACGTGGACTCGGAAACCGGCAGTCGATGCCCGCGCACGTCCTGCGCGTAGCCGGCACTTGCGGCAACCACGAGGTCGGGACCCTGGCGCAGCATGATCAGCACCGCTCGCGCGTCGACCAGCGCCCGTCCGCGCTTGACGATCAGCTCCAGCACGTGGTCCAAGCGCGCGACGGTGCTGATCGCCATCGCGATGTCGCGCGTCGCCTCGAGTCCGCGCACCGCCTGCTCGAGCTGCTTGCGCCGCTGCTCGCTGCGCTCGTACACGCGGGCGTTCTCGATCGCCGCGGCCGCCCATTCCGACAGGATCACCGCCGCCTCCTGATCCTCGGAGGTGAACTGTCCCCCGCCCTCCTTGTCGGTCAGATACAGGTTGCCCCACGCCTGCCCGCGGATCATTACCGGGACGCCGAGGAACGCCCCCATCCGCGGATGGCCCTCGGGGAAGCCGTAGCTGCGCGGATGGTCTGAGACGTCGGCCAGGCGCAGCGGTCGCGGGTCGCTGATCAGCACGCCCAGCACGCCGCGGCCCCGGGGCGGGCCGCCGATCGCGCGGTGCGCGTCTTCGTCAATGCCGGCGCTGAAGAATTGCGCCAGCTCGTTGCGCCTCTCGTCCAGGACCCCGAGCGCCGCGTGGCGCGCGCCGGTGACCTCGATCGCGGCATCCAGCACGCGTCGCAGGATCGTGTCGGTGTCGAGATCGGACACCAGGGCGCGGCCCACGTCGAGCAGCCGCCGAATTGGGACGTGATTGCCTGCGCTGGCCACGGTCACTCGCTTCCCACGCCCATCTTCCGTCGCACGGGACGGTATCTTGCCGCCACATTACAGAACCGATCAGCGCACGGGAACGCGACGCATCGCCGCCGGCACGCGGGGGCCCGACGGCAGGTTCGGCGAGGGGACGCTGCACGCGCGCGTCGAGGAGCGCCTCGAGCCGTGGGAGCGGGTCGCGCAAGAGACTGCGGCCGAGTACGACGACGTGCGGCCGGGGTAGCGCCGCCGCGGCGCCCTCCGTTAGGCTGCGCGCACGCCGACGAGCTCGGGCCGCTGCGCGAGGCGCTTGAGCGCGAGCGCTTCGAGCCGGCGCACGCGATACGTGTCGAGCTGCAGCGCCCGCGCGATCGCCGCGTAGCTCTGCGGTTCGGTGTCGCCGTCGAGCCCGTAACGGCGGCGTATGACCGAGCGCTCGGGCTCGGCGATCACAGCAACCGCGCGGCGGACCTGCTCGCGCTCGTACGTGGCCTCCAGCTGTTCGCCGATGTCCGGCGTATCGGCGGACAACATCGCGCCGAGCGTGGTCTCGTCGCCATCGCCGATCGGCCGGTCGAGGCTGGCGACCACGCGTGCGGTGCGCATCATCTCGATCACGCGTGCGCAGTCGAGTCCCGTCGCGGCGGCGATCTCATCTGGCGTCGGTTCGCGGTCGAGCTCGTCGCTGAGGCGGC
Source organism: uncultured Solirubrobacterales bacterium (assembly GCA_963811155.1). GTDB lineage: Bacteria > Actinomycetota > Thermoleophilia > Solirubrobacterales > Solirubrobacteraceae > Palsa-465. The sequence goes on from CAWEQQ010000016.1 coordinate 21,362, forward strand.
GCTCGGCCGCGGCGATCTTGCGTTGTACCTGCTCGACTGCGGGGGGCAGCCTGATCGCTCGTCCCTTGTTGGCCAAGCCACGCTGGATCGCCTGGCGGATCCAGGGCGTGGCGTAGGTCGAGAACTTGAACCCGCGGCGCCAATCGAACTTCTCGGCCGCCCGGATCAGCCCGATCGTGCCCTCCTGGACGAGGTCCAGCAGCGCCATGTCGGTGCTCACCTGGTAGTGCTTGGCGACGGAGATGACGAGCTTAAGATTGTGCGTGATCAGCTTGTCTTTGGCATCGAGGTCTCCGTGCTCGATGCGCTTCGCGAGCTCGACCTCCTCCCGGCCGGTGAGTACCCGGTAGCGGCTCACGCCGGCGAAGAATTGGGTGATCGAGTCGATGGAGTCGAGCAGCTCGTCCATTTCCTCGAGGCGTTCAGGAGTCATTGCCGCAATGTAAATTCCAACCATTGGGCTGCCAACCGAAGATCGCACGGTCTGGACCGCGGCGGACTACGGACTGAGCCCCTTTTAGCGGCTCATCCCGATTTGCAGGCTTGGGCCGCTAATCCGCTAAGGGCCCGTTCAGAAATAATTGATCGTCCGTCGGGTGGCGTTCGCCCCGAGGGTCCCGGCCGGGAGGCGGACTCTGGCCGGAAGGATCGCCTCCAGCTGCGGGCATGAACCCAACGTAGGCCGACCGCCGGGTTCCGGCGACCGGTGAAAGCTGCGGTCATGTTGCGGAGATCTGCGGATGTCCACCTCGGGATGTGCCCGATGCGGCGTGCGCAGAACGCCCATATCGTCCAGGCATGATCGCCTCCGGCGCGACGACGTCGCTCGGGCAATAGGCTGCGCGACAAGCGTCGGCCATGCTTGCGTCTTTCGCCCAGCCTCCCTCCGAGACGATTAGTTGCCCGACCCTCGGGTGACCGGCAAACGGCTCGTCGTCGTGACGGGTAAGGGTGGGGTGGGGAAGTCCACCGTGGCCGCGGCGCTCGCCGTCGCGGAGGTCCGACGCGGACGGCGTACGATCGTCGCCGAGGTCGCCGCGCGGGCCGATGTCGCGCGGCTGCTCGGTGGCCGGGCTGGCGATCCGCTGCGGGAGACCGAGCCGTACCCGGGTCTGCACCACGTCACGATCGACCGCCGTCGGGCGATGGAGGAATACCTTCGTGACGAGGTCCCCGGGCCGCTGCCGGCTGCGCTGCTCGCGCGCAGCCGGGCCTTCGAGGTGTTCGTCGCCGCGACGCCGGGAATGAGCGACCTGTTGACGATCGGCAAGGTCTGGGAGCTCGCCCAGCGCCCGCGGCACAGGCGCGGCGCGAGCCCGTACGACCTTGTCGTGCTCGACGCGCCGGCGAGTGGCAACCTCGTCGGGCTGCTCGCGGCACCCCGCACGTTCGGCTCGATCGCGCGCGTTGGCCCGGTTGCGCGTCAGGCGGCGGCGATCGACCGCACGCTCACCGACGCCGGCTGCACGCAAGTGATCGCCGTTGCGACGCCCGAGCAGATGCCGGTGACAGAGACCCTCAGCCTGCGCGGCGCGCTCTCCCGGCAACTCGGGATCGAGCTGGCCGCCGTCGTGGTCAATCGGGTGGTCTCCTCGCCGTTCACCCCCAGGGACCTCGAGGCCATGGCCGCCGCTGTGGATGACCCCGCGGTGAGCTCGGCGCGGTGGCTGCACGGTCGCGCGCAAGCGCATCACGCCCAGCTCTCCCGGCTGCGAAGGGGGCTGCGCGGGGAGGCCGTCCTGACGCTGCCGTTCCTGTTCATGGGCGAGATCGGCCGCACCGAGATCGAGCATCTGGCGGTCCTGCTGGAGCGCCTGGAGCAGTGAGCGAGCTCGCGACACGGCTGGCTGGCAAGCGCGTCGTGATCTGCGCCGGTGCTGGTGGGGTCGGCAAGACGACCGTCTCGGCGGCGGTCGCGATCGGTCTCGCCGCGCAGGGGCTGAGGGTCGCCGTCGTCACGATCGACCCCGCCCGGCGCCTCGCCGAGGCACTGGGTCTCGATCAGCTCGGCAACCAGCCGCGCCGCGTTGACCCGGATCGGCTAGGCGCCTGCGGTCTCGAGCTTCGCGGAGAGCTGTCCGCGATGATGCTCGACGCCAAGCGCACGTTCGACGAGCTGATCGCCCTGCTTGCCCCGGATGCGGCCACCGTCCAGGCGATCCTGGCGAATCCGATCTACGAGCACCTGTCGACAGCCGTGGCCGGGTCGCAGGAGTACACCGCAATCGCGAAGCTGTTCGAGATCGTGCACGGGGGCGGCTACGACGCGATCGTGCTCGACACGCCTCCTTCTCGCAGTGCGATCGACTTCTTGCACGCGCCCGAGCGCCTGACCGGGTTCCTCGAAGGTCGCGTGCTTGCCATCTTCCTGACGCCGACCGGGCATCTGATTCGCGCGGCCGGGATCGTGTTCGCGACCGTTCGCCGGATCACGGGCGTCGGGCTGCTCGACGACCTCACAACGTTCTTCCGTCTGCTAAGCGGGTCGCTTGACGGCTTCCGCCGGCGCGCTGCAGACGTGCAGCGGCTTCTCACCGATCCCCAGACGGCGTTTCTGGTCGTGACTTCGCCGGAGCAGGGCTCGCTCGACGAGGCGATCTTCTTCGCCCGCGAGCTGCACCGCAACGGGATGCGCCGGGCCGGCGTGATCGTCAATCGTGTGCACGCGCTGGACCCCGGCGATCCCGACCACGCGACGATTGCGCAGCGGCTTGCTCCGGCGCTCGGCGCGCCGCTCGCGAACGCGGTCGCCGCTGCGCACGCGGACGTTCAGCTGCTCGCTCGGCGTGACCACGCCGCGCTCGCGCAGCTGCGAGTGGCGCTGGACGAACGAGCGCCGTTGTGCCTGCTCGATCGCGATCGCGATCTGCACGACATCGCACAGCTCGCCGAGCTGTGCGCCGAGCTGTTTCGCTGACCGGGCCCCAAGGGATCTCGTCGAGCTGCCCGCGAGCGCGCTGTGCGATCACCTTCGGCCCGGTTGCCATCGGAGCGTCGTCCGAGCCCGAATCCGGGGGAACTACGCTCAAGACTGGGGTGGACGGTCCGTATTACGGGACAAGATGACAGTCCAGATGCCCGCATCAATGAGAGAGCTGCACAGCCGGGTCAACGAGGGAGTTCACATCCGGCTTCTGTGGTGCGAGAACGACGGCCGTCTGGCGGTCGCGGTCACCGACACCAGGAGCTGCGAGGCGTTCTCGATCGAGATCCGCGACGGAGAGGACGCGCTCGACGTCTTCAATCATCCCTTCGCGTATGCCGCCTGGCACGGGATCAAGACGCCCACGCGGCCGATCGACGAACATACCGAATCGCTGGCGGCCTGATCAGGGCTGGCGGGGCACCCGTTTTTGGCGCCGGCGTGCGGTCCAGGGTCGCGGCCGCTGCACGCCGGGGCTGTTTCGGAAAATCCGCGGCGCACAGCGGACTTCGCCACCGCGCGGTCGCGCGCCTTCCCCGGATGGCAGACCCTACGGCTGTTGAAAGACTGCGGCCTCCAGTCGAACGGTCCGGAGGATGAGGTGACTGCACTGATCTTGACAACGATGCGCGAGCTCGACACGCGTTGGAACGACGGCATCCAGGTGCGGCTGCTGTGGTGCCAGCACGACGGGCGCGTCCTGGTGGCGGTCACCGACACCCGCAACGGCGGAGCGTTCTCGATCCAAGTCGCGGCTGGCGAGGACCCGCACGACGTCTTCCATCATCCGTACGCCTACGCCGCGTGGCGTCGAATCGAGACCGCCCCGCGCATGGACTCCGAGGCGGAGCTCCGCTGGCGGTGTAGAGGCGTTCAGCCTGCCTGATCGATTCGCCGCCCCGATCTGCGCGGTGATCGCGTCTGGGAAACCGTCGAAGCAGAGCAGGGCCGACTGAGGGGTTATCTGCACAGTTTGGCGCGGCGAAGAGTGCACGATGCTTGCGGTCGGTCGCTCGGGCGTTTAGGTTGCTTTCCAACCGAGCCGCCCCCGGTTACCATAAGCTGGGGTCGAGGAGCTACATGGACGAAATCAGGTACAGCGGACCAGTGAGCATCGATTGGAACGCGCAGTCGTGCCTCGATGAGCCGCGTCTGCGCCGCTTGATCGAGGCAGGCAGGTCGCTGGTTGCAGAGCGAGAGCTCGAGGCTGTGTTCGAGCGACTGCTCAACGTGGCGCGCGAGCTGACCCAGGCCAGATATGCCGCGATCGGCATCCTCGACGAGGCGCGCGAGAACCTTGCAGACTTCATCACCGCCGGGATCGAGCCCGAGGCGCACCGCCTGATCGGCGACCTGCCGCGTGGGCGGGGCGTGCTCGGGCTGCTGATCTCCAACCCTGAGCCGCTGCGGATGGCGAACGTCGGAGATCACGTCCGCTCGTACGGTTTTCCGCCCGGCCATCCAGAGATGACCAGCTTCCTCGGCGTGCCGATCCTGATCCGCGGCGAGGCGTGGGGCAACCTCTACCTGACCGACAAGCAAGGCGGGGAGTTCGAGGAAGCAGACGAGGAGTCGGCTGTCGTGCTCGCGGCGTGGGCGGCGATCGCGGTCGAGAACGCGCGCCTGTACCGGCAGACAGACCAGCGCCGCGCCGAGCTCGAGCGGTCCGTGCACGCGCTGGAGGCGACGTTCGAGATCGCCCGCGCGGTCGGTGGCGAGACTCAGCTCGAGCGCGTGCTGGAGTTGATCGTCAAACGCTCGCGAGCACTCGTGGAGGCCTCCGGTGTCGCGATCCTGCTGGTCGACGGCGACGATTTCGTCGTCGCCGCGACGGCGGGCGAGATTCCCCGGCGGATCATCGGCACGCGGGTCGCGAGAGGCGGTTCTGTTGCTGGGAGGGTGGTGTCTGCCGGCCGGCCGGAGCGCGTCAACGACGTGACGAGCTCGCTGCGATTCGCGCTCGGCGATCTCGGGGTGCAGGCTCGGTCCGGGAGTATTCGTGCCGCTTCAGTTCCGAGGCGTCAAACTCGGCGTCATCGAAGCGTTCGACCGTGTCGGCGGTCCTGAGTTCTCTGTCGAGGACGAGCGCATGCTGCTTGGGGCCGCCGCGAGCGCCGCAACCGCGGTCGCGACCGCGCAATCGGTTGAGCGCGATCGCCTCCGGCGGACGCTCAAGGCTGCGGAGGAGGAGCGCCGCAGATGGGCGCGGGAGCTTCACGACGAAACCTTGCAGGGGCTGGGAGGGCTGCGGGTTCTGCTCTCCTCGGCCCGGCGGGCGAAGGACTCGACGGCGCTCCAGCGGGCGGTGGAAACGGCCGTCGAGCAGCTTGGCCAGGAGATCGCGAACTTGCGGTCGCTGATCACCGAGCTGCGGCCGGCGGCGCTCGACGAGTTGGGCCTCGGGCCGGCGCTCGAGGCATTGTTGGACCGGTCACGAACGATGACCGGTGTCGAGATCGGGTCCGAGATCGATCTGCGCTACGAGTCAGGGAGGCGAGCTGCACGCTTCGACTCAGAGCTCGAGACCGCGGCATACCGGATCGTCCAGGAGTCGCTGACAAACGCGGTCCGCCACGGGGAGGCGCACCACGTCGACGTGACCGTGCACGAGCACGAGCGCGAGCACGAGCTCGCGCTGTCGATCCGCGACGACGGCAAGGGGTTCGATCCCGATCTGCCAGCGAGCGGGTTCGGGCTGACCGGGATGCGAGAGCGCGTCTCGTTGATCGGCGGCCGGCTACAGATCGCCAGCTCCCGCGCGGGCACGACGATCAGCGTTACGTTGCCGACGACGGCCGCGATCCGCAAGAGCGCTTGACTGACTTGCCAAGGGCTCACGACTTCGTAATCGACGGCTCCGGCGGCGTCTGGACGCGCCTGACGCCACCCGCTCGCCCTCACGTACCAACCAACCAGTACTATCGGGGCGAGCGGGCGGCGTCAGCCACGCCCAGCCACTCGCCGGATTCCATCACTTACCAGTCGCGAGCCCCTAAAGGAGTCTCTAAACCTTCACTTCTGGGCGTGAGCTAGGAGGCTCCTAGCCTTTACTTACGGCCTTAGCTAAGAAGCCTCTGACGCCTCTTAACTCCACAAGAGGCGTCAGCCCTTGTTCGGTCTCCAGGTGTGGATGACTACGGATGTGGCCCCTGGCGCCGTGTTGAAAATCCCCCTAATGTTCGCCGCGATCTTCAACCTCAATCACACTGCGCACACCATCCATTGGCACTTCATCTCGTTGTCGGTGTCGAATGTCGTGGTGATTGTGCTGACGCTCGCTGTGTTCGCGCTGGCGATCGCCCTTCCGTTCCCCAAGCACTACGGCGATGGAGGGCCATCGTGAGCGCCACAACCCGCAAGCAATCGGCCGGAAAGCGGTCCTGGACCGAGACCGTGCGCGAACGCGCCGTGAGCGCGTTGCCGCCGGAGAAGCTGCTCGCCGACAAGCAGCCGTCGTACGTGTCGTCGTGGATCTATGTGTTCGGTGTCCTGTCGCTCGCCTCGCTTGCGGTGATCATCGCGTCCGGCTTCATCCTGGCGCTCAAGGGCCCGGGCTGGTGGCACTTCACCGGCATCGGGCGCTTCTTCAACAGCATCCACATGTGGGGCGTCGAGCTGTTCTTCTTCTTCATGGTGATCCATCTGTGGGGCAAGTACTGGATGGCCGCCTGGAGGGGAGGGCGCACCCGCACCTGGATCACCGGTGCCGTGACGTTCCTCGTGGCGATCCCCTGTGCACTGACCGGCTATGTCTCCCAGCAGAACTTCGACGCGCAGTGGATCTCGACGCAGGCCAAGGACGCGATGAACTCCATTGGCATCGGTTCGTTCTTCAACCTCACCAACTTCGGACAGATGTACTCCTACCACGTGCTGCTGCTGCCGGTCGCAGTGATCGCGATCGTCGTCTGGCACGTGCTGCTGGTCCGCAAGAACGGCGTCGTGCCCCCGTTCGAGCTCCAGCAGGCGAAGGCCGTGGCTGCCTCGGGCGATCGTGCAGATGACGCAAAGGCGGTGTCGTCGTGACCCGCCGCGAGCGGCGCAGGCTCGAGGACGAAGCCGCACGCGAATGGAAGGGCGGCTACCGGCCCTACGACCTCGTCAAGGAGTTCTCGATCGCGATCGGCGTCGTGCTGGCGATCGCGCTCGTGCTGACGATCCTGTTCTCATCGCCTGACGACGCGCCGAGCACGATCAAGCAGTGGTCACGCACCGACCCGGTCGACTTCGTCACCACCGCGGTCAGCGAGCTCGACGGCACGAGCGGGACGGCGACCTACGGCCCGCCTTACAACCACAACGGCGACGGCCAGCACATCGCGTTCCTCCACCCTCAGAAGTGGCTCGGCGTCAGCCATCCAATCAACACGACGACGGACTTCGTGCTCACCCCCCTGCGCTCGATCTACGGACAGCCGGCACTGACGAGCGCGATCTCGACTTACCAGTCGGCATCCTCGAAGGACCAGGCAGACTGGACGACCGCGTACACGAACGCCCTCGGCAAGGCGAAGGTGAACGCGGACGGTTCGATCTCGGTCCCGACCGGCAACTACGGACCGGTGCCGACGTTGACGAGCTCGCTGCTGACGTTCGCCCAGGCCGGCGGCTTGGACGGCGCGCTGCTGACCAGCAAGCAGTTCTACCAGACCGATTACACCAAGCCGCTGCTGTTCATGGCCGACGGCGGTGTGCTCTCAGCCCGTGCGCAGCAGCAGCACCTGCTCGGCGGACAGTGGGGCATGATGAACGAGACCGGAAGCTACCCGGGACAGGTGTGGCTGTGGTTGTACACCTTCTGGTATCAGATCAAGCCGTTCCAGGGGGACAATGCGGACATCCTCGTGATGGCCGTGATGGGCGGGCTGAGCCTCTTGTTCGTCCTGGTCCCGCTGCTTCCCGGGATCCGCGACATCCCGCGACGCGTCCCGATCTACAAGCTGATCTGGCGCGACCACTACCGGGCGCTGATGCGCAGCTGATCGCCCCGACCGTCTCCTCGTAACCGATCGCCCCCGAGCGTGTTAATCTCGGGGGCGATCGTCTATGAGCGGAGTCGAGCTCGAGCGAAAGTTCCTGGTCGCGAGGCTCCCAGCGGAGCTCGAACGCGACGCCGGCAGCCAGATCAGTCAGGGTTACCTCGTGATCGCCGAGGACGGCTCGGAGGCGCGCGTCCGTCGGCGCGGCGACCGCACGGTGCTGACGGTCAAGCAGGGCAGTGGCCTTGTGCGGCGCGAGGAGGAGATCGAGATCCCGCAAGCACACTTCAACCGTCTGTGGCCGCTGACGGAGGGCCGCCGGATCGAGAAGCGCCGGCACGAGATCGCGCTCGACGGCGGGCTCGTGCTGGAGCTCGACGTCTACGAAGGCGCGCTCCGCGGGCTGTTGGTCGCCGAGGTCGAGTTCCCGAGCATCGCCGCCGCCGAGCGCTTCGTCGCACCCGATTGGCTGGGGCTGGAGGTGACCGACGACGACGCATATAAGAACCGGCGGCTGGCGACCGCCGGCCTGCCTGCAGGTCAGGGCCCGTTCAGAAATAATTGATCGTCCGCTCGGGCCGCGGCCCGCTCGGCATCCGATCGGGATTGATCAAGGTTCAGCGATCGGAATCCGCGCCACGATCGTGTCGCGATCAACCGTCAGTGTCCCGGTCGTGAGTTCGAGCCGCGCGCTGATCGGAGCCAGCGCGCCGAGCGGCAGCGAGAGCTCCTTGCCTGTCTGCGCCTGCGTCGCGACGATCGTCAGATCAGCGCCGGATGGATCGAGCGCGACGCGCACATCGGCGTCTGCGGTCAGTACGCCGATGATGTCGTCGGTCAGCCTGTAGACGGTCGTCTCCAGCTCGGCGGGCAGCCGGCCCTTGATGCCGTCTGTCCCAAGACGGATCTGGTGCCCCGAACGAGTGCACGCGCGGCTCGCAAGGCCGCGCAGGGCGGGCTCGAGCCCAAGCTCGTCGAGCGACGGCGGTCGCAGTCCGACGGCGAGCTCCCGCAACGCCCGCGAGGTATCGGCGAGCGTGCCGCGCAGCGTCTCGACGTGAGCGCGGCTGGGCCGTGACCCGAGGTCGCGCTCGACCGCCCGCAAACCGAGCTGGATCGCGACGAGCGCCTGCGCGCTCTGATCGTGCAGCTCGCGGGCTAGATCGCTCCGTTCGCGCTCCTGCAGTGCGAGCAACAGCTCGACCCGCTCGCCCTGCTCGGCGAGTCGCCCCTGGGCGTCGGAGAGCTCTGCGTGCAGGGCGGCCTGTCCTCGCTGGAGGACCAGCAGGCGCTGGTTCTCGGCGGCGATACCGGCCTGCGCCGCGAGCAGCTCGAGCGACAGCCGCTCTTCGGGCGTCACGAAGCGCTTGTGCAACAAGCCGATCTCGAGCACGCCAAGCTCGGACCGGCCGCTGGTCAGCTTGAACTCCAGGCGTTCGCCTTCGAGCTTCCCGAGCTCGGCCGGCCGGGTGCCGTCGATCGCGACGCGGACGCCGTATGCCGGCACCAGTTCGAGGGCGCGGTCGGCGACGAGCCCGGGCAGCGCGGCAGGGTCACTCAGCGCCGCGAGCGAGAGACCTGACTCGAGCAGCTGCAGCTGGCGGCTGCGGCCGGCACGCATCCGGTCGGCGAAGCGACCCGTGACCGCGCCGACTGCGACCAGTGTGACCGCGCGCGTGATCACCCCCACGGCGCCGAGGTGCACGTGCCGGGTCTCGATCCACAGTTCGGTCAACGCCAGGCAGGCGAGCGCCATCCCCAGTCCGGCGCGGATGCCGAACTCGAGCGCGACGAGCGCGACCGGCACGACGTACAGGAACGCGAGCCCGTCGGATGCGCTGGTCGAGGCCTGGCTGGCCGCGACGATCGCGGCCGTCGTCACGGCGACGGCACCGAGCACGACCCATCGTCGTTCGATCCAGCCCCGGACCGGGAAGGTTTGACGGTTGCCGTGGACCATGCGCCCGTGCCCGATCGTAAGGACGTTCCCGCGTCCGCACATCCGCAGCGCTGGCTGCCAGGGTCTCGGTAGTTGCCAGCACCGGAACTCGTAGTTCGCACGGATCAGGTCCGCGCAGCAGTCCTGATGAGCGCCGTCACAGCCTCGATTACCGTCCGCCGTGTGACTCTCTTTTGTCGGATTGAAAATCGTGCTTGAGCCTCAGCCGTTGAGGGCGGCGAGGGCCCCGAGCTGCTGAAACCGCGAGGAGGCGAGGATGGAGTTGTACTTGATCGAGGATGACAGCGCGAGGCTCGATGGAGGGTCCGACTCTGCCGATATCGTGCCCGACATGGAGGAGACGCCGCTGGCGAAGGCGCCAATCACGATCGTGATCGCCGACGATCACCAGGTGGTCCGCGCCGGTCTGCGGCTGCTGCTCGAGGCGGAGGATGGCTTCGCGGTCGTCGCCGAGGCGGGGGACGTCGAGAGCACCGAGCGCCGGGTGGCCGCGTACCGCCCGCGAGTGCTGATCCTCGACCTGAACATGCCCGGCGGTTCGAGCTTGCCGGCGATTCCCGGACTGCGCAAAACCGCTCCCACCACGCAGATCGTTGTGCTGACGATGCAGAACGACCCGGCGTTCGCCCGCGAGGCGCTGCGCGCCGGCGCGATCGGCTACGTGCTCAAGGAGGCAGCCGACACGGAGCTGGTGCAGGCCGTGCGGCTGGCTGCCGATGGCCGCACGTACCTGAATCCAGAGCTGGGAGCGCGGCTCGCGGCCGAACCACTCACCCCGAGCGGGCCGCCCGACGATCTCAGCGCGCGCGAACTGGAGGTGCTCAAGCTGATCGCGCTCGGTCACACTAACGGCGAGATCGCTTCGACGCTGTATCTCAGTGTGCGCACCGTCGAATCCCATCGCGCGCACATCCAGCAGAAGACCCGCCGCACGACACGCGCCGACTTGGTCGCCTACGCGCGAGAGCACAAGCTGCTCTAGTGGTGCATCCGCACCAGTAGTGATGAGCTCGGGCTACGGAGCCTTCGCGAGGTAGCTCTGCCCGGCGGATACCGCGAAGTTCTTGTGCAGGCGGAAGTCGTTCACGACGACAACGCCGCGCACGACCTTCGTCAGTGTGCCGTCGCAACGATCGACCATCTCCCACTGCGTGCCTCTCGCGGTCGCCGCGCCGTAACGACCGCGAGTGCGAAACGACCCGTGTACGCTCGCACGCAGCAACGAGAGGACCCGTGGGCTCGCGCGCGCGACCTGCGCGGTCACGTCTGCTGTCGCCGATTGCGGAGCGCACGCCTGCGAGGTGTTGAGCGTCGTCTCCAGGTCAAGGACGGCAAGACCGGCCTGGCTGCGGCGTTGCAGGACGGCGAACAGGCCGCCGCTGAAGTGTCCGTCCTGGACGCTCGACGTGCCCGTACCCGGAGCGCCTCCCGTGGGTGCGTAAGCGGCCCTCAGATCCACCGCGCCATGAGTCGTGTCGAGTCCGGAGCCGACCGGGATGTTGCGGTCCTCGGTACCAAGCCGGAACGCGGGACCCGTCGGCGGTCGGACGATCACCACACCCGAGATCAGCCCGATGTCTACCGACTGGGCGAACCGGGGCGGCGGCAGGTTCGCCGCTACCGACGAGCCGCCACCGGCGAGTGTAACCAGCACAGCGCCCGCTGCCAGGACAGAACAAAGAACCCGCATCCGACCTCCGAGACCAGGACCACCAACAATTTGAGAAAGGTTCGCGCGCTGAGTTTACTCGGCACCGCCGGACCCCGCGATCTCGTCGCGTCTAGCGGGGAGCCGCGCCGACTTCGGCACCGGCATCGTCAGCGAGGAGCCTGCCGCGGAGGCGATCTGGGCTCCTTGGTTGCTCCAGCGCACGCGGGCCGGCTCGTAGCGCCGCAGGGCCCGCCACGTCTCGGCCCCGATCACGCCGTCGACTGTCAGGCCGTGCGCGAGCTGGAAGGCAGTCACGGCCGCGAGCGTGTCCGCGCCGAAGCCTCCGTCGACCGAGACCCGGTAGCCCGCGCTGATCAGGTGCTCCTGCGCCCACACGACCAGGTCGCCCTGCGCGCGGAGGCGGATGCTTGCCACGACCGGCGTGGTGCTCGGATCGGCCAGCCGGCCGGCTGGCTGCGAGACCCAGCGCCATCCGCTCGGAGTGGCGCTCGCCCACGCCCAATCCCACCAGCTAACCCCCGCGGCGCGGTAGGTCCTTGAGATCTGCCGGAACTGGAGGATCTGGCCGGTCGTCGGCGAGCCGTACAGCTGGCCGATCGGGGCTATCGATCGTCCGTACAGCTCGTTGTACGCGTACGTGTGCGCGAAGACCTGATCAACGCTCGCGCCGATGTCGAGCCAGTACATCTGCGGCGTGTTGTACTGCGCGCCGCCGGGCCCAAGGAACACCGAGTAGGGAAAGCCAGGGTGATCGTCCACGTACGGGAATCCGGCCAGCGCCACCGGGTAGTTCGCGCCGACCAGCTTGCGCAGCCACGTGATGTACGTCTGTGCCTGGATGTACTTGCCCTCGTAATCGCTCTCGGCATCGAAGATCAGGCAATCGGCGCCGTCCCGGACCGCGGCGGCGCCCACGAACGCCTCCGAGATCGGGTGTTCTCCGTAGACGTATTGCCACGCGCAAACCCGCAGTCCGGCGGCGTGCAGGGTTGAGACGAGCTTGGAGTTGAACTGAGACCAGACGCTGCTTCCATCTCCGCTCTTGATCATCAGCGTGCTCACCCCGTACTGCCGGGCCGTAGCGATGATCGAGGCGACGTTGCCGCGGTTCGCGGTGCTGAGGTACCAGATCCACATCCCGCGGCCGGCGAACGGATCGCGCTGGGCGGCGCCGGATGGACTCGCCAGCGCGCCGGACACGAGCACCATCAAGACGAGCAGTGTTGAGCGCAACGAGCGGCGTTGCCCCCGAGCCCGATAACCGTGGGCTACGCGGTCATCCCACATGCGATTAGCCACCGTAGCCGACAACTCGACAGGCTCCTGCAAGTTGCGGTGCGTGGCTGCCCGGGCAGGACGCCGGCGCGCCGACAGCTCGATAGGCGCCTGCAAGTTGCGGTGCGTGGCTGCCCGGGCAGGACGCCGGCGCGCCGACAGCTCGATAGGCGCCTGCAAGTTGCGGTGCGTGGCTGCCCGGGCAGGACGCCGGCGCGCCGACAGCTCGATAGGCGCCTGCAAGTTGCGGTGCGTGGCTGGGCCGCCGGCGTCGTCGGGACATGCCTCGCGGAACCTTCGAGGCAGAACGCCTGGCGACGGCGCGGGTGGCACGTCCCGGCGCCGTGCGGCCAGGAGAGGGCTACTTGATGAACAGGATCTCTGCGTACCTCGGCAGCGGCCAGAGGTCGTCGGCGACGACCTTCTCGAGCCGGTCCGCGCAGCCGCGGGCCGCCTCCATCGCTGGGATCACCTCGTCGCGCATGTACGCGGCGTGCACGAGCAAGTCGTCGTGCGGCTGGTTCTCGCTCAGGTTCGCGGACTCGAGCGCTCGGATCGCCTCGGTGAACTCGGCGATCAGATCGGACGTCTCCGCGGCGAGCTCGCCGAGCTGCGCCTCGAGCAGCATTCCGAGGTGGCGGGCCGCTGCCGGTAGTAGCATCGTGCGTGCGATCGCTGCGGCTGTCTCGGCCTCGATGTTGAGATTCGTGACGTACTGTTCGAGGAACACCTCGTAGCGCGACTCGAGCTCGCGCGGCGAGAGCACCCCGTAGTTGGAGAACAGCGTCTCGGTCTCATCGGCGACCAGATACGGGAGCGCGTCGGGCGTGGCCCGCAGGTTCAGCAGTCCGCGCCGCTCCGCCTCGTCGTGCCACTCCTCGGAGTAGTTGTCCCCGCCGAACAGGATCTGCTTGTTGGCCGCGTAGCTGCGCTGCAGGATCGGTGGCAGCGCCGCCTCCAGATCCCTTCCGCGTTGCAGCGCGTTCTCGAGCTCCTCCGCCAGGTCATCGATGGCCTCCGCGACGATCGTGTTCAGGACCGTGTTCGGGAGCGACAGTGACATGCTCGCGCCAAGCGCGCGGAACTCGAACTTGTTGCCGGTGAACGCGAACGGACTCGTTCGGTTGCGGTCGGCACCGTGCAGCGGCAATGGTGGCAGCACCGGCGTGCCGAGGCCGAGGAACGACTCGGGCGTGGACTCGCCCGCCTCGCCGCGCTCGATCGCGCCGAATACCTTCTCGAGCTCGGCTCCGAGGAAGATCGAGATGATCGCGGGCGGTGCCTCGTTGGCGCCCAGGCGGTGGTCCTGGCCGGCCGAGGCGATCGAGGCGCGCAGCAATCCCTGGTGCGTGTTCACGGCCTGCATCACGGCCGCGCAGAAGAACAGGAACTCGAGGTTGTCGTGCGGCGTGTCGCCCGGGTCGAGCAGGTTCTTGCCCGTGTCGGTCCCCATCGACCAGTTGTTGTGCTTGCCTGACCCGTTGACACCGGCGAACGGCTTCTCGTGCAGCAGGCACACCAGCCCGTAGCGGCGGGCGACGTTCTGCATCACCTGCATCGTCAGCTGCTGGTGATCGGAGCCGACGTTGGAGTTCTCGAACACCGGCGCAATCTCGTACTGGTTCGGTGCGACCTCGTTGTGTCGCGTCTTGACCGGGATGCCGAGCTTGGCGAGCTCACGCTCGGTGTCCAGCATGTAGGCGAGGATCCGTTCCGGGATCGAGCCGAAGTAGTGGTCGTCGAGCTCGTGGCCCTTCGGCGGCTTGGCGCCGAACAGCGTCCGCCCGGTCGTGATCAGGTCGGGGCGCTCGAAGTAGTACTGCTGGTCGATCAGGAAGTACTCCTGCTCGGGCCCGACCGTCGTGAACACGCGCTGCGCGCTCGCGTCGCCGAACAGCCGCAACGCGCGGATCGCCGACTTCGACAGCGCGTCCATCGAGCGCAGTAGCGGGATCTTGTGGTCAAGCGCCTCGCCAGTCCAGGATGCGAACGCGGTCGGGATGCAGAGCACCGCGCCGTTGGGATTCTCGAGGATGAACGCCGGGCTGGAGGGATCCCAGGCGGTGTAGCCGCGTGCCTCGAAGGTGGCCCGGATCCCGCCGGTGGGGAAGCTCGAGGCGTCGGGCTCGCCCTGGATCAGCTCCTTGCCGGAGAACTCGGCCAGCGCAGTTCCCTCACCCGTGGGCGCATAGAAGCTGTCGTGCTTCTCTGCCGTCGAGCCGGTCAGCGGCTGGAACCAGTGCGTGTAGTGGGTGGCGCCGTTCTCCAGCGCCCACTCCTTCATCGCCAGCGCCACCGCGTCGGCGAGCGAGGTGTCGAGCGCCTCGCCGCGCGCGAGCGTCTCGTGCAGCCGGCGGAACACATCCCGCGGCAGCCGCTGGCGCTGGACGGCCGGGCTGAAGACGTTGGAGCCGAAGACCTGGTTGTCGGCGACAGTGAGGTCGGGGGCGCCGAGGGCGCCACCGTTTGGGGCCCACTGCGCGGCAAGCACATTCTGCTGGCGGATGCGAGGCATTCGTATTCGTTGTTCCTTCCTGAGGCGCCCCTGGGCGGCTTGGGGCGCGCGTACGTAACCCGAGTCTCGAGGTTCCTCGAAACGTGAGTCTGCAAGCGTACGGAAGTCGTTTCCCAGGGGTCACTATCCCGATGGCCAAACAACGTCGATCGTGCTGCGCCAGACGGCCCACGGCGCCGCCGCGAGCGAAAGGATGGAATACTCGGGCCCGGTGCCGTTCAATTCCCGGCTAGCTCCAACGCTGTACGTCGCCGATCCCGACCGCTACGAGCAGATTCAGTATCGCCGGTGCGGGCGCAGCGGCCTGCAGCTACCCGCGATCTCGCTCGGGCTGTGGCAGAACTTCGGCGATGACCGGCCGCTCGCAAACAGCCGGGAGGTCTTGCGCCGGGCGTTCGACCTCGGGATCACGCACTTCGATCTCGCCAACAACTACGGCCCGCCGTACGGAAGCGCGGAGATCAACTTCGGGCGGATCTTCGCCGAGGACTTCAAGGCACACCGCGACGAGCTGGTGATCTCGACCAAGGCCGGCTACGACATGTGGCCTGGTCCGTACGGCGAATGGGGCTCGCGCAAGTACCTGCTCGGAAGCCTCGATCAGAGCCTGCGCCGCATGGGACTCGAGTACGTCGACATCTTCTACTCGCACCGGTTCGACCCCGAGACACCCCTCGAGGAGACGATGGGGGCGCTCGACAGCGCCGTTGCGCAGGGCAAAGCCCGCTACGCCGGGGTCTCCTCCTACAGCCCGTCGCGCACCGAGGAGGCGGTCCGCATCCTCCGGGAGCTGGGCACGCCGCCGCTGATCCATCAGCCTTCGTACTCGCTGCTCAACCGCTGGATCGAGGACGGGCTCCTGGACGTGCTGGAGACCGAAGGCGTTGGGTGCATCGTGTTCTCCCCACTCGGCCAGGGATTGCTGACCGGCAGGTACCTGGACGGTGTGCCGGCTGACTCGCGCATCCGTCGCGGGAACTACTTCTCCCCCGAGATGCTCACGAACGAGAACCTCGTGCGGGTGCGCGGGCTGAACGAGATCGCTCGGCGCCGCGGCCAGAGCCTCGCGCAGCTGGCGATCGCCTGGGTGCTGCGCGACGCCCGCGTGACCTCGGCCCTGCTCGGCGCGAGTAGCGTTCGCCAGCTCGAGGAAAACGTCAAGGCGCTCGAACGCCTCGACTTAGACCCCGACGAGCTCGAGGAGATCGACCGGTACGCGGTCGAGGGCGGCGTCAACCTGTGGGTAGCGTCAAGCGACGTCTGATCCATACACGAGGCCGGGGTGTGGGGGCGGAGCGCGACGTCTGAGTCGCGTCGCCGTCTGGGGTCGTGTGGTCGAGCGCGACGTCTAGCTGCGTCGCCGCAGATCTGAGTGTGCGGACTACCCGCGCGTGATGATCTGCCCCTTGTCGTTGACATAGAACCGCTGCGGCGCCTGGCTGATTCTGACCCTGAACGTCCCCGTCGGCTGCGAGCCATCCCGGAGCACCGCCTTCGCTTGTCCGTTGAGCCCGGCCGCGACCTCATAGCGGACGGCGTACGTGCCCGCCTTGACGGCGGTCAGCGCCCACTTGAACGTCGCAGTCGCCCGCGGGCGCAGCGGGCCGAGCGCCCAGGTGTTCGCGTACGCGGTGACAGCGCCGCCCGGCCCGCCAGACCGGCAGCTGTAGTCGCATGGGCCGGGAGGCTGGTCGACGACCCAGATCGGCCGCGAGTGGTTCGCGACGCCTTGCATGTTCAGATAGCTGGCGAAAGCCTGTACGGAGGTTCCGTACAGTGGATCGGTGATCGTCACCGCCAGGTCGGGGATCGTCTTGGTGCTTGCGTTGCGCACCACGATCACGAGCTGGGTGCGCTGCGCGAGCCGTTGCTTGCGCGGGAAACTGGCGGTTGTCACCTGCACCGGGAACCTGACGCTCGGCTCGGTGGCGCTTTGCCGTGTGCCGCCACCGCAGGCCGCGAGCACGGGCGCCGCCGTGCCGACGAAGATCGTTGCGCAGATCACCTTGCTCCACCCGCTCACCGCGTGGCTGAACATACCACCGGGCCAGTGCGGCGGCGGTTCACAGTTGGTCATCGTGACGGCGTTCGCGTACGCTTAGGGCCCATCTCAATAAGTCGTGCGACTGGGGCGTCAGGACCAAGCTGCCGCCGCGCGGGGTCGCAGCACGTAGCGAGCTACCTGGAAGACCGCGGGTGGCCGTCCAGCGCCGGTCATGGGACGCATCCAGGCGTGCGAATTATTGAGGTAGGTCCTTAGCCCGCCATGGGCCGTGGCGGGCGGCGTCACCCAATCAGGGAGGGCAGAAGACGTTGATCCGAGCAGTCGCCGATCGGGCGTTCCTGCCGACGAAGAACGTGCTCGAAGAGGTCGGGAACATGATGATCCTGACCGGCAAGACGCTCGTCTCGGCGATCCGCCCCCCGTATCCGTACGGCAGCGAGTTCGTCGACCAGTTCCTGTTCGCGATCCGGCTGTGCTGGTTCCCGCTGCTGATTTCGACGATTGCGTTCGGTTACGAGGCGCCGGGCCTGCAGGCGGCCAACTTCCTGGTCCTGTTCGGCGCGCTGGATCGGCTCGGCGGCTTCTTCGTGCTCGCGTCGATCAGGGAGTTCGCGCCGTTTGTCGACGCGATCATCCTCGCGGGCGTGGCAGGAACCGCGATCACCGCCGACCTCGGCGCGCGCAAGATCCGCGAGGAGCTCGACGCGCTGCAGGTGCTCGGAGTGGACCCGATCAAGAACCTCGTCGTGCCGCGATTCCTGGCGCTGATGATCGTCACCGGCCTGTTCGACATCTACGCGCTGATCTTCGGCGTCTTCGGCGGCATCCTGGCGACGCTCGTCAATCATGCGCCGCTGGGGCCGTTCTTTTCGACGTTCTTCAACAACGCCGAGACGACCGACCTCTGGGGCTCGGTTTTGAAGACGACCCTGTTCGGGGCGATCATCGCGATCGTCTGCTGCTACAAGGGCATGACGGCTTCCGGGGGTGCTGAAGGCGTCGGCCGCGCGGTCAACCAGGCGGTCGTGATCGCGTTCCTGGGCGTGTTCGCATTCAACTACGCGTTCACGCAGACGCTGCTTGCCACCCATCCCCAGATCACCACGGTGGCCCGGTGATCGCGACCGGGAAGCGCCGCTGATGCGGAGCCTGGTGGCGATTCCACGCAGCTGGATCGAGTCGTTCGGCGAGATCGTCAAATTCGCCTCGCAGATCGTTGGCGAGGTACTGCGGCTGCGGGTGCTGAAGTTCTTCGGTGAGACGCTGCGCCAGGCGGGGATCCTGATCGTCGGCTCCTGCCTGGTGATCTGGGGGCTGGTGTTCATCGTCGGGCTGGAGTGCGGAATCGAAGGTGCTTACTTCGATCAATCGATCGGTGCCCCCGCTTACGCCGGCGTGTTCGCGGCCTGGTGTGACCTGCGGGAGCTCATCCCCCTGGCCTTCGGGTACATGATGGCCGCGAAGATCGGGACTGGGCTGGTGGCCGAGCTCGGGTCGATGCGGATCTCGGACGAGATCGACGCGCTCGAGGTGATGGGCATCAGCGGGATGACATTCCTGTGCGCCACGAGGCTGCTCGCCGCCTGGCTGGTGCTCCCGTTCGTCTACATCTGCGCGATCGGGGCTGGTTTCCTCGCGAGCTACATCGCGGTCGTCCAGCAGATCCGGGATGTCTCCTCGGGTGGGTACTTCCTGATCTTCTGGCTGTTCCAGAATCCACCGGACGTGCTCTTCAGCCTCATCAAAGCGATGGCGATGGCGACGATCATCGTGCTCGTCGGCTGCTATTACGGCTACAACGCGAGCGGCGGACCGGTCGGAGTGGGAACTGCCACGGCAAAATCGATGGTCTTGAACATCGTCGGCGTACATCTGGTCGGAATGCTCGGAACGCAGCTTTTCTGGGGCGCCAATCCAAGGGCGCCAATCGGGGGCTGAATCAATCCGGGGCATCGACATGGCCAATCCGAGAGCACCAATCGGGGGTTGACATGGCACGTTTCGGCTTCGGACGTCGGTTCGGCGACGGCGGAGGAGCGTCCTCACGCGACGCCACGGGGGCGCGGCGGACTGTGCCCGGCGGCGGTGCCGCCGGGTCGCCGCGGGAGTTCGATAGCAAGCCGGCGCCCGCCTCGTTGCGCCGCGCCTCCGAGGATTGGATTGACGATGGCGGCGAGCGACGGGGGAGGGTCGACGAGCGGCCGCTGCGCCCCGCGCCGCCCGAGGGCGCCTCCGACGAGGACTACAAGTGGCACTCGTACAAGGTCTATCCCTCGGGTCATCCGGACGCCGTCGAGTTCATCGACCTGTACAAATCCTTCGGCCGCGCTCACGTCCTGCGCGGTTGAGCCTGGGCGTACCCGAGGGGATGGTGTCGATGATCCTCGGCCCGTCGGGAACCGGCAAGTCAGTCTGCATCAAGCACATGGTCGGACTGCTGTATCCGGACCGGGGCGACGTGCTCGTGCACGGCGAGTCCGTTCCGAACATGCCCGACGACCACCTGTTCGAGATCCGCAAGAAGTTCGGGCTGCTGTTCCAGGACGGGGCCTTGTTTGGCTCGATGAACCTGTTCGACAACGTCGCGTTTCCGCTGCGGCAGCACACCGAGAAGAGCGAGGACGAGATCGAGGACATCGTCATGCGCCGGCTCAACGAGGTCGGCCTCGGGTACTCGAGCGGCAAGATGCCCAACGAGCTCTCGGGCGGGATGCGCAAGCGCGCCGGGTTTGCGCGCGCTCTGGTGCTCGAGCCGGACATCGTACTGTTCGACGAGCCCGACTCGGGGCTCGACCCGGTGCGCACGGCGCTGCTCGGCGAGCTGATCCTCGAGATCCACCGCGAGATGATGGAAGAGGCGAAGGCCAAGCAGCGCACCCATCTGCCGACCTTCTGCGTGATTACGCACGACATCATGAGCGCGCGCCGGGTTGCCGACTACATCAACGTCCTGTGGAAGGGCCGGATCGTCGAAGCTGGCCCGGCCGAGGACATGCTGAACTCCGACAACCCATTCATCCGCCAGTTCCTTTCCGGGGAGTCAAACGGCCCGCTGACGATGGACTGACGGGCGCGGCCGATCACAAGCGCCGCTAGTGGCGTCTGGTATTGAGTTGACAGCTCATGTCGTGCGCACCCGCCCACCGCTCAAGCGTGACACGACACCAACCACCCCTCCTTGCCGAGCGATCTTGCCAAAAGTTTCCGGGGCCGTGGCCGGCCATGCCACGGAGATTAGGCCCCGTTCAAGAATTATTGACGGTTTTGACGGCGTCTGGACGCGCCTGGCGCCACCGGCTCGTCCTCAAATACTCCCGGTATGATCGGGCCGAGCCGGCGGCGCCAGACACGCCCAGCCACTCGTCAAATCCCGCCACTAATTCTTGAACGGGCCCTTAATCGACGGCTCTGACGGCGTCTGGACGCACCTGACACCGCCCGCTCGCCCTCAAGTACCACCAGTACTATCGGGGCGAGCGGGCGGCGTCAGACACGTCCAGCCAATCGCCGGATTTCGCCAATAATTTCCGTGAGAACCCTAAGGATCGAGGGCCTGCCGAAGACGGCGGTGCGCAGACCCGGGCTGACGATCGCGATCGTGGTCGCAGCCGCGATCGCCGGCGGCCTGCTGGCGCTGGGGCTGCAGCCATCGGCTGCCACGGACACGTTTGTCTCGAGCTCCTCGCCGAGCTACCACGCCACCACCGACGACTACCGGCATTTCGGTGGCGACGCCGTGATCGTCCTGATCCACGAGTCGCTTCCCGATCTCGTCGAGACTAAGGACCTGGCAACCGTCACGCAGCTGGAGGCGTGTCTTGCGGGCCAGGTCGTGCAGGCCAACCAGCAGCTGCACTCCTTCACGCCGGCACCGGCGGGAACGCGGCCCTACGGCGGCTGGGGCAGTCCATGCGGGATGCTGATGAAGGCCAAGCCGGCGCAGGTCGTCTACGGGCCGGGCACGTTCTTGAATCGAGCCGTGGCTGCGGTCAACGTCGCCGTTCAGTCGCTGATCGCGGAGGCTCAGCACGGTGCGCAACAGGCCGGGACCGCCGCCTATCGGCTCGCGATCGCCGAGCACCTCAGCGGTAAGCAGGCGCTCGCCGACGCCAACGCCGCCTACCGGCTGTTCGCGCAGCAGTCGGCCGAGCAGCTCTACGAGCTGTACCTGCAGTCGCGGATCCAGGGCACACCGAGCGTCGACGATTCACAGTTCATCCCGCAGATCGTGTTCGATCAGACGCGCGGCGTGAACCAGCCCAAGGCTCGCTTCGCCTACCTGTTCCCGACGGCGAACTCGGCCCTGATCCAGGTTCGGCTCAGGGCTTCGCTCAGCTACGCCCAGCAGGCCCAGGCGATCTCGTGGATCCGCCAGGCAGTCCGGATGCCGATGTTCCGCTCCGCCTACGGGGGGACATACACCGTCACGGGCGAGCCGGTCGTCGTGAGCGATCTCGCGTCCACGATCACCGGCTCGATTACGACGCTCCTGGTCGCCGCGGTGCTCGTGATGGCCGCCGTGCTGCTGATCGTCCTGCGCTGCCGCCTGCGCCTGCGCCTGCTGCCGCTGGCGATCGCGCTCGCGGCGGTCGCGATCACGTTCGGTGCGACCTCGCTGGCCGGCGCGTCGCTGACGATGGCGTCGATCGCCGTGGTGCCGGTCCTGATCGGACTGGCGGTCGACTACGCGATCCAGTTCCAGTCGAGCATCGACGAGGCCCGGTGCGGGGGCAGCGCCGCGAAGGCCGTCGCGAGGGGCGCCGCGGCGAGCTCGCCGACGATCGCAACCGCCGCCCTCGCCACCGCCACAGGCTTCCTCGCCCTGCTCCTCTCGCCGGTGCCAATGGTGCAGGGCTTCGGCTTGCTGCTCGTGTTCGGGATCGGGGCCGCGTTCCTGTGCGCGCTCGCCGCCGGGTCGGCAGCGATCGTGATCGCCGATCACGCCGATCACGCCGATCACGCCGATCACGCCGATCATGCTGATCACGCCGGACGCGCCGATCCCCCCTCGCGCCGGCCGCGCCGGCCGCGCCGACCTGCCGCCCGCCTCGCGCCTGAACGCCCAGCTCAAATCCGCGTCCAGCGCGTGCATGATCCAACCGCTAAGCGCGTCGGTGCGCGGCGCGGCCGACATTTTGCGAGACCTGCGCACGGCTGCCCTAAGGCCGCTCGCGCGCGTTGGCAAACCCGTTGCTGGTGCCGGCTCGGACCTCGCCGCAGGAGCGCGGCGCGCGCTCGGCGCGGTCGCCCGGCGACCCGTGTCGGTGCTCACGGTGGGCGTCGTGCTCGCGGCTCTCGGGTGGGTCGCTGATACGCAGACATCGGTGCAGTCCGACGTGACGAAGCTCGTTCCGGCGAACATGTCGGCGTTGCGCAACCT
Organism: uncultured Solirubrobacterales bacterium; assembly: GCA_963811155.1. GTDB lineage: Bacteria > Actinomycetota > Thermoleophilia > Solirubrobacterales > Solirubrobacteraceae > Palsa-465. Next base: position 44,071 of record CAWEQQ010000016.1, read on the forward strand.
TCGAACGCTCGAGCAGGTGACCGGTGTCTCGGGCGAGATCGACGTGACGGTCCGGGCGCGCGACGTCACGGACCTGGCCACCGTCCGCTGGATGATCGCCTACCAGCAGGCGCTGCTGACGCACTACGGATATCTCGACACTGAGGGCTGCGCGCACGCGACGCTGTGTCCTGCGCTGTCGCTTCCGGACCTGTTCTCCGGCAGTCAGACGAGCAGCGCGGCACTGACCCAGAGCCAGATTCGCCCGCTGCTGGCGGCGGTCCCGACGTACTTCTCGCAGGCCGTGATCACGCCCGACCATCGCGAGGCGGTGCTTGCGTTCGGCATCCGGCTGATGGCGCTCTCGCGCCAGCAGCACGTGATCAAGTACATGAACGCCCAGCTCCATCCTCCGGCGGGGATCAGCGCCCACCTCACAGGACTGCCCGTTCTGGCGGCGGAGGCCAACGCGGCGCTCTCATCCTCCGGGCGACGGTTGCTGACGCTACTCGCCGGCTTGCTCGCCGTCGGGATCGTGCTGCTGATCGTGCTGCGCCGGCCACGGCGAGCGCTCGTGCCGCTCGTGCCGATCGCGCTCGCCACGGGATGGTCGGCGCTGATCCTGTTCGCGATCGGGATTCCGCTGAACCCTATGTCCGCGACGCTCGGCCCGCTGGTGATCGCGATCTCGACCGAGTTCAGCGTGCTGCTGTCGGAGCGCTTCCGCCAGGAGCGGGCGCGGGGGCGGGAGCTGACGGACGCGTTGGCGCGGACCTACCGCAGCACCGGCGCCGCCGTGCTGGCATCGGGGATGACGGCGATCGCCGGGTTCGGTGTGTTGGTGTGCTCGAACATCGCGATGCTGCGTGACTTCGGCTTCGTGACGCTCGTCGACCTGACCGTTTCGCTGGCCGGCGTGCTGCTGCTATTGCCAGCCGTGCTGACGCTCTCGCAACGGGAGGACCTGGCGAGCAGCCGGCGGGAGCTGGCGCGGCGTTCCGGCGCCTGGCTGTGGCGCCCGCGCCGGCGCCTGCGCGGCGAACGAGTGGCGTGAGCGGCGAGCCTCCGCAGGCGCGCGAGCAGGCCGAGCTCGACCTCGCAGCCCGCCGCCTGGACCCGGAGCGAGCTGCGGCACTCGCCGCGGTCAAGCCGTCGCCGCCGCCACCGGTGATCGACACCCGTCGCTACGGGGGGATGATCGGTGCCTTCGGGCTGGCGCTGGTGGTGGTGTTCTCGGCGTACCTCCTGACGACGCGCGGCGCGCAGCCGGTCGGCATTCCGGCCGGCAGGCAGCTGCCGTTGTTCGTCGCTCCCCTGGCGACGAGCCACCTGAATCTCGATCCCAACACCGCCCCGCGTTGCGATCCGGCTCGCCCGAACCCGCAGGGCCTGAACGTGTGCGGGCGTTCGGCGCTCGTGCTCGGCTTGTTCGTGACTGGCTCGCGGGACTGCAGCCGCCAGGTCGACGTGATCCAGGCGGTGTCACGACAGTTCGCCGGCCGCGCGATCCAGTTCGCGGCGGTCGCAGTCAACGCCGGCCGCTCGCAGACGGTGGCGCTCGTGCGCTCGCATCACTGGACAATTCCGGTCGCGTACGATCGCGACGGCGCGATCGGCGCGCTCTACGGCGTCTCCGTGTGCCCGATGGTGGAGCTGGCGTACCGAGGCGGCGTCGTGGCGAACCGGCTGATCGGCAATCACTGGCTCGCCGGCGCCGCGCTCGCAGCGCGTGTGAGGGCGCTGCTCGCGAACCGGTGACCGGCGACGCGGAACTCGGCGCTGCCACGGCCCGGATCGCCCTGTTCGCGGTTGGGGTGCAGGGAGTTCCCGCCATCCCATCTGGAGGAGGCGTTGTGGCTCTGCGCGGAGGCGCTGGGCGGCGGGTAGCAGCGGCAATGGTAAGCTGGCCGCCAGGCATCAAAGGAGGGAGTGGTGAAGCTCCGCGAGGAGCCGGGCATCGCGCTTCAGACCCTACTTCTCGGCCGGCCGGCGAAGTCCGAGGACGACCGGCGCGCGGCGCGGCGATCGCTGCGGGCCCAGATCGCGCGGCTTGAGCGTGAGCTGGCCGACGCGTTCGTGACCGTGAGCCGCAGTGCAATCGCCTGGCCGTCGCGGCCCTGACCCCGTCAGCGATGCGCGACGTCCTGAGGACGGGCGCCGCGGCCGTCCTGGTCGTGTTGATCATGTTCATCGGCAGCCTCGTGCTGTGGATCGGCACGCCGTTACTGTGGCTGTGGATCGGCTCGCAGATTCAGGGCGCGACTGCGTCGCTGGGCACCGCGCTCGGAGCGATGTTCGTCGGCGTCGTGGCCACGATCGCCGTGGTCGCCGCGGTGCTGTCGAAGCTCAGCAACGTCTACCGCGCGAACTGCCGCTCGCGGGGACTGGACGACCCAGGTCACTTTGTGCTCGAGGGCGTGCTCGTCGTCAGCGCTGGTTTCACGCTCGCGGGGTTCGTGATCTGGTTCTTCTTCTTCGCAGGCGCAAGCCCGGTCCCGATCGGAATCCAGTTCTGAGTCCCAGCGCGGGACGCCACCGGCGCCGTGCGAGGCGGCGCCGGTAGCGACCCGGTGTGCCTCTCCGCTACACCCCGACGAGCTCCAGTTCGCGCTCGTGAACCGGGGGCTCCTGTCTGGCCGCGAGGAACTCGAAGTCACGCGCGGGGCATGGTCCAAGCCCCTCTGCGAGCAGCCGTCGCTGGCGCTCGGTGAGGTCGCCGAGGGCTTTCGTCTCGCTGATGCGGTGGCGCTGGAGGAACTTCCTGCACCGCGTGCTTCCCCAGCGCTTCTGGCTTGTCAGCAGCTCTCCCACAGCCCAATTGTGCGCCTCGAAGGGCGGCGCGAGAATGACCCTCGCAGCGGACACATGTCCCTCGGCGATCCGGCGCTTGAGCTCCGCACGCGCAAGCCTCACCTTGTTGGCTCGCTCGAGCGCCCGCATTCGCTGCGGCTCCGGAGTCATCATCGCGATTTGCGTCATAGGGTTCTTCTCTCCCTGCTGTCAGTCCGCCGAGACGGACGTCGTTTGCCCAATACCGGCTGCGCGACGTTGTCGAGAATCGCGTCGGCCGGGCACTGCTGTTTTTCGGTTGAGCTGGCCGAATCCGTTCGTTGTCGCCCCCTGCTGCGCCCAATCACAGTTTCCCCGCCGTGATCATCGCGCCGCGCGGCGGACCGCCGTTCGACGATGGACAGAACCTACGGCACCCGGTGGGTAACAGCAACGTCACATCTGCAGAGCATGCGCTTAGAGCGTGTTTTTTCTCCGGCTCTGGCCTTGTGCTGGAGTGGACAAGTCTGCAGACGTTTGCCGTCCGAAATTAGGCGCGCGCATTGTGCAGGGACCATCAGATCTGTGGAGGTTTGAGCGCCGAAGCTATGCGTTTGTGGGAAGCGGTCCGTGCTCGGCCTCGAACGAGCGCTTTGCCTCTCCGAACGCCTCGAGCGCACGGTCCAGCGTTGTATGGTCGTGGCTGGCCATCACGCTCGTGCGCAGCAGGGCGCCTGAGGGCGGCACCCCTGGATGGATGACAGCGTTGACGTACACGCCGGCGTCGAACAACGCCTTCCACAGGAACACGGCCTTCCAGTCGTCGCCGATCACGACCGACACGACTGGCGTGGTCACCTCGCTTCCGTCGGGCATACGGCTGCGGGGCACGACGTGGAAGCCGAGCGCGCTCAGGCCGTCGCGCAGGTAGCGCGCGTTGTTGAGCACCTTGGCAAACAGCCCGGGACCTTCCTCGGAGCGGCAGATCCGCACCGCCGCCAGCGTCGCGCCGATCGCCGCCGGCACCGCCGATGCCGTGAACATGTACGGCCGTGAGGAGATGCGCAGGAACTCGATCACGTCCGCCGGGCCGGCGATCACGCCCCCGCAGGACGCGAGTGACTTCGAGAACGTGGCCATCCGCAGGTCGACGCGGTCCTCGACCCCGAGCAGCTCGCACGTTCCGGCGCCGCGCGCGCCGAGGACGCCGAGCGCATGCGCCTCGTCGACCATCAGCCGCGCGCCGAACCGATCGCAGCACTCGGCGATCTCCGGCAGTGGCGCGACGTCGCCTTCCATCGAGAAGACGCCGTCGACGACCACGAGGATGCCGCCGCCGTCGCCGGCCGCCCGCTCGAGCGTCCGCTCCAGGCGGTCGACCCGGTTGTGGCGAAACGCGCGCAGCTTGGCGCGCGACAGGATGCAACCGTCGAGAATCGACGCGTGATCGCCCGAGTCGGCGACGACCGTGTCGCCAGGCGCGAGGATCGTGCCGAGCGCCCCGAGGTTCGCCTGATGGCCGGTCGTGAACACAAGCGCGGCCTCGGTCTCCAGCCACTCGGCCAGCTCGCGCTCGAGCTCGATGTGGAGGTCGGTGGTGCCGTTCAGGAATCGCGAGCCGGTGATCCCGGTGCCGTAGTGGTTCAGTGCCGCCATCGCGCCCTGCTTGACCCGCTCGTCGCCGGTTAGCCCAAGGTAGTTGTTGGAGCCGAGCATGATCCGCCGCTTGCCCTCCATCTCGACGACCGGCAGCGTCGGTCCCTCGAGCACGCGGAAGTAGGGCAGCGCATCGAGTTCGCGCGCGAGCTTCAGCTGCGGGAGCCGCTCGTGCTCGCGAGCCTTGGCGAAGACGTCGATCGTGGTGGGCATCTTGGTTGCCGGCGGAGCCCAAGGCGCGTCGGGGAAAGCCGCGTCGGGGAGCTACCGTGGCCGGCCGTATCGTAACGGCTCGGCTTACGTGATCCCGGCCTTAGGGTGGGCCGCCCAACGCGTTAGCATCCAGCGAGCGATGATCGACGAGGCGATCGAAGGCCCGCTTGAGCTCGAGACCGACGAGGAGACGGTCGACGCCCTTCCCGTGCTGGCGGAGGTGCGAGCGATCGAGCGGGCGCCAGCGATGCTGCCGGCGGTCCAGGCCGCGGCCGCGGCAGCGACCGGCTTCGTCGCCGGCGCGGCGACGATTGCGTTGGTGAGGCGTCGCAGCGCGCGCAAGCTGGCCCGTGCCCAGCGGAGCGTGCCGCGCCGCGCGGTGGAGATGCTGCCGATCGTCTCGAGCCGTACGTTTCTGGTCGACGTTCACGTGCTCGCCAAGCCCGGCGAGTGACCGCCTCTGTGCCAGGCCAGTCGCGTCACAGCCCGCGATCGCGGCTGTGGAGGGCGGCGTGCGTGACGCGCCTCAGACGCCCGCGCCGGCCAGTACCTCGTTGGTGGACGCGTCGACGTACGCCGTCGGGTTTGAAACGAGGTGGTGGCTGAGCATCCACTGGCCGTAGCTGGTCCATTGGCTCTGATCCTGGTAGCCCCACGGCTCCGACGGGTTGGACGGGAAGAACGCCGGCACGGTCGCTCGGACGCTCGCCAGCTGGAACTTCTGATCCAGCCCGGGATTGGCTCGGACGAGGTTCGCCACGGCGGCCGCCGGGTTGCGCCGCACCGACTCGTACCCGCGTGCGAGCGCCTGCACGAACCGGCGAACGATGTCCATGTGATTGTCGAGCGTCTCGGTGCGCACGACGAGCACGAGCTCATCGTAGGTCGGCACGCCGACCGCATTCATGCGGATCACGTTGGGATGCTTGTGCAGCTCCTGCAGCTGGATCGCCTCGTAGTTCCAGTACGCCCCGAGCGTCGCATCGACGCGGCCAGTGAGCATCGCGGGCACGAGGTTGTCGCCGACGTTGATCTCCTTGACCGAGCGGAGCGGCACGCCGCGCATGCTGCAGGATCGTCGTCAAGTAGGCGTGCTGATACGGGATGCCGGCGTCACCGATGCGCTTGCCACGCAGTTGGGTGGCGGTCGTGATGTGCTTGGACCCGACCGACACGATCGAGGTAAGCGGCTCCTGGACGATCGCTGCCACCGATACCAGCGGCTCCCCCTGGTCGCGCGCGAGCAACACCTCGGGCTCGTACGAGATCGCAAAGTCCACCTTGCCGGCTGCCAGCAGCTGCAACGGGCTCGATGGATCGGATGGCACCTGCACGTGCACGTCGAGCCCCGCCTGCGTGAAGTTACCTTCCGCGAGTGCCTGGTAGAGACCGACGTGGTCCGCGTTCGGGAACCAGTCGAGCATCAGGCTGACGTTCTGCACGCTCGCGGCCGAGGGCGTCAGCACATCCCTCTTTTCGCCACAGGCGGCCAGCAGCATGCAGCTGAGCAGCAGGGCGGCAATCTGTTTCATCGTTCTCCTCGCGATTCGTAGGCCCACGGCACAGCAAGCCGTTCCGCAAGTGTCAGCAAGCCGAACAGCGCGATCGCGAACGCCGACAGGATCACGACCGCCGCGTATGCCCGAGCGGTCAGGATCTGGGCAACCGACTGCTGGAACAGGTAGCCGAGCCCGGAGCTTGCCCCGGCCAGCTCGGCGAGATATGCGCCGATCACCGCGACCACCACCGCGATCTTGGCGCCGGTCAGCACCCCTGGCAGCGCGGATGGCAGCTCGACGTGACGGAAGATCCGCAACCGCGAAGCATCGAACGTCCGCATCAGCTTGATCAACTCGGGGTCGACGGCCTCCAGGCCGGCGAGCGTCGTGACCACGATCGGGAAAAACGACACGAGCGCGATCACCACGAGCTTCGCCTTGATTCCGAACCCGAGCCACAGCACGAGCACCGGCGCGATCATCGGGACTGGAATCGCCTGCGAGGCGACCAGCAACGGGTATACCGCGCGACGCAGCGTTGGCGAGAAATGGATTCCGATCGCGAACACGAGGCCTGCGAGCGCCGCAACGAGAATCCCAAGCACCACCTCCTGGGCGGTCACGAGGAAGTTGGACCACAGCAAGGAGCGATCGTCGTACAGCGCTTTCGCGACCGCGTGCGGTGCGGGGAGGATCAGCGGGTCGGCGCCGCCGAGGTCGACGTACAGCTCCCAGAGGCCGATCAGGATCGCCAGCAACAGCAGCGCGCGCCAGGCGAGTGCGGAGCTTGCCGGCCCGCAGCGCGAGCGGGGCGAGGGACGTCATTCAGCGACTCCCAGCGCCTCGAGCGCTCGTTCGCGCAGCGCCACCACCGCGGCGTCCGTTCGCCGTCGGGGACGCGGCAGGTCGATCTCGAGCTCGGCCACCGCCCGCCCCGGCCGCGGCGACATCACGACCAAGCGGTCGGCCAGCACGACCGCCTCCTCCACGTCATGGGTGACGAGCACGACCGTGCGCTGTTCGGATCCGAGCACGTGCGAGAGCCATCCCTGCATCTCCTGACGCGTGATCGCGTCAAGCGAAGCGAACGGCTCGTCGAGCGCCAGGACGGGCTTGCCCGCGAGCAGGGAGCGCAGGAACGAGACGCGCTGGCGCATCCCTCCCGACAGCTGTGCAGGTCGCGCGTGCTGAAACTCGCCCAGGCCGAACCGCTCTAGCCAGGGAACGGCCGCAGCACGTGCTTGCGCCTTGCGCATCCCTCGCGCCCGCAGCGCCAGACACGCGTTGTCGATTGCGCTGGACCACGGTAGCAGCGCGTCGCGCTGGGGCATCAAAGCGGCCGGGGCCGACTCGACGCTGCCTTCGTCTGGCGCCTGCAGGCCGCAGATCAACTCGAGCAGGGTCGTCTTTCCGCACCCGCTGGGGCCGACGACGGCGACGATCTCCCCATAAGACGCGCGAATCGACATCTCGGCGAGGGCATCAACTACGCCACGCCTGGTCCTAAACGAGCGGCTCACTCCCCGGACCCGGATCGCATCGGGGCCCTCAACGTCGCGAAGCTCCTTCTCGGGAGCCTCGATTGTCATCACTCTTGTCGCTCCCTTCGCGGGCATTACCCCACAGGTTCGAAGGGTCAGCGCCGGGTGGGTTGGGCGCTATCTCAGCCGGCTTCCCCGCCAGCCCCCCTGGGTTGTCAAACCGTGCTCGAGAAATCCTAGCGCGTGCGCTATTTGCGCTTCTTGACGGTCGCGCGAGCGAGGAAGGCCTGGCCGGCGTGGAGGGTGATCGTCTTGCCGCTGACGAAGTCGGTGACCACAACTGTGCCGCGGCGCACGGTCGTGAGCGTGCCGTCGCAGCGGTCCCTGACGCCCCAGGCGGTGCCGCGGACGGTCGCGGCGCTGAAGCGCCCCTTGGTCCGGAAGTTGCCGTGGTGGTCGCTGGCGCGCAGCGCCTGCAGCACCTTGCTGCTGAGCGCGGCTTGCGCGGTCGAGTCCGTAGCCGCGTGCGCCTTGCAGCTGGCGTACGTGGGCGCGCCGAGGAACAGTCCTTCGAGCAGCGTGAGGGTCGTGAGGCCCTTCTGGATCCGCTTGCGGTCTTGGGAGATGCCGAAGATCGCGCCGCTGAACGTGCCCGTCTGGGTCTTGCCGCGCTGTCCGGTGGCGGTGATCAGATTCAGTGTGCCTTCGCGGGCGTCGACCTGCGTGCCGGCCGGGAGCCGGCGAGTCTCGGTTAGCGGCAGGAAACCTCGGCCCCTGGCAAGCGCGTCGCCTGCCACCGCGTCGGCGGCCGCATAGGGCGACTTGCTGTGCGGCAGCCGGACGAACACGATCCCGGACACCGGCTTGACATCAAAGGACTTGCCGAGCACGGGCGGGGCCGGCGCGGGATCCTCCTTGGTCGTGAACGTGCGGTCGGGTCCAACCGTCGTGCCATCGCTGTTAGTCGCCACCAGCCGCACGTGGTAGAGCGCGTTCGGGAGCAACCCCGACACGGCCGCCGACACGAAATCCTGGGCGAAAAGAGGTCCCACTACCGGTTGGTCGGGAGTGGTCAGGTTGTAAACGACCGTGGACGATCCCTGGCCGCTATAGCGAGGATCCAGCTCGTACTCGAAATGGGCCGTGGTCGGCAGGCCGTTGGGATCGACCGTGCCGCTGAGGGCCGCCCCGATGCTGCTCAGAACCGACGGGGGCCCGGTGTTCGAGGTCGGTAGGCCGGTGATCGCCGGGGCGGCCTCATAGCTGAACTGGTCGGCCGAGCTCAGCGCGCTGGTGCCGCCGGCGGTGGTGACGGTCACGTCGATGGTGCCACTGCCGGCGGGGGAGGTGGCGGTGATCTGGCTCGCGGACACCGCGCTGACATTCGTGGCTGCGGTCGAGCCGAAGTCGACGGTGGTGGCGCCGGTCAGGTTCGCGCCGCTGATCGTGACGCTGGTCCCGCCGGCGGCCGGGCCGGAGGGCGGGCTGACGCCGGTGACGGTCGGAAGTGGGACGTAGGTGAACTGGGCGGCGGGGGTGGGGGCGCTGGTTACGCCATCGGTCGTGACGGTGACATCGACGGTGCCGGTGCCGGTGGGTGCGGTGGCGGTGATCCGAGTGTCGCTGTCGAGCGTGAACTTCGTTGCCGGCGTCTTGCCGAAGTCGATCCCAGTCGCGCCGGTGAAGTGGGTGCCCGTGATCGTGACGGTCGTGCCGCCGGCGGTCGGCCCTGACGTTTGGCTGATGCCGGTCACCGTCGGCGCGGGGACGTACGTGTACTGATCGGCCGTGCCGGTGGCGCTCGTGCCACACGGCGTGGTCGCGGTCACGCCCACCGTCCCAGTGCCGGGAGGTGCGGTGGCGGTGATCTGGGTACGGCTGTCGACGGTGAACTTCGTTGCCGGGGTAATGCCGAAGTCGACCGCGGTCGCGCCGGTGAACCGGGTGCCCGTGATCGCGACACTGGTTCCGCCGGCGCTTGGACCCGAGCCCGGCGAGACGGCCTGGACGGTCGGCGCTCCCTGTTGGTTGCCCCCCCGCGGGTTGGGATTATGCGGAAGATCATGCTGGTACTGGATCAGAGCCCCCCGCAGTGAGCACGTCCCCGAGGACGGGCCCGGGCAGAGGCCCGTCAGATCGGACGTCGTGCCAACCGTCGTGTACGTCGCGGCGCTCGCCCTAGCCGCGATGCTCGCAGCAGCGAGGACTGTGAACGCGATCGCGAATAGCGCACCCCAGCGCCGCGGGTGCGTGTCTATCCGCACGATCTGTCCTCGGCTCCCGATTCGTTGATGACCGCCCGTGGCGGTCGTGGGCCCCAACACTCATTCCCCCTCGGGTCGATGCGCTTGTCGCGATCAACCAGTAGGGATCCCATAAACCTCGGCTGCGCGGTCAACGTCTTGCGCGCCGACCCCCGTCGACGGTCGTCAACCTTGGCCCACCCCGAACGCAACCGTTCCCAGTCCCTCTCGAGCCCCAATGGGGGCGGTTTAGCGGCCGCAGAAGTGATCCTACAAAACCTTCAGCGACGCGTCAAAGCCGCGCGAGGCTCATTATCTGGTGGGAGGATCGAAGATACTGAGTCACACGCCGAAGGTTCTCGTCATCCCCAGGCTGGTGAACGACTGGGGCGTGACGTCGAGCGCCTTGACCGCGAGGTCGGCGAACAGCGCCGCGCGCTCGAGGTCGTCCTCGGCGGTAGCGCGCGCCGTCGCGGCGGTCGAGCAGGGACAGCGCGCCGATCGCCTCGCCCGGCGCTTGAGCGGCACGACCAGCATCGTGTAGGGGACGTAGCCGGTCCCCGCGGCGATCCGCGCGGCGAAGCGCTGGTCGGTGCGGCAATCGGGGACCGCCTCGCCGACGCCGGTCTCGACCACGACGCCGGCGATCCCGGTGCCGGGCGGGAGCCTGACGCCGACGATCTCTCGCGCGCCGGCGCCCCAGGCCGACTGGTAGACGAGCTCGCCGGTGGTCTGGTCGATCAGGCAGATCGACGCGGCGGCGGCCTCGAACACGCCGGCCGCGGTGTGCACGATCGCCTCCATCAGGCTGCGCGGGGCGTCGGGGTCCTCGATCGAGACGCGCCAGCGACGCGCCCGTCTCGGTCCGCAGCGGCGCGCCGAGCGCCTTGGCGAACGCGGCCACCGAGGCGACGCGGCGCTCGGGGATCATCTCCAGCCCGGCGCTGATCGTGCTGCTCGAGCTCGGGCGTGACGTCCGGGCGCAGCCGACGAGAGCTGCGTCGGCTCGGCGTACACCGGCGGCTTGCCGGCGATCAGCGTCCACAGCGTCGCGGCGATCCCGAACACGTCGCTGCGGGGCGAGACGCGGCCGCCGGCGAACACCTCGGGCGCCATGTACCGCGGCGTGCCGATCCCGATCGTGCCCTGCGCCTCGCTCTCGTCGAGCAGCCGCGCGATGCCGAAGTCGACGAGCACGATCGCCGTGCTCGCCGAGGATCAGGTTCTGCGGCTTGACGTCGCGGTGCACGATCTGCTGCTCGTGCACGTACTGGAGCGCCTCGCAGGCCTGCCGGACGTACTCGATCGCCTGCGTCGACGGGAAGTCCGGGCTCTCCGCGCTGCTTGAGCAGCGACGCCGAGGTCGATCCCGCGGACGAGCTCCATCACCAGGTACTGGCCGCTGTCGGCGGCGAAGTGGTCGACGATCCGCACGACGCGCGGATGCTGCAGGCTCGACGAGCAGCCGCGCCTCGACCTCGAAGCGCTGGTCGTGGTGCGGGGTTGGTCGACTGCTTGAGCGCGACCTCGGCGCCGGTCTCGACGTCGACGCGCGCGGTAGACCGCGCCCATCGCCCGCTCGAGATCGGCTCCGAGGACCCGGATAGCGGTCGCGCTCACTGAGGAGCGTAGAGTGCCGAAGCTGACCTGCGAGAGCGAGTCCCCCGGGCTCGCTCGCACCGGATGGGAGGCGTTGCAGCGCCTGGACAAGCGCAGTCCGCCGCTGACGCTGGATGGCGCGGCGCGCCGCCGTCCGCTACGCTCTGGCCGCGTGCGTACCCTTGTGAGCTCGCAGCGCGGCCTGGCGCGGGCCTCCCTGGGCCGCGGTGACGTCGCGCCACCGAGGCGACGCGGCGATGACATGGCGCGCTAACTGCCGGCAGCAAGGCCGCGCGAGGCGGTCGCGCCGAGCTCGCGAGCGTCGCGGCCGCCGACGTTCGCGGGAGCAGAGCCGCGGTAAGCCGGGCTCGCGCGGGCGCCGTGCCCAGTGGCGGTCGCCGACCGGCCGCATCGGTAGACTGCGATCCGTCCAAGCGCGGCACGTGGCCGCGGCGCCAGGGAGGTCGGCACCGCGTAGACGCGACGTGCCGTCGAGCCCGTGCACGTGCAGCCCGGTGTAGCGGTACGCCGCCTGGCGACCGCCGAGCCGCACCGGTTCGCCTGGCGGCAGGCCGCCCCTGACCCGCGCGCGGAAGCGAGGCCGGAAGCAGCGGTCGGGCCGCTCGCGTCGACGACCTCGCCGGCGCTCAGGCCGCCGCCGGCTGGCGTCCGGCGTCGAGGCCGATCGGCTCGCCGCGGAAGCGTCATGCCCGGCACGGCCGGGACCCGCGGAGCTGGGCTGCCAGCCGGACGGGTAGCGAAGCTCCAGAGTTGCCGCTGGTCGCGATGTTCGTGAACGGCGCCGGCCTCGGCCCCGGCCGGAGCTGCCGACGACGAAGCCGGCGGCGATCGCCACGCACCGCCACGGCGAGGGTCGATACGACCATCAGCCGCCGCGCGCGGCCCGCGGCGGGGCGACAGCCGGGCATGCGGACTCGCCGCGAGCGGCCGGCGCCGCCGCCTCGTCCGAGGTGGGCGCCGGCGTGGTCGGTAGCTGCTGGCGCGGCCGCCGCGTCCCAGGTGGGCGCCGGCTGGTGTAGCTGCCGGCCGCCGCGTCCCAGGTCGGGCGCCGGCGTGCTGGTAGCTGCTGGCGCGGCCGCCGCGGCCAGCGGGACGCGGCGTGGTGGTAGCTGCTGGCGCGGCCGCCGCGTCCCAGGTCGGCGCCAGCCTGGTGGTCGCTGCTGGCGCGGCCGTCGCCATGGCGGGCGTGGCGAGCGCCGTCGCGACGACGGGAACGCAGAGTGGTCTTCCGATCGCCGCCGTCGGTGCCGGGGGCCGGGGCCAGGCGGGTCTCCTGTGGGACTGGACTCGCCGGGGCCGGCGCCGAGGCGACCGCGCGCGCCGCTTCGTCTGATCAGCTCGACCGGCGCCGGGCGCTCCGCGGGATCCTTTGCCATGCCGGCCGCGATCACGTCGTCGATCGCGGCGGGCAGGTCCGGGCGTGCGCTCGGTGATGCGCGGCGGCGGCTCCGAAGACGTGGGCGTGCAGCGTGGCGGCCTCGTTGGGCCGCGGGAACGGGACCTGGCCGGTGAGGCACTCGCACAGCACGCCGGCGAGCGCGTAGCAGTCGCTGGCGGCGGTCGCGGGCTCGCCCCGGATCTGCTCGGGCGCCACATAGTCGATCGTGCCCGATGAACTGCCCGGTACCGGTGAGCCGATCGGCGTCATCGGGCGCCTTGATCAGGCCGAAGTCGGCCAGATAGGCGTGGTCGCCCTCGCCGATCAGGATGTTCTGCGGCTTGATGTCGCGGTGGATCAGCCCCGCCTCGTGCGCCTCGTCGAGCGCCTGCGCGACCTGCGCCAGGACGCGCAGGCTGCGGCGCGGGTCGAGCTTGCCGGACGACGATCAGGTCCTTGAGCGTCGGGCCGTCGATCAGCCGCATCGCGAGGAACAGGCCCTGCTCGGTCTCGTCCCGCCTCGTAGACGGTGACGATGTGCTGGTGGTCGAGCTGCCGCCTGCAGCTGGCCCTCGCGCTGAAAGCGCGCGCGGAACCCCGGGTCGTCGCTCAGCTCGGCCGCGAGCAGCTTCAGCGCGACGACGCGATTGAGCGACAGCTGCGTCGCACGGTAGACGGTCCCCATGCCGCCCTCGCCGAGCACGCCGTCAACGCGATATCCGGCGACGATCGTGCCCCTCGGAAGCACAGCGGGACGATTCTACTGCTGCTCGAGACCACGTCCGCGGGAGCCCTTACCTTGCGCACATCCTCGAGGGTGTTGGTGCGGTTGTCAGCCACCAATGCAGCTTTTTGCGCCGGAGCAGATCTCCTATCCCCACGGTACGGCTGGTCGATCATACTTCAGCGAGCGATGAGCGATCAATCCTCCGCCGACCCACGCCTCGGAACCGACATCGGCGAATATCACATCGACGGCCTGATCGGCGAGGGCGGCATGGGCAAGGTCTATCTGGCGACCACGCCGGACGGCACCCGCGTGGCGCTGAAGCTTGTCAAGGAGGACTTCGCTCGCGACGAGACGTTCCGGCGTCGCTTCTACCGGGAGGCGCGGATCGCGCAGAACGTCAAGCACGAGAACGTGGTGCCGATGCTCGCCACCGGCGAGCACGACGGTCTGCCCTACATGGCGCAGCGGTTCGTGGACGGCATGGCGCTCGACAAGAAGATCAAGCGCGACGGACCGCTGGACGTCGCGACCGCAATCCGGATCTGCACGGATGTCGCAGCCGGGCTCGAGGCGCTGTGGGCTGCCGGGATGGTCCACCGCGATGTCAAGCCCGCCAACATCCTGCTCGACGGCAGTGGCCGGGCGTTCATCACGGACTTCGGCCTGGCCAAGGACACTCAGGGCAGCCTGCTGACGCTACCCGGCCAGGCGCTCGGCTCGGTCGACTACATGGCGCCCGAGCAGATCCGCGGTGAGCCGGTCAGCGCGGCCAGCGACGTCTATGCGCTCGGCTGCGTGATGTACGAGTGCATGTGCGGCAAGCCGCCGTTCGCCCATGTGCAGGGGATGCGGATCCTGTGGGCCCATCTCCAGGACGATCCACCGGATCCCCGCGCGGTTCGCAACGATCTCTCCCCGGAGTTCGCCCGCACGCTCCTGCTGGCGCTCGAGAAGGAGCCTGACAAGCGCCCGTCCAGCCCCGCCGAGTACGCGCGCATGCTGCGCGAAGCAGCGTCCGCTTCTTAGCCCCGATTCTGATCGTGGCACTGACCGATCAGCGCCACTGCACCGCGTACACGGTGTGCTCGCCGAGCAAGCCCTTGAAGTGGTACTCGCCCCGCTCCTTGAAGCGGAAGCTCGGGTCGGTCTCGGTGTATTGCTTGAGTGTCGACGAGACGAGGATCTCGCCGCCCTTGGCCTCGGCCGCGATCCGGGCTGTCAGCACGACGTTGCGACCCATCAGCTGCTCGGGGTTGGCGATCACGAACCCCGAGTGCAGTCCGGAGCGCGCCTCCAGCCCGCGCTCTTCGGTTCCCATGCCGCCGGCGAACGTCCGCTGCAGCTCGATCGCGGCGTGCAGGCCGGCGTGCGCACTGTTGAACTGCGCCAGGAAGCCGTCGCGCTCGAACTTGACGACGTGGCCGTCGTGAGCTGAGACGATCCGTGCGACGAGCAGATGGTGGTCGGCGACGATCCGCTCCCAGCGCTCGGGACCGAGCTGCGCCGCCGCCGTGCCCGCATCGGCGAGATCGCTCAGCATCAGCGTCACGGCTCCGTCCGGCGAGCTGAGCCCGCGGCCAAGAGCCGGGATCACCGGCTCGAGCGCCGAGGCGATCACGTCAATCGAGGAGAGCTGTATCTGATGTTCCAAGTCGAGCTCCCGGTGCCGGCCGGGCGCCATAGCTTGACACTCCACCGGAATCACAGCAGAATCGCGCGCTGCTGATGAAGGGGGCTGCAGACCACGGGATTCGGATCAGCGCGTTCCCGCCGATCGGCGACTACGCGTTCCTGTCTGACTGCGAGACGACGGCGCTGATCGCTCCGAACGGGAACGTCGAGTGGCTGTGCATTCCGCGGATGGACTCGCCGAGCGTGTTCGCCTCGATCCTGCACCGGGACGCGGGCAGCTTCAGGGTCGCGCCCGCCGACGTCAACGTCCCCGCGGGCAGGCGCTACATCCCCGGGACGATGGTGCTCGAGACCAGCTGGGAGACGCGCATGGGTTGGGTGATCGTGCGCGACGTGCTCGGCATCGGGCCCTGGCATCACGAGGACGAGCGGTCACGCAGCCACCGCCGCTCGCCGACCGACCACGACGCCGATCACGTGATGCTGCGACTGATCGAATGCGTGCAGGGCTCGGCCGAGGTCAAGCTCGAGTGCGAGCCGGCGTTCGACTACGGCGGCCTGGCGGCCGACTGGACCTACACGGGTCCCGGTTATCACGAGGCGATCGCGCGCTCTGAGGGCATCGATCAGCAGCTGCGGCTGGTCACCGATCTGCGCCTCGGCTTCGAGGGCCGCGCGCCCGGGCGCGGACGATGCTGCAGGAGGGCGACGTCGCGTTCGTGTCGCTCGGCTGGTCTCACCATGGGATGCCGGCGAGCTACGAGGAGGCAGCGGCATGGCTGGCGCGCACGAGTCGCTTCTGGCAGGAGTGGCTCAAGCACGGCTCGTTTCCGGATCACCCGTGGCGCGGCTACCTGCAGCGCTCGGCGCTGACGCTCAAGGGACTCACCTACGCGCCTTCCGGAGCGATGATTGCGGCGGCGACCACCTCGCTGCCCGAGACCCCAGGCGGGGACCGCAACTGGGACTACCGCTACAGCTGGATTCGGGATTCGACGTTCATGCTCTGGGGGCTGTACACGCTCGGTTTCGACGAGGAGGCCAACGACTTCTTCTATTTCGTCGCCGACGTGGTCGAGGCCGAGCAGGGGCAGCTGCAGGTGATGTACGGGGTCGGCGGCGAGAGCCGGCTCGAGGAGCAGGAGCTCGAGCACCTTACCGGCTATGACAACGCGCGGCCGGTGCGGATCGGCAACGGCGCCTATAATCAGGACCAGCACGACGTCTGGGGCGCCGTACTCGACTCGATCTATCTGCATACGCGCTCGCGCGATCAGCTGCCCGATCGCCTGTGGCCGATCATCAAGCGCCAGGTGGAGGCGGCGCTGGCTCGCTGGCGCGAGCCCGACCGCGGCATCTGGGAGGTGCGTGGCGATCCGCGGCACTTCACCTCCTCGAAGATGATGTGCTGGGTCGCGGCCGACCGCGGAGCGCGGCTGGCTCACATCCGCGACGACCAGAAGACCGCCAGTCGCTGGCGGGCCGCGGCCGACGGAGATCCACGCCGACATCTGCGACCACGGGGTCGACGACCGCGGCGTGTTCGTGCAGCACTACGACACCGAGGCGCTGGACGCCTCGCTGCTGCTGATGCCGCTCGTGCGCTTCCTGCCGCCCGACGATCCGCGGATCCGCTCCACCGTGCTCGCGATCGCGGAGGAGCTGACCGAAAACGACCTCGTGCTGCGCTACCACGTCGAGCAGACCGACGACGGCTTCGCGAGCGAGGAGGGAACGTTTACGATCTGCTCCTTCTGGCTGGTCTCGGCGCTGGTGGAGATCGGCGAGCTCGCCCACGCGCGACGGGCTGTGCGAGAAGCTGCTGTCGTTCGCGAGCCCGCTCGGGCTGTACGCCGAGGAGATCGACGCCGCCAGCGGCCGACATCTCGGCAACTTCCCGCAAGCGTTCACGCATCTTGCGCTGATCAACGCGGTCGTCCACATCATCCGAGCCGAGGAGCAGCTCCAACTGCGCGCGCGCGCCGGCGGCCCCGAGCTCGACCACCTGCCCTCCGCCGCAGGGTCGAATGACTCGAGCCCTCAGCCCTCAGCCCGGCGGACCTTGAGCCTGGATCGCCGTGATCGCGACCGTGTTGACGATGTCGGTGACAGTGCACCCGCGCGAGAGATCGTTGATCGGCTTTCGCAGTCCCTGGAGGACGGGGCCGATCGCCACCGCGCCGGACGAGCGCTGCACGGCCTTGTAGGCGACGTTGCCGGTGTCGAGGTCCGGGAAGATGAAGACCGTCGCCTGCCCGGCAACCTCGCTGCCGGGCAGCTTCAGCTGAGCGACGTGAGCGTCGACCGCGGCGTCGTACTGGATCGGTCCCTCGACCTTGAGCTCGGGACGGCGCTCGCGCACGAGCGCGGTCGCCCGCCTGACCGCGTCGACCTGCTCGCCGTGGCCCGACTCGCCGGTGGAGTAGGACAGCATCGCGATCCGCGGGTCGACGCCGAAGCGGGCGGCAGTCTGCGCGGAGCTGATCGCGATGTCGGCCAGCTGCTCGGCATTCGGTCGCGGATTGACGGCGCAGTCGCCGTACACGAGCACGCGATCGGCCAGGCACATGAAGAACACGCTCGAAACGACCGACACGTCAGGGCTCGCCTTGACGATCTCGAACGCCGGTCGGATCGTGTCCGCGGTCGTGTGCGCAGCCCCGGAGACCATCCCGTCGGCGGCTCCCGTGTGGACCATGAACGTGCCGAAGTAGCTCCCCTCGGCGACCACGTCGAGCGCCAGCTCCGACCGTCATGCCCTTGTGCTTGCGCAGCTCGTGGTAGAGCCCGGCGTACTCGCTGCGCCGCTCGCGAGATGAGCGGGTCGACGAGCTCGGCGCCGCCGAGCGTACAGGCCGAGTGCGGCGGCGCGACGCGCGAGACCGCGTCCGGCGACCGAGGATCGTCAGGTCGACGACCTCGCGGCGCAGGAGGATGTCCGCCGCGCGCAGGACCCGCTCGTCCTCCCCTTCGGGGAGCACGATGTGGCGCCGATGCGCCTTGGCGCGCTCGAGCAGCTCGTACTGGAACATCATCGGCGTCTTGGCCACGGGGCGGGGCAGCTGCATCCGCTCGGCGAGCTCCTCCGGGTCGACGCCCGCCTCGAAGACCCCGATCGCGGTCGCGATCTTCGGCTCGTCGGCGACCGTGATCTTGGGGATGATCGCGTGCACCGCGGTGGCCGTCTGGTAGGTGCGGGCGGCGGACGTGCAGGACTGCAAACGGCGCCGCCTCCAGCAGCATCTTGATCGGCGCCGGGGGCGCGTAGCCGCCGGTGAGCACGACTCCGGCGACCGACGGCAGGCCTGCGAACAGGCTCGTGGCGAGGCTGGCGAGCACGATGTCGGCGCGGTCGCCGGGAACGATCACGAGCGTGCCGTCGACGAGATCCTCGAGGAAGTGCTCGACGCTCATCGCCGCGACCCGCACCTCGCGGACGCCCTGCTGCAGGTGCTGCTCGCCGGCGAGCACGTCCGCGTGCAGCTCCCTTGCCACCTGCGCCACCGTCGGGTGCCCGAGCGCCGGGTTCTCGGCCAGCACGTACATCGGCTCGCCGGGGTCGTAGATGACCGAATGCGCGCGCATGTCCCCGAGCAGCTCGGCCGGCACGCGGTTGACGATCACGCCGAACAGCGAGCAGCCCTTGCGTGCCAGCGAGGCGCGCGCGACGCGAACCGCCGAGGCGATGCCCGGCACCGAGGAGCCCTTGATCACGACGAGAACCGGGCTGCCGAGCTGGTTGGCAAGCGATGCGTTGAGCTCGAAGTCGAGCGCCGGCAGCACGCCGGCGAAGTCGGTCCCTTCGCAGACGATCACCTCGAACCGCCGCTCGAGCCGCTTGTACGCGTCGAACACCCGCTGCTCGAGCTCCGCGTGCGAGCCAGCGGCGATCATCGAGTGCGCCTCCTCGGCCGACACGCGCGTGCATCTCCTGATAGGTGCTCGCCAGCCCGTAGCGGTGGCGGATCAGCTCGATCTGGGGGTCGGGCCCGTCGCCGGACGCGACGATCGGGCGAAAGAAGCCGGTGCGCTGCGCCTTGCCGGCGAGCGTCTCCATCAGGCCGAGCGCGACAACCGACTTGCCGCTGCCCGGTTCCATCGCGGTGATGTAGAGATTGCGCGCCACGCTCGAGCCTTCATCTTGGTGGGTGGTGCGGGGCGGGTCAAGCGCGAGAATCGAGAACGGAGGAACTGATGTCGGCGGTTGAGCAGCTGCGGCACCACAATAAGGGCTCCCGCGGAAATTAATGCCGAAATCCGGTGAGTGGCTGGGCGTGGCTGGCGCCAGGCGCGCCCAGACGCCGTCGGAGCCGGCAGTAATTTTCGCGGGAGCCCTAAGGCGTACGCCGCGAGCTTCGAGTACGAGGTAGCTTCCGCAGGCGGATGCCCTGGGTCGAGGTCTTCGCCGTGTTCGTCGTGTCTCACCTCGTGGGTGACTACCTGCTCCAGACGGAGTGGCAGGCGCTCCACAAGTACGGTGGGCTGACCGGTTCCTGGACGATGCGTCGCGCGCTGTTCTCGCACGTCGGCACGTACACGCTCGCGTTCGTGCCGAGCTTGGTCTGGCTGGGGGGCAGCGTTGCCCGGGCCGTCGGCGTGGCCGCGCTGATCGCCGTCCCGCACCTGATCCAAGACGACGGCAGGCTGCTGACCAGCTACGCGCGGACGGTCAAGGGCGCGGACATCCGCGCCAACGCCTCGCTCTGGATGGCGCTGGACCAGTCCTTCCACATACTGATCCTGTTCGGAACCGCGCTGCTGGTGGGCCGTTGACCCGGATCGGCGCTCTGCGCCAGCCGCGGTGTGCGACCGCGGGTTTGACGCGTCCGGGGCCGTCGTATAGGCTCGCGCCGTCCGCAAGGCCACCAGGGGGAACCGATGACTCCAGACTCCGTTCAAGCTCCAACTGCCGAGCCGCAGATCCGGTCGGTCGACGACATGCCGGCCGACACCCGCCGAGGCGGCGACGTGCGAACCCTGCTAAGTCCGAGGACCGCCGGCTCGACCTCCGGCTTCATGGGCGTGGCGACGCTCGCGCCGGCGGACCGAATCTCCGAGCACTACCACCCATACTCGGAGGAGTTCATCTACGTGGTCAGCGGCCAGCTCGACGCGCAGCTCGACGGCAAGTCGAACCGGGTGCCGGCGCGGCATGGGCTGCTGATCCCGATCAACGTTCGGCATCGGCTCGTCAACGATGGCGACGAGGAGGCGTTCATCGTCTTCCACCTCGGACCGCTCGCGCCACGGCCCGATCTCGGCCACGTCGACACCGAGTAGACCGCGACACAAAGGGGGGTCATCAGCACATGGGCAGTGACTCGTTGACGAGGTGCTCAGCTTGAGAAGGACCGCAATCACGGGGATCGGCGTCGTGGCCCCAGGCGGCGTCACGCGCGAAAGCTTCTGGGAGCAGATCACCGCCGGCCGCACCGCCACGCGGCGAATCACGGCCTTTGACCCGAGCGGCTTCCGCTCGCGGATCGCCGCCGAGGCCGACTTCGATCCGCTCGCGGCCGGACTCGACGAGCACGAGAAGCGCCGCCAGGATCGCTACATACAGTTCGCGACCGCAGCAGCGCTCGAGGCGACGACCGACTCCGGACTGGACCTGGAGACCGTGGACCACGACCGGATCGGGGTCACCCTCGGTTCTGCGGTCGGCGGCACGGTACTGCTCGAGGACGGGTACGTGGCCGTCTCCAACCGCGGCCAGGAATGGCTTGTGGACCCCGAGTACTCGCCGCCGTTCCTCTACCAGGCCCTGATCCCCAGCTCGCTCGCCAGTGAGATCGCGCTCAAGTTCGAGGCCAACGGGCCGGCGGTGGTGATCTCGACCGGCTGCACCTCGGGCATCGACGCGATCGGCTACGGGCACCAGATGATCCAGGACGGCGAGGCCGACATCGTCATCGCGGGAGCCTCCGAGTCGCCGATCTCGCCGATCTCGATGGCCTGCTTCGACCCGATCAAGGCGACCTCACAGCGCAACGACGACGCCGCCCACGCCTCGCGTCCGTTCGACCGCGATCGCGACGGGTTCGTGATGGGGGAGGGGTGCGCGATCCTGATCCTCGAGGAACTGGAGGTCGCGCTCGCTCGCGGCGCTCACATCTACTGCGAGGTGGTCGGCTACGCGACGCGCGGAAACGCCTTCCACATGACCGGCCTGCGACCCAGACGCGGCCGAGATGAGCCGAGGCGATCCTCGACGCGATGCGCCAGGGCGGAGCTGAAGCCCGAGGACATCGACTACATCAATGCGCACGGCTCGGGCACCAAGCAGAACGACCGTCACGAGACCAATGCGTACAAGAAGACGCTCGGCGAGCAGGCTTACAAGATCCCGATCAGCTCGATCAAGTCGATGATCGGCCACTCGCTCGGCGCGATCGGCGCGATCGAGATGGCCGCCTGCGCCCTGGCGATCGATCGCGGCGTCGTCCCTCCGACCGCCAACTGGGAGAACCGCGATCCGGAGTGCGATCTCGACTACACGCCGAAGGTCGCCGTCCGCAAGACTGTGCGCACGGCGCTCTCGACCGGCAGCGGATTCGGCGGCTTCCAGTCGGCGATGATCCTGTCGCTGCCCGCGGAGCTGCGCGAGGTGGCGCTGTGAGCTACACGACCGTACCCGACGCCAGCCGCCGGTCGGTGATCACCGGGCGTCGGCGTGGTCGCGCCCAACGGGATCGGCACGGACGCATGGTGGAAGGCGACCAGGGCCGGGACCAGCGGGATCGCCAGGATCAAGCGATTCGATCCGTCCGAGTACGCCACCCAGCTCGCGGGGGAGGTCGATGGCTTCAACCCCGGCGATTGGATCGAGCGGCGCCTCCAGGTGCAGACAGACCACTGGACGCACATGGCGATCGCCGCGACGCAGATGGCGTTCAAGGATGCCAACTTCGACCCCGCCGAGTTCGACCAGTGGTCGATGAGCGCGATCACCGCCAGCTCCTCGGGCGGGAACGAGTTCGGCCAGAAGGAGATCCAGGCGCTGTGGGGCCGGGGGCCGAAGTTCGTCGGCGCCTACCAGTCGATCGCGTGGTTCTACGCGGCGACCACCGGTCAGATCTCGATCAGGCATGGACTCAAGGGAGCCTCCGGGGTCGTGATCGCCGAGGGCGCCGGAGGCCTCGAGGCACTCCAGCACTCGCGGCGCACGATCCGGCGCGGCGTCGAGACGGTGGTCAGCGGCGGCTTCGAAGCGCCGATCGGTCCCTATGCGCTGACGTGCCAGCTCGGAAACGGCTATCTGAGCAGCGAGCGCGACCCCGCGAACGCCTACCGGCCGTTCGACAAGCGCGCGAACGGCTACGTCCCCGGTGAGGGTGGGGCGATTCTGCTCGTCGAGGCCGCCGAGCACGCCGAGCAGCGCGGCGCCCCGCAGGTGTACGGGGAGATCGCCGGCTACGGAGCGACCAACGACGCGCACCACTGGGGCAGGCCGGCGCCGAACGGACGCCAGCTGGCCCGCGCAATCAACTTGGCCCTTGAGGACGCCGGCGCCTCCCCCGACGAGGTCGACGCCATCTTCGCCGACGCGTTCGGCGTTCCCGAGTACGACGCGCTCGAGGCAGCCGCGATCAAGATCGCGTTCGGCGATCACGCGCGCAGCGTGCCCGTGTCCGCGCCAAAGTCGATGGTCGGGAGGCTGTACGCGGGCGGCGCCTCGCTGGACGTCGCCGCCGCGGCGCTCGCGCTGCGCGACGGCGTGATTCCGCCGACGGTCAACCTCGACGATCCCGCCGACGGTTGCGACCTCGACTTCGTCACCGGTGCTCCACGCGACGCCGAGCTCGCGACGGTTCTGATCGTCGCCCGCGGCTATGGGGGGTTCAACGCGGCGCTCGTGTTGCGGCGGGTGCAGTAGGAGGGCGCCGACCGTGAATCGCCGTTCCGATCTCGTGGCGTCCTCGCCGGGGATCGCCGCGCTGCTTTCCGGCGCCGTCTCCGAGCGTCCTGGCGCCGTCGCGCTCGCGTACGGCGACGCGACGCTGAGCTACCGAGAGCTGGCGGCGGCGGTCGATCGGCTCGCGGTCGCACTGGCCGTCGAGCCCGGTGAGCGCGTGGCGCTGGTCGCCCCGAACGTGCCGGCGCTGGTGGTCGGCCTGTTCGCCTGCTGGCAGGCGGGCGCGGTCGCGGTGCCGCTGAGCGCGCGGCTGCGGCACTTCGAGCTTCAGCGCGCGTTCGCCGACTCCGAGCCGGCGGCGGCCGTCTCGGTCGCCGCCTACGCCGGCTTCGCGATCGCGGACGAGATCGAGAGGCTGGCCGAGCGAGTCCCCACCGTGCGCTCGCGGCTGGTGCTCGGCGAGCTAGGAGACGTGGTGCAAGCGGGCGATTTGCGGGCCCGTCAGCGAGCGTCGCCGTCGGCTCCGGAGCTCGCGTCGATCATGTACACGTCCGGCACGACTGGTGAGCCCAAGGGCGCGCTGGTGCCGCACGCGCTCGCCGATGCGATCGCCACCAACCTGGCCGAGCTGCTGGGCGAGGAGGCGGCCGCCCCTTACGGCCTCGCGGCGCCCGCCTCACACGCGTTTGGGTTCGGCTGCCTGCTGGCAGGCGTCGCCGCTGGCGGGAGCGCGGTGATGGTCGACGTGACGGCTTCGCTGGACCCACTGCTCCGGGCGCTGCGGCGCCACCATGCGGTCGTCCTCCACGGCTCGCCGCCGCTGTTCGGGCGCGTGCTGCGGTCTGGAGCCGAGCTTGCGCTGCGCACCGGCCTCGTCGCGGGTACGTGGTGCCCGCCGGACGTCCTGCAAGCGCTCGATCAGCGCGGCGTGCGGGTGCTCAACGTGTACGGCATGTCCGAGATCGGCGCCGCGACGGCATGCCGACGCGAGGACCCGGCTGCGACGCGCTACCGGACCGTAGGACGCCCGCTTGCCGGCTACGAGCTCCGTGTCGCCCGGGGGGGCGAGATCCTGGTTCGCAACGCGCAACTCCCCGGCGGATACCATGGGCGCCCGTGGGGCGGCAACGAGCTCGTCGACGGGAGCTGGTTTCGGACCGGCGACCTCGGCGAGCTCGACGCGGCGGGCAACCTCACAATTGCCGGCCGCGCCAAGGAGGTCGTCCAGGTCGGAGGCTTCAACGTGTTCCCGGCCGAGGTCGAGAGTTATCTGCTCACGCATCCTGCGATCGCTCAGGCCGCGGTGATCGGGGTCCCGCATCCCGTGCTCGGCGAGGCGCTGCAGGCGTTCGTGGTGCCCGCCGGCGATGCGAGCCTGCAGCCGCGCGAGGTGATCCGGTTCGCGCGCGGCGGGATCGCCGGCTACAAGGTGCCGTACGCCGTGCAGATCGTCGATGAGCTGCCGCTGCTGCCCTCGGGCAAGCCCGATCGGCGCGAGTTGACGCGGGTGGCGAACCGCCAGAAGGTCATGCGCTGATGGCCGATGTGTCCGGCCTCGCCCGCAGTCCGTTGTTCGCGGGCCTGGACGCAGCCGAGCTGGAGCTGATCGCGCAGCGCGCGCGCCCGCGCGCATTCGAGCCCGGGGAGCAGCTGTGCCGGGCGGGCGCGGCCAGCGACCACTGTTGGGTGATAACCGCGGGGCTTGTCGACGTGCTCGGCGCGAGCGGGGGCGAGATGGCCGGCGAGGTCCTCGCGCGCCAGCGCAAGGGCGCGACCGTGGGGGAGGTCGCGGTGATCCTCGGCGAGCCGCAGGCGGAGACCGTGATCGCGAGCATCCCGACCACGGCGCTGGAGCTCGACGCCGCCGAGCTCGCCGAGCTAGTCCAACGGTTCCCGCAGATCCTGGTCAATCTGCTGCGCACGCTGCACGGACGGCTGGCCCACGCACGCGCGCGCAGTCTGGAGCGCGAGCAGGGCGAGACCGTGGCGCTGGCCACCGGATCCTCGCTGCGCGGCTCGCTCGCGACGCTGATCGCGACTGCCCGCAGCGCCACCCCGCGCTCGCTCACCGCGCTCGACCGTCGGTTCTCGTTCGCGGGTGCACTGACCGCGGCCGACGACCTCGTCTCGGCCCACGCCACTGTGCTGCTGCCATCCGAGCTCGATCGGGAGACGGTCGCCGTGCTGCTGCGCGAGGCCGACCGCGTCGTTGCCCTGGTCGGGAGCGGGCACGAGGCCGCGGAGCTCGGGGCGCTGCGGCGCGAGCGCGGCGCCCGCGCAGACGTCGAGGTAGTGCTGGTCGGCGACGCGGCCGTCACCGCGAGCAGGGCATGGCCCGCGGAGGCGCCGCTGCGTGTGATCCGGACCTGCGCGCCGGATGACGGCCACGCGCTCTCGGGCACCGACCTGGCGTGGCTGGCGCGCCATCTCACGCGCACCAAGCTCGGCCTGGCCCTCGGTGCCGGAGGCGCAAAGGGCTTCGCACACGTCGGCGTGCTGCAGGTGCTCGAGCAAGCCGGTTACGTCGTCGATTGCGTTGCCGGCAGCAGCATCGGCGCGATCGTCGGGACGTACCTGGCGCTGGGCAGGGATGCGGCGCAGATCGAGGACACGCTGCGCGGCGCCTTCGATCCCCCGGCCGTGGCCGAGATCTTCCGGATCTCTCTCTCGGGCCGCTCGAGCGGACTCGAGGTGATGACCCGCCTGCTGCGCGAGACGACCGGCGAGCGGATGTTCGCGGACACGGCGATCCCGCTTGCGATCATGGCCGTCGACCTGTCCGAGCGTGCTCCTGCGCCGCTGCGCGACGGGCCGCTATGGCAGGCGCTGCTCGCCGCGACCGCGCTCGCCGGCGTGTTCCCCCCCTACGAGCGCGAGGGGCACCGGCTCGTGGACGGCCTGGCGCTCGTCCCCGTGCCCACCGGCGCGGTCGTCCAGGACGGCGCCGATGTGACTCTGTCGGTCAACCTGATGGGTCGCGAGACGCTCCCGAGCTGGCCCGGCGGTCGGCCGCCGGAGCCGCCTGAAGCGCGGCGGCGGCGTGGCGTGCTCGACGACCTGCTGGAGGTGATGGACCTGAGCCAGCTGGCCGAGAGCGTGCGCCACGCCGAGCTTGCCGACGTGGTGATCACGCCGCGCTTCGGGCCCGGCGAATGGCGCGACTTCTACCTGGCCGATCTGTTTCTGACCGCTGGACGGACGGCGGCGCAGGAGCAGCTTCCCACTCTCAAATCGCTGGCGCTGCCGGTGAGCGTTGACAAGCAACCCCAGACAGAAGGAGAAGGCATTGGCCGAGCAGACGCAGTTCGG
Source organism: uncultured Solirubrobacterales bacterium (assembly GCA_963811155.1). Taxonomy (GTDB): domain Bacteria; phylum Actinomycetota; class Thermoleophilia; order Solirubrobacterales; family Solirubrobacteraceae; genus Palsa-465. Next base: position 70,435 of record CAWEQQ010000016.1, read on the forward strand.
GTTTGACGACCTCAAGCGAATCCTGGTCGACCGCGTCGGCCTCGCGGAGCAGGACGTCAAAGACGATCCGGAGGCCACGTTCGACGACATGGGCCTCGACTCGCTGGCCTTCGTCGAGATCCAGCTCGCGATGGAGCAGGAGTACGGGTTCACGATCGCCGACGGGGACGCGGAGCAGATCAACACGGTAGGCGAGGCGATCGAATACGTGAACCGGCGCCTAGCCGAGGCGTGAGGCGATGGCAGCGCACACCGACAACGCGATCGAGATCAGCGCTCCGCTCGAGTTCGTGTGGGATCGCATGATGGACGTCGAGAGCTGGCCGAGCCTGTTCAGCGAGTACGCGAAGGCCGAGGTCATCGAAGCCGAGGGAGACCGGGTGGTGTTTCGCCTGACCACGCACCCTGACCCCGAGAGCGACGGACAAGTGTGGAGCTGGACCTCGGAGCGGATCGCGGACCCCGCCAGTCACAGCTCCAAGTCGCGCCGGATCGAGACCGGTCCGTTTCAGTACATGAACATCGAGTGGTCCTTCGAGGCGACCGAAGGCGGCACGCGAATGCGCTGGGTCCAGGAATTCTCGATGAAGCCCGAGGCGCCGGCCGATGACGAGCACGCGGAGCAGTACATGAACAAGAGCACCAAGGAGCAGATGCGGGTGATCAAGGAGCGGCTCGAGACGCAGGCTGCGGAAGGCTCCTCATGAGCGTCAAGCGGGGAGTGATCGTCGCCCGGATCAAGCCGGGCTCCGAGGCGGACGTCGCGCGGATCTTCGCCGAGTCCGATGCGACCGAGCTGCCGCGCATGACCGGCGTCCGTCACCGCAGCCTGTACGTGCTCGACGACGTCTACATCCATCTCGTCGAGACCGACGACGAGTTCGCGAGCGCGGTCGAGGGAGTGCGCGACCACGAGCTGTTCAAGGACATCTCGCACAAGCTCGATCCCTACATCCAGCCCTACAACCCCGAGACGTGGAAGTCTCCACGGGACGCGCAGGCGCGGGAGTTCTACAGCTGGGAGCCGGAGCAATGAAGGGACGGGTGGTGTTCCTGATCAAGATCAAGCCCGGCACCCAGGACCAGTTCCTGAAGGCATACGGAGGCATCCGCCATCTTGTCGCCGAGGGAGTCGACGGCCACCTCGTCGATCAGGTCTGCCAGGCGCGCGACGATCCGGACAGCTGGTTGATCACCAGCGAATGGGAAAGCCTCGACAAGTTCCTTGACTGGGAGCGCACCGAGGAGCACCGCGACCTCGTCAAGCCGCTGCGCGAGTGCTTCGCGGAAGCGAGGTCGCTGAAGTTCGAAGTTCGAGAGGAGACCAGCCACTAAGGGCCCGTTCAAGAATTATTGGCGGTTTTGACGGCGTCTGGACGCGCCTGGCGCCACCGGCTCGTCCTCAAATACTCCCGGTATGATCGGGCCGAGCCGGCGGCGCCAGACACGCCCAGCCACTCGTCAAAACCGCCACTAATTCTTGAACGGGCCCTAAAGGGGGCAAGCCATGGCCGTAGAGCGGATTGGTTTCATCGGGATGGGCAACATGGGCGGTGGGATAGCCGCGCATCTCGCCGAGTCGGGCTATCAGCTCGCCGTCTACAACCGCACCCGGTCGAAGTGCGAAGAGGCTGCTCGCCTGGGGGCCCGACTTGCCGATTCGCCCGCGGATGCCGCCCGCGACGCCGACGTGGTCATGCTCAGCCTCGCCAATCAGGACGTGGTGCGTTCGATGCTCTACGAACAGGACGGTGTGTTCGGGAGCCTGCGTGCCGGCGGCTACCTCGTCGACATGAGCACGGTGCCGCCAGAGTTCTCCGTCGAGCTGGCCGAGAAGGCGGCCAAGGCAGGGTACAAGGCCCTCGACGCCTGCGTATATGGCGCGCCCTTCCACGCCCGTTCGGGCGACCTGCGCGTGATGGTCGGGGGTGAGGAGGGGGACTTCGAGGCGCTCGCTCCGATCCTGGCCACGATCGGCAAGCAGGTGACGCTAATGGGCGCCAACGGGATGGGCGCGACGATGAAGATCGTCCTCAACATGCTGATGGGGATCCAGATGCCCGCCCTGGCGGAGGCGGTGGTGTTCGGCGAACGCGCCGGCCTGAAGCGCCAGCAGATTCTCGACGCGATCGCCGGCACGGGCTACAGCTCGCCGGTGATGAACCTGCGCTGCCCGATGATCGGTGAGCGACGCTTCCAGCCGCCGCTGTTTCGCTTGAGCCTGATGCGAAAGGACATGATGCTCGTGCTCGAGCGCTGCCAGCAGCTCGGGGTCCCGATGCCCGTGTCCGAGTCGGCGTACGCGATGCTGACGGCGGCCTCCGCCCAGGGGCTCGGCGACCTCGACGTCGCGGCGATCGTCGCGTTCCAGGAGCGCCTGGCGGGAATGGACGAGTATCCGTGGCCAGGACGCGAGGGTTGATCGGGCGGCTTGCCGTTCCGGCAGCCCCGCCGGCCGCCGCGCCGGCGCTGGTGTGCACACAGGAGCGTTGCCTGAGAACCCTTACGGGCCCTTAGGGGCCCTTACAGCTGCGCGCCGGCCAGCGCTCGGATCTGGGGCAGGCGAGGGCCGAGATCGCGCCACGACTCGCCGGCATCCTCGCTGAGGATCAGATGCCCGTCATCGAGTCCCGCGAGCAGCGCACCGGGCCGGCCGGCGAGCGTAAGCAGCGCGAACGGCATCCGGGCGAGACGATCGCTCTGCGCGGGCGCCCGCCAGCGGTCGTCGCCTCGCTTGCGGTAGATCGCGGCGTTCGCGGTGCCGGCGCCCTGATGGGCATCATGGGGGCTGTGAGCGGCCGACACGTACCACAGGTCGGGATCGGCGGGGTCGATCGCCAGCCCCCACACGAACCGGCGGCGGACGCCATTGTCGACGTGTCGCCACGACTCGCCCCGATCCGTGGAAAGCGCCACCCCGCCGGCTGCGCCTTGATAAACACGCTCGGGAGCCAGCGGGTGCACGGCAAGCGCGTGCGAGTCCTCGAACGAACCTCGCTTGTGATCCTCCCACGTCTCCCCTCCGTCGCGCGAGCGCATCACGCCGCCGACCTCGATCCCGACGAACAGCATCTCCGGGTCGCTGGGGTGGGGAGCGATCGACCGCACTCGCTCGCCGCCGCGGCGCGGGGGGTAGAACCAGCTCGACGCGCTCGGCAGCCGGCGCAGGGACAGCAGCGCCCGCCAACGCGTGCCGGCGTCGTCGGAGCGGTAGAGATTGGCCGGCTCGGTTCCTGCGTAGGCGACCGCGTGAGACCCGTCCGCCGGCCCGACTGCAACCGAGATGATCCGCCGCTCCGCGACATCCGTCACCGGCTCCCACGTGGTCCCGCCGTCGTCGCTGCGGTGAAGGCCGTGGTCCCAGGTGCCTGCGTACACGTGCATGGGATCGCCCGGATCGACCGCGATGCATTGGACATCGGTGCCGGTGAGGGCGAGCTCGGCCTCGAGGCGAGCGCCGTCGTCGGTGCGGATCCGCGCCACCCCGTTCTTGGTCGCTGCAAAGATCAGCGTGCTTGACGTCGCCACCCGCGTCCTATACAAGCACACCCCACGACGATGAGGCTTCTCGTGATCGGATCAACCGGGCGGCTGGGCTCACAGGTGGTGACGCGGGCGCTGCAGGCTGGCCACGACGTGACCGCGCTTGCGCGCAACCCTCAAGCCGTCCAGGGCGCCGGCCGCGAGCGCCTGCGGGTCGCGCAGGGCGACGTGCTCGACGAGGCGTCGCTCGAGCGTGGCATGTCCGGTCAAGATGCAGTGATCTCGTGCCTGGGCACGCGCGACCGCAAGCAGACGAGCCTGCGCACCGACGGGATGCAGAAGATCGTCGCCGCGATGGTGGACGCCGGCGTGCGACGCCTGGTGGCGTTCTCGGCATTCGGCGTCGGCGACAGCCGCGAGCAGCTGAAGCGGACCACGTTCATGTTCGGTCGGGTGATCCTGCCGCTGTTCCTCTCGCGCCAGTTCGAGGACATGGACCGGATGGAGTCGGTGATCCGGCGCAGCGACCTCGAGTGGGTGATCGTGCGACCCAGCGCGCTGACCGACAAGCCGGCCACGCATGACGTCAAGGTCGCTCCCGTGCGCGGCGGAAAGGCGGGATCGGCGATCCCGATCGCGGACGTGGCTCAGTTCATGGTCGACAGCCTCACGAGCGACGAGTACCTCCGCGAGTCGCCTGTGATCTACGCCTAGTGGCTCATCCTGTAAATCAGTGCCCGATTCACGAGCGAGAATCGAGCATGGCAAGGACGCAGGACCGAAGGTGTAGCAGCGCTACATTGAGGTCCGAGGACACAGCCAGGCGAAGATTCGCAGCCGTGAAGCGGGTGCGGATTTGCAGGATGAGCCACTAGTGGTGCCGGATGTGCCACTCGCTACTTCCCCCGGATAAACACGGCTTCCTGGGGAAGTGGGGTGGGAAAGTAGCAAGTGGCTCATTCGTCAAGGCGTCGGGCGACAAGGCAGCGCATGGTGGTCTCCATGAAGAACTTGCGCGCGCCCTCGGGAGTGGACATGTCGCGCGGGGTCTCCAGCAGCGGATCGAGCTTGGCCTCGAGCTCGCGGATCGAAGGCTGGCGGCCAAGGTGCGGCGCGACGTCGCGCAGGTCGCCCTCGATCTCCATCACCCGGACGACGACGTTGTCTCGCATGAACACCTGGGTGCTCAGCAGCTTACCCTTCTCGTTTCCCTGCTCGTCGCGAACGACGTGCTCCGGTGGCTTGTAATTGCTGAACAGTTCAACGACCTGCTCCTCGGTGCCCGGCTTGACCTTCCACATCAGCGCCTGAAACTGCGACAAGTCCGCCTCGCTTTCAGATTGAACACGGCGTCTGGTATCTCGCGCGAGCACTAACCTACCCGGTACCGCATCGGCAGGGCAAGCCCGCCGAGTGGTGGCCGCGGTCAAGTCGCGGGCCGGTCGGGCGCAGACATGCACGATCAAGCCGCGGGAGGCTCCTCCTGGAGCATCTTGTACCGGCCGCCGTGAAACAGCAGTGGGGTCGCGGTGTCTTGGAGCTCGAGTTGCAGGACCTCGCCGATGAAGATCCGATGATCGCCCACCTCGTAGGTGGAGTGCAGGCGGCAATCGAGGAAGGCCGCCGAGCCCTCGAGGATCGGCGAGCCGCTGGCCGCGATGCGATGGGCGACGTTCTCGAACGCATCGCGCCCCCGCGGGCGGTCGCGTGAGGCGAAGTAGCGCGACAGGGGCTCCTGCTCAGCCGTGAGGACGTTTACCGCAAACACCTGGTTTCGCTCGATGTGCTCGCTACCTTCCGAGCGGCTCATCACGCAGACCAGGACCAGCGGCGGATCCAGCGAGACCGATGAGAACGAGTTTGCGGTCATCCCGTAGGCATGCTGCTCGCCGCGAGTGGTGACAATCGTCACACCAGTGGCGAACGCCCCTACGGTGGTCCGGAAGTCGCTGCTGTTGAACCTCTTCACGGCTCCTGACACCCGCGGTCAGTTTCCGCCTCCGGCAGCCCGCATGCGTGAGCGGATGACCTCGTCGAACTCCTTGGTCGTCCCCAGCGCCTGGGCGACCAGATCGCGGAACGTCGTCCGGTCGATTGCAAGCAACGTCGTCGGCCGCACCGCGCGCACCGTCGCACTACGAGGCCGGTCGGCCAGGATCGCCGCCTCGCCGAAGAACTGCCCGGCCCCCAGCGTCGCGAGCGGCGTGGTGGCGCCCCCCTCTTCGCGCAGCAGCTCGACCTCGCCCTCGACGACGATGAAGAACTTGTCCGCCGGCCCTCCTTGACGCGCGATCACCGCGTCCGCCGGCACCCGAAGCGTCTGCAGGGCCTCCGAGATGCTCTCCGCCGGCTGCACCGGAAGTCCGCTGAAGACGCTGTAGGCGCGCTCGCGGTGGAACTCGGCGCCGAACGCGCCTGATTCGCCGCGGGCAGGAGCTCCGGTGCTTTGAATGAACTGAATTTCGGTCGGAGTGATCCGGAAGAATGAGATGCTGAGCGTGCTGCCCGGCGCCAGCGACGGGAACTTCTGTCCGAACAGATCGGCCACCCTCGCGATGTCCTCGCCGCTGAGCAGCACCGAGCATTCGCCCATGCCCTGCACACCGCGCGTCCGACGGAGGTCAGCCTCGTATTCGTCGATCGCGAACGACACCGCCGAGTTCTGAGCGATGTGCTGGGCAGTCACCGAGTCGGTCTTGCCCCAAAAGTACAGTGTCGGCCCCTCGTTGACGTACAGGTACGTACTGGCGCGAGGAATTCCGGTGGGAGAAGCCGTCGCGAGTGTGAACGTGTGGTGCTCCCGGAGGTAGTCGAGGACGTGGGGTGGCACTTGCGCCGACTGGCTGGTTGTCATCGCGCGCTATCCTTCCGGTCCGAGGTCACGAGCGGGCATCCTAACCGCAACCGACGGTGAGCGATGAATTGGGATTGGGAGCACCTCGATGAATTGGAAGCACCTCTTGCGTTCGGGATGCGCGCGATATATGTTGATCACGGCCGAGCTGGCAACCGGAAGGAAGGCGCGGGGGACTCGTGATTAGCATCATCATCACCAACGGTCCGCGGGCGGGGGAGCGGATCGACATCGATAGCGAGCTGACGGTCGGCCGCGAGGGCGCGGACATCGTGCTCGATGACACCGAGTCCTCCCGCCGGCACGCGATCCTGCGGCCGCTGAAGGACGGCCTGGAGGTGGAGGACCTGGGGTCGCTGAACGGCACGCACGTGGCCGGCCAACGCATCTCCGGCCCGGTCAAGGTTCTCCGGGGCGGGACGATCCGGATCGGCAACACGACGCTCGAGGTCGGTGTGGCGGGCCCCGCGAGCGCGGCCACGCGGCTGGCTTCCACGCCGGGCGGCGAGGCAGCCGCTGGGCCGGTGCAGGAGCGAGCCGCCCCGACTCAGCCTCCTGCCACGATCACGCTCGTGATCAGCACCGGTCCCCGCGCTGGTGCGAACATCACCCTAAAGCGTGAGATGACGGTCGGTCGCGAGAGCGCCGATGTCGATCTGAAGGACGACGAGGCATCGCGCAGGCACGCGAAGCTCGGGCCCGCAGGAGAGCAGGTCCGGATCGAGGACCTTGGCTCGCTCAACGGCACGGTCGTCAACGGCGACCGGATCGCGCGCCCGGTGACCGTCGGCGACGGCTCGAAGTTGACGATCGGCGCGACCGAGATCACGATCCACATCGGGCGGCCCGTCTACACCCCGCAGGGAACGCGCATTACGCCGGCGTGGCGGGTCAAGGAGCGTTCGGTGGTGCGGCGGATCGCGCACGACATGCAGCGCACCGCCGTCGGCGCGCAGGTGTTCGACCTCGATCCCTCGGTTATGGCACCCGAGACCGAGGCTGCTCAGTACGCGGACGCGTCCGGTGCGCCGCTGTTCGCCGGCGCTCCTGGTGCGCCGCCGTTTGCCGGCGCTCCTGGTGCGCCGCCGTTCGGCGTCGTCCCCGCCGCCGTCCCCGGACGGCGCAAGTGGCTCACGCTCGGCGCCGTCTCGCTCGGAATGTTCATGATGATGCTCGACGTCACCGTCGTGAACGTGGCGCTGCCCACGATCCAGCGCTCGCTCGGGGGCTCGCTCGACGACATCGAATGGGTCGTCAACGGGTACGCGCTCGCGCTCGCGGTCATGCTGCTCTTCGGTGGCAAGCTCGCCGACCTCGTGGGGCGCCGGCTGGTGTTCACGACCGGCCTGGTCGTGTTCACCGGCGCGTCGCTGATGGCCGGGCTCGCCGGCACCAACAGCGTCCTGATCGCGGCGCGTCTGATCCAGGGATGCGGCGCCGCCTTGGTGGTTCCGTCGTCGCTGTCGATCATCACGGCCACGTTCCCGCCGTGGGAACGCGGGACCGCGATCGGCATCTGGTCGGCCGTGGTCGGCTTCGGGATCGCGATCGGGCCGCTGATCGGCGGGCTGATAACGGAGGGCATCAACTGGAACTGGATTTTCTTCGTCAACGTCCCGATCGGCGTGGCAGCGGTAATCGCGGCGCTCCTGCTGATCGACGAGAGCAAGGACGAGTCACCTGACCAGCGGCTCGACCCTGCCGGCCTGATCAGCGCCGCGGTCTCGCTCGGTTGCCTGACCTACGCGCTCATCGAGGGCAACAGGTATGGCTTCGGGTCGACGAGGATCGTGGCGCTGCTCGTCATCGCCGCGGCGGCGATGCTCTGCTTCCTGCTGCTGGAGGCCCGCCAGAAGCGGCCGATGCTCGATCTCTCGCTGTTCAGGAATCGCACCTTCGCGGGGGCCAACGCCACCGTTCTGATCATGGGCTTCGCGATGCTCGGCGTGTTCTTCTTCGTCTCGCTGTACATGCAGAACGTGCTCCACTTCTCTCCGATCGGAGCCGGGGCCGCGTTCCTGCCGATGACGATGCTGATGATGGTGATCCCGCCGATCGCCGGACGCCTCTCGGACCAGATCGGACCACGCTGGCTGATCGTGGTCGGGATGTGCCTGTTCGCGATAGGACTCGTGCTGTACTCGCGGCTTGGCGTGGGGAGCGGGTTCTTCCAGTTGCTGCCGGCAATGCTGCTCGCGGGTGCTGGACTGTCGCTCCTGTTCGCACCGACGACGGCCGCGGCGCTGTCGGGCGTGCCGATATTCAAGGCGGGCGTGGCGTCCGGCGTGCTGAACTCGATCCGTCAGGCGGGCGGCTCGCTCGGTCTCGCCGTGATGGGCGCGATCGTCGCGCACGAGGCGAACAGCGCGCTCAAGCAAGGCAAGGCGGCCCCTAACGCGTTCCTCGAGGGGTATCACACGGCGATGCTCGTCGCCGCCGCGGTCGCGCTGCTCGGAGCGCTGATCGCCGGGCTCACGATCCGCACGGTCAAGGGCGCGGGGTTTCCCGGCGGCCCGCCCGGCAGCGGCCCGCCCGGCAGCGGCCCTCCGGGCGGATTCCCCGGACGGCCCGGCGCCGCCGGTGCCCCGCCCGGCCCACCGTGGCAGGCGCCAGCCGGTGCGCCCCAGCCCGTCGGGGCCCCGGCCGGCTCGCCGCCGTGGGCTCCCGGTGGCCCGCCGGCGTCCGCAGGCCCCCCTCAGGGCGGCTCGCCGCCCGCGTCTGCCGGCGCTCCCGGTGCGTTTCCGCCCACATCCTCCGGCGGCCGTGGTCCTGGGCGGAGAAAAACCCGGTGACCGCAGGCAACGGATCGGCGACCGGAGCGCCGGCGGGACACGCCCCGGTGCTGGGTCCACGTGGAACGCCAACGCTGACGCCGATCCCGGAGATACCAGTGACTTCTTGCTGCAGGTGTGGCTCGGACGATCCGACCTCGACTGTGTCTTCGCTCCCCCGAGCGTCAACGTGAATTGCAATCGCAGCTACTGCTGGGTACTGAGCATCGCACAGGCCGGAGGTGGGCATTGATGGACGACCTCGAGCACAACAAGAAGCTGGTCCGCGAGTCGGAGGAGGCCTGGAACGAAGGGAGGCTCGACGACGCGTTCGCGTACTTCGCCGACGACTACCGGGAGAACACGCCGTTCCCGGGACTGCCTCCCAACAAGGAAGGCCTCGTGGTTCTGTTGAGCTCCTTTCGCAACGCGTTCCCAGACGGACACGTCACAATCGACGTGATGGTCGCGGAGGGCGACCTGGTCTGCTACCACTCGACCGCGCGTGGGACCCATCAAGGCGAGTTCATGGGCATGGCGCCCACCGGGCGTCCCGTCGAGGTGAGCGCGATTCATATCCACCGACTGGCCGATGGAAAGATCATCGAGCACTGGGGACGTAGCGACCAGCTCGGCTTGATGCAGCAGCTCGGGATCGCGCCCGGCGGCCCGGGTCCTGCGCCGCGGGCATGAACCAGGACCGCCGGGTGCTGGTTGTGGGTGCCGGGATCGGTGGCCTGTCGGCGGCCACCGCCCTCAGGCATGCTGGCTTCGACGTGCACGTGTTCGAGCAGGGGCCGGAGCTCCGAGACATCGGCGCCGGGGTCGGCCTCCAGATCGTGGCCCGCAAGGCGCTCGACTGGATGGGCTTCACGGAGGCGCTGCAGTCGATTAGCGGTCCGATGCACCGGCGCCTCGAGTTGAAGGATCGCAAGGGGCACGTGCTTGCGGTCGTTCCCCAAGAGGCCGTGACCGTCCATCGACGCGATCTGCTGCTGAAGCTGGGCGAACCGCTGCTGGCCGACGGCGCAATCGATCTCACCACGCGGGTCGTCGGCTTTGCGCAGGATGACGATGGCGTCACCGCGCGTCTCCAGGACGGACGCGAGGAGCGCGGCGCTGTGCTGATCGGCGCCGACGGCATTCACTCGGTGACCCGGATCGCGGTGCTCGGCGAGCAACCTCAGCGCTACTCGGGCTTCACCGTATGGCGTGCGATTCCTGAGTTCTCCCATCCCGCGCTCGCCGGCGGTCTCTCGCAACAGGCATTCGGACGCGGATCGCTGTTCGGCATGTTCCCGAGCTCCGCGGGGCGCATCTACTGGTTTGCGTCCCGCACGGCGCCGGAGGGCGAGCAGGACACCGGGCGCGGCCGCAAGGCGGAGGTCGCGCAGCTGTTCAGCGGCTGGTATGAGCCGGTCCGGCAGCTGATCGAGGCCACGCCCGAGGAGACGATCGACCGCAAGGACATCTACGACCGCCCCCCCGTGCAGCGCTGGGGCCAAGGACGAGTCACCCTGCTCGGGGACGCGGCGCATGCAACCTTGCCGACGCTCGGGCAAGGTGCGGGGCAAGCGATCGAGGACTCGGCCGTGCTCGCTCACCACCTGGCGAGTCGCTGCTCAAAGCTCGACGATGCCGGCGCAATCGACGCCGCCCTGCGTGCCTACGAACGTACCCGGATGCCGCGGACTGCGGAGATCGTCAACGAGTCGTGGTCGATCTCCCGCACCTACAAATGGACCAACCCGCTCGTCGTCTGGGGCCGGGACATGGGGCTGCGGCTCACGCCCAATCGAGTCTGGGCCAGGCAGGCCGTCAAGGAAGGCGCTTTCGATCTGTTCGCCGAACCGGCCGCGTCATGACCGCAACCAACATCCTGTTCGGCATCGCTGTCTTCTTCGCTTCGATCCTCGCCGGCGGCGTGGTCACGGTGTCGCTGGTGATGATCCCGGCCTTGCGGACGTTCGATCCGCGCAACGACTTCCGAGTTCACAAAGTCTTCAATCCACTGCCTGACTACTACATGCCGCACTCGCTGTTCATCGCCGCGTTCGCGGCGATCGCGATCCTCGCCATCGACGACGGATTGAGCGGGTCCGGGCACACGCTGCTGTGGGTGGCAATCGCGTTGAGCCTCCCCGTCATTATGATCAGCCTTGCGCTGAACCGGCGCATCAACCTGCTCATCCGCCGCTGGACCTCCGACGAGTTGCCGGCGGGCTATGCCCAGCTGCGCCTGGACTGGGACGTTGCGCACATCCTGCGCACGCTCCTGTGCGTGGTGATCGCGGCGTGTTACATCCTGGCGGCGGGACCGGCCCGCTGATGAACGTGGTGCGGACCGTCAACCTGCTGCTCGCGGCGATGATGACGGGCGGCCTCGTGATGGTCATGGTTGCGGTGATTCCGACGTTTCACCGCTTGCCGGTGCCGCTGGCGGTGAAGCTGCACCGGGAGGTCGATCACTACATCGATGTGCCGCTCCCGATTTTCACCGTCCTCACCTTTGCGACCGCGATCCCGTTGCTGTTCGATAGCAGCCTGTCGTCAGGGAGCAAGGTGCTGGTCGGGATCGCTGCGGGGGCCACCGCCGTGGTGGCGGTGAGCTCGCACCTCATCAACCGTCCGATGAACCAGCGACTGAAGTCGTGGGGAGACGGTCCCGTGCCGGACGAGTACGCGGCCCTACGTCGCCGCTGGGACCTGGCGCACGCCTGGCGAACGTTCGCCGGATTGGTGGCGCTGATCTGCCTTATCGTGTCGATGATCGATGGTTAGAGGCTCTGTGATGGCTAGAGGCCCTGTGATCGCTAGAGGCGCCGTGATTAATTACCCAATACGCCGGCGGTGACGAGCTCGTGTGCACGGCAGCGAGCGGTACGACCAGCCTGCGGGAGAGGAGCATGCATGTCAGCTGAGGAGAACGTAGAGCGCATCCGCCGCTACTACGAGGAGATCTTCAACCAGGGGAACATGGATCGGGTGTCCGAGTTCGTCGACCCCGACTTCACCAATCACGATCACCCGCCGGGACTCACCCCGCCGCGCGGAGCCGAGGGTGCGGTCATGTTCTGGAACATGGTGCACGGCGCGTTCCCTGACATGCAGGTGGAGATCGACGTAATCGTCGCCGAAGGTGATCTGGTCTGCGAGCATTCGGTCATCCGGGCAACCCACGGCGGCGACTGGATGGGCGTCGCTCCCACCGGCAAGCCCGTCAGCTGGGATATGACGAACCTGTACAAGCTCTCCAACGGCAGGCTCACGGACCGCTGGGGAGCCTTCGATCAGATGGCGATCATGCGCCAGATGGGTGTGATGCCCGGCCGTGGCGGCGACGGCGCGGAATAGAAAGGAGCACAGTCCGATGACGGCAGATCCGAAGGAGCTTTGGCAGCGCTACATCGATGAGGTCTGGAACAAGGGACATATGGAGATGATCGACGAGCTCATCCACCAGGACTTCATTGACCACACGCCGACTGGCGACCAGGAGCATGGTCGGGACGGCATCAGGTGGTTCGTGAACATGATCCGCGGCGCCTTCCCGGACGTGCAGGGGCGGATCGAGCACATCATCTCCCAGGGTGACATGGTGGCTGTGCACCTGGTATTCGAGGGAACCCACACCGGCGGAGATCTATTCGGGATTCCGGCCACGGGCAAGCGGATCCAGCTCAAGGGTCTGGACATCCTCAAGGTAGAGGACGGCAAGCTGGCTCACAGCTGGGCGAACTTCGACCAGGCGGGAATGATGGTCCAGCTCGGCGTGATCCCCGCTGCAGGCCCCGGTGCAGTCGGCGCAGGCAACCCTAACCCGGCACCCGGTGGAGGTGCGCCGGGTGCATAGTCGCTAGCCGCGGACCGGGGGCGGTGCTGCCGGGTCCCGGGCGCTGATCGTACGCCGGCGGGCGTGAGCGCTCGCCGGCGAAGTTGTCATCGCGCTGGCTAGCTAGCGCTAGCATAGCTAGGCTATGCTATGCGTGAACCTCGGGGTCGAATCCACCGACCGGCGACTCGAGCCCGAGGAGGGGGGCGGCATTGCCGCCGAGGACCTGATCGTGGGTTCGTTGGTCGAGTCCTAGCGCATCGAGCGCGCTAAGCGAGGCGGCCGCAGGTATGCCCACGGGCGGTGAGTCGGTTCCGAACAGCAACCGGTCAGGTCCGAAGACGTCCAGCGTGCAGCGCAACGCCGGCACGCTGAACAGCAGCGTGTCGACGTAGATGCGGCGCAGGTAGGCACTAGGCGGCTCTCTAGGTGACTCCGTCACCGGCCGGGTTCCCGGCGGGCCGATTGGTCCCAGGCGGTGCGCGGCATCCAGACGTCCCGCGAGCGCGGCCAGCCCGCCGGCGCCCGCACCGGCGATCATCCGTACGGATGGGTGGCGGTCGAACACGCCGGCGAAGATCGCCGCGGCCACGCTCAACCCCACGCCGAGGGCCCGCGCCCCGAACTCGGCCAGCCGCGGATCATCTGGAGCGGGTCCCTCGCCGGCCCCGGCCGGATGCACGAATACGGGGACATCGAGCTCTTCGACCATCGCCCAGAACTCCTCGAGCTCACGCGCGTCCAGCTGGCGTCCCCGAACGCTCGAGTTGACCGTCAGCCCTCGGCTTCCGGCCTGGACCGCGCGGCGGGCTTCGTCGAGCTGCTCGACGCCCCCGAACGGGTCCAGCCCGACGAATACGGTGATGCGGTCCGCGTGACGGGATGCGAGCTCCAGGCCGAACTCGTTCCAGTGCTTGACCTGATCCAGTGCTCGGTTGTCCACGGGCACGCCCGGAAGGTTGACCATTGCGTTGAGGATCACCATCCGGTCGATCTGATCGCGCGCCTTGTGCTCCAGAAACGCCTCGACGTCACGCAGCATCGGCGGGACGGGTCGGTCGTCCGCGGCTGGGACAAGGTGGCAGTGAAAGTCGATGATCACCGCAATACGTGCGGCGCCGCCTAGCCGGCGCCGGGTGGAGGGCCGCCGGCGCCGGGTGGAGGGCCGCCGGCGCCGGGTGGACGGCCGCCGGCGCCGGGTGGAGGGCCGCCGGCGCCGGGTGGGGGTCCGCTGCGGTCGGTGAGGATCTCCATAAGCTGATCATGGAAGAACGCGCGCAGCCCGTCCTCTGTGGTCAGGTCGACATGTTCCTCGAGCATCGGCTTCAGCTTGCTTCCGAGGTCTGAGAGTTCTGCCGCCTTGACCATGTGCTCAATTGCCTCGTCGAGGTCGCCGTCGATCTCAAACGTCCGCACCACGGTGTCGCCAAACCGGAATACCGTCGTGGCGAGCAGGCGAGTGCGGCCACCTGCCTGAGGCGGCGGATCGCCGCCTGCCTGGAACAGGCTCTCCGCGTCGTTGGCCATGCCCGGCTTGAACGGATAGAGCAGGGCGTAGCGCTTGGTCTGGGACCGCGGCGGGTTGGGCGGGCCGGCCATGCCGGGAGGCCCGCCCGGTGGTCCTCCAGGAGGCCCTCCGAAAGCCCCGCCCGGTGGTCCGCCGAAAGGCCTGCCGGGAGGCCCGCCGACTCCGGGAGGCGGTCCCATCGCGACCGCCCCGGGTGGCGGAAACAGCGCGAACTTCCCGAGCACATCGACCTCGCTGCCGTACATCGCGGCGCACGCGGGGGATGTGAGGAAGGCGATCACGTCGGCCAGCTCGTCCGGATTGGCCCACTGGCTGTAATCGAGACCTGGCTGCTCCGCTCGATTCTTCGGGGTGTCGATCAGCGACGACACGATCACGTTGACGTGCACGCCGCGGTCCTTCACTTCGCGGGAGAACGCGCGGGCCCAGGCGATCAGCGCCGCCTTCGACGCCGCGTACGGACCCATCGACGGCATCGGCTCGCGAGCGAGCAGCGACGTCAGGTAGACAAACCATCCCGGACCTTCCAGCTGGCGAAGCACCGCTCGGGACGCCATCGCCGCGGTCATTACGTTGGCCTCGTAGAGCTCATGGTAGGCGTCGGGATCAGCGATGAACACCGGTGTGCCCGCGCGAAAGCGGCCCGCGAGGTTGACCACTCCATCCAGCGCCCCGAACCGCTCGCGACCCTGTGCGACCGCCGCCTCGGCCTCCTCGGGATCCGCCACTTGGGCCCTCACCGCAATCACGTTCCCGTCTACGCCAGCGTCACGCTCCAGCGCCTCCAAGCGCTCACGATCTCGCCCGGTGAGCACCAAGCGGTCACCGCGCGCAAGCAGGCGGCGGACGACAAAGCTCCCGGTTCCTCCGGTCGCGCCCGTCACCAGCAGCGTCCGCGTATCGTCGTCGGCCATGGCCTCTCGCTCTCGTTCTGTGACGGCCCCGCTGTCCCCGCCAGCGAGCCAAGGCTAATCGACCCCCCGCCATGGTGTCAAGGCGCCCGGGAATGGTCCTCCATCTGGGGTCGGCCGAGCGAAATGGTGCGTCATCCGATGCCCGGGTTTCATCCGCCGTGGTGATCTGCAATCGATCGGAGCCGGCTCGGAGACTTTGACGCCGCTGGCGTGAAACGGCTATCGTGCGGGTTCGAGGGATGCCGAAGCTTGCGTTCATCTTTCCCGGCCAGGGCTCTCAGCGGGTGGGCATGGGCTCCGGCCTGCGCGAGGCCCGCCCCGACGTCTTCGAGCGCTTCATCTCGCAAGCCGAGGAGGCGTCGGGGCTTCCGATCGAGAAGCTCTGTGCCGAAGGTCCGCAGGAGGAGCTGACGCGCACGGAGGTCGCCCAGCCGGCGCTGTTTGCAGTAGCGCTGATGGTCAACGAGCTAGCACGCGAACTCGACCTCAGGCCAGCCTTCGTAGCCGGGCACAGCCTCGGCGAGTACACAGCCGCCGTGGCAGCCGGAACCGTGCCGGTGGGGGACGGTATGCGGCTGGTCGCTGAGCGCGGGCGTCTGATGGCCGAGATCCAGTCCGTGCGTCCCGGCGCGATGGCCGCGATCATGGGTCTCGATGCCAACCGGCTGGAGGGACTGTGCAAACAGGCATCAGAGGCCGGGATCGTGGCGCCCGCCAACCTCAACACGCCATCGCAAACCGTCGTCTCCGGAGAGGAGTCGGCCGTCGTCCGACTGATGGAGCTGGCGCTCGAAGCCGGTGCTGCCAAGGCGATTCGACTGCAGACAGGCGGCGCGTTTCACAGCCAGCTGATGAAGCCAGTGCAGCAGAAGCTCGGTGAGATGATGGACACGCTGACTTGGAGCAACCCCGATGTCCCGCTCGTGGCCAATGCACTCGGGACCCCGGTCACCACCGGCGAGGAGGTCAAGCGCGCGCTTGTGGCGCAGATCGCCAGCCCGGTGCGGTGGGTCGACTGTGTGAAGGTGATGGACGAAGCCGGCTGCGCGTTCCTCGAGCTCGGTCCCGGTCGGGTCCTTACCGGACTGGTTCGCGGCATTGTCCCGGGCGCGCACGTATTCACGGCAGATTCGCCCGCGACGCTGGCCGCGTTCGTCGAGCGCGCCGCGGCCTAGCCCATTTGCACTGGCTCGCGGGAGCCCTCAGCCGGTTGGCGGCACGAAGCGCCACCTCCCGCCTTCGAACTCGAGCCGGACCGGCTCGGACTCGTCATCGAGCATGAACCGAGCTTCGCGGGCGGCGAAGTCGACCTCCACCCGAAGGCCTAGCGTGGGCGGCGCGCCGCCAGTGGTGGGAGCCGGAGCCGGCTCGAGCGCCGTGGACTCCACTTCAGCGGGCCCGGGCGGGGCCGGCCATTGCGGCTCGGCGGGCGGCGGCGGTCCGGTGGGTACAGTCGGTCCGACAAAAGGGGCCGCGGGAGTGGGCGGGCCGGCCTCGGTCGGCGGTCCCACGGCGGCTGGAGCCCGTGGGATGCCGGCCTGGGGCGGGAGACCAGCGATGACCGTTGCCTGCGTGCC
The DNA here is from genome assembly GCA_963811155.1 of uncultured Solirubrobacterales bacterium. Taxonomy (GTDB): domain Bacteria; phylum Actinomycetota; class Thermoleophilia; order Solirubrobacterales; family Solirubrobacteraceae; genus Palsa-465. Next base: position 87,394 of record CAWEQQ010000016.1, read on the forward strand.
TGGGATCGGCTTCTCGGCGGCGCCCTGTTGGGGGAGCTCTCGGACGACGAGCGTGGTCGCCCCGAGCTCGATCGTGTCGCCCGCGGAGAGGGTTTGCGCGGTGGAGATACGCAGGCCGTTGACGAACGTGCCGTTGGTGGAGCCCAGATCCTCGATCGCGCAGAATCCGCTCGCGTCCAATGTGACGCGGGCGTGGGAGCGCGAGATCTCCTCGTCGTCGGCGAGCTTGCCGGGTCCCTCGGCCTGGCGTCCGATCACCAATTCGTCGTCGACGACGATCGACGTCCCCGCCGCGTTGCCGGCGACGACCTCCAAGCGCGCGGAAGATGTACCCATGAGCGGACTCTATCGAGCGTCGAAGCGGTTGGGGGGCCGTAGCACAGGAGGGAGCCGGGGGATATGGCCCGGCGCGCGCTCTGCGGTCCTGTCCGGAACGGATCTACGGTGCTCTACGGATGTAGTTGGCTGGCAGGTGCCGCACGCGGGCTGCTCCGAGATCGGGTAGGTTTCCGGTCGATCGGACCGAGCGCGCACCGAGTGCGCCGGCCGAGCGGAAAGCTCTGCGGTGACGACTTGAGTGAGGGGGCTTAGATGCCGTCCGAGAGGGGATTTCGGCCTCGCCCCATAGTTGGACGCGTGATCGGTTTCTACGTCGTCCTGGCGGCGATCGCGGTGGTGGTCGTGACGATCGTGGTCGAGCAGGGACGTGACGAGAAGGCCCAGCCGGTGATCGCCGGCGGCTATCAGGCGAGCGCTCCCAACGCGTGCCTTGGATCCGTGCCGCCGCCGGTGGGCGGAGCGCCGCTGCCGCCGACCGCACCCGCGCAGCCGCCGACGTCGGGTCCGTCGTTCAGCCTGAACCAATCCGGTCAGTTCGTCGATGTCACGAACAACCAGAGCGCCCTGGGGGGCCAGTTGCGCCTGCACACCGGGACGCTCGCGGGCGGTGGGCACCGACTCACGGGGACGATCGACTGCGTCTCCGCCGGCAATCAGCTGAGGCTGGACGCGGTGGTAGTCCCCGGACCGAAGGGCAGGATCTCCGGAGCGCTCGGCGGTGTCCCGTTCACGGCCGCCCTCAAGCAGGATCCGCCCGACCCGGGGGCCGCGCTGCCGCGCACACCGGCCGGGATTGGCGGCAAGTACGCGCTCTCCCCCCGCTCGACCTGCTTCGGAAGCACGTTCACCCTGACGGGTGGCGGATCGAGCTACCGGATCGCCGCCAAGGGCCAGCAGCTCGGCGGCGTCGCCTACTCGACGAACACGGGCGCCGTCGATGGGGACGTGGCGTGCACGAGGGGCGGCCACGTTCGCCTAACCGCTTCGGCGAACGACCTCCAGCTGCAGAACGTCCAGCTGATCCCATTGGAGACGGCCCCGCCGGTCGCCTCGTCGGCGGTCCCCGGTGCCAAGCCGGTGCTGACGACGCCGTCCGGCCTGGCGCCGTACGGCGAGAAGTTCACGGCGAGCAAGCAGCGCAGCGACTTCAACGAGCTTGTAGCTGCGTTCTTCCTGTCGGTCGCGGTCGTGCTGATCGTGGCGCGGATACTCGGGATCTTGGCCGTAAGGGTCGGTCAGCCGCGGGTGATGGGCGAGGTCGTCGCCGGGATCCTGCTCGGTCCATCCCTGCTGGGGGCGATCTCGCCCAACCTCGAGGCAGCGATCTTCCCGACCGACGTCCTGCCGGCAATCGGGGTCGCGGCGAACCTGGGGCTGATCTTCTTCATGTTCCTGGTGGGCCTGGAGGTCGACCTCAACCAGCTCAAGGGCAAGGCCATGCAGGCGGGGCTGATCTCCAACGCGAGCGTCACGCTGCCGATGCTGCTCGGCATCGCGGTCGCGCTGCCTTTGTACAAGCTCGTCGGGCCGGACAAGAAGTTCGTCGCGTTCGCGCTGTTCCTGGGTGTCTCGATGTCGATCACGGCGTTCCCGGTGCTCGCGCGGATCCTCGCCGAGCGTCGGATGACGGGTCGTCCGGTCGGCTCGCTTGCGATCGCCTGCGCCGCGATAGACGACGTCACCGCGTGGTTCCTGATCGCGCTCGCAACGACGGTCGCCGTCTCGGGGTCATTGGGCGAGGTGGCCAGGACAATCGGCGAGGCAACCGGCTTCACGTTGGTGATGGTGCTCGTTGTGCGCCGCATCCTGGCCCGCATGGCAACCGCGTTCGACGAGGTCGGGCGAATTCCCAGCGGCTGGTTCGCCGCGATTATCGTCGGCGTGCTGCTGTCCGCGTACCTGACCGAGACGATCAACATCGCGTTCATCTTCGGCGGCTTCGTCATGGGCATGGTGATGCCTCGCCATGCGCGTTTGAGCGAGGAGGTGACGCGCCGGATCGAGGACTTCGTCGTCACGCTGTTGCTACCGATCTTCTTCGTCTACACCGGGTTGAAGACGAACGTCACGCTGCTCGACCGTCCGGTGCTGTGGCTGATCACGGGCGTCCTGATCGCGATTGCGATCCTCGGAAAGCTGGGCGGCGCGGCGATCGCCGCCCGGGTCAGTGGGTTTGACTGGCGCGCGTCGGCGGCGATCGGCGCCCTGCTGAACACACGCGGGCTCACCGAGCTGATCGTCCTGAACCTGGCACTGACTGCCGGGGCGATCTCGAACGCCCTGTTCGCGGCGCTGGTCCTGATGGCGCTCGTTACCACGCTGATGGCGGGGCCGCTGTTGAAGTTGATCGACCCTACCAACGAGTTCGGGTCTCGCGTCGAGGACGAGATCGCCGCGGCCGCGCGCGAGGCCTCCCGGGAGCATCCCGAGCTCGCCGTGCCCGAGCGCTCGATCCTGGTCGCTCCGCAGACCGACGCCGCCCTCGGTCAGCTGGTCGCGTTGGCCGAGCCGCTGGCGCACTATCAGCCTCCGCGGGAGCTGATCATCGCGCGCCTCGTGCAGCCGCCTCGCGGCGCCGGCGTCCGGGGGGGGCTGCAGACGGAGAACCTGCAGCTGGAGCGGGCGTCGCGGGCGGTTCAGGAGGCGCGCGCGCGGTTGGCCGCCGGCGGCGTGGCCGCGAGGGGCGTCGCCCTGACCTCGAGCCACGTCGGGACCGATCTGGTCCATATCGCCGAGCGCGAGCCCGTCGACCTGATCGTGATCGAGGGGCGGCGGCCGCTGATCGGCGAGGGCGTGCCGCTGGGCGAGGTCAGCGCCCTGCTGGAGCGAGCCGCGTGTAGCGTGGCCGTGCTCGTCGCGCGCGAGGGGCTCGAGATCGAGGTCGGTGCGCAGCGCCCCGTTCTGGTGCCGTTCGGCGGCGCCGAGCACGACTGGGCGGCGCTCGAGCTCGGCTCGTGGCTCGCATCGAGCACGGGCGCGCCGCTGAAGCTGCTGGGCGCCGCCGGGCACACAGACGAGGGACAGTCGGTCACCCGCATGCTCGCCGACGCCGGCCTGCTAGTGCAGCAGGCCACCGGCATCCCGACCGAGCCGCTCGTCGTCGCGGGCGGTCGCGACGGCATCGTTGCCGCCGCGGCCGGCGCCGGCCTGCTGGTGATCGGCCTGTCCGACCGCTGGCGGCGCGAGGGCCTCGGGCCGACGCGCTCCGCGATCGCGAAGGCAGCTCCAGCGCCGGTGCTGTTCGTCCGCCGCGGGACGCGGCCGGGCCTGTTCGCAGCGAGGGACAACGTGACGCAGTTCAAGTGGTCGATGGCGGCCGTGCCCTCGGGGCTGATCGGCGGCCCGTCGCGGACTGCGGGTGGCCGGCCGCGCGCGCGCAGTGGGCCCGCGGGAGACGACGAGGACCGTCCGCCGGCGTCGGACCCTAATCTAATCTAAGGGTCCGTTCGGGAATAAGTGATCGGATCGGGGCGGTCGGGGGCGAGCGGGGCGGTGCCGGCGCGTGCGTGGCAGTAGTGGCGCTACGGCGCGCACGCGCCGGTGCCGCATCTGCGAAGTCATCCCGGCCGCATCCGGACGATCAATTATTTCTGAACGGACCCTAAGACCCGAGCGTCGTGCTGGGCCCAGTCACCGTAGCCGGTTGCGGCTGCTCCGCGGGGCGTCGCGCGCGGCGGTGGCGCAAATCACCCCCAGGGTGGGCTTTTCGTCGGCCATTGAATCACCTATCCTGCTGCCAGGGGGATCTTCTTTTGGTGGGGAGGAAGGGGTTCGACGAGCATCCGAAGGCAACGTTCATACCTGGAGGTTCCATGAGCTATCAACCGAGGGACACCGCCGGCGATGATCGCGTCGGAACCCGCGTAGGTGACTACCGCATCGACTTGCTCATCGGCGAGGGTGGGATGGGGAAGGTGTATGACGCCAGCGCGAGGGACGGTTCGCGCGTGGCGCTGAAAATGGTCAAGGAGGAGTTCGCCCGCGACGAGACATTTAGGCGTCGCTTCAACCGCGAGGCGCGGATTGCGCAGACCGTGCGCAACCCGCACGTAGTCCCCGTGCTCGACACCGGCGAGCAGGATGGCATTCCGTACTTGACGCAGCAGTTCATCGAAGGCCGCTCCCTGGACAAGAAGCTCAGGCACGACGGTCCTCTCGAGCTGCCGACGATCGTGGGGATCTGCGCGCAGGTCGCCGAGGGGCTCCAGGCGCTTGCCGACGCCGGGATGGTCCATCGCGACGTCAAGCCCGGGAACATCCTCCTCGAGCCGTCGGGAAAGGCGTACATCACGGACTTCGGGCTGGCAAGGGACACCCAGGGCAGCGTCCTGACGACCCCGGGGCAGGCGCTCGGATCGCTCAACTACATGGCACCAGAGCAGATTCGTGGCGAGGCGGTGACGCCCGCGGCAGACATCTACTCGCTCGGCTGCGTGATGTTCGAATGCCTGCAGGGGCGACCCCCGTTCGCCGATCGCCAGGGTATGCGCTTGCTCTGGGCGCATCTTCAGGACGAGCCTCCAGATCCGACCGCCGGACGCGGGGACGTCTCTCCCGAGCTCGGGCAGGCCTTGGGTGTGGCGCTGCGCAAGCATCCCGCCGAGCGGCCCGCCTCGAGTGTGGAGTACGCGAGATCGCTTTCAGATGCCCTCGGCATCTCGCCCGCGTTCGTGGCGGCTTGACGCAGCGGCCGTCAGGGCGTAGCGCCTGACCGTAGCGGGTACAGTCCCCAGCCGCCGGCTGTAGCGACCCGTCCCGTCCACAATGCTCGACTGCACGTATCGCGTCCAGGTCTCGCCTAGTGGTGCATCTTGCCGGATGTCCCACTAGCCCGATTTGGCCGACCGCGATGCGATAGACCGGCCGCGAGTGGTCAGTCGCTCTGCCACCGTCATGGTCGCGCTGTTCCTCGCGCTGATCGCGGCCACGATCGCGGGCGTGGTGGTGCTGATCGAGCGCGGGGCCCGCGAGCGCACCTCGCCAGCGATTGCCGGCGGCTATGACCTGAGCCGGCCGAGCTCCTGCTTCGGCGCACCTCCCGCAATCCCACTCGGCGCGCCGCTTCCCGGCACCGCGCCGGCGCAGCGGCCGTTCGCGCCGGGGTCGTTCGACCTGCAGCAATCCGGGCAGTTCGTCACGATCTCGAACGCCGCCGGCACGCTGGGCGGGAAGCTGCGCCTGCACCCAGCCGGCGCGGGCCGCCGCCCGCGGCTAACCGGGACGGTCGATTGCGTGAACGGCCCCAGCGAGCCGTTCGCGGGCACCGTGCGGATCGGGCCGCAGCCCCAGATCGTCGGCCTCCTCGGACGCCACCAGTTGCACGCCGTGTTCAAGCGCGACCCGCCGAGTCCGGGCGCGCCGCTGCCGTACCTCCCGAGCTCGATCGCCGGGACCTACGAGCTCGCGCCCCGCTCGCTGTGCTTAGGCGGCAGCATGGTCCTCGCCGGCGGCGGTGGCGCGTACGGGGTCCGAGCTGGAGCCAGGAGTCTGGGCCGGCTTATCTACGTCAAGCGCACCGGCGCGCTCGTGGGCGACGTTGGCTGTGTCCTCGGCGGCCGGGTTCGGCTGACTGCGACCGTCTCCGGCCTCGACCTCAACGACGTCACGCTGATTCCGCTCGACACGGCGCACGCGGCGCCGTCCGCGGGCGCCGGCAGGCCGCTGATGATCACCGCCTCGGGCCTGCCGCCGGCGGGAGAGAGCTTCGAGGCCACGCGGGTCCGCCTCACCTTGGATCGCCTGGTGGCGGCGTTCTTCATCGCCGTGGCCGTCGTGGTCTTGCTCGCGCGGCTGTTCGGGATGGTTGCGACGCGGATCGGTCAGCCGCGGGTGATGGGCGAAGTGCTCGCCGGGATCGTGCTCGGCCCCAGCGTGCTGGGGGCGATCTCCCGCCAGCTCCAGGCGCAGCTGTTCCCGTCAGACATCATCGCGCCGTTTGCGATCGCCGCCAATCTCGGCCTGATCTTCTACATGTTCCTGGTCGGGCTCGAGCTCAACCCGCGCGAGCTGCGGATGCGCATCGGTCACGCGGTGGCGATCTCCAACACCAGCATCGCCCTGCCGATGGTGCTGGGGATCGGGGTCGCGCTTCCGCTCTTCAGGCTGCTCGGGCCGCCGACCAAGTTCGCCGCATTCGCGCTGTTCATCGGCGTGGCGATGTCGACCACGGCGTTCCCGGTCCTGGCTCGGATCCTCGTCGAGCGGCGGATGCTCAAGCGGCCGGTGGGCGCGCTCGCACTCACCTGTGGGGCCGTTGACGACGCTGCCGGATGGATCCTGATCGCCCTGGCCGCGACGATCGCGGTCTCGAGCTCAGTTGGTGGCGCGGCGAGGACGATGGGGGAGACGCTCGCGCTCTGCGGGTTGATGGCGTTCCTGGTCAGGCCCCTGCTGCGCCGCGTCTCGGACGCCTTTGACCAGTCCGGGCGAGTGCCACCGGGATGGGTGGCCCTGATCTTCGCGGGCATTCTGATTGCGGCGTATGTCAGCGAGCTGATCGGCATCGGCGCGATCCTGGGCGGGTTCCTGATGGGCCTGGTGATGCCCCGCAACGCCGAGCTGACCGAGGACGTGACCCGTCGCGTCGAGGACTTCACGGTCACCCTGCTGCTGCCGCTGTTCTTCGCCTACACGGGGTTGCAGGTGAACGTCGGCCTGCTCGACCGGCCTCTGCTGTGGCTGATCACGGCGGCGCTGATCACGGTGGCGATCCTCGGGAAGCTGGTTGGCGCGGCGATCGCGGCTCGGCTCGGTGGGCTCGACTGGCGCTCCTCGGCGCTGATCGGCACGCTAATGAACGCGCGCGGGTTGACCGAGCTGATCGTCCTCAACGTCGCCCTGGAGCAGGGCGTGATCTCGAGTGCGGTGTTTGCGATGATGGTGCTGGTCTCGCTGATCACGACGTTCATGGCCGGCCCGCTGGTGATGCTGCTTGATCCCCGCAACGAGCTGGGAGCGCCGGTGCAGGAGGAGCTGACCGAGTCGCGCGAGCGGTCGATCGCGAGCTTCCCGGCGCTGACGCTGCCGGAACGCTCGATCCTCGTGGCCGCGCAGGCCGACGCGGCGCTGTCGACGTTGCGGGAGCTGGCCGAGCCGCTGGCGCGCTCTGAGCCGCCACGCGAGCTGATCCTGGTGCGGCTGGTCCGGCCGCCGCGTGGAGCCGGCGTCCGCGGGGGCCTTCAGAGTGAGAACGCGCTCGTGCGCCACGCGAGCGAGGACGTGAGCCGAGCTCAGAGCGAACTGGTCGCGGGCGGGATCGCCGCGCGGGCGGTCGCGTTCTCCTCGCCCCATCCCGGCGCTGATCTGGCGCGCCTGGCGGAGTCCGAGGAGATCGATCTGGTGCTGGTCGACGGTCAGCGGCCATTGCTGGGCGAGCCGTTGCCGCTGGTCGACATCAGGCCGGTCTTGGAGCGAGCGCCGTGCGATGTCGGCGTGCTCGTCGCCCGGGAAGGTGGGCGCATCGGTCTCGGCCCGGGCGCGCCGATCCTGGTCCCGTTCGGCGGCGCCGAGCACGACTGGTCGGCGCTCGAGCTCGGCGCGTGGCTTGCGGCGGCGACCGGCGCCCCGCTGAAGCTGCTGGGCGCGGCGGGCGCGGCTGACGAGGCGCCGGCGGTGAAGCGCCGGCTGGACGATGCCGGCATGCTCGTACACGGGTTCGCCGGCGTGGCGATCGACACCATCGTCGTCGAGCGCGGGCGCGACAGCATCATCGCGGCGGCGCGTGGTGCGCGGTTGCTGGTGGTCGGGCTCTCGGAGCGCTGGCGGGATGAGGGACTCGGCGAGACTCGCTCCCAACTCGCACGCTCGAGCGCGGCACCGGTCCTGTTCGTGCGACGCGGACGGCGCATCGGCGCGCTCGCCCCACGCGAGGAATTCACGCGATTCGGCTGGTCGTCGGGTGTCGGGGGCGGGAAGCCGCGGCGTCGTAGGCGATTGGCTGGCGGTGCGGCCGATCGGAGTGCGGTCGATCTCGACTCGACGCTCGTCTCGTTCAGGGGACGATGGCCTTACGGGCCCTTAGGCCGCGGCTCGATCGTCAGGAGCGGCCGCGTCCGCGAGGAAGTGCTCGACGAAGTCCGTCGAGACGTCGCCTGTGCGGAAGCGCTCATCGGCGAGCACGCGACGGTGGAATGGGATCGTCGTCTTGACGCCTCGGCCCTCGATCTGGAACTCGCTCAGCGCGCGATCCATCCGCTCGATCGCCTCCGGACGGGTCGGCGCCCACACGATCAGCTTCGCGATCAGCGAGTCGTAGAAGGGGGCGATCGTCCAGCCCGGGTAGCAGTGCGAGTCGACGCGGGTCCAGGGGCCGCCGGGCGGCACGTAGACGTCGAGCCGGCCGGCGGCGGGCGCGAAGTCGCGATCGGGGTCCTCGGCGTTGACGCGGCACTCGATCGCGTGGCCGCGCAGCACGACGTCATCCTGGCTGACCGACAGCGGCTCGCCGGCGGCGACGCGGATCTGCTCCCTGATCAGGTCGACGCTCGTGATCATCTCGCTGACCGGGTGCTCGACCTGGATCCGCGCGTTCATCTCCATGAAGCTCGAGGTTGCCGTGGTGGTCGAGCAGGAACTCCATCGTGCCGGCGCCGGTGTAGCCGACCGACAGCGCACCCTTGACCGCGCGCTCGCCGATGTCGCGCCGCTGCTCATCGGAGAGGTGGATCGACGGCGCCTCCTCGATCAGCTTCTGGTGGCGGCGCTGGACCGAGCAGTCGCGCTCGAAGAAGTAGACGCCGTTGCCGTGCTCGTCGCAGACGAGCTGGATCTCGGTGTGGCGCGGCGCGTCGAGGTAGCGCTCGATGTACACCGCACTGTCCTTGAACACCGCCTGCGCGGTGGCGCGCGTGGTCTGATAAAGGCGGGCCAGATCCTCGTCGCGCCGGACGACGTTCATCCCGCGCCCGCCGCCGCCGGCGACCGCCTTGATGATCACCGGGATAGCCGATCGACGCGGCGATCTCGTGCGCCTCGTCGACGGTTCCCACGGGCTCGATCGTCCCGGGCAGCAGCGGCAGGCCGGCCTTCTGCATCAGGTCGCGCGCGACGGCCTTGTCGCCGACCTTCTCCATCACTTCGGGGCTGGGCCCGATGAACGTGATCCCGTTGTTGGCGCAGATCTCGGCGAAGAACGGGTCCTCGGACAGGAACCCGTAGCCGGGATGGATCGCGTCGGCGCCGGTCTTCGAGCGCGGCGCCGATGACGTTCGGGATGTGGAGGTAGCTCTTGCCCGGATGCGGCGGCCCGACATGGACCGCCTCGTCGGCGAACCGGACGACCGCCGATTCGGCGTCGGCGGTCGAGTACAGCGCGACCGACTTGATGCCGAGCTCGCGGCAGGCGCGAGCGACCCGCAGCGCGATCTCGCCCCGGTTGGCGATCAGGACCTTGTCGAACAACGCCGCTCCCTAAGCCTCGGAGGGCTCGAGGTACATCAGCACCTGCTCGAACTCCACCCACTCGCCGTTCTCGGCCGCGATCTCGGCGACCTTGCCCGACTCGCCGGCCACGACCTCGTTCATCATCTTCATCGCCTCGACGATGCACACGGTCTGGCCCGCCTCGACGCGTGTCGCCGACCTCGACGAACGGCTTCGCGCCTGGCTGCGCGGCGACGGTAGAACGTCCCGACCAGCGGCGCCAGCACCGGGACTGCGCGTGTCCGCCATCTGCTCGAGCGTGAACACTCCGGATGCCATCCGCGCGCCCGGCGCGACGCTCAGGCCGGGTCCCGCGCCGGCGGCGATCGGCTGGCCGCTGGGCAGCGCCGGCCCCGCGTCAGTCGGACGCCAGCGACTGCGGTGGCGGCGGCGCGCCGCGCTCGATCTCGATCTTGTACTCGCCCGCCGCGACCGCCAGGCGCTGCACGGTGCTCCCCTCCAGCCGCCTGATCAGGTCGCGCGCCTCGGCCCACACGGACTCGATCATCTCCCGGTCGGGGCTCGTTGTGCTGGTTGTCGGTCTTGCTCATGGCTCCCCTGTGATCGGTGGAAGTACCGGTTGTCGGCCCGGCGCACCGAACTTGCGAAAGCGCTCGTAGCGCTGCGCCAGCAGGTCGTCTGTTGCAAGCGGCAGAAGCTCGGCGAGGCTGGCGACGAGCGCCGCGCGCAGGTTCGCGCCGGCGACCGCGGGATCGGTCTGCGCGCCGCCCTCGGGCTCGGGGACAACGGCGTCCATCACTCCCAGCCGAAGCAGTTCGGGGCTGGTGATCCGCAGCGCCCTGGCCGCGCGTGGTGCGGCGCTGGCGTCCTTGAACAGGATCGTCGAGCAGCCCTCCGGGCTGATCACCGAGTAGTAGGCGTTCTCCATCATCAGCACCCGGTCGCTGGTGGCGAGCGCGAGCGCGCCGCCGCTGCCGCCCTCGCCGGTGACGATCGTGACGATCGGGACCGGCAGCCGCGACATCAGCATGATCGACTCGGCGATCGCGACCGACTGGCCCCGCTCCTCGGCGCCGATCCCGGGATAGGCGCCGGGCGTGTCGACGAGCGTCACCACCGGCAGCCCGAAGCGCGCCGCGTAGCGCATCAGCCGCATGCCCTTGCGGTAGCCCTCGGGCTCGGGCATGCCGAAGTTGTGCTCCATCAGCTCGCCGGTCGTGTGGCCCTTCTGCTGGCCGATCACCATCACCGTCAGGTCGCCCAGCCGCCCGAGTCCGCCGATGATCGCCTGGTCCTCGCGGAACAGGCGGTCCCCGCGCAGCTCGTGGAACTCGTCCAGCGCGAGGCCGACCAGGTCCAGGAAGCGCGGCCGGTCGATGTGCCGCGCGAGCTGCACGATCTCCCACGGGTCGCGTGCGGCGAGCGCGTCGGGATCGCTGACCGGGGGCCGGCCCTCGGTGCTCGGGAGGCGACCAGCGCGAGCGCCGTCGCTGCTCGCCGCGAGCGGCGTCGGCCGCGGCGTGCAGCGAGAGCAGGTTGCGGATCGTGCGGCGCAGGTTCTCGCGCGGCTCGACCACGATCGAGCATGCCGTGCTCGAGCAGGAACTCGGAGGTCTGAAAGCCGTCCGGCAGCTGCTGGTGGATCGTCTGCTCGATCACCGACGGCCCGGCGAAGCCGATGTGCGCGCCCGGCTCGCTGATCAGAACGTCGCCGAGCGTCGCGTACGAGGCGCTGACGCCGCCGTAGGTCGGGTCGGTGAGCAGCGAGATGAACAGCACGCCCTCCTCGGCCAGCCGCGCGACCGCCTGGCTGGTCTTCGCCATCTGCATCAGTGACACGCAGCCCTCCTGCATGCGAGCGCCGCCGGAGGCGGAGATCACGATCAGCGGCGTGCGCGTCTCGAGCGCGAGCTCGGCGGCGCGGGTGATCGCCTCGCCGACGGCGCCGCTCATGCTGCCGCCGATGAACGCCGAAGTCGATCGCGGCGAGCACGACCGGCAGGCCGTCGATCGCGCCGGTGCCGTACAGCGCGCCGGACTTCATCCCGGTCTTGCGCTGCGCGTCTCGGATCCGGTCCGGATACGGCTTGGAGTCGCGAACGAGAGCACGTCGAGCGGCTCGAGGTCGCCGCTGCGCTCCTCGAAGCTGTCGGCGTCCAGCAGCTGCGACGAGCCGCTCGCGGAGCTTGCAGGCGGAAGTGGTGGTTGCACTCCGGGCACACGCCGAGGTTGCGCTTCAGGCGCTTGTGGTAGACGAACGCCTGGCAGTTGGGGCAGCGGAACCACTCAGCCGAGACGGCGCGGCTGGCTGTCGGCGAGATCAGCCAATGACGTCTCCCGCGTTCAGGCGGCGATCGTCGGCGAGCATCCGGCGATACTCGGCCAGCGAAGCGCTCAGCGCCGCCTCGACCTCCTCACGCGTCGGCGCCGAGTCCTCGCCCGACGCTGCACGCACTGCGCCTCCAGGAACGCCGCGACGTCCGTGCTCAGCCCGCGCGGGTCGATCGCGGCCGCCTGCGCGGCGAGCTCCTGGGCGCGGCCCCACCGCTCGCGCCTCGATCTCGACCTGGAGCAGGCCGTGGAGCGGGTACGCCTCGTGCCCGGGCACGTCGTCGAGCTCGCGCAGCCGCTCGAACGCGGCTGCGCGCCTCGTCGAGCTTGTCGCAGCGTCGAGGCTCAGCTCGGCGACGTCGAGCGCACGCGAGGATGTCGTCGGGAACCGCCTCGGCGAGCCGATGCGCCTGCGCCAGCGCGTCCTCGTACTGCCCGAACGAGCGATACATGTCGACGAGGCTGATCGAGGCGGTCGAGGCACCGTGGGCGCTCGACGCGGCGCGCGGCCAGGTAGCCGACGCCCTCCTCGTTGCGGCCGGCGGCCAGCGACGTGTGGCCGAGATGCGAGTAGCGCGACCTGGTCGTCGGGATCGAGCTCCACGGCCGTCGGAAGGCGCGTCGGCTTCCGCCATCGTGCCTTCGGCGGCGAGCGCCTCGCCGAGGTGATGCCACGCTCTCGCGTCCGCCGGGGCGAGCTCGGTCGCCCGCTGCAGATGAGCGACGGCGCGTCGGGCGAATCGACCTCGACGCCCGCGCGTCCGGCGAGCACGCAGCAGCTCGACGTCGTCGGGCGCGGAGCTCAGGCCTTCGACTGCAGCGCTCAGGGCCTGCTCGAATTCCTCGGCATCGAAATGGGCTTGGGCCCGCTCGCGGGCATCACCGATCGCAGACGCCATTGCCCCCGCCATGGATTGAGTTGCCCCCGATTTCGCACGCCCGCGATTCTCTCGGCCGGCCGGACTGCCGTCAAGCGCACGCGTCTCACGCGCCCACCGGCTCGCCCGTCGGCCAGACCCAGTCCTTGATCTCGGGCGGGTCGTCGCCGAGCTCGCGGATCTGGCGGCGCAGCTGCTCCCGTCGCTGCGCGAACTTCTCGATCGCCTCGCGCGCGCCGGCCACGGTCCGGATCGCGAATTCGCCCGACATTCCGCGCACCATCTCGCTGACCGCGATGTCGGCGCGGCTGATCGCCTGGATCGCGAGCTGGAAGCGGTCGACGCCGTTCATCGCCAGCAGCTCGAACGGAGTCGTCGTGGTGCCTTCCTCGGCGTACCCGCTGACGTGGAAGCGCTCCTGGCGTGGCCGGCGGTGGATCAGCTGGTGCACTGCCGACGGATAGCCGTGGAAGTTGAAGATCACGGGCCGGTCGTCGGTGAACAGCTCGCGGAACGCCTCCGGGTGAGATGCCATCGGGATGCGCTTCTGGCCGGGCGAGCGCGTACAGGTTGGTCACGTTCACGAAGCGGACCTTGAGCTCGGGCACCTCGGCTCGCAGCAGGCTGGTGGCGGCGAGCAGCTCGACCGTGGGGACCGTGCCGCAGCGCGGCGAGCACGACGTCGGGGTCGCCGTCGTCGTTGCTCGCCCAGTCCCACACGCTCGCGCCGAGGCGCACGTGCTCGATCGCATCGTCCATCGACAGCCAGGTCGGAAGCGGCAGCTTGGACGCGATCACGAGGTTGATGTGGCCTCGTCGATTGCAGGCAATGCGCCATCGTCGCCAGCAGCGTGTTGGAGTCGGGTGGCAGGTACACCCGCGCCGTCTCCTCGCGCCGGTTGAGCATCGAGTTGATGAAGCCCGGCATCTGGTGCGAGTAGCCGTTGTGGTCCTGGCGCCATCCCTCCGAGGTCAGCAGGTAGTTGAGCGAGGCGACGGGCTCGCGCCACTGGGCCTCCTCGCGCGACATCTTCAGGAACTTGCCGTACTGGTTGACCATTCCGTCGACGATCGGGATGAACGCCTCGTAGCAGGGGAAGATCCCGTGCCGTCCGGTGAGGACATAGCCCTGCAGCCATCCTTGGCAGTTGTGCTCGGAGAGCACCTCCATGATCCGCCCGTCGGGCACGTAGTCGGGGCTGATCTCATGATCGGTCGGCCACTCGTAGGCGTGACCCGACGCCTCGAAGACCGCCTGCAGGCGGTTGGAGGAGACCTCGTCTGGGCACACGATCCGGAAGTTGCGCTGCTGTTCGTTGAGTCGGAACACGTCGGCGAGGTACTCGCCCAGCGTGCCGAGCGCGCTGTCGGTGGCGGCGCCGTGCGCAGCGACCTGCACCGCATGCGAGCCGAGCTCCGGCAGCCGCAGCGGGACCCGCATCCGCCCGCCGTTCACGTGCGGGTTGGCGCCCATCCGCTTGTCACCGGTCGGGCACATCGCGAGTACCTCGGCCGCAGGGCCGCCGTGCTCGTCGAACAGCTGCTCGGGCTCGTAGGAGCGCAGCCACTGCTCCAGCGCCCGCAGGTGCTCGCGGGTTGGTCCGCGCCTGCATCGCCGGCACCTGGTGTGCCTTCGAGGTGCCCTCGATCTGGATCCCGTCGAGCTCGCGGATCCCGGTCCAGCCCTTCGGCGAGCGCAACACCAGCATCGGCCAGGCGGGCCGCGCGGGGCGCTGACCGTTGCGCGCCGAGTCCTGCAGCTCGCGGATCTCGCCGTACGCGGTATCGAGCGCGGCCGCCAGCTTCGCGTCGAGATCGTCGCCCTCGACGATCATCGGATGCCAGCCGAAGCCCTCGAACAGCTTGGTCAGCTCTTCGTTGCTCATCGTGCCGTAGATCGTCGGGTTGGCGATCTTGTAGCCGTTGACGTGCAGGATCGGGAGCACGGCGCCGCACGTCGCTGGATCGAGGAACTTGTTCGAGTGCCAGGCGCCGGCGGTCGGGCCGGTCTCCGCCTCGCCGTCGCCGACGATGCAGGCGACGATCAGGTCGGGGTTATCCAGCGCGGCGCCGAAGGCGGTCGCGAGCGCGTAGCCGAGCTCTCCGCCTTCGTGGATCGTGCCGGGCACGATCGGCGCGATGTGGCTCGGGAAGCCGCCGGGCCACGAGAAGTCGCGGATCAGGCGACCGAGGCCCTCCCGGTTACGCGCGAGCTCGGGCTTGATGTCCTCCAGGCAACCGTCGATCCACAGGTTGGCGAGGTTCGCCGGCGCGCCGTGGCCCGGTCCGGTGACCAGCAGCACGCTCGCGTCGGTGTCGAGGATCAGGCGGTTCAGGCCCGCGTAGACGAGGTTGATTCCAGGGACCGTCCCCCAGTGGCCGAGCAGGCGCGGCTTGACGTGCTCGGGCGCGAGCGGCTCGTCGAGCATGTGATTGCCCTGCAGATAGATCATCGCGGCGGCGATGTAGTTGGTCGCGCGGCGGTAGAGCGCCAGACGCTCGGACGTCGCCGATGGTGCCTGCGTTGACAACTGCCCCTCCTAGGTTCCGGACGATTAGCTTGACCTTACACGGCGGGCCCAGAGATGTGCAAGGGCTCCGCCTCGGCGATCGGTTCTGCGGTGGCTTCAGAGGGTTCCCGTAGCGACCAGAGCTCGAGCTTTGCGACGCGGCCGCGGATCTCGGTCTCGCCGACATGCAACAGGTCCTCGGGCGGCGAGACGAGCGCTTCCTTGGTCGCGCCGGACAGCAACAGCTGGTGCGGGGTGCCCTTGGTCAGCGACTCGATCCTAGACGCCGTGTTGGTCGTGTCGCCGACCGCCGCGTACTCGACTCTCCGCTCCGAGCCGACGTGACCCGACATGACTTTTCCGCTGTTGAGGCCAACGCCCATCCGCACGCCGTCGCTCAGCCCTGCCTCTCGCAGCCACTTGTTGAACCGCGGCAGGCGCACCTCGAGCATCTCGCGGGCAGCGGCGAGCGCCCGGTCGGCATGGTCGTCCTGAACGAGCGGCGCGCCGAACACGGCAAAGATGCCGTCGCCCATGTAGGAGACCAGCGTGCCGCCGTGATCCAGGATGGCGTCGCTCATCTCGCTCAGGTAGTGGTTGAGGACCTCGATAACCTGCGCCGGGGTGAGCGTCTCCGCCAATGTCGTGAAGCCGCGCACGTCGGAGAACAGGACGGTTCCCTCGCGCTGGACGCCGCCGAGCCGCAGGCCGTCGGCGCTCGCGAGCACTTCCTCGACGACGTCCTCGGGGACGAAGCGGGCAAAAAGGTCGTGCACTCGGATCCGCTCGAACGCCTCGGTCACGAGCTGCACAGCCACCGACCCGGAGGTGCTGAGGACCAGCGCGCCAAGCGGATAGACGAACGACCAGATGTGCCCCGCGTCGAACGCGAGCTGTGTGCCGATCGTGAATACGGCGCCGAGGCCGACGGCGAGCGCGAGAGAAGCGACGGGGTGCAAGCGGACGCTCGCGAACGGGACGGCTCCTGCGAGCAGGACGATCAGCACGACATTGACCCAGCCTGGGGCGGACTTGAGCGGGAAGCCGTTGAGGACCGTGGCGGTCGCGTCGGCCTCGATCTCGACCCCGGCCA
This sequence comes from uncultured Solirubrobacterales bacterium, assembly GCA_963811155.1. GTDB lineage: Bacteria > Actinomycetota > Thermoleophilia > Solirubrobacterales > Solirubrobacteraceae > Palsa-465. The sequence continues at coordinate 103,926 of CAWEQQ010000016.1, forward strand.
TCGCACCGTCGGTCGACGTCGCATGGAAGTCCTCCAGCGACAGCTGCGTCTCGCCGACGAACACGATCTTGCCGCGGAAGTAGTTTGGTGGCAGGCGGTGCGTCCAACCTTCCGGCGGCCCGAACTTCTTCGGGTCATAGACGCTCGAGAACGAGATCCAAGTGATCGTGTGCTCCGCCCCCGGGTAGTCGATCCATTGATCGCCGCGGAACTGGGCGGGGGTGATGTGCCTGTGGGTGGCCAGCCCGGCGACGACCGTATAGAAGGTCGGTACGTTCTGAACCGAGTAGGTCATCTGGCGGTACACGTTCCCCGGCTGGTTTTCCGGAAACAGCGCGGCGCCCGGCTGGGAGCCGACCGCGTGCAGGAGCGTTGTTCCCTCGCCGGAGCCGAGGAAGAGAATCTGGCCATTCCCTTTGGCGTTCGGCTGGGTCGTGTCGAAAACCGTGAGGCCGGGGTGGTTGCTGATCGCGGTCAGGAGCGCGAGGTCGTCGCAGGCGTAGGAAAGGCCTGAAATCCGGCATGTCGTGCCGACCGAGCTCTTGTTTTCGAGGTCGATATCGAACGCGATCGTGCGGGGGTGCTCGGCTGCGATGTTGTCAATCAGCTGGGCGTAGTAGGCGCGCGGGAACGGAAACGTGTTGAGATCCTGGAACGTCTTGTTGTCGATCGCGACGATCACCAGGTTCTTCGGCGGCCGCTGGGTGCCGCGGATCGAAAAGCGACCGTTGATCGTGCTGCCCTCGAGCGAGTCGAGCGCACCCGTGGCATAAAGGGTGATCGCGATCGCGCCGGCGCCGATCGCGACCAGCGCGAGCAGCAGCATGCGGAGGCGGCTCGTCGCTCCGGGCCGGAACAGACGCGTGCGTTTCTTATCACCCCTCAAAGGTCTCTTCCCTAGCCGGAGTCTATGGTGAAACAGGCCCGGGTCAAGGGGTGGATTAGGGTCCGTGCAGGAATAAGTGATCGGATCGGGGCGGTCGGGGGGCGAGCGGGGCGGTGCCGGCGCGTGCGTGGCAGTAGTGGCGCTACGGCGCGCACGCGCCGGTGCCGCATCCGCGAAGTCATCCCAGCCGCATCCGGACGATCAATTATTTCTGCGCGGGCCCTTAGGAATGTAGCCATGCGTGAAGGCTACGCCGCCACCGGTCTCGTCAGGGCCTTTACGAAGTCCTCCAGCTGGTCGGTGCGCCAGCACTCGAACGCCATGCAGTGGCGCTCGTAGGCGGCGATCACGCTGTCGCCATAGTTCCAGTACAGGCGCGGCTCCGGGTTGAGCCAGAAGGTGCGTCCTGCCTTGGCGGTGATCGCGGCGAACACGTCGTCGCGGGGCGGACGACCGTTCGTGCGCGCATCGCCGAGGACGATCACGGTCGCGCGCGGGTTTAGCTCGTCCTCGATCATCCACAGGAACTCGAGCCACACGCGCCCATAGTTGGTGTACCCGGAGATGTCGGCGACGCCGGCGTCTCTGGAGACAGCCTCGCTCGCCGCGCGGAAGTCGCGCTCGCGCTCGAACACCTCGGTCACCTCCGAGATCCGCTCGATGAACACGAACGAGCGCAGCTTGCGAAACGCGTCGTGAAGCGCGTGCAGGACCGAGAGGAAGAACGTGCTCGAGCTCGCGACGCTGGTCGAGACGTCGCACAGCACGAAGATCTCCGGCCGGCGGGGACGTCTCGGGCGGTACTTGAGCTCGATCGGCACACCGCCGCTCTGCAGCGACGCGCGCATCGTACGGCGGACGTCGACGTGGGCATGGCGCTTGCGTCCCTTCAGCTCGTGCCCGTGCGTCGCGAGCCGGCGCTTGAGCTGCGAGACGACCCTGTGCACCTGCGCCAGGTCCTGGATCGGTCCAGTCGGGAGGGTGCGGTCGAGCTCGGTCAGGGGGCGCTTAGGCGGGAGCGTGGCGGTGCGCTCGATCAGGTTGCGCTCGAGCTCGCGTCGCAGGTGCTGCTCGAAGCGCCGGATCTGGTCACGCGGCAGGCCGTGGCGCCGCGGGTCGGTGTCCGGCAGCTCCGGCTGCGGCTCCGTCCGCAGCCCGAGCGCGCGGCGGATCCGCTGCACATCGACGCCGAGCACGCCCGACCCCTCGCCGGGTACGAACGCGGCGATCGCGAGCCGGGCGAGGTCGCGCAGCGTGGCGTCCGAGCCGTCCTGCAGCGCCGCGGCGATCTGGTGACGAAGCGCGTCGAGATCGATCTCGCCCTGCACACCGGTGCCGGCCTGGTCCTCGCTGATCCGCCGGCGTGCGGCCTCCGCTTCGGCCGCGCGGAAGAAGAACCGGTCGAACACGAGCTCGAACACGCGCCGGTCCTCGACTGACTTGGCGAGCGTGGCGGCGAGCGTCTCCTTGAACGCCGCCTGATCGGTCCAGCCGATCTCCGCGAGTGCTTCGAACGCGTCCAGGATCTCGGAGGTGCCGACCGCCAGACGTTCTGCTCGCAGCTCCTCGGCGAACGACAGCAGCTGGGCGTCGAAGCGCCGCAGCGGGACGTCGCTAGTGACACATCCGGCCACTACTAGGCGGTGGGCCGGGCATCGGCGCTCGTGGGCTCCAGCTTGACGCCGACGCGAGCGGCGACCACGTCGAGGTCGGTGCGGTGCTTGACGATCACGCTCATCGTCGCGCGGAACGTGTCGCCGTCGATGTCCTCGGCCCCGAGCAGGATCAACGCCCGCGCCCAGTCGATCGACTCGGCGATGCTCGGCGGCTTCTTGAGGTCCAGCTCGCGCACCTGGTGCACGATCTCGACGAGCTTGCGCGCGAGCAGCTGATCGAGCTCGGGCGCGTGCAGGCGGACGATCTCGAGCTCGTGCTCGAGCTGCGGGTAATCCAGCCACAGGTACAGGCAGCGTCGCTTCAGCGCCTCGGTCAGCTCGCGCGTGTTGTTGGAGGTCAGCAGCACCACCGGGCGAGTCCTGGCCTCGATCCGCCCCAGCTCGGGGATCGAGATCTGGAAGTCGCTCAGCAGCTCGAGCAGCATCGCCTCGAACTCCTGGTCTGACTTGTCGATCTCGTCGATCAGCAGCACGACCGGCTCGCTCGATGCGATCGCGGTCATCAGCGGCCGCTGGAGGAGGAACTCCTCTCCGAAGATGTCCTCCTGCACGTCCTGCCAGCCGGCGCCGTCGGCCTCGGTCTGGATCCGCAACAGCTGCTTGCGGTAGTTCCACTCGTACAGCGCCTTGGCCTCGTCGAGGCCCTCGTAGCACTGCAGTCGCACGAGCGTGCGGCCGAGGTACCGCGACAGCGCCTTCGCCAGCTCGGTCTTGCCGACGCCCGCCGGGCCCTCGACGAGCACCGGCTTGCCGAGCTTCGTTGCCAGGAACGACACGAGCGCGGTCGACGCGCCGGGAAGGTAGCCGGCACGTCTGAGCCCGGCGTCTACCTGCTCAATGGAAGCGGGGTCCTGGGGCATGCGCCAAATATAGTCGCCAAGATTGACTGATCAAGTTTCATCGTTGCCGCGATCCCGCTCGATCGGGATCGTCGGCTGATCGTGTGGATCTCGTGGCTTGCGGACTCGGGTCGTCGGCGCCGCCGCGACCGACGTCGTTGGCGGTTCGGCGGCGTCGGTGCGGTGCGTCTCGACGGTTGGCGAATCGGCGCCGCCGCTGCGCCGCGGATCTGCGCCGAGTCGCTGCGTATCGAAGGTTGGGACATCGCCGCCGGACCACGCCGGGGGCGCGGGGAAGGCGGAGGGATGGGTCGCGGCCTCGTGCCCGCTGTCGCCGGGGGGCTCCCAACGCCGGCGAGCAGGCCGGTCGGCCGGGATCGGGCGCGGCTGCCGAGTCGGACGCCCGCCGCGTGGTGGGCGGGCGGCCGGCGCACCGGGCGCGCGGCGGGCGCCGCGCGCGTTGCGCGGCCGCGGCGCGTCGTGCTCGCCGGGCAGTGGTGGCTCGGGCTGGTGCGCGACGCGGATCCGGGAGCCGCTGTAGGCCAGCAGCGCGGCCACCGCCAGGGCGACGAAGATGCCCCACTCGATCCCGAACGTGGTCGCGACCTGCCCGTGGACTGCCCCGCCCTGCTTGTCGAAGATCCGCCACACGATCAGCACGCAGGCCCAGAAGCCGGCGGCCATGATCACCCAGCCGTCGCCGCCGGGAAGGTGGAATGCGCGACCCTCCGCGCGCTGGAACAGGAGCGTCAGCACCCCTGCGGCGACGAGCAGCACGGCCGCCTCGACGAACGAGAACGCCCCCCAGCCGGTAATGCTGACGCTCGCCGATTGAAGCTTCTTGGAGCCGTCTGCGAACAGCGTCTCCTGATACCAGGGCAGAAACAGCGTCAGGAACATCCCGATCGCGGCGCACGCGGCGAGGCGGCGCTCGCTCCCCATCACCCGCCAGGCCCGCGCGGCGCGACCGAAGCCCGATCCGACCCGCTGGGCGGCCCCGGCGGTCGCCCGGCCGTCGCTCACGAGTCGACCTTGGCGGCGGCGCTGTGCGGCGCCGCCGGCTCGTGTTCCTGCTGCGCCCGGTTGCGGTTGTTGGAGCCGATTGCCGAGAAGCCGTGTTCCCGGGTCGCCGCGTGGTTCTCCGGCGACCCGGTGAGAATCCAGGTGCGGGCCACGAGATCGATTGTAGGGCCCGATCGGGGCGCCGGGCGCCGGCTGCAGCGCGTGTCGGACGAGACGCGGGCGGGGCCGTTCAGGCGATCGGGATGTCCTGCACCTCGACCGGTCTTGCGCGCGAGTCGAGGCGGTCGAGATACCAGTCGATCAGCGCGCGGATGGCGAGCAGCACCTCGCGCAGCGCTTCGGCCAGCCGTTGCTGCAGCTCCGGAGGGATCAGGTCGCGCAGCGACTGCATCAGCGCCGTGAGCAGCTCGAGCTCGGCGCTGCGGCCCCGTGCGGGCGGGGGCTCGGGCTCGGGCGACTGCCAGCCGGCTGGGGGCGGCTCGGGAGGCTCGTGTGGGTCGTCGCGCGGGATCGATGCCCGGGCGGCGACCTCGCCGATCAGGCGCTCGGCGGCATTTGAGGCGCGGTCGAGCCGCTTCTCGAGGCGTCGCAGCGCGTCGTACGCGGCGCCGTTGGCATCCCCGGGCTCGCCCCGGCTAGGTTCTTGCGGTCCGCTGCTGCGTTCCATCGAATCTCACCTCGAGTGCGCCGTCCTCGAACGTCGCGGCGGTCGGCTGAAAGGCGGCCAGCGCCGAGGGAAGCATGATGTTCCGCTTCTGCCCGTCGACCCGGACCACGAGCTCGAGCCCGATCTTCTTCAGCGAGATGTCGCCCTTGCGCGAGAACGGTAGCCAGAGCCTCAGCCGCGCCTCGTCGCCGGACACCTCGAGCTCCTGGGTGAGCGTGTCGTGCATCACCTCGGCCGGATCTCGGCCCGCGTCAGCGAACAGGGCGGTCGCGAGTCGATCCAGCATCTCCGGGCCCACGACCTCCTGGTCGAAGTACGGCGCGCACAGCACCGGGACCGGAGCGAACGCCGCGCGGACCAGCTCCAAGTGCTCCTCTTGCCGGTGGCGCCACTGCGAGAAGTAGTCGCCGACGTCCGCCGGGAAGATCCGGTTGACGACGACCGCATCGGTCAGAAACCCGTACAGGTTCAGATAGGTGAACGTCCGCATCGCCTCGCCGATCACGATCTTGTCCGGGTTCATCACCAAGCGGATCGTGCACCGGCCCCGGTCTCGGAGGATCCCGTTCATCGCGATCAGGTTCTCCGACAACCGCCGGATGTCGGAGAACACCGCCTGGCTGGGGAGCGGGATGTCCAGCAGCGAGCGGGCGATCGGACGGGCCGCCGCCAGCAGCTGGCGCTCCATCGGGAACACCTTCTCGAGCCACCAGCGCGCCATGTCCGGGAAGGAGAGCAGCCGCAGCGTCTCGCCGGTCGGCGCGCAGTCGACGACGATCGCGTCCCAGTCGCCGGCCTGATGCTGCGCCTGGAGGCGAAGCAGCGAGAACAGCTCATCCCCTCCCGGGGGAACGGTCAGCTCCTCGGCGGAGATCCTGTCCACGCCGCGCTCCATGAACAGCTCGCCGAGCCAGTCCTGGACGGCCGCCCAGTGCTGCTCCATCTCCTCCTGCGCGTGCACCTCCTGTCCCCAGAGGCGATCGCCGACGGGCTGCGGCTCGCCCGACAGCTCGACCCCGAGGCAGTCCGACAGGTTATGCGCCGGATCGGTCGAGATCACGAGCGTCCTCAGCCCGGTAGCGGCGCAGCTGCGCGCGGTGCACGCCGCCACCGACGTCTTGCCGACGCCGCCCTTGCCGGTGTAGAGGATCGTGCGCGGTGCTGACACGGCGGCCGAGTCTAGGGCTCGGCCGAGCACGACCACCGGCGCGGCCGTCGCGGTGCTGGGAAACGCCGCCGCGAGCAGCAATCCGAACAGGCGCACGCGCACTACCACGATGGTACATTCGACTCTAGGTTCTGCGGATCGCGAGGAGGAAGTTGCAGATGCACCATCGGATCAGGGGGTTGGGGCTGCTGGCGCTGTTCACGGTCGCGCTGGTCTGCTCAGTCAGCGCATGCGGGAGCAGCAGCGGGGCCGCGAGCGGCGATGCGACCAAGCTCCTGCAGCAGACCTTCAGCGGCTCGCATGTTGTCAACAGCGGCGATCTCAGCCTTACCGTGACGGTCAATCCCTCGGGGTCGAGCACGGTGACGCAACCCGTCGTGGTGACCTTCGCCGGTCCGTTCCAGAGCCTGGGCAAGGGCAAGCTGCCGAAGTCGGACTTCAGCATCAGCGTCAGCGCGCAGGGCCAGCGCGGCTCGCTGGGGATCCTGTCAACGGGCACCAACGGATACGTGACCCTCCAGGGCGCCAGCTACCAGCTGCCGACGGCGAGCTACCAGCAACTCGAGTCGAGCTTCTCCCAGCTGACCTCGTCGTCGGGGAGTCGCTCCGGATCGGGCACGCTGGCAAATCTCGGGATCAACCCGTTGCACTGGCTAGTCAATCCGTCGGTCGTTGGCAGCGGCAACGTCGGCGGTGTGCAGACGACGCACATCCACGCCGGCGTGAACGTTGCGGTGCTGCTTGACGACCTCAGCACGCTGCTGCACAAGGCATCCTCACTCGGTGTCGCCGGGACCGCCGGCATCGTCCCGTCCGGCATCGCCCCCGCCACCCGGGCCAGGCTCGCCAGCACGGTGCACAACCCGAGCGTCGACGTGTGGACGGGCAACAGCGACAAGACGGTCCGCAGGCTTGCGATCAACCTGACCGTCCCCGTCACCGGGCAGATCTCGGCCCTGCTCGGCGGCTTGCGATCGGTGGGGATCGCGATCAACCTTCAGTACGCCGACCTGAACCAGCCCCAGAGCATTGCGGCGCCGACGTCCGCGCAGCCGTACAGCGCGTTCCAAGCCAGGATTCGTCCGCTGCTGCAGGCGATCGAGAGCGCCCTCGCCGGCGGTCTGACCGGCGCCACGACCTCCGGCACGACGACCGGCACCGCGACGGCCATCCCGATCCCGGGGTCAACGGCGGCCACCGGCTCAGGCTCGGCGGCGCGCGTGCAGAGCTACAGCCAGTGCGTCACAGCGGCCGACAACGACGTCGCCAAGATGCAGAAGTGCGCTTCGCTGCTGAACGCCAAGTAAGGGTTTTCCGCGGGAGCCCGTAACTGCATCCGGCTCCCGCGGGCCTTCAGTCAGCCGCGGCCGACGTCCTCTTCCTCCTCCTCGAATTCCTCGTCGTACTCGTCGCCGTCGTCGGCGATGCTTGCCGGCTGGTAGCGCACCTGGAAGCGCTCCATCAGCTCGTCACGGCGATTCTCATCGACGGGTGTCTCGTCGGAGACGAGGACCCAGTCGGCTCCCTCGTACTCCTCCATGTTGAAGATCTCGGAGTCGAGCTCGGGCGAATCGTCAACGATCACGAGCACCTCGGTCTGGGGGTTGAAGTAGGTCCCAGGCCGGTTGACGAGGTCCTCCAGATCGAACTTGCGCGGATCGGCCATGTCGCGGCAGCCTAGCGGTTGTCGAGCCCCCGGGGGGCGCCGGCCGACTCGCGATCGATCACAAACGGTAATCGGGCGGGTCGGGCGATGGTAGCCTTGAATGTTGACTGACTAGTCAATCTACATCCGCGTTACTTCCGAGGAGACAGGCACATGGTTGATTTCACGCTCACTGAGGAGCAGCAGAGCATGCGCGAGATGGCGCACGACTTCGCCGAGAAGGAGATCCGCCCCGTCGCCTGGGAGTACGACAAGGATGGGACCTGGCCGCAGGAGATCATCGACAAGGGCTGGGAGCTGGGACTGATGAACGGCCACCTCCCGACCGAGTACGGCGGTCCGGGGCTCGGCTACCTCGATGGCGTGCTGATTGAGGAGGAGCTGTCCTGGGGTTGCTCGGGGATCGCAACCACGCTCACATGCAACGGCCTCGCTTGCGTGCCGGTCGAGCTCGCCGCGTCTGAGAAGATCAAGAAGGAGTACCTCGGGCGGCTCTCCGAGGCGCCGCTGCTGGCCTCGTTCTGCCTGACTGAGCCCGACGCCGGCTCCGACGTGTCGGGGATGAAGACCACCGCCGTGCGCAAGGGCGACAAGTGGGTGATCAACGGCTCCAAGTGCTTCATCACCAACGGCGAGTACGCCAACTGGTACCTGGTCTACGCCAAGACCGACAAGGACGCGGGTCACCGCGGAATCTCCTGCTTCATCATCCCGCGCGACGCGGGCGTGATCGTCGACAAGCACGAGGACAAAATGGGGCAGCGGGCCTCGAACACCGCGACGATCACCTTCCCCGGGCTGGAGATCCCGCTCGACCACCTGATCGGCGAAGAGAACCATGGCTTCAAGCTCGCGATGATGACGTTCGACCGCACGCGCCCCGGTGTTGCCGCGATGGCGACCGGCGTGGCCCGGGCGGCGCTGGAGTTCGCGGTCCAGTACTCCAAGGAGCGCGTCCAGTTCGGCGTCCCGATCGCGATGCACCAGGCGATCCAGTTCATGATCGCGGACATGTCGACGAAGGTGTACCTCGCGCGGCTCGCGACCTGGAACTCCGCCTCGCTGCTCGACCAGGGCCGGCGCAACACGCTCGAGTCGTCACACGCGAAGCGGTTCGCCGGGGACATCGCGATGGAGGTCACGACCGACGCCGTGCAGGTGTTCGGCGGCTACGGCTTCATCAAGGAGTACAAGGTCGAGAAGCTAATGCGTGACGCCAAGATCCTGCAGCTGTACGAGGGCACCGCCCAGATCCAGCGGCTCGTGATCGCGCGCGAGACGCTGCTGCCGCGGCCTGTCGAGCAGCCGGCGACCGCCAAGGTTTAGGGCTGCTCGCACGAGAATTACGCCTTTGATCGCTACTCGGTCGCGCTGAACTCCCAGATCGCGATCGCCAGCATCACCAGGCCGAGGAGCACGATCACACCCGCCTCGAGCACCGCCGGCACGTGCCAGCCGAACCACGTGACCCCGGGGTTCAGCGCTTTACTTGCCAGCGGCGAGATCGTCAGGTGGCTGAACACGAGCTTGCGCATCGGGTCAACGGCGTAGGTGAGCGGGTCCAGCCGGTTGAGCACCGTCAGCCAGACGGGCAGGCCCGCAGCCGGGAACAGGGCCCCGGAGATGAAGAACATCGGCATCACGACCATCTGCATGACGCCCATGAACGACTGCATCTGCTTGATCCGGACGGCGATCATCACGCCGAAGGCCGTGATCGAGAACGCGAGCGCAAGCTGCAGCAGAAAGATCCCTGCGATCAGCACGACGTTGTAGGGGACGCCCACGAGCGGCGCGAGGGCGATCACGATCACGCCCTGGAAGCCGGCCACGGTCGTCCCGCCCAGGCATTTGCCGATCACGATCGAGCTGCGACGGACGGGCGCGACCATCATCTCGCGCAGAAAGCCGAACTCGCGGTCCCACACGATCGAGGCGGCCGAGAACATCGCGGTCATCATCACGGAGATGCACAGGATCCCTGGGTAGATGAACGTCTTGAGGCTGACGCCGTGGGTGCCGGCGTTCGACAGCCGCTGCAACCCGGCGCCGAGCACGAACAGGAACAGGAGCGGCTGCACGAGCGTCGTGACGATCCTCAGCCGATCGCTTACATAACGGATCAGCTCCCTGCGCCACACAATTCTGATCGCACGCAGCTCGGAAGTGAGAGTCCGCTTCGGAACGTGAACACGGACCACCTGCTGCGCCGGGGGGCCGGGCACGGTGGCGATCGCAGGGCGGTCCGCGGTGCTGCTCATCGCCTGCCTCCCGTCATCATCTGCATCATCACCCGGTTGCGGTGCTTGGCCTGGTCCTCCTCGGCGTCGCGGATCGTCGTGCCGGTGTATGACATGAACACGTCGTCGAGCGTCGGGCGCGAGACGCTCACCGCCTCGATCGGAATCCCGAGCTCGGCGAACAGCCGCGGCACGAACTGCTCGCCCCCGGCAACGCCGAACGTCACCGCCCCCTCGGCGATCCGGGCCTCGATGCCGAACCGGGCTGCAAGCGCCGCGATCGCCGCGTCGTCGTCACTGGTGTGGATCGTGATCCGATCGGTGCCGACCTGCGCCTTTAGAGTCTCGGGCGGGTCAAGCGCGACGATCAAGCCGTGGTCCATGATCGCGATCCGGTCGCACCACTCGGCCTCGTCCATGTAGTGGGTCGTCATAAAGATCGTGATCTCCTCGCGCTCCTTTAGCTCGCGGATGTAGGTCCAGATCGAGCGGCGTGTCTGCGGGTCCAGGCCGATCGTCGGCTCGTCCAGGAACAGCACGCGCGGCGAGTGCATCAGGCCTCGCGCGATCTCAAGCCGCCGGCGCATGCCTCCCGAGAAGGTGGCCACCGGGTTGTCCTTGCGGTCCCACAGACCGACCATCTCGAGCACCTGGCGCATTCGCGGCACAACGAGACTCGACTGCACGCCGTACAGGTCGGCGTGCAGTCGCAGGTTCTGCGCGGCTGTCAGGTATCCGTCCAAGGTCGGATCCTGGAACACGACCCCGATGTTGCGCCGCACGTCGTCGCGCTCGGTCACGACATCGTGACCGGCGACGCTCGCCGAGCCCGACGTCGGCTTGGCGAGCGTGCAGAGCATGTTGATCGTCGTTGTCTTGCCGGCCCCGTTTGGTCCGAGGAACCCGAACACCTCACGCGTCGCGACCTCGAAGTCGACGCCGCGCACGGCATGTATGTCACCGAAGGTCTTTGTTAGACCTCTGACCACGATCGCGGGGCCCTTGCCGTTGGTTGTCGTTGCCATCGCCAACAACGTTACGCCGTCAGGCGATCTGGTCCTCGGCGAGGATCCGGTACAGCGCGCGCTTGGTCTCGGCGAGCGCCTCGCAGGCTCGGGCGGCGGAAGGGTGCGAGGACGTCCTACGCTCAGGCGGCGGAAGGGTGCGAGGTCGTCGTACGCTCAGGCGGCGGAAGGGTGCGAGGTCGTCGTACGCTCAGGCGGCGGAAGGGTGCGAGGTCGTCGTACGCTCAGGCGCCGAGCCGGATAGGCGTCGTCGTCGTGCGCTCAGGCGCCGGGACGCCCGCCGCCCCGGCGGCGCAGCCAGTCGGCGGCCTGCTCGGCCATCCCGCCGACCTGCGAGCCGAGGTTCGTGACGTTCTCGCCGATCTCGCGGAAGATCGTGCGGAAGCGCTCGGCATAGAACTCCATCGCGTCGCCGGCCTCCTCGCGTACGTCCGACTCCTGGTCGCGGGTGCGGTACTCGCCGCGCACGATCCGGTCGTACTCACCGCTCTGGACCCACTTCATCACCTCGGAGACGCGCCTGACAGCATGGGTGTGGGTCTGTCCAAGCTCGTTGAAGAAGCGGCGAACGCGGTCGCTGGGGTCGTCCCAGCTCTCGTACTCCATCGCCTGCGCCATGAATGCGTCGAGGTTCAGCTTGTCCGCCGGCATCGAGCCGGCGGTGACCATCAACGTCCGGCAGACGATCCGCGGGTCGCGAACGGCGAGCGTGGCGGCGCGGTCACAGCTCAGCTCGGTGGCGCGATACCACTCCAGCAAGACCGCCTTGACCGCGCGGAACGGGATCCCGAGGAAGAACGGCAAGCCGTTGCTGACGCCCAGCAGGATGTTGAGGGCGGTGATGTAGAGGACGTGGTCGGAGAGGATGTGGCCGAGCTCGTGCGCTAGCACGACGCGCTGCTCGCCGGGGCCTAGCTGTTGCAGGAGCTGCGCGTCGAACACGACCATCGGCTTGCCCGATCCGATCGTCTGCGCCCCGCCCGGAACCGGTGAGGCAACGTACAGGTCGGGCACGTCGGGCAAGTCGAGGACCCTGCACATCCCCTGGTGCGCCGCCCACAGGTCGGGCAGCTGCTGCTCGCCGACCTTGACTGAGTTGCCCAGGTAAAACTGACGCAGCGCGCGCTCGTAACGCCACTCGATCAGCTTGCGAACAACGATGTCGAGCATCGGGACCGCCTTCAGCGCCGCGGTCGCCGCCCGGTCGGCCGGATGCTCGTAGGCCTTCGAGGAGATGTTCTTGTATGGCTCGATTGCGTCGGGGAGCGTCTCGGGCATCAACCTAGAGACTACTCGCTGGCATGCTCGGCGGACGTGGGGTAGCGTACGGGGATGTTCGTCTTCGAGGTTGCGGTCGCCGGCGCCTGCACGATCGGCGGGGAGCGACCCGCGAGGTTCGCCGGCAGGTGAGCGTGTCGACTGACCGAGCCGCTCAGCTGGCGCAGCTGATCAGGGAGGCGCGCTCGGTCGTCGCGCTGACCGGGGCCGGTATCTCGGTGCCGTCCGGGATCCCTGATTTCCGCACCCCCGGCACGGGGCTGTGGGCCAACGTCGACCCGATGGAGGTCGCGCACATCGACGTGTTCCACCATGACCCAGCGCGCTTCTGGAGCTTCTACGGCGAGCGCTTCCATTCGCTCGAGCACAAGCGCCCCAACCGGGCGCACGAGGTGCTCGCCGAGCTCGAGCGCGCAGGCATGCTCGACGCTGTGATCACCCAGAACATCGACCAGCTGCACGCGCGGGCCGGGTCACGCGAGCTGGTCGAGGTCCACGGCACGATCGCGCACTCCTCCTGCCTGCGCTGCGCGACACGCTACCCGCTCGCCGACGTCCGCGTCCGGCAGGCGGCAGACCTCCGCGGCGTGCCGCGGTGCGATTGCGGCGAGCCGCTCAAGCCCGGCGTCGTGCTGTTCGGCGAGTATCTCCCCGTCGCGGCGCTCGCATACGCCGAGCGGCTCGCCTCGGGAGCCGACCTAATGCTCTGCATCGGCTCCTCGCTCGAGGTGTATCCGGTCGCCGACCTGCCGGCGACGACGCTCGTGGCCGGCGGGCGGATCGCGATCGTGACCCAGGGGCGGACACCGTTCGACTCGCGCGCCACGGTGCTGATGAACGGCGACGTGGTCGAAGAGCTCGAGGCAGTCGCCGCTGCGTTGGGGCTCGAGTAGTGGTGCATCCGGATGCGCAGGTCGTGCATCCGGATGCGCAGGTCGTGCATCCGGATGCACGACCACTCCGGGTCCTCGTCGCGGCGCTGATCAGAGCCCGCGGGGTGGCCTCACGCGAGGGCCAGCGCCCGCGCCCATAGCGCGGCCTCGATCCGCGCGAGCGCGAACGCGACGGCCTCGCGGTCGGCGTCGCTGGGCGGGCCCGCGAGCGCCGCCTGGCCGGCGCGTGCCACCGGATCGCGCTGGGCGCGCAGCTCGGCGAGCCGCTCTCCGAGCACCCCGGCCGCGGGATCGGCCGCCAGCTCGGCGAGCGCCGCGTCGAGGGCGATCAGCACCTGCAGGGCAGCCTCGCGTGCCCGGTCGTGGTCGAGATCGAGGCGCGCTCGTAGGGCGAGCTCCTCGCAGACGAGCGGGTGCCGTCGCCCTCCGAGCACCGCTGCGAGGCCGGCCTGCGGCGCCAGTACGATCGAGCGTCGACGGCGGCCGGAGCTGACCACCAGCTCGCGAGCGTCGATCCACAGCCCGTCGGCGACCTGCTCACCGGCGCCGTAGCCGATCCGCGCGACGAGCGCATGTGACCGGTCGACCGCGTGCACGTATGGATCGGCGGTCACAAGCCGGAAGGCGTGCAGCGCGCGGTTGAGCACCGCGAGCCCGGCGGCCAGCTGCTCCTCGCCGGCGCCCTGCAACCACGCGCGCGCGTGCTCGGCGCTCGCCAGCGAGGTCCCGACGTCGACCACGGTCGCGCGGCCAGTCGTCACCAGCGAAGGCTCAGGCCGAGGTTGTGCTCGGCGCCGGGAAGGCGTCGGACGGATGCGCCGCCGCTCGGGCGCTCCCAAGGTCGCAACCACGAGCACGTACGTCGGTTGGAGGGCGCGATTGGGCGCGACGCGCAGCAGGTAGCGGCCATCCGGGGGGCCTAGGGCCCAAGGCACCTCGAACTGGGTGAAGCTGAAGATCGTCCCGTCAGCCGCCTGCCGGCGCCACGATCGCGTACTTGCTCGGGGCGATCGGAACGACCGGCTCGGGGATCTGGCTGATCCGGTTGATGAGCTGGACCCACTGGCCCGGCTGCAGGATGTTCGCGACCTCGGCCGAGAGCTGTTTGTTGGCGCCGAACTGCGGCGTGTAGGTGACCTGAATGCGGTTTGCGTGATCGGGCAGCGAGCGCGTGTTGCTCTGGCCCTTGTAACTCATCAGGCTGATGATCTGGTCGGGCTTGAACGTGCCCTGGAGCGTCAGCAGCCGGCGGATCGTGATGTCCGTGATCGAGCCCGCGCCCTGATGACCCTCGATCGGGATGTTGTTGATCTTCGAGATGTCGAGCGAGCTGCCGGTGGCGCCGGCGGCGTCGACGCCGGTGGTGGCGGTGAGCGAGTGGCCGCACTCGAGCCCGGAGACGTACGGGTCGAGGCCGGACGCCGACAGGAACTCGACCACGGCGAGGATCCGGCGGTCGATCAGCCCGGCCTGGATGTCACGGCGGCCGCAGGTGTAGATCTGAACGTGCGGGTCCTGCAGCACGCGCGTCTGAAGCTGTTCCTTGCTCATCAGGAGGATCTGTCCGATCGTGGGGTTCTTGCCCACGAACGGATTGATCCCGGCCGCGCGGTAGACCGCCGTCGCCTCCAGCAGCTTCCAGCCGTCCAGGATCGGCTTCGGATCGATCAGCGGCGCGTTCTTGCCGGCGGGGCGGATCGTAAAGAACACGTGCGACGCCTCGGTTGCGGTTGGAGGGCCGAGCCGTCCCAGAATCGTGCCCGCGACGACGATCGCGCCGGCCTTGAGCGGCTGGAGCGTGTACTGGTTCCTCCCCAGGTGCAGGACGTCCGAGAAGTAGTTCTGGAAGTTGGTGATCTGCTGGGCCGCGTTGTGCAACTGCAGGTCGCCGCCGGCCGCGTAGGACGCGGGGCGGCTCGGGTTGGCAAACAGACGCTCCTTGACCAGCGGCGCGGTGACCTGCGGCTGCAGCGGCGCGGTGACCTGCGGCTGCGTCGCGGGAGCGGGGGTGACCGGGAGCGTGATCGGGCCGGACTTGGCCTCCTTGCTCGCCTGGGCGGTACTGACTGTCGGCGTCGAAGGCTGGGACCCCGCGGTCGCCGGGCCCTTGGGTGCGGGCGCGGCGGACGCCGAGAGCTCCTTGGTCGCGTTGGCGGCGGTCAGCCTGACCGGCCTGGGCACTGGGTACTGCTTCGGGACAGATCCCAGTTGCGCGTACGTGTAGACGTTCCCATTGGAGTCCTGCAGCTCGATGTAGTTGCCGAGCTGCTGGCTATCGCCGACCTTGACGATCTTGCCGTCGTTGATGGCGATCACCGGCGATCCCTGCTTGGCGTAGATCGATGTGCCGGTGGTGCCCGGGTTCGTACTGATCGCGACCGCGGCGTTCGCGCCCTTGACCTGCGTCTTGGCAAGCTGCTCGACGTTGTCGTCGGCGTACTTGGCCGGGGCTGCGACCGGGAAGTGCCCCTCGACGAGGCTCGTCAGCGAGCCGATCAGCGCGGGCGGCATACCGCCGATCAGCTGTGCGCGGAGCAGCACCGACTGCACGTACCACCACGCGTGGTTGTAGGCGTAGATCGCGTTGGCGAGGTTCGTCGAGGCGCCCGCCGCGTGCAGGTACTGCGCCGCGGCGAAGATCGCGTCGACGGGGTTGTACGGATCGGCATAACCCGAGTCGGTGGCGTCGAGCCCGTAGTGCTGCCACGTCGAGGGCAGGAACTGCATCCACCCGACGGCCCCGGCAGTGGAGACCGACAGGTTGCGTCCGTAGTCGGTCTCGATCTCGTTGATCGCCGCCAGCACCTGCCACGGAACGTCGTACTGGATGCCAGCGGCCTGATAGATCGGCAGCAGGAACGGCGGGATCTCGAAGTTGTCGATGAAGAAGTTCGGGACGCCGATCTGCGCTGCCCCGGGCGCCGAGAAAGAGTACGACGGGTTCGATGCCGCCGGGACGCCGCCCGCGCCGCTCAGCTTCGGCGTCGCCGGTTTGCTCGGCTTGGCAGGCTTGGTGGTCGTGGGCTTGGAAGCCTTCTTCTGGCGCTTGGAGGCTCGGGCGGGGGCGCGGTGCGAGGACGCCCGCTGAACCGTCCCCGCGCCCCTGGGCTTGGGCGGTCTGGCGTGCGTGCGGTGAGCCTTCGGCGAAGCCGTCGTGGAGGTCGTGCTCGTAGTCGTGCTTGGCGCGGTGGTGCCGGTGCTCGGCGCGGTGGTGCTGGTGCTCGGCGCGGTGGTGCCGGTGCTCGGCGCGGTGGTGCTGGTGCTCGACGCCGTGGTGCTGGTGCTCGAGGCGGTGGTGCTGGTGCTCGACGCCGTCGTGCTGGTGGTCGAGGCGGTGGTGCTGGTGCTCGACGCAGTCGTGCTGGTGCTCGACGCTGTGGTGCTCGTGCTCGCCGTCGATGTCGTCGACGCCGGCAGGCAGGACTCGTTGGCGCTGGCGACGGTGCCTGTAATCGGCAGTTTCATCGCCGAGACCGGCGTTCCCGGCGGGACGTTCACATTGAACGTAAGCGTCCGGCCGTCAACCAGCGTGACCGTGACCACGCACTGGTCGGCCAACGCACTCCTCGGCGCCGCGGCGACACCGAGCGCCAGCAGCGAGCCCGCTGCCGCGGCGACGACGGCGAGCTTCCGGCGTCTAAACACTATGGCCTAGCTCCTCCCGCCTGCAGGCGTGCACAACCCTTCGGTGCCGCGACCGCGCAGCGACATCGGCCGGAAGCTACTGACCGCAATCTCAGTTTGCAACGCGAATCCGTTCTTGGTTGTTTGGTAGGGCTCTGCTGGCCCTGCGCGGCACCCGTCGCGGGCATCGACGCAGTCGCCCCCGCAGCTGCGGCTACCAATGCCCAAGTGTAGATGGCACGATCGCGGCCGGATGAGTCAACGCTCGCACTCACGCTGAAGCAGAGCATAAGAATTGAGAATCTGTCCGCAGGCAGGCTGTCGCAAAACGCTTGCTCGGACGATCTGACGGATTCTGGAAATCATTGTCAGATCGACTGGACCTGTTTTCGGTGCACGGCTCCACGGCCATTTTGCGACAGCCTGCCGGGGAAAGAATTATCGGGTGCCGGCCTGGCACGGTACAGTCGGCTCTGGTGGCCAATCGCGACGAAAAAGGTCTGAGGGAACGAATGACGCGTCAAGGAGAAGAAGCGATCGGAAAGCTCGCGCAGGAAGTGCTCGAGAACCCGATGGTCGCCCGCGCGCTGTCGGCGGCCTTCGAGACACGCGAGCGCGCCACGCGCGCCCAAGAGGTCGCGATGGGCGCCCTCAACCTCCCGTCCGCAAGCGACCTGGAGCGCCTGACCCGGCGTCTGCGAGCTGTCTCGCAGCGGCTTGAAGGGATCGAGGACGCACTGGATCGCGTCGAACAGCGGGTGGACGGCTTGTCCGGCGGCTCGCTCGAGCAGCGGCTGAGCGCGATCGAGGATGCGCTGGGGCGCATCGAGGCGGCCGTCGCCGGCCCCTCGCCGGCGTCCTCTTAGTTTAGGGCCCGTTCAAGAATTATTGGCGGTTTTGACGCGTCTGGACGCGCCTGGCGCCACCGGCTCGTCCTCAAATACTCCCGGTATGATCGGGCCGAGCCGGCGGCGCCAGACACGCCCAGCCACTCGTCAAATCCCGCCACTAATTCTTGAACGGGCCCTTAGGTTAGGGCTCCCGCCGGCGTTCGCTCAACGTCACCGACGCCCAAATACGCGCAGCTCGGGTCTGAATCCGTCGGGCGCGGGGGCAGTTTGTGTTCACTCGCATTGACAGATCGCAGCCGGGCGAGTAGACCTAGGAGAAGATAGATAAGGCAACAGGCCGGATCGTGGGTGCCCTCGGGCGATTCCCGCGAGGCGCCGCCGGAAACGTGACGAGCGCCGACGGCCGACGCAGCGGGCCGTAATGCTCGCGGGCAGCGGGGCCTCGTCCTCATCGAGGTCTCGCTGCCGACTGCCATCGGGTGCCTGCAGGGGACACTATTGGTGACGGCGAGCAAACGAACCACGACACCCGGTCGCGGGGCGGCGTTGTCACTCAAGCATGCGGCGGCTCGGGTGGGGGTCACGCCGGCCACGCTCCGGCGGTGGGCACGCGGCGGTGTGATCCCGCCGTACGGCGGCGCGTGGACGCCTGAGGCTATCGCCCACGCCCGGATCGTTGCGAGGATGCGGGAGCGCGGACACTCGCTGGCGTCGATCCGGGTCGCCACCGAGGAGGGCCGGCTCGCGTTCGGGTTGATCGAGGCCCTGTTCCCGCACGAGGAGGACATGGTCACGGGCAGGCAAGCGGCGGCGCAGACCGGTCTCGAGCCGGCGTTGATTGAGCGGATCGTCACGACCCTCGGGTGGAGCTCCGCGCAGCCCCAGCGTCTGACGGTTGACGAGGTACAGCTGCTGCACTACCTCGCCGCGGTGCTCGAGGCCGGCTTGCCGCAGGCGGCAATGCTGCAGCTCGTGCGCGTCTACGGGCAGGCAATGGCGCGCGTCGCCGACGCCGAGGTGAACCTGTTTCACCTCTACGTGCACGAGCCGCTGCTGCGCTCGGGCGCGACCGGAATCGAGATGGGGGAGGAGATGCGGTCGCTCTCGCGCGGGCTGCTGCCGCTGTCACCGCCCGTGATGGACTGCCTGCACCGGCGCTACCTGCAACACTTCGTCGAGCAGGACGTGGTCGCTCACATGGAGTCAGACCTCGACGGCGACGAGCTTGATCTCGGACGGCTGCGGGTGGCGATCGGGTTCGCGGACCTCGCTGGTTACACGCGACTAACCGAGCAGGAGGGTGAGCTCGAGGCGCTCGGCGCCGTCGAACGGTTCGTCGAGGCGGTGGAGGCCACGCTTCCGGAGGAGGCCCGCGTGATCAAGACGATCGGCGACGAGGTGATGATCGTCGGCTCCGATCCCCGCGCGCTGACCGACTGGGCGGTCGCCTTTCAGCGCCTGCAGGCACGGCCACCGCTGCCACGGATCGGAATCCACTACGGCGTGGCGCTGTATCGCGACGGTGACTACTACGGACGCGACGTGAACATCGCGTCGCGCGTCGCGGCACGCTCCGCCGGCGGGGAGGTGCTCGTCACGCGGCCGGTGGTCGACCAGACCGGCACCCACCTCCGGTTCGAGCGAATCGCAGACGTGCGGCTGAAGGGGTTCAGCCGGTCGACGGAGATCTTCATCGCCCGCCAGCAGGAGCCCGGGTGATGCTCGAGCGCGTGACTCGGGACGGGCTGCTGGCCCACGAGCGGCCCGTTGTGGTGCTGTTCTCCGGCGGGCGCGACTCGACCTGCCTGCTGGACCTGGCGGTTCGGATCGCCGGCGCGCAGGCGGTCACCGCGCTGCACGTCAATTACGGCCTGCGCGACACCGCCGACGTCGACGAGCGTCACTGCGCCGGGATCTGCGCTCGCCTCGGAGTTCCCCTACACGTGCGCCGCCCGCGCGGGCCGCAGCGCGGCAACTTGCAGTCCTGGGCGCGAGACGAGCGCTATGGTGCCGCCGCCCGGCTGGCGCTGGCGCGGGGCGGCGACGTCGCTGCTGGCCACACCGCCGGCGATCAGGTCGAGACGATCCTGTACCGCCTCGCCTCGTCGCCGAGCCGCCGTGCGCTGCTCGGAATGCACGCGCGCGAAGGCATGCTCGTGCGGCCGCTGCTGCCCTTCGCGCGCGCGGATACGGCCGCGTACTGCGAGCAGCGCGCTCTTGCGTGGTGCGAGGACCCGAGCAACGAGTCAGACGCGTACGCCCGCAACCGGATCAGGGCACGCCTGGTGCCGGCGCTGGAGGCGGCGCATCCCGGCGCGCAGGAGAACGTGCTCGCACTGGTCGAGATCCTGCGTGACGAGGCGGCGGTGCTCGACGAGCTCGTCGACCAGGTCCTCGGGGGAGGTCGCGAGGTGAAGCTGCGCCGCCTGCGCGAGCTGGCGCCGGCGCTCCGTCGCCTGGTCATCCAGCGACTGGCCGACGAGGCGGCCGGCGGGCTCGCGCCCGGGGCGGCGCGCAGGGCGCCGGAGATCGCGGCGCTGCGTGACCAGGGGACGGTCGAGCTCGAGCTGGCCGGCGGCGTCCGTGCGGTCGCGGAGTACGGGGTGCTGCGGTTCACGGCCGGCCGCAGCCCGGCGCGGGCTCCCGAGCCGGCGTCGTTGCAGATCCCCGGCAGGATCCGGTTCGGCGTCTACGAGGTCCGGTGCGAGCTCGACGTGCCCGCTCGCGAAGGCCCTGGCGTGCTCGATCGCGACGCGCTCGGCTCGGAGCTGCTCGTGCGCACGTGGCGTGCGGGCGACCGCATGTCGCCGCTGGGCCTGCACGGCACCAAGACCCTCCAGGACCTGTTCACCGCTCGGCGCGTTGCGCGCGCGCAGCGCTCGGTCGTGCCGGTCGTGGAGTCGGCCGGGGAGATCGCGTGGGTCGCCGGCGTGGCGACATCGGAGCGCTTCAAGGTCAGCGCCGCCACTCGCCGGACGGTGCGGTTGAGTGTGCGAGAGCCAAACGAGCCGGATGACGTGGGCGCCGCCGGCGAGCCAGTCGTGCATCGAACTTGCCGGATGCACCACTAGTGGCTCGGATGCACCACTAGTGGCTCGGATGCACCACTAGTGGCTCGGATGGCGAGCAGGGGAGCGACCACGGCGCGCGTGAGCGCGCCCATAAAGAACATAAACTGACTGTCCGTGGACGGTGACCACGCGATCGGGGAGATCCTCGTTCCGGCCGAGGCTCTCCAGCGCCGCGTCCGGGAGCTGGCGTGCGAGGTCTCGCGCGACTATGCCGGCAAGGATCTGGTGCTGATCGGGGTCCTGAAGGGCGCCGTGTTCTTCCTCTCGGACCTGATGCGCGCCCTGCAGGTCCCGTGCGAGGTGGACTTCATGGCGGTCGCGTCGTACGGCTCGGCGACGAAGTCCTCGGGCGTCGTGCGGATCCTCAAGGACCTCGATGCGGTGATCGAGGGCCGGGACGTGCTGATCGTCGAGGACATCGTCGACTCGGGGCTGACGCTCCAGTACCTGCTGCGAAATCTCGCCGGGCGCAACCCGCGTTCGCTGGAGGTCTGCGCGCTGCTGATCAAGCCCGAGCGCAGGAAGGTGGACCTGCGGACGCGGTACGTGGGCTTCGAGATCCCGAACCGGTTCGCGATCGGCTACGGGCTCGACTACGGCGAGCACTACCGCAACTTGCCATATGTCGCCGCGTTGAACGAGTGATCGGGCCCTGCACGCGTCCCCAAAGCCCCAAACCCAGGTGCTACGCTTGACAATGTCCGGACCCGAGCCGTGGGGCCCATTGCCCGTAAGGAACTGATGAGCAGGTTTTTCAAGAGCGCTGCATTCCCGATCCTGATCGTGGTCGTACTGGCGTTCTTCGCCCAGAAGCTGATCGGCAGCTCGAGCCATTCGCAGAAGCAGACGTTCGGGAGCATGCTCTACCAGCTCGACCACGGGCAGGTTCAGAGCATGTCGCTGCACGAGAAGGACAACACCGCCAACGTCACGCTGACGGATGGCCAGAAATACACCGTCGGCTTCCCCGACGGCTACGTGTCGCAGCTGATTCAGGACGCGAAGGCGCTGCCGCCCGGCGACTTCGACATCCAGGGCAAGGCGAGCAGCGGCTGGCTGTCGCTGCTGACCTACATCCTCCCGTTCGTGATCTTCATCGGCTTCTGGATCTTCCTGATGAACCAGGTGCAGGGCGGCGGGTCGAAGGTGATGTCGTTCGGGAAGTCACGCGCCAAGCGGATGTCTGTCGACTCGCCGAAGATCACGTTCCGCGACGTGGCCGGGGTCGACGAGGCGGTCGAGGAGCTGCACGAGATCAAGGAGTTTCTCGAGAACCCGAAGAAGTTCCAGGCGCTCGGCGCCCGGATCCCCAAGGGCGTGCTGCTCTACGGGCCCCCCGGAACCGGCAAGACGCTGCTCGCGCGCGCGGTAGCCGGCGAGGCCGGCGTGCCGTTCTTCTCGATCTCCGGTTCTGACTTCGTCGAGATGTTCGTCGGCGTCGGCGCCTCCCGGGTGCAGGGACCTGTTCGAGCAGGCCAAGCAGAACTCCCCCTGCATCATCTTCATGGACGAGATCGACGCGGTCGGCCGACATCGCGGTGCCGGCCTAGGTGGCGGCCACGATGAGCGCGAGCAGACTTTGAATCAGCTGTTGGTCGAGATGGACGGGTTCGAGATGAAGGACAACATCATCTTGATTGCCGCCACCAACCGACCCGACATCCTCGATCCTGCCCTGCTGAGGCCCGGTCGCTTCGACCGCCAGATCGTCGTCGACCGTCCGGATCGCAACGGCCGCAAGAAGATCCTCGAGGTCCACACGCGCGGCAAGCCGCTCGCGAGGGAGATCGACGTCGACGCCTTGGCGGGCCAGACGCCTGGATTCACCGGGGCGGATCTGTCTAATTTGGTGAACGAGGCGGCGCTGCTCGCGGCGCGCAACGGCAAGCGCGAGATCACGCAGGTCGAGCTCGAGGAAGGGATCATGCGCGTGATCGCGGGTCCCGAGAAGAAGACGCGTGTGATGAGCGACAAGGAGCGCCGGATCACCGCCTATCACGAGATGGGCCACGCGATCGTCGGTCATTACCTGCCCAACTCCGATCCCGTGCACAAGATTTCGGTGATCTCCCGGGGACAGGCGCTCGGTTACACGATCTCACTGCCGACGGAGGACAAGTTCCTGACGACGCGCGCCGAGCTGCTCGACACGATGGCGATGACGCTCGGTGGTCGGGCCGCGGAGGAGATCTGCTTCGGGGAGATCACCACCGGCGCGTCCAACGACTTGGAGAAGGTCACCGCCACCGCGAAGCAGATGGTGATGCGCTTCGGCATGTCGGAGAAGCTCGGGCCGCGCGTGTTCGGCCACGACCACGGCCAGCCGTTCCTCGGCCGGGAGTTCTCGGCTGAGCCCGACTACTCGGACGAGATCGCGCGGGAGATCGACGACGAGATCCGCCGGATCGTCGAGTCGGCGCACCTCCAGGCAAAGGACATCCTGACCGAGCACCGCGGCTCGCTTGGGCGCGTCTCCGAGATCCTGATCAAGCGCGAGACGCTCGAGAAGGAAGAGTTCGAGTCGCTGCTCAGCGGCCTGACCGAGGAGCAGGTGTTCGGGGCCGAGGCGCCGCCGCCGCCCGAGGTGCCGATTCCGGGCACGCCCGCCGAGCGCGCGGGTCGCGAGGCTCCGCGCCCGCTGCCGCGGCCCGGCCTTGCCGGCGGCGCTGCCGAGGTGCGGGGGATCGCGCCCGAGCGCCCCGAGCGCGTCTGATTTCAAAGCCGGCGCGAGCGGGTCAGCGCTCGCCGACCTGGAGTGTGGGATGTTTGGCGCCCATATGCCGACAGACATCCCACACGCCACGTCACGAGCATGAGCCAGCTGCTGCTCAAGGTCACGCGCTTGTGGCTGCCGGTGGCGATCGCGGTCGCCGGCCTCGTAGGGATCGCGCTCGGCCACGCGAGCCCCAACTCGATTCTGGCCGCCGGTGGTGTCTCGCTGGTGATCGTGGCGCTGATGGTCTGGATGATCAACTGGATGTTCCGGATGAGCGTCGAGAGCAACCGCGAGCGCGAGCGCGAGGAGCAGGCGCGCGAGTACTTCGACCGTCACGGGCGGTGGCCGGATGAGTGAGGCCGACCGCGCCGCCGCGGTCGAGTTCCGCGTGATGGGGATCGTGAACGTGACGCCGGACTCGTTCTCCGACGGTGGCCGCTACCTGGAAGTGGAGGCGGCGATCGCGCACGGGCTCGAGCTCGAGGCGCAGGGCGCGGCGATCCTCGACATCGGCGGCGAGTCGACGCGGCCGGGGGCCGAGCCGGTGAGTGCCGAGGTCGAGCGCCGGCGGGTACTGCCGGTGATCAAGGGCCTGGTCGCTGCGGGCGCCCGCGCCCAGCTGTCGATCGACACGATGAAGGCATCGGTCGCGCAGGCGGCGATCGCGGCCGGCGCGACACTGGTCAACGACGTGACCGCACTGCGGGGCGATCCCGAGATGGCCGGCGTCGTCGCCAGCGCCGGCGCCGACTGCTGCCTGATGCACATGCTCGGCGAGCCGCGCACGATGCAGCATGACCCTCGTTACGAAGACGTGGTCGGCGAGGTCAGAGCGTTCCTGGAGGAGCGGATGTCGTTCGCGATCGGTGCGGGGGTGGCACCGGAGCGGATCATGCTCGACCCCGGGGTCGGGTTCGGCAAGACGGTGGCGCACAACCTCGAGCTGCTGCGACGGCTCGACGAGCTGGTCGCGATCGGCCGCCCCGTGCTGATCGGGACCTCGCGCAAGTCGTTCCTCGGGCGGCTGACCGGCAGGGGGGTCGACCAGCGGGGCGCCGCGACGCTCGCCACGAACGTGCTCGCCTACACGCGGGGCGCGCGTGTGTTCCGCGTCCACGACGTCGCGCCCGTCGTTGACGCGCTCACCGTGGCTGCTGCTACGGTCCGTCCGCTATGGGACCCGACGAGCCCGACGAGTTCGACGATCTCGACGACGTAGACGAAGGACGAAGACGAAGACGGAGGCTCCGAGCCCGAGGTCACGATCGAGATCAGCGGGCTGTCGCTGTTCACGCACGTCGGCGTCAGCGCCGCCGAGCGCGAGGTCGGGCAGCGGCTGCTGCTGGACCTCAGGATCGACGTCGGCGAGTGCGACGCGACGGTCACCGACCGGATCGAGGACACGATCGATTACGCGCAGGTCTGCGAGGCGGCCAATCTCGTCGCCCAGCAGCGCTCGTACAAGACGCTCGAGCGGCTGTGCGCCGCGATCGCCGACAGGCTGCTCGACGAGTACGACGCGCACGCGGTGTGGATCAAGGCGGCCAAGCCCGAGCCGCCGCTCCCGCTGCCTGTGTCCGAGGTATCGGTCGAGGTGTGGCGCGAGGCGCATTGAGCTCTCGGGCACCTCGGGCTGGGGTCGAACGTCGGGGAGCGACGGGAGTTTCTGCAGGCCGCGGTGTCCGCGCTGCCCGCGCGCGACGTGCGGGTGCTCGCGTGCTCGTCGGTTTACGAGACCGAGCCGGTCGGGCTCGTGCTCGATCAGCGGGATTTTTTGAATGCGTGCGTGGCCGATGCGAGACCTCGCTGGAGCCCGAGGCAGCTGCTGGACGCGTGCAAGGAGGTCGAGCGCGTCGTCGGTCGCGCGCCGGGCGGCGTGCGCCACGGGCCGCGGGTGATCGACGTCGACGTCCTGCTGCTCGATGATGTGGCGCACGCGTCGGGGCGGCTCGTCGCTGCCCCATCCCGAGGTGCTCGCGCGGCGGTTCGTGCTGGTGCCGCTGCTCGAGCTCGACCCGGAGCTGCGCGTCGCGGGCCGATCGCTCGCCGACGCGCTGGCGGCGCTCGGGCCGGCGCAGGCGGTGCGGCGGGTGGGCGCGCCGCTCAGGCTCCCGCCCGCGGTCGCGGGCCTGGCCTGACGCCGGGACGCGATAATCCCCGCCGATGCTGCTGGTCGTCGACGTCGGCAACACCCAGACGCACTTCGGCGTGTTCCGCGATCGGCGAGATCGCCGAGCACTGGCGGTTCGCGACCGTGCGCGACTCGACCCGCGACGAGCTGGGCGCCTCGCTGTCGAACCTGCTCGCCCTGCGCGGCCTGGCGTTCGCCGACATCGATGCCTCGATCGTCTCCTCGACCGTGCCGCAGCTGTCCGAGCAGTGGACCGCGATGGCGGGCCGCTACCTCGGGCACGAGATGCTGGTCGTCGGCCCGTCGATCCGCACCGGGATGCCGATTCGCGATCGACAACCCGCACGAGGTCGGCGCCGACCGGCTGGTCAACGCGGTCGCCGCGTACGACCGCGTCGGCGACACCTGCGTGGTCGTCGACTTCGGCACCGCGATCACCTACGACGTGGTGTCGGCGGCCGGCGAGTACCTCGGCGGGATCATCACCCCCGGCGTGGAGATCTCGATCGACGCGCTGTACGAGCATGCCGCGAAGCTGCCGAAGGTCGAGCTCGCCGCCGCGCGCGCTGATCGGCAAGTCGACGGTGGAGTCGATCCGCAGCGGGATCGTGTACGGCTTCGCCGCTCAGGTCGACGGGATCGTCCGCCGGCTGCGGGCCGAGCTGGCGCGAGCGACGACGGTGATCGCCACCGGCGGGCTCGCGGGGGTGCTCGTGCCGTTCGTCCGCGAGACGATCGACGAGGTCGACGACCTGCTGACGCTGACCGGGTTGCGGCTGATCTGGGAGCGCAACGCAGCCGTGAGCCGGCGAGCCGTCGCCAGGTCGGCGCCGGGCGCGTGTCGGCGCCGCAGCGGCGCCGGGACCGGCACCTCGGGCGTGCGGGCCGCGGTCGCGGCGAGGATCAGCAACGTCGATCCGGCGGCGGTCGTCGGGCTCGCTGCGGCGTCGAATGCTCGTCGTGGGTGTCGATCAGGCCGCGGATCGCCGCGAACACCGGCGCGTCGTCGATCTCGTCGGGGACGTCGCAGGCCAGCCGCGCCAGCGCCAGCATCTCGGCGCCGGCATCGCCGCCGCGCATCGTCGCGATCGCGCCGAGCAGCAGGAACTCCGAGACGCGGTCGAGCAGCACGTGCGGCGGCCGATCGCGCTCGCCGAGCGCCGGCCCGGCCGGCTGCGAGCGGCTCGCCGGCGGCGATCCTCAGCGCCTGCCCGGAGGTGATCGAGCGGATCTGCTCGGGGCTGAGGCCGACCTGCAGCGGCGAGCGCAGCTGAAACGCCGGCCGACACGCGGTGTCGCCGTACGGGGCGTCGCTGGCGAACAGGATCTGGCCGGGCGGCACGAGCGAGAACAGCGTCTGCATGTCGGCCGGCATCCACCAGGCGGTGTCGAACAGCAGGTTCGGGTGGTCCGGCGCGACGCGCCAGATCCACGACAGGTCGCAGATGCCGGCGTGGGCGAGGATCAGCCGCGCGTTCGGGAAGTCCTCGGCGAGCTCGACCGCGTGCAGGCCGAGCGCCGGGATGCCGCGGCCGGCGTGGATCAGCACCGGCAGCGCGCGCTCGTCGGCGAGCGCGACCAGCTTGCGCACCTCGGGGTGGTCGAGCGTGAACTCTCCGCCCGCGGGTGCAGCTTGATCCCGCGGGCGCCGGCGGCGAGGCACCGCTCGCGCCTCGGCGACCGCGTCGTCGTGCGGGTTGACGCGGCAGAACGGGACGAGCAGCCCGTCGAGTCGCGGGCCGCCTGCGAGCACCATGTCGTTGGCGGCCGGATAGCCGTCGGGCTCGTGCATCGGGAACACGAACGCGCCACGGGCGTCGCGCGCAGCTCGAGCACCTCGAGCAGCTCGCTCGGGGTCTGCTTCATGCCGTCGGGGTCGTTCTGGCCGATGTGCGTGTGCACGTCGAACAGCTCGACCCCCGGCACCTGCTCGAGCACGATCGTCCGTCCAGGGCTTGATCACGGATCGATGATCCATGTCCGGATTCGTACCATGAATCAATGCCGCAAGCTCTGACCGACAGCTGGACCCTGGGCGGCGTGCCGATCCCCAACCGCGTCGTGCTCGCGCCGCTGGCCGGGATCGGCAACTGGTTCGTGCGCCTCCAGGCCAAGCGCTACGGCGCCGGGCTGGCGGTGTCGGAGATGGTCTCGAGCTTCGCCGTTCACTACCGCAACGAGCGAACCTGCCGCGAGCTGCTGAGGATCCACCCCGACGAGCATCCGGTGTCGGTGCAGCTGTTCGGCCACGACCCCGACGTGATGGCGTCCGCGGCCGAGCGCGTGGCGGCCGCCGGCGCGGACCTGATCGACATCAACATGGGCTGC
>CAWEQQ010000017.1:0-42244 GCA_963811155.1 uncultured Solirubrobacterales bacterium
GGACCATCGCCTTCTCCGCGCGGGGCTGGAGCTGGTCGACACCCCCGGGACCGGTTCGATCCACAGCCACAACAGCGAAGTCGCGCGCGGCTTTCTACCGCGCGTCGACGCTGCCCTGTGCGTACCTGACGGCGGCCAGCCACTTTCGGAGGGCGAACGCGAGCTGCTGGCGGAGGCGGCCGGCCGCCTGCCCAGGCTGCTGGTAGTCGTCAATAAGCTCGACCATCTCGAAGCCCAGGACCGCGAGCAAGCTATCGAGTTCATCCGGTCGGCGCTGCGCGACGTCCTGGCCGGCCAGGAAGCCGAGCTGTTTCCCCTCAGCGCCCGCAACCGTGACGGCATCGATCCGCTCGTGAACCGTCTGCTACGGCTGGCGGCAGAAGAGCGCGAGACACTGCTACTGCGGTCCGTCGCCCGACTGGCACGAGGCTTGGCCGCTGACGGCGCGCGGGCGGCACGCTTTGAAGCCCACGCGATCGAGCTGCCGCTCGACGAGCTCGCTGCCCGTGCGCAGCAGTTCGAGCAGCGCATCGCCGAGCTGCAAGCCGCCAGCGCCGAAGCCGCGGATCTGCTCGAGCGTGGCGTGGCGCGGGCGCTCAGAGATCGAATCAACGAACCGCTCAGCGAGCACGCCAAGCGCGACGCTCCCCGCCTCCAAGAGGCGTTGCACGCGCACCTCGTACCCTCGATAGGCAGACGCCGCGCGAGCTGGCCACCGAGCTCGAGCAGTGGATCGATCAGACCGTGCGCGACGAGTTCGAGCGGCTCGTGCCGCGATTTGAGTCTGAACTCGCCGACGAGCTCACCGACCTCGAGCGCCGCTACGCCGCTCGTGTCCAGCGCATCCTCGAACAGGTGCAAGACGTCGCCCAGGACGTCTTCGGCGCCCGTGCTAGCGAGGTGCTGCCCGAAACCGGGCTGCGAGCGCCATCCCGATTCACCTTCAAGCTCAAAGACGTCGAGCACGCCCTCGACATCATCGTCGGCTTCGGACGCACAATCACCCCCGGTGCACTCGGCCGGCGGCTGGTGATCCGCGACTCCGAGCAGCGCCTAATCGAAATGACAGATCGACACGCTGGACGGCTGCGCTCCGAACTAGCCGCCCGAGTCTCGGCGGCGGCACTGGACTACCAGCGCGACCTTGCGCCGCCGCGGTCCAGGGAGCCATCAAGTCTATCCGGGGCGCGATCCAGCGCGCCACCGACGACCGTCGCCATGGCGAGGACCACGCCCGCCGACGGCTCGACGAACTCGCCCGCATCGCACAGCGCTGCGACCAACTCGCCGCACAGTTCGACCGCCGGTCTGCGGCGCTCGAGCAATGAGCAACGAAATCCAATCAATCCAGCGCGCTGCCACGATCCTGCGACTCCTATCCGGCCGCTCGCGACGGCTGGCGTAGTTGAGCTGGCGGAAGAGATCGGACTGCCGAAGGGCACCGTCCACCGGATCCTTCGCACGCTGCACACCGTCGGCTTCGTCGGCAAGCTCGGACTCCGGCGAGTACCAGCTCGGCGCGTCGCTCCTCCACCTCGGGGGGCGGCGGACGCCTGGCTCGGCGCGCCCAGACCGCTGCCCGCACACGGCATCGACGGCCGCTGCGACCGGACCTGGACGCTGGACGCTGGACGCCTTGTCCAATCCCATAGCTGTTAGCGAAGCAATTATATATTCCCATCGCATAGTGATACTCTCACGCCTCCAACAGTCACAACGACAAGGAGGGAACCTTGGCACACCACCTTGGGCACCTGCACGCAGACCGTCCGCCACGCCAGCGATCACGAAGCACCCCACAGGCTGAGGAGCCCTGCTCGCCGTGCGAAGAAGCAAGGGACATGCCAGGTGGTCCGCGCAGCAGCGAGCACGCATGGCCGCTCGTCACGATCAAGGGCTTGGTGCCTGGCAGGACAGTCTGAGCCAGGAGTCCGCTGGCGCGCCAGGACCAGGTGCGGCTGCATCACCCAGGAGCACGACTTCCAGGAGCTGAAGCGAGTCCAGCTCGATCTGCTCCCCGACCGAGCGGGTGCACACGTTTCTCAAGGAGCACGACTGAAGCGCATCCCCGGGTCCGCGCGCGCTCGCTGGCGCGCTCTGAGATGCAGCAATCAATTGAACCACCCAACTGGCTGGACCGGCGAGCGCCGGCGGGCCCGCGAGCAGCACCACATCGGATCCCAGCCACAGAGCCATCTGGTGAATGCGTTGGGGCGCGCCCGGCACGAACTCGACGGCTGCTGAGCCCCGTCCGCATCGGCGCCGCGGCATCCCGGCGCCGCTGCCCGCCCCCGGGGGAGCGCCGCGCGGGCCGGGGTGCACAGCCCGCAGTGACCGGTCTCGGAGATTGAGATGACCCGGACGGCGACTCGGCGCGAGAAAGCTCGATCGCGGCGAGGCCTTGTAGCCGCGGCCGGTACCTAGCCGCGAAGGGCCGTTTGCGGCCCCACGGACACTGATCAGCTCTAGAGGAGGTTGCAGATGCCGCTCACGATGAATCAGCGTCGCTTCAGAGTCGCTGTAAGCGCTGCGCTCGTCTTACCTGTCGCGCTCGCTGGCACGCGTTTTCGTGTGTTCATCGTCGCAAAGGCGGCCGGGATCCCCAGCAACGCAGGGGATCGGCGGGTTTTTCAACGGCGCCCGCGCCGCTGGTCACGCCGGCGCTCGTGATCGTCGCAGCGGTCGAGCCGCTGTCGCTGATCGCCGGCGGGTACGGTCAGAGCGGTTGCCGCGCCGCCGGCGGTTGCGTGGCGCCCGCGAGCGTCGACGCGTTTCGCAGCCGGCTGCCGCGCGAGCCGCCGGCGATCTCGCGCGAACGCGAATGGCGGCCGATCGAGCCCCGCGCGGCCTGCGCCTCGCCCACGACCAGCACGGCCTCGGCTCCGGCCATCGAACTGCACCACCTCTGGAGACGCGGCGACCGACCACTCGCGCACCCCACGCTACGCCACCGGCCGCTAGCCCGTCCCCCAAGCCGGCGCCGGCCGCGACCGCCACCCCATCACCACCAACGAGATCCCGATCCCCGACGGCCAGGCCATCATGGCCTCAGCTCAAAACCTTCACCGAGGTCAAACCCAACCTCTCCCTCGACTGCGCGTCGACGCTTATGAAGCCGACCTTCGCCCTGCTCGTCGAGCTCGACCTCACCGCCCCACCCTTCCTACAGCCACGACAAGTTCCTCGCCTACAACGCCTTCCTCTGCCGCCGGAGCCTCGCCCACCCCCGCTACCGCACCCAGCGACCCGACCCGCCGTCGTGTTCGTCTGCCCAACCCGCACGCCGCGCTCGCCTGCGCACGCAAAGCCGACGACCTCATGACCGGCCGGATCAGCGTCATCGGCACCGGCCCCGAACACTGGTACCACGCCGGCCGCGACCACACCTTCTTCACCATCGAAGCCGACCTCCACCACGGCAGCCTCGCCGCGCTCGCCCTCCCACCCAGCCGCCCGGGCTGCGCGATCGGCTCACCGGCCAACGCGAGCTCGAGATCACCAGGGTTGAACTGCTCCCCCACAACCTCCTAAAGCGATGAGCAACAACGCGCGACGAGCAACCCGTCAGCGCGATTCCCAGCAGGTCTGGCGCGCGTCGGATTCACCAGCACGCCGCCGGTCCAGCGCATCGCGCAGCGTGCCGGCCCCCCTACGCGTTTCGCGAACCTGGAGACGATCATCCACGACGCACTCCGACAAGAGCGCCTGCTCACAACCGAGCGGCACCGCCTCGTCCGATACGGCTCGTGTCCCACGTTTTCAGCGCGATCGGCGGGTTCGAGTGCCAGCCGATCCGTGAGCGCACGCAGACGGGCGCGCGCTCGCGACCGGCTCAACGGCCGCTCCACGACCATCACCGAGCACAAGCTCCGCGTCGCCCTCGAGATGCTCGACAGCGGCCAGCACACCATGCAGCAGATCGCCAACACGATCGGCGCCGGCCGCACCACGCCGTATCGCCACCTCGATCACCGCCGCTCGCGCACGGCACGGCACCCTCACCCCCTCCTCCGCCGCCCCCTACACGCCCGCGCAACCGGCCCAACCCGTTCTACTGGAACACACCGAAGCCTCTCGGCCTCGACGAGCCCGGCGGTGCGCGCTTCGACAATCCCTACGGCGACTGGCCGACGCTGCATTGCGCCACTCGGCCATACGGGGCGCTACTCGAGAAGCTCTGGCCGCTGCGACCGATCCCGAACCTGCCTGCCCGGTACAACAGCCGCCTCGAAGACGAGCCGGACCCCGAGCACGACGTGCCCGCGGCGATCACCACCTTCCCGGCGCAGCTACTCGACACGATCGCGATGGGCAGCGTGACGATCAACGCCGACTGCCGCTTCATCGACGTGGACGACCCCCGGAACCACCGCGGTTTGTGGGCGCTGTTTGCTCGGGCTGCTAGAAGACTTGTTTCTCGCGTCCGGCCCAGTACGGGGCACGGAGTTCGCGTTTGAGTACTTTGCCGGCGCCTGATTTGGGGAGCGGGTCGGTGTGGAAGTCGATCGAGCGCGGGAGCTTGTAGGCGGCGATCTGCTCGCGGCAGTGCGCGACGATTTCCTGCTCGGTGGCGGTCGTGTCGGGTTTGAGGACGACGGCGGCGTGGACGCGTTCGCCCCATTGCTGGTCGGGGACGCCGAACACGGCGCATTCGAGCACGGCGGGGTGTTTGGAGATCGCGTTCTCGACCTCGACTGAATACACGTTCTCGCCGCCGGAGACGATCATGTCCTTGACGCGGTCGACGATGAACAGGTACCCGTCGTCGTCTTGGTAGGCGGCGTCGCCGGTGTGATACCAGCCGTCCGGGTCGAGCGCGGCGGCGGTCTCCTGCGGGCGGTTCCAGTAGCCCTTCATCACGTTCGCGCCGCGGATCCAGACCTCGCCCGGCTCCCCGACCTGTGCCAGGGTTCCGTCGGGTGTGCGGACTTCGACTTCGACGCCGACGATCGGTCGGCCGGCGGAGCGCAGCCTGCGGGCTGACGTTTCGTTGCCGGTGAGGCCGGCGCGGTGGTCGGCCGCCGTCAGGAACGTCGCGACGGGCGCGACTTCGGTCATGCCGTATGCCTGTCCCCAATCGCACGGAATCGCGTGCATCGCCGCCCGCAGCAGCTGTTCGGGCATCGGTGAGGCGCCGTACAGCATTGCTCGCAGACCGGTCAGGTCGTGGGCTTCCAACGCCGGGTGGTTGACGACCAAGTTGATCATCGTCGGGACGAGCAGGGCGCACGTGACCTGCTCGCTCTGCACGGTCTGCAGCCACAGCGCGGGGTCAAACGCGGGGATGATCACGTGCTTGCCGCCGACCCAGGTCAGCGACAAAGTCGACGCGCCGTCGGCGAGGTGGAACATCGGCGCGGCGTGCAGGTAGCTGTCGGTCTCGTCGTAGTGAAAGAGGATCAGGACGTGCTTGGCGTTCGCGACGAGGTTGCGGTGGGTGAGCATCGCGCCCTTCGGCAGCCCGGTGGTGCCGCCGGTGTAGAAGATCCCGGCCACCGCGTCGGGATCGACCGTCGCTGGCGGACCGCCCGCCACCTCGCACAGCTCGGCGAATAACAGACACCCGTCGGGGGTGGCGCCGGCACCGGCATAGATCAGATGCTCGACCATCTCGCAAGCGTCAGCGAGCTTGCGGCCGAGCTCGAGGAACACGTCGTCGACGATCAGCGCCCGGGCTCCGGAGTCGTTGACGATGAACTCGAGCTCCGCTGGCGCCAGACGCACGTTCAGATCGTTGAGCACTCTGCCCGACCTCGGGATCGCCAGCCAGCTGACCAGGTGCGCGGCCGAGTTCAGCGCGAGCACGGCGACGACGTCGCCCGCTGCGAGGCCCAGCGCGTCGAGCGAGGCGTCAAACGCTGCGACGCGGTGGCGCAGCTCCCGATAGCTCCAGCGCAGCCCGCCGTCGACGACCGCCTCGCGATCGCCGAACAGCCTGTCGCTCCGCTCGAGCGCCGCCCCGATGTTCTCGCTCATTCTCCCGCTCCGTCCGCCTCGACATCTACACAACATGAGATGCATGTAATGGTTACGCGAGAGCTGATGATCGACGAGTTCGCACTCGAAGCGGGGATGACGACACGGAACGTCACCGGACGGCCCGGAGCGGTTTCCATAACCTCTACTCGATAATCCATATTCCGACGTCCGTGCGCGCGGCTGCCAGACTCGCTATGACTCTGCTGCCTTGTGATCCTCATCGAGGATCGCGACCACGCGCGCCGGCGCCGCGCTTCCGCCAATCAATCGGAGCGGAAAGCAGGCGACGGTAAAGCCAGTCGAGGGCAGTTGGTCGAGGTTTGCCAACCGCTCGATCTGCGAGTACGGCAAGTCCGTCTGGTGGGCGGCCCAGAAGATACCCGGCCTACCGCTCGCCAGTGCCTCCTGGGCTTGGAGATGCAGCGGGCGGTCCCAACCCCATGCGTCGATACCCATCACCCGCACGCCCCGGTCAAACAGCCAATGCGTCGCGGCGGCGCTGACGCCCGGACCGCGTCGCATGTAGTCAGGCTCGCTGTAGTAGGCGTCGCGCCCGGTACGGATCAGAACGATGTCGCGCTCGGCCAGCTCGTGCCCGGCCTTATCCAGAGCAGCCTCAACATCGGCCGCGTCGATCGTCTCGCCGTCGGCGCGGTCATGAAAGTCGAGAACCACGCCCGGCCGGAAGATCCAGTCGAGCGGTAGCTGGTCGATCGTTTGCGCCGGCTGCCCGGCGATCGTCGAGTTGTAGTGGTAGGGCGCGTCGAGGTGGGTTGAGTTGTGAGTGCCGAACCGGGTGAAGGTCTCCAGCGCGCACCCCTCACCGTTGCGCAGCAGCTCGGGCCCGACGCCAAACATCTCGTTGGCGTGAGCTGCGCCGGCCGCGTGATCGGCGAACTGAATCTCGGTGCGCAGAAGCTTGGGCGTGCTCTCCCGGCTGGCCACGATCGGCACGGAGAGATCAATCAGCCTCATGCGCCCGAGAATCTACCGCGTTGACGATCGCCAAGCTCTCCCAAGGCTCCCGGGAGACCAAGAGTCGAGCCTGACAGGCAACACGACGGTAAACCCGCGCTCTAAACGTCTAAACCATCGTTCGATCGCTCCTGATTGCGCGCGGCAACACACGCCATCGTCACAGCTAGACGCCGCAAGCGGGGGGAGTGCACCACGACAGCGGTTCCGACGATAAGACGCGATGCAGCGATCGCGCCGCTCCCGGGCACCATCTCAGTGAGCTAATGAGCTTGCACTCGGGCTTCGTCGGGTGGCAGAAGTGGTCCGACTACCTCACCTCGCTCAGCTGGCGTTCCGCTGCGGAACCGTCGGCCAGGCGAGCGCCGCGCATTCGGAATGCGAGCGCATCGATCCGGCGAGCGGCAAGTGATCTGCCGCGGTTGACTCGAGCGCATGACGCTGCGAGCGCGACCTGGACCTCGACCTCGACCGTTGGTCTGGGATCTGGACTATTCCTCGCGGATCCACCGGAGCTCACTAACGACCAGCCGGCCACCGACCTCCACCGGCACAGACCGCAGCACCAGCTCATCGCCGGAGAGCTCGAAGTAGCGCTCCTGTGCGCTCCCAACCCAATTCGGGAACAGGCTCATCTGCACCCGATGGATCACAACGTTGCCTTCGACTTCGTACGTGCCGCAGTACGCGATGTAACTGGAATACGCCTCGGCACGCTCGGCCTCGCTTCCGCCGAGAACATCGTCGGTCGATAGGCTCTCGCGATCGGCTCCGACAAGAGTGACCGTCATCCAACCCCCGGACGTGTAGACGGTGCTCCCCCCGACTCGCTCACCGAACGGATACGCGACCGCGCCGTCCGCAGTCCCAGCCGACCAAGACACCAGTCGCCACCTGCCTACAAGCCCCACCGCCGCCATCCAGACAGTTTGCCATTACAAACCTCGAATCCGCATCGGGCCGGTCAAACACGACCTACGACGCGCCCTTGTTCGCCAGCGCGTTGGCGACCTGCTCGCGTAGCGCCGGCTCTTCGATGCCGGCGCAGCTCGCGCGCGTCGAGGTCGCGCGGCGAGCTGCTCGACTCCGGCTCGCCGACCGCGATCGCCTCAGAGCTCGCCCAGCGCCAGGCCGCGCAACTGACCCGCGACGCCTACGCCGGCGTCTACCGCGCCTTCTGCCAGTTCCTCGGCCCCGACGCCGGGCCCGAGGCCCTCACCCCCGAGACCGTACGCGGCTGCCGCGATCTGCTCGAGCGCCACAGACGCTCGCCGGCAACGATCGCCAAGCACCTCTCCGCGCTGCGCACCCTCGCCTCAAAGCTCGGCGTCGAGCGGGTCCGTGACGTGCGCGGCAGCAGAGTCGCCCGCGGCGAGCGCGGGCGCTGACCGCACAGCAGTACGCGCGGCTCTTGTGGATGCCCGACCGGCGCACGACCACCGGCAAGCACGACCTGGCGTTGCTTCACCTACTCGGGACGGCCGGCCTGCGCCGCTCGGAGGCCTACGCGCTGCTGCTCACAGACGTCGCGAGCGCCGGCGCGCGGACGATGGGCGGCTGCGCCGTGCGATTCCCCATACGACCTCGGGGTGGGTCACAGTCCGCTACGGCAAGCGCGGCCGTCGCCGCGCCGTCCCGCTCGAGCACGACGCCCTCGATGCGATCGCCGCCTGTGTCAAGGCGCGGCCCGTCGGCGCGCACGAGCAGCTGCTCGTCTCGCTGCCGAGGACCGGACGCGACCCCCAGCCGCTCACTGCCCGCGACGTGACCCGGATCGTCGCCCGCTACGCGCATCTTGCCGAGCTCCCCGAGGACCGCCGCTCCCCGCACATCCTGCGCCATACGTTCTGTACCCACCTCGCCGAATCCGGCGAGCCGATCGAGGTGATCCGCGAGCTCGCCGGCCACGCCGACATCCGCACCACCACGACACCCACATCTCGCCCTACCGCCTCCAGAACGCA
The DNA here is from genome assembly GCA_963811155.1 of uncultured Solirubrobacterales bacterium. Taxonomy (GTDB): domain Bacteria; phylum Actinomycetota; class Thermoleophilia; order Solirubrobacterales; family Solirubrobacteraceae; genus Palsa-465. Next base: position 8,919 of record CAWEQQ010000017.1, read on the forward strand.
ATCGACGCCGCCGCCCACCGCCGGCGAGGCCTCGACCGCCTGGTCGGATAAGCGCTTCGGTTCAGCATCACGGACACCGATCCGACCACGATCTAGGATGGTGTGCACGTAGGCCCCCACAATGAGCCTGATCATCGAAGGGGCAAATGAGACACCGAACCGCCCGCAACGACGGGAGGCCGGCGTTCGCGGACGCGTTTCGGCGATCGATCCTTGGGTTGGCGCGGTGGTCGCAACACCCGCTGATTGCTGATCGGAGTTGCTGCTAATGGTGAATCGGGACGACAAGGCGCTTGCTGATGTTTGCGACCAACTGGCAGATCCACTCCGCTCCACCTGAAGGCCCAAGTCCTGAGAGACGAGCCGAGAGTCCTCCGAACGGTCAGGCGTTCACGTCGAGCTCAGATACTCTGGAGCTCGATGAATACGACTACTGAAACCGGCAAGCCGGTCACGAGGTTGGTGGGTTGCGCGTGATGTGGAATATTCATAAGCGACTCATCATCACACTCAGCATCTTTATGCTGGCTCTGCCATCGATCGCGTCCGCACGAGTTCGTTTATACGGTGCGACCAAGATCGCGGTCGTAGATGGTGCCTATCTCAATGGTGCTGGCGCTCCCGAAAAGCCGCCAACGAACTGGCAAATCCTGCACTGCCTGGGCGAGTACCGCTCGACAGTTCGTAGCAACTGGGCTGACTACTACTTCACCGGCTACAGCCTCAAGGGCGGCAAGTACCGCACCCTGGCTGGTTGCGACCCAGTGGCATCCAACGGCCTGACGATCCTCAAGATTGAGGATGGATCCTGGACGCCAGTCACGGCTTTCGATAGTGCGTCGGCACCCTGCTACGTCGAGCTAGACCGGAGTACGGCTAGGTCGTCCGCCATGGCCGCCTCGCGCGACGTCGCTCGAGACTGGGCGGACGGCCGCGGGTGCCGGGCGGCGTCGGCGGGCGCGCCCGGCCTGGCTTGGGGTTGGCGACCAGCTCGCGGTAGCGCACCGGCTGGTGGGCGACGGCGAGCTCGACGAGGCGGTAGAAGACCAGGCCGCGGCTGCGCGAGCGGCGGCGGTTGAAGCGGAACTCGAACTCGTTGAGGTAGGCGGCGAGGTGCGCCTCATCAACCGCGCCCTGGTGGGTGCCGAGCAGCCATCGCTTGGCGAGCGAGGAGACCGTATGCACCCCGGGCAGCAGCTTGGAGGCGTCTCTGCCTGAGGCGCCTTTGAGCGGCTCGTGCGTGTAGAGGTCCTTCGTCGCGGGCGGGTAGGACTGCCAGCCGTCGGTGATCACCGTCGCGCCCGGCTCGACGTTCTAAGCAGGAAGGAGCGCAACGTCTCCGCGGACGCGTCCACGATCGGCCCGATGCGGCAGCGCCCGAAGCCCTTTGGCTCCCGCCGCTCGACGGCGACGCCACAGAGCACCTTCTTGCCCTTCTGCCGACCGCCGCGCAGCCCCGGCTCCTCGCCGCCGATGTAGGTCTCATCGACCTCCACCTTGCCCTGCAGCCGCTCCCGGCCCGGCCGCAGCAGCACCTGCCGCAGCCGGTGCAGCATCGCCCACGCCGTTGGGTGGAACCGATCTCCAGCGTGCGCTTGAGCGCTAGCGCCGAGATCCGTCCTTCTGGGTGGCGAACAGCCAGCAGGCGGCAAACCACACCGTCAGCGGCTGCGCGTACGGTCGAAGATCGTCCCCGCCGTCGCCGAGGTTCGCTCATGGCACTCCGAGCACTCGTAGCGCCCATCACCGAGCTCCCACGCTCGCGAATGCCCGCACTCCGGGCAGGCGAACCCATCCGGCCAGCGCAGCCAGTCCAAGTAGTCCAGGCAGTCGCCGTCGGTCCGAAACCAGGCGTGGAACTCGCCGAGCGAACGTGGATAGTGCCTTCCGGCTTGAGGACTGGCGATCCGCCTATTTTATCGCTAAGATGGAAACCCCAAACGGCAGCTATCGCGGTCAGCCTCGGATGCCCTGGGGCGTGGTCGATGACCTGTTCCGCATCCACTGCCCGACCAAGGTTTTTGGAAGACCCTAAGCTGCGTACCGAGAGGTTGCGCAAAGGGCTGGACACGACATCCGCCGGGCTGCCCACACCAAGCTCTGCCGGGCGCGCCTGGGCGCGTGGAAAGGACGCCGCGCCCAGCTTCGCCGCTATCTCGACCCGATCCCCCACCGAGTCACTGTTGCGGCCGTGGGCGGACCGGCCGATCGCAGCATCCAGGCGCCCTGACTTCCGCACCCGTCAGCATCGCCGTACCGCTCGCGAAGAACGACGCCGCGAGCGCGACCGCTTCATGGCCGAACTTCGTCGCGGCCTGCACCCGGAGGATCACGAGTGATCTCCGAAAGCGCCGCGTCACTCGTTCTGGTGGGCAGGGACAGCCATGTCGCTGTCGGCGACCCGGTGAGCACGGCGGCGTCCGCAAACGATGGCGAATTCAAGCTTTCATGGCGGATAGACCGCGGCATCGGAACGACGGCTTGCACTGGCCCTGGCGCGCCGGCTTGAAGTGGCCCCACCCGCGTTTTCCGATCGCGCAAGGCAGCTTTGCGACACGGCCCAGTGCTCGGGTCCGTGTCACCGGGGGCAAGCTAGCGTCGTCTAACAGCTGAGCCCGGTCTCGCTCTCTCCCGCAGGTGGCCGGGCAGCTCACGGACCTCGACAAGAAAGCGCTTACAGCCCGTGACCCGGGCTCACATCAACCCCTACGGCACGTGCCACATCGACACGAACACCCACCTCGACCTCGGACCCGCTGTTGGGGATACTGAAGCCGCCTGATCTGAGCGCCGACAGCGAGAATTAGTGGACGCTACTTTGCCCCTGGCGACACGGACCCGAGCACTGGGCCAAGTCTAGTCTCCAGCTCGTCCGTCGTCGATCGCGAACGTGCGGCGGACCGAACGGCGCCCGGATCGCCTCCGAGCGGAACTGTGACGGGCTCCAAGCCCACTGCTCCCCTTTCGCCCTGCAGGTGGCTTTCCCGCCCTCCAAGGTCGGTCGTGACTCGCGTCAGCGAGCTGTTCTCGGGACCTTGGCTCATGGGCCGGTGAGCACACGACGCAGGCGCGCACCGAGGGGGACGGAGAGGCGCTCGCTGACCGACCGCGGCGTCTGCCAGTGCCGGCGGGTCAAGGCCGGCACTGCACAGCTCGCAACGGGCCGCATAGAAGTCACTCGTTCACCGCATTGCGGACAATAGTTGCAACGCGAGCGCCCGCGCCTGCGGCTCGGGCAACCGCCGCGACTGCGCCGAGCAACTCGAGCACGTAGCTGCGCGCCGGCGGCGCACGCCTGCAGCCCTTGGGGTAGGTGTCGCGGAAGCGGACCCATTGGGTGCCGTCGAGTTCGAGTCGCAGCCGATGGACGCGGCATAGGAGAGTCGGCGGAGGCTGTTGACCAGGCCCATGTGCATGCAGATCTTGTGTTGGCGGGCTTCGGCGACGAGCTGCTCGACGTGGTACGCGCCGTTCTATACGCGGGCGGTCAAGGTCATCCTGCATCGGGCTGCCGGTCAGCCACGGCTGCCTGCGGCTGACGCCGGCCGAGGGGGCTTGGCTGCTGCGCCAGATCCCGCTGGGCACGCCGACGCTGATCTCGTCCGCATCGGGCGGACCGGCGCGGGCGGATGAGCCGGCGCTCATTTCCTGAACGTGGATTGCGACATCCGGCTGATGGTGCCCGCCGCCCAGCGCTGGGAACATGGCCGATCGTACCGACCACCGCGAAGGAGAACGTCATGCTGCGCCGAACCGCCTTACTGACGATGCTGGTAGCCCTCCTCCCGGGTGCCGCGACGGCCGCGGCGGCGGGCTCGTCGCCGGACATCGCGGCGTCATTGGTCAACGGCAACTACGGCAGCGGCTCGGGTCAGTTGGTGGCCTACTGGACCAACACCGGGGCCGCCACATTCAGCGGCACCGTGCACGTCACCGTCACCGCTCCCTCCAGCGTGACGATCACGGGGCCGGTGTACGTTGGGACCTGCAGCCCGCAGAACACGACCGATGGCTGCCAGATGACTAACTACTCAGCGACCGCGGGGGGATTCATGTTCGACTGGACCGGGGTCATCACGCCGGGCCAGGATTTCTACATCAAGGTCCAGTATCAAGCCGCGGCGGCGATCGGCAGTCTTGCCCCGGGCCAGATCGTGGAGACGATCAGCGACACCAACGCGACCGACACGAACACCGCTGACAAGACCGCGACGCTCGATACGGGCGGGTCGTCATCGGGTTCCGGCGGCTCCTCGTCCTCGTCGGGTGGGTCATCGTCCTCCGGTTCCGGCGGATCCTCATCGGGTTCCGGCGGATCCTCGTCGGGTTCCGGCGGGTCCTCGTCTGGCGGGTCCCGCTCGGGTGGGTCCTCCTCCGGTGGGTCGTCGTCCTCGTCGGGGCGGGGAGGACGACACTCCGCTCGATGAAGCCACCCGAACCGAGCGGGTCGTCGTCCTCGCCGGGTTCCGGCGGGTCGACGTCCTCCGATGGGTCAATATCCTCGGGTGGATCGTCGTCGGCCGGAGCAACCCCCTCGTCAGGGGCAGGTTCGTCGGCCGTAGCAAGTCTCACCGGCGCCTCGACACAGGTACCGGCGCAAACCCGCAGGCCGACCCGACTCCACCGAGGGGCTCGTCACCGCGTCGCGAAGCACCTCCACCGCCGGACGCACGTGCACCGACGCAAACGTCGCTAGGAACAAGCCGCGCACTGGGCGGCCGGAGCCTCGCCGGGGGCTGAGATGATCGGCGGGCGAGGTACCGCGGTGGGCGACCGTTGGCCGCCTCTCGCTGCTCGGGAGCGGGGGCGGCCGTTGCCGGGGACTACATGTTGGGGCAGTTGCGCTTGCCGGCGGTCGCGTGACCGGCGGGGCTGTGCGTGCCTGTGCCGGTGGTCGACGTGTTGGTCGTCGTCGTACCGTTGGCTGCGGAGGTGGACGTCGCGGCGCTGGCGATTGCCGCGCCGCCGCCAGCTACGGCTCCGATCGTGGCGAGGGCTGCGATCAGGGGTCGGATTCTGTGGGTCACGTTCGTTTGTCTCCTTGGTTGTGTGGAGCACACGATGGACCCTGATCGTCGGTGTGCGGTAGGAGCCGGGTAAGAGTTCCGCAGGAGCCGACTTCCGGATGTCGGGCGCCCGAGCGGGGTCGGCGCGCGTACGGGACGGCGACCCGCGGCCCCGTGGGGAACAATCGAATGTGATGAAGGAGGGTCTCGTGCCGGTCGCACGCAACCTCGGCACCGTCCAGGACGTCACCAGACAGCGCCGCGCCGAGCGAGAGAGGCTCGAGCTGCTGCAGGCGAGCGCGCAGGCGGAGAGCGCGAACGCGCCAAGAGCGAGTTCCTGGCGCGGATGAGCCACGAGCTGCGCACGCCGCTGAACTCGATCATCGGCTTCAGCCAAGTGCTGCAGCTCGAACGGAGAACGTGGCCATTGCCAATTGGGAGCGGAGGGCCGCGGCGCGTGCGCGCGACCCGGCCCTCCGCGTTCACGGCGCCGCCCAACAGGTTCGTCGGCGGGCGAACGCGCCAGTCGCGCCGTGAGGGCGCGCGCCTGCCGCTCGGGTGCGATTTGCCCCTTGACGAAGACCGCGGAAACTACGATTGGATTCTGTTCGCGTGGTGCTAGCTTTCGTTGACCGCGCTGTCTCCGATCAGGCGGCGCCGCGACGATGCAAGTAACGGTGGTCCCGGCCAGCCGAGGTAGCCGGAAGAGGTGGAGATGGTCGTTCGAATCGGGATCCGCTTGGCGACTGGCCGAGCTCCGCGATTCTCCGAATGGTGGGTTGGAAAGCCGCCAACGACACTGCAGCCGATACTCGGCGACGGCTCAGCGACACCCGCCGAGCATCATGATCGAGAGGCGCTTGAATGGACCTAGCAAGGGTGCGCGTTGACCTCAGCCCCCGCGGCGCATGGGAGGTCGCCGTGCCAGAGCGAGTCAACCGGCTCAGGTGCAAGACTCTCGAAGAAGCGAGCCGCGTTGCGCATCTGTTGGCGGCCGCCAGACGGCCCTGCGAGTTGATCGTCTACGACGCATATCGCCGCGTCGTCGAGCATGAGCTGATCCAACTCGGCGGCGAAACGCTCACGGCGGTCAGGGCGGCGGTTGCGCTCCGGGAGCCGGGCCCGGTCGCCGCTGAGCGCCACGATGAGCAGGCCGACGACAGCCAGACATCGCGATCGGATCAGTCGCGCGCGGAGGAGCTGCCGCTCGCCGACTACGACGCGCTCAGCGCGGTCGCGATCGCCAAACGGCTATCACGCTTGTCCCCAGCGCAGCTGTCGGCGGTCCATGCCTACGAACAGAGCCATCGCAACCGCAAGACGGTCTGCGAGCGCATCGCCGCTCTACAGTCGGCTGGAACGCGCACGACCAACGCGGCTACGTGATCCCTCTAGCGTCGCCGCACGCGACGACCTTCGCTGCGCGCTACGAGTCCCCGCGGTGTGCGCGACCTGTGTTGCCCCCGCCGGCGATCTCCCACCCCGACGCGCCGCCTGAACCGGCGCTCTTGGGGCTGCGCGTCCCCCCGGTGGCAGGCCCTAGTGTTCCGCGCCCGAAGTTCGTGACATAAGTCTTTCCCAGGAAAACCAAGGATTCTTACTGGCTTCGACCCGCATGAAGGCTAAGTGACTTATGCAACGAATTTACGACGCAGGACACTAGTACTAGTGGTGAGCATGCTGCCCGTGCTGCTCTCGCCCACCCTGCACTACCTCGAAGCCTGGAAGGAGGCGGTGTGCGACGGCGCGTGGGGCAAGCTAGCGGCCCGCATTGGCGAGAAGATCCGCCGCGCGGTCGACCTCGAGCACTGGGCGGCGTTCCAGGACTCCTTCCACCGGCTGGTTCGCACGCATGGGGAGCTCGCCTCGGATCGGCGGGGGCATCCTCCGGCCTCAATCGTCCTGCTCGGCGGCGACATCCACCAGGCGTACGTAGCCGAGGTGGCGTTCCGCGATGCGGCCGGCGCGAAAAGCCACGTCTAGCAGGCGGTCTGCTCCCCGTTCCGGCACCCACTCTCAAAGCGCGAACGGACCGGTTCAGGATCGCGCAACGTTCACGAGCACCGCGCTGGCTCACCCAGCGGATGGCGCACGCCGCCGGCGTGCGTGATCCGACCGTTCGCTGGCGAGCCTTGCAAGAGCCGACGTTCGACAACCAGGTGGCATGGGTGCGCTTGGACGGCCCACAGCTATCGCTGACCATCGAGCGTGTGCGGCCCGGCGATGGACCGGAGCTGGAAGCGACTTTCGAGCGCCGGCTCGCGTAAGTGCCTGGCCGTCGTCGCGCTGCGCGGCTGCGCGATGCATCCAGCGAGAACGCGTTCACCGCGTCGGTCCTCGTCGGGCCGAGAGTAACGATCGGCAACAATGCGCGGCGTGCAGACCTTCGCCGACATCCCTGCCGAGGTGAGACGCCGCGTCGACGCTGACGAGCGCGTCGCCCCGATCTTCCTCGATGCGTTCGGGCTCGAGTTCCTGGAGCGCCATCGCGACCACCCGCTGATCGAACGCCTCGAAGTGACACCGGTGAGTGCCCAGTTCCCGTCGACGACGACCGCACACGTGACGACGGTACATTTCGGGGTGCCGGTCCACGAGCACGGTTTGTATGAGTGGAACGTGCTTGAGCCCTCGCTCGGAGAGATCATCTGTCCGCTTCGGTTCAACTCGACCGGCTTTGAAGCGGAGGAGACGCTCAAGGATCGACTCGACCCGTCGGTGCTCGCTCCGGGGCCGACGTTCTACGAGTCACTTGGTGTGCCCTGCGTGGTTGCACAGCCCGGCCGGCTCGCGGGCACGTTCAGCGGCGTCGCGACCCGCGGCGCCAGTGTCATCGGCTTCCGATATCTGGACGCCGGCGTGCGCGCACTCGCCGACGCGTTCGCGCACGAGGAGTACCGCTACGGGTTGCTGTACTGGGATCTGATCGATCGCGCTGGACACGATCATGGTCCGGGCTCACCCGAGTTTGCCGCCGGCTGCAGGCGCTCACTCGATGACGTGTGGGAGGCGGCCTCGGAGCTGCGCGGGGTGACCGTGCTGATCACCGCCGATCACGGTCAGGTCGACGTCTCACCCGATCGGGTCGACTCTCGAGCAGCAGGTTGCCAACCGCCGGATCCACGCGGTCGTCGTCGGTCCGCGCAACTCGCAGAAGGGCGAATGTCGGATCCGCGTCATGTATTTCAGCAAGAGCGTTGTCGAGCGGTGCGTGCGCCTGCGAGGAGATCAGGATGCGCATGTCGGGGTCGCGATTTAGCGTCTGGACGACGAGCTCGCGGATGAATCGTGTCTTGCCCGTGCCCGGCGGCCCTTGGACGAGCAGGATGTCATCACTTCCGAGTGCCGCTTCGATCGCATGTTGCTTCGGCTCGTCCAGTCCAGGGTTGAAGGCGAGACCCAGGATCGGCCGCGGAGCTCGAGCCGCTGCCGGTTGGGTCAGCAGCGTGATGAGGTCCGGCCGCCGCGCTCGGCCGTACTCGACCGCGTCGAGGCTTCGCTGCTGGCGATCGATCGCGGTCGTCGCCGCTCGCGTATCCAGCCTCAGCTCAGCGTACGGCAACACATCGTGCCGGTCGCCCGCTACCTGCCGCGCGATGATCTCGCGTCCGCTAATCGCGACTATGTCGGCGACGAAATCGGTGCCGGTGTCGCATGGTGCCAATCGCCGTTGACCTATGAGGTCGCGAGGCGGCTGGCCGCGGGCGAGCTCGAACGCAAGGCCTCGATTCGTGCGGCGGACGGATCGGTACGCGATTGGGTCTTCCTGTGCGGTCTCGAGCGACCGCAGAAGCGCGAGAAGCGTCCGCCAGACCGCCAGCGGCCGTGCGCGCCGTCGTCGCTGCTCCTCAGCGCGGCGTTCGGTCGTGTGCAGACTGACCTCACGACGCAGGTAGCTGACCGCCTCGGCGGCAGCGACGCGGTCGTCAACGGCTGCGACCGAAAAGCGCACGGGTCCCGCCCAGCCTCTGATCCGATCCCGCTCGAGCGTCGAGTCTGGCAGGGTCACGGCGTTTATGACGACGAGCCGCTGACCGTTCTCGTCAGTCGCTGCTCGCAACGAGAGCTCGGTTCCGACGATGATGTACTGATCGACCTCTCCCGCGTACTGCAGCACCGCTTGCTCGTCTCCTAGATCCTTCTCGACCAGCTCGTCGACCTCCGCCGACCAGAGGTCGCGCTCCGCCTCGAGGTTGTCGCGCGCACGACGGGTGAGGTGGAGGTGCACGATCGGAGCGTCTCTGCTGAGTGTTGCCTTCTGAGCTCGCTCCTGAACGACGAGCGCGCCTTCGATGTCCGCGAGCAGTACGCCTCCGGTCGCCGGACGAGTGCTCGGCTCTGGATCAAGGCATCGTGCAATCACGTCAGCGACGGCGTGCGGCATCCGCGAGCGAGCCGTCTCGAGCGCTCCAGCCCGCAGTTCCTCCGGCGGAGGTTCCGGGTCAGGGTATGGATCGTCGCCGCTGACCGCAAAGACCGTCAATGCCGCCCAGGCGTGAACGTCTCTCGTGGCCATGTATTTCCGCGGCGTCGAGGTCTCTGGAGGCGAGAAAGGGGGTGACTCACCCGCGACGGTTCGCTCGGGCGCGAGACGTCGCTGAAGCTTCGCGATCCCGAAATCGATGATCACGGGCGCCTGGTTGCAATCGAGCAGTACGTTTGCCGGCTTGAGGTCCCGGTGGATTATCTCCTGACGATGGATCACCTCCAGGGCGCTGAGGATCGCCCTTCCGAAGTCATGCCACCATTGCGACCACGGGATCGCTCCCGCCGCTTGCAGATGATCCTGAAGTCGGGTCGGGTACCAGGGGAACACGAGGTAGCGTTGGCAGTTCGCCTCATCGGGTCCGGAGAACAGCAGCCGCACGATGTTCGGATGCCCGAGCTGAGCAAGGGCCTCCTGCTCATGGTCGAACGCGGCGCGACGCCACGAGTCGTCGCTCGCCGCCGGCAGGCGCTTGATCGCGACCTGGCCGAATTCGCCGTTGAGGTCGAACCCCTCGACCACCGACGCCATGCCGCCCGATCTGGGAGGGCCAACAACCGCCCAGCGCCCATCGATGATCTCGCGGTGATCCGCAGACACTGGCGGCTCAGTCATGGCCTCATGATGCTCAATACCTGCGTCACAACCAGTGAGGGAAGTCCGGAGCGGCTAGCGCTGAGCGGATGGTCGACAGGGTTCGCCGACGCCATCGCCGACGCCTCGAAGCGTCCAGGGCGCCGTGCGCGGCCGTGTGCGGCGCTGCACCAGGCCACCCCGGCCAACCACCCTTGCCAGTAGCGCGCAGCGGCTTACGTCGCGCGGCCCGTTCCGTCGGAGCCGCGCGCTGCAATGCGCCGCCCGGTGAGCCTCCTGATCCTCGACCTCGAGCTGGACGACGCGAAGCACCTCGCGCTCGCGGTCCGTCTGTACCGGCATAGGCTGGAGCGGGCGGGGCATGAGCCGCCGCCGGGGCTGATCGAGGTGGAGGACGCCGCGCTGGACGCGGCCAACGCCGGTCACAGGCGGTCACGCGCGGCCAGCCCGGCGGGCGCGGTGCATGATCGGCTGCGTGACCGCGAGCGGTTCTCCCTCCGGGAATGCAGGACGGTGACGGGGCAGTCGCCACGCACGCTGCGCCGCCGTATCCCCGACGGGGTGCTCCCTGCGCCGTGGGTCGGCGGCGCATGGCGCGTCCACCGCGACCTCGCCGAGTTCATGAACCGGAGGAAGGAGACAGCGTGACCCTACGGATCGTTGAGCAGCCGGATATCGACTGGCTCGCGACGGCGACTCCGGCGGAGGTTGACCAGGCGCTCGCCGCAGGTGAGCTTGACGAGCTGAGCGGCACGCGCGTCGGCCTAGGCCGCATGCCAGCTCCGCGCAGCAACAGGGCCTGCTCCGACTCAGCATCGGGGCGGACGACTACATGGCGCCCTGTTCCAGCGCGCGCTTGAGCCGCCGATGGAAGCGGCGGAACACCAGCGCGGTTAGCTGCTCCATCGCGCGGTTGGCGACGCGCGCCCGGCCGGGGAGGTGGGCGAGTGGCGTGAGTGTCACGCGCGTCCCGCCAGCCGGCGGGACGCGCGAACTCCCAGCGCCCGTCGACGGGCAGCCCCTCGACGACGCGGATGTGAAACAGCCGGCCGGGATCGCACTCAACCACCTCGGTCAGCTCGACCCGTCGGCGGCCCATGGCCTTGTGGACCTCGCGGAAGCGCGCTCCGGCCCGCACCGGCCCCTCCGTGAGCTGCTTGCTGCACCTCCTCGGCATCCTGCCAGGCGGACAGCTTGGTGGGATCGGTGACGAAGGCGAAGACCTCGTCGGGCGGCCGGGCGATCTCCACCGTGGTGCTTGCCATGGCGCGACTCTACGGCGGCCCCGCGGTGCGCGCAAGGACGCGCGCAGACCGAGGTTCGGACCGAAGGTCCCCAACGGCGACTAACGCTTAGACCCTATGGAGGATGTTGAGCCGGGACGTTGAAGGCCAGACCTCAATCGCAAGGGGTTTGACTGGCCGGACATGGGCTCCGGCTGACCCCATACGAAGGAGGCCTGGCCGTGACCGGAACGATGACATGGGCCGCGATGGATGTCCACGCGCGCTCTACCTACGCGGCGTCGTTGGACGTAATGAGCGGCGAGCTGACACGCCGGCGGTTCGATACCGGCGCGGTGGAGCCGGTGGTGGAGTGGCTGGCCGGGCTGGCCGGGCCGGTGCGCGCTTGCTACGAGGCGGGGCCGACCGGGTTCGGGTTGCATCGGGCGGCGGGGGCGGCTGGGATCGACTGCCAGGTGATCGCGCCGAGCAAGACCCCGCGCGCGTCGGGCGATCACAACAAGTCAGACCGCCGGGACACCGACCTGCTGTTGCGCCAGCTGATGGCCGGCGCGCTGACAGCGATCGCGGTTCCGTCGCCCACGTTCGAGGCGGCCCGGGATCTGGCACGGGCGCGCGAACAGGTCAGAGCGGACCTGATGCGCTGCCGCCATCGCGTCTCGAAGTTGCTGCTGCGCCACGGCCGCGTGTACGACCGCAAGGCCTGGACGCAAGCGCACGCGCGCTGGCTGGCGGCGCAGAGCTTCGAGCAGCCCAACACCGAGCTGGCGTTCATCGACAACCTCGCCGCCGCCGACGGGCTCGTGGCGCGCAAGCAGGCGCTCGACGAGCGGCTCTCCCGCGTCGCGCGCGAACCGGAGTTCTGGCCGCTGGTCTCCCGGTTTCGCTGCTTCCGTGGGCTGGACACGCTCTCGGCGCTGATCCTCGTGCTCGAGGTCGCGGACTTCACCCGGTTCGCGCGCGCTGTGCAGCTCGGCTCGTGGCTCGGGCTCGTTCCCTCCCGCGAGCAATCCGGCGAGAGCGACCGGCACGGAGCGATCACCAAGACCGGCTCCAAGTACGCGCGGCGGATCCTGGTCGAGGCCGCCTGGCATTACTCCCGCCCACCCCGGATCGGCCAGGCGCTCACCGAGCGCCACGACGGCCAGCCCGACCACATCCTCCAGATCGCCTGGCGCGCCCAACACCGCCTGCACCGCATCCACAAACGGATGCGCGATCGCAAGAAGCCGGGCAACGTGATCACCGTCGCGTGCGCGCGCGAGCTCGCCTGCTTCCTCTGGGCAGCCGCCACCGCCCCATAACCCAGGCTGACAGCCCTCCCGCTCGCGTGGGGAGGCGCCGGGCCCCGAAGTCCGCCGGCACGCGCGGTAACGCTATGGGCAGCCCTTACCAGGCCACGCCCGTTCTTAGACACGCGTCAGTCGGCGACGCAACCAGGGACCTGGGGTGCCAACCCCCGCATATGAGACTGACCGACGTCGAGGACGCGCTCGGCGCCTCCCCACGCGAGCCCAACCCCACCAATCCACCGTATTCCGGAGGACCAATGAACGCTGGGCGCTTGACAAACGTTCCTCCATATGAGCGTTGGATTTCGCAGACTTGTGGTCGGAACCCGTACGCGCAGGAGACGGGCACGCTGACCATGAGCGCCGCTCCCGTCGCCCCTTGGACAGCGGCAGCTTGCCGCTCACATCGATTTCCGGGATGGGCGACGGCACCACCGGCTCTTGTCGGTTCTGTGACCACCGCTTGGCGGCTTCGAGCTGCACCTCGGGCGAGTGGAAGTGTTCGTCCTCCCTAGCCCTGCGTGACTGTCCAGCACGCCGATAGGATGCCCGCTGTGGCAAGAGCGGGCACAGGAACGACCGTAGAAGCGCAGCCCGCGGGAGGTAGCCGGGTGAGCGACCGGGTTAGTGAGCGTCGGCGCGCCGCGGCGCTTGCCCGCCACTATCGCGACCAGCAGAGCCTGACGATCGCCGAGATCGCGCGCCGGCTAGGACGTGCACAGGCGACCGTCAAGGCGTACCTCTACGACCCGTTCAATGCTAACAAAAGACCTACGAATACCAGCAAGGCAGGAGGTCGCGAGCTTCGGAGTCACGCGCGTGCCGCGGCACCAAGGGAGAACTGACCAGGAGGGTTTGTCGATCGCGGAGATCGCTCGTCGGCTGGGACGCGCAGAGGCAACCATCAAGACGTATCTCTACGATCCGACCGGCGATAAGGCACGCGCGGTCAAGGCGCGCTACCGCGGAGTGTGTCGCGGCTGCGGGGCGCCCACCGCGCCACGGAACGGCAAGGGCGACTCCACTGTCATCGATCTGTACGGCAGCTGGGCGGCGGCCGTCGCCGACGCCTTCGGCGGCGCGTGAACGCTTGGGCGTCAATGCCGGTGAAATGCGGACGCGCGCTTGCGCTTGGCCGTCTGTGAACGGGAGCGCCGAAGGTCGCCGCGAACGCTCATGCCATTCGTCCAGCTCCGACAGCGCCGGGGTCGGCCGCCGGCTCTTCTGCGTGCGCGTGATCGATTGCTCCGGGGCTGCAAGCACTGCAGTCGTGGGGCTTCCGCTGTCGGCGCGGAGCAGCATTACGACCGACATGGCTCCTGAGGCGATCAAGCGTTTACGCGTCGCGAGGCCCGGAAACGCTCGTGTGCGTGGACCGCTTCCTCCGCGAGCGCCACGCAGCCGGCGACTGCTTGCTGGGATCCTGCTAATCCCGGCGCGGGTGCGTGCGCCCTTCCCGCGCGACGCGGGTCCGTCGGCGCCGCTGCCCAGAGACGCGCAATGCCGGCAAAGCGTGGCGCCCTCCTCGGCGAATACGACGTCGGCGCAGCCCTGCGCTCCGCGCGATGCGGGGCCGTCGGCGCCGCTGCCCAGAGACGCGCAATGCCGGCAAGGCAGGGCGCACGCGACAGACCCGCATCGATGACATTGCGCATCTGTCGCCCGCGCCCAGGGCACGACGCGCAGTTGGCGAAGACCGGGACGCGACCCGGCCTGGGCGAGAGACCCGCTTTCCTGTCCCCGCAGGACGTGCGCACGGGCCATCGCAATTATCAGCGAGATGTCGGGGTGTCGCCCCCTGTCCGGACGGCCCATACGGGACGTGGCGGGTCGCGTGGGCCTCGAAAACCACCTGCTCGCGGGGCCTCGGTGGGTCACGGGTTGTCCGAGGCCACCATCTCGGTTGGGGTTCCCGCTACGCGACGGTCTCGGAGCTAAATGAGTGATTGCATGTCGAGAACCGCCGGCTGGCTCCGCTCACCAGGTGAAGGGCCTCGAAAGGCGTGGCCCACGACACCAGGAGACGACGATGCCCAAGTACTTGCTTCTCAAGCACTACCGCGGCGGCCCGGAGCCGCACCATCCCTTCCCGCCGATGGACCAGTGGGCGCCCGAGGACGTGGAGGCGCACATCGCCTTTCAGCGGCACGTCAACGAAATGCTGAGAGAGAACGGCGAATACGTCGACGCGCAGGGGCTCTCGCCGAGCCGCACCTGGGTGCGCTACGGCGGTCCGGACGCCGCGCCGGTCACCACCGACGGCCCTTTGCCCGAGAGCAGTGACCTGGTGGCGGGCTGGTTCATGATCGACGTCAACTCATACGAGCGCGCGCTCGAGGTCGCGGCCTACGCCTCCTCCGAGCCTGGACCGGGCGGGGAGCCGCTTTACGAGTGGATCGGGGTCCAGGAGGTCATGTCCGGCCCGCCTACGACTGACGCGGCGTGACCGACGCTCCGACGCGACGGCTGGACGAGGGCGCGCTGCGCGCCTTCGTCCCCCGCGTCCTCGCGGGCCTCGTCCGGCGGGGCGAGGACTTCGATGCCGCCGAGGACGCGCTGCAGGAAGC
The DNA here is from genome assembly GCA_963811155.1 of uncultured Solirubrobacterales bacterium. Lineage (GTDB taxonomy): Bacteria > Actinomycetota > Thermoleophilia > Solirubrobacterales > Solirubrobacteraceae > Palsa-465. The sequence goes on from CAWEQQ010000017.1 coordinate 24,108, forward strand.
GCTGCTGGAGGCGCTGCGGGTGTGGCCCGAGCATCCGCCGGATGAGCCGGGCGCGTGGCTGGCGACGGTCGCGACCCGGCGGCTCGTCGACGCCCACCGCAGCGAAGCCGCTCGCCACCGCCGCGAGGAGGTGGTCCACGCCGAGCCGCGGCAGCCCGGGTCCACCGAGGTGGGCGACGACACCCTCTTCCTGCTGTTCTGCTGTTGCCACCCAGACCTCGCGCCCGCCTCCCAGGTGGCGCTCACGCTACGCGCCGTCGGCGGTCTCACGACCCGGGAGATCGCCGACGCCTTCTACGTCCCGGAGGCGACGATGGCGCAGCGGATCAGCCGCGCCAAGCGCACCCTCCGCGGGCGCCGCCTCGACCAGCCTGGCGATCTCGCCGTCGTGCTGCGCGTGCTCTATCTCGTCTACACGGCCGGCCATGCGGGCCGGGTGGACCTGGCCGGCGAGGCGATCCGACTCGCCCGCCAGCTCACCCTCGCGACGGAGGAACCCGAGGCGCGCGGGCTGCTTGCGCTGATGCTCCTCAACCACGCCCGGATGCCGGCGCGGCTCGATCCCGAGGGCCGGATCGTCACGCTCGACCGGCAGGATCGCGGCCTGTGGGACACGCGCGAGATCGCCGAGGGCGTGCGCGTCCTGCAGTCGGCGCTCGCCATGCAGACGGAGGAACGGCGCCCGGGCCGCTACCAGGTTGAGGCCGCTATCGCCGCCCTTCACGACGACGCGGCGAGCGCCGAGGAGACCGACTGGCCGCAGATCCTCGCCTGGTACGACGACCTCGTCGCGCTGACCGAGGACCCGGTGCGCCAGGACCCCGCCGCGGTGCTCGGGCGCGCGGTCGCGGTCGGCCATGTCCTCGGTGCCGCCGCCGGGCTGCGCGAGACCGACCGGCTGCGCGAGGTGATCGGTGAGCGGCACCGGTGGCACGCCGTGCGCGGGCACCTGCACGAGCTCGACGGCGACCTGCCCGCCGCCGCCTCGGCGTACGCCGAGGCCGCCCGCCGGGCCACGAACGTCGCCGAGCGCGACCACCTGATCCGTCAGGCCGCCCGCACGCGCCGGCTCCATGTCGAGAAGCCCTCATCGGCTCCGCTCAGCAGTTGGTGGGCCACGACAGGCGCGGCCCACGACACCAGGAGAAACGCATGACGATCCGACACATGGACCACGTGGGCATCGTGGTCGACGACCTCGCGGGCGCGACGGCGTTCTTCGTCGAGCTCGGCCTCGAGCTGCAGGGCGAGGGGTCGGTCGAGGGCGGCTGGGTGGACCGCGTCGTGGGACTCGATGGCATCCGGGCGCAGATCGCGATGCTGGAGACCCCGGACGGCCACGGACGAGTCGAGCTGACCGAGTTCCACGCCCCGCCGGGTCCGGTCGGCGACCAGCACGCGCCGCCGAACACGCCGGGCCTCCGCCATCTCGCCTTCGCGGTCGACGACATCGACGCCGTCCTCGCTCGCCTACGCGCCCGCAGCGCGGAGCTCGTTGGCGCGGTGGAGCGCTACGGCGACAGCTATCGGCTCTGCTACATCCGCGGCCCGGAGGGCATCATCATCGAGCTGGCGGAACAGATCGGCTGAAGGCTCAGACCAACCGCCAACCGCTCCCCGGCGTCAGTGGTCGTCTCGAGGCAGGATCCCGCTACGGAACGAAAGGAGCGCGGACCTGCTCTTGAGCTCCGACGGGCATCTCGGCGCCGCTGACGTCGGTCGCGGTTTGCGCGGCCGGCAGTACCCGCGGCTCCCTGGTGGCAGAGACGCGCTTTCACGACTTTGCATGGCGCCGCGGCACCTGGAGTCTGCCCTGCAACGCGCTCCGAGCAGGTCCGCACCCCTCGATGCCCGGGCGCCCAGCAGGTGGCGACGAGCAGGTGCGCGCACGATCGCGACGAGAGACGTGCTCCGGTCTAAGCGCGGTACTCGAGCCGGTCGGTGGCAGCCCGGTGTACGTCGCTCGGCGCGAGTGCCCTTGCCCCGTTGCGCCCGAGTCCTCGTGGACTTCAGCCGCTATTGCTGGACAAGGTCCACAATCGGCATGATCGTGGGCGGCTGCGCCAGCTCGATGCCGAGCTCCTCCATGACCGGCCCGAGGTACGTCAGGAACTCATCGAACGCCTCCTGGCTCTCCCAGACATCGAAGACCTGAAGCTGGCCATCTTCGCCGAAGCATGAGTGGAGTTTCATAGCGCTTTCAGGTGCCCCGGCCTCACGGAGACGGTCGCGCCCTTCGGTGTGCTGCTCAACTGTCATGTTCTTGGTCACGATGTAGATCGCAATCACGGGAAATGAACTCCTTGTTGGTTGGCTACGCCGGCTGGATCAACTGTATTCCAAGGGCACCAATCCGCCTCGGCCAGGAGGAGCACTTGCGACTGGTGCGGAGCAGTCACGCGCTTCTGCCCGGAAAACCTGCTCTTGATCCGCGGCGAGGCTCGGCGGTCACCGCTCGCGAGACCTGCTCCGCCCGGCCAGCAGCACCCGCGGCTCGCCGGTGACAGAGACGCGCTTTCACGACTTTGCATGGCGCCCGCGGCACCTAGCGCCTGCCCTGCTCGGCGCTCCGAGCAGGTCCGCCCCCTCGATGCCCGGGCGCCCCGCAGGTGGCGAGTAGGCGCTTCGGTCTAGGTCCTCAAGCCGTCGGGGACTGTCCGACCCGGATGTCGATGCCGTCAAGAAGCGCGAGGCCCCCGAAGCCGCCATGAGGAGGAGATGAGAGCGACATGCGCCTGACCGCGACCGGATAAAATACGCACATGGTCGAGTTGACCGCGAGCGGCGACGCCGACCAAGTCGAGGCACGGCTTCGCGAGGCACTTGACGCGCACGGCCTCCAGCTGTTCGCGCGCATCGACCATGCGGCCGGCGCCCGCAAAGCCGATGTCGAGCTGGAAGCCAACGTCCTGCTGATCTTCGGCAACCCGGGCGTCGGCACCCCCCTGATGCAGGCCGACCCCCGCGTCGGCATCGAGTTGCCGCTGCGAATGCTGATCTGGCAGGACCCCGAGGGGACGCATGTCGGCTACCTCGACCCCCGAGAGCTGGCCGACCGCTATGCCCTGGACGGCCACCAGCAGACGCTCGAGCGGCAGACCGGGGTGCTCACCAAGCTGGCCGCCGCGGCGGCCGGCGGCTGAGACAGAAGCCGGACCACCTATCCGGACACCGGGGGCGCCGACGGGCTGATCGCTGCGGCGAGAGGCGCGCGCCTCGGTGGTGGATCCTCGCCGGACGTGGCTCTGCGTGCCTTCCGAAGTTCGCGATTCTCTGTTGCTGGCGGTGGCGCGGGCCCACAGCGGGGAATGTTGGGATCAGCTGGACGGTGCTGCGCTGGATGCGGTTCGCGCGTCAGCGCGTTCTCGTGCGTGGGCGAGGTCCCGGTTGAGAACAGTGACGATGTCCTTGCGCGCACCGTTGTGCCAGTGCATCGTCCGTCCTTGTATCAACATTGTCTGACCAGCTCGCCGGCCCGCAGTTCGGCGCACACAGGCGGCGAAAGCGCTGGCGGTCGGATTCGGAACGTCTTGATCTGCTAGCTGAACTGGTCCCAAGGCCAGGGGTTACTGCTGCCGTATCGCTCAATAGTTGGTCCCGTTGGAGCCGCGACAGATCCGAGAATCCCACCGTCGGCGGCGAGGATTCTTGCGGGGAAGATCCGCCCGAACGGGTCGTCCGCCAGCCGGTGCTTATCAGCTGGCGATCGCGCGACCGTAATCGCGCCTTCAAAGTGGGAGTCGTCTCGCAGAAGTGTCGAGACCGCGTCGGGGAAAGGACCAGCCAGAACCCGGCGGCGTGCCTGTTGGACCGCGAGGTCGTCGAATGGGAGACGCACGCCCGGCGGCGGCAGGACAAGCGAGATGAAGGCCGCCGAGCCGGCGGGATCGATGATCCGCTCATCCACACGCAGGGCATGACGAACCGGCTTTGCCCGCTGGCGCCAGGCCGCGAGTGTTCCTGCCCGACGCCCGTCCAGGTGCTCCTCGACCTGGCTCATGGTGCGCGGCTGCAGCGCTCCTTCGAAGTAGTCGGTGACGAGCTCGACGAACTGCTGGCAGGTGACCTCGTCATCGGTCACGCTGAATTCGCTGGCCGAGTGGCCATCTTGGGGCGGGCCCGAGTTGTTCACCTGGTTGTGTCTCCCTGCCTGCGTGTTCGTTACACGTCCGCGGCGTCGAAGTACTCCTCGAGGACCGCCCGCAGACGCGAGCGTCCGCGGTGCAGCAGCACCCGCTCGTTCTCCTGGCTGAGACCGAGCAGATCGCAGACCTCCACGGCGGAGTGGCCATCGATGTCGCGCAGCCCGACGATCAGCCGCTGGCGGTCGGGCAGCTGGGCCAGCGCCTGCTTGAGGCGGTCGCGCGCCTCGAGCGAAAGCAGACGTCGCTCGGGTTTTTGCCACGGGCGCGGCGGTGTGGCCCAGTGACCCGGCCAGGCCTCATCGTCCTTCTGGAAGCGATCCGGATCCACCACCGGCTCCTCGACGTCGCTCGGGGCAACGGACGAGAACGGCAGCGCCCGTCGCTCGCGTGCGCTGTGGGTCTTGGCCTGGTTGGTGAGGATCGAGAAGATCCATGTCCCGAGTGCGGAGCGTCCCTGGAACCGATCAATCCGGGTCACGATCGCCATCCACGTGTCTTGGACGATCTCCTCGGCAACGGCGTCGGAGGAGACGTAGCCGCGGGCGACGCGCTTCATCATCGGGTAGCTGCGCTCGAAGAGCTCGCGGAAGGTGCGCTCGTCCCCCGCGCGGAGGGCCGCCACGATGTGCTCGTCGGAGGCGGCCGCCGCCGCGCCGGCGATCGCCTGCTCAGCGGGCACCGCGCGGCCCCGAGACGGTGTTGACGCTGACCAGCTCGATCCCGAGGTCCCGCAAGCGGTTGAGCAGACCGTACAGCTGTGACTGATCGGCCAGGTCCACGCGGAGCGTGGTCTGGCCGTTGTCGGGCACGAGTGTGACGCCGTCGAACGCGCGCTCGTAGCGCCTGCTGAGCCTGCCGCGAACGACGATCTCGTAGCGGTGCCGTGAGTCGGGATCGATCACGGCGGCAAGCTTCCGCGCGGCCTGGGTGAGTTGTCATCACCCAGGTGCGTGTTTCATCTGGGTGAATCGATCGCGTGCCGTAACGGGCGACGGCGCGGACGCACGAACTTGAAGCGGCTGCCGCTCGCGCCCTGAGCTGCCGGTAAGCGGTGGCGCCGCGCCTTAGATGAGGCTCAGCTCGCGTGCCCGGGCGATCGCCTGCGTGCGCTCGGCCACGCCCAGTTTCCGGTAGATGTTGCGCGTGTGCGTCTTGATCGTGTTGAACGAGAGGTGCAGCTCGGCCGCGATCTCGCGTTGGGAGAGCTGGCTGCGCAATAGGCGCAGAACCGACAGCTCGGCTTCGCTGAGCGCTTCGACCTGAGTGCGCGTCCGTGAGCCTCGGAGCGAACCGGCCAACTTCAGCCGGCTCTCGGTGCGAGTCAGCCGATCGCTGAGGATGCCGGGATCCTGGCATCTGCCAATCGCCTCACGGGCCTCCTCGTAGATGCGGCGCGCCTCATCCGAGCGTCCCTGCCGCTCGCGGATGCTGGCGAGCGCTAAGAGCGAGTAGGCGATCTCGATCGAGGCAACGCCGCGGCGCGCCAGCTGGGTCGAGCGCCCCAGAAGTTCCTCGGCCGCATCGAGTTTGTCGTCCGTCGCAAGCAGCTGGCCGCGCACGGCGAGCGACAGTGAGTACGCCCAGTGCTCGGAGAGGTCGTGCTCCTCGGCCACCGCAAGCGCCTCGGCCGCGCGAGTGCCGGCGCTTGCCGCGTCTCCCCGCTCGTACTCGATTGCCGCGAGTCCGCCGCTGGCGTGCACGGCCGCCAGGCGGTTCCCGTTGGCCTTGGCGATTCGAACCGCCTCGCTGAGCGTCCGCTGTGCGTCCTCACGCTGACCTTGCCAGTGAAGCGACAGACCGAGAACGGGACATCCGACGGGGCGCCAGGGCGAGGCTGGTCCCCCGCGCTCGAGCTCGAGCGCACGGCGCCCGGCGGCGACCGCGGCGCCAACGTTCCCGTTCATGTAGCGATGGATCGCGCGCAGGCTCGCGACGCCCGATTTCAGCGGCGGCAGCTCGTCGGCCACCGGCGGCTGCGCTGCCGCACGCCCCGCGGCGTCGATCCAGCGATCGACCTCATCGAGCCGTCCGGTGTTGACTCCGAGCTACGCTTCGGTGGCTGGTCGAGCAGGCTCCCGGACGCGGGGTCCCAGTGAACGGTGAGCCCCAAACGATCGGTCCGCACAGGGAATAGTCAGCTCCGAATGGGACGCCGAGGTCGTGCAGCACGTCTACTAGAGTCACGTGCCCCTCGGCGTCGTAGTCCCGGCCAATGGCGTCTGACGCTTCGGCAACCCCCGCTTGCTTCCTTGCTTCCGTCAGCGGCGAGGTTTTCGAGCATCGCCAGGACCGGGGTCACCCCGACGGAGGCGCTCAGCAGCACGATCGGCTGGTTGCCGTCGGTCGGATCGAGCGTGAACAAACCGGGGCGCGCCGATGTCGATCACCTCTCCCAGGCCCACGTGATCGTCGAGGTATGAGCTGACCACGCCCTCCCGGACGGCGAGCCGCTGCCCACCTTCCGGCCCGGGCAGGGAATGAGACGATCGACGCGCTCTCGCGGAGCTTGTCCGCGACGCGGAAGGGCCGCAGCCCCACCCACGGAGGCGGACCGCTGCTCGGCGGCGCCAAGCCGCGATTGCCGCTTCCCCGCTGTGCGGCCTGCTCGATCAGCGCGTCGGACCGGGCGTGCGCTCTTCGAGGTAACAGAGCTCTCGCTCCCAGTACCGGTAAGCGGCCGTCATACACGTAGACCGCGCGATGCTCCCCGCTGTGCGTGACAAGATCAGCCTCGGCATCGCCCGGACGTTCAGCCGGCTGACCCACCGGCGGTCGGGAGCTGCTCTTCCAGATAGAGGTGAGACGACCTTCTTTCCCCGCCACTGGACTTCACGGCGCTGCTCGACGTTCAGCGACAGGCGCCTGATCTGAGACGGTAGGCGCCAGGACCGGCCCAGAGCACGATCAGCATCGCGGCGAGCTCGGCCGGGGCGAGCGTGAGGCTCACGATCTCTCCCTTGGCGATGCCCGACACGATGATCGCGCCGACCATATCGCCCGCCAGGGCGAGCGCCGCCAATGAGGTGTAAACCCCCGCGATCAGCAGCACCCCTCCCACCACCTCGACGACGCCGATCGCGAGCACGAACAGCTCTGGAGCCGGCTGCCCGTACATCTTGAACGAGGCGAGCTCAGACGCGTGGTTGACGAACTTGCCCAGACCGAAGACGACGAAAACCCCTCCCGACGCGAGTCGCAGGAGCAGGAGTCCCCGATCCGAGTTCATCCCGCGCTGGTGCGTGAGCTCAGCAGCTGGTACGCGATGCCCGTGGCCACCGCGTACACGGTGTGATGAAGCGCGTCGATCGCGATCTCTTCCTTGGCCCAGAACACTGATGGCGGGGCGATGTCCAGGGCGGGCAGGGTGACCTGCGCGCTGCCCCAGACGGCGGCGCCGTGCGCTGCTGTCGCCTTTCGCGGCGGAAGGCCGGCGGCGTCCAGCAGTCCCCGGACGATGCCCCAGCCGGTGCCGTAGCCCCAGAGGGATAGGTCGTTGAACCTCGCCTGCGCTACGGCATCCTCGAACGTCTTGATGCCGAGCACCTTGGCGGTCGCGCGCGCCGGGGCCGAGCTGGGCGCTCGTCCCCGCAGCTTGGCCTCGAGCGTGCTGGAGACGGTTATCGCCGCAGTGCCTGCGAGGCCTGCAACGAGGCCCTTGCCGATGCTGCTCGCAGCCTTCTCGGCCATTTTCATGAGAGAACCTCCACTGGCTTCGCGTTGTCCTCCGGTAGTACGGCAGCCGCCGCCTCGACCCCCAGTCGTTCGAGCAAGTGCTCACCGACTCGCAAGGCGTTGGCCATGGCGGTGAGCGCCGGGTTCACCGCTGCGCTCGAGGGGAAGAAGCTCGTGTCGACGACGTAAAGGTTGTCGACGTCGTGGGCGCGGCAATTGATGTCAAGCGCGGATGTCGCGGGATCGGTGCCGAAGCGGACGGTCCCGGACTGATGCGCGTTGCCCGCCAGCGGGATCCGCTGATCGAGGATCGACCAGCTCGGGATCGCGCTCTCGTGACATCCGAGCGGTCCCATCAGCGACTTCAGCTTCCCCAGCAGCCGCTTGTGCGGCTCGAGGTTGTGGTAGGTCTTCGCCACGTGGATGCGGCCGGCGCGATCGACCGTGACGCGGTTTGACGGGTGCGGCAGGTCCTCGGTCGTCAGCCAGAAGTCGATTGCGTGCTTGGCCATGTAGTCCAGCGCCAGCCTGGGCGCGAACCACGGGGCGCCGGCGCGCAGGATGTGTTTGTCTGACTTGCCCAGCATCTGGATGTGACCAAGCGGCAACTCCGAGTCATCCGCGCCCCAGTAGTAGTCGTTGATCCCGAGCGTCTTCTGGAACTGGTTCTCCCCCACTCCACCCGCTGGGTTGGCGTGATGGGCGGTCGTGACGAGCGTCTGCTTGAAATAGCGACCTGGGAACACGGGCACGTTCTCATCGAGCACATGCCCGAGGTCGTACATCCGGCCCTCCCGGACCTCCGCGAGCGCGGACGCCCGCTTGGCGTCGTCGATCAGGGCGAGCATCCCGTGTTCGTGCGCGGCGTCGACGCTCATTCCGAGGACCACGGCTCGCGGAAGCTCGGGAACAGCGTCAGGCCGCCGTCGACGAAGATCGTCTGACCTGTGATGTAGGCGGCGTCGTCGCTGGCGAGAAAACAGGCCACCCCGCCCATTTCGTCAGCGGTTCCGGCACGCGCCATCGGGATGTGGCTCTCGACCATCTCGCGCTTGACCGGGTCATCGATCCAGGCGCGGTTGATCGGCGTCACGGTCGCGCCTGGGCCGAGCCCGTTGACGCGGATCCCACGGCCGGCGTATTCGAGCGCCAGCGTGCCCGTCAGGTTCTGCATCCCGCCCTTGCTGACCGAGTAGCCGAGATAGTCAGGCTTCGGAATCAGCTGGTGGACGCTCGAGACGTTGATGATCACGCCCGGCTTGCCCTCGGCGAGGAAGTGCCGGATCGCCTCGCGTGCGCACAGGAACGCGCCGCGGATGTTGACCGCCAGAACCTTGTCGAAGTCCGAGCTCGAGAGCTCGTCACTGTGGCGGGAGATCTGAATCCCGGCGTTGTTGACAAGCACATCGAGGGCGCCGAGCTCTCTGACTGCTTGGCCGACCATCTGCACGACGTCCCGTTCTTTGGAGACGTCGCCTTGCACCAGGACGTCGCGCACTCCCTCCTGCTGGACACGGTTGACGCACGCATGAACGTGCTGCTCCGTATCGCTCGCCTCGTCGGGCTGACGCAGGTAGTTGATGGCGACGTTGGCGCCGTGCTCGGCGAATCGCACCGCGATCGCCTGCCCGATGCCGGACGTCCCGCCAGTGACCAGGACACCCTTACCCTTAACCCCGGGCATCGGCTCGGTCCGCCTGGAACTCGTGATCGTTGCTGACATCGGTCCTCCTGATCGTCGGTGGGTCCTCTCAGGCTTTCGTAGCCCAAACCACCGTCGCGTTACACGAGGTTCAGATCAGCTCGAGCTCGCGGGCCCGCGCGACCGCCTGCTCGCGACCGGACACGCCGAGCTTGCGGAAGATGCTGCGCGTGTGCGACTTGATCGTGTTCAGCGAGAGGTACAGCTCGGTTCCGATCTCGCGCTGGGTCAGTTCGCTTGCGAGCAGGCGCAGCACTCGAAGCTCGCGCGAGCTGAGCTCCTCGACGCCGGCCACTCGCCGCCTGGTTCGAGGGGATCTCGGAGCCGAACCGCGAACGCGCGCCAGCAGCCGCTGGATCCTTGGTCCTGGAGCTGGACACGTTTGGACCAGCATCGCGGCCTCATCAACCTCCGCCCCAACCAGGGTGTCGAGCCCCTGGGTTTGGTGAATACGCGCCAGATGCAGTAACGCGTTGGCGGTCTCGACCGGTGCCTTGCTACGCCGGCACAAGACGAGGCTCCGAGCCATTAGCGTCTCGGCACGGGCGGGATCGCCGTCGCGCTCGGCCGCCAGTCCGCTGGCCAGCTCAACTCCAGCCGTCATCCAGTACTCACCCAACCCGCCACTCTCGATCATCTGCCGGCCTTGGTGCAGGCGCTTGGCAACTGCGTTCCAGTCTTCGCTCTCGCAGTCCATGAGCGCGAGCATGCCGAGCGCAACGAGCGCCACCAGGGGCAGAAGGTCTCGGCCGAAATCGATCGTCTCCTCGAGGTACTGGCGTGCCTGCGCGTTTTGGTCGAGCCAGTAGGACGCCATGCCGAGGCAATTGGCCGAGATCGCTCGCCACGGGCCGTGCTCCAGCGCCAACGCTTCGCGCGCGTAGGTGACCGTCTTCTCGAAATCGCCCATCCGCAGCCAATAGGACGCGCGCAGCGTGGCTGCACCGGACGCGACCGAGGTGGTGCCGTCCAGCGGGCCCTCCGGGGCAGGCGCCGCCTCGGCGTTCTCGAGGCAGGGCAGGACCTCGTCGAGGGCGCCCTTGGCGAACGATGTCCAGGCGCGCGCCAGGCACAGCCGTGCGTCTTCGAGGACCAGGCGCTCCGGCAGCGACATCAGCCACATCTCGACGGCACGAAGCCCGCCCGAGGAGATGATGTCGTTCCAGTGGGCGGCCAGAAGCTCCGACGCGCTGGTGAAGTCCTGTCCCGCGATCGCGTGATCGATCGCGTCACTGACGCGCCCGGAGCAGATGTACCAGGCCGCGGCGCGGCGGTGCAGTTCGGGTATCAAGTCCGCCGACTCCAGGCGAAGCTCGGCATTCAGGCACGAGCGAAACAGATGGTGATAGCGATACCAGTCGCGCCGGTCGTCGAGTGGGACAACGAACAGGTTCGAGCGCGCCAGCGCATCCAGCTGCCGCGCCGATCCTGATGTTTCGGCGACCGCGTCACACAGAGGCCCGTTCACGCGCTCGAGGATCGAGGTCCGCAGCAGGAGCTCTCTGATGGCGGGGTCAGGCCCCGCGAGTACCTCCTCGCCGAGGTAGTCGACGATGTGGCGGTCGTCTCCGGCGAACCGCACGACGAAGTCGTGCCGGTCGGGGCGATTGCGAAGCGACAACGCAGCCAGATAGATCGCGGCCGGCCACCCCTCGGTGCGCTCGTGCAGGCGAGCGATGTCCTCGTCGCCCAGGTCGAGGCCGAGAAGCTCACCCAAGAAGCTGCGGGTCTCTTCAAGCGAGAACCGCAGCTCATCGGCGTCGATCTCCACGAGCTGCCCGCGAGCGCGCAGCCGCGCCACCTGGAGCGGCGGCTCGGTGCGCGTGCCAATCGCAATACAGACGCGTTCGGGTAGGTAGTCGAGCAGCCGCCGCATCGTCGCCTGGACTGCGTCCCCGTCGAGCTGGTGGCAGTCGTCGAGCGCGAGCACGAGCGGTGTCGGGAGCTCGCCGAGCTCGTCCACCAGCACAGGGAGCATCTCGCTGAGCGCATCGACGCCGGGGGCCCGCAGCAGCGCGAGCGACGCTCCGCCGACCTCGGGAGCGACCGTGCGCATTGCCTCGACGGCGTACGTCCAAAACCTGATCGGGTCGCTGTCCGAGGAATCGAGAGTCAGCCAAGCGAACGGCCGCTCTCCTTGCTCCGCAACGCGCCACTGCGACAGCAGCGTCGACTTTCCCCACCCGGCGGGGGCCCGGATCAATGCCAGCTTGGCATCGGGCGCCTCGCGGAGGCGCGCGACGAGCGCTTCGCGGCCGATTCGCTCGCCCGGCCCTGGAGCGCGAAGCTTCGTAGTCAGAAGTGGCGCTTGCGCCTCCGTCGGCACGCCCTCAGTCTAATTTCGATGCCCTGCCGGCGGCCACGCGACGGCGCACGCCGCGTAACAGGTGCTCGCCAACGATTTGCCGAGCGTGAAGCGATACAGCGCAAAGCCCCGCCGGTCCGTGAGCGCCCGCCCATACACGGTGCGCGCCACCCGCATCGCGGCCGCTTGATTGACCGCGGGCTCCGGCGGGTCAACTGCGTGCATCGTGGACCAGGTCTCGCGCGGCGTTAGGTCCGGCGGTTGGGTGGCGCCACATCCGGCGGACGCGAGCACTACCGCGCCACCAGCAGGCTGAGGCCGGTCGATGTCGCGTCACGCGCTCCGCCGGATCGAGATCGTGAACGCCGTCCGATGAACCTCTCCCGGACTAACGGTCCCCAGGCCATCACCGCGCGCAAGGCGTTTGCCGGTGCCGTCATCGGCTCGAAGCAGATGTCCCGCCACGCTTCTCGAGGAATGCCCGGGATGCACAGATAGGGATGGGTGGTACCCAAAGCAGACCGGAACGCTGTCCGGGCCGATTGCGTACAGAGTTGTGGCGATCGTCAGCTCTCCGTCACCGACCTGGATCTCGACGCGCAACTGATGCTCGAATGGGAATAGCTCAAGCAGCTGTGGCGACTCCAGCGCAGCACAGCGACGAGCGCGTCGGGTTCTCGCCCACCGATGCAGCAGCGGGATGCCCATCGTTATTCCGCGGCCGGCATAGGCTTCGACGCCGGCGCCGCGGTGTAGGAACTCGACTCCGTGATGCTTGAGCGAACAACACAACGTGTTCGCCGTCGGCACGAACTCCGCCTCGGTGCTCCCGCCAGGCGAGCGCAGCGTGATCGCATCGAACGCTTGGCTCGTTCGCGACGGCGTCTCGTGTTTTGCGAGCGTCGTCATGATGCCGCCCACAGTCCGGTGAGCTGCCGATCGAGCGTGCGACGACGCCCGAAGCCGCGAATGATCAGCGACCCGGCGGGCATCTCACGCCGCCGATGCGGCACTCTCGACGCGGCAGAGCGCGCGGTCCTCCGCGGTCAGCACCGGCATCACCGGGGTCGGCAGCTCGGCGGCCGTTTTCTGGCTGCTCGCGCCGCAGCAGCACGAGCCCGAGCGCCGGCGAGATCACGACCGACAGGAGTCCCGCGGCCACGAGGGCGGCCGCGCTGGCCCGGGTGACGACGCCGAGCTGGAGCCCGATCTGCGTCGCCGCGACGATGAACGGCAGCGAGGTCGCCTGCAGGACGCCCGCGATGATCGCCCGGGAGCGCCCAGCAAACGGACGTAGACGAACGCCGGGAGGCCGCGCGCCAGGAAGATCGCAAGCAGGAACAGCGGCACGCGCGCGACCGTGGAAGGACTGGCGAACAGCGCGTTGAGGTCGAAGCGCAAGCCGCTCGTCACGAAGAACACCGGGATGAAGACCCCGAACCCGACGGCCTCGAGCTTGAGGCGGAACTGCGGGTGCGTCATCGCCTCGTCGCGGTCGATCAGCGACAGCAGCGCACCGGCGGCGAACGCGCCGAGGATCGTCTCGAGCCCGACCCTGTCGGCCAGCGCGGTGAACGCCGATCAGCAGCACGAAACGCCGCCCGAACGCGGATCTGCGCAGTCGTGTCCTGGAGGCGACGGAGCACCGCGAGAGGCTCATCGAGTGCTCGAACCCGGCGATCGCCAGGCCGACCAGGCCGACCACCAGCCCGAACACGCCGAGCAGGATCAGCGTCCCGGCGGTGCTCGTCGACCCCTTACCCGAGAAGAACAGCGACAGCAGGATGATCGCGCCGAAGTCCGCGATCGACGCCGCCGCGATCACCAACTGGCCGAAGCTCGAGCTGATGTTGCCGGAGTCCTTCAGCACGGGAACGATCACCCCCAGCGAGGTGGCGACCAGCACGATCGCGACGAACAGAGGCGACTTGACGAAGCCGCCGGCCTGCAGGCCGATGCCTGATCACGCGCGATCGCGAACGACACGGCGAAGCCGATCGCGGTCAGTTGAGGATCCGGCCGCGCAAGCGCTCGACATCGATCTCAAGGCCGGAAAGGAACAGCAGGAAGGCGAGCCCGATCAGCGCCAGGATCGAGACCGGGAGGTCGGGCTTGACCCAACCCAGACCGGAGGGGCCGAGCACAATGCCCAGCACGATCTCGAGCACGATCGCCGGCAGCCGGATCCGCGGGAAGAAACCAAGCACCAGCGGCGCGAGCAGGCCGGCCGCGACGACGATCAGCAGGTTGGTGAAGTGGACGTCGGGCATGAGCGGTAGTCGGTCTCAGTCCCCGAGCGTTACACGGCCGGTTCCGCGTCACATCCCGGCCTGCGCTAGGACACCAAGAGCGAGACCAGGTCTCGCGTTCGCACGGCGCGACGCGCGCTTGGTGGACAATCCAATCCCGCCGAGCAGCCGAGCCGAGTGCAGAGTTGCTCGGCAATATGGGCGTCGCTTCCGATCCGCGATGGTCGGCCGGTGCCTGACGTCGCCCGCACGTGCGCCCTCTGCGAGCAGCACCGACACGCTCACAGCTCAACCCGTGGCCGCTCGGTTCACCCGTTAGCGCAAGCGCGAGGCTTTGGCACCGCTAGGGCAACACAGGAGTGGACCAGCGTTCACCCGCGCGTCGTACTTGGAAAGGGGATGAGTCAAGCGCGCGGGGCCTGTAGGACAAGGACGGGTTGGTTGCAAGACGAAATGGAGGGCGACGTAACGGTTTGCCCGATCGGGAGACTGAACTCCAATCGAACCCGATCGTGTAGGAGACCATCGATGTCCATCATTCAGCCGAACACGCAGAGCCGGCCCCACCGCGGTACCTTCGCCGAGGGTCAGGCACACCCGGAGAGCTACGCGGCGGACCATGTCGGTACCTTCGCCGAGGGCGAGGCACACGCAAGCTGGGCGCTCATGTCGCGGACTGCGCGTGCGGTTCCGAGCACGCTGCCGCTGACCTTCGAGCGGCCTCCCGACCGCGCTCTGTAGATGACTGGGACCTCAGTGATGCGCCAGCTCTCGGCGGCGGCTCGTAGCACCATCTCGACGGGCCAGCCCGAACGACGGTCCTGGAGGCGCAGTCCGAGCAATGCCTCGCGCCGAGCGGCACGCGTGGGGCCGAGGTCGGTCAGGGCCGCGCCGGTACGGCGGCGCAGCTCGAACGCGAGCAGCCGGTTGGCGAGCCGTGCGTGCCAAGGCCACACCCCCGGCTCGGGCATCCGGGCGCCGAGGCACAGATCGGCTGCGCCGCTGACCACGGGACCCGCAACCCGGTGAAGCTCGCGCGGATCGAGTGAGCCGTCGCAATCCATGAAGCAGACGACCTCGGTCTCCGCGGCCAGCAACCCAGCGAAGCACGCCGCCCCGAAGCCCCGCTGTGGTTCGCGCACCACCCGCGCACCGCACGACCCCGCCACCTCCGATGATCGGTCACGAGAACCGTTGTCCACGACGAGCGGCACGAAGCCTGGGGGCATGGCCGCGAGCACGCCGGGAATCGCTTGCGCCTCGTCAAGAGCCGGGAGGATCACTTCGATCATTCACAGCAAGCTGCGCCCTGGAGAGCTTACGTGCAGCGAAACAATCGCTTCAACCTGCGGGCAGGTCAAGGCGATCACGTTCGCGCGCGCGACGTCGCGGACATGGACGAAGTCCCGCAGCTGCCGACCATCCTCGAACACGCGTGGCGGTTCTCCCGCCGCGAGCGCGCTGGCGAAGATCGCCGCGCAGGTCATGGATCACGATTGCCGCGACGAACCACTCGAGGACGTTGGCCACCTCGCTGGGGCGCTGGAACCATCCCACCACCGCGGCCCCGGCGATCGCGAAGCTCGACAGCAACGCGAGCAGGTGCACGGGACTTGCGCCGTAGCGTGGTCGGAAGCGCCCCAGCGGGCTCATTCGGGCAGCGGACGGAACGTCATGTGTGACACCCATTTCGTACAGTGCACGCCCGGCACCGCTGGGCTGATCACCCGCGCGGGGTAGCCGTGGTCGGGCGAGAGGTCGACGCCATTGACGCGCAGCGCCAGCAGCGAGCGCTCGTCGGCGACCTGCTCGTGACCCAGAGTCGCGTGGCCGAAGAGGCCGTGTTCGAGTGACTGGGTGGTGACTGTGGCTGGCTGGTGCACCCCGCACAGTGAGGCGAGGTCTGCGCAGCCTGACGCCGGTCCACCGTTGTGTCGTCGACCATCCCTCGACGCACGCGATCGGCAGGTCGTAGCTTTCCTGGGGCAGCGCGAGGAGCTGCTCGCGCGAGAGCGAGACGAACCGTTCGCCGACCAGGTGAAGCCGCCAGCCAGCGCCGATGCTCTGAGCGGAGATACCGGCCGCGAGCGCCGTCTTGTTGACCGGGAAGCCGAGCGGGCCCGGGCGGACGCGCCCGCGCGGGAGCAGGAACGCCAGCGCTCGAACGGGACCGCCGATCGATTGAGCAGCGCCCTGCAGCAGCAACAGGACCGATCCCGCCCCGACCGTCGCGAGCAGCGCGCGGCGCGACATCGCCGCGGGCGCGGGGTTCGCGGCGCGCAGCGATCGCTCGACGGACTGCGAACCAACGTCTTCACCGGGTGCCGCCCCCAGTACCTCCGCGCGGGTCCTCAGCGACCGGCGCATGGTCGGGAACTTGAGTGCCACGTGGGCGAGAAACGCCGCGATAAACACCCACGCGCCGTAATAGTGCGCCGGGGTGAAGAAGAAATGGAACGCGTACCAGTACTGGATGTTGAGAATGCCGGTGACGAATTCGAACAGCGCGCTTCCGACCAGCAACGCCAACGAGAGCCGTTCCAGCGCGTGCGCCGGGTTGCGGACCGGCGGCCACTCGAACAGTCGCGGGATCACCGACCAGAGCTTTGCGAGCAGCACCGGGAACAGCGCGAGTCCGACCGAGACGTGCAGTCCCTGGGTAAGCGCGTACAGCCAGGACGGGTGCGTCGGCCACGCGAACAGGTAGAAGTCGAGCGGGCCGCCGATGTCCCGGCCGAGCGCGTTCGCGCCGAGTCCCGGCTGGTAGGCGTCGTTGGACAGCAGGCCGGTCACGATCACGATCGGCAGGCCGATCAAGAGGACTAGTCCGAGCACCGCGGTCAGCCACGGCCCCCGGAGGGGACTGCGCCAGAAAGCCTCCCGGAACGGCCCTGGTGGAGGCTCTCGACGGATCGACGCGGAGCGGCCGCATGCCGGCGAGACTGACACAAGCAAAGCTGCCCGAGAGAGGCCTGAGCCGAGCGTTTAAGCTGCTGTTCACCGCTGACCCCCTGGCGCGGTTTGCGAATAGTGAACAGAGTCTTACGGGTTCGTTCACGCGTTCACGCTTTCGTTTTTTGTAATCGCGAGTGGATTAGCTTCGGCGCGTGAGATCCGTCGCTCTGCTCGTGATCGCCAAGGAGCCGCTACCTGGCCGCGCCAAGACGAGGCTGACGCCGCCGTGCAGCGCGGACGAGGCGGCCGGGCTGGCGCGGGCGTCGCTGCTCGACACGCTCGACGTTGTTGCCCGTACCCCGGCGGCACGCAAGGTGCTCGTGTTCGAGGGCGACGCCCGAGCGGTCGCGTCGCAGAGGGTTCGATGTCATCCCGCAGCGCGGCAGCGGACTCGGCGAGCGGCTCGAGGCGGCCTTCGACGACGTCGAGTCACCGGCGCTGCTGATCGGCATGGACACGCCCCAGCTGACGCCGCGACTGCTGCTCGACGGGATGCGCGCGTTGGCAGAGGACGAGGTCGACGCGGTGCTCGGCCCGGCACACGACGGCGGCTACTGGAGCGTGGGGTTCAGCAAGCCCGTCTCGGGCGCGTTCGCCGACGTGCCGATGAGCTCCGAGTTGACCTGGATCAGGCAGCGGGCGCGGCTCGCTGAGCTCGGCCTGCGGGTCCACGAGCAGCCACTGCTGCGCGACGTCGACACGATCGAGGACGCGCACGCGGTCGCGTCCGGGGCCCCGCACACGCGATTCGCACGCGCGCTCGCTGGGATTCGGTGATCAGCGCTCTGAGTATGTACGGCGACGGACTGCGCGGCGGCGCCCGTTCGACCGTGCGCCGGCACGCGCGACTGATCGACGGCACGGCCATCCCGCTTCCGCTCGAGCGTTATCTGGGCCCGGCCGATGCGACCGACGAGCGACTGCTAGACGGCCTCTGCGGCCCTGTGCTAGTGGTGCATCCGGTAAGTTCATTGATGGGCTGGCGAGCGAAAATCAAGACTGGCGAGGACGCAGGACCGAAGGTGTAGTGGGGCTACATTGAGGTCCGAGGACGCCGCCAGGCGAAGATTTGCAGCCGCCAGACCGCAACGAACTTGCAGGATGGACCA